>DATNEY010000034.1:0-254698 GCA_035606665.1 Vicinamibacterales bacterium | reverse complement strand
ATCCTCTTTGGAGATCGCTTTCTTCGAGGCCAGGCGTAAGATGCGTACCCTGAACGCGGTGGTGGCGACCGGCACAGATCAGCCGCCCGCCACCACCGCGAAGATCAAAACCGTCTCACACACAAAAATCGGGACACGCCCAAGAGTCATCGCATCCGCTGGGAAGCGCTTTCTGAACGGTTTCCCGACTGGCAGAACTCGGCATGACGTGGAATCAAGCGTCGCGTACGCGCGTCCCGCCAAGTCACCTTCATGGGATTTATCTGATCCTGCCTGATTCTCCGATGATGTTCTTCAGTCTCTTGAACGTCATTCGGCGCTCGCCAGCACTGTAGTAAACACACTCCGTTTCCCAATCGACTCGAACATCTGGCTCTTCACCGAGTCGCTTCAAAACATCGCGGTAGTTGGGCCTTCTCGGCAGGCTCTCAGTTGTGTTCTTCACCGTCCGTTCGACCAGTTTCTTAAAAGCCTGTGCAGGTTCGGCAGAAATCGCCCGACCCTTCGCACCTGCCGATTGTCGGTCCAGGTCGACGAATTGCCTTCGTGCCGCCTCAATTGCACGAAGTGCGCGCTCGATCTCCGCCATCGAGAACCGGGACTCCGCGATCAGGCAAAGAGTGTCATGTGACAACCTCGCCACCGAGGCCGTCATCCATTTGCGGGCGTTGGCATCTCGGCTTGTCGACCCGAGCTTCCGAACCGCACGCCGTCCGTGACCGGGAGCAATAAACGTCCCTGCCACGTCGGTCACCACAGCCTCGTCAATCACGCGCCACGCGTCGGCATCTCCTACGAGGTTCTTCAGCTCGCTCACGGCCCACTCGAAGTGCTTCGACAGCTGTTCCCGAATCTCCCGCGAGCGATAGAGTCTTTCCCTTTCTTCGATGGTGAGCTGAGCTTCAGGCACCGGCACTGCCGGGCGAGATGCTAGCGTACTGATTCGATAGGACCGAGGGCGTTTTGGAGATCGGTCAGGCGGTAGGGGGCACGAGCACGATACACAGCGAGGTTGACGACACGAGAAGACCGCTGCCGAGATACTCCCCGAATTGCTCTTTGAGGCGACCTAGCAGCGCGGGATCGGTATCTCCGACAAGCACAACCACGACGCGGTTCTTCTTCGGCCGGAGACCCTCCACCTGACCGACGAGGCGGTCGTAGGCGGCCTTCTTTTGCAGATTGCACTTCACCTCGATGAGCACCTGAGAATCGCTGAAGAGTCCCTTGCTCAGAACGCAAAGATCGGCGGTCGTGCCCTCGTGGCGATACTCGCGTTCGACTCGAACCCCATCGGGAAGAACCGCCCGGAGATGAGTCGCGAGCGCGTTGCTGTATGCGAGTTCGGTCTTGAGAGTCGTCGGCTGCCACCCCTGCACGGCACTCTCGACCGACCTGAACAGACCATTCCAGTCGACGCCTGCCTTACTCATCCGGTCCATGACGGGGAAGTCTAGCGGATTGTCGCTGGTGGACCGATTACCACTTGTCCTCAAGATCGGCTTGCCGGATCAAGCGACGTAAGGGAATGATCTCTCGGAGAAGCGTTCGTCGATTTCCGCGCGGCCATTCCCGGCCGCCTCCGGCCGGTTTGCGAGGGCGTCAGATGACGATTGCAGCAGGGTTCGTGTGCGCCGACGGGATTCTTCTCGCCAGCGACACTCTCTATTCCGGAGCCATTCAAAGTTCCTACGGGCCCAAACTATGGGTGTTGCAGGACGCCGATCCGATCGTGGTATTTGGAGGCGCTGGTACGGTTGGAGCAATTACGCGTGCGCGCGATGAGATCACGCGAAAACTCAAACCCGGCCTAACACTCCAGAACACGATTGATCGGATCGACGCGGCGCTAGAAAAGGTCTATCAGAAGTTTCCGCCGAGGGGCGGTGTCTTGAGCGTGCAGGCGATCGTCGCGATTCGGACGGGCGAAAAAACGAGCCTCTACGAGAACGTCACCGGCGAGATTGCCCTCAGCCCAGTGGACGACTTGAGCACCTGCCTTGGCCTGGAGGCCCTTGGTGACTACTTTACGTCGCTGCTTTTTCGGAGTCGGATGCCGATCAAGTGGGCGAAAGTGGTGGCGGCTCACTTGGTCCGGAACTGCAAGACTTACGCTTCCGGTTATTGCGGGGGCGATACACACCTCATTGAACTTCCGACGGTTGGTCCGCCGGTAATGACGAACGACCCTTCGAAGATCAAGGAACTCGAAGCACACTTCGCGAGCTTCGACGATGCAATGCGGGCCTTGTTGCCGGACTCCGATCCAAATGCCACTGACCTGACGATCAAGCATCGACTCGCGGAGTTTCAATCAGCGCTCGACAAGGTACGCGGTTTGGCCGTTGCCACTGGCGCGATCACCGGGCGGCTCAGCGTGACACTGGGGCCGGTTACTTCTGGCCCGACCGTCGTTATTGGTCCGCCGCCAGGTGAGAAGGGCGAGAAAGAGTGAACCTAGCTACTCGTCCTCAAAGACGGTCGCCAGTCGCATTCCCACGATCTTTGCAATTCGTGCGAGCTTGAGCACGGAGACGTTGAACTCTCCACGCTCCACTCCTGAAACGTACGACCTATCCATGCCAGCCGCGTGCGCGACTTGCTCCTGAGACAGCCCCTTCGACTGCCGCGCTCTGCGAAGTCGCGCTCCCACGCGCTGCAGTAGCGCGGAGTGGATGACCTTCGGCACGACGGGATGGTCGTTGCCAGCGTCATTCCGGGTCTACGGGATATATCCCGTATCATTGCGCCGTGGGAGGCGTCGCATGAAACGGTTGTCACGATTCGCCCTGGCGATGTGGGTTCTGTCCTCGGCTGTGGGTTTCGCAAGGCAGTCGAGTCAAGGCTCGAACAGCACAACGATCAAGGGTAATGGCGACTCAGTCAGTGCGCCGATCACTTTCAAGACTGGGTTGCTGATGGTGGGCGGCGCGTTCAAGGGGACCAGCAATTTCATTGTCCAGGTCATGGGCGAGCGCGAAGGGTCTGACAGTGTTCCGATCAACAGCATCGGCACCTACAGCGGAGTCAGGCTGGTTCCGATTGAGGCCGGTCGATATCGCCTATCGGTCAAGGCTGATCAGCCGTGGGTCGTCATGTACGAGCAGCCCGACCCGGCGAAGGTCGGCGATCCCCTCCCCATTTCCCACAAGATGAAGGGCGACTCCGTGATGGGGGCGATCAAGCTCAACACGGGTCTTCTCACGGCCGAGTTCTCACACGACGGCTCCCGAAATTTCATCGTGACCCTTTATCGAGCCAGCGGCGAACTCGTCGGTGTTCTGGCGAACAAGATTGGTAGTTACAAGGGACAACATGTCGAGCGCATCTCCGTCGCTGGGAGCCACTACATCGACATCAAGGCTGACGGAGCGTGGTCAATCGCGCTTTCGATGAACTGAGGTGCGCTTGGGCGTCATTGCCGGTTCGCCCCACGAAAAACAAACCCGCAGTCGCACTGCAGCGCGGTGTCTGGACTGATTAGGCGACAGTTGGGACATTCGAGTCCGCCGGGCACGCGCTTTGGATCGCCTGAGATACGCCCGCCCGCGTCGTTCCGTCCCACGACGAAGAGCACAACGCCGATGATTGCAACGAGCCCGGCGATCATGATCCCGTTCTGACGCTGGTTCATCAGACCGATGTTGTTGACACGACCGCCGCCGATTGTTTGTCCTGCGACTTCGGTGGTCGGCACTGCGACCGACGTATCAAATCCGAGAAAGAAATAAGAGGCGGCCAGCAGACCGATTACGCAGACAGCTATGCCGATTGGTTGAAGGGGAGATGATGACGCCTTCGAACCGCTCGATCGGCCACTTGAGTTTCCTCGCAGGAACTCTCCGCAGTGCCGACACTTGATGGCGTCATCCTGAATGAATTCCGAACAAAACGGGCACTTCTTCATGGTGGAGCCTCTGAATAAACGCCTAACGGCCGCAACTACTGCTTGTTAGGCGGCGGTCATTCACCATCGACCCTGAACGCCCTCTCGAAAGTGTCTGCCAAGCTCTTCTTGACCACGTCCGCCGCCGCACGCCCCCGGCCTGCGAAGCGAACTGTTGGGTGGAGGTACCGATTCAACTCGCGTGCGATATCGAGCGCCGCATGGCCATACCGTCGGCCCTGCTTGTCAGCGTTCTCCCTCGCAATCATCCTGGAGATGACGTCGAGAGTCGTCTCAAGCCGGATGGCAACCTTGACGCCCTTCGGTATACCCACACGCGCTTTGCGAAGGACGTCCTCGCATGCATCCTTCATACATTCTGGGGCGATGTAGTAGTTACTCACCAACTGAACGGTGAGCGTCTTGACCATCTTGCGAAAGTCAGCAAACACCACACCGTCTTCGCAGGCGAGCCGAACGTGCTTCAGAAAACCAAAGTAGTTGTCGCCGTCGAACTCCAGGATGCTGCCGTACGCTTTCCGTGTGTAGGGCGTGAAGGCGTACACGTCCTTCTTGGGACCGCGCACCTTCGACTCCGCAAATATCAGTTCCTTTCGCTCCGGATGGTATCCAAGAACATCAATGTCTGACCAACCACCGTTTGTCGTGCGAAGGGGAAAGCGCACCCTCGTCCAGAATCCCCTCTGCTGAAGATCCGCTTCGAGGATCGTCTCCACCGTCATCGCTTCAGCCATATGCCACCCGAATTGTGAAACTCCGCTATCTCGCCAAGATGAGCCGCGCTGCTGCGAAACGAGGGCAAGGGACAGTCGGCGCAGGGCCGATGATACTTGGGGTTCGGCCCTCCCGCCCGCGCACGCCGCGATTGCTGAGCGCAACTTTCGCGGCTCCAAATACCTCAATGCGCTTGGTTGATTCGCCGTTAAACCAGCCGACTAGACTCACCCTCGTGAGGTAGTCCACATGGGCAGAACACGTCGGCACAAATCAAAGCGGTTCGAAACGATTCAGCGAAACGCTCTGATCTCGTCAGTCGCACCGAGCGTGAGGTTGAGCATCAACGGACCTAGCGATCTGGACCCCGAGCTAGAGGGCCGACCTTGGCTGGAGCTGCGCGGAAAGCTCGTCGAACCGATTCGAGATGTCGATCAGGTCAGATTCAGCATCTGGCCAGATCCCGACAGAAGAGTCGGACCGAATCGGCCCGCAGCCGTCGCGCACCTCGTCGGGATTCGACCGGAAGTGAGCGTCATCGGCAGCTGTGCTCCAGCAGAGTTCAGCTACATCTGGACGCTGGCCCTATCAGGGCAGCTCACGCACGCTTACATGTCCCTGACGAAGCCCCGCTACAACTCGGCAGCCGTGTTGAGTCTTTCGTTTTCGAACGAGCTGGAAGAATGAACCCTGCGGGGTCACGCCTGTTCGTTGAGGGTTTCCTCTGGGCCGATGAAGATCGTTGAGGACCTGTAGAACTCTTGCTCAATCGCGTCGAGAAAGATTCGGCCGTCTTTCGGGCGATAGCTCTTTATCCCGAGGAGAGCGCCCTGTTGGAAGGCTCTTGCGAGATGCGGTTCCATGTCGACGAACTGGACTCCACGTTCGCGTGACCATCGGACCTCGCCGACTGGAACGACCACCACGCCGCGAAGAATGGAAACTGTCCGTCGAATGGACACGGTCGCCAGAGTGAGGCCCCCCTTTTGTATAGGCCGATAAAAACTATAAAAAGTCCGGCGGCCGAGCCATCGCTCGGCCCGGCCGTTCCCGGCACCGACCCTCCGGGAAAATCATGAAAAAAGTGAAAAAAGTCCTCCAGCAACGGGCCGGGAGCCTGGTTTCGTTGTCAAGTCACCCACCGGTGACTTGACCTCCGTTTGGCCAAACGGACCGCCCCGCAAGTCGTCCCAACTGCCCCCGGCGGTCCCAAACGGCGCTAATGGCTCCTGAGCAACATGTGGACCGACTGCCGGACCCACTCTCGACCGGTCCGAGATCGAAAGCCGAGTCGGTTGAGTTCGCTTGCGATGGCGTCGTACGTCTTGCCGGAGTCACGGAGGGACCTGAGGATGCCCAGCGCCCGCTGTTCATCCGCATTCAATTCCAGGTTCCTCCCGTCGTCGGAAAGCCGGTAGCCGAAGGGAATCCCTCCAACTCGCTGCCCTCTGGACTTTTTTACCGCCAGCGCGGCTCTCGTGCGGGCTCGTATGATTGCGCGCTCGTATTCTGCGAAGCAGTCAACGATCTGCCTCATGAGCCGGGAGGTCGGATCGTCGCCCTCGGTTCCTTCACCAGCAGCGGACACGATGCGGGCCCCTTTTCGTTCGGCGAGTCGCTCGAACATTGCGACGTTCAGTACGTCGCGGCCGAGTCGATCGCGCTTTGCGACAATCAATACGTCTCCGGCGTGGAGCGCGTCGAGCGCGGCCACAAGTCCGGGCCGTTGTTCGAGCGGCAGTCCGCCGGACACCCCAGCATCAGTGAATGACTCCGTTACTTCGACTCCGAGGCGTGCTGCTGCCTTGGCGATCGCGTCGCGCTGGGCGTCCAACCCGAGCCCCTCGGCCGCCTGCTCGGCGGTGCTGACGCGTAGGTATCCCACGCCACGTGAAGTCGTCTCGCGTTGCCTTCCGCTGGATGGAGACGAACGCTCGGACCCGCGTGTCGAGCCCCCGGCTACACGTGTAAAGCCGATGGCTGCAATCGATCGGTTGATCCGGGTCCGGGCCAGTTGTTCCGTAAGTCTCGATGGTTCGTGCGTGTCGGGCATGGGCCTCCTCCGTGCTGTTTCAGCACGAAGGCCGACGAGCTACGATCCGCTGTAGCTCGTCGACCTGGTTAAAGCAGGTTGACGTGTTAGGACCGGCGACGCGCCTTGCCCGCGCGCTGTCGGTCCGTTTTCGTGACAGCCATCTTTGTTTGCAACCAGTCGCGGACGGCTCGACGCACCTGCTCTGACGGTAGGATTCCGTCGCGCTCATGGACCGTCTTAAGGCCCTGCAGGAGATCGTCGTCAAGACGAAAAGCGGCTACTTTGCGTTGCGCTGACACGTATTACATTGTACTACATTGTTAGACATCAGGCGGGTGTGGGTTTATGACGCCAGAGAGCGGACACGTCTATTTCCTGGTGATGAAGTTGGGATCAGCTCCTGACCACGACTTTGGGCTGGTCAAGGTCGGAATCACCGCAGGCGACCCGCTTCGCCGAGTCGCGAAGCTTCAAACCGGCAATCCGTACGGCCTCGCGTGCTTTGACTCGTTCTCGACACCTTGGCCCCGACAAGTTGAGCACTTCCTACATCGAAGTCACGCGGAGGAAATGCAGCAGGGCGAGTGGCTAAAGTGTGGACGAGACCAACTGCCTGCCCTGGTGCTAAGGGCCAAAGCCATTGCTCGCCAGATCGATGAACGAAAGTCGAAGGAACAGCCTTATCTGTCCCAAGAATCAAACGGCCAGACGAGGCGAGCCACAAGCGATGAGTTCGACATCCACGTGCAGTCTCGAAGGGTCCTGAAGGAACTCCTACCGGCAAAGTTGCGGCTCAAGGCCGCTGACTATCGCCTGAAGGCGGCAACAGGGGCAACGTTTGGCATTCGCGGGATTGTGACGGTGAAATACCTGCCAGCAGGAATTCGATTTAGCGCTCGGCTTGCCGGAGAGCGCTTCCCTAATCTTGTTGCGGACTGCACGGTGTCGGAAACAACGGGAGTATTTCGGTGGCGGAACGTGCCCTTGCTTCGACAATTCCCGGAATGTCAGGTAGCACAGGCAGAGGAACGGGCGGCGGCGCTGGCCGTAGAGCGTGTGCTGCAGGCAAATTCTCAACCAAGTGGATGGACTGAGCGAACAACCGAGTTTGAAGAGAGCCATGACCTCTATCTGAGGATGGTTCGCACCGTCCATCGCCTGACGGCCGACTTAGAAGACCTTCGAACGGAATTGATTCTCCGTCTCGGAGAATACGAAGCGCTCGATCCCATCTGCAGCTTCAAACGCGTGCGAGTTCCCCGGATTGATCGACCGCGATTCATCAAGGAACACCCAGCGGAAGCCGAGCAGTGTGCGACCTACGTGCCGCCAAGACTTCGGAAGAATATTTATCCCAGCAGGTCGTACGTCTAGCCCGCTAGTCCCGTCGCCCTGTTGTCGCGAGCGCGAACGGCAAGACGCGATTGGCACCCGCGCGTTTGAGGGCACGCCCAGCCAGGGTCATGGTCCAGCCGGAATCAACGAAATCATCGACCAGTAGTACCGCAGTGGCGGCGGACTGCAGGCTTTCGACCGTCGAGGCCGTCGGCAGTAGACCGGTGTGAAGTGTCGCCACCCGACCTGCGTTATTTGATCGTTTGTCGAGTGATTCAGGATTCGGTGCGGTGACACTGCCAAGGAACGGAAGACCGAACCGGCTACAGAGTCCCTCGAACAATGACTCGGTGAGCGCCGGGCGTCGCCTAGAGCGAATACCGACGAATGCGAGAGGAACATCCAGCTCCAGCGCCCGAACGAAATCGTCCAGCACGCGTTGAGCCAACTCCATCAAGCGATCAGGAATCCTCTGGTCTTCAGCTGCTAGAACCCGAGACAGCTCCTCGCCCCAACCCATGTCAGTTAGCCGCGCCGCAGCACGGCCTGCATCGCACAACTCATCGCTCGCAATTCTTCCTGACAACGAAATACCCAATCTCGGGAGCCCGGTTGGCCACATCGCGCGAGGCGACAACTCAATCCCGGCCTTTGCCAAGTGTCTGCTTAGGCATTCCGCCTCCGAAGTCGACACGCTGTCAGAAACGAACGGCTCCGTGCAGTTGTCACAACGGCCGCAAGGGCCCGCGCCGTGATCGTCGAGACAATCACGAAGGAACTTCATACGGCAGGCGTCAGTAGCGATGTACTGAAGCATCGAGTCGAGTTCGGCTTGACGGGCTGCGCTGACTCGCTCATAACGGACGGTATCGTGCTCCCAAGGCACTCCTGTAAGTGTCCAGCCGCCCTGAACTCTGCGAACTGCACCGTCAACATCCAAGACCCGCAGGATGTGCTCCAACCTTGTGCGACTGAGATCGACGTGAGTTTCAAGCACGGGCGTCGAGAGCGGCCGATCTGCCGTCGCAAGCGCACCAAGGATTTTTCGAACCTCTTGTTCCGGCGGAAAGGCCAGTGACGTGAAGTACTGCCAGACGCGAAGGTCTTGGTCGCTCGGCAAAAGCACCACTAAAGCATTACTGAGGGCGCGGCCCGCACGTCCGATCTGCTGATAGTACGAAATCGGCGACGGAGGTGCGCCAACGTGGACGACGAATCCAAGATCTGGCTTGTCGAAGCCCATGCCGAGTGCTGAGGTTGCGACCAGAGCTTTGACCCGATTGTTGAGAAGGTCGTCCTCGGCAGCTAACCGTTCGTCGCTTTCGTTCTGCGCGCTATAAGACCTGACTGCGTGTCCTCGTGCACGAAGATACTCGGCTGTCTGATCGGCCGTCCCGACCGTTAGTGCGTAGATGATCCCGGAGCCGGGAAGATCGTTGAGATGTTCTCCCAACCACGCCAAGCGATCGGCTGATCGGGTAAACGGAAGGACGCAGAGCCTCAATGATTCACGATCGAGAGATCCCCGAAGGATCTTCGTTTCTCCGAGTTGATCAGCAACGTCGGCTGTTACTCGCTCGTTCGCCGTCGCGGTTGTCGCGAGAACTGGGATCTGCTGCGGCAATTGCGCCAAGAGCGTACGAATTCGTCGATAGTCCGGGCGGAAGTCGTGCCCCCAGTCAGAAATGCAGTGGGCTTCATCTACGACAACCAACCCAGTTACCGCCGCGATCTTCGGAAGGATGTAGTCGCGAAAATCGTGGTGATTCAGTCGCTCAGGGCTCACGAGCAACGCATCAACCTTGTTGTCGATGACCTGATCGTAGACGTTGTTCCAATCAGCAATATTTGCCGAGTTGATCGTCTCGGCAGCGATACCCGCGCGCTTTGCTGCCTCGATCTGGTTCCTCATCAACGCGAGCAACGGCGACACAATCAAGGTGGGACCGGATCCTCGTCTTCGCAGAAGTGTGGTCGCGACGAAGTACACCGCCGATTTCCCCCAGCCCGTTCGTTGAACGCATAAAACTCTCTTCTTTTCAACAACCAGTGCCTCAATTGCAGTCCATTGATCGCTTCGGAGCTGAGCAGAGCCACCGACGAGGGCCTGCAGCACAGCGTCCGCCTCTTCGCGCAGCCCTTCCTGACGGGTCATCGACTCCTTCTATCACAGCGAATATGCGGACCTTTCGGTCCCCTCGTGGAAGTTGATACCCTCCGCCCGTGTCTTCGAGCGAAGAGCCCGTTCCCCGGCTTGCATCCGCGATAGATGCTTACCGGCTTGAACTGTTGGGCCAGGGCTCGCACGGTGTCGCACAACTGCCTCACACAGCTGCGCTCAAGGCAGCCATCGCTGCTGTCGGGCATGCCTCTCCGAGATACGCGAACTCCTCGGGAAAGCCGTTGAGCGAGATCGACTTGATCGATCCGACCAGTCACCTGCGAGCGTTCTGGACCAGGACCAAATTCCGCGAGCGGATGACGGAACCCGAGTTCAGTTCATCCGACGAGGCAGACTCCATCCTTGCCGCCATCAACAAGGCGACCGCGCCGTTGGTGTCGCTGATCGTGATTGACGGGCTCGACCTTCCGGTACCCGACGTCGAGATTGAGCCTGGCATTCGGCTCGTTGAGTTGACCGATTCGTTCCTGGACTCGTGGTTTGGCGATGTGCCTCTGCCCGGTTCTGTCAAACGAGATCAGGTGGAATCACTCTTCGCCTTGGAGATCTCCGGCAACGGCGCCAACCCACCTTGGGGGCCGACGCTATTTTTCTGGGATTCGCCAAGCGAGCAGATCGAGCGACTTGCCCAAACTTGGGTGTCGTTGTTGAACCTGGTCAATTCCAGCAAGGTCCGTGCCCCATTGATGTATCAGCGCACTGAGTCGCTGATGGTCTCGGACGCGATTCAAGCGGTTATTGCTGACGATCCCGTCTGGTTGAGTAGGTACGAAACCTACGACGAAGATAGTGAACCCGAAGAAGTCCCGGAGCGCCTCGTCACGCTGAGAGTCCAAGACGCAAGCAAGTTGGCAACTTGTCTCCGGCGACTGGCCGTTGGCAAGGCCAAAGCAGCGTTGCATTCACATCGAGCCGAAACGAGCCGTCGGTTCTTCGATCGGGTCTGTCGAACTATCTGGAGCCACCACTACCCGCTTGGCACCGGAGAGAATGTCGAGGCCAATGAAGATCTCCTGGTCGACGCCGTGACGGCGCTCGAATCAATCTACTTGTCGAAGGAGCAGAGTAAGGCGAGCCACCTTGCCAAGAGGAGCGCCGCTCTGCTGGAAAGTGACGTCTCGCTCAGTCGTGCGCTGCGCAAGAACGTGGAGCGGGTCTACAAGATGAGGTCTGCGATAGTGCACGGCGACCCACAACAACCCGCGAAGGATTTGAGGGACAGAGCCTCGATCGCCGAATTGATCTTACGACGCAGCTTGCAAGCGTTCCTCTGCCTCGATGGCGATCACGACAGGGTAGCCAAAGGCGCGGTCGATCCGGCTGCGGGCGCGCGAAACCGCCTCGATGCCGCACTGGATTTCGGTCTCTAGAAACTTTCCATGATCGCTTTCTTCCCGTATCTCAAGACCAGCGAGCGGTTTCGGTATCGCAACACGACATTTCGCACGGGAGCAGATCGCGAGGGCCTCTCGGCGGAAGAGCAGCAGGAACTTGACGAACTCTGCAGCTTGTTCTTTCTGAGGGACCACCATCGAATAACGGCTCCCACCTTCGCGATTTGCAAGACGGATGCGCCGGAAGATCGTCGGACTGAGTTCCTTCGCGACCTTCGGGAAGCCCGCGCGCTGTGGACCTACGGGTATTCGTCGCCCCACCGATCATCTGGCGACGGCGAGCCTTTTCTTCACTACGAGCACGGGACTGTATTTTTATTTCGGCGACAAGAGGAGGTCCATCGAATCTATCTGGAAGCGCAGGAAGGGACTGTCGACGCTCTGCCACCGGACTACCCGCAAGCCGACGAGCGAGGGTACGTTCGAGGCTTTGACTGTCAGGTAGATGGCCGAGATTGGGGATCGGTTGCACGCGGGCGGCGTCTGTACCCACCCTGCAGCTGGCTGTCGCTGAATCTATCGCAAGATCTCGCTCACCACTGGCCGGATATCGAACAATCGACGGCATTCGGTGCAGTCGTCTCCTTTTTCACGAGAAGACACGAGCGTTCCGATCTGCATGCGCGGCTGTTGACCTCGATCACTTGGTACAACAGAAGCCTCGGCGTTGACACTCCCGCCGAAGTAGCGCTCGTTCATCTTGCCGCTGGCTTTGAGTGTTTGCTCGCTCTTGAGCAGGGTCCACAGATTTCGAGACGATTCAAAGAAGCGATTCTCCTCCTCATCGGTAATGTCCCGAGAGCTGAACTGTGGATTGACCAATTCTATCGGGCGCGGTCAGAGATCGTTCATCAAGGACAGGCCAGCGCATTGCTCTTCCAACCTCGGTCGACCACTGCTTCAGAATCGAAAGGCGGGTACCGGACTCTCACCACGTACGGCTGGCTGGTCTTTCAAATCTGCGCGGCTGCAATCGCGAGCGGTGCAAGTGTCGCACACAGACACCAGCTTGAGACTCTGCTGGTGTCAAACGGGCAACGGTTCGAACGAATCTGCCAACAGCTGAAGTCCTCAAAGCACGCGCCTGAGGAGAGATTGCTGCTGGTCGCGGATGACATTGCGAACGTCGCTGACTATCGCTGGGTGCCAGAACGGGACCTAGCGGCAGCGCCCATATTGTCAGCTCTTCAAGCGACGGTCCGGACGTTTCTCGAAGCGAGACCGGAACAGGACGAGTGTGGAGAGGAGCTTCGGGCAGTCGCGGCGTCTAAGGTCGCCGACACACTTGATGCTCTTGATCGCCTTCGGAGATTGCACGATGCGATTAAGCAGGCGCGATGGACGACAGGGCGCGAAGATCGATTACGAGGGACGGTCACGACGCTTATAGACGCGGCATGGAGTTACTTGGGACTCCTGTACTTTCAGCTCAAGCGGTCCAATCAAGTTTGAAACACTACTCAGAGGCGGCGAGTGCTTTTGCCTCGTCGAGGAACAGCAGCAGGGCTTTGCGCAGGTCCGCGTAAGATCGCGTCGGTACTCGAATACTACAGGCGTGATACGGAAGCTTCGAGGGACGAACGACCTCCTGCATGCCGAGACCGTCCCCATCATCGAACCCGTCTACCGTGAACTCATCGAACCACACTTGAACAACAGCTGCTTTGCGTGGCTTTCCGTTCTTGAAGAAGCGGTGGAGGCTCGCGTAGTTGTCTGACACTGCGACGTGCCACCCAAGAAGTTGCAGCTCCTTTTCGACCGCTTCGATCGCCTCCCGAATCGACCGTCGGTCTCGGGCTTGGCCAGGGTCGTAGATCTGTGGGCCGATCGCTCCTGCCTCACTTTCGATCTTCGCAAGTTTGAAGGTCTTGGTGATGCCAGTGGCCACGTCGCGAGCAACAACGTCCGTATTCGTCACACTGATCGGAACGATCTCGCGGAGGGTGCCTGGCTGACTTCCGCCCCGATAGACTATTCGCACGACTTCGCCGTTTCGGCTGGCAGCGGTGAGACGTTGATGAAGGGAGCCGCGTGCCTCAGGCGTCACTGGTTCGAGATTCTCGGCGTTGATCGCGTTGACGGTCGACTTCGTACATCGTCAAGAAGGGGCGGGGCCAATCCGCGCCGTAGACCTCGCGCACGCTGGCAAGGACTCCGGGATCTGCGGTCGCCTCCAGCCCTCGTAGATAGGTGAGAAAGTGCTCGCCTGAATTCGGCGAGAAGACTTCCGCCTTGTAGCCGAGCGCGTGCTTCTTGGGGATGCTGCGCAACAACTCCCTGCACTCGTTGTCCACAAGCATCGCATCGCAGTAGGGCATCAAGGCAGCAACGACAGTGATGTCGTTCTGCATGCCAACATTCGGCGGCGTCTTCCGGCCGTTGGCCGCCTGACAAGCGACGCCCGCCCACATTGCCGTTTCGATCCGGCTGTATGGATACGTTTGGAACTCGGGTGACTGAAGGAACTTACCAATCTCATCAAAAAGCGTGGCACGTGCAACCCCGCTGCCCTGGAACTCCCGCACGATGACCATGAACCTCGTCAAGCCGCTGGACTCGTAGACATCCAGCGATGAGCGGTCTGCCAGAGACTTCTGGTAGAGCCTTACCGATCCGAGAATTCCGTTGCGACCAGCCTCGCGCTCCCGAGCAATCCAATAGTCAAAGTCTTTTCGAGGGTGCGCACGCCACTCCTCGAAGAGCTCGGCCACGTGTCCGTGAACGCCTTGTCGGAAGTCCTCGATTGCCTTGATGATGCTCGGTGGATACGGCAAATCGACAGTGATGTTGTAGCGCTCGTGCCATTCTTGAAGTCCGCCAGCGGTAATACTCTCGGGATCGAACATGTAGGCAGGCGCTTCACCTTTGATCCACGCGCGGGCCGCAATCGCCAACTGAGCACAAGCGACCTGCTCGAAGTCGTCAAACGCAACACCGTGCGACAGGTGCTCGTACATCCGCTTTAGAGATCTGCGGACTTCGGACAGTGATGATTCTTCCGTGTGGGCATCCGAGGAAGGACAAATCGCAAGCTGCAACTTGCACGCGCGCTCAAGAGCCTCAAATAGTTCCAGCCAGAATCCATCACGAACGGCGCGCTCATGGCCCGCCATCGCACGGTCAAGGGCTTTCGCCATGTTGCTGATCGCAAACTGATCTAGGTAGATGACCTTCCGTTGGAGCGGCCAGAGCGGACGGGCCGTTGTGTACCAGCACTCGCGACAACGTCGGCTGTATGTGCTCCCACCGATTGCCAGCACGCCGAAGGTCTCCCGTCCACAGTTTGGACAGAGGAGGAAGGGCGAACGTATGAAGACCCTCGGGTCAATACTCAGCCGGTTCGACACGGAAGATCGATTGTAGAGCCGGACCGCTGTCCAATGGGCAGGTGGGGGCGCGCGCCGAAAACCTGCCGCAGTCAGGTCCTTTAGCGATTTAGAATCAGCCCCACCATGGATGCCCACGCGGTTCCCGTTCTGGCATTGTTCGAAAAGAAGATGCGGCTTGAGGTTCCTCTCTTCCAGCGTCAATACGTGTGGAATGAGGAACAGCAGTGGGCTCCTCTTTGGGAAGACATCGCGCGCAAGTTTACCGAGTGGTTGGAAGGTCGAAAAGACGCGCCGGTTCATTTTCTCGGCGCGATGGTTTTGGACCAGAAGCAGACCCCAGCCACCCACGTCGACAAGCGGCACGTCATCGACGGACAACAGCGCCTGATCACGTTGCAGATCTTCATTGCAGTTCTTCGAGACTTCTGCCGCGAGCAAGGTTGTGAAGAGCTGGCACGAGAGTTTGACAGCTACAGCTTCAATCGGGGCATGATGGCTGACCCCGAGGTCGATAAGTTCAAAGTCTGGCCAACTCAGCTAGATCGACTGCAGTTTCGCGACGTGCTGACAGCAGAGTCGCGCAGCGAACTCGAAACAAGACATCCTCTCAAGAAGAAGAAGTACTCGAAGCTGTATGAACCGCGACCTCGGATGGTGGAGGCGTACCTCTACTTCGATGCTCAGATTCGGGAGTTCTTCCTCGGAGTGAACGGAGAGCCGCCGTTGGCAGGCGAGCGGCCTCTGGCCACCAGAGTCGAGGAAGCATTTCAGGCACTGAAGACTGCGCTGCAGGTCGTAGCAATCGACCTGACCGGAGGAGATGACGCCCAAGTCATTTTTGAAACGCTAAATGCACGCGGTGAGCCCCTTCTTCCGGCAGACCTCTTGCGGAACTACATCTTCCTTCGCGCCGGTCGTCGAGGTGAGCCGCAGGAAGACCTTTACGAAAAGTACTGGCGACGTTTCGATGACGAATTCTGGCGACAGGAGGTAAGGCAAGGCCGCTTGATTCGACCGAGAAGCGATCTGTTCATGCAGCATTTCCTGACTAGTCGCAGACTGACAGACGTCCCCATTAAGCATCTCTACGTCGAGTACCGGTTTTGGATTGAGCGAGAGCGCCCATTCAGTTCGGTCGCCGAAGAACTTGCAATGCTCGCCCGACAGGGTGACAACTTCCGTCGAATTGTTGAGCCGAAGCAAGGCGATCCGATTTTCGGTCTTGCGACTTTTCTTGAGGACTTCGACGTCCGTACGACATACCCGCTCCTCCTGTTCTTGCTTGAGCAGAAGATTAGCGAGGGCGATTGGGGTGAGATTTCCACTTCGATAGAGTCGTATCTGCTTCGTCGCGCAGTCGTGGGCTGGTCAACCAAAGCCTACAATCGAGTCTTTCTGAATCTAGCGGGTCATCTTGCCAAGGTCGGGACTAATCCAGCAGCGGTTCGAGAATTCCTGTCTGGGCTATTTGGTGAGTCCTCGGCGTGGCCAGACGATGGGGAGTTCCTCGCAGCGTGGCAAACCGTTCCAGCTTATCGGCTGCTCAACAATGCCCGACTCGTTCATCTCTTCACGCGATTGAATCAGACGTTCTTAGGTCCGAAACATGAGCGCCTTCAATTCAGCTCGCCGCTGACGATTGAGCATTTGCTGCCGCAGAGCTGGCTTGAGAATTGGCCGCTTCCTGATGGCAGCGTAGGAATGGATGCGGAAGAGTTGTGGATCGCGGATGCCGACGACCTCCGCGCTCAGGCGACAAGACGTCGCGACGCGGCGCTTCAGACATTCGGTAACCTGACAGTCGTTACTCAGCCGTTGAATTCAGCGGCCTCCAATCGCGCCTGGTGGACCGGCAAGCCGGATGACTCGAAGCGCCCGGAGGTTCTGAATTCGCTGCTTCCGATCAATCAGGAACTCGGATTGCTTGACGTGTGGGACGAGGCGGCGATCGAGAAACGCGGTAGACGCCTCTTTGAAAGGGCGAAAGCAATCTGGCCCGCTCCCAATCCTCAAACAATTCCGCCAGCCGACTAGGCAATGCCACATCACGCCTTGCGACATCCACTTTAGTCGGTCATTTCCTTCTGGGGTCCCGGAATGTCCATCGAGGTAGATCAAGAGCGCGATCAACAACGAATAGTCGAATACCGGCACCAGCGTCGAAGGGCCAGTAGACCAGGCCGATGGTCATGGAGCGACGTTGCCATCGGCGGCGCTGGTGCCGTCATGACACGGCTCTTGATCGGTAGCACAGAGGCTTGGGTGAACGTTTGGGGTCCGGCTGTAGGTGCTGTGCTCGGTTTATTGCTGTTTCACTACTTGCTACGTCCCATTGGCCGGTATGTCTGGACGGCTCCTGAGTCGCTGCATGTCGCTGCCCTCATCGCACGTGATTTGGTTCAGTCAGACCTGGCAGCGGCGCAGCGCGAGCGCGATGCCGCTCGGTCTGAACTCGCAAAACAGAGCGCCAGTTTGGAACAGGTCGCGATCTCGCAATCCAAAGCGAAGGCAATTGCCGAGGCTCTTCAGCCGCGCTTGCACCATCTCACGCACCACCTGGCGAACAAGGTCAAGAGTCAGGGCCAGAAGGGCGATGAGTGGAAGACAGAGATGTCCACCTATGAGCACGAGATCAAGGCCGAAATGGAGGCGCTCAACTGTTCATCCCGTGACATCAACAGATTTTGGGACTTCACAGCAGCCGACTTGGCGGCGATTGGCGTCGTCAGGCAGGACCGCGACGCAACGTGGAACGAGCGAAATCAACGGGCGCAGTTTCGTATCAACGCTCTCCGAGAAATCATCGACAAGTACCTGCGGCTCGCGGGCGAGAAGTCTTGAGTGACACCCCCGGCTTTACCTCCCGCCCGGTGGCCGGGACTGGGAAATCCACTCGCCGTAGCGAGTAACACCTAGCTGGAACCAGCAGTCTCGGGGTTGACTGCCTCCCGCCCGCTGCCTGACTGCAGGCAGCCCTCCGCGCATGTCGTTGCGCCGTACGGGTTTCAGCTAGAGCTTCGCGTTATCGAGAACGCGCCTACACGTGTAGACGAAGGTGTGCCTTCGATTCGTGCCGAGTGATCTGCGCGTTGCGACTCGCATCAACTTGTTGGGCGGGCCGGATGGTTCCGGGTGGGCGGTCAGCCGTAGACCGTCGCGAAGAGTCTTGCGCGTCGCGTGTCACCCGAGTGACAACGCGCGAGATGCTTCGGGCGTCCGCCGGGTGACGGACGCAATTCCCTGATGGCAAGTCTAGACCCGCAGTTCGATCCCGGCGGCGTCCTCGCCGGGTCAGAGTCGCGCGTCTGCTCACATCAGGCGCTGCGCAGAGTGCGTGCAGCCCGGCTTGCCGAACCTCTTCGTGTCGCGCTGTTCGGTCGGCGCATCGAGCGCGAGGTCGCGGTACAATCCCGACTGTCGCGTTCGTGCGGTCCGGGAGGAAGCCCCGTAACCGCAAATCAGCGGTCGACTCTTGCGAGGAGTCGACCGCTTTCGTTTTCAGGGTTTGTCGTGGAGTCGAGGATGCAGCGGGGATGCAGCACGTTGCCGTCGTTTGCAACGTTCTGCGTCCCCACCGGTTGGGATTATTAGATTTTCGAACGTTTTCGATCGCCGAAAGCGATTCGTAATCAGCAGGTCCGCGGTTCAAGTCCGCGCGCCGGCTCCAATCTTTCCTAAGAAATCCGTCCGTCTCTCGGCTGCTAGGGCTTCTTCTCCGCCGGCTTCCGCGTCAGCGGCGTGATGTGGGTCACGATCTCGTTCGTCGTCTTGTCGGTCGTCCACACATGGCCGCACTCGCCGCAACGGTAGCGGTTGACCTTCAGGATGTCAGGCCCGGACAACTCTCGCGGCGTGTGAGCGCCGCAGTTGGGGCACGAGAGGATAGGCACGACCGCCGCGAAGCCTACGCTCCTGTAGCCACGGTTGCAACCACACCCGAAGGCAGCTTGTCCGTCCGCGGAAACCTTCGCATAACCGTTGCACCTTCGTGACCCTTCCCGAAGGCGAAGAAGGGCGAGGCCCGGGTGTGCAATTCGGTACAGGTACCGCGTTGACGCTGGGTCTAGACTCCGGATTCTCTCGTAGCAACCTCTCCTGATAAAGCGTCCGGCATGTGGTGCCGGGGTGATCACTAGAGTGGGTCTGCCGCGTCCCCCACGCGGCCAGCATCGCACTGAAGGTGGTCCCTTATGGGTCCGGTTCAGACTCGCTCCTGCCCGAATTGCTTCGCCGCTAGCCCGCGCCAGCTCAGCATGTCGGACATTGCCCGCGTGGATTATTTCCGGTGCGCCTACTGCGGCCACGTCTGGACGACTGACAAGCGGACCCACGAGATCGTCGGTCACGTTACAGACAAGAGCTCGCCCGGCCAGCTCGCAGCAAGGCGTTGACCACGCTGGGTGATCGTGACGGCATTGGGCGCTCCGGCAAGGAAGGATTCATCACCGAATTGCGCCTGTCATGACGGGCGTGCTTCGGGTCGAAGCCAAGGCGCACCCCAGGCCAAACCGGGTAACGAATTAGCCAGCTTTGGCCGTCCGCCCGCAAGGAACAGCATCGATAGTCAGTTTTTGCTGGGCACTGTTCTTGCCGTACTAAGGCCCGGAGCTGACCATGAGCCTGATCTACCTGATTGTCGTCCTGGTTGTCGTCGGACTCGTGATGTACCTCATCGAGAACTACGTTCCGATGTCGCCGCCCATCAAGACCGTGCTGCGCGTCGTCGTCGTGCTCGTCCTCTGCCTCTGGCTGCTGCAAGCATTCGGCATCATCGGGCCGACGATCAACCTGCGTTAGGCGGGTCAAACCTGGCTCGCCTCATTGGCAAGGCGTTCGTTCTGCTGCCGGTGCAAGATCTGTAAAACAAACATCGACAAGCGAAGTACGTTCCTCGCACCCTGAACCCGGAACCCTGCACCCTGAACCCTGAACCGCGATTGCGATGCTTGATTGGATCGTTGACAGCCCCCTGATGCAGGCGTAGTGTGGATTCAGATCCATCGAACGCCGCCAGGCGTTGGGCCCGATGGGTTCGCACGAACGGTGTTCAAGGGCCCGAATCTTCCGAAAGGAGGACGCAGTGTCGGACGGACCACCGGGCTCACAAGCCCCATCGCCAGGCGGCCGGCGCCATACCGGGCGTTGTGCTCGCGCCGAGCGGTGAACTGACGCGCTCCCGATCTCCTCGCTGTGCTGACGCACAACGTCGCAATTCGCGACGCACTGCTGATGGAGCCCGACGCGCGAAGTTCCAGATGTGAGAGACCGCACGCGCGATCGCCCCCGGACATGGCGCCACCCCCTGGGTGGGGGATTGCTCACCAACCTTCAACCAACAACCTACAACCTGCAATTGGTTCTTGACTTCGCCCGGCTTCAGACGGGTGTGTCTCAGTGCACGTGATCGTTCGACGGCGGCTGCGGCTCCAGATGCTCCCGCACTGCCGGCACGAGTTCCGAGACGACCTGGATGGCTTTCGCGGACGCCGTGCGCAAGAGCGCGTCCGCAATGTGTCCCCAGGTCTCGTCGGCTTCGTGCATGACCCGCGCGAGGGTTCCGTTGCGCCGCGACGGCGCCGCGGCGAGGCGCGGCCGATATGGATCGTGGCTATTGTCGTGGTCGGTGACGTCGTGGTCGCCGCTGCTGCGTGGCACCAGCGCCATCGCGAGAACCGCTCCTGCGGCGAACGCCATGCCCAGGCACGTGCCCGCATGGTTCTGGTAGTGCGTGCGCCAGTCGGCGAGCTCCCGTGCGCGGTCTCCGAGCTCGTCGAGGTTGCGACCGAGATGTTCGCGCTTGTTCCGAATCTCGCGTTCTATTTGGTTCGTGTCTTCGCCCACTGGAGATTCTCCCTGACTGTGGCTGCTGTCCTCTGCGGAGGCAGCTTCACTGAAACGAAGTGCTTGCGGCCGGCCATTGCGAGCGCCGCGCCGGCCACTGCTGTGACCGCTCCAACGGCCAGGGCCGCCATCCAGAGCGGCCAGACGAGCGCCAGGGCGTAGACCGCTGAGAGCAGCATCAGCCCGAACGCCAGGACCAGGATGACGGCTCCCGAAACCGTCAGGACGGCGCCACGCCTGATCTTGGCGATTTCCTCGCGAACCTCCGCCCTGGCCAGCCGGACCTCGGCCCGGACGATCTCCTGGAGATCGCCGACGATGTCCGAGATGACGGCGCCGATGGAGCGATCCTCGGTGGACACAGCTGCTCCTACCGTCGGCGGATGAGGGTGGCGGCGAGGAAGCCGACAGCCGCGGCCGCGACGAGGGCCTGCGTCGGGTTGGCCTTCACCCAGGACTTGACGTCGGAGGCGATGGCATTGACGTCGTGATCGCGGAAGTACTCCGTCGTGGCGCTGAACTGGTCGACAGCCTTCTTGCCGATCGCCGACGCGCGCTCGGAGACCCGCGACGCCATGTCTGAAACGTTGTCGGCTACCTTCGCAGCCGCGTCGGTCGCTTCGCTCGCCATGTTCGAAATGTCGTCGGCCGCGTCGCGCGTGGTGGATCGGTACGTCGTGTTGGACATGTCAACTCCTTCAGGAAAGTCATGAACGCCTCACGTGGCGTTCTGACCGTCAACAAACTGCAGGACATGTGCCAGTGGCGGAATGGTGGGATTGCATCAGAGGCGCGGGGAGTCGAGCCTGGCTCGCGCGAAGTGGGCAAGAAGCTACCTAAGAGCAGCAGTCCATGAGTCAGTTCGCCAATAAGATAGATGGCGTGTCAGCCACGCCCGCCGTGCTTTCCCTGGAAGGTGTCACGAAGATCTATCGGATGGGCGAAGTCGATGTGCACGCGCTGCGCGGCATCTCGCTCGATATCGCGGCGGGCGAGTTTGTCGTGTTGCTCGGACCATCCGGCAGTGGCAAGTCGACCCTGCTCAACATTGTTGGTGGTCTCGACACACCGACCAGCGGGCGGGTGCAGTATCGCGACCGGGAGCTCACCAACGCCAGCGAAGCCGAGCTGACCGGCTATCGCCGGCAGAACGTCGGCTTCGTCTTCCAGTTCTACAACCTGATTCCCAGCCTGACGGCCCGCGAGAACGTCGCCCTCGTCACGGACATCGTCACGTCGCCGATGAAGCCGGAGGACGCCCTCGCGCTCGTGAACCTGACGCCCCGCCAGGACCACTTCCCCTCGCAGCTCTCGGGCGGCGAACAGCAGCGCGTGGCGATCGCGCGAGCCATCGCCAAGCGGCCCGATGTGCTGCTCTGCGACGAGCCGACCGGCGCGCTCGACATCAATACGGGCGTTGTCGTGCTCGAGGCGATCGCGCGCGTCAACGAAGAGCTGGGCACGACGACCGTCGTCATTACGCACAATGCCGCCGTCGCGGACATGGCCGACCGGGTGATCTCGCTGGCGGACGGCCACATCGTCCAGGAGCGCCGGAACGAACGCCGGCTGCCTGCGTCGGACCTGCGCTGGTAACGGTAATCAGTGCGCGCGATCCACCGGAAACTCATCCGCGACTTGCTGCACGTGCGGAGCCAGGCGATTGCGATCGCCCTCGTGCTCTCGGCCGGCATCGCGATGTACGTCGCGTACTACAGCACCTTCGATTCGCTCCAGCGGACGCGCGCGGCCTATTACGCCGACTATCGCTTCGGCGATGTCTTCCTCAATGCGAAGCGCGCGCCGTTGTCCCTGACCTCGCGCCTGCTCCAGATCGATGGCGTCGCGCAGGCCGACGCGCGGGTGGTCGTCGATGTAACCGTCGATCTTCCCGGCGTCACCGAGCCGATGACCGGCCGGTTGATCTCGATGGAGTTTCCGCGCCGGCGGCCGTTGAACGACGTCTTCCTGAGGAGCGGACGCGACCCCGAGCCGGGCCGCGCCGACGAGGTGCTGGTGAGCGAAGGCTTTGCTGAGAAGCGGGGGCTTGGCCCCGGCGATCGGATCGGCGCCATCATCAACGGCACCCGCCGTGATCTGCGGATCGTCGGCGTCGCGTTGTCTCCCGAGTACGTCTATAGCATCCGGCCGGGCGATCTGCTGCCGGATGCGAAGCGCCTTGGGATCTTCTGGATGGAGCGCCGTGCGCTTGGTGCCGCCTTCAACATGGAAGGCGGATTCAACGATGTCTCCCTCCGGTTGTCGCCCGGCGCCGACGAACCCGCGGCCATGGCGGAGGCCGACGCCTTGCTCGAACCGTACGGCAGCCTCGGAGCGATACCGCGGCGGCTGCAGACGTCGGCGTGGTTTCTCGAGAATGAGCTGACGCAGCTGCAGACGGCCGGCATCATCGTGCCGGCGATCTTCCTCGGCGTGGCGGCATTCCTGCTCAACGTGTCACTCAACCGGATCGTCGCGGTGCAGCGTGAGCAGATCGCGGCGCTCAAGGCGGTTGGATATACAAACGGCGAGCTGGCCCGGCACTACATGGGCTGGAGCCTGGCGATCTCGCTCACTGGTGCTTTTGTGGGCCTGGCGCTGGGCAAGTGGCTCGGTGTGGGGATGGTCGGGCTCTACAACGACTTCTTCAAGTTTCCCTCGCTCGTTCACCACGTGTCGCCGGTGTACATGGTGCGCGCGCTGCTGATTGGCGCGGGCGCGGGAGTCGTCGGCGCTGTGACTGCCGTGCGTCACGTCGTGTCGCTCGCGCCGGCCGAAGCGATGCGGCCGCCCGCGCCGGAGCGGTACCGGCAGACACTGATTGAACGATTCGGCTTCAGAAAACGGGCGCCACCCGCCGTCAGGATGGTGCTGCGGAACACGGCGAGTCAGCCGATTCGGACCTCGCTCGCGATCGTCGGCGTGAGCCTCGCCGTCGCGATTCTCGTGGTCGGCCTCTTCTTCATCGACGCGATCCAGGAGCTCCTCCGCGCGCAATTCGAGGTCATGCAGCGCCAGGATGTGACGCTGACCTTCAATGAGCCCGCGTCGGCATCGGCCGCCCACGAGCTTCGCGCGATCGACGGGGTGCTCATGATGGAGACCACGCGCGTCGTGCCCGTGGACATCCGGCACGGCCATCGCTCCAGGCGAACGGCTATCACGGGCCTGTCTCCGGATCCCCAACTCAATCGCGTGCTCGACCAGGACCTCGAACCGGTACCGCTTGCGGCCGATGGGCTCGTCATGTCCGCGACGCTCGGCGGGGTGCTGGACATCAAGGCCGGCGACGTAGTCGAGCTTCGTGTCCTCGAAGGCGCCAGACCCGTGCGACAGGTGCGGGTGCAGCGCCTCGTTCACGACTACATGGGGATGTCCGCATACATGACGCAGGACTCGTTGTGGAAGCTCATGCGGGAGGCCGGCTCAGTCTCCGGCGCGTACCTGCGCATCGATTCATCAAAGGAAGATGCGATCTATGAGCGGCTGAAGCGCACGCCCGTCGTGGCGGGGGTGCTGCTCAAACGCGCGGCGGTGCAGAGCTTTCAGGAGACCATTGCCCAGAACATGAACACGATGATCGTTTTCAACGTGATGTTCGCGGCGCTCATCGCAGGCGGCGTCGTCTACAACGCATCACGCATCATCCTGTCCGAGCGCAGCCGCGACCTGGCCAGCCTGCGTGTGCTCGGCTTCACGCGGCGTGAAGTGTCGGCGATCCTGCTCGGCGAACTGGCGGTCATCGTTCTGTGCGCGCTGCCGATCGGCCTCGCCGTCGGGCAGGGTCTCGGTGCGCTGGTCGTATGGGCCACCGACAGCGAGCTCTACAGATTTCCACTGATCGTCACGCCCAGGACGCGCCTGTTCGCGGTGACAGTGGTCACCATATCGGCGATCATCTCGGGGCTGGTTGTGCGACGACGGGTCGACAGGCTCGACCTCGTGGGAGTCCTCAAGGTCAGGGAATGAAAAAGTACTTGTGGTGGCTCGTGATCGCGGTCGTCGTCGGGGGCGTTCTTTGGCTGTCGCTCTCACCTCGAGTCATCGACGTCGAAGTCGCGACGGCAGGGCGCGGGCCGATGAAGGTCACGGTCGACGAGGAAGGCGAGACGCGTCTGCGGCGGCGGTTCGTGGTCTCGGCGCCTGTCGCAGGACGAGTCTTGCGCATTGAGTCTCGCCCAGGAGATGTCGTCAAGGCGGGCGCGCCGCTTGCGGTGATTCAGCCGGCGGCGCCCGCGCCGCTCGATGCGCGCACGCAGGCGACGGGCGAAGCGCGCGTGAACGCAGCGGAAGCCGCGACCGGTCGCGCCAGGGCTGACGAACAGCGGCTCGCGGTCGAGTTCAAGCAGGCGGAGGCCGATGCGGCGCGCGCGAAGCAGTTGTTCGACACAGGGTACGGGCCGCGCGAGATCTTCGAACAGGCTGACGCTCGTGCGCGCGGCCTTCGCGAAGCTGCCGCGGCGTCGGCGGCCGCGACTCGCGCGGCGGAATTCGAGCTGGCGGCCGCCAGGGCCGCGCTCGTATCCCGCGGCGAAGCCGCCAGCGGCCGCGCCGTCACGATCACGGCGCCGATTGCCGGTGTGATCCTGAAGCGCATGCAGGAGAGCGAGGCCGTAGTGCTTCCGGGCGTCCCGCTCATTGAGATGGGGAATCTGGACGATCTCGAGATTGTCTCGGATCTCTTGTCTACCGATGCGGTCAGGGTCCGGTCAGGCGCCGCTGTCACGATCGAGCGCTGGGGCGGGGAAGGGACGCTCGCCGGCCGTGTCCAGCGGATCGAGCCTGCGGGCTTCATGAAGATCTCGGCCCTGGGTGTCGAAGAACAGCGCGTCAATGTCGTCATCGACTTCGTGGATCCGCGCGAGCGCCGTGCCTCGCTTGGCGATGGCTTCCGCGTCGAGGTTCGCATCGTCGTCTGGGAAAAGGCGGACGCACTGACGGTGCCGACGAGCAGCCTGTTTCGGTTGTCAGGCGACTGGGCGGTATTCACGGTCGAAAGTGATGTGCTCCGGCGAAAGACCCTGAAGATCGGTCAGCGCAACGATCAGCTCGCCGAGGTTCTGGAGGGCCTGGCCCCTGGCGAGCGCGTCGTCGCCTACCCGGGCGAATCCCTGATGGACGGAGCCAGGGTGAGACTTCGCTAACAACCTGCAAAGCCCTTTTGTTGGTTGCAGGTTGCCGGTTAACCAGCGGTAGGTGTCGGCGTATCTAGAGGCATGACCGCTTTCTTTCGTTCGAACCTGACCAGAAACCTTGTATTTGCAGTCGTTTGCGGCGCCGCCGTGCTGGCCATGCCGGCCCGCCCCTCGGCCCAGACGGCTTCCTCCCAGCCCGCGACCTCTGACAAGAGTGCGGAGGACGTCCGCGAGCAGTTCTACGCCGTCCTCCGGCAATACTCGCCGTCGCTCGGCCAGATCCTCCGGCTGGACCCGAACCTCATGACGCGTGAGGACTACATGACGGCGTACCCGGCGGTGTCTGCGTTCGTGAAGCAGCATCCCGAGATCGTTCGAAACCCGTCCTACTACCTGAGCAAATACTCGAACAACAGCGAGTACTACAGCTACTACGACCCGCGTGAGCGCGCCTGGAACAACACGATGGAGATGATGGGCGTGTTCTTCATCTTCCTGACAGTCGCCGGTGCCCTTGGCTGGCTCGTCCGCACGGCGATCGACTACCGCCGCTGGGGCCGCCTCGCGAAGGTCCAGGCTGAAGCCCACACCAAGCTCCTCGATCGCTTCACCGGAAACGACGAGCTGCTGGCTTACGTCCAATCATCCGCGGGTTCCAGGTTCTTGAAGTCTTCCCCGATCTCCCTGGATGGGGGACCGAGGGTGATGGGTTCGCCGGTCTCGCGTATCCTGTGGTCGATGCAGGCGGGCGTCGTGCTTGGGGCCGCCGGCATCGGGCTGAACTACGTGAGTCGCAACATCGACCCGCTGCACGCCGACCCGGTTTTCATGTTCAGCGTGCTGCTTATTTCGATTGGTCTGGGCTTTTTCGCATCGGCGGGTTTGTCGCTCGTGATGTCGAAGCGCCTGGGTCTCCTGGGCGATCGAAAGACCGAGGACGAGTAGTTGATGAGAGCAGGTGCCTGTGTCGTGGCGTGACATGACGGTATCCGATGTCGAGCGCCTCTCAGTTGTTGCCGAAGGCGACACCGCCCTCGCGATGACTGAAGAGGCGTTCAGGTCGTTCTACGACCGCACATCCCGTGCACTGTGGGGATACCTCGCCCGGCTGACCGGCGATCCCTCGCTCGCGGACGACCTGCTGCAGGACACCTATTACCGCTTTCTACGCGCCGGCGCCGCCCATGAGAGCGAGGCGCATCGGCGCAACAGCCTGTTCAAGATCGCCACCAACCTCGCGCGCGATGCCGCCCGGCGGCGCCGCGTGCTTCCGTTTTTCGTCGGAGACGATGCCGCCGAGATTCCGTCCCGGGAAGACGTGGCCGGCCGCGTCCAGCGGACGACCGACGTCGGCCGCGCGCTCGAGACGATGAAGCCTCGCGAGCGCGCGATGCTCTGGCTTGCGTACGCCGAGGGTTCATCGCATCAGGAAATCGCAAGCGTCCTCGGCGTGAAGACGGCCAGCGTGAAGCTGCTGCTGTTCCGTGCGCGGAGACGACTGGCGGGCATCCTCGGCCGTGTGCCTGAGGCGGCGCCGAAAGGGGGCGCGTAATGGCTCGCACTGGAATTAGCTGCGCTCATGAAGACGACGTCCTCATGATGGTCTCGACAGGCCGCTGGCCGGAAGGCGCGCCGGCGGAACTTCGCGCCCACGCCGAGTCCTGCCAGGTGTGCCGGGAACTTGGCCTGGCCGCGGCGGCGATTGGCGAGGAATCTGAGTTGGCCGCACCCGCGCTTCCGAGCGCTGGGACGGTCTGGTGGAAGGCCCAGCTTCGCGCACGCCAGGAGGCCGCCCGCCAGGTGGCGCGGCCCATCACCGCGGTGCAGTTGCTCGCGTTCAGTGCGCTCGTCGGCGTCATGGGCGCCGTGTTTGGCGCAACGACCGTGTGGTTTCAGCGGAGTCTGAGAGCGGTCGGGTCTGTTGTTGCCGGCATCGTCGCGGGCATCTCCTTGCCGCGCCTTCCGTCGCTGCCGGAAGACCTGTCGGCCATCCCGATGGGCTACTGGGTCATCCTGGTCGTGGTCGGTTTCGGCCTCGTGGCCGCTGCCGCCGTCTTCAGCTGGGCCATGAAAGAAGAATAGACTCCGCCTCGTCCTCTCCCGGCATATCATTCCCGCCATACAGCATCGTCACTGACGACGCCGCGAGCGAGCGGCGCGAGCGAGCCGCGCGACCGGAGTGGGGCGTCGGGGCCCCGCGAGGGAGCGCGTAAGGGGGGTGCGGCGGGGACGAAGTCCCCCCGCAGGAAAGAATGACGCGGGAGCAGATCGTCGGCGTCCTCAACGCAATGCAGCGGGCCTGGAACAGCCGAGACGCCGCGGCGCTGGCCTCGGCCCACACCGATGACGGGATCGTCTACAGCCCGATCTTCGGGGAAGTGCACGGCAAGGCCGCGATTGAGAAGTCCTATCGCGACCTCTTCACCGCGTTTGGCGACTGGACGTTCGAGCCGCAGGAACTCATCGTCGACGGCCTGCGCGCCGCGCAGCTGTACACCGTCACGGCGACGCACACCAGCGAGATCTTCGGCATGGCCGCGACGCATCGCCGCTTCAAGATTCTGGGAGTGCTTGTCTTTGAATTCCGAGACGGGAAGGTGGCGGTCGAGAAGCGCCTCTACGACTTTACCGGCTTGTTGATCCAGATGGGCGTGATCAAGGCGAAGCCGGGAGGCTAGCTGAGACTTGCATTTGGTGATTTGTGATTTGGTGACTTGGTGATTGAAATCACCAGATCACCAAATCTCCAAATCACCAAATACAGCGTGTTCGTCTAGTTGAGGACGCGAATCACGACGCGCCGGTTCTGCGCGCGGTTCTTCGAGTTGGTGTTCTCCACGGTCGGCTTCTCTTCGCCGTAGCTGACCACGGCCATCCTGTGCAGCGGAATGTGGTGCTGCTCATACAGGTACCACTTCACGGCTTCCGCGCGATCCATGCCGATCTTCTTGTTGATTTCCTTGCCGCCCACGTTGTCGGTGTGCCCTTCGATTTCGAAGTAGGCGCCCTTCGGGTCGGACAGGATCTTCGCGATCATCGCGTCGAGCTGGGCCTTGCCCTCGTCGGGCAGCTTGGTCGAGCCGAACTTGAAGTTGCCGGAGTCCTCGCTCAGGACGACTTCATAAACGACCCGCGAGGTGCTCTTCGCGACCGCTTCAGCCTTTTCCGTCGCCGCTGTGGCGGTGCTCAGTGCGGTCGACGCCTTGCCGTCCGCCGCGACGGCCTTGCCGTCGGCGGTCATCGCCACCTGCTGCACGCCCTGGATTCCCGCCTGCGCCTTCTGATCGACTTCCGCGATCTTCGCTTCGTTCTGGCGGGTGCGCTCCTGCGTCGCCTCGAGCGACTGACTCAGGCTGTCCACCTTGGTGCTCACCTGACCGACCTGGTTCTTCACGTAGCCCTTCGTCGCGCATGCGGTCGTTCCGCTCACGCCAAAGGCCAGTACCACGGCTGCCATCAAGAGTCTCTTCATAACGCTTCTCCTTGTTTCACTCCGGGTTTTCATTCCGGTCACTTGCCAACGGATTCGCCGGTCGCAGCCGGCACGATGTACCCGCTCCGTGCCCGAACCGTCAGGTTCGGACGCCGGGCGCGGACCTCCAGGGGGTGCCAGCCGCTCTGGCCACCTGGTTCGAATGCCATCAGGTACTGATGGCGAAGTTCAGTGACGACCTGCTTTGTCATCGCCGCCGCGTCCTCGGGCCGCACGGGCACGAGAATCTCGCCGCCGGTCCAGCGCGCGAGATTGCCGAGCGAACCCTGCTGCAGCTTCGCGAGGTGCTCGTCGATCACCGTGGTCTTGCCGCCCGCGCGATCGAGGGGCGAGACGACCACGAACACATAGACCGGAACATCGATGCCGCTGGCGACGCTCGACACGTACGCCGGATCGAGCTTGCTCGCATTGTCATCACCGTCGGTGAGAACGATGACGGCGCGGCGGGGACCGCCGGTCTCGCTGAGCTTGCGCGCCGTGTCGGCGATGGCATCGAAGACGCTCGTTCGTCCGTACGAATCGATCCGCGCGAGCCGCCGAAGCACTTCGTCTGGAGTCGTGCCCACTGGCGCGAGTTCAGCCAGGAGACGATCGAAAGCGAACAGCCCGACGCGATCGTTCTTGTCGAGTGACTGCACGAGGAGCCGTGACGTTTCGAGCGCGGCCGCGCGCTTCGCCGCCACATCCATGCTGCCGCTCACGTCGACGAGTAACCCGATGCCGACCGGCGCTTCGTCGCGGCTGAAGTCGACGATCTCGCGGCGCTGGCCGTTGTCGAAGAGGTCGAAGTCGGAAGCGGTAAGGTCGGTGACCGGACGGCCGCGGCCGTCCCGGACCGTCGCGGCTACCGAGACCCGCGCGACGCCGCCCCTGAACACCCGGCGCTGACTTGCCGGCTGTTGAACGGCCTGATCCGCAGCCAGGGTGCTTCCCAGCAGGACCACGACGATCGGAAGGGCGGTGCGGAGTCGCATTCGGCGGAAGAAATATCAACTTCCTTGCCAACCCTCTTTGTTGGAATTGCGCCAGATTCCCAACAAGGGCTGTCGAAATCATGGCTGGTGTGTAACAGTTACCTGCTAGGTCAGTGGAATGAACCGGACATTCTTTAAGGCAGCGGCACTCAGCCTCGTGCTGTTCTCGGCCGTCGCCGAAGCTCAGGCAGTCGATCCCCTGATGCAGGCCCGCCGCGCCTACAACGACAAGCAGTTCGACGCCGCCATTGCCTCCGCCGAACAGGCTCGGAAACTTCCCGCGCAGGCAAACCCGGCCGCCGTGGTCCTGGGGCGCGCATATCTCGAGCGGTTCCAGTCCAACCGCAACCCGGCGGATCTCGCCGCAGCCCGGACAGCGTTCTCCGGTGTGAAGTCGGAGGAGCTCACGCCCTCCGACCGGACGGACTTCCTCGTCGGTCTTGGCGTCTCCCTCTACGTAGACGACTGCACGGGTGTCTGCCTCAGCGCCGCAGCGGAGTTCTTCGATCTCGCGCTCATCGCCGGTGGATCGCCGGACGCGGCGGCCCGCGAGACGGTCTTCGAGTGGTGGGCGACATCGCTCGACCACCAGGCGCAGTTCGAGCCGGACGATGGCCGCGTGCAGATCTATCGGAGGATTCTCGACCGCGCCGAAGCCGAGCGGATGCGTGACATCAACTCGGCCTCCGCGACGTACTGGATTGCTGCCGCTTCACGCGGCGTGGGTGATTTCAGCCGCGCCTGGGGAGCGGCGGTCGCCGGCTGGGTGAGGGCGAGGTACTTCGGGCCTCGCGGAGAGGCTCTGCGCAACGATCTGCATCAGTTTGTTTACGACGTCCTGCTCCCCGAACGTGCCAAGCAACTCGCGCCTGACACGGATCCGCGCCCGCAGCTGGAGTTGTTGAGGAAGCAGTGGACGGACCTTACCGAGAAGTACCGGTAGCGCCGCTTACTTGACGAGCAGGACCGCCAGCGTCGCCGCTTTGTCCGCGCAGTACGCGGCGTAGACGAAGTTGCGCAGCTTCAGCGCGTCGTTCGCTGCCTTGATGAATCGCTGGGCGCTGTCGTACTGCTCCTGGGCCGCCCGCCCGAGCGATCCGCGCTGCACTTTCGCGATGTACTGATCGGCCACCGCCAGACGCTCGCGCGCGCGTGTTTCGTAGTCACCGCTTGTTTGCACCACCGGCGGCGGCTCGGTCCCGGTCGCCGGAGGTGGCGTTGGTGCCGGCACAGGCGTGGGCGCCGGTGTCGCCCTGGGCGTCCGCGCCGGCGGCGTCGTCGGGGGCGTGGGCTTTTCAGTCGATGGCGGCGGGGGAGGCGGCGGTTCCGCCGACACCGGAATGTTCAGGCGGGCCGGTGGCTCGGGCACCTTCAGGGAAATCGGCGCCGGCCCCGGCGTCTTCGCTTCGGTCTTGGTGCACGAGGTCAGTGCGAGCGCTATCGCGCCGATGCACGCTGCCAGCAGGATCCGCTTCATCGTTCCAGTCATTATCCACCCGCGCGCTGGAGCATGCGCGTCGCCTGTCGCAGCAGCACCTTGAACGTGGTTCCGCGGCCGGGCACGGATTGCACCTCGATTTCCCCGTTGTGCAGCTGAATCGTCCGGAAGACCAGCGACAGACCGATGCCGCTCCCCTGGGGCTTCGTCGTGTAGTAGAGGTCGAAGATCCGCGAGAGATGCTCGGCCTCGATGCCGACGCCCGTATCCTCGACTGAAATCGCCACTTGCTGTCCCGCCGCCGGACGAGCGGTGATCGACAGCCGGCCGCCGTCCGGCATCGCCTGACAGGCATTGAGCGCGAGGTTGAGGAACGCCTGCTCGAGCAGATTCGCGTCACCCTCGACCGCGGGCAGGTCGCGCGGCACATCGACAGCAAGCTCAACCCTGTGCGTGGCTGCCTCGGCCTCGACGACCGGCCGCAACCGGTCGATCACGACGGAGAGGTCGACGGCTTCGAGGTGCAGGTCCTCGGGCCGGCTGAACTTGAGGAATCCCTGAACGACGTCGTCGAGCCTTCGCACCTGATCGGCAATGACGCCGGCAGACGCCATCGCATCGGGCCGGTCGGCGACCTGCATCTTCAGCAACTCGAGGTGAATCATCGTCGCGTTGAGCGGGTTCTTGATCTCGTGCGCGATGCCGGCGGTGAGCCGATTGAGCGCGCTCAGTTTCCTCGAGTAGCTGAGCGTCGATTCCACCTGGCTCAGATACGCGAGATTCCGTGAGACCAGCAGCACGCCCATCGTCTGGCCCGCCGCACCCGGCACCACGTTGGTCAGGACGAGGCGTTCACCGAAATCGGACACGTGCATCGGCGCCGACATCGTCGTGCCGTCGGCGAGAGCGCGCTCGACGGCGACGCGATACGGATGGTGTTCCGGCAGGAGCTGGTCGAGCTTCGGAGCGGTCCCTGGATCGGGCGCCTCATCGTTGATGCTTAGCGCCAGCTTCATCGTGGCGTTGGCAAACAGCAAGGTGCCGTCGGTCCCGAAGAGAGCGACGGCGTCTTCAAGGCGGTCGACGATTGATTCCAGCGCTCGCTGACCGGCGCGCTCGGTCCGGTCGGCCGCGAGCCGGGCGGTGAGCTGGTTGAACGACGCGCCGAGATCCGTGAACTCCGCATCGGCCGGCAGATCGACCTTGACGTCCACCTCACCCCGGCCGAGGCGCGCGAGACCCCCGCGCAGCACATGGATCGGCCGCAGAACGAGGCCTGCGAGGAGAGCGGCCGCAAGGCTCGACACCACCAGGACGACGGCCGCCGCGATGAGCGGCGCGGCCAGCCGTTCCTGCAGCTTGCTGCGCACGAGCAGTGTCGAGACTCCGACGCGGATCGTCAGGTCGGCCGTGCCGACCTTGATTGACTGGCGGACCTCGAAGGTGCCCGGCGACCAGATCGCCCGAAGGCGGGCCGTGAGTCCTGCGCTATCGATCAGCTCATCCAGGCCGGGAAAAGCGTCCAGCTTCTGACCAACTCGCGGCGAGTCCGCCTCCGCCACGATCGTTCCCGATGCATCGCAGACGACCGCGAACTGGACGCCTTCCGAGAACGCGTAGGACTGCAGAATCGTGTGGAGGCCCTCGTCCGCGTTCAGCGTGTCGACGTTGCCTCCGCTCGTCAGCAGGTTGAAGATGCGCTGATAGGCGATGTTGGAGAGCAGCCGCGCCTGTTCCCGGCTGGTGTCCAGCAGGACGTGCGTCAGCGACGCGAAGTACCACACGAACAGCACCGCGATGGCTGTGCCCACGAGGGCCAGGACACCGAGGACCTGCTTCGTGCGGAGGCCGATCCGCATCAGCCCTGTCTTTCTTCTTCCTTGATCCGGTTGAGTTTGTTGTGGAGCGTCTTCAGGCTGATGCCGAGCATCTCCGCCGCCCGTGTCTTGTTGCCGCCGGTGTGCTGGAGCGTGATGTCGATCAGCCGGCGCTCGGCTTCATCGACGGTCGTGCCGGGCGTCAGGTCGCCGCTCGCGCTGGCCGCCGGGGCCGCAGCCGATGGCGCGTCTGTCAGGTTCGCCGGCAGGTCCGCCGGCTCGATGAAGGGGCCCTTCGCGACGATGGTCGAGCGCTCCATCGCGTTCCTGAGCTCACGAACATTGCCCGGCCAGTGGTACCGCTCGAGCACGTGCATCACGGCATCCGAGACGCCGGCGATGCTCTTGTTATTGCGTTCGTTGAACTCGCGGATGAACGCCTGCGCCAGAAGCGGGATGTCGTCCTTGCGATCGCGCAGCGGCGGCAGCTCGATCGCGAAGACGTTCAAACGGTAGAAGAGATCCTCGCGCAGTTTGCCCTGCCGCACGGCTTCCTGCGGCTCGACGTTGGTGGCGGCAACGACACGGATATCGACCTGCTGCTCGCGGTTGGCGCCGAGCGGCCGGAACGATCGCTCCTGGAGGACCCGGAGCAGCTTCGCCTGCGTGATCGGCGTCATCTCGGCGATTTCGTCGAGGAACAGCGTGCCCTTGTGCGCGAGCTCGAAGGCGCCCGCGCGGCGGGCGATGGCGCCCGTAAACGCGCCCTTCTCGTGACCGAAGAGCTCCGACTCGAGCAGCGTGTCGGGAATCGCCGCGCAGTTCAGCGGCACGAACGGCTGCGACGCGCGCGGGCTCAGTTGATGCAGCGTCTGCGCGACGAGCTCCTTGCCCGTGCCTGACTCTCCATGCACCAGGACGGACGCCGCGGTCGGCGCCGCCTGCTCGATGACCTGGTAGATCTTGCGCATCTCGAGACTCGATCCAACGAGCCGGCCGAACGTCCCGCGCTCCTGGAGCTGCCGTCGCAGCGCACGAACTTCCCGCAGCGTGTCGTTCCGCCGCGTCAGTTGATCGAGGACGATGCGCAGGCGCTGGGGATCGACGGGTTTGGTGAGGTAGTCGTACGCGCCTTCCTTGATGGCCTCGACCGCCGTCTCGACGGAGCCCTGGGCGGTGAGCATCACGACCGCGATGTCCGTGTCGTCCTGCGCTTTCAGCGCCTTGAGGAGATCCATCCCGCCCATGCCCGGCATCAGCATGTCGGTCAACACGATCGCCGGCCGGTCGTGCGCGACTTTCTCGAGCGCCTGGCGTCCGTCCGGGGCGATCTCCACGCTGAAGCCCCAGCTCTTGAGCAACTGCTGCAGTCCGAGCCGCTGCGCGGCATCGTCTTCGGCGACAAGGACACGTTCACGAGAAGAAGGTTCAGGGTTCATGTTTCCGGGTTCGCTCTAAGGTTCCAGGTTCACGGTGCGCTGCATTTCTCGCCACAGCGCCGCGACGTGTTCGCGCTCGGTGGCGAGGCTCCCGATCGAGACGCGGACCATCCAGCGTCCGTCGAGCAGGGCTGGGGTGAGGTACGCGGCACCGGATCGATTGATGCGATCGCACCACGCCAGCGTGTGCGTGTCCAGCGCCTCCGCCGTGAGGCCTGCCGGCTCGTGGCGGACGCACACCGTCTGCAGCACGACGTTGTTCAGGACGCGCCACGACGATGTGCCGCGAATCTCGCCGGCGAGCCACTGCGCGTTCGTGAGGTCGCGCCTGAGCCGCGCCTGCAGGCCGCTCACGCCCTGTTCGCGGATCAGGAACCAGAGCTTCAGCGCCCGGAAACGGCGACCGAGCGGCAGGCCCCAGTCGCGGTAGTTCCTGACCACCGCGTCCGCCGCGCTTTGGAGGTAGCTCGGGTTGGTCGACATCACGCGGACGAGGTCCTCCGGCTTTTGAACGTAGTAGACGGAGCAGTCGAACGCGGCGCCGAGCCACTTGTGGGGATTCACCACGACGGAGTCGGCGGACTCGATGCCGTCCCACATCCAGCGGCATTCGGGCAGGACCATCGCGGAGCCGGCCATCGCCGCGTCCACGTGGAGCCAGAGGCCGTGGGCCTTCGCGATCGCGGCAATTGCCGCCACCGGATCGATGGCCGTGCTCGTTGTCGTGCCCGTCGTGGCGACGACGGCGCAGGGTGTGCGCCCGGCTGCCTTGTCTGCGGCGATTGCCTCACCGAGCGCCGCTGGCCGCATCGCGAAGTTGCCGTCGAACGGCAGAAGCCTCAGATGTTCGCGGCCGAATCCGGCGAGGAGAGCGGCTTTTTCGACGGAGCTGTGGCTGTGCGCCGACGTGTACACGACGAGCGGCGCCGCGCCGTTCTGCAGGCCGCCGCGCGCGAGGCTGTAGTTGGACGCGCGCTCCCGCGCGCAGAGCAGCGCGACGAGGGTGCTGGTGGACGCGGTGTCCTGAATCACGCCGCTCCAGGCCGGTGACAGGCCGAGCATCTGCCGGAACCAGTCGGTCGCGACTTCCTCGACTTCCGTCAGCGCCGGACTCGACTGCCACGCGAGCCCGAGCACGCCGAGTCCCGTGCTCGCGAAGTCGCCCAGGACGCTGCCGAGCTCCCCGTTGCATGGGAAGTAGCCGTAGAAGGATGGATGCGCCCAGTGTGAGAGTCCGGGCATCACGATCTCGTCGAGGTCCCGGAGCATGTCGTCGAAGGGCTCCGGCGCATCAGGCGGCGCGACGGGCAGTCGCGCCTTGACCTCGCCAGGCGCCGTCCGTGCCATCACCGGCCGCTCCCCGACGCGCGTCCGATAGTCGGCGATCCAGTCGATCACTTGATGACCACGTCTGCGGAATTCGTCCGGGGTCACAGCCTCGAAATCATGTCACGAACATCGGCAGCGCGAGCGAGCAGGGCGAGCAAGCCGCGCGAACGGAGCGGGGCGAGGGGGGGCCGCGAGTGAGCGCGTAGGGGGGTGCGCGGGGGCGAAGCCCCCCGCATACAATGAGCCCGCCATGGAACGTAATCCGACGCTGACTCGAATCGTCCTGGGACTCGTGCTGGCTTCCGTGCCGGCGTGGATCGCCTCCGCACAGCAGAAGCCTGGCGCGAAGCCAGCCCCCGTGGATCTCGCGCAGGCCAAGCCTGGGCGCGATCCCAACCAGGCGATTGACGAGGAGTACACGAAGAAGATCAAGGAGTACACGACGGAGACGTTCTTCCTGTCGCCGCTCGTGGACTACCTGCCTGCGTCGAAGACCGTGCCGACTCCGAAGTCGGTGCTGGGCGACATCGCCGGCGCACCCGGCAAGCTGCCGTATACGGCCGAGGTGCACGACTACATGCGTCGTCTCGAGAAGGCGACGCCGCGGGTCAAAGTGCTGTCGATCGGACAGAGCGAGGAAGGCCGCGAGATGATCGCCGTCGCCGTCGCCTCGGAGGCTCTCATGGCGCGGCTCGAAGCGAATCGGGCGGATCTCGAAAAGCTTGCGGATCCGAGATTGATTCAGCTGAACGATGGGCTGGCCGACGAGATCGCCAGGCGCGCCGCACCGGTGTACTACATCACCGGAACAATTCACTCGCCCGAAGCGGGCGCGCCCACGGCGCTGATGGAGCTGGCCTACCGGTTGGCCGTCGATGACAGTCCGTACGTGCGCAATATCCGCGAGAACCTCATCACGCTCATCACCCCCGTGGTCGAGGTCGACGGGCGCGACCGGATGGTCGACCTGTACAACTACCGCAAGAAGTACCCGGATCGTACGGTGCCCGGCCTGATCTACTGGGGCAAGTACGTCGCACACGACAACAACCGCGATGCCATGGGCATGCAGCTCAAGCTGACCGAGAACGTGCTCAACGCCTACGTCGGGTGGAAGGCACAGGTGCTTCATGACCTGCACGAATCAGTGGCGTACCTCTACGACAACACGATTGGCGATGGCCCATACAACGCGTGGCTCGATCCGCTTCTGACGAATGAGTGGCACCTGGTCGGGTGGCACAACGTGAACGAAATGACGCGGATGGGAATGCCTGGCGTCTTCGCATTTGGGACGTTCGACACGTGGTCGCCCGGCTACCTGATGTTTCTCGCTGCCACGCACAACGGCATCAGCCGCCTGTACGAAACGTTTGGCAACGGCGGCAACGCGGACACCCAGGAGCGGACGCTTTCGGCGAACCAGACCTCGCGCACCTGGTACCGGCAGAATCCGCCCCTCCCGAAGGTCATGTGGTCGCTCCGCAACAACAACAACTACGAGCAGACCGGCGTGCTGATTTCGCTCAACCATTTCGCGACGAACCGCGTGATGTTCCTGCGCAACTTCTACGAGAAGAGCAAGCGATCGATCGTGAAGCCGCGCAGCGAGGGCCCCGCGGCGTATGTGTTGCCGGCTGACGATCGCCGGCCCGGAGCGCAGGCCGAGTTGCTGCGGGTCCTGCAGAAACAGCACGTCGAGGTTTCCCGCGCGACTCAGGCGTTTACGATTCAAGTGCCGGTGCGAGGAACGGGACGCGCGGGTGGCGGAGGACGCGGAGGTAACGCCGGAGGAGCGGGAGCGGAGGGAGGCGGAGGACGCGGAGGTGCAGCCGGTGCAGCCGAAGGCCAGGCGCCGTCGGCACCACCGGTCAGATCCGAGCCGAAGACGTTCCCAGCGGGCAGCTACATCATCCGGATGGATCAGCCGTATTCGCGTATCGCCGACGCACTCCTCGACTATCAGTACTGGGCGCCGAACGATCCGCAGGCGCAGCCGTACGACGACACCGGATGGACGTTCCCTGAGGGATTCAACGTCCAGGCCATTCGCGTGCTGGATACGAGCGTGCTCGACGTGCAGATGACGCGTGTCGGTGGCACCGTGCGCGCCTCGGGAGGATTCGCCGCGGGCGCTGGAGCAGTTGCCGCACCCGCCGAGCCGTACATCATCGAGCACAACGCCGACCAGGCGCTGCTCACACTCCGGTACCGGTTGCCGAACGCAGACATTCAGATCGCGGAAGAGCCCTTCGAAGTCGGCGGCCGGAAGTTTGCGCGCGGCGCGTTCCTGATTCGCGGCGTGGCTGCCGACACGCTGGGGAAGCTGACGACCGATCTCGGCCTCACGGTCCACGCCGGTGGCGCGGTGACTGTCAAGACGCATCCGGCGAGGGCCGCACGCGTGGCGCTCATGCACACGTGGCAAAGCACCCAGACCGAGGGCTGGTGGCGTATCGCGCTGGATCAGGTCGGGCTGCCGTACGCCTACATCTCCACCCAGGATGTCGCGCGTGAACCCAACCTGCGGTCGAAATACGACGTGATCATGTTCGCACCCGGCGGCGGTGCTGGACTCGGTGTGATCGAGGGCATGCCGATGTTCAGGAATCCGATGCCGTGGAAGAAGTCCGCGGACACACCCAACATCGGCGAGTACGCCCAGACCGACGACATCCGGCCAGGTCTTGGCTGGGACGGGCTGAAGAATCTCGAGACGTTTATCAGAGAGGGCGGTGTCTTCATCGCCGCGGCGAGCGCGTCGGGTTTCCCGATTCAGTTCGGCCTGACGCATGGCGTCACCGCGAACACGGCCGGGACCGGTTCTCGCGTCGTTGGATCCCTGCTTAGAACCCGCATCGTCGACGACACGAGTCCGCTGGTGTACGGCATCGCGGACAACCTGTCCGTCTACAGCGACGCGGGTGCAAGCTTCAGCGTCAATGCGGGCGCCGGTGGCGGAGGGCGCGGAGGCGGTGGGGGCGGTGCCCGGCCGACCGGACGCGGAACTCCGGACGATCCTGACGTGGTGCAGGGCCGTCCTCAGCTGGATCCCCGCTTCGAAGTCACGCCACCGCCGTCGGTCTCACCGTGGCAGTATGCGGTGCCGACCGATGAGCAGATGAGATCGCCGCTCGGCATCATTCCGCCGCAGTACCGTCCTCGCGTCGCGCTGCGCTTTGCGGATCAGAATCAGCTGCTCGCGTCGGGACTGCTCCAGGGCGGCGGCGACATCGCGCAGCGCCCGGTAGTTGTTGATGTGCCCGTCGAGCGAGGCCACGTCGTGTTGCTCGCCAACAATCCGCTTTACCGCGGCTCAACAGTCGGCAGCTACTTCCTGGTGTTCAATGCCTTGCTCAATTTCGACAACCTGAACGCAGGCCGTAAGCTGGACGCTCGATGAACGTCCAGCTCGCCGGGTCTAAAGACCCGGCCTCCATCGTGCTCTCGCTGATCGCCGCAATGTCGGTCGGTATCGCTTTGGAGGCCGGGTCTTTAGGCCTGGCCCCCCAACTCCCGGCCGTCAAGAGTTCCGTGATCGACGCACCGCAGCTCATCCGCGATCTGCAAACGCTGTCCGCCGATGACATGGAAGGCCGCCAGGTTGGGACCCCGGGCGGCGAGAAGGCGCGTGCGTTCGTCATCGAGCGGTTCAAGGCGTCAGGCATCCAGCCGTTGGGCTCGAGCTTCGAATATCCGTTCGCGTTCGCGGCCGGGCGGGGTGGTCAGGGCGCCGAGCGCAAGGGCGTGAATGTCATCGGGCGAATCGAAGGCACGCGAAATCGCGACCGTTACATCGTCGTCACCGCGCACTACGACCACATTGGCGTTCGCAACGGTCAGGTCGCGAACGGCGCGGACGACAACGCCTCCGGTACCGCGGCGCTGTTTGCACTGGGCAAGTACTTCTCGACGCACCGTCCCGCCAACTCGTTGATTCTTGCGGCGTTCGACGGCGAGGAGTCGGGGCTTCGCGGCGCCCGTGCGTTCGTGGCATCGCCGCCCGTCCCCGCCGATTCGCTGACCGTCAACCTGAACATGGACATGATCGGCCGTGATCACAACGACCTGCTCTACGTCGTCGGCACCACCTCGCAGCCGTTTCTGAAGCCGTTCATCGGGCGCATCGCGGCGAAGGCGCCTGTGATTCTCGTGATGGGACACGACGATCCGGCGCAGAAGGGCATCGAGGACTGGAGCAGCCAGTCCGATCACAAGGCCTTTTGCGATGCCAAGATCCCGTGCCTGTACTTCGGCGTCGAGGACTTCAGCCAGCATCACCGCGTCACGGATGACTTCGAGACGATGACGCACCGGTTCTACGTGCGCGCGGCGGAGACGATGGTGCTGGCTGTCAAGGAATTTGACGCGAACCTCGAGGCGATGCTGAAGGCCCGCGGGGCAAAGGAGCCCCAATCGCGATGAGCGAACAACGCCGGGAAATAGGGTTCTGGACCGCGACCTCACTCGTCATCGGCAGCATGATCGGATCCGGCGTGTTCCTGCTGCCGGCGGCGCTGGCCGCCTTTGGCGGCATCAGCATGCTGGCCTGGATCATCACGGCGCTGGGAAGTGTCATGCTGGCGCTGGTCTTCGCGCACCTCTCGCGCCGCAATCCTGCGGCCGGCGGCGTGTATGCCTACACACGCGACGGGTTCGGTGACTTCGCCGGTTTCCTCGTCGCATGGGGCTACTGGATCTCGATGTGGAGCGCGAACGCCGCCCTGTCCGTCGCGTTCGTCGGATACGCGGGGCCGGTGATTTCCGGTTTGTCGCCGTCGATCCCGGATATCGCGAACACTCCGCTGCTTGCCGCGAGCATGGCGATCGGCACCCTCTGGTTCCTGACGTTCGTCAACACCCTCGGTGTCGCGACCGCAGGCAAGGTGCAGGTCGTCACCACGGCGCTCAAGTTGCTGCCGCTCGTCATCGTGGGCATCGGAGGAGTGTTCACGTTCAATTCCGCGCACTTCGCGTTTCCCGATCTCAGCGGAGCGGGCGAGACCAGAACGTTCGGCGCATTGCTGCTGGCGGCGATGACGCAGACGCTGTTCGCGTTCGTCGGTCTCGAAGTTGCGACGGTGCCCGCGGGTGCGATGAAGGATCCGGATCGGACGATACCGCGCGCGACTCTCGTGGGCACGCTGATCACCGCGGCGATCTACATCATTTCCACCGCGGGAGCGATGAGCCTGGTCGCGCCGGACGTTCTCATGAAGTCCACGCAGCCGTTTGCCGACGCCGCGCGGACCCTGGGGGGCAACGGACTCGGCACACTGGTGGCCGTCGGCGCCGCCATCTCCGCGTTCGGGTCACTCAACGGCTGGATCCTGGTTGTGAGCCAGCTGCCGCTCGCAGTGTCGAAGGACGGTCTCTTCCCGCGGCCGTTCGGGCGGCTCAGCTCCACGGGGATGCCGGTGACGGGCATGATCATCGCCGGCGTGTTGAGCTCGCTGCTCATCATGTTCAACTACTCGGGTGGATCCGGGCTGGTGGTGGTCTTCACGAAGACGCTCGTCCTGTCCACACTGGCGACCCTGATTCCGTATGCGTTCTGCTCGCTGGCCGTGTTCATTCCGGGCGGTGCGCGCGCGAAGATGATTGGGGCCGGCACCGCGACGATCGCCATCCTCGCGTTCATCTATTCAATGTTCTGTATCTACGGTGCGGGCGAGGAAACGGTGTTCCTCGGCTTCCTGCTGATCGTTGTCGGCATCCCGGTCTACGTCTGGGTGACCCGGCAGCGCGGCGAAGCGAGAGGGTGAAACGTAGGCCGGGTCTTTAGACCCGGCGACCAGCCATGACGGTAGGTGGCGAATCAGGTGTCCTCACCCGCGTCGTCCTCAAACACGCAGGTAATGCGTTTCGTGGCGATGCCGCCATCGCGGCCGAATGGCGGGATCTGAACTTCACGTCACCGCCGGAGTATTCGCACGCCGTCCTCGAGTACGACGAGTTCCTGTTCCTGATCCAGAGTCGCGGTGCCGAAGTTCTCTTCCTTCCACCCGACGACGAGACCTCTCTCGACTCGATCTACGTGCGCGACGCCGCCATCGCCACGCCGCGCGGCATCGTGTTGTGTCACATGGGGAAGCCGCAGCGGGTCACCGAGCCCGACGCGCAGGAACGCGCGTACCTCGCCTGGGGCATTCCCGTGGTCGGCCGCGTCAATCCACCCGGTTCGATCGAGGGCGGCGACGTCGTGTGGCTCGACGAACGCACGGTTGCGGTGGGCCGCGGGTACCGCACGAACGACGACGGGATTCGGCAGTTCCGAACGCTCCTTGGCGACAGCATCGACGGGCTCATCACGGTTCCGCTGCCTCACTGGCGCGGCGCCGGCGACGTATTTCACCTCATGTCGATCATCAGTCCTGTCGATCGGGATCTCGCTGTGGTCTATTCGCCGCTGATGCCGGTGCCGTTCCGCGAGTTGCTCATTGGTCGAGGTATGGCGCTCGTCGAAGTGCCAGATCAGGAGTTCGATTCGATGGGAGCGAACGTGCTGGCGATCGGTCCGCGCGATTGCGTCATGGTCGACGGCAACCCGGGGACGCGCGCGCGACTCGAGCAGGCGGGCGCCACGGTGCAGACCTACGTTGGGCGCGAAATCAGCCTCAAGGGCGGAGGCGGACCGACCTGCCTCACACGGCCCATCGAAAGGCAAGCGTTCTGACGTGGCTGGTGTGATTCGTCCGCTCCATCGGACCGTCGGGCTTGTGATGCTTCTCCCGTTTCTCGCGTGGGCGGCGACAGGGCTGTTCTTCTTCATCAAGCCTGGTTACTCGGATGCGTACGCCAGTCTGAGCGTGAAGACCTATCCCATCGATCGCGCGGTGACGATCGTCCCGCCGCCTGGCTGGCGCGAGTTCAGAGTCGTCAAGACGATCCTCGGCGATCACGTCCTGGCGCGAACCGACCGCGGCTGGGCTCAGTTTGACCCGCAGACAATGCAGCCGCGGCCGGAACCTGCGGAGTCCGATCTGCGGAGGCTCCTGCTGGACGCGTTCAGCGCCAATCCAGCACGGTACGGCAGCGTGGTCGAGGTGAACCGGCTCGTAGCGACCACCGACACGGGAGTTCATGTGACGATCGACTGGGGCCGCCTGTCGTTGTCCCAGCGCGGTCGCGACACCGATCGGATCGACGGCATCTACAAGATTCACTACCTGCAGTGGACCGGCGTCGAGTGGCTGGATCGGATTCTCGGCGGACTCGGACTTGCCCTCATCGTTGTCCTGAGTGTCGCCGGGGTACGCCTCTTCTTCAAGCGCGCATAGGGTTCTATACTCGCGCGTCATGAGACGTCGCTTCCTCGCCAGTCTGTTCGTCGCCGCGCTTCTCGTTCTGCCAACCTCGGCCTCGGAGCAGCGGGGCGGCGGCGCGGGAGGCGGTGCCACGTATCTTCTGAAGCCCGCACGCGTGTTTGATGGCGATGCGATGCAGGAAGGGTGGGTCGTCGTGGTCCGCGGTCAGCGCATCGACGCCGCCGGACCGCCGTCGTCAGTAACGCCGCCCGCCGGAGCAGAGACCATCGATCTGCCGGGTCTCACGCTCATGCCTGGCCTGATCGAGGCCCACTCGCACGTCCTCCTGCACGCTTACAACGAGACGACCTGGAACGACCAGGTCCTGAGGGAGCCGGAGGCATTGCGTGTCGCGCGCGCCGTGAATCATCTCAAGGCGACGCTCGACTCGGGCTACACGACGATTCGCGATCTCGGCACCGAAGGCGCCGGATACGCGGACGTCGGCCTCAAGCAGGCGGTGAACCAGGGCATCATCCCCGGCCCTCGGATGATCGTGACGACGCGCGCCATCGTCGCGACAGGGACGTACGCGCCGAAGGGATTCTCGCCGGAGTGGACCATTCCGCAGGGCGCCGAGGAGGCCGACGGCCAAAGCCTCGTGCGGGTCGTGCGCGACCAGGCCGGCCACGGCGCGGACTGGATCAAGGTGTACGGCGACTACCGCGCGGGTCCGAACGGCGAGACGATGCCGACGTTCTCGCAGGAAGAGATGAATCTCATCGTGCAGACCGCGTCGAGCATCGGACGTCCGGTGGTCGTGCACTCGTCCACGCCCGAAGGCATGCGGCGCGCGGTGATGGCCGGCGCGCGCACGATCGAGCATGGCGACGGCGGCACGCCGGAGGTGTTCAAATTGATGGCGGCGCAGGGCGTGGCGCTGTGTCCGACGCTGGCCGCAGGCGATGCGACATCGCAGTACGGCGGCTGGAAGAAGGGCGTCGATCCGGAGCCCGCGAACATCCGCCGCAAACGCGACAACTTCAAGCTCGCATTGGACGCGGGCGTGACGATCGCCGCCGGATCCGACGTCGGCGTGTTTCCCCATGGCGACAGCGCTCGCGAATTGGAACTCATGGTGGCCTACGGCATGACACCGCTGGCTACTTTGAAGTCCGCCACGTCGGTCAATGCACGCGTGATGAAGATGGAAACGCAGATCGGCCGCATCGCCTCGGGCTTGCTCGCGGATCTCATTGCTGTTCAAGGGGATCCGGCGAAGGACATTTCAACGACGCGCAAGGTTTCGTTCGTGATGAAGGGCGGCGCGGTGGTGCGCCGATGATGGCGATGAAGGCACGAGCACTTCTCGCGATGCTGGCGCTCGCCGCCCCGGCCTACGTGGCGGCGGTAGGCCGGCCCTTCAGGGCCGGCCCGGCGTGGACCGCGCAGAAGTCCAACGTCACCGCCCGTCTCAGAGGCGTCAGCGCCGTGTCGGAGAAAGTGGCGTGGGCGAGCGGCTCGGGCAACACGATCCTCCGCACCGAGGACGGCGGCGAGACGTGGACGAAGATCACGAGTCCGACAACCGACCGCTTGGATTTCCGTGACATCGATGCCGTCGGCGAGCGCGCGGCCTACGTTCTGAGCATCGGCGCCGGCAGCACCTCTCGAATCTACAAGACCGTGGACGCGGGCCAGACGTGGGCGTTGCAGTTCACGAACGAAGACCCCGACGCGTTCTTCGACGCCATGGCGTTCTGGGACGCCGAGCGCGGCATCGCCGTAAGCGATTCCGTCAAGGGGGCGTTTGTCATCATCACAACCGACAACGGTGGCAAGACGTGGACGCGCGTGCCCGCGACGAGCCTGCCGCCGGCGTTACCAAATGAAGGGGCGTTTGCCGCGAGCGGCACGAACGTCGCCGTGCTCGGGAACAACGTGTGGTTCGGCACCGGCGCCGCTGCCCGATCCCGCGTCCTGCACTCCACCGATCGCGGTAAGACGTGGACGATAGCGGAGACGCCGATGGCCTCCGGGCAGTCCAGCGGCATTTACTCCGTCGCGTTCCGCGACGCGCAGCACGGCGTCATTGTCGGTGGCGACTACTCGAAGGAGCAGGAGGCCGTCGACAATGCCGCCGTGACGAGCGACGGCGGGCGGACGTGGACGCTGGTCAAGGGCCTTCACGGCTTCCGGTCCGTCGTCGCGCACGTGCCCGGCAGCAGGTCTTCGTTCGTCGCGCTCGGTCCGCAGGGCAGTGACATTTCGACCGACGACGGCAAGACGTGGATTGCCATCGAAGGTCCGGGCTTCGACACGTTCAGCTTCGTGACGGGAAAGACTATTGGTTGGGGCAGCGGCGCGCGTGGATCAATCGGCCGTCTTGACGGGTTGAAATAGCGCCTCGGTATCCTTCCTGAAGAGGATCACGAGCGCGTAGATTCCAAGCAGCGTCCCGAACGGAAACTGCGGCAGGCTGATTGCGCCGAGGACGATCCCGACGATGCGTGCCCACGGACGGAAGTTCCACAGCCCCCAACCCGCCAGCAGGTAGGGCAGCGCCAGCACGCCGAAGAACATACTGGCAGCGATGCCGGTGAGCCCCAGGATCGCAGTCGCGGTAGACGCGTCGGGATCGCCGGACTGGCCGACGAGCGCGGCGACGAGGCCGAGGATCACTGGCGCGAAGAACGCCATTGCCGCAAGAACGGCCCCGCAGACTATGAACAGCGCCGCGATGACTTTGACGTGTGTGGCCACTATTCCTCGTCGTCCTTCAACTTCGCGGCCGCGTCGGCCGCATCCTTTGCCTTCGAGGCAATGTCATCAAAATCCGGGTCGACCGGCGGCAGCGCGTCCTCGTCCGTGTCGTACAGACCGTCCATACGGCCGCTGTAGCGTTCCTTGATGGGGCCGCGCGGGCCGCGTTCCTTGTTCTCCCAGCGCTTTTCGCTGGAATTGCTCTTCTTCTTCGGCGGGCCGAAGTTCTTGCCCGGAGGGCCGGTGGGCGGGCCGGACCGGAAACCGCCCGGGCCGCCGGGACCACTGAAGCCACCGGGCCGGGGGCCGCCGAATCCACCGCCGGGACGAGGGCCAGAGAAACCACCGCCGCCACCGCCGCCGGGACGGAAACCGCCACCTCCGCCACCACCGGCTTCACGCGGCCGCGCTTCGCTGACCGAAAGCGGACGTCCCATGAAGGGCTGCTGGTTGAAGCGCTGAATGGCCTCCTCGGCGTGGCTGCGTTCCAGGAACTCGACGAACGCAAACCCGCGCGGACGGCCGGTTTCCCGGTCGACGGGCAGCACTACTTGAGATGGCGGAGCAACGGCGGAGAAATGCGAGCGCAGATCCGCCTCGGTTGCCCCATAGGGCATGTTTCCCACGAACAAACGCACTGCCACGGACGCTATCCTCGCTGATTGGTCTCGAAAGGCTCTGGCCGGGTCAACGCCAAAATGCTCACGCGGAAAACCTGAATGGGGGGTCGGTGGGTTGGGTCAGAGTTGTGAACCGACCCGGAGAATAGCACGACCGGGCGGCGGGCTCCAATACCAGAGGCCCGCCGGGCGCCTTCTGCCTGGCGGGCGGGTTTAGAATGGCGGTTTGGCTCTCTGCATGGAGAGCCGACAGGGAATGCCGGACCTCCAAGTCGCATCCGTCGTCGAAAACCGAGTGCGCGCGCTCGTCGTGCGCGGCGCGCGCACGCACAACCTGAAGGGCGTGGATCTCACGCTGCCGCACCGGCAGCTGGTCGTGTTCACCGGCGTCAGCGGCTCCGGAAAGTCATCGCTCGCCTTCGACACCATCTACGCGGAAGGGCAGCGACGCTACGTCGAGTCGCTCTCCGCGTACGCGCGCCAGTTCCTCGAACGGATGGAGAAGCCCGACGTCGACGCGATCGACGGCATCGCGCCGGCCATCGCCATCCGCCAGAAGAACACCATCCGCAACCCGCGATCCACGGTCGGTACGACGACCGAGATTCACGACTACCTGCGCCTGCTGTGGGCGCGGGTGGGCAAGACAATCTGCCGGCAGTGCGGCAAGCTCGTCGATCGCGAAACGCCGGATGTCGTCGCGGACGCGCTGTTGTCGTTGCCGGACGGCACGCGGTTGCTTGTCGGCTTTGACTACCCGATCGTCAAAGTGCGGCTGGCCGATCACGAGACGGATAGCGATGAGGACACGGAGGGATCCGGAGGGAACGGAGCGGAGGGCGGGGAGGGGACGGAGGTGTCGTTGCCGTTGCCCATGCCGCCACAGGACTCGCTGTCGGAGACGCTCGAGACGCTCAGGCGCCGAGGCTTTGGGCGCTTGCTGTGGGAAGGGCGCGCGGTGTCTTTCGAGGATGCCGCGGCGCAGGCTCCGGCGCTTCGTGACGCCTCGTCCATCGCCATTGTCGTCGACCGTCTGAAGACCGGCGCGAACGTTCGTGCGCGCCTGATCGACGCGATCGAGACCTCCTTCCACGAAGGCGAGGGATCGGCATTCGCGGTTGAGGTCGACGAAGCCGGCGCGACGGTGCAGACGCACCGGTTCAGCGAGCGCTTCGAGTGCCGTCCGTGCGGGATCGCGTACGAGATTCCGCAACCGCGCCTGTTCTCGTTCAACAACCCGTTCGGGGCGTGCCCGACCTGTCACGGTTTCGGCAACGTCATCGAGCTGGACATGGCGCTCGTCGTGCCCGACGGCTCGAAGTCGCTGAACGACGGCGCCATCGAGCCGTGGACGAAGCCGCACTACCGGACCTCCCTCGTGCAGCTCAAGCGCGCGGCCAAGGCCGGCGGCGTGCGCCTCGATGTTCCATGGCAGCAATTGACCGCTGATGAACAGAAATTCGTCGTCGAGGGCGGCGAGGAGTTCGAGGGCGTCCGCGGATTCTTTCGCCGCCTCGAGCGCAAGAAGTACAAGGTTCACGTCCGCGTGTTCCTCAGCCGCTATCGCGGCTATCTCACCTGTCCGGAATGCAATGGGACCCGGCTGCGCCGCGAGGCGAGGGACGTGCACGTCGGCGGCCGCACGATCGACGTCGTCTGCGCGCTCACCGTGCAGGATGCGGGCACGTTCTTCAAGTCGCTCGCGCTCGGCGAGAAGGACGCGGCGGTTGCCGACAAGATCCTGCGGGAGATCTGCCGGCGTCTGGGATTCCTCACCGACGTCGGCCTCGACTACCTGACGCTCGATCGCCTGTCGTCGACGTTGTCTGGCGGCGAATCGCAGCGCATCAATCTCGCCACGTCGCTGGGTTCGGCCCTCGTCGACACGTTGTACGTGCTCGACGAGCCATCGATCGGCCTGCACCCGCGCGACAACGAGCGGCTGATCGCCATCCTGAAACAGCTTCGCGATCAGGGGAACACTGTCATCGTCGTCGAGCACGACGCGGACATGATCCGAGTCGCCGATCAGATCGTGGACATGGGACTGGGTGCGGGCGAGCAGGGCGGGCGGATCATTTTCGCCGGCCCGTACGACATGCTGCTCAAGGATCCACGTTCACTGACGGCGCGCTATCTGCGCGACGAGCTGGCGATTCCGGTGCCGGGCGTCCGCCGCCGCCCGGGCGTGCAGCGCATGCGCATCCTGGGCGCCACCGAGCACAACCTGAAAGACATCGACATCGAGATTCCGCTCGGCATCCTGACGTGCGTGACGGGCGTCAGCGGTTCGGGCAAGTCGACGCTCGTCCACGACGTCATCTACGCCGCCGTCAAGCGCGTGAAGGGCGACTGGGATCGCGCGGTCGGCGCGCACCGCGGCCTCGAGGGCGCGGAGTTCGTGACCGACGCGGTGATGGTGGACCAGCAGCCGATCGGCCGCACCCCGCGATCGAATCCGGTCACGTACCTCAAGGCCTTCGACCCCATCCGAGAGCTGTTCGCGGCGACGAAGGACGCGAAGACCCGTGGACTGACCGCGAGTCACTTCTCGTTCAACGTTCCGGGCGGCCGCTGCGAGGCCTGCGAGGGCGAGGGCGTCGTCCGCGTCGAGATGCAGTTCCTGGCGGATGTGTTCGTCCCGTGCGAGCAGTGCGACGGCAAGCGGTTCCGGCCGCAGGTGCTCGAGGTCAAGTTCAAGGGACGCAACATCGATCAGGTGCTCGATCTCACCGTGCGCGAGGCGCTGGCGTTCTTCGCCGGCGCGACCAAGGTACTGCGCCGGCTGCAGGTGCTCGACGAGATCGGCCTCGGGTATCTGCGGCTCGGCCAGCCGGCGACGACGCTGTCCGGAGGCGAGGCGCAGCGGATCAAGATTGCGTCGCACCTCGGATCGCAGGGCGGTGAACGCATGCTCTACGTGCTCGACGAGCCGACGACCGGCCTGCATTTCGACGACATCGTGAAGCTGCTGGCGGCGTTCCGGAAACTCCTGCACGCCGGCCACAGCCTGCTCGTCATCGAGCACAACCTCGACGTGCTCAAGACGGCCGACTGGATCATCGATCTGGGGCCGGAGGGCGGCGAAGCAGGTGGTTATCTTGTGGCTGCCGGCTCTCCCGAGCACCTGGCGACGGTGGAGCATTCGCACACCGGCCAGCACCTGCGCCGAGTGCTGACGGCCGCGGCCGCGGCGGCCGCAGCGGACGAGTAATGCCCGCGCGGCGCAGTCCGAAGATCCTGCCGCGATCTTTCTACAACCGGCCGACCCTCACGGTTCTCGAAGAGCTCATCGGAAAGGTGCTGGTGCACGAGGTTCGCGGCCGAGTCGCGTCCGGCGTGATCGTCGAAGCCGAGGCCTACATCGGTGAGGACGATCCCGCGTGTCACGCCGCTCCGGGGCCGACGAAGCGCAACGCGCCGCTCTATGGCGCGCCCGGCCACGCATACGTGTACCTCAACTACGGCATCCACAGCCTGGTGAACGCCGTCACCGAACGTCAGGGAACGCCTGCGGCCGTGCTCATTCGCGCGCTCGAGCCTCTTGACGGCGTTGAACTGATCGCGCGCCGGCGCGGCGTGACGGTGACCGACGACGCGGACCGCGCGCGGTTGTGCCGAGGCCCCGGCAACCTCACGGTCGGGCTCGGCATCACGCTCGCGCGAAACCGTGCCGACCTGACGTCTGGTCCCTTGACCATTGAAGATCGCGGTATCGCGCCGGACCGGATCGCCTGGTCCCGCCGCATCGGAATCAACGTGGGGATCGAGCGGCCCTGGCGCTGCGAATGGGCCGGGCACGCGGCCGTGAGCGGGCGAGCGCGCAGGCAGCGCCAGGCGGCCGCGACCCGCTAGCGGCGCACCGCCGTCATCTTGACGACCGGAATCTCGAATGTCCGGCGCTCGCCGGCGCGTATGACTTCGATGCGCGCCGTCGATCCGATCCGTGCGTCCAGGATCAGCCGTTGCAACTGGGCCTGATCGGTGACCGTCGTGCCGTTGAAGGATACGATGACGTCGCGAGGAAGAATCCCGCGGCCGTTCAGATAGGCCGGGTCGTCCCGGTTCATTCCATCGACGAACACACCGCCCTGATTCGCGAGCCGGGCGTTTCGGGCCTGATCGGCCGTGATCGTCCGGTACGACAGATTGCCAATCGAGCCGCGGACGATTTCGCCTTCCTTGATCAACGTGTCGAGAATCCGCCGCGCGACATTGGCAGGAATCGCGAAGCTCAGGCCCTGATAGCCGCCAGTGTCGCCGGCGATCATGGTGTTGATTCCGACGAGCTCGCCGCGGGAGTTCACCAGCGCGCCGCCTGAATTGCCTGGGTTGATCGCGGCGTCGTGCTGGATGAAATCGGTGTAGCTCGCGAGCTGGTCGTGCCGGTTCTGCGCGGACACCACTCCAACCGTCACGGTCTGGTTGAACTGGAACGGATTGCCGATCGCGATGACCCACTCGGCGACACGCAGCTTCGAGGAATCGCCCCACGGCAGCGTCACGCCGCCCTTTACTTCGAGTTTGAGTACGGCGAGATCGGACACGGGATCGATCCCGACCACTCTGGCAGGCAGCTCCCGGTTGTCCGCGAGCGTCACCTTGATGTCGGCGCGCGGGCTGCCGACGACGTGGCTGTTCGTCACGACGTAGCCGTCGCTCGAAACGAACACGCCGGAGCCCAGGCTCGTTTCGGATCGCACGGCATTGCGCCCGTAGAACATCTGATAGAACGGATCGCGAACCACGACATCCTGCGTCGACGAGATGTTGACGGACGCCTGGATGGCGCGTTCGGCGACGCTCGAGAGGTCGGGCAAGCCTCCGGGCACGAGGGCAGTTGTCGTCTGTCTTGCCTGCGCCGCCTCCGGCAACTCCGTCGTCGTGACGGTGAAGTCATCGTCGAGGGGCTTCTCGCGATCGCTGACGCGGCTCATCACCAGGCCGCCGGTGAACGCCACAAAGACGGCCGCCATCGTGAAGACATTTCGATTCATGGACTGCGCAACTCCTCGGGACGAACTATCCGGACTATCTGACGTCGATGGGCGCCGCCGGCGTTGCCGCCTTCGGAATCCGAACCGTGAGCACGCCTTCGGCGAGGTCCGCCTTGATGCCGTCTGGGACCACTTGGCTCGTGAACCGAAACGACCGGGAGAACTGGCCCTGGCCGCGTTCGAGCTGTTGGTAACGTTCCGGACAGCAGCTTTGGGGAGGACGGTTGCCGCGGACTGTGACCGCGTCCGGCGTCGCCTCGATATTGACGTCCTCGCGCCGGAGACCCGGCACCTCGACGGTCAGGACGAAGTCGTCCGGGCCTTCGGAGAGATCGACCGGGGGCACCCATCCCGGTGCGGCGCGCCCGAACAGACTCTCGAGGCGCTCCTGCATGGTGACCAGGTCGCGCATCGGATCCCACGGCATATCTAATACTAGCGCGGAGGGGCTTCGCCCCGGCCGCACTCCCCGACGCGCTCGCTCGCGGGGACCCCTTTCGCCCCACTCCGCTCGCGCGGCGCACTCGCGTGGCTCGTTCGCGGCTGCTCGGCGGGAGGCCGATGCTAGAATGCTCTGTTCGGATTACTCAGGAATTCAGGGTCTATGAGCTCAGTTCAAGCTACGCGCCTCAAAAAAGGGAATCTCATCCGCATGGACGACGCGCTGCTGCGGGTGATCGAGCTTCACCACATCACGCCGGGCAACAAGCGGGGTCACGTGCTCTGCAAGCTGCGGGACATCCGCAACAACCGCCTGGTCGATCACAAGTTCCGCTCTGAAGACGATGTCGAGCGGGCGATTCTCGATGAGCACGAGATGCAGTTCCTCTATCGCGACGGGGACATCTATTACTTCATGAACACCGAGTCGTACGAGCAGATCCACCTGTCGCAGGAAGTGCTCGGTGATCAGGCGCTGTATCTGCTGTCCGAATCGAAGATCAACGTCGAGTTCTACGAGGATGAACCCGTCGGCATTCATCTGCCGCTCACGGTCGATCTCAAGGTGACGGACACCGTTCCCGGCATCAAGGGGGCGACGGCCGCCGCGCAGGTGAAGCCCGCCACGTGCGAGACCGGGCTCATCGTCACGGTACCGGCATTCGTGAACGAGGGCGACGTGATTCGGATCAATACGGAGACGGGCGAGTATTTGTCACGGGCCTAGCTCATGGACCAACACCTAGTTTCCAAGCCCGGCTGGCTTGAAGTGATCGCCGGGAGCATGTTCAGCGGCAAGAGCGAAGAGTTGATCCGGCGTCTCCGGCGGGCGCAGATTGCGAAGCAGAAGGTGCAGATCTTCAAGCCCGCGATCGACAACCGCTATGCGGAGGCGCACATTGTCTCGCACAGCGAGATGAAGATCGGCTCGGAGAACGTCAGCAGCTCAACCGAGCTCCTGAAGCAGGTGGCGCCGGACACCGAAGTCGTCGGCATCGACGAAGGGCAGTTCTTCGATTCGGATCTGCCCGCGGTCTGCATCCAGCTCGCCCGCGACGGCAAGCGCGTCATCGTCGCCGGGCTCGATCAGGACTATCTGGGCAAGCCCTTCGAGCCCATGCCACACCTGCTGGCGATCGCGGAGTACATCACGAAGACGCTGGCCATCTGCATGGTCTGCGGCGGCCCCGCGAACCACACGCAGCGACTGGTCGCGTCCAAAGAGCGCGTCGTTGTCGGCGGCACGGGCACCTACGAAGCACGGTGCCGGCACTGCTGGGATCCGAACCTGGGCGGATAGTTTCAATGACACCAATGACACGAATGACAGCAACGACGCCAAGTTAGGGCATTCAGCACGCTGCATTTGGTGCGCGTCGGCAGCGAGCAAGAAAAGCTCTAACTTTGTGTCATTCGTGTCATTCGCGTCGTTGGTGTCATTTCAGAATCTGGCCATCAACCACTGGATGAATCCCATCCCGCCTTCCGCCATGGGATCCTTGAGCCAGTCGGGGGGCGTGAGCCAGACGAACGCCAGGATCGCGATGACCCAGAGGTCGTAGGGCACGGTCGTCCGTTCCTCGGTCCAGTAGAAGTACTTCACGAAGATGCGGCTGAGTCCGTCGCGGCGGGGCTGCGGACGGTTGTTGAGCTCGAGATACGTGTACTGAATCCGATTGATGACCGTCACGACCGAGAGCACGCCGATGACCCACATCACGGCGGCCATGCGATTCGTGAAGGCGCCGATCATGAAGAGCACGATGCGCTCGGGACGCTCCATGAAGCCGACTTTGCACTTCTTGATCATCGATTCCGCGCGCGCGCGGGTGTAGCTCGTCATCGTCGCGAATACCATCGCGATCGACGTGATCAGCACGTAGTCGACGCGGCCGAGCGACGCGTACAGCACGATCAGGCCGAGCGACAGCGCCAGATCCGAGAAGCGGTCGATGACGGAATCCCAGAAGCCTCCGAAGAGAGACGTGAGGCCGGTCTCCTGCGCGACCTTGCCGTCGATAAAATCGAAGATGCTGGCGCACACCATGATCACGCCGGACAGGATGAAACGGCCTTCCGCAAGCGCCCAGCCTGCCGCGATGCTGATGAGCACGCCGACGAACGTGAGAACATTCGGATGGATCCGGAGGGCCACCGACGTCGCGATGATCAGGCGAAGCGGGAAATTGACGGTCTTGCCGATGGCGCCGGTAAATGTCACAGGAGTGGGAGTGGCGGCCCGCGCGAGCGCAAGACCTGCCGGATGGTAGCGCATGGCGATTCTCGAACTCAAGAACCAGATCGCCCGATTGCCCGAGCAGCCAGGCGTGTATCTGTTTCTGGGCGATGCCGGCGAGACGCTGTACGTGGGCAAGGCGCGCGTGCTGCGCGACCGCGTGCGGTCGTATCTCGGCGCGGCAGGCGTCAGCCCACGCCTCGACGCGCTGCTCCGTGACGCCGCGGGCCTCGAAGTCATCGTCACGGATTCCGTGGTCGAGGCGCTCGCCCTCGAAAACCGGCTGATCAAGCAGCGCAACCCCAGGTTCAACGTCCTCCTTCGCGACGACAAGACGTATCCCTACCTCCAGCTCACGACGACCGAACGCGCGCCGCGGCTGCTCGTGGCGCGCCAGGTCGCCCGCGACGGCAACGTCTACGCGGGGCCGTTCATGCCGGCGTCGGTGGCTCGACGGACGATGACGCTGGCGCACCGGCTGTTCGGCATCCGGTCGTGCAACGAGATCATCGACGGGAAGCGGGACCGGCCGTGCCTGGAGTACGACATCAAGCGGTGCGTCGCGCCGTGCGTCGAGTCGATCTGCACCATCGAGCAGTACGGGCACTCCGTGGAGCAGGCGCGCCTGCTGATCGAGGGCAGGCAGGACGAGCTCGTGACGGGGCTCGACGTCGAGATGCGCGAGGCCGCCGGGCTCGAGGAATTCGAACGCGCGGCGCATCTGCGCGATGCGATCAAGACGATTCAGACACTGACGGCGTGGCGCAACAAGATGGAAGCGCCCGCGCTCGGCGATCGCGACGTATTTGGCCTCAAGGCCGGCGCCTCCGGCGGCGTGGTCGAGATCTTCCAGATGCGCGGCGGGCGCATCGCGGATCGGATCGAGCTCGTCACGGAGAGGCACACGGAAGCCACGATGGCGTTCGAGGCCGGCGAACTCGGCGATGCGTCACTGCTGTCGACCGGCCTGCAGCAGTTCTACGCGGACCGCATCGCGCCTCCCGAAGTGCACGCGCCGATCGCGCTTGCCGCTGACGAAGCCGAGGCCATCGAAGAGTGGCTGTCCGAGCGGGCCGGCCGCCGGATCAGGCTGGTCACGCCGAAGCGCGGCGAAAAGCGCGGTCTGCTCGAGCTCGCCGCGCGCAACGCCGCCATGGCCTACCAGACGCACTTCGGAGACGGCGCGACGACGGCGTTCGAGGCGCTCGATACGCTTCGGGTGCTCCTTTCCTTGCCCGCACTGCCTCGACGTATCGAGTGCTTCGACATCTCCACGTTCCAGGGCAAGGAGACGGTCGCGTCGATGGTGGTGGCGGTCGAGGGACGGATGAAGAAGGGGGAGTACAGAAAATTCAAGATCAAAGGCACGTACGCTGGGATTGACCGATTGACTGATCGACGAACTGGCGGATTGCAATCCGGGAATCATTCAATCCATCAATCAGCCAATCCATCAATACTCGACGACTTCTCGTCGATGCGTGAAGTCGTCACGCGCCGCTACCAGCGCGTGCTGTCCCAGGGTGGACCGTTTCCGGATCTCATCCTGATTGACGGCGGCAAGGGCCAGTTGTCAGCAGCGTACGAGGGCCTGCGCGAAGTCGGGCTGGAGGGCCTCGTGGCGATAGGCCTCGCCAAGGAGGAGGAGCTGATCTTCACGCGTGACCGCGAGGACGGCCTCGCGCTGCCGCGGGAATCCGCCGCATTGCGGCTGCTGCAGCGCGTCCGGGACGAAGCGCACCGTTTCGCGGTGACGTTTCACCGGCAGTCGCGCGCCAAACGCGACTTCAGCTCCGAGCTGGATCGCATCGAGGGCGTCGGGCCAAGGAGACGGAAGCAGCTCCTGACAACGTTCGGATCGCTCGCGGGTGTTCGTCGCGCGAGCCGCGCCGAGCTCTCCGCCGTGGTCGGTCCGAAAGCCGCGGACGCGGTTCTACGCTACTTCGCTGCGTGATATTGTCGGTGCCGTTTGTCGCCCGAAGCAATCCTCGTCAGCATGGTGCTCCTGGTGGTCTCGTTGTCGATTCACGAGGCTGCGCACGCCTGGACCGCGGACAGGCTCGGTGATCCCACCGCACGGATGCTCGGACGGGTGACCCTGAACCCACTCGCGCACATCGACTGGATTGGCACCGTTCTGTTTCCTCTGATTGCGATGACCACCAATGCACCGCTGCTGGGCTGGGCGAAGCCGGTACCGGTCAACTTCCATAACCTGCGGGCGCCGCGGCGCGACTTCGCGATCGTTGCCGCGGCCGGCCCGCTCAGCAACATCCTGCAGGCCGTTGCCGCCGCCACCGTCCTGATGGTCTTCAAGTTTCCGTACGGGTCACTCGCCGACGCGGTGCTGGTCAACTTCGTGTCGTTGAACGTGCTGCTGGCCGTCTTCAACATGCTGCCGGTGCCGCCGCTCGACGGCGGCAATGTGCTGGCCGGCGTGCTGCCCGAGCAGGGCGCGCGCCTCATCGATCAATTGCGTCCGTATGGGTTTGTGATCCTGTACGCTCTGATGCTCAGCGGCGTTCTGGCGCGCGTGATGCTGCCCATCGCGCGAAACATCCAGAACGCGCTGCTGTCGATCTAGCCAATGACAATGACGACGATGAAGCGTGTGGTGTCGGGAATGCGGCCAACGGGCCGCCTGCATCTGGGGCATCTGGTGGGTGCGCTCCAGAACTGGGAGATCCTGCAGCGGCAGTACGACTGCTTCTATTTCGTCGCCGACTGGCACGCGCTGACCAGCGAGTACGCGAACACCGGTCCGCTCGTCGAGAACGCGCTCGACAACGCCGCCGACTGGATCGGCGCCGGGATCGATCCCGAGAAGAGCACGCTGTTTATCCAGTCCCTCGTCCCCGAGCACGCGGAGTTGTACCTGCTCCTCCAGATGGTCACGCCGATCCCCTGGCTCGAGCGCGTCCCGACCTACAAGGAACAGATGGAGCAGCTGGCCGAGAAGGACCTGTCGAATCTGGGCTTCCTTGGGTATCCGCTGCTGCAGACCGCTGACGTCACAATCTACGACGCGAACTTTGTGCCGGTCGGCGACGATCAGGTGCCGCATCTGGAGCTCTCACGCGAAGTTGTGCGCCGGTTCAACAACTTCTACGGGGAAACGCTGGTCGAGCCCCAGCCGCTCCTCACGCCGACACCCAGGCTGCCGGGCCTCGACAACCGGAAGATGAGCAAGAGCTACGGCAACGCCATCGACCTGTCCGACTCGGCAGAGGACGTGACGAAGAAGATCCGGCAGATGTACACGGATCCGAAGCGCGTACGTGCGGACATTCCGGGCACGGTCGAGGGGAATCCCGTGTTCATCTATCACGACGCGTTCAATCCGAATCGCGACGAGGTCGAGGATCTGAAGACGCGGTATCGCACCGGCAAGGTCGGCGATGTGGAGGTCAAGACGAAACTTGCCGCCGCGGTCAACGCCCTGCTCGATCCGATTCGCGAGCGCAGGACCGCCGCGCTCTCGCGGCCGGGTTATCTCAAGGACGTCCTCGTCGCAGGCTCGCGCAAGGCGCGTGCCGTGGCGCAGGAAACGATGGGCCGCGTCCGCGAAGCCGTGAAGCTGGCGTACTAGCGATGGATCAGCCGAAGCAGCTCGAATTCGAATCGATCCTCGAGGACTATCCGGTCCGGCTGCTGAACTTCGAGGGGCCGCTCGACCTCCTCCTTCACCTCATCAAGAAGAACGAGGTGAACATCTACGACATCCCGATCTCGAAGATCACGCAGCAGTACCTCGAGTATCTCGATCTGATGCAGGAGATGAACCTCGACGTCGCGGGGGAGTTCCTCGTGATGGCGGCGACGCTCATTCACATCAAGTCGCGCATGCTGCTGCCGCGGCCCGACCCCGCGCAGGAGGATCCGGAAGAGGACCCGCGCGAGGCGCTCATTCGCCGCCTGCTCGAACATCAGCGTTTCAAGGCGGCGGCGGAGCTGCTGCACGAACGCGAGATCCAGCGCAGCGCGATGTGGCACCGGCCGGACGGCCGCGTCGCCGAGGTCGTCGGCGAGGCGCCCGAGCCCGAGGTGGAGGTCGATCTCTTCAGCCTGATGGCCGCGTTCCGCCAGGTGCTCGATCGGCTGAAGGCCCGGCCGAAGGTCATCCTGCCGCCGGAGCAGATTCCGATTGAGACGCGCATCGAGCAGCTGTTTGCGCGGCTGTCCGAGACCGAAGCGTGCGGCTTCGAGGACCTGTTCGCCGACGTCCAGACCCGCGCCGGCATGATCGTCACGTTTCTCGCGCTGCTGGAAATGATCCGGCTCAAGACCATCCGGGTCTTCCAGCAGGGCGCATTCGGCCCGATCCGGGTCTACAAGCGCGCGAAACCCGAAGGCGCTCCTACGTTTGAGACGGTGTAGAGTGAAACACGCCATGACGGAAACGAGCGAGCCGTGCGAGCGAGTCGGCGGAGCGGAGCGGGGAATCAGGGGGCCCCGCGAGCGACGCCGTCGGGGTGCTCGCAGGGGCGGAGCCCCTCGAACTGATGTCTGAACTCAAGTCCATCGTCGAAGCGCTCATCTTCGCGTCACCGGAGCCGGTGACGATGAAGACATTGTCGAAGTTGCTCGACACCGAACCGAAGGAAGAGATTGTCGCGGCAATCGACGCATTGAAAGAGGAGTATCAGCGGCAGTCGGGGCTGACGCTCGTCGAAGTGGCAGGCGGCTATCAGATCGTGACGCGGCCCGAGCTCAACGAGTGGGTGCGCCGCATGTTCCACGAGCGCACGACGCAGAAACTCTCGGTGGCGTCACTCGAGACCCTCGCGGTGATTGCCTACAAACAGCCCGTGACGTCGCCCGAGATCGCGGAGATTCGCGGCGTCAACACGAGCGGCGTGCTCGGGACGCTCGTCGAGCGCCGTCTCGTCAAGGTCGTCGGGCGCAAGCAGGTCGTCGGCCGGCCGTTTCTGTACGGCACGACACGGGAATTCCTGGATCGTTTCGGCCTCAACGACATCTCCGATCTCCCGAAGGTCGAGGACGTCTCCGAATTGCTCGGGTTCGAGTTGCCCGCGTCGATCGCGGAGCCCGCGCCGCAGACGCCGCTGCCGTTCGGCCCCGGACCGGACGACGCGGTACACTGACGCCGGGGCTGAAGCCCCGGCCTACGATTCGTAGGCCGGCCCTTCAGGGCCGGCAAGCCAGCCATGTCTGTCCGTATCAATAAACTCCTGTCGATGTACGGCGTCGCGTCGAGGCGCGCGGCCGACGCACTGATCTCGCAGGGCCGCGTCGAGATCAATGGGCGCGTCGTCACGGAACTCGGCACGAAAGCAGAACCCGGCCAGGACGAGATCAAGGTCGACGGCCGGCGGTTGAAGACCGCGCCGGTGAAGCGCTATCTCCTGATGAACAAGCCCGTCGGCGTCATGTCGACGCGGTCCGATCCACAGCGGCGTCGCACGGTCATCGATGTGCTCGCGGATGCGGGCATCCGCGGCTATTTCTTCCCGGTCGGTCGGCTCGACTACGACTCCGAAGGGCTGATTATCCTGACCAATGACGGCGAGTTCGCTGAGAAGGTGACGCATCCCCGCTACGAACTCGAGCGCACGTACGAGGCCGTCGTGGAAGGCGTGCCCGACGAACGTGATCTGGATCGCCTGCGTCGCGGTGTGCAGCTCGACGGCGACCGAACCCAGCCGGCCAGGCTCACCGTGAAGCGCGTCCTCAAGGGAAAGAAAGAGCAGACGCTGCTGGAGATCTCGATCCGGGAAGGCCGCAACCGTCAGATCAGGAAGATGTGCGACGCCGTCGCACACCCGGTCGATCGGCTTCGGCGAATCCGCATCGGATCGATCACCGATCCGGGACTCCGGACGGGACAGTTCCGCGACCTGACGCCCGCGGAGATTCGCAAGCTTTCCGGCCGGCCGGTGCTATAGTCACCGCTCCACCATGTCTCGAATCGCTCTTGCGGTCGCGTCCGCGACGCTTGTGGCGACGGTGGTGTCGTCACAGACGCTGTCGAAATCCGGCGACGGTGAGAAGCACGTCAAGCAGCAGCGGCCGCCCTCGGGACTGATTCTCGGCCGGGTTGTGGACGCCGCCACCAACCAGCCCGTCGTGGGTGCGGTGGTGTCGCTCGGCCGCGATGGCGCCCGTGGCGCCGGCAGCTCGACGACCGTGCTGGCCACTGATGGCGGCTACTTCGTCTTCCGTGACGTGCCGGCCGGCACCGTCACCATCGCAGCAACCGCGGCTGGATACCTGCCCGGTGGATTGGGGCAGCGACGAATCGGAGGACCGAACCAGCCGACGACGGTCGGTGACGGCGCGCGCGCCAATGTCTCCATTCGACTGTGGCGCGAGGCGACGCTCGCCGGCACGATCACGGACGAGACTGGCGATCCCGTGGCCGGGATCAACGTAGCGCTGCTGTCGAGAGACGCGCTCGGGCGGGCGCCAGGCGCGTCGCGATCGATCGGGTCCATCACCGAGCCTTACACGCGCACCGATGCCTCGGGCGCGTATCGATTCACCGGCCTCGTTCCGGGTGACTACATCGTGGCCGTGCCCAGCAGACTGACGCAACTGCCGGCGACGTTTGCGGGCGCCGACTCCGCCGCGCTCGACGCACTACGCACGTCCGGACTGACGATGAACTCGGGCGCTCGCGGCCTGGGCACGATGCTTCGTCTCGGGGACACCCTCGTCCAGCCGTCAGGCGATTCCCTGGCCAGCCAGTTGCCGATGACCCTTCGTGCGGATGGGACCGTCGTCGCGTATGCGCCGACGTTCTTCGCCGGCACATCCAGGATCGATCAGGCGGAGCGCATCACTCTCGCGAGTGGCGACGATCGGCATAGCGTCAACCTTCGGCTCACCCCGTCGGTGTTGCGACAGGTGAGGGGCCGGCTCACGGGACCGGCCGGACCGATTGCCGGTATGGCGGTGCATCTGCTCCCGGCGTTTGCGAGCGACAGCGTGCTCGAGCGGACGTATGAGGCCGGCATCACCGTCAGTACGGGCGATGGATCCTTTGCGTTCGCCGCGGTCCCCCCAGGTGACTACGTCCTCAAGGCCTGGCGCCTGCCGCAAGCGCTCGTCATTGGAACCGATGCGACGGCGGCTGAACCCACCCTATGGGCCAGTGTGCCCGTGACCGTCACCGAGAGGGGCGTTGCGGACGTGGCTGTGACGCTGAAGGCGGGATCGGTGATTCGCGGCCGCCTTGTGCAGGAAGGTACTGCCGCTGCGGCTCCGCCGGCCCGCTATCAGACGTTTCTCAGTGTCGCCTTCGAGCCGCCATGGGTGCTCGCGTTTGGCGCGCGCCTGGCGACGCGCGTGACACCGGCTCTGGAATTCAGCACTCAGGGATTACCGCCAGGACGATACGCGCCGGTGTTGCCGAATCAGTTCCTCGCACCCGCAGCGGGATGGTACTTCGAGTCCGCGACGCAGAGCGGCCGCGATCTGATGCTGTCGCCGCTCGTGCTCGAGCCGGGGACGGACGTGACGGATGTAGTGATTACGCTCGCCGATCGCCGGACCACGCTGACCGGCGTGATCAATGACGCGCAGGGGCGGCCGCATCCAACCGGCGCTGTCGTAGTCTTTCCGGCGGACACGCGCACCTGGATCGACAGCGGGCTGCCACCTCTTGCGTCGTTTTCGGCCGCGGCTTCTCAGACCGGTACGTTTTCCCTGGACGTGCGTCCGGGCGATTACCTGGTTTCAGCGATCGATGAAGCCAGACTGAGCGACTGGCGGCGCGATGCGACGATTCGCGCGTTGGCAGCGCAGGCGACGCGCCTGCGTATCGTTCGTGGCGAGAATCCACGCCAGGAGCTGCGCGTCGTCGCGATACGCGCACAGACGCCATGACGACTCGAGCGCTTGCCGTTTTGATGATTGTGCTTGGGGCATCGCAGGGACAAGCATCGCGGGAACCGCAGGTCCGTGAAGGCACGGCCGTCCTCGCCGGCATTGTGTCCGGAAGTGACGGCAAACCGGTGCCGCGCGCGGTGGTGACGCTGGGTGGAACGGTCACCCTCACCGTGATTGCAGAACCCAGCGGACGGTTCATGTTCGATCGACTGCCTGCGGGGCGATTCGTCCTGTCGGCATCGAAAGCGGGGTTCTTGACGCTGGCGTACGGTCAGCCGACGCCCGGGCGGGGCTCCGGCATGCCGATTGAGCTCAAGGACGCAGAGCGCCGCATCGACCTGCGGTGGTCACTGCCGCGCGCAGCCTCGATATCCGGCCGGATACTCGATCACTCAGGCCGGCCATTCCGCAACGCGGTCGTCACCTTGCAGCAGCGCCGCACCGTGGACGGCGAGTCCCGTCTCGTCACCTGCTGCGGCAACACGACCTCGGACGCGAACGGCCTCTATCGAATCGCCGGACTCCTCCCCGGCGACTACCTCGTGTCCGCGCTGCCGGCCAGTGACTACCGGTTCATACCGGACGTACTGAGTTCGTTCGGCGAAGAGATGCACCAGACCACGGACGAGGAGGTCCGTTGGGCGCTACGTGAGATCGAGAGCGCCTCGAATGCCAATACGCCGGCTTCGCCGCGCTTGCCCGACCCTCCGCGCGGTTCCACCGTGTCCTATGGACGCATCTACTTCCCAGGTACCGCCGACGCCGCGCGTGCGGCGGTCGTGACCGTCAAGAACGGAGACGATCGCTCCGGCGCGGATTTCTCGATGGCACTGCTCCCGACGGCGTTCATCCGCGGCCGCGTGCTTTTGCCGGATGGCCAGCCGGCGGCGAACGCGTCTTTCTCGTTTTCGGACGGCTGGTCGATGGCGACGATGAGAGTGGGTGCCGACGGCACATTCGAGCGTCGCAATCTGTTGCCGGGAAAGTACACAGTGATCGCACGCGTCTCGACTCCGTCCGCCCCGGCGCTCTGGGGATCGCGTGAGTTCAATCTCAATGGCACCAACGAGCCTGATGTCGTGATTACGCTGGGCGCCGCGGCAAGCGTGAGCGGCCGTCTTGCGTTCGAAGCGGGAGAAGCGTCGCCGAATCCAGGGGCGGTCTCGATGTCTGTGATGCTCTCTCCGCTCCTGGGGACGACGCCGGCGCGCGTCGGTGCCGACGGCACATTTTCATTTCCAGTCGTCGATCCCGGGCGTTATCGACTCTCGGCGTCGATTCCGGCCGCGAGTCGCGGCGCATGGTTGTTGAAGTCGGCGATGGTCGGCGATCGCGACGCCGCCGACATGCCGTTCGAAGTCAAGGCGGGACAGGCGGTCACTGACGTGGTCGTGACATTCACAACAAAGGCCACGCGTCTGACCGGTACGCTCCTCACCGCCGACGACCAGCCGGCGCCGGGCTACTACGTTGTCGTGTTCGCCGACGATCCCGCGCAATGGATCGCGGGTTCGCGCCGCGTGCCCGCGCCCGTCCGCGCGGCAACAGACGGACGCTTTGCATTTACGGGGTTGCCGGCCGGCTCGTATCGGCTTGCCGCGTTGACCAGCGTGGATACGTCGGATTTGGCGAATGCTGACTTCCTGGCTGCGCTGAAGCCGGGTGCGGCGCTCGTCACCCTGGCGGATGGTGAGAATAAGACCCAGGATGTGAAGTTCGCCCGCGTCCGCTAGCGAGCATCCTCGAACCGTCCCCAGATTCGCGTCCAGAATCTGACGAGCCTCCAGGCCTCAGCGAGCCGCGCGTTCTTTCGCGCGTCCGCGTGGCTGATCAAGGGCGTCAGCACCACCTCAACACCGGGATTGCCGTTTGCCGTCAGGTATTCCCTCAGCAACACCGATTCGCTCGATGGAATGACGTTGTCGTCCACGCCGTGCAGCAGAAAAACCGGGACGTGCGTGGCGCGCGATCGTGCCGGAGACAGAGACGCGTCGCCGCCGATCTGCTCCGCGTGCGGCGCGAGCAGGCGGCCAAGCGTCGGCACGTCGCGAGTGTTGACCGCGTGCATGAGCGACCTGGCCGGCTCGTCGAACCGGGCCTCCGCCAGACGCGCCTCGGCAAAGAGCCGTTCGGACACCTCGCGGTTGGTTGCCTCCGCGCTTGACGCATCGAGGAATGTCACGAGCGCCGCATCGAGGGCCGCCCGTTGTTCGGCGGGGACCATCAGCGGGATCGACGCGCGCAGCATCAGCACCACGCCGTAGTCGTGCGGCGGCGCGAGCGTCTTCGGGGCGCCGGCGTCCATGCAGAGATATCGAATCGCGCGGGGAAGGTCGGCGTGAGCGCCGAGCGCGAACACGGCGGTCAGGTGATTCTCGAGCGCCGGCCGCCCTGCTGCGACAAGCGCGAGTCCGCCGGCGAAACTCACGCCGATGAGGCCGACGCGGCCATCCGGCGCGTACCGGGTCTGCGCCGCCATCCATAAGGTCGTGTCTTCAATCATGTCGGTCGCGCGTGGAGTCAGCCGGTACGTGCGCAGGTCAGGCATCGGCGCGCTGAGCACCGTCGCGCCCGCGGCCGCGATGCGCCGTGACAGTGATGCGAATCGCGGCTCGTCAACCCCGCCGCCGTGGACGCCGGGAACAACAACGAGCGCAGGGGGAGAGGGAGCGGCCGACCGGTACAACCGTGCGGCGACATTGCCGTGACGTGTCGGTACCTCGACGTCCTCTGTCGTGACCTCGAAGGTCTTCGCCGGCACCCAGGGCCGTAGCGAGGGCGCCGCCCCGGTCATGTCCATCAGCAGCGCCGCGCTCCGCAGCGTGGGCCGCGCCGCCCACCAGGTGACGAGCACCAGTGCCGCGAGTGCGAGCACGATCCCCGGCCACCGTCGCGCGCGACGCGTCATCCGGCAATAATAGTGGGCTGGGAAGCTCGAGTGATGCCCTCACGCCCCCTCATCATCGCGATCGACGGACCCTCTGGAGCTGGAAAGGGCACCGTCGCACGTACGGTGGCCGCGCGCCTCACTTACCGCCACATCGATACGGGCGCGATGTACCGCGCGATTGCCTGGCTTGCGGGACGCGACGGTGTGGACCTTTCAGATGAGGCGCAGGTGGCTGACGTCGCCCGCGACGCCGATTTGGACATCAACGGCGCGATTCGCGTGAACGGTCACGATGTGACTCAGGCGATTCGGACTCCCGAGATCGATCGCGCGGCGGCCATCGTGGCGAAGCATCCCGCGGTGCGGGCGGTGCTGGTGACGCGCCAGCGTGCCTATGGGCGCGACGGGGGCATCGTGATGGAGGGGCGCGACATCGGGTCGGTCGTGTTTCCCGACGCCGACGTCAAAATCTTTCTCGACGCGTCGCCTGACGAGCGCGCCCGGCGCCGCGCCACGGATCCGGCGCACGCCGCCAGCCGCGGTACCAGCGGTCTTGATTCGATTGCCACGGCGCTTGCACAACGCGATGCGTCGGACCGGACGCGGACGGTTTCTCCGCTGACGCAGGCGGCCGGCGCGGTCTACATCGACACGACGGGAGTGCCGATCGACGATGTGGTCGCGCAGGTGCTGGGGATCGTTTATTCCTTCGTCCAGCGGTGATGATCGCGCTCGGTCACTTCTTCGCCGCCCTGTAACTCCTCGTCGTCCCGGTATTCGATCCCGAGCGCCTTGCCGATGTCATCGACGCGGTCCTGATCCGGCGTCGGGTTGTCGCCGCCGGGTGCCTCATCGCCGATGGCGTAGGCATCCTGCCAGTTCGCATCGACATCACCGGCGGTGAGTTCAGGGCTCGTTTCCGTGTGTTGCAGGAGCTCGTGCTTGAGCTCGTCGTGCCCGGTCCGCGCGGCAGAGAGCATCCGGTCCTGGTCTCCGGATGACACGGCGTCCGACGGTGCCAACTCGAGACGCTCTTCGTCCGGGAGCACTCGACGGGTGCGGTCGAGCGCGGGACGCTCGGTCGTCCGCGGACGCGATGCCTTCGGCTTCGGCGGGGTAGCAACTACCCGGCGCGGGGCCTTCCTGACCGGCTTCGCGCGACTGACCGCTTTTCGGACCGTCTTGGTCTTCCGGGTGGCCTTCTTGACGGCTTTCCGTGTGGGCTTTCTTGGGGTCGCCCGCTTGCGAGCGACCTTCTTCGCTCGCCGCGGGGCAGGTCGGGCTCGCCGGGCGGGCTTGCGGCGCACTCGTGATCGGGTGACCCGCTTTGCCGTCCTTCGCTTCTTCGCCATGGTTGCCCCCTGTCGCCGCGTGATTGACCTTCGCTGCTAAGTGTCGGATAATTCGTTGCTTATCGCAATCTTTGCGAAGCTCATATACAGCCAGCCGAAGCTGAGATTCGGCAGCTGTCCGTGCCCACATGCGGCCGGACATTGAGGAGGACCCGCAGCGAAATGGGTAACGACGCCACGAAGAAATTGCACGTCCTGCAGGGAGGTTCTTCCCGCCAGGATGGCGAGGAGATGGACTCGCAGGATTTTGCAAACCTGCTCGAACTGTACGACAACAGCTTCCGGAACATCGCCGAAGGTGAAGTAGTCAAAGGGACCGTCGTCAAGGTCACGCCGACTGAAGTCATCGTCGACGTCGGATTCAAGTCCGAAGGCATCATTCCCATCGAAGAGTTCATTGACGAGACCGGCCAGGTTTCGGCGCAGCCCGGCGACACGGTGGACGTGTTGCTCGAGCGCACCGAGGACCGCGAGGGCTACGTCGTCCTCTCGCGCGAGAAGGCCGAGAAGATGAAGATTTGGGACGAGGTCGAGAAGGCCTACCAGGATCGCAAGGTGGTCATCGGCCGCGTCATCGAGCGGATCAAGGGCGGGCTCGCGGTCGACATCGGCGTCCGGGCGTTCCTGCCGGGTTCGCAGATCGACGTCCGTCCCGTGCGCAACCTCGATGCGCTGCGCGGGCAGGAACTCCGCATGCGCGTCATCAAGGTCAACAAGAAGCGCGGCAATATCGTGCTCTCGCGCAAGGTCTTGCTCGAGGAAGAGAACGCGGAGAAGAAGAAGGTCACGCTCGACACGCTGGCCGAAGGCAAGGTGCTGCGCGGCACCGTGAAGAACCTCACCGACTACGGCGCGTTCATCGACCTCGGCGGCATCGACGGCCTGCTGCACATCACGGACATGTCGTGGGGCCGCGTGACGCACCCGTCGGAAGTCGTGCGCGTCGGCGACGAGATCGACGTGGTGGTGCTCAAGTACGACGCAGGCACCGAACGCGTCTCGCTCGGCCACAAGCAGATCGTTCCGGATCCGTGGAGCAACGTCATCGAGCGGTACCCGGTGGGTATCCGCGTCACGGGCAAGGTCGTCAGCCTGACGGACTACGGGGCGTTCATCGAGCTCGAGCCGGGCGTCGAAGGCCTGATTCACGTCTCCGAGATGTCCTGGAGCAAGCGCGTCAAGCATCCGTCGAAGATCCTCAACCAGGGCGACCAGGTCGAGGCGATGGTGCTCGGCGTCGATCCGGGCGCACGGCGCATCTCGCTCGGCCTGAAGCAGGTGGAAACCAACCCGTGGTACGAGCTCGCCAGCAAATATCCGGTGGGCACGACGATCAACGGCAAGGTGCGGAACCTCACCGAGTTCGGCGCGTTTGTCGAAGTTGAGGAAGGCATCGACGGCCTCATCCACATCTCCGACATGTCGTGGAGCAAGATCAAACACCCGTCGGAAGTGCTGAAGAAGGGTGACACGGTGGAAGCGCAGGTGCTCAGCATCGACGCCGACAACCAGCGTCTCTCGCTCGGCCTCAAGCAGCTCCAGACCGGCATCTGGAAGGAGTTCTTCGACGCGCACAAGGTCGGAGACATCGTCGAGGGCAAGGTCGTCCGCCTCACCAACTTCGGCGCATTCGTCGAGCTGGCTGACGGCATCGAAGGCCTGATCCACGTCTCGGAGTTCGACTCGTCGCAGGGCGGCGAGAAGCTGGAGCTTCGGGCCGGTGACAACTACCAGATGAAGATCATTCGCCTGGTGCCCGAGGAGCGGAAGATCGGCCTCAGCATCCGCGCGCTCAAGGACGCCGAATTCCGCGCCGACTGGGAGGCCTACACCGAGATGACGGGCCGCCCGGAAGTTACGTTGGGCGATCACTTCAAGAACCTCAAGTAGCTTCGCGAGCAACGACGCGAACGACGTAAACGACGGGAACGACGCGAATGGAGGTTCCGGGTTCTGCCCGCAACCTCGAGGCTAGGATCGCGAGCGAGCGAAGCGACGCGAGCCCGAGCGAACGGAGCGGGGAGTAAGGGGTCCCCGCGCGTGAGCTCGTCAGGGGGGTGCGGCGGGGACGAAGTCCCCCCGCGTAATGAATGACCAAAGCCGAACTCGTCGAAGAAGTCTCGAAGGTCTCGGATCTCACGAAGAAGCACTCCGAGGTCATCGTGGACACGGTCTTCCAGACCATCGTCGATGCGCTGCATCGCGGGGAGAAGATCGAGCTTCGGGGGTTCGGCAGTTTCCGGCTGCGGCGGCGCGAGCCGCGCAAGGGCCGGAACCCGAAGACCGGCGACAAGGTGGACGTGCCGCCGAAGCAGGTGCCGTACTTCAAGCCCGGCAAGGAATTGAAGGACCTCATCAACCGGACCACGACGGATCCTTCCGACGACCAGCCCGCCTAGCGACTTGTGCGACCAAGCGAACGAGCCATCGCGAGTGAGCCGCGCGAGCGGAGTGGGGCTTTGGGGTCCCCGCGAGCGAGCGCGTCAGAGGGGTGCGGCGGGGACGAAGTCCCCCCGCGCTAAAGTTGATCGCCCATGCACCGACTCTGGACGCCGTGGAGACTGGCGTACTTGACTGACACCACCTCGCCGGCGCCGGGCTGCATATTCTGTGCGGCGCTGGCGGGTCCCGAGATGGATCCGCTCGTGGTGTATCGCGCCGGTCGGGCCTACGTGATCCTCAACAAGTTTCCCTACAACAACGGCCACCTCATGGTCGTGCCGCAGCGGCATACGGGTCGCCTGGCCGATCTCGATGCGGCCGAGCTCGCGGAGCTCATGGAGCTCGCGCAACTGTCCGAGCGCGTGCTCGGGACCCTTTACGGGCCGCACGGCTTCAACATGGGATTGAACCTGGGCACCGCGGCCGGCGCGGGGATCGCCGATCACCTGCACATGCACGTCGTGCCGCGATGGAACGGCGACACTAACTTTGTTTCGGTGGTCGGCGAGACGAGGGTCCTCCCGGAAGAACTGCCGGCAACCGCCGGCCGGCTGCGCACGGCGTTCGCGTCGATCGCGGGTCAAAGCCGATGACGAGAGCGAACGAGCTATGGCGAGTGAGCCCGCCGGAGCGGAGCGGGGCGACGGGGCCCCGCGAGCGACGGCGTGAGGAGGGAGCGGCGGGGACGAAGTCCCCCCGCTAAAAGAATGGACTTTTCGCTCAGCGCCGAGCAGGAGACGTTCCTCGCGGCGGTCAAGGCGTTCGCGCGAGACTGCGTGGCGCCCGCGGCCGCGCGCATCGACGAGACCGGAGAGTATCCGCGCGAGCTCGTGGCCGAAGCCGCCGCGCTCGGCCTCATGGGCGTGACCGTCCCCGCGGCCGCCGGCGGCGCCGGACGCGACTACGTGTCGTACGCGCTGGCGATGGAGGCCATCTCGCAGGCGAGCGCGACACTTGCCGTCATCCTGAGCGTGAACAATTCGCTCGTGGCCGAGCCCATCGCGACGCACGGATCGCCGGAACAGCGCGACCGCTGGCTGCGCGCGCTGGCGACAGGCCAGTCGATCGGCGCCTTCGCGCTCTCCGAGGCCAATGCGGGATCGGACGCCGCGAACCAGGAGAGCGTCGCGCGACCCGACGGCGACGGCTACGTGATCTCCGGAACCAAAGTCTGGGTCGCCAACGCCGAGGCCGCGGACGTGGCGATTGTCTTTGCCTCGACCGAACCCGGCGCGCGCGGCCGCGGCGTCAGCGCATTCCTCGTTCCGCTGTCGGCGCCCGGAATCTCGCGCGGCAAGCGCCAGGATTCGCTTGGTGTGCGGGGCCTCGGTTGCATGGACCTGGTGTTCGACAATGTGAGCGTCGGCGCCGATTCCCGCATCGGGGAGGCGGGCCGCGGATTCCGCCTCGCCATGCGCGCGCTCGAAGGCGGCCGTATCGCGATCGCGGCGCAGGCGCTCGGCATCGGGCAGGCCGCGCTCGAAGAGGCGCTGGCGTACTCCCGGCGCAGGCACGCCTTTGGGCAGCCTATCGGCAGCTTCCAGACAATCCAGTTTCAGCTGGCGGACCTGGCGACCGACCTCGAAGCGGCGCGCATGCTAATCTGGCGCGCGGCCAGCCTCCACGACCATGTGGATCGGGTGGCGCAGGACGCCGCGATGGCCAAGCTCCACGCTTCGGAAGCCGCGCACCGGGCCGCCGACCGCGCAATGCAGATTCTGGCGTCCGAGGGATACCGGCGCGGGTCCACGGTCGAGCGCCTTTTCCGTGATGTTCGCGCGGCCGAAATCTATCAGGGCACCTCCGAGGTGCAGCGCATGGTCATCGCGGAGCACGTGATGGATCGCCGCCGGTAAGCGCGGGACGCGATGGCGTATTTCTTCAAGACCGACCTCATCGTCCTGCTCATCCAGGCCGTCGGCGCGCTGCTGCTCGCGGCGCTGTGCATCGCGCTCCTGCGTACGGTGCAGCGCCCGGCGCTGCGGTACTGGTCCATCGGGTGGGTCATACTCTGCGTCTCGCTCCAGGGCCTGTATCTCGCAACCTACTCGCCGGCCGTCTTCAGCTTGCCCGGACAAGTCATCTACCTCCTGGGCGAGTACACGTTCGGCTACATGGTGTTCGTCGGCTGCCGGCGGTACGTCTCGGGAGAGGAGCCGAAGCGATCGGAACTCTGGCTGCTGGTCCCGGCGGCCATCTGGTGCGTGTGGCTGTCGCTGTTTGCGGGCGGCGACGTCAACCTGCTGTTCGCGGTCCACACACTGGTGTATTCCTACATCTTCTTCCGGTCGCTGCGCGTGCTCGGCGGCGTGTCGTCCAGTCCCCACGCGCGGGTTGGCGTCAGCGTGATGAAGCTTGCGCTGTTCCTGCTCACGATCGATTACCTGCACTACGCGCCGCTCCGCGCGGCGGCCTCGTATCAGAACCTGGGCGTGTTCGACCTCTACCTGACGTATGCGCCGCTCTACGACCTGATCTTCCAGGTGATGCTGGCGTTTGGCATGGTGATGACGGCGACCGGCCGCGTCCAGGAGGAGCTCGAGGCGGCCAACGCCGACCTCAAGAGCGCTCGCGATCGGCTCGAGACCACGTCGCGGATGGATCCGCTGACGTCCGCGCTCAACCGCCGGGCGTTTTCCGCGGTACTGGCCGATCGCACGCGTGACGGACGCGGGGTGACGAACGGCGTCGTCGCCGTCGTGGACCTCGACGGCCTGAAGGCCCTGAACGACGAGCTCGGCCACGCGGCGGGTGATGCGGCGCTGCTCGCCCTGGCCGAGGCCCTGCGCGCGTGCATCGGCCCGGAGGATCTGCTGTTCCGTTGGGGCGGCGACGAGTTCGTCGTGCTTCTCAAGGGTGAACGAGCCGCGGCCGCCGACCAGCGCCTGGGCCGGCTGAACGAGCAGCTGGCATCGACAACAGCGCCGGGTCTGGAGCCTTCGCGCGTCCTCCGCGCGTCGGTCGGTATCTCTGAGTTCGCGGACGCCGCGTCACTGCATCAGGCGATCGATGAAGCGGATCGGGCGATGTACACCCGAAAGAAGACGGCTTGACCTCTAACTCATGATCTGTTTGGCGATCGTTTGCAGCTGCAGGTTCGACGTGCCTTCGTAGATCTGGCCGATCTTGGCGTCGCGGTAGAGCTTCTCCACCGGATATTCCTTCACGAAACCGTTTCCGCCGAAGAGGTTGACGGCGAGCGATGCCGTACGCTCGGCGACTTCGGACGAAAAGATCTTGCACATCGCCGCCTCGGTGAGGAACGGCTTGCCGAGGTCGCGGAGGCGGGCGGCGTTGTAGATGAGCAGGCGCGCGGCTTCAATCTCCGTCGCCGCGCGGGCGATCTGGAACTGGACGCCCTGAAAGTCAGAAATCGTCTTGCCGAATTGCTTCCGCTCCTTCGTGTAGGCGATGGTGTGGTCGAGTGCGCCGGCCGCCAGGCCCAGCATCTGTGCGCCGATGCCGATGCGTCCCTCGTTCAGCGTCTCGATCGCCACCTTGTAGCCCTTGCCGACCTCGCCGAGCACATTCGCGGCAGGTACGCGGCAGTCCTCGAGGATGAGCTCGCACGTGCTCGACGCCCTGATCCCGAGCTTGTCTTCCTTCTTGCCGACCGTGAAGCCGGGCATGCCGCGTTCGACCAGGAACGCCGTGATACCGCGGTAACCGGACTCCGGATTCATCGTGGCGAACACGATGAAGAGGTCCGCTTCGTTGGCGTTCGTGATCCAGAGCTTCCGCCCCTGCAGGACGAAATGGTCGCCGTCCTGCCGCGCGCGTGACTGGAGCGCGAACGCATCGCTGCCGGACACCGCTTCGGACAACGCATACGCGCCGACCGTACCGGAGGCGAGGCGGGGCAGAAACCGCTTCTTCTGTTCCGCGTTGGCCCACCGCAGAAGCGCATTGATCACCAGCGTGTTCTGCACGTCGACCAGGACGCCGACCGACGGATCAACCCGGGAGAGCTCCTCGACCACCAGCACCGAGTGAAAGAAGGTGCCGCCTGCGCCGCCCTCGGTCTCAGGTATCTCGATGCCCATGACGCCCAGCGCGAACAATTGATCGATCAACGCCTTCGGAAACTTCGCGTGTTCGTCCATCTCGCGGACGAGCGGCCGGATCTGGCCCAGCGCGAACTCGCGCACGCTGTTTCTCAGCAGTTGTTCGTCTTCGGTCAGGGTCGTCAGGGAGGGAATGGCGTCCATCGCGGGGGTCGTCATCGGGGCAAATGTTATCATCTGCCCATTCGCGCCTGCCGCATCGCGCGGGCTCAGGCCCCGCGCTGAAAGCGCCGATTAGACGATGTTTCGCCGAGTAGTGACGATTGCGTGTTCGCTCGCGACGGGTGTCGTTCTTGCCGCGTCGCAGGGCACCGGTGCGCCTCCGGCCGGGGCGGGGCAGGGCCAGCAGCCGCCCACATTCCGCGGGCGCGTCGATTCCATCAGCGTCGATGTCAGCGTCACCGACAAGCAGGGCAAACCGGTCACCGACCTGACCGTGGATGACTTCGAGATCCGCGAGGCCAACAAGGCTCAAACCATAGACACGTTCCGCCTGATCGCGGCCGATCCCGTCGAGGACGCCAGGGTGGCCTACCGCTCCATCGTCTCGACCTCCGATCACGAGCGGGAGACCAAGGATCCTGAAAACCGGCTCATCGTCATTTTTCTGGACGACTACCACGTGCGCCGCGAGAATTCCCTGGCGCTTCGCGGGCAGATGTCCCGCTTCGTGAGCCAGCTCGGCCCGCGCGACCTCGTCGCCGTCCTCTATCCGCTCACGCCCATCGCCGCGTTGACGTTCACGCGCGACCACGACGGCGCCGCCGGCGCGATGATGAACTTTACCGGGCGCAAGTACGACTACACGCCGAAGAACAGCTACGAGCAGCAGTTCCAGAACATGCCGCCCGAGTACATCGAGCAGGCCCGCAACGAGCTGACGATTCGCGCGCTCACGTCCGCGTGTGCCTACCTCGGGTCGTTGCGCGAAGGCCGCAAGACGATTCTCTACGTGAGTGAAGGCATGACCGCGACCCTGCCCGTCGGCGTCCGGACCACCGGGGCCTATCGGCCGGCGACCGGCAGCGATGTGACGACCAGCCAGGCCTTTTTTGCTTCGGCTGACCTGGTCAATCGCATGCGCGAGATCTTCTACGCTGCGACGAGGAACAACACGTCGGTATTCACGCTGGATCCGCGCGGACTTGCGGCCAGCGAATTCGGGGCGGCCGACAACGTCGGGATGGAGGCGGATCGCGTCGTCATGAACGAGGCGATGGATTCGCTCCGCACGATTGCCGACCAGACGGACGGACGCGCGATCGTCAACCGCAACAATCCCTTGCCCGAGCTGCAGAAGATGGTCCGCGAGCTCAGCGCGTACTACCTTCTGGGCTACACGTCGTCGATTGCACCGCGCGACGGCAAGTTCCATCCGATCCAGGTGCGCGTGAAGCGGCCGGGTCTCGAGGTGCGCGCGCGCAAGGGTTATTGGGCGTTCACGGAGGACGAGGTCCGGCGGGCGAGCGCGCCGCCCAAGGCCGGTCCGCCGCCGGACATTTCGAATGCGCTGGAGGAGCTGGCTGGTGTCGTCGAACCCGCCGCCCGCCGCGGCGTATCCGTCTGGATCGGATCCAGTCGTGGCGCGTCGGAGAAGGGCAGGGTGGTCCTCGCGTGGGAGGCCGCCGCCGTGCCGTCGCAGGATCCGATCGACAAAGTCGCCCGCATCTCCCTCGTGGCGACGTCGGGAGCGGGCGTGGAGCTCTTCAAGGGGCCGGTGGTGCCGGATGCCGCGGCCACAGGCCGCATCGCCGGCCGCGCCGTGTTCGATGCGCCCGCCGGGCTCGTGAAGCTGCGCATTACAACGGAGAACGCGAACGGTCAGCGGATCGAGAACGAGGACCTCACCTACGAGGTGCCGGATTTCACCGCGGCACAGCCCATCATCTCGACGCCGATGATCTTCCGGGCACGTACGGCTCTGCAGGTGACGCAGTTGCGGAGCTCCGCCGACGCGTTGCCGGCGGTCACGCGGCAGTTTTCGCGGACGGAGCGGTTACTGGTGCGGTTCGACGCGTACGGCCCTGCGGGGACGGCGCCGAAGATCGCGGTGCGGCTCCTCAACCGAGTCGGCGAGGCGATTTCAACGTTGCCCGATCCAACGCTGGTCTCGGGCTCGACCTACGACTTCGATTTGGCGCTCGGCTCCTTGCCGCCGGGCGACTATCTGATCGAAATCACCGCGACCGCGGCGACCGACTCGACGAAACGACTACTGGGAATCAAGATCACCGGCTGAGCGACCGACCCAGCGACGGGACGACGATCTCAATCGGCGGTGCCAGCCCACCAGGACGAGCGGTTACGCGATAGAGGGCCAACTCGTGCGCGAGCCCCGACGCCGGTTGCACGGTGACCGGTGCAAGCCGGGTGGGATGCGCGGCTGCCATCTCCTCTACTAAGTGAAAGTACGGCAGGGCGGTGGCCAGCCGGGATCGGTCGACCACGACGTGTCGTACCTGTAGCCGCTCGAGGTCGGCAAGCAGCGCTTCAGCGGACGCGTAGCGGAGCGTCAGGCCCCGGCCGTTCCAATCGTCAGTTGCCATGAGCTTCGAGCCGCGGATGATCGTCGGCCTGGGAGTGACGCCGGCGATCGCGGCCTCCGTTACAGCCGCGCCTTCGCCGGCTTCATCGCTGATTATCAGGATGCGCTTCCCGGCGAGTTCACCCGCGCGCACGAGACGCGTCACCACTTCGTGGTAGCCCAACGGTTGACGGATGGCCAGCGCCGGTCTGACCGCAATCGCCGCCACCGCCATCACCACCGCCAGTACGAGACGTGTCGCAGGCCGCACGCCTGCCCTCGGCACGCTATCCATGACGGCGCCGGCTGCGATGAGCGCCAAGGCGATGGCTGGAGCAAACGTCATGATGAGGTACCGGCTGACCGACACGAGATGCGGGCTGAAGAGGTGGAACCCAAGGCTTGCCACTGCCAGCGCCGCCAGAGTCTGCGCGAACACGAAGCCGAATTCGCTGGCCCCTTGCCGACGCCGGCGGATGACAACGATGAGCCCCGCGATCGACATTGCAAGGAGGAAGGGACCGAGCTGGATCCACAGCTGTGTGGCGAAGAATCGAATCCTCGCCAGGACCAGGTCCACGGTGACCGGGCCGAAGTCGCCGATCGCCGCATCGAACGTCGCGCTCGCGGCCAGCAACGGGCCGGCAAAAACAATCACGATGAAGGCAGCGACGTAGAGACCGGACCGCAGGAACAAATCGAAGCGCCCAGAGATGACGATGAAGATGACCGGCATCAGGATCAGGGCGACGCCGTTGCCCTTCGTGAGGCATCCGCATGCCGTGAAGCATCCAAACAGCAAGGCATGACGGAGCACAGGCCGCTGCGCGTACCTGGCGAGCCAATACGCGGCCTCAATCGCCAGTGCTGCGAGCGAAATGTCGACCATGATCACGCTGGATTGAGCCTGCACCAGCGGGGTCGTGATCAACGCCGCCGCGGCGAACCATCCCGCGCGCGGCCCGACCAGCCGCTCGACCATGTCACGGAGTCGCCAGACGAGCCACGCCGCCGTCAGCGCCACGAACACGAGGGCAGCCGCACTCGGAGGCCAGCCAGGGAGCAGTACCAAGCCGAGCGCGATGTGGAAGAGCGGCGGCCACATCAAGGGCGCGATTTTCGGAAAGTCGACGTAGTAGTTTTCCGCGAATGTCAGCGGGTTCTGGCCGAGCCCGGTGGTCAGGTAGTCACGAATGACGAGCGCATTCATGAAGTGCGCCGCGTCGTCTGAGTACACGCCATGCTCGCCGCGGTAGGCCCCTGTGGTGATTTGCAGCCCAAGCACGGCAATGAGGCAAATGCCGAATGCCCAGACGCGTGGCACTCTCATGCTCCTGGCCGACCGGACTCTCCCCTGAAATTCGCTCAGAGACGAAAGTCCGATCGCGTCCAGCGTCGTGCCGACGGTCGGATAGCGCCGAAATAGGAGTCGGGAGCTCACGGTCTCTTGGGGGTCGAAAGGTTCTCGGTGCGTTAGAGCAACTTATGTACCGCGACGAGGCGCAGGTTCCCCCTGAACGGACGCGGCACATGCCGGTCACCTGAGTAAGGCGCGCCTCAGCTTGAGAGTCGCCGCGCTCATGTACGCCGGAAAACGGACACAGGTCGCGGCCCTGCCTCCCGTGCTAGCATCCCGCCCGATGCTTTCACCACTCACCGGTCTGCTTGCTGCTCTTGGCGGCTTCACGCTCTACTACCTCGGCGCCTGGTGGACCGGCGCGAGGGCGTCCGTCAACGCCGCAACCGTGGAGGCACGTCCCGTCGGCGGTCCGACGCCAGCGCACCTCGGCATCGGTCTCGTCACGAACTTCTTTGACACGCTTGGCATCGGGTCGTTTGCGCCGACCACGGCCTTGTTCAAGTTCCTGAAGATGGTGCCCGACCGGCTCATCCCAGGCACGTTGAACGTCGGCCACACGCTGCCGACCATCACGCAGGCGTTCATCTATACCGTCGCGATCGAGGTCGACATCACGACGCTGATTCTCATGATCATCGCCGCGGTCGCGGGCGCCTGGCTGGGTGCGGGCATCGTGGCCAGCTGGCCCAAGAAGAACGTCCAGGTCGGCATGGGCGCCGCGTTGCTCGTTGCCGCAGCGTTGTTCGCGTGGCGCAACCTTGGCGGGGGCGGCACGGACAGCGGCACGATCGGACTCGAAGGTACCAAGCTCGCGCTCGGCCTCGCCGGCAACTTCGCGCTCGGCGCGCTGATGACCCTCGGCATCGGCATGTACGCGCCGTGCATGATCCTGATCGGCCTGCTCGGCATGAACGCCGCCACTGCCTTCCCGATCATGATGGGTTCGTGCGCGTTCCTGATGCCGGTAGCGAGCGCCCGCTTCGTCCAAAAGGAAGCGTACTCCTACCGTCCGGCGCTCGGCCTCGCCATCGGGGGCATTCCCGGCGTGCTGCTCGCCGCCTACATCTTCACGTCGCTGCCGATCTACTGGGTCCGGTGGCTGGTCGTCGGCGTCGTCTTCATCGCGGCGACGATGATGTTGAACTCGGCCAGGAAGGGCGAGTAGTAACTAACGACGCCAACGAACGCCGACGACGATAACGGCGCTAGCCTGGAGCCCTTGTCTTTCCAGCACGCGGTCAGCGTGCTGATTGATCTGACTTGGTGTCGTTTCAGCCAGGCGGGCATGGGAATGCCGCCCCAATTCTTCGCTCCAGCCGCACGTTCACTTCTCATGCCTCAAGTGCCGATATTGGACAAGAGTTCCGCCTGACTACAGCGGTTGTCGCCGGAATCGATGGTGGAGTACAAGAGAGAGATCTTGTGTGTAGGGGCGCGCTGACGCCGCGCGTCCGATAGGAGAACGGGAGTACGCATGACCTGGCTTCGGAATTCGATGACGAGATTCTTCTTCGACGCGATGGAGGACGAGCCCGAAGCCATCGCCATTCTCGAACGAGAGCTCGGCACGCTGTTGACGAACAAGAGCCTGATTCTGGCGGATCGACCGGGAACCCTGATCCTGGCGACCCGGAGCGTTCCGGGATCGCTCTATGAGGGCCTGGTCTTCCAGGCCGGCGTCCAGCGTTCGATTTCGTACGCGATGTTCGCGCACTCGACGACACCCATGCCGGGTACCGCACAGTCCCTGGAGATACAGCGTTTTGAGTTCCATGACCAGGATCAGGGCGCGGTCCTGCCAGGTCTTGCCGCCGGAGTTGAGATTCCGGAAGAGGTTCGGGCCGGCGTGCGCGCCGCACTCGGGCCGGCGCTCAAGTTCGACCTCGCGACGTGTGACCGGCTCCTTTCCATCCTGTGGCTCAACAACGCCCGCTACGTTCGTACCTCGCCGCCGCAACGAGTCGCAGAGGCCCTGAAGCTCCTGTGGAATTGCGAGCATCACAACGGCGCCTACCTCGAGATCGAGCCTGTCGGGGACGGATCGGGCGAAACGCGCCTCTTGTTCGCCGTGGCAAATCCCCCGCACAAGGGGTACCTGGCTCAGGTTGTCGAGATTCTGAATCGCTGCGACATCGGTATTCGAAGCGCGGACGTGTTGGCGGTTGCGACGGGTGTGCAGATGTACGCGCTGTTTGCCCTGCAGGTGCGGCCCCGCAAGGGCGGCGTCCTCGAATCCGGCTCATCCCTGCACGATCGACTGCACAGTGAGTTGTTCAACACCCAGATGCTGTCAGTCGACTCGCCGGAGTATCGGGAGTTTGTCGCGACCGGCCTCATGAGCGGCGAGGATGCCTCGCTCGGCCGCGCGTTTGTCGCGTTCTGCCACACGCAGCTGGCCCACGCCCAGCCGGACCGGTTCGATTGGGACGAAGTTCAGAACGCCTTTCATGCCAACGTGCCGCTCCTGAAACGGTTTGTCGATCTGTTCCGGCAGCGTTTCGATCCGTCGGCGACATCGCGCGAGGAGACCTATGCGGCGCTCCACGCCGGCATGGCGAAGGCCGTCGATGAATACGACACGGGACATGCGCACCTGGACGAGATCCGCCGTTCCGTGTTTCGTTGCTGTTTGTCGTTCATCAAGCATGTGGTGAAGACGAACTTCTTCGTGAAGGAGAAGCAGGCGCTGGCCTTCCGGCTCGACCCCGCGTACCTCGCCGATCTGGAGCCCGCGTCGGTTGCCGGACTGCCTGCCGGGGCTCCGTTCAGAGTGACGTTCTTCTTCGCGGGATCCGGCTTCGGCTATCACCTTGGTTTTGCCGACATTGCGCGCGGCGGCTGGCGCACGGTGATCTGCCGCAACCAGGACGACCTGTTGACGAACGCCGCGACAGTGTTCAAAGAGAATTTCGTTCTCGCGCATACGCAGCACCTGAAAAACAAGGACATCTACGAGGGCGGCTCGAAACTCGTGCTGCTCATGGATGCGTCCGCCATCGACGGCGGAGATCGCAGCTTGCGCGATCAGCTGCTTCACCAGCTCCAGCGCGATGTGTTCAGCGCATTCCTTGATGTGTTCGTGACCGACGCTGGAGTGGCGAAGCACCCGAATGTGGTCGACTACTACCGGCAGGACGAGCCGATCGAACTCGGTCCCGACGAGAACATGCACGACGAGATGATCGAGGAGATGGCGCGGATGTCGGTGCGCCGCGGCTACATCCTCGGCGTCGGCGTCATCTCTTCGAAAGTGATCGGCATCAATCACAAGGAATACGGAGTCACATCCACCGGTTTGGTCAAGTTTGCCGAAGTGGTCATGCGGGAGCTCGGCATAGACATCAGGCGCGACTCGTTCTCGGTGAAGTTCACCGGCGGACCCAACGGCGACGTGGCCGGCAACGCGATGCGCATCATGCTGGATCGCTGTCCGGGAATGCGCATTCGACTCATTCTTGACGGCACGGCCGCCTTGTCCGACGCCGAGGGCGTCGACACGACGGAACTCAAGCGAATCCTGCTCAAGCAGGACCTCGATGCGTTCGATCCCTCCGCCCTTCATCCTGGCGGGTTCATGCTGTTCAGGGTCACCTCGAAGGAAGACGGGATGCGGGTGCTCTACAGAAAGGTGACACGCACGGCCAAGGATGTCGTGGAGGAATGGGTCTCGGTTGACGAGTTGTCCCGCCAGTTCGGGGAACTTCCGTTTTCCGTGGTCGCGGACCTCTTCATTCCCGGAGGTGGTCGTCCCGAGACGATCAACGACACCAACTGGAAACGGTTCCTCCGGGCGGACGGCACGCCATCGTCGATGGCGATCTGCGAAGGCGCGAACTCGTTCATCACACCGAACGCGCGTCGAGAGCTTCAGAAGCGAGGCGTCCTCCTGATGCGCGATGCGTCCGCAAACAAGTGCGGCGTGATTTCGTCGTCGTACGAGATCATCGCGAACCTGCTGCTCGACGAGGACGAGTTCCTGGTCAACAAGAAGGAGTACGTGGACGACGTGCTTCAAATCCTGGAACGACGGGCGGAGGATGAGGCGGTGCTTCTGGTCCAGCGATATCGCGAGAGCAAGAGACCGCTGACCGAACTGTCGGACGATGTCTCCCTCGAGATCAATGAGCGGAAGCGGCGCTTGTTTGAGTTCTTCCAGCGGAATCCCGGCTTGAGCCGGCAGGAAGCATTCGAGCGCGCGATTTTCAGTCACCTCCCGGCGCTGCTTCGCCAGGAACGCTTCCGGTCCAGGCTCGGTCGGCTGTCACCGAAGTACCGATCCGCCATCCTGGCGGCGGAGATCGGCTCGTCGATGGTGTACCGAGCGGATCACGATGCGGAGTTCGAGGATTCCGTCCGGCGGCATGTGGAACGCCGGTTCAGCTAGGCCAGTGCACCGCTGGAGCCGATATAATGGCCCGGCATGAAATCAGCGACGAGCGACAGGGAGCGGGCAGCGTCTTTCACGACGATTTCCGGCCGCCCCATCGAACGTCTCTACACCGCGGCCGACCTCCCCGGGCTCGATTACACGCATGACATCGCCGACCCGGGCGAGTTCCCCTACACGCGAGGCATCCATCCAACCGGCTACCGCGGCAAGCTCTGGACGATGCGCCAGTTTGCGGGTTTCGGCACGCCCGAGGAAACCAACGGGCGCTACAAGCAGCTGCTGGCGGCGGGTGGGACCGGGCTGAGTGTCGCATTCGACCTGCCGACGCTGATGGGCCGCGATCCGGACGATCCGCTTTCGCTCGGCGAAGTGGGGAAGTGCGGCGTCTCGATTGTCTCGCTCGCCGACATGGAACGGCTCTTCGACGGCATCTCGCTCGGCGACATCACGACGTCGATGACGATCAATTCCCCGGCGCCGATGATCTTCGCGATGTATCTCGTCGTCGCCGAGAAGCAGGGCGCGAACTGGAAGACGCTGTCCGGGACCATCCAGAACGACATCCTCAAAGAGTTCATCGCGCAGAAGGAATACATCTTCCCGCCGCGTCCCTCGATGCGGCTGATCACGGACATCTTCGACTTCTGCCTCAAGGAAGTGCCGAAGTGGAACACGATTTCCGTGAGCGGGTACCACATCCGCGAGGCCGGCGCGACGGCGCTGCAGGAGCTTGCGTTCACGCTGCGTGACGGCATCGAGTACGTCCAGTACGGCGTGGACGCGGGGCTCGACGTCGACGAGTTCGTGCCGCGCATCTCGTTCTTCTTCAACGCGCACAGTGATTTCTTCGAGGAGATCGCAAAGTACCGGGCGGCCCGGAAGATCTGGGCGAAGGTCATGCGCGAGCGGTTCGGCGCCAGGGACGAGCGGTCGTTGAAGCTGCGCTTCCACACGCAGACCGCCGGGGTGTCACTCACGGCGCAGCAGCCGTACAACAACGTCGTCCGGACCGCACTCCAGGCGCTCAGCGCCGTGCTCGGCGGGACCAACTCGCTCCACACGAATTCGCTCGACGAGGCGCTGGCGCTCCCGACCGCGGAAGCGGCGACCCTGGCGTTGCGCACGCAGCAGGTGATCGCGCACGAGAGCGGCGTGACGAATGTCGTGGATCCGCTCGGCGGTTCGTACTTCATCGAGCGCCTGACGCTCGACATGGAAGAGGGCGCGTACAAGTACTTCGACACGATCGACCGGATGGGCGGGATGGTGGCCGCGGTCGAGCAGGGTTATCCCCAGCGTGAGATCGCCGAGTCCTCGTACCGGTTCCAGCAGGCCGTCGAGAAGAAGGACAAGCATATCGTCGGCGTGAACGCCTATGTCGAGGAGAACGAGGCGCCGCATCCGATTCTTTACATTGACGAGTCAGCAGCCGATGCGCAGCTCGCCCGGCTGCAGTCGGTCAAAGCCAGCCGGGACAACGCCCGGGTGGCGCAGGCGCTCGGGGCGCTGCGAGAGGCGGCGCGCGGTACCGGGAACACGATGTACCCGCTGCTCGAATGCGTGCGGGCGTACGCCACGGTTGGCGAAATGTGCAACGCGCTTCGTGCGGAGTGGGGCGAATACGAGGAAGTACCGTCAGTTTAGTAACCCCGACGCCGACCCTGGCGTTGGATCAGCCCATTTTGGCGCCCTGTGGCCCTTGACCGGCGGCTAGTCGAGGCACGATGCTTGCAGTTACAAAAAAGGTTGCATGCGAAAGACGCGAGTCGTAATTGCCAAACCGGGACTGGATGGCCATGACCGAGGCGCCAAAGTCATCGCGCGGGCCCTGCGCGATGCCGGCATGGAAGTCATCTATACCGGCCTTCGGCAGACCCCGGAGCAAATCGTCGCGGCCGCGCTGCAGGAGGATGCCGACGTCATCGGCCTGTCCATCCTGAGCGGCGCGCACATGCACATCTGTCCGCGGTTGATGGAGTTGCTGCGGGAGAAGGGGCTCGAGCACGTCCGCGTGCTCGTGGGCGGGATCATTCCCGACGTCGATATTCCGAAGCTCAAGGAAATGGGCGTCTCGGGCATCTTCCTGCCGGGCAGCCCGATGCAGATGATCATCGATTTCATCAACCAGAGCGTCCAACCCACCGGCGAGCCGCTGGTGATGCCGGAAGCCCAAGTCCCAGGCGGTTTGACCCGATGAGTAGAACGCTCCTGCTGGCCGACGGCAGCGTGACAGTACAGCGCGTCATCGAGCTGACGTTCGCCCACGAAGACATTCGCGTGACCGCCGTCTCCGATGGCCGAAAGGCGATTCAGATCCTCGACAACGAGCAGCCCGATGTCGTGCTGGCAGACATCGACCTGCCCGAAGTCGACGGCTACCAGCTGGCGGCGCACATGCGTCGCGTCCCGCGGTTGAAGAACGTGCCGTTGCTGCTCCTGGCCGGAGCCTTCGAGCCGGTCGATCAACAGAGAGCCCGCGATGTCGGGTCTGACGGAGTCATCGTGAAGCCGTTCGAGCCGCAGGTTGTCGTCACCCGCGTCAAGGAACTGATCGACCAGCGCGATCGCGCGTCGCAGCCCATGGCGAAGAAAGAGGAGGTCGCGGCTGAGGCTGCACCTGGTCCGAAGGCCGTGCCGCCCCCGGCGCCACCTCCCGCAGCTCCTGCGCCCGAGCCGGCTCGTCAGGCGTCTCGCCCCGAGCCCGCGTTCCCGAGGCCCGCAGCCGCGCCCGAGCAACCAGTCCCTGAGCCGTTGGCGGACCTGCCCGCCGTGCCCGAGCCGCTGGAGTTGCCGTCGCGTCCGATTTGGGATATTCGCGGGTCAGTTGCCCAGGGGCCGGCGCCCTTGCCACCGCTGACGTTGCCAGGTCAGGCCGCGGCGCTGCCATCCGTTGCTCCCGTCATGCCGGTCGCCGCCGCCCCGCTCCCTCCGGTCGCTCCGGCGCCGGCACTCCCGTCGACGCCGCCGCCGCCGAAGGTCACGCTGGCAAACGCGTTTACTGCGCTGCTCGCCGCGGAACAGTCGATGCCCCCGGCCGCCGCTCCGGTCGCGATGACCGAAGCCTCCATCGAAGACGCTGTGCGACGTGTGCTCGTGCGCATGACCGACGACCTCGTGCGGCGCATCGTCGTGGACACGGCTGAGCGTCTGATTCGAGAAGAGATCGAACGGATTAAGGCCACCCCAGACTAACGACGCCAACGACGGCAACGACGAAAACGACGCCAACCTGAGGCACTTGCACTTCGACACGCTGCCTGCGTGCTGATGCCCTAACTTGGCGTCGTTTGTGTCATTGGCGTTCGTTTGCGTCGTTCTCATGTGGGAAACTAGGTCCCACAGATGGCGTCGGTTCCTGACAAGCCAGCCCTCGAGGGTCTGGAAAACAAATGGATTGCGCGCTGGGAAGACGACGCGGTTTATCGATTTGACCGGTCGGCGCCGCGCGAACAGGTTTACGCGATCGATACGCCGCCGCCGACCGTGAGCGGCTCGCTCCACGTCGGACACGTCTTTTCGTACACGCACACCGACGTCATCGCGCGCTACCAGCGCATGCGCGGCCGCGCCGTGTTCTATCCGATGGGCTGGGACGACAACGGCCTGCCCACGGAGCGGCGCGTTCAAAACTTCTTCGGCGTACGGTGCGATCCCTCGCTTCCGTACGATCCGTCATTCGCGCCGCCGGACGCGCCGCCGAAGACGCCCATCGTGGTGTCGCGGCCCAACTTCGTCGAGCTCTGTGAGCGCCTGACGGTCGAGGACGAAAAGGCGTTCGAGCATCTCTGGCGGTACCTCGGCCTGTCCGTTGACTGGGGGATGACCTACGCGACCATCGGCAAGCCGGCGCGCCGAATCTCGCAGCTGGCGTTTCTTCGGCTGCTCGCGAAGGGCGAGGCGTACCAGAACGAAGCGCCGACGCTCTGGGACGTTGACTTCCGTACGGCGGTCGCGCAGGCCGAGCTCGAAGACCGCGAAATGCCCGGCGCGTACCACCGGATTCGGTTTCCGATTCGTCGAGCCGGAACGCACCTGGAGATCGAGACGACGCGGCCGGAACTCCTTCCTGCGTGCGTCGCGCTCGTTGCTCATCCGGACGACGAGCGATACAAGCCGTTCTTCGAACACATCATCGAGACCCCGTTGTTCAAGGTGCCTGTCTATCTCAAGGCGCATCCCCTTGCCGATCCGACGAAGGGCACGGGCGTGGCGATGGTGTGTACGTTTGGTGATGTCACCGACGTTACCTGGTGGCGTGAGCTTCAGCTGCAGCCCGTGCGTGCCATCCTGCAGCCAAACGGTGCGTTGAAACCGGTGACGTGGGGCGCGCCGGGCTGGCCCTCCGACGATGTCACCAGCGCGCAACAGCGATACGACCAGCTCGTGGGTCTGTCTGCCGTGAAGGCGCGCGCGAAGATCGTCGAGCTGTTGAGGGAGACCGGCGACCTCCTCGGCGATCCGCGGCCGATCACGCACAACGTCAAGTTTTTCGAGAAGGGTGACCGGCCACTCGAGATCATTACCAGCCGGCAATGGTTCATCCGCACGATTGCGCACCGGCCGGGATTGCTTGCGCGTGGTGCGGCGCTCCAGTGGGTGCCGGCGCACATGCGCGCGCGCTATGAGAACTGGGTCAACGGACTCAACGGTGACTGGTGCATCAGCCGGCAGCGGTTCTTCGGTGTTCCGTTTCCGGTGTGGTACCGCGTGTACGACGATGGCGTTGTGGACTACAACGACCGGCTGCTACCCGACGAGTCGCAGCTCCCGATTGATCCGTCCACGGATGTCCCGGCCGGTTTCCGCGCGGACCAGCGCGATCAGCCCGGAGGGTTCTCGGGCGACCCGGACGTCATGGACACGTGGGCCACGTCCTCGCTCTCGCCGTTCATCGTGTGCGGCTGGGAGACGGATCAGGCTCTCTGGACACAGACGTTCCCGATGCATCTGCGTCCGCAGGCGCACGACATCATCCGCACGTGGCTGTTCTCGACCGTGCTGCGGTCGCATCTCGAGTGCGACTCGCTGCCGTGGGCGAACGCCGCGATCTCCGGCTGGGTCCTCGATCCCGATCGCAAGAAGATGTCGAAGTCCAAGGGCAACGTCGTCACGCCGATGGGCCTTCTCGAGCAGCATGGTTCGGACGCCGTGCGGTACTGGGCGGCCAAGGGCGGGCCGGGCGTCGATACCGCCTTCGACGCCGGCCAGATGCAGGTCGGCCGTCGCCTGGCGATCAAGTTGCTGAACGCGTCGAAGTTCGTACTTGGCAAGACGGGGCCGGCCGGTCCAGTGACGCATCCGATCGATCGCGGCATGTTGACCAAGCTTGCGGCGCTCGTGAAGGACTGCAGCGCGAGTCTCGACGAGTACGACTACACGGCGGCGCTTCGCGACACCGAGGCGTTCTTCTGGTGGTTCTGCGACGACCACATCGAGCACGTGAAGCGGCGGCGTGCCGGAGATGGTCCGGATGCGGCTTCTGCGACCGCTTCATGTCTGACCGCGCTCTCGACAATGCTGCGGCTGTTCGCGCCGTTTGTGCCGTTTGTCACGGAAGAGATCTGGGCGTGGTGGCAGACCGGTTCCGTCCACCGGGCGGCGTGGCCGACGGAGGCCGAGGTGCTGGACGCCCTGGGCGCGCCGGACGCCGCCGGGCTCGGCGCCGTGGCGCGCGCGAGCGACGTCACCGCGCTCATCAGGCGCGAACGGTCGCTGCGCAAGGTTCCGTTCGGCGTGGCGGTGCAGTCACTTCGCCTGCCTGCCGCGGCACAGCCCGAGTGGCCGGCAATCTCCGCGGACGTCCTCGCCGGCAATAACGCGACACAGGCCAGCGTGACGTTCGCCGACGAGTTCGCCATCGAGTTCGCGCCCGCGCAGGCTCCTCCTTCTTCTCCGGTTCCTCAGCCGCAGGCACCGTCATGACGCCGCTCGACCCCGAGGTCTATCTCGACCTCGTGCGTCGAGCGCTTGCCGAGGATATTGGCGACGGCGATCGCACGACGCTGGCGATCGTGCCCGCGTCCGCGCGCGCCACCGCGGCATTCGTGGCGCACCGCGCCTGCGTGGTCGCCGGCCTCGACGTGGCCGCGGCAGCCTTCACCACGCTCGATCCATCGACGAAGTTCGAACCCCGCGTGGCTGACGGCAAACTGTGCCAGGCCGGCGATTTGCTCGCGGCCGTGAGCGGCAGCGCCCGGACGATTCTGGCGGCGGAACGAACCGCGCTCAATTTCCTCCAGCAGTTGTCGGGAGTCGCGACGCTGACGCGGCGGTTCGTCGACGCGGCGGGTGGCAGAATCACCGTGCTCGATACACGAAAGACGACGCCAGGGCTGCGGGTGCTCGAGAAGTACGCGGTGCGTTGCGGCGGCGGTACCAACCACCGCTTCGGGTTGTTCGATGCCGTGCTGATCAAGGACAACCACATCCACATCGCAGGCGGTGTTGCGGAAGCCGTACGCCGTGCACGCGCCGGCTCGCCGGGCCCGATCGAGGTCGAGGCGCAGAGCCTCCGTGAAGTTGACGACGCGCTGGCCGCGGGTGCCGACACGATCATGCTCGATAACCTCACCCCCGCGGACATGGCGGAAGCTGTCGGGCGCATCGCAGGGCGCGCCCGGGTCGAGATCTCTGGTGGCGTCACGCTGGAGTCGCTCGCAGGGTTGCTCGCGCTCGGCGCCGACGTCGTGTCGGTCGGCGCGATCACGCACTCGGCACCGGCGGCGGACATCAGCCTGGAGATCGACGTCGATGTCGAGCGTCCTGCCCGCTGAACTGCAGTCGGCGATCGAGATGGCTCACGGCCGGCTCGGCGGGTTCGATCGCATCGAGTACTTCCCGGAAGTCGCCTCGACAAACGACCTGGCTCTGGCGCGGGCGGCGCGCGGTGCGCCACATGGAACGGTCGTGGTCGCGGACGCGCAGAACGCCGGCCGTGGCCGTCTTGGACGCGTCTGGCACTCGCCGCCCGAGGCCGGACTCTATCTCTCGGCCGTGCTCAGGGCCGAGTCATGGGAGGGCACACTCTCGCTTGTCACCCTCGCGGCGGGAGTCGCCGTGGTGAAGGGGCTCGGCGCTGCCACCGGACTCGTCCCAGAGCTGAAGTGGCCGAACGATGTCGTCGTCGGCCGCCCCTGGCGCAAGCTCGCCGGCATCCTGAGTGAGACGGTGTCAGCGGCATCGCAGGTGGACGCGGTTGTTGTCGGGATAGGCATCAACGTGCGTGCGGGGGCGTACCCGCCCGAGCTCGGTCACCGCGCGACCGCGATCGAGGTCGAGCTCGGCCGCGCGGTCGACCGCTGGGGCTGCGCGGTCGAAGTCCTTGCCGCGCTCAGCGAGGCAGCCTCCCGTCTCTCGAAGGGAGATCGCGCCTGGGTGGCGGCCGACTGGCGGAGCTGTGGCGCCGCCGGCCTGCGCGGATCGCCGGTACGTTGGCAGGACGGAAACCAGACGCGGTTCGGCACGGCCGTCGACATCGACGAGTCCGGCGCGTTGATAATTGACGTCGCCGGCGGGCGCGAGCGCGTGATCTCCGGCGAAGTGTTCTGGGAACGGCTGAATTCGTAGGGTGGCCCGTCCGCCTTCGCGTAAAGCTACGGCGGACCACCGCAGCCTTGGCGGAGGTGGTCAGGGCCGCCGGTGCCGGGGCTGAAGCCCCGGCCTACTTGGCATTGCAAGGTATGAACGATCTTGGTGAGTACTGCCGGCGCATTGAAGACCACCTCACGAAGGCGAATGCCGGGCATCTCGTACGCATCGTCGGGCCCGGTTTCGATCTGGTTCGGCAGTGGGCCGACGCGGGAGTGCCACTCAGTGTCGTGTATCGGGGGATCGATCTGAAGGTCGAACGCCATCGCGACGGGGCCGCGAGGCGGCCGCTGCGCATCGAGTTCTGCGCCGGCGATGTCCAATCGATTTTCGACCACTGGAAGCGTGCGGTTGGCGTCGGTGTGTTCGAGCCAGCCACGGACGGGACGAGTGACGGCGATCAACCAGCAGACGCGGACTCCGCCGGGGCCTCCGAGCCGGGGACCAAACGACGATCGCTCAGCCGCCATCTCGATCGGGCAATCGATCGCCTGAGCAGGGCGGCGGTTCGTGTCGACATGCCGGACGGCCTGCGCGCTGAATGCACTCGTGTTCTGGATGCGCTCGCGACACTGCGCGAGACGTCCGCCGGACGCCGCGGTAGCGCGCGCGATGACGCCGCGGGAGCGCTGTCGGCCCTCGACGCCGAGCTCGATGCCGCCGCCAGAGCGTTCACCCCGGCCGCCTGGATGTTTGAGATCCGGGATCAGGCGGCGGCGGATCTCGCGCCGTTTCGCGCCCGGCTGCCGGCGGACGCCTGGGCACGTTCCATTGACGTGACTGTCGGCCGGTTGATTCGAGACAGGTTCTCCCTGCCCGTGCTCGAGCTGTGAGCGCGCTCAACGAGATCATCACGCTCGAGGTCGAGCGCGCGGTCGCTGGCGGCCGGATGCTGGCACGGCACGGCGGCCGCGTCGTGTTCGTTGCCGGCGCGATTCCCGGCGAGCAGGTGCGCGCGCGCGTCACGAAGGCCAGCCGTCAGTCGCTGTGGGCCGACACGGTTGAAGTGATCACACCGAGCCCCGACCGCCGCGACCCGATCTGCGACCCGGCATGCGGCGGCCTCGCGTTCGCGCACATCAACTACTCCCGCCAGCTTGCCCTGAAGGGCCAGATACTGTCGGACGCGTTCCGCCGGTTGGCGCGCGTCGAACTCCAGCCGCCGCCGGTGGCCGGTTCACCGGAGGCGCACTACCGGATGCGCTCCCGGCTGCACGTCGCTGGCGGGCGAACCGGGTTTTTCCTGGAAGGCACGCACAAGCTGTGCGACGCGGGCCCAACGCTGCAGCTCGCGCCCGAGTCGCTCGACGCGGCAGCGGACGTTCTCAGTGCCCTCGGATCCTCGGCAGCCAACTGCGAGGCGGTCACGATTTCCGAGAACGTCGCCGGGACCGAGCGTGTGCTGTTGCTCGAGCCGCGGGCAGGCGCGCGTCTGGATGGTGCGTTGGAGGGCCTAGCCGCGCAATTTGCCGGCGGCAACCGGCGCGTCACGGGTGTTGCGACTCTTCTGCAGGGACGGCTGAAGGGCATCTGGGGCAACGAAATGGTCTGCGACACTGGCGCTCGGCTCCTCGGTGCGGGCGCCGGATTCGATGGCATCGAGTGGCGGAGGCGGCCGACGTCTTTCTTTCAGGGCAATCGCTTCCTGCTCGGCCATCTCGTGTCTCGCGTACTTGCGCTGACATCTGGAGACCTGATCGCAGATCTCTACGCCGGTGTCGGGCTGTTCACCGCACCGCTGGCGTCACGAGGCTCGGATGTTCTTGCTGCTGAAGGAGATCCATCGAGCCTCGATGACCTCGCCGCGAACACCGAGGCGTGGGATACGAAGGTCCGGATCGCAAAGGGTGCGGTCGAGGATGTGCTGAAGCGACCGCCGATGCCGCCGCCTGACGCTGTGATCGTGGACCCGCCGCGCACCGGCATGTCCGCGGAAGCGCTGGATCGCCTCGCTGCCTGGGGCACGCCGAGCCTGGTCTATGTGTCGTGCGATCCCGCGACGCTGGCGCGTGACGCGTCGCGACTGGCGCACCACGGATTCAGGCTGCTATCGATCGAGGGCCTGGATCTGTTTCCGAACACTCCGCACGTCGAGGCGATCGCGGCGTTCGTACGCCCGTAGGCCGGCCCTTCTGCCTTCGCGCAAGACTCCGGCGGATCACCATCGTCTTGGCGGAGATGATCAGGGCCGGCGGCGCGCGGCCCTGACCAGTCCATCGAACAGGTCGCTGAACTCACCCGTCTGCCAGAAGTTTTCCGGGTGCCACTGCACGCCCACGCAGAAAGCCGCGCCTGGTTTCTCGATCGCTTCCACGACGCCGTCGGGCGCCGTTGCCGAGACGACGAACTCGGGCGCGACGCGATCGACCGACTGGTGGTGACGGCTGTTGACGTCGATCGTACGGCTTGCATCGAGCCGCTTCGCCAGAAGCCCCGCGAGGCACGTGCCGCCCTCGATCGTCACCGGATGGGCGATGGCGTTCTTCGGCGACGTGATCTGATGGGGCAGGTCTGTCTGGACCGCCGACGGAATGTCCTGGACGAGGTTGCCGCCGGCGGCGACGTTCAGCACCTGCACGCCCCGGCAGATCGCCAGCACCGGCAGGTCGCGCTCCAGTGCGAGCCGCGCGAGATTCATTTCGTACTCATCGCGGACCTCGTCAGTTTCGACTGTCGGGTGGCGTGCCTGACCGTACAGCGCAGGTTCGACATCGACGCCGCCCGTGAGGAGCAGGCCGTCACAGTCATCGAGCGCCTGGGGCAGGGTATCCGCGGGAGTCAGTTCGCGAATGCGCGCGCCCGCCTTTTCGAGTGCCGATCGATAGTCCGGCTTGAGCCATGCGGCGCCGATCAGAGGAGCGTCGGCCACGTCACATCCTCGACGGCACGCCGCAGCCCATGAGGTCGAGCGCGCTGGTCAACTGACGACGCACGTAGAGCACACCGGCCGCGCGCCACAGACGGGCGTGCTCCCGTTCTTCTTTCAGAATCTGTTGCCGGTGGTAGAACGCATTGAACGCCTGGGCGAGCCCGAATGCGTACTTGGCGACGATCGACAGCTCGAGGTTGCGCACGGCGGTGTCGGCGATTTCGTCCAGGCGCGCGGCTTCGAGCATCAGGCCCCAGAGCTCGTCGCCCTCATCGCCGGGCGCCAGCGCGTCCGCTGACGCACCGCGCACGCGGTCGACAATGGCCTGATCCGCGATGCCGTCGCGCTCGGCGAGACGCGTCAGAATGTTACCGGCCCGCACGACCGCGTACTGCAGGTACGGCCCCGTCTCGCCCTCGAAGCTGAGCGCCTCCTCGATATCGAACGCGATGACCTTGCCGCGGGAGAACTTGATCAGAAAGTACCTGACGGCGGCGACCGCGATCGTTTCGGCGATGCGCTGCACCTCCGCATCCGTGAGCTCCGTGTTCCGCGATCGCACCTCACCCGCGGCGGTTGCGATCAGTCGATCCAGCAGATCGTCTGCCTTCACGCCAAGGCCCTTGCGCCCCGACACCTCGACGAACGGTTTTCCATCGCCCTCAGTGTCCTGGTATCCCAGCGCGCGCGCCGTCGCATGCGACAACGCGACCATCTCATAGGCGTAGTGCGTCGAGCGCTCCGCCTCCCGCTCGAAACCCATCTGCGCGAGCGCCTGCTTCAGGAGCTGCTGCAGATACGACTGACGCGAGTCGATCACGTTGTAGACCGCGGAGGCTTTGCCGAATGACGGCGGTGTCGCAGATGCTGGTGTCGACGTTGTGGCCCACAACGGCCGGCCGTTGCGTTCCTCGAATATCCGGTAGTGAAAGTCGCGGCCCAGAAGGCCGAACTTCCAGAATTGGTTTGCGATGTCCTTGCCGACGTACGTGACGGTGCCGTTCGAACGCACGATGACCTTCTCCCGGTGGTCTTCCTCTATCGGCGGGGCCCCCTGCACCCCGCCTGGCTCGCTTCGTTCCTCTCGTGCTTCGTCGCTCGCTCCACTCGCCAGCCCCACCTCCTCGATCGGCATGACCCAGCAGCCCTTCAACCGGCCTTCGGTCTGAAGGAAAACTGCCTTGCGAGACTTCAACTGTTCGAACGCAGTCGTCCAGAAGTGGAGCCGGAGGATGTCGCCTTCCCAGGTCAGGAGGTCGTAGTCGACGGACATGCGGGCCATCGTTTTCAGATGGCAGCGCACGATGTGGTCCGCGATGAGTGCGCCCATCGCTGCCAGGTCATTGCCGCCTTCTTCTATCGCGTGCAGCGCCTGCGCCCTGATCTGGAGGCGCGCCTTGTCCTCGTCGTACCACTCGGTGACGCGGGCGTAGAGATCCCAGCAGTAGTAATCGAAACGCACGCCGCCGTCTTCCGTGAGCGCCCGCACGGCAGCCAGATCCTTGTTCTCCAGCGACGTAAAGCCGACCACAACGTCCGCGACCTGCACGCCGGTGTCGTCGATGTAGTTCTGTACCTCGACCTGCCGGCCCTGGTAGCGGAGCACCCTTACCAGCGTGTCGCCGAGCGCGGAATTCCGGAGGTGACCGATGTGAGCGGCCTTGTTCGGATTGATCGCCGTGTGCTCGACGATGACTTTCTCGCCCGTGGCCGCCGCGGCGTCCGGGGCTCGACCGAGCCAGGCCGACGCGAACTCGGCGCGATTCAGGTAGATGTTCAGGAATCCGTTGGGCGCCGCTTCGATCTTCAGCACTCCCGGCGGCGTTCCAAGCGCTGCCGCGAGCTCCTGCGCGATCACCCTGGGCGCCTTTCTCAAGCGCCGGGCCAGCTCGAACGCCACGGGAACCGCCAGATCTCCCAGTGCCCGCTTCGGCGGCACTTCGATGACGATCGCCGGCTGGTCGGCTTCGGCCAGTCCAAAAGCGCTCGTCAGTGCGGTGCGGATGTGCTGTCTCAGTTGGGAGTGAACGGGCAGGATCATCGACGCGAGCTATTGTACTCGCGCGAATTGCCGTACGATTGTACGGACGATGACTGAGGCGCACCTCGGCCGGTTGCTTCCAGCGTGCCTGCACCAGGCCATCAGCGATGTGATGCCGGATCGGCTCGAGTACTACGAAGAGTGGTTGCCGCCGGATGGCTTGCGGGACGGCAGCATCGGCATCGCGCCTGTCTCGGCCGTCCTTGGGTTTCTTCGGACCGAAGGCAATGCGTACCGCGACGTCATGTTCAGGGCGGGGACGCTCGCGGCGACATGGACGGTTGCGACCCTCGCGCCATTTCAGCGTCGATTCGGGGCGTCGCTGCCGCTGACGTTCCGCGCAAAGTTCGCGCTCCGCTTGACTCGCCGCATCGTCAAGGACGTCCTCACGACGAGTTCGGCTTCCACGCGGCTCCGCAGAGGCACCGCGACGATCAGCATCTCGTCCTCGCTGTTCTGTTCGGTTCGCCAGCCCCAGAGCCGTCCGCTGTGCGACTTTTACGCGGCGCTTGCCGTTGAAACCCTCAGGAGCTTCGATGTGGCGGCGGAGTCACGATTGGAATCCTGCCGGGCGATGCAGGATGGTCCGTGCGTCGTCATTCTGACTATCGGCGGCGCCGCCCATGCGTCAGAACCGGCACAAGCCGCTTGAGCATGAGAATGTCCTGTCTTCAAACTCCCGTTCGGCTGCTCACGGCCGCGGCTGTGGTCGCACTTGCAGCAATACCGGTATACGGGCAGGTGCCGGGTCAGACTCAAGGCGCCCGGGTTCTCGTGATGCCGTTCGCCGTGCAGGCGGAATCGACGTCGGCGGGGGGAGCCGCGGCGTCACGGTGGCTGGGCGAGGCCTCGGCGAGCCTTCTCGCCGACGAGCTCGCTGCTCTCGGTATTCCAGCACTGCCGCGCGAGGACCGCGTGGCGGTGTTCGATCAGCTACAGGTCCCGATGTCGTCCGAGCTCACGCGCGCGACGATGATCCGGATCGGTGAGCTGATCGGGGCTTCAGAAGTCGTGTTCGGCGAGGTGCGGCTGGGCACGGGACTGTCCATTCGCGCTCGCACGATCCAACTGACAACGGGGCGCCATCTCGCGGATGCGTCCACCGCCGGCGCGCTCTCGGAGATCTATCCGATCTTCGCGCGGCTGGCCACGGATGTCGCGCGCAACGCCGGCCGGGCGACTGCGCCGACCGGCCAGCGAACATCTCCGCTTCCGTTGCCGGTTCTCGAGAGCTACATCAAGGGCTTGATGGCGAGCACGCCGGCAGCGCAGCAGCGGCTCCTCGAGAGCGCGATGACGCAGGCGCCGCGCGATGGCCGCATTCTTACCGCGCTTTGGACTGCCTACTCGGCCCAGGATCTCCATGAGAAGGCCCTGTCGGTGGCGAGCGCGGTTCCGGCCGACTCCAGGTACATCCGGCGGGCGCGATTTGACGTGGCCCTGTCGCTCATCGAGCTGAAGCGATTCGACGGTGCCTTCAAGGAGCTCGTGGCGCTGCACACCGCGCGCCGATCCGGAGCGATCTCGAACGCGCTCGGAATCGTGCAGCTCCGGCGCGGCGGCCCGCAGCCGCAATCGGCATCGTTTTTCTTCGAACGGGCCGCAAACGAGTCTCCAGGGCAGACCAACTACCTCTTCAACCTCGGCTATGCTCGGGCGATCGAAGGCGATTCAGCGGGCGCGCTGAATTGGCTTCGCGAAGTCGTGCGGCGCGACGCCGCCGACGGCGATGCGCACCTGGTGATGGCCGCCGTGCTCGCATCGACGGGGCGATCCGCGGAGTCCCTGCGAGAGCTCGACCTGGCTCGTCTGCTGGGCACGTCAGTGGACGTCATTCCCGCGAACCTCAACAAGCCGCCTGCCGCGCTCGAGCGCGTCGGTTCCTCGCCTGACGATTCGGTGCTTCCCGCGCTGAACCTGGCGTCGCCCGGCCAGCGGGATCAGGCCGAGACCGCGCGATTTCATCTCGAGCGGGGGAGAGCCCTCGTCGCGGAGTCGAAGGATCGCGAAGCCATCGAGGAATTACGCCGGTCGGTGTATCTGGCGCCCTATGAGGACGAGCCGCACCTGCTGCTCGGCCGGCTCTATCAGCGGGGCGGCCGCGTTGGCGAGGCGATTGACGAGTACAAGGTCGCCATCTGGTGCCGCGAAACCGCGGCGGCGCGTATCGCGTTGGGTTCGGCGCTTGCCCAATCCGGAGATCGCGTGGCGGCGCGCGTGGAGTTCGAGCGCGCGCTCGTGCTCGCGCCCGACAACGCCGAAGCGCGCGAGTGGCTGAAGAAGATCGGCGGATGAGCGCCGGAATCGGCGTGCTAACATCCTGTCCACACGAATGTCCGAGCCTGGCTTCAGAGAAATCCAGCTGAACACCAAGCAGGTCGTGTTCCTGCTCATGGCATTCGTGATCGCGGGCGTCGGGATCTTCCTGCTCGGCGTCTCGACCGGCAAGGGCCTCGCGAAGGATCGTCCCGGTGAAGTCGTCCAGACGCCGGATCCGGCTGGCGACGTGACCGCGACCGGAGCGATGCCGCCCGCGACCTCACCGAAGCCGGACGAATTCGGGTACCACATCGCGTTGCAGGGCCGCGGCACGAAGCCGGAGAGCACGCCGCCGACGCCGCCGGATGCACCACCCGATCCGAAGCCTACGCCAACGACGGTGCCTGCCGTTACAGCCAAGCCCTCGCAATCGAAACCGGCGCCCACACCGACACCGGCGGCGCGAGCCGGCGCCCCGGCATCCGGGGGCTACTTCGTGCAGGTGAACTCGTTTGGTTCGCGCGCAAATGCGGAGCGCGAGGTCAAGTCACTCAAGGCGAAGGGCATCGCCGCATTCATCTTCGAGTCGAAGGATCCGGGACCGAAGTTCAAGGTCCGAGTCGGCCCATTCGCCGATCTGCCCGCGGCGCAGGTCATGCAGGCCCGCCTGCGCAAGGAAGGATTCAGCCCGTCGGTTACCCGCTAGCGTTGTTCTCCGGGCTGCTGCTCGCTCTGAGCTTCCCCAGGTTCGGGAATCCTGGCGTCGCGTGGATCGCACTCGCGCCGCTCATCGTCGCTGTCACGGGACAGGCTCGCGCCGGTGCGTCGCTTCCCCGCCTCTTCCGTCTTGGCGCCGCGGCGGGCGTTTTCTACTTCTGCGGCACGCTCTACTGGCTGGCCAACGTCATGGCCATTCACGGACACCTTCACATCGCGGTCGCAGGCCTGCTCGCATTCGGCCTTGCGCTCTATCTCTCTGTGTTCGTCGGACTATTTGCCGTCGTGCTCGGCGTGGCGACACGGCGACGGGGCGCCGCAGCCGTATGGCTGGCGCCATTGTTCTGGGTCGCAACCGAATGGCTGCGTGCGTGGCTTGGCGCCGACTTCCCCTGGGTGCTGTTGGGCTCCTCCCAGACGGGCGTGCTGCCGATCGTGCAGTTCGCCAGCCTTACCGGCGTCTACGGCATTTCGGCGCTCGTCGTACTTGTCAGCAGCGCGGCCGCGGCGCTCGCACTTGGAACCGATCGCCGGACCGTCATACGCGCGGCCGTAACCGCGATCACGCTCGTCACGATAGCGACCTGGGGCGCCTGGCGGCTCGGCCGGTCGCCGCTCACCTCGTCCGGCACGCCTGTCCGTGTGGGACTGCTGCAAGGCAACGTTCCGCAGGAGGCGAAATCAGATCCCGCATATCGCGACGCGATCACCGACCGCTACGTCAGCCTGAGCCGTGATGCGATCGGCGCCGGCGCCGAGCTCGTCATCTGGCCGGAGGCATCGACGCCGTTCTATTTCGACATCGAGTCGAACCTGGCTGCGCCGGTTCGCCGCCTCGCCGCTGAATCACGCGTGCCGTTCGTCATCGGGACGGATGAGTTCGAGCGCGGCCGGAATGGATCGCCCGATCGCTACTACAACACCGCCGTGCTGGTCGGAGCGACGGGGCAGACGATGGCGAACTACCGGAAAATCCGGCTGGTGCCATTCGGCGAGTACGTTCCCTTCAAGAAGTTGTTGTTCTTCGTGGGGCCGCTCATCGAAGCCGTGAGCGACTTCAGCGCCGGCACCACGCCGACGATCTTCGATGCCGGCGGCAGAAAGTTCAGCGTGGCGATCTGCTACGAGGCGGTGTACGCGGGCATGGCACGGGCTTTCGTGGAGAGCGGGTCGCAGTTGCTCACGACGATCACGAACGACGCGTGGTTCGGGCGGTCGTCCGCGGCGTTTCAGCATTTCGATCAGGCAGCCCTGCGCGCGGTCGAGCAGGGGCGGTATCTCGTGCGTGCCGCGAACACGGGATTCAGCGGCGCGGTGGACCCGTACGGCCGCGTCCTGGCGAAGAGCGCGCTCTTCGAGACCACGTCCCTCACCGTGGATGTCCGCCTGCTGACGGACCGGACGCTCTACAGCCGGATTGGTGACGCCGTCGCGTACGCGGGCCTGATCGTCTCCGCACTGGTGCTCATCCGACGGCGTCGGGGATAATCACTGCATGACGCTCGACGAACAAGTCCGCTCTTACAACGACCTCACCACCCGCGCGGCCGACGTGCGGAGGGGCCTTTGACGAAGCCCGTCTCGTTCGCGAACTGACCGAGATCGAAACCCAGATCGCCACGCCGGATTTCTGGAAGGACCAGGCCGCGGCGCAGAAGACGCTGCAGCGCCGCCGGCGTCTGGAGGATCAGCGCGTCATTGCGGAGTCCCTCCGGAAGCAGGCGGAAGACCTGACCGTTCTCGTGGACTGGGCGCGGCAGGGTGAAGACGTGTCGGCCGATCTGACGCCGGCGCTGGAACGCTACACGAAGGACGTCCAGGCCGCCGAGATCCGGACGATGCTCTCAGGCGAGCTCGACCAGAAGAACGCGATTGTCACGATCCATCCCGGCGCCGGCGGCACCGAATCTCAGGACTGGGCGGAGATGCTGGCCCGGATGTTCACGCGATGGACCGAGCGCCGCGGCTTCGGGCGCGACGTCGTCGACCTGCAGCCCGGTGACGAAGCCGGCATCAAGAGCATGACGATGGTGGTCACCGGTGATTACGCCTACGGCCTCCTCGCCGCCGAGGCGGGCGTGCATCGCCTGGTTCGCATCTCACCGTTCGATCAGGCCGCGCGGCGTCATACATCGTTCGCGTCGCTCTACGTGTGGCCCGAGCTCGAGGACGACATCGACATCGAGATCGACGAGAAAGACCTGCGCATCGACACCTTCCGATCGAGCGGCGCCGGTGGACAGCACGTCAACGTCACGGACTCAGCCGTCCGGCTCACGCACCTGCCGACCGGCATGGTCGTGTCCTGCCAGAACGAGCGGTCGCAGCACAAGAACCGCGCGTCCGCGATGAAGGTCCTGAAGGCGCGGCTCTACGATCTGAAACTCAAGGAGCAGCAGGCGAAGCTGGATCAGCTTGGTGGCGAGAAGAAGGACATCGCGTTTGGCAGTCAGATCCGCAGCTACGTCCTCCATCCGTACCAGATGGTGAAGGACCATCGGACCAAGTACCAGGTCGGCGACGTCAACCGCGTGCTCGACGGCGACCTCGACGAGTTCATCAAGGCCTACCTGATGCAGAAGGCGCTCGGGAAGCTGACGCTTGGCGGCGCGCCGGACGAGGAGTAGGCCGGCCCTTCAGGGCCGGCTGTCGAGCCGGGGCTAACGCCCCGGCCTACCGGTCATGCTTGCCTGACGGCTCGGTGCCGGAGATGAAAAACTCCGGACCGTTTGCTGTCATCGCGACGACGATGTTGCCCGGACGTTGAAACTCGGGCGGAGTCTTGAGCTCGGCGCGGCGCCGCGTCACCCAGTCCTTCATGATCGCCGTCCAGATCGGCAGCGCGGCAGTCGTGCCCGTGGCTTTGTCCGCAATCATCCGCTTCTGATCGAAGCCGAGCCAGACACCGACCGTGATATCCGGATCGAAGCCCACGAACCACGCATCCGTGTAGTCGTCGGTCGTGCCCGTTTTTCCACCGAGTGGCCAGTTGAGCGCGGCCGTATCCGCATTTGCCGCCGTGCCGTGCTGCACGACGCCGTGGAGCAACTCGGTGACGATGTAGGCACTGTCGGCATGGATCGCCTGGTTCGGTTCGGGCCGATGCTGTTCGAGCACCGTGCCGTCGCGATCCGTCACATTCAGGAGCAGCAGCGGCTTCATCCGCACGCCCTGGTTCGGGAAGGCCGAGTAGGCCGAGGTCATCTCGATCAGTGTGCCTTCGGCCGCGCCGATCGCCACCGAGAGGAACTCCGGAAGGGGAGTCGTAATACCGAGCATCCGCGGATACCGGAGCACGTTCGGTGGTCCGAGTTTCTCCATGAGCGCCACGGCGGGCACGTTGCGCGAGAGTTCGAGCGCGCGTCTGAGCGTCAGGTCGCCTTTGAATTCGCGATCGTAGTTCTTGGGCTCGTACGGGGGCTGGCCGGCGCCCGCATCGAACGACATCGGCACATCCGAGAGCATGGATGCCGCGGTGTATCCGCTGTCGATCGCGGCGAGGTAGACGAACGGCTTGAACAGCGATCCCACCTGGCGCTTCGCCTGCACGGCGCGATTGAATTGAGACCGATCGAAGCTCGATCCCCCGACCATCGCCAGAATTTCGCCCGTGTGATTGTCGATGGCGACCACCGCACCTTCGAGCGCCGGTGGCTGCTCGAGTTCCGCGTCGAAACCGCCGTCGGGTCGTACCTTTCCGACACGGACCTCGACCACGTCACCTTCGCGCACGAGGCTCTCGGGGGTGCGCCGCGTCCACGTGTAGCCGGCGCGGCCGATGGTGCCGACGAACTTGTTGATGCGGACGCGAATTGCGGCGCCGTCAGCGCCCATCACGATCGCCGGCACGATGTCGCCGGCCACGGGATCGCGTGTCCAGCGGGGATGGCGGTAAGTCTCGAGCGGCCGCTTCTCGTCGAGGATGTTGCGCGCCGGTTTTCGGAACCCGCGCATCTTGTCCAGCCGCCGGAGTCCCTCGTCGAGCGCGCGGTTGGCCGACCGTTGAAGCGCCGGGTCGATGCCGGTCTTGATGACGAGGCCGCTCTCATAAACGGCTTTGGCACCGTACTGCTCCTCGAGCTGGGTGCGGAGGCTGTCGAGGAGGTACGGCGCAATCGACTGAGGGGGCGCCGGCTGTCCGCGCGTGACGATCTGGTTGGCTTTCTCCGCGTCGGCCTGAGTCTTCGTGATGTAGCCGTCCTCGGCCATGCGATCGAGCACGTAGTTCCGGCGGCGTGTGGCGAGCTGGACACTTGCGTACGGGTTGTAGCGCTGCGGCGCCGGCAACATGCCCGCGAGCGTCGCCGCTTCGTTCAACGTCACGTCTTTCGCGGCCTTGCCGAAGTACAGCCGGGCGGCCGCTTCGATGCCGAACGCGCGGTTGCCCCACGCGACCTTGTTGCAATACATCGTGAAGATTTCCGGCTTCGAATACCTCTTCTCGATTTGCAGTGCGACGAGCGCTTCCTTGATCTTCCGCGCGCGCCCGGCCATGCCGGCGCGTTCGAATCCAACCGTATCGGGAAACAACTGGCGCGCGAGCTGTTGCGTGATGGTGCTGCGGCCGGGAGTCCGGCCGCGCGCAAGAACGTCGTTGATGGCGGCCCACGCCATGAGCACCGGGTGGATGCCGCCGTGTGTCATGAACTCGCCGTCTTCCGCCGCGATGATGGCGTGACGGACGACGGGGGGAATCTCGTCGTACGAGACAATCTGCCGGCGTTCGGTCGCGAACTCTCCGACGACCGATCCGTCCCTGCCGATGACACGCGTGATAACGCCGGGAGAATAGTCGTCGAGCGCCGAAATCGCCGGAAGGTCATCGGCGAATGCGAAGAGCACGCCGGCGGCCGTGCCAAGCACGGCCGCCGCGACGAAGAGTGCGGAGATTCCGAAGAGTTTGCCCCACCGCTTCCAGCGGGACGGCCTGGGCACCGCCAGCGGTGCGGGTTCGGTCACACGTTCAGTCTACTCAGAGACCGCCTCCACGCGCGCGTGGAACCGCCCGCGGATCACTGCCGCTCCCGCGCGACGACGGAGGCGGAGGCGGTGGCTGTGATTCCGAACCGCCTCGTCCCCGCGCCGGCGGTGGTGCAGCCGCGGGCGGCGGCGCTGATTCACGGGGCGCCGCGCGATCCGGAATCCTGCTCGGCCCGCGATCCGGCTCGCTTGATCTCGGCGGTGGCGCCGATTGCCTCGGCGGCTCGGAGTACTGACGCGGAGCGGGCTCCCGCGGCGCCGCACGATCCGGAACCCGGCTCGGCGCGCGATCGGGTTCGGCGCGCTGGACGGGCGCCGAGGGACGCGGCTGTTCCGGCGAGTACACGTCAGGACGCGATCGGGCCGATCCCTGCGGGGGCGGATCCGATGGGCGGGCCGTGCGGCCTGTCGCGCCCAGCGTCACCGGCGGATCGCTGTCGGGATCCGGCCGCGCGGTTGGTATGCGACGCGGGACGGCGCCCCGGTTGTCCTCGTTGGAGGTAGCCGGCCTGTCGGGCAACATCACGCGCGGCGCCTCGGACCGAGGCACTTCGGTACGGGGATTCTGTGCGCGTGCGGTGCCGGCAGATCGCGTGCGCTCCGGAGCCGCGCGCAGCGGGTCGGTGTCAGGTTGCCCGGCGTACCTCGTGGCACCTCGGCCTGCGACGTTGCCCGTCGAGCTGTTCCGCGGCACGGCTGCATTCGTCGCCCGGTTTCTCCACGGTTCTTCACCGTTGTACGCGGGTGTTGCGCTACGCGGGACGGCCTGCGCGCGCGAGAGCGTGGGCGCGTGAATCGGCTGGACGCGCGGCGTGGCGAACGCCGGAATGACAGGCGCGGCGGGCCGCTCGATGAACTGGGTGCGCACGACCGGCGGAATCGCGGCGGCAATGACGGTATGCTGGGTGACCCAGACGTTCGGTACGAATTGACGGCTCGGCAGAATCGTCCACGCGAACCATGGGTCGGCGTGACGGAATCCGTAGACCGGGCGCCCGTCGTACCCGAGCGGGCACCAGCTCACATAGCCCGGCGCGTTGCCCCAGCTCACCCACGCAGGCGACCAGCGTCGATCGGGAATCCAGTACCACGCGCCCGCGTTCACGCCCCAGCGTCCGTAGTGATGCGTGGCCCAGGACCACCGATCGATCCCGATCCAGAACCATCCGTAGTGGGCGATGAATGACCATCGGCCTTGCGAATACGGACGCCAGCCGGAGGACACTCGCGGGTACCAGACGTATCCGTACGACGGCATGTAGTCCCAGCTGCCGCCGCTGTCGAAGGCGCCGCTGTCGTACCGAAGTTCCGTCGGGAGGTATCGCGTGGAGTACGTGCCGACGCGGGCGCTCCGCTCGCGATCGGCCCAGGCATCGAACTGATCCCAGTCCGCGGAATTCGCGACGTAGGGCAGTGACGGTGCGAGGTCGGCAGTCGCCACGGCGTGCGTGCCGGCGCGTACCACCGTACGGCCGTGCTCGTTGACGAGTTCCGCGGAACCACGAATCACCGCGAGGTCGACTTCTGGTCCGCCGCGCCGCGCCTGGCGCGCGTCAATGCGGTACTCGCCGGCCGTTTGAATCCACACCGAGGCCGCGGGAGCATCGACGCGGTAGTCGAGGTCCTGTGTCGTGCGCGCGATCGAGAGGCGCAGGCGCCCTGAGAGCAGACGAATCAGTGAATCGGCCAGCAGATCGACTTCGGTGTTTTCGTCGAGACAGAGCGCGCTGCCGTCCGCGAACAGGATTTCGACGCGGCCGCCGCGCGTGCGAAGTCGATCGCCCGCGAGGAGCGCAAGATTCGCTTCGGCGGTCTCGAGCCGTCCTTCGCGTTCGAGCGACACGCTGCCCTCGACGAACGAAATGTGCGCGGGGATGTCGTCTTCCCAGTTGCGATTGGAACTGTAGGCGTCGGATGTGTTTGGCGCCTGCTGCGACTGCGCCGCGAGCGGCGGAGAAAACGCCGCCACAGCAAACAACGCGGCTGCTGCGAGGAATCGCCTGACTCCGTGGACTCGCATACGTACACCTCGAACGTCAGGCAGGGTTGGCAGTTCGATTCTAGCGCAGAGCGGCCTGCGGTTCAGGGCGCAGGGTTCCGGGTGTCGGGTTCGCTTGTGCGGTTCCGGGTTCCGGGCAGAGAACTGGGAACCAGGAACCCGGAAGCGCACCCGGCACCCGGCACCCTGCACCCTGAACCGACAGTGTATTTGACAGTCATCAACTCACATTCTTATAATGCGTGAGACTAAGATTTCGACTTTGAGCGAACAGAGGGAGAGCGTCATGAGCAAGATCATTGGAATTGACCTGGGCACCACGAACTCCGTGGTCGCGGTCATGGAAGGCGGCGAGCCCGTCGTCATCACCAACTCGGAAGGCGGACGGCTGACACCGTCGGTCGTTGGATTTGCGAAGGGCGGCGAGCGGCTGGTCGGTCAGGTCGCGAAGCGGCAGGCGGTGACCAACCCGGAGAACACGGTTTTCTCTATCAAGCGGTTCATGGGCCGCCGGATGGATGAAGTCAACGAGGAAATGAAAATGGTGCCCTACCGCGTGGTGGCGGAGGGTGATCACGTGGCCATCAAGGTCGAGGGTCAAGCCCAGCCGTTCACCCCGCCGCAAGTGTCGGCGATGGTGCTGCAGAAGCTGAAGCAGGCGGCGGAGGACTATCTCGGCCAGCCGGTCACGAGGGCCGTCATTACGGTGCCCGCGTACTTCAACGACTCGCAGCGCCAGGCGACCAAGGATGCCGGCAAGATCGCGGGCCTCGAGGTGGAGCGCATCGTGAACGAGCCGACCGCCGCGGCACTCGCGTACGGCCTCGACAAGAAGAAGAACGAAACAATCGCGGTCTACGACTTCGGCGGAGGCACGTTCGATATCTCGATCCTCGAAGTCGGCGAGGGTGTGGTTGAAGTCAAGTCGACAAACGGCGACACCCACCTGGGAGGCGACAACCTCGACCAGCGCGTCATCGAGTGGATCGTGAACGAGTTCCGCAAGCAGGAGGGCATCGATCTGTCGAAAGACCGGATGGCGCTCCAGCGCCTGAAGGAGGCGGCGGAGAAGGCCAAGATGGAGCTCTCGACGGTGATGGAAACCGACATCAGCCTGCCGTTCATCACGGCGGATCAGTCGGGGCCCAAGCACCTCTCGATGAAGCTCACGCGCGCGAAGTTCGAATCGCTCGTCGAGGACTTGCTGCAGAAGACCGTCGGTCCCTGCAAACAGGCCCTGAATGACTCGGGGGTTCCGGCGTCGCGGATCGACGAGGTCGTGCTCGTCGGCGGGTCGACGCGCATCCCGAAGGTCCAGGCGATCGTGAAGGAGCTATTCGGCAAGGAACCGCACAAGGGCGTGAATCCTGATGAAGTCGTGGCGATCGGAGCCGCGATCCAGGCCGGCGTGCTGGCGGGTGAGGTGAAGGATCTGCTGCTGCTGGATGTCACCCCGCTCTCGCTCGGCATTGAAACGCTCGGAGGCGTCATGACGCCGCTCATTGCGCGCAACACCACGATTCCGACGCGAAAGAGCGAGGTCTTCTCCACCGCGGCCGACAGCCAGCCGAGCGTCGAGGTGCACGTGCTGCAGGGCGAGCGCAGCATGGCGCGCGACAACCGCACGCTCGGCCGCTTCAACCTGGACGGCATTCCGCCGGCGCCGAGAGGCGTGCCGCAGATCGAGGTCACGTTCGACATCGACGCGAACGGCATCGTGAACGTGCAGGCGAAGGACAAGGGTACGGGCAAGGAACAGAAGATCACGATCACCGCGTCCAGCGGCCTGTCGAAGGACGAGGTCGAGCGGATGACGAAAGACGCTGAGGCACACGCCGCCGAGGACAAGCAGCGGCGTGAGGAAATCGAGACGCGCAATCGCGCCGACCAGGCGGTGTACGCCGCCGAGAAGTTCGTGAAGGAGTCGGGCGAGAAGCTGCGCGGCGAGGACCGCATGGCGATCGAGTCGGCGACGAACGACCTGAAGAAGGCGCTCGAGTCGAACGACCCGAAGGGCATCAGCCGGACGCTTGATGCGCTGATGCAGGCGCAGCAGAAGGCCGCCGAGCACCTCTACCAGTCGGCGGGAGCCGCAGGTGGACCAGGTGGTCCCGAGGCACCGGGCGCCGGGCCGTCGGCCGGCAACGGCCAGGCGGACGACGTGATCGACGCAGAAGTGGTCGAAGAGAAGAAGTGAGGAAGCTGACTCCGCGAGAGGTGAGCGTAGCGAGCCCCGAAGCGCGTGACGAGCGCGCGGGGGTGGGGCCCCGCGCGAACTAAAGAAAAGTCAGGAGAAGAAGTAAGTGGATCTGTACGCACTGCTCGGCGTCACGCGGGCGGCTTCCGCCGCCGACATCGAGCGCGCGTACCGGCGGCTCGCGCGGCGGTATCACCCGGGCATCAACCCGGGTGACCGCGCGGCCGAGGAAATGTACCGCCGCATTCAGGACGCGTTCGACATCCTCGGCGATCTCGATCGGCGCCAGGACTACGACCGCGGCGCCAATCGCAGTGCGGCGCTGGACGTTCCCGGTGAAGTCCGGGTCTCGTTCGAGGGATTCGACTTCTCGTCCGCGGCCGAGGGGCCGCTGGCCGCGACGTTCACCGAACTGTTCGCGGACGTGTTTCAGGACGCGGCGCGTGAGGCCACGACGCCAACGCGTGGGGCGGACCTGGAACTCTCCGCGACGGTGTCGTTTCGCGACGCGGTGCTTGGCGGTGCGGTGCCGCTGTCGATCACCCGCCAGGATCGATGCGCTGCGTGCGGCGGAGACGGCCGCGTGCCGCGGCCGCCGGTGATGTGCCCGATGTGTGCCGGATCGGGTTCGCGCCGTTGGGTGCGGGGACATCTGGTTTTCACGGGCGCCTGTGAAGCCTGTGGAGGAACGGGACGGCTCGACGTGCAGCCGTGCCGGACTTGTCAAGGCGCGGGAATCCACGCGCGGGGCGAGGTCGTCACGCTCGTCCTCCGGCCGGGAACATCGGACGGCGATCGTCTCGCGGTGCCCGGCCGGGGCAATGCGGGTGCGCGTGGGGGACCGGCAGGCGACCTCTACATCAATCTCACGGTCGCGCCGCATCCACATTTCCGCCGGGCAGGCCGCGATCTGGAACTCACCCTGCCCGTCGCCGTGCATGAAGCGGCGCTCGGCGTGAAGCTCGACGTTCCAACGCTGGCCGATCCCGTGCGTTTGCGGATTCCACCGGGCACGCCGTCCGGCCGGCGGTTGCGCATTCGCGGCTGCGGCGTTCCGGCCCCGCCTGGCGGCGACGGCGAGGCCGGAGACCTGGTGGTCGAGATTCAAATCGTGCTTCCCGTCGTACGGGACGAACGATCGAAGGAATTGCTGCGGGAGTTCGGCCGGTTGAATGAGACCGACGTCCGCGGTCACCTGTTCGGCGACGCCCCGCAGGGCGGGCGCGCCGAAGAGTAGGAAACCGTAGGCCGGGGCTTCAGCCCCGGCGACCAGCAGGCAAGGAGGCCGCCGTGGCGGCAAAGAAACCGGGAACCGGCAAGGGCTATTACATGATCAGCGCCGTTTCCACGAAGTACGACATTCATCCTCAGACGCTGCGTCTGTACGAGCGTGAGGGCCTTCTCAAACCCTCGCGCACGGACGGTAACACCCGCCTGTACTCAGACGAAGATCTGCAGGAGCTCGAAACGATTCTGGCGTTGACGCGTGATCTCGGCGTGAATCTCGCCGGCGTGGAGATCATTCTCAACATGCGCCGCAAGATGGACCGCATGCAGCGCGAGGTGAACGAGTTCATGCAGTACGTCAAGCACGAGCTTCGCCGCGGGCTGGGCGACTGGGAACAGCGCCTCAACACCGCGCTCGTCCCCGCGCCGGGTGATCAAGGTTCAAGCGACACGAAGCCGGTGTTAGACTGACGCCCTCAGATGGCGTGCGCGCGTTGCGACGGAACCGGCTGGCAATCGATCGAACGCGACGGCATCCGCCGCGTCCAGAGGTGTGCCTGCTGGAGCGACCAGATCAAAGCAGACCTGATTAGGTCGGCCAAGATTCCGGCCCAATACAATGGGCGGACCCTCGAGGCTCTGACCATTTACCCGAACGAGAAGTTTGAAAACACCGTTCGCAAGGCGCGAAAGTGGGCTGATGAGTTTCCAGCCGTCCGACGAGGGTTCTGCATCGTCGGTCCACCCGGGATCGGTAAGACTCACATCGCGGTGGCCGTACTTCGACGGCTGATCCTCGAGAAACAGATTCGGGGTCTCTACTACGACACGCGAGATCTTTTGAAGCTCATCAGGTCCACGTACAGCGCGGTAACGAAGACTGCGGAAATGGACGTCTTACGGCCCGTGATGACGGCCGAAGTTCTCTTACTGGACGATCTTGGGGCAGAAAGACCCACGGAATGGGTCGAAGAGACGATGAACCTAATCGTCAACTCGCGGTATAACGAGCGTCGGCCGACCATCTTTACGACGAACTACATCGATGATGTCGACGATACCAATCTCGACGCGCTCAAGGTTCGCGTAGGCTTCCGGATGCACTCCCGGTTGCATGAGATGTGCGATTTCCTGGAATATGACGGCCCGGACTATCGCCTATTCGACGGTCCCCACACGCCGGAGCGTCTGCTTGCGCTTTGGAAGAGCTCGAAGTCGGGCCGTCATCGTGCGAAGTTGCCGGATCGAGCGCATAGTCAGGCGAAAGCGGGCTTCAAACAGACTCGCGAGTTCCATGAACTGAAGTGGCCCGGGGGCAAGGCCGGGACATGAACGAGGGAGCGTCAGCGACCGCGTCGGCGGAGCGGAGCGGGGCTTTGGGGTCCCCGCGAGCGACGCCGTTGGGGTGCTCGCAGGGGCGAAGCCCCTCGACCTAATCAATGCTCGGGCTCTACCTGCACGTTCCGTTCTGTTCGTCCATCTGCAGCTACTGCAACTTCAACCGCGGCCTGTTCGACGCCGCGTTGAAGGATCGATACGTTCGCGCGCTCGAACGGGAAATCCTGACGGCCCCGTTGCCGTTCGCCGGCGCGCACCCGCCGGCCGGCGCTGATTCCATTTTCTTTGGTGGGGGCACGCCTTCGCTGCTGGATCCACCCGAGATCGGCCGCCTCATCGCCGCCTGCCGCGAACGCTTCGAGATCAGCCCCGACGCGGAGATCACGCTCGAAACGAATCCCGAAACGGCCTCGGACGAACGTCTCGCGGGATTCCTGGATGCCGGCGTGAATCGAATCAGTTTTGGCGTGCAGTCCTTCGACGACGATGAACTGCAGCGGCTGGGCCGGGTTCATTCCGCGGCGCGAGCTCGAGACGCGATTCGGATGGCACGCCGCGCGGGATGCACCAATCTGAGTTTCGATCTCATGCTCTGGCTGCCGGGCCAGTCGTTCTCGTCATGGCTGCGGACCGTGGACGAGGCCGTCGCACTTGCGCCGGATCACCTGTCCCTGTACCTGCTCGAGCTCTATCCCAACGCGCCGCTGAAGGAGGCGATGGCGCGATCGTCCGCGCAGCCGTGGACGCAGGCGCCTGACGATGAGGCCGCGGATATGTACCTGGCCGGCCTGGATCGTCTCGACACGGCCGGCTACGAGCAGTACGAGATTTCAAATGTCTCGAGGCCCGGCCGCCGCTGCCGGCACAACGTCAAGTACTGGCAGAGCGGCGACTGGTGGGGGTTCGGGTGCGGCGCCCATTCGACCGTGCAGGGGCGGCGGTGGAGGAATCTCGCGTCGACGACCGAGTACACGAGCCGTCTGGAAGAAGGGCGCTTCGCCGCCGAAGCGCTCACGGTAATTCCTGATGATGAAAGGTTTACCGAGACGTTGTTCACCGGCCTGCGATTGAACGAGGGGCTCGATGAGGCCGCGATCGAGGAGAGGTTCGGCCGGAACATTTGGGCGGTTTACGGGTCAAACCTGACGCGGTTTCTGGAGGCCGGCATGATGTGGCGCGGCGACGGCCGGCTCGGCCTAACGCGGCAGGGTATGCTGGTATCCAACGAGATACTTGCAACGTTCTTGTGATTCCGGCGGCACTGGATGATGGGTCTTGTCAGCCGCGCTCGGTACGGTAAAGTAGGCGCCTTTGAACGGGCCTGATACAGGCAGGGAGACGATTCAATGATTCGGACAGGTGAAGTCAGATCCGCGATGGTACGCGTGGCAGCCATCGCCGCAGTTGCGTTGGTCCTGGCAACGCCGCGCATCGCGGCTGCCCAAACGGCGCCCGCTGCGCCGCCACAGGAAGATCCGTTGAAGCTCGGCGCCACCGTCCCGACGATTATCTTGTTTCAGATTCATGCGGAGAAGACGGCGGAGTTCGAGTCTGCTTGGAGCGCCATCCGTGCCGGCCTCGCGAAGAGCACGAAGGACGACGAGAAGGCGTTCGGTCAGTCCCTGGTCAACCTGTTCAAGGTCGATCAGCCGCCGGCGGACATGGGCGGCCAGAAGATCATGATCTATGTGCTCCAGATTGACACGCCGTCCACGGCGATCAGCTATCAGCCCGGCAAGATTGTCTACGAGACCATGTGGAAGAGCGGCGTTACCGAAGGCGCGCTTCTGACGCGGCCAGAGGCCGACGCGATCTTCGAGAAACTGAAGGTGTCGCTGTACACCATCAACCCGCCCTGGAAACTCGCCAAGGTCGGATAGGTTTTCCGTGATTGTCCTCGTGACCGGCGGGCCGCCTGCGATCCAGCAGGCGCCCGCCGCCACTCAAGCCGACCCCCTCGTCTTCAACTCAGATCGCATGCTCGTGGTCATCCGTGTTGCGGAGGCCACGGCTGTCGATTTCGAAGTGACGATGGGGAAGGTCAAGGAAGTCCTGGCCAAGAGCGACAAGCCGGAGCGACGCCGCCAGGCCGCCGGCTGGAAGCTCCTCAAATCGCCCGAGCCGCAGGACGGCCTGATCAGTTTCTTTTTCGTGCTGGATAAGGTCGAGAAGGGCGTGAGCTACGACCCGTTCAAGATCCTCGGCGAGGGGCTGCCGCCCGATGAAGTCGGTGCGCTGTTCCAGAAAGTCGTGCCCGGGCTGAAGGGGATCAGCGCCACGCCCCTGGCGCCCATCGTCAGCATGGGCGGCGGAGGCTCTACGAATTGACAGATTGACGAATTGCCGGATTGGTCAATCCATCAATCGGTCAATCGGTCGATTCAGAAGTGGATATTGAGTCCGGCGTACACTCGCTGTGGATTCTTGTACCGTGCGTTGCCCCGTAAGTTAAAGATCCGGTAGTCCACTCGAAGCTGGACCGGACCGAGCAAGCCCACCTTGATTCCGCCGCCGATGTTCGTGCCGAAGCTCGTGGCCGAGCTGCCGGTGAACGCCTCGCGATAGAAGCCGCCTCCCGCCGTGAGATACAGCTGCGTTTTCGTCGGCGTCATGATGAGTCCGTTGAGCATGCCCGTTCGAAGGCTGGGCGCGCCCTGGGTCGCGTCGGCTGAGGTGTTGGAGTAGTCGAACTCGAACCCGATCAGGAGCATGTTGATGCCCCCGGCGAAACCCTGAACCGGGCGGCTCTTCGGTGTCGGTGAAAACCCGAGGAAGAAAGTGACATCCGCCCACGCCGGTGTCGCGGTACCGAGAAGACCCACGGCCGCAAGCACGAGAACGATAACAGCGCGTTTCAACAGCATTGTCATGTTATTTTCCCACACGATGGACTTACGCGAGACGGACGAGCAGCAGTTCCTGCGACGCGCGGTACGAGAGTTCGCGGAAGCCGAGATCCGGCCGAACGTCATGGCCTGGGACGAGGCCCAGGCGTTTCCCAAGGAGCTGCTCCCGAAGCTCGCCGGCGTGGGACTCATGGGCATTCAGGTGCCCGAAGCGTGGGGCGGTGCAGGGCATTCCGCCCTCGCCTATTGCATCTGCATCGAGGAGCTGGCGCGCGTCGACCCATCCATTGCTTTATCGGTCGCAGCGCACAATGGCCTTGCCGTCGCGCATCTGTCGTACTTTGCCAATGATGAGCAGAAAACAAAGTACCTGAAGCCGCTGGCTGAGGGCAAGCACTGGGGCGCGTGGGCGCTGACGGAGGCGAGCTCGGGCAGTGACGCAGCCGCCATGCGGACGACAGCCCGCCGCGACGGCGATGCATGGGTGCTCTCGGGCACGAAGCAGTTCATCACGCACGGCGCGATCGGCGAAACGATGGTCGTGATGGCCGTGACCGATCGCGAACAGGGCTCGCGTGGGATCTCGGCCTTCATCGTTCCTCGCGGCGCCGCAGGACTCAAGGCCGGCAAGAAGGAAAACAAGCTCGGCATGCGCGCGAGTGATACGAGCGAAGTCGTGTTCGAGGATTGCCGCGTGCCCTCGTCGGCCATCATCGGCGCTCCGGGTGAAGGATTCCTGCAGGCCATGCAGGTACTCGACGCCGGACGCATCGGGATCGCCGCTCTCGCCGTGGGCCTCGCGCAGGGTGCCTACGACGCCGCGAGGCGGTACTCACTCGAGCGGCGCGCGTTCGGCCAGCGAATCAGCGAGTTCCAGGCGATTCGCTGGAAGATCGCGGACATGGTGACGCGGATTCAGGCCGCGCGCCTGCTCACCTACCGCGCCGCATGGATGCGCGACAGCAAGATCGAACGGACGTCGCTCGAGTCGTCGATTGCCAAGCTCTATTCGAGCGAGATTGCCGTCCGTGTCGCCGAAGAGGGCGTTCAGATCCATGGCGGCTACGGCTTCGTGAAGGACTACCCAGCGGAGAAGTACTTCCGCGACGTGAAGCTCTGCACGATTGGCGAGGGCACCAGCGAAATCCAGCGGCTGGTCATCGGCCGGCAACTGCTTGGGCGGCAGTAGCGTGAGCGCGCTGCCGCTGGCTGCCCGGATCCTTGATCGCGATCCGCGCGCGATTGCCCGCGCGATCTCCCTGATCGAGGACGAGTCTCCCGGAGCGGCCGAGCTCGTCGGCAGCCTCTTCGCGAAGACAGGCCGCGCGTATCTCATCGGCGTCACCGGCCCTCCGGGCGCGGGCAAGAGCACCCTCGTCGATCGACTGACCGCGGAGCTGCGCAAGAGCGGCAAGACGGTCGGTGTCATTGCCGTCGATCCGACCAGCCCCTATACGGGCGGCGCGATTCTCGGCGACCGCGTGCGCATGCAGTCGCACGCCGAGGACGAAGGCGTCTTCATTCGCAGTATGGCAACGCGCGGCCATCTCGGTGGGCTGGCGCGAACGACGGCCGAGGCGGCGATCGTTCTCGACGCCGCCGGGTTCGACGTCGTCATCATCGAGACCGTCGGCGTCGGCCAGGACGAAGTCGACATCGTCCGGACCGCCGACGTGTCGATCGTCACGCTCGTACCGGGTACGGGTGACGAGGTGCAGGCACTCAAGGCCGGCATCATGGAGATCGCCGACATTTTCGTCGTGAACAAGGCGGACCGCGAGGGCGCCGATCGCACGGCAGCGTCGATCGAGACCATGCTGTCGCTCGAGATGTGGCCCGAGGACGAGTGGCGTCCGCCAGTCGTGCGGACCGTCGCGACGACGGGCACGGGGCTCGCCGATCTCGTCGCCGCGATCGACCGCTTCAAATCCCAGAGCGCGGGGGAGCAGGGCGTCCGGCGCCGCGCGCGGGCCGAGTGGCGTCTTCGCGAAATGCTGGAACGCCGATTCATGCAGCACGTCGACGGCGTCGTCCTGGGCGCTGGCGAATTCGCCCGACTTCTGGACCGGATTGCCGCGCGCGAAATCGATCCATACACGGCGACGGAATCGGTGATGGCGCGCGCGCTGGGCGGGACGCCCGCTGTCGCAAGCCCACTGGACCACGTGGGGATCGCCGTTCGCGACGCAAAGACGATTGCCACGATCTTTCAGTCGCTCCTGGGCCTCGAGACGGGCGAGCCGGAAGTCGTTGGCCAGCATCGACTTCGGCTCGTCGAGGCCGGCGGCCCGACGCTCGAGCTCGTCGAGGCGCTGTCAGCCGAGGCGCCGGTGGGGAAGTTCCTCGAGAAGCGCGGCGACGCGCTGCACCACCTGTGCTTTCGCGTCGCCGACATCGACCGGGCGATCGCCGATCTCAGGGCGCAAGGGATTCGATTCATCGATGAGTCGGCGCGGCCCGGCGCGCACGGGTCACGAATCGCCTTCATTCATCCTTCGAGCGCCGGCGGGCTGCTGATCGAGTTGAAAGAGGCCGCCACCCATGGAGCCGGCGCGTGAAGTTTGGCGACTTCGAGGTCGTGCCGCTGCTGGACGGGTTTTTTCGGCTCGACGGCGGCGCCATGTTCGGCGTCGTGCCGAAGCCGCTCTGGCAGAAACGCGCCGCTGCTGACGAGCGCAATCGCATTCTCCTCGGGCTGCGGCCGTTGCTCGTTCGGACGCCGGAACATAACATCCTGATCGACGCGGGGATCGGCGACAAGATGACGCCGAAGGAGGTCGAGATCTACGGGATCGATCGCCGGCCCGGTCTCGAGGCATCGCTGGCCGCGGCAGGTCTCGCGATGGCGGACATCGACCTGGTGATTGCGTCGCATCTGCATTTCGATCATGCCGGGGGTTTCACGAGGCGGGAAGGCGATCGCGTGGTGCCGGCGTTTCCCAGGGCCACGTACTACGTGCGGCGGCAGGAGTGGGATGACGCCACGCATCCGCACGAGCGGAATCGTGCGAGCTATCTGGCCGAGAACTTCGCGCCGCTTGCGGATGCGGGCGTCATCAAGTTCATCGAAACGGATGGCGACGTCGTGCCCGGCGTCAGCGTCGCCCGCACCGGTGGCCACACGATGCACCACCAGCTCGTGCGCGTCGAGTCCGGCGGCCGGGTCGGGATCTTCACGGCGGACCTCATGCCGACGACGGCCCATGTCGATGAGCCATGGATCATGGGCTACGACCTCTATCCGATGGACACGTTTTTCTACAAGAAACGGTTCCTTGCGGAGGCCATCGCCGGCGAGTACGTTATCTTCTTCGAACACGATCCGGCGATCGCCGCCGGCATCATCCGCGACACAGGCGGGCGAAAACACGTGGAGCCCGTCATCGACTGAATCCTATGTCCCAACCTGTTTCCATCGGCATCATTGGCGGCTCCGGCCTGTACGACATGGCGGAGCTCACCGATCGTGAGGAGCGGCAGATCGCGACGCCGTTCGGCGATCCCTCCGGGCCCTATGTCCTGGCGACGCTCCGCGGGCGCCGGGTGGCGTTTCTTGCGCGCCACGGCACGGGACACCGGCTGCTTCCGTCCGAGCTCAATTTCCGGGCGAACATCTACGGCTTCAAGGTGCTCGGCGCCGAGTGGATTCTCTCGGCGAGCGCCGTCGGCAGCCTGCGGCAGGATTACGCGCCGCTCGATCTCGTGGTGCCGGATCAATTCTTCGACCGGACGCGGGGCCGCGTCAGCACGTTCTTCGGCGACGGACTCGTCGGCCACGTCGCGTTCGCGCATCCGTTCTGCACGCCTCTGAGCGACGTGATGTTCGACGCCGCGTCACGCTCCGGTGCGAAGGCGCATCGCGGCGGCACCTACGTGTGCATGGAGGGGCCGCAGTTTTCGACCATTGCCGAGTCGAACAGCTATCGTGCGTCCGGCTTCGACATCATCGGCATGACGAACCTGCAGGAGGCCAAGCTCGCGCGCGAGGCGGAGATCTGTTATTCGACGCTGGCGCTCGTGACGGACTACGACTGCTGGCATCCGGATCACGACTCGGTCACGGTCGAAATGATCATTCACAACCTGACGCAGAACGCCAAGACGGCCCAGCAGGTCATCGCCAACGCCGTCGAGCGGCTGCCGATCGCGCGCGATTGCGAGTGCGCGAACGCGCTCGCGACGGCGCTCATCACCCGGCCCGAACACGTGCCGGCGGCCACCAAGGCGAAGCTCGCGCCGATCGTCGCCAAGTACAAGTACGTCTGAGGAATACATGCGTCTCGTTGTCACCGGATCGATTGCGTTCGACTACCTGATGTCGTTTCCGGGGAAGTTCACGGATCACTTCCTCCCGGAACATTTCTCCCGAGTCAGCCTGAGCTTTCTCGTCGACACGATGGACAAGCGGCGCGGGGGTTGCGCGCCCAATATCGCGTACACGCTGGCGCTGCTTGGCGAGCGGCCGCTGCTGATGGGCACGGCCGGCCAGGACTTCGGCGAGTACCGCCGCTGGCTCGAGGCCGCCGGCGTGGACACGTCGCTCGTCAAGGACGTGCCGGACAAGTTCACGGCGTCGTTCTTTTGCAGCACGGACAACGCGAACAATCAGATCGCGTCGTTCTACACCGGCGCGATGGCCCACGCCGCCGAGCTGTCGTTCCGCACGGCCGGCCCGGTGGACCTCGTGATCGTGTCGCCGAACGATCCCGCGGCGATGACGCAGTACGTCGAGGAATGCCGGACGCTCGGGATCCGTTTCATTTACGACCCCGGTCAGCAGTGCGCCCGCATGAGCGGCCCCGAGCTTGCCGAGGGGATCGCCGGCGCCTACATCGTGATCTGCAACGACTACGAGCTGGAACTCATCCGGGAGAAAACCGGACTGGGCGAGGCCGACATCTTACGGCAAGCCCGGCACCTCGTCGTCACGCGCGGAGAGCACGGTTCGTCGGTGATGCATGGCGCCGATCGGACTGATCGCATCGATGTGCCGGCCGTCGCGCCGGCGCGCATTGAGGATCCGACCGGAGTCGGTGATGCATTCCGGGGCGGCCTCATGAAGGGCCTTGCGGCCGGTGCGCCCCTGGAAGTGTGCGCGCGGCTTGGCAGCGTCGCGGCGACGTACGCGCTCGAACACCTGGGCGGCCAGAGTCACGCCTACACGTGGGCGGAGTTCCGCGCGCGCTACGAGCAGCACTTCGGAGCGCTTGCGCTGTAACTGATTGTGATCAAGGTTCTTGTCGCGGCGTCAGTGGCCTGGCCGGCATTCCTGGCCGCCGGCGCGATCGCGCAGGCCAGGCAGCCTGGATCGTGGCTGGCCATCGCCGCCTACACGGCGGGCGCCGGCGTGTGCCATCAACGGGACGATCGGTCCTTTCATACGAGCCATACGAAGTGGCCGGTCTGTGCGAGATGCAGCGGTTTGTACCTGACAGCGCCGATCGGTGCGCTCGCCGCGTTCCTGGTGAAAGGCGGTCTGCGGCGGCGCCGGGATCTCACGATGCTTGCCGTGGCATCCGCCGCGACGGCCATCACGTTTGCCGTCGAACACCTGGGGCTGATCTCCGTGTCGTCCGTGTCGCGATTCGTGGCGGCGCTGCCGCTCGGCGCAGCGCTCGCATGGGTGATCGTCCGTGCCGCGCGCGGACCGGAAACCGCCATCGAGTAAACTGCTGACCGAGATGCAGCCGAATCCTGCTCTGACATTCATCGCTGCGTGGTGCGTGCCTGGCGCCGGTCACTTTCTCGTGGGTCAGGTTCGCAAGGCCGTCGTGTTCCTCGTCGTACTGGCCGGCATGTTCGCGACCGGCCTGGCTTTCGGCGGCCAGCTCTTCGTCTTCGATGCGGCTGACCCGCTCGTGTTCCTCGGCGCGGGCACTCAATGGGCCATCCTCGTGCCGCGCGCACTCGCCGCGATGGCCGGCGCCGGCGCCGGACACGTCACGGCGATCAGCTACGAGTACGGCAATACGTTCCTGATCGTCGCCGGTCTGCTCAACATTCTCGTCGCGCTCGACGCGTTCGACAGGGCCAGGGGATCCGCGCGATGACGCATCTGGGCGTCATGGCGTTGTTCGCGGCGTGCGTGTCCGCGGTGTTCGGAACATTGCTGCGTGACGACGCGCGCGAACAGCTCAAGGTGGGCGCGCGGATCTTCGGCGCGCTGACGCTCGGCGCCTACGCGGTCGGCTGGCTCATGTACTTCGCGTTCTGAACACGTGCGGTCCTGGTTTTGGCACTGGGGGCCGGCGGCCGCACAGATGGCGGCGATCTTCTATCTGTCGAGCCGGTCGGGCCTTCCTCACCTCCCCGGCGGCCTCTCGAGTTACAGCGGGCACGCCATTGGATACGCCCTGCTCGCAGCGCTCGTCCTGCGCGCGCTTGCGGGCGCGAAGTGGGAGCACGTGCGCGGCGCCCTCGCGTGGCGGGCGTTGCTCTTCAGTTCGGCCTACGGCATCACGGACGAATTCCATCAGTCGTTCGTCAGCAATCGCACACCGGATGCGCTTGATTGGGCGGCCGACACTGCCGGTGCGGCGTTCGCCGTGCTGCTCGTGATGCGCATCGCGCTCGCGCGGCGCCGCCGGGCCCGCAACGTATAATTATCCGGTTATGGCCTACGAGAATCTGTTGACCGAGCGCGACGGCGCCGTGCTCGTCGTCACGATCAACCGTCCCGACAAGCTGAACGCGCTCAACACCGCGACCGTGAACGAGCTCGACCGGGCGATGGCCGAGGCCCGGGCAGACGACGGCGTGCGTGCGATTGTGCTCACCGGCGCGGGGGAGAAGTCCTTCGTCGCAGGCGCGGATATCAACGAGCTCGCCGTGCAGTCGCCCGTGAGCGGGCGCGAGCACGCCAGATCCGGGCAGGCTGTGTTCGACCGCATCGAGTCGCTCGGCAAACCCGTCATCGCCGCGGTCAACGGCTTCGCGCTCGGCGGCGGCTGTGAGCTGGCCATGGCGTGCACGATCCGCGTCGCCGCGGACAGTGCGAAGTTCGGCCAGCCGGAGATCAATCTCGGTCTGATTCCCGGTTACGCCGGTTCGCAGCGGTTGCCAAGGCTTGTCGGTCGCGGACGCGCGCTCGAACTGCTGCTGACCGGCGCGCCGATTGACGCTCAAGAGGCCCATCGCATCGGTCTGGTGAACAAAGTGGTCCCGGGCGCCGAGCTCATGACGCAGGCGCGCGCGCTCGCGCAGACGCTGGCGGCCAAAGCACCGGTCGCCGTGCGCTACATCCTTGATGTCGTCGCCGGCGGCCTCGAGATGTCATTCGCCGACGCCGAGACCTACGAAGCGACGCTGTTCGGTCTCATCGCGACGACCGAAGACATGCGCGAGGGCACGAAGGCATTTCTCGAGAAGCGCAAGCCGGTGTTCAAGGGCCGATAGAAGGTGCGCATCGCCCTGGTCGTTTCGCAGTACCACGACTTCGTGACGTCGCGTCTCGAAGCCGGCGCGCGCGCCGCCTTGAAGGAAGCGGGTGTGCCAGACGCCGGCGTCATCGCGTTCGCGGTGCCTGGTGCCTACGAGCTCGCGCAGGCCGCGCACCGGCTGGCGTCGACGATGGAGTGGCAGGGTATCGTGTGCCTTGGATGTCTCATTCGCGGCGAGACGCCGCACTTCGACTACATCGCGCATGCGGCGTCCAATGGCATCATGCGCGCCTCTCAGGAAACCGGCGTGCCCGTGGGCTTCGGCCTGCTCACGACCAACACCGCCGAGGAGGCCCTGGCGCGCGCGGGTGATGGCCCCTCGAACAAAGGCCGCGAGGCCGCCGCGGCGGTACTGGCCATGATTGCGCTGTACGAGCGCATCGATCGCCGTTAGCCGGGCAGCGCCGTTCAAGGACAGTTGATGAAGAGTCCGCGTCACCAGGCTCGCGAAGCCGCGTTGCAGGCCCTCTACCTCTGGGAGGTCGGCGGGACGGACGTGGCCACCGCGCTCGCCACCTACTTTCAGGAGCACCGTCCTGACGCCGCCGAGCCGGTGCGGGCGTTCGCGCGCGCGCTCGTGATCGGCACGACAAGTGAGATCGACGCGCTCGACGCGCTGATCCAGCAGCATTCGGAGCACTGGCGCATCGAGCGTCTGGCCGTGATCGATCGATTGATCCTGCGGATGGCGGCGTGGGAACTCAAGAACGCGACCGATACACCGCCCGCCGTGGTGCTCAACGAGGCGCTCGAACTGGCGCGGACGTTCAGCGCCGACGACTCCGTCCGGTTCGTGAACGGCGTCCTCGACGCGATCCGGAAGGCCCTCGCTCCGGATGGAGCGCCACGACCCCCGACATAGAATCAATGACGCGTCATGTCGAATGAAGCTGAGCAGATTGCGCAACGCCAGGCGAAGTTGAACGAGCTCGCCAATCTGGGCGTGGCCCGGTATCCCAACCAGTTCGATCGCACCGATACGGTGTCGTCCATCAAAGCCGCTCACGGCGAAGCCGCCGGCGACGCGCTCGAAGCGTCGCACGTTCAGGTACGCGCAGCCGGCCGCATCGTCGGCATGCGCGCGTTCGGCAAGGCCAACTTCCTTGTGCTCTCGGATGGACTCGAGCGCCTGCAGGTCTACGTCCGCGCCGATTCCGTACCGGAGCTGGATTTCCAGATCTATCGCCACCTCGACCTGGGAGACCAGATTGGCGTCGAAGGCAGACTGTTCCGGACCAAGACGAACGAACTGACGATTTGGGCCTCTCGGATTCACTTCCTGGCGAAGTGCCTCGTTCCCCTGCCTGAGAAGTGGCATGGCCTGACGGATGTGGAGATCCGCTACCGCCAGCGCTACCTCGACCTCATCGTGAACCCCGACTCGCGCAAGGTCTTCGAAACCCGCGCGAGAGTGGTTGCCGGCATACGGCGCTTCCTCAATGATCGGGGATTCCTCGAGGTCGAGACGCCGATGATGCAGCCGATGGCCGGCGGAGCCCTGGCGCGGCCGTTCACGACGCACCACAACGCCCTCGACCTGGACCTCTACCTGCGCATCGCGCCCGAGCTGTACCTGAAGCGGCTCACGGTCGGTGGCATGGAGCGGGTGTACGAGATCAACCGTAACTTCCGTAACGAGGGCATTTCCACGCAGCACAATCCCGAGTTCACGATGCTCGAGTTCTACGAGGCGTACGTGGACTACCAGCACCTGATGCGTCTCACCGAAGAGATGTTGACGACGGTGGCGATGGAGGCGGCGGGCGGCCTCGCTGTGACCTTCGGCGGTCATCAACTCTCACTGGCCGCGCCGTACCGCCGGTTGCCGCTCCGCGCCTCGGCCGCAGAGGCCGCATCGGAACGGCTGGGAAGGACGATCGCCGAGGACGACCTGCGCGATCGCGCCAAGGCGGCGGAGGTCGCCCGGGCGCTTCACCTCGAAGTCCAGCCTTCGCACGGCGCCGGCAAGATTGCGACGACCATCTTCGAGGCGCTCTGGGAGGACCGGCTCATTCAGCCGACGTTCGTCTACGACTTTCCGACCGAGGTCTCGCCGCTTTCGAAGCAGCGTCCCGACGATCCGGACACGGTCGAACGGTTCGAACTCTATGCCGGTGGATTCGAAGTCGCGAACGGCTTCAGTGAGTTGAACGACCCGGTCGAGCAGCGCCGCCGTTTCGAAGCGCAGCTCAAGGATCGCGCCGCCGGTGACGCCGAAGCGCACGGCATGGACGAGGACTACATCCGCGCGCTCGAATACGGCCTGCCACCGACCGGCGGGGAGGGCATCGGCATCGACCGTCTCGTCATGCTGCTGACGAACAGCCCGTCGATCCGTGACGTCATTCTGTTTCCGCTGATGCGGCCACGAAAGGACGGATCTGAGCCAGATCCGTCAATCAATGAGTAAATGGATCGATAGATCGATGGATCGATACGAGCGTCCTTGATGTCATTTGCCTGGTTTGTCGCCCGCCGCTATCTGACCGCCCGGCGGCGTCAGGCGTTCATCTCCCTGATCTCCGCCGTCTCCATCGTCGGCATCGGCGTCGGCGTGATGGCGCTCATCATCGCGCTCGCGCTGATGACGGGCGTGCAGAGCGAGTTGCGCGATCGGATCGTCGGATCCACGGCGCACATTTACGTCTACAAGCACGACGGTTACAAGGACATCGCCGCGGAGCTCAAGCAGATGCAGGTGGATGGCGTGACCGGGGCCGCGCCCGCCATCTCCGGACAGGGCATGATGTCGTCGAACGGCAGCCTGGCCGATGGCGTTTACGTCCAGTTGAAGGGCATCGATCCCGCGCTCGAGCCGGCCGTCACGGACATTCGTGGGGCGATCAAGACGGGTAGTCTCGACGCTCTGACGACGCGCCCGGAGTTCGCGCGCGACGGTGTCATCCTCGGCGCCGATCTGGCGCATGAGCTCGCCGTGACGGAAGGTGATCTCGTCAGCCTCATCACGCCGCGCATGGTCGTGACGCCCTCGGGGCCCGTGCCGATGAGTCTCGTGCTTCGAGTCGTCGGCACGGCGAGATTCGGGTTCTATGCGACGGATACCGCCGCGGCATTCGTCACACTCGACACAGCGGCCCGCGCCCTCGGCCGGCCCGGACCGGACCTGATCCAGCTGCGTCTCGCCGATCTCGGCCAGGCGCGCAGCAAGCATCAGGAACTGCAGGCGCGGCTTGGCGACGGCTACGACATCGACGACTGGACCGAGCTGAACGGGCCCCTTTACTCGGCGCTCGAACTCGAGAAGCTCGCCATTTCGCTGACCATCGGACTCATCGTGATGGTCGCGGCGCTCAACATCGTCGCGTCCCTCGTGCTCCTCGTGATGGAGAAGAGCCGCGACATCGCAATTCTTCGGACGATGGGCGCGACGGCGCGCGCGATTCGCATGGTGTTCATCCTGCAAGGCCTCACCATCGGGATGATCGGCACCCTCGGCGGAACCGTGCTCGGCCTGGTGGTGTGTTTCGTCGCCGATCGCTACCATCTGATTCAGCTTCCGGCCGACGTCTACCAGATCGCCTACCTGCCGTTCCGCGTGCAGCCGCTCGACGTGGTCATCGTCTTCGTGTCGGTCCTTCTCGTGTGCCTCGCGGCGACGATCTACCCGTCGCGGCAGGCCGGACGGCTCGATCCGGCCGAAGCGCTGAGGAATCAATAACGATGGCGCTTGTCGAGGTGGCCGGGCTCATCAAGTCCTACCGCGGTCCGGGCGGCGCGCTGGCCGTTCTGACGGAGCTGGATCTTGCGGTCGAGCGGGGAGAGATGGTGGCGATCGTCGGCGCGTCCGGCGTCGGGAAGAGCACGCTGCTTCATGTCCTCGGCGGCCTCGATGCGTTCGATGGCGGCACGGTCCGCATCGGTGACGCCGACGTCGGGCGGATGGATGACGACGCGCGTGTGCGATTCCGGAATCAGCACGTCGGATTCGTCTTTCAGTTTCATCATCTGCTGCCTGAGTTCTCGGCGGTGGAGAACGTGGAGATGCCGCTGCGGATCGCGGGACACGCGACGAGCGACCGCGAGTCGCAGGCAATGGAGCTGCTCGACCGCGTCGGGCTGCGCGGCCGCGCGCTGCACCGGCCCGGAACGCTGTCGGGCGGGGAGCAGCAGCGCGTCGCGGTGGCGCGCGCGCTCGTGCGCAAGCCGTCGCTGCTGCTGGCGGACGAACCGACGGGCAACCTCGACGAGCACACGGCCGCGGGACTGCACGACCTTCTCCGCGAGATGCACCGCGAGCACGGCCTCACATCGATCATCGCGACGCACAATTCGACGCTCGCGTCCGCCTGCGATCGCGTGCTTCGGCTGGAAGGCGGGCGGCTGCGCGCCGATAGCCTTGCCGTATAATGCCGACAGGGATCGACCGATACGCGGTGAGGATCCCCGGGTCTTTTCATGTTTGAGCGATATACCGAACGGGCGCGACGGGTGCTGTTCTTCGCGCGCTACGAAGCGACCCAGATGGGCAGCACGTCCATCGAAACCGAGCATTTGCTGCTCGGCCTGATCCGTGAAGGCAAGGGGCTGACGAGCCGGATTTTCGCGCGTTCGCACCTGTCACTCGACAGCATTCGCAAGGAGATTGAGGGCCGGACGGTCTTCCGCGAGAAGGTCGCGACGTCCGTCGAGATCCCCTTCAGCGCCGACACCAAGCGCGTCCTCCAGTTCGCCGCGGAGGAAGCCGACCGGCTGCTGCACACCTACATCGGCACCGAACATCTGCTCCTGGGCCTGCTCCGCGAGGAGCGGTCGGTGGCCGCGTCGATTCTGTACGAGAAGGGGATGCGTCTCGCGAGCGTGCGCGAGGACATCGTCCAGCTCCTCAACGAGAAGACCGCGCCGGCGCGCCCGAAGGAAACACCGCTCCTCGCGGAGTTCAGCCGCGATCTGACGGACGCGGCGGTGAAGAACCAGCTCGATCCGCTGGTGGGCCGCGACCTCGAGCTCGAGCGCGTTCAACAGGTGCTGTGCCGCCGCACGAAGAACAACGCGGTCCTCATCGGCGAGCCCGGCGTCGGCAAGACCGCGATCGTCGAGGGGCTCGCGCAGAAGATCGTCTGCGGCGACGTGCCGCACTTCCTGGCCGACAAACGGATCCTCGCGCTGGACATCTCGCTGATCGTCGCGGGGACCAAGTATCGCGGACAGTTCGAAGAGCGCCTCAAGGCAATCATGAAGGAGCTCACGGACAACCCGAACATCATCGTGTTCATCGACGAGCTCCATACCCTCGTCGGCGCGGGCTCCGCGGAAGGCTCCCTCGATGCGGCGAACATCCTGAAGCCGGCGCTGTCGCGCGGCGAGATCCGCTGCATCGGTGCGACGACGCCGGCTGAATACCGCAAGTACATCGAGAAGGACCGTTCGCTCGAGCGCCGCTTCCAGGCGATCAAGGTCGATCCACCCAGCGAAAAGGAGACCGTCCAGGTCCTGCTGGGCGTCAAGGATCGCTACGAGTCCTTCCACCATGTTGAATACACGGCGGACGCCATCGAGGCGGCCGTGTATCAGTCAAGCCGGTACATTACGGACCGGTTCCTGCCGGACAAGGCCATCGACCTCATCGACGAGGCGGGTGCCAGGGCCAAGCTGCGGGACGCCGAGCTGATTTCCCAGACCACCGAGGATGCCCGTTCCGTTCGTGTGACGGTCTCGCCCGGCGAGGCGCTGGACCCGAACGATCCCCGCCCCGACAAGGCCTGGCTGTACCGCGATCCGGATCTTCAGGGACGTGAGAGCGTGCAGCTCGTTCGCGATCGGATCGAGGTGCCGTCCACGTCGAGCCGCATCGTCATCGGCAAGCCGGAGATCGACGAAGTCGTCTCCAAGTGGACGGGCGTCCCGCTGACGTCGGTCAACGAGGACGAGGGCAACAAGCTTCTGCGCATGGAAGACGAGCTGCACCGCCGGGTGATCAGCCAGGAGAAGGCGATCTCTGCGCTGTCGCGCGCCATTCGCCGTTCGCGTGCCGGCCTCAAGAATCCCGCGCGGCCCGTGGGCAGCTTCGTGTTTCTGGGCCCGACCGGCGTCGGCAAGACGGAGCTCGCCCGCGCGCTCGCGAACTTCCTGTTCGGCAGCGACCACGCGCTCATCCGCTTCGACATGTCGGAGTACATGGAGAAGCACTCGGTGTCGAAGCTCATCGGATCGCCCCCGGGTTACGTCGGCCATGAAGAGGGCGGGCAGCTCACCGAGAAGATCAAACGCAATCCGTACTCGGTCGTCCTGCTCGACGAGATCGAGAAGGCGCATCCCGATCTCTTCAACATTCTGTTGCAGGTGTTCGAGGACGGGCACCTGACGGACGGCCTCGGGAATCGTGTCAACTTCAAGAACACGATTCTGATCATGACGTCGAACATCGGCGCTCGCTTCATCCAGAAGAAGGCGTCGATGGGCTTCCAGACCGCCGACCTCAAGGAGATCCAGAAGTCAGTCACGGATCTGGTGCTCGGCGAAGTGAAGAAGACGTTCAATCCCGAGTTCATCAACCGCATCGACGAGATCATCGTGTTCGAGCCGCTGTCGGACGACGATCTGCGGAAGATTACGGGCCTGCTCGTCGACAATCTCAACACGCATCTGGCCGACCGCCGGCTGCAGATCTCCGTCCAGCCCGAGGCGATCGACTGGATCATCGAGGCGACGTGCAAGGACCGTTCGTACGGCGCGCGTCCGCTCCGTCGCGCCATCCAGCGCTACATAGAGGACCCGCTCTCCGAGGAGCTCATCCGGGGCCAGTTGCAGGAGGGCGGCGTCGAGATCTACCTTGATCACGGCACCCTGGCGTGGCGGGCGGCCGGACAATCCGAGGACGGCCGTCGTTTGGCGGCGACCGTCTAACCACCAAGAATGATGCTTTCGCGATTTCGACGCCTGATCGTGGCGGGTGTGACCGCTGCAGCTGCCGCCGGCTGGGCCGTGCCCGCGGCGGCTCAGGCGCCGCCCTGCGCCGCGCCGGTGAAGGATGGCAAGCCCAACCTCCCGCCCGCCAATTCGCCGGTCCTGTTTCAGAGCTGCATGCACATCATCGCGCATCCGGTGAACGAGACCATCGTCGATCAGCAGACTTATTCGTACTACATCAAGACGGTCAGCTCGGCGCCCAGCCAGGATCGGTGGGCGCCATTCACGGAAGACGCCGTCAAGGCCGACTTCTGGAACCTGTGGCGCACCGGGTTCCTGGACAACCTCTGGATTGAAGTCATCGATGAGCCGTTCCCGAATGGCGTCGCGGCGAAGCACGTCGTGTTCCACATCGAAGAGCGCGCTCGCGTGAAGGCGGTCGACTACGTCGCCGCGCCCGGGTCGAAGTCGTCGGTCGAGACATCGAAGATCGAGGACAAGCTCAAGGAAAAGAACATTCACGTCAACCTGGATTCCTTCGTGGACGAGGCGACGATTCGCCGCGTCAAGGGCATCATTCGCGAGGTGTACTCCGAGAAGGGGCACAACGACGTCAAGATCGAAGCGAAGCTCACGCCGCTGCCCTCCGGGCCGAAGTTGATCCACTTGACGTTCGAGATCGATCAGGGCCCGAAGTACAAGATTCGTGACGTCCAGTTCGACGGCAACACCGCGTTCAGCGACAGCGCCCTGCGCGGCCAGCTGAAGGACAACAAACCGAAGAACTGGTACAGCTTCCTCACGTCGAGCGGGACGTACCTCGAAGCGAAGTTCGCCGAGGACGCCGACAAGGTGCAGGTGTTCTATCTGAACAAGGGCTACGTGCGCGCGCGCGTCGGCCAGCCCCAGGTCGAGATCGTCACCGACACGAAGGACGGCAGGAACCGATGGATTCGTCTGCGGATTCCGGTCGACGAAGGCGAGCGCTACAAGATCGGCTCGTTCAACATCGCGGACAACACCTCGCTCAAGACCGAGCCCCTCAGGGCGATGTTCAAGCTCAAAGAGGGCGACTATTACAACTACCAGAAGATCAGCAAAGGCCTGGAGAAGGCGCGTGATCTCTACGGCGCCCTCGGCTTCTGGCAGGCGGCGCCGGACGTCGATCTGTCGCCGCGGGGCATCGACCCCAACACCGGTTTGCCCATCGGCCCCGAGAAGCCCCCGCCCGTCGTCGATGTCACGGTTCGGATGCTCGAGGGCAAGCAGTACTACGTCAACCGCATCACGTTCGCCGGCAATACGACGACGCACGACAACGTCGCCCGGCGCGAGATGCGGGTCGTCGAGGGCGGCGTGTTCAACACGGACGCGCTCAAGCAGAGCATCCGCCGGCTGAACCAGCTCGGCTACTTCAAACCGCTCGAGGGCAAGGAAGACGAGATGAGCGTGGTGCCGACGCCGGGCCAGGAAGGCCTCGTCGACATCAAGCTCAAGTTCCAGGAGCAGAACCGCAACCAGATCTCGTTCGGCGCGGGCGTGTCGCAGTTCGACGGCTTCTTCGGCCAGCTGTCGTTCCAGACATCGAACTTCCTCGGCCGCGGCGAGACGTTCGGCGTCAACCTGCAGAAGGGCTCGCGCGCGCGGCAGTACCAGGTGTCGTTCAGCGAGCCGTATCTCTTCGACCGGCCGATCACCATCGGCACCGACGTATACGCGCGCCAGTTCATCTACGACTTCCAGTACACGCAGGACGCGAAGGGCACGAACCTCGTGTTCGGGTTCCCGCTCGCGGACTACATGCGGCTGTTCACGACGTACAGCTACGAGCGCATCAAGGTCTACGACATCAACGAGGCGTACCTGAATCCCGCGGTGCTGGCGGCGAGCCCCATCCTTCGGTCATCGCTGCTGCTCGATCAGGGCGGCCAGCGCCGCGTCAGCAAGATCACGCCGTCCGTGGTGTACAACACGATCAACCAGCCGATCTTCCCGGACGACGGCATGCGCTTCACGACGGGCGTGGATTTCGCCGGTGTCGGCGGCAACACCGAGTACGTCCAGGTGCGGTCGGAGGCCATTTTCTACAAGCCGCTGACGTTCATCTCGCGCCGCGTGTCGATCGGGCTTCGCGGCGAGGGACAGTGGATTCGCCCGTACGGCAGTACGACGACGCTGCCGATTTTCGAGAAGGTGTTCCTCGGCGGCGAATACAGCGTCCGTGGCTTCGACATCCGCTCGGTGGGTCCGCGCGACCCGATCTCCGGCATCGTCACCGGCGGCAACAAGTCGCTGCTCTTCAACGGTGAGATCTATTTCAACGTCGGCGGGCCCGTGCGCGTGCTGGGCTTCTACGACGCGGGCCAGGTCAGGGACATCGGCCAGCGTCTTGTCTGGAAGGAAGACATCACGGAGACGGTGACGCCCGATCCGCCCTTCCTTTCGGATCCATTCGCGCTGGTGACCCTGACGCCGCCCGGGACCAGTACCACGCCGACCGTGCGCGTCATCGGACGCACGCCGGCGTTCAAGACGTCCGCGGGCTTCGAAATACGGTTCTTCATGCCGGTGTTGAACGTGCCCTTCCGGCTGATCGGCGCGTGGAATCCATCACGCCGCGGCGTGTTCAACAACAACGGTCTCTTCGCTCAGCGGTTCACCTTCCGCTTCGCCGTCGGCACGACGTTCTAAGCCTTCGGCGGTTCAGGGTTCAGGGTTCAGGGTGCCGGGTTCGCTTGTCTGGTTCCCGGTTCCCGGTTCCCGGTTCTGGGTTCCCGGTTCGTACCTCGCGTTCCGCGGATCTAGGCGCGGCCGGGCGGGTCGGCTCCTTCCAGATACTTGATCAGCCTTGTGCACGCTCCACGCGCTCGGTGCGTGAGTGCGACGATGTCGTCAACGTCAGTTTCCTTCACAATCCCGGCGAGCACCGCGCTTCGAAGTCTGTCTGCGATCTCTGCCAGAGACCCGCGTGAGATCTTGAGGAATCTGGCGAACTCTTTGGGGTAGTAGCGTCCGAATCCCTCGGCGATGTTCGAGCATGCCGAGTCGGCGGCGTCTGTCAGCTGCTCTCGCAGCCGGAGGTGCGATCGAAACCTGGGGGACTTGCAGATCTCATAGATGCGAACTCGAACGGCGTCGCTGAGTTTCCACGCATCCAGCTCATCGTAGTTGCGCGCACCTGCCATGCGCACGCAAGAGGAGCATGGCTCGTGCCACTCGCGTCTTGTGGAATCTCCGCTAATGCCGCTTCAGACGATCTCTCGAGTGTGGAGAAACTCCAACCAGTGTTTGGAGAAAAGCAAATGAACCCGGAACCAGACAAGCGAACCCGGAACCCGACACCCTGAACCCTGAACCGATCCCGAAGGGATCAGGGATGCACGACAACGATCTCGAATCCGCTGGTACCCGCGACCTGTCCGATATCCGCAATCCGCACGCACAGCGTTCCGGAACCAGAGACGTTGCCGGTGACGCTGCCGCCGGACGTCGCTCGGTCGTTGGTCAGCACAACCTGGCAGGAGATGCCGTTCCACGTGCCCAGGGCCAGACTCAGCTGAATGGTGCTGACGGGTGTGATGGTGCGCAGCGTGGCCGTGACAGAGCCGGCCGCGCCGGTCGGGAACGTGAAGCTGGCGGCGCCGTTGGTCGTGATGCTGCCCGCGAAGGTCTCAGTGACGGTCGTAGTCGGGGTAGTCGGTGTCGTCGGTGTGGTCGTGCCGCCACCGTCGCAGGCGGACGCACCCGCAGCCACGAGGGCCAGGGTGGAAATCAGGGCAAAACGGCGCAACAGCGGACTCGGCATGCACTCTCCTCGGGCGATTATGCCTTGTTTCCCGCCTATCGGGATGGCTCAGGCGTCTGCTCTGATAGACTCAGATGTCCGTGTGGCGGCCGGGAGACCGACAGAAGGGGCCGGGACACCGACCAAGGTGCTGAATCCGATGAGTATGAAACGACAGACGATCGCTTTTGCCGCGATGGCAGTGCTGGTGGCTGGAAGCGCGATGGCGCAGACGGCGCCGCCGCCGACGACCCCACCGCCCGCCACCAATCCGGCGGGACAGAAGCCCGCGACGCCGGCGCCAACACCAACGCCGACACCCGTACCGTTCCCCGCAGAGGCCAAGGTCGCGTTCATCGACCTGCAGGCCGTCGTCCAGCAGTCCAAGCTGGGCAAAAAGGGTCGCGATGCGATGCAAGTGCTCAACGACAAGCTCTCGGCGGACCTCGCCGCGAAGAACAAGGAAATCCAGGCGCTGCAGGACCGCATGAAGACGCAGCAGGGCGTCGTCTCGGAGGCCGTGTTCAACAACATGGCCAAGGAGCTCGACAAGCTGCAGCGCGAAGCGCAGTTCAAGCAGCAGGATGCGCAGGTGCAGATCGATCAGCTCAATCAGGAGCTGCTCGCGACTTTCCAGCAGCAGGTGCTTCCGATCGTCGAGAAACTGCGCGAGGAGCGCGGCCTCTGGATCATCTTCGCGCTTGGTGACAACTCCAACATCGCCGCGGCGCACGCCGGCCTGGATCTATCGGCCGAGATCGTCAAGCGCCTCGACGCAACGATCAAGTAGGACATACGACCCCGGGCGTCGTTCTGAGGAGAGCGTTCAGAACGACGCCCGGGGTCTTTTGCTGTACGTTTTCCGTGTATTGTCTAGGGTCGTAATGCGCATGTTGCCCGGCCTCGAACGGCTGTCCTACCGGTATCCCTCGGTCCTCGTCGACGTCATCACGCACCACGAACCAGGCCGCCGCATCGTTGCCGCGAAGAACGTCACAGTGAACGAGGAATTCTTTCAGGGACACTTTCCCGGCACGCCGCTGATGCCGGGCGTCCTCATGATCGAATCGCTGACACAGCTTGCGGGCGTGCTGCTGTTCGGCGAGCGCCGGCTGGAACTGCAGCCGCCTGGCAGCGCGTGGCTCCGAGGCGTGGACAACGCGAAGTTCCGCCGCCAGGTCGTGCCGGGCGATCGGCTCGAGCTCGAAGTGACGATGGGCGCCAGGCGCGGACAGATCGCCCGGGCGCGTGCGGTGGCTTCGGTCGGCGGACAGGTCGTGGCGGAAGCCGAGCTCGTGCTTGCGCTGGAGACCGCGGAGGACGCCGCTCCGGAGATTCACCCGACGGCCATCGTGCATCCCGACGCTCGGATTGGCGCGGGTACCGTGGTCGGTCCCTACGTCACCATCGGGCCGCACGTCGTCATCGGCCGGCACTGCCGCATCGGCGCGTCGAGCGTCGTTGCGGGCTGGACGGAGATCGGCGACCACAACGACATTTCACCGCTCGCGTCGATCGGCCTTGCGCCGCAGGACTTGAAGTACCGCGGTGAGCCGACGCGCCTTCGTATCGGCCACCACAACATGTTCCGCGAGTTCGTGACGCTCCATCGCGGCACGGTCGGCGGCGGCGCGCTCACGACCATCGGCGATCACAACCTGTTCATGGCCTACGCGCACGTCGCGCACGACTGCCATGTGGGCAATTCGACCATCTTCGGCAACGCCGCGACGCTGGGCGGTCACGTCCACGTGGAGGACTTCGCCACGATCAGCGCCTATTCAGGCGTTCATCAGTTCTGCCGAATCGGCCAGCACGCGTTCATCGGCGGTTACACCGTCGTGACGCGCGACGCGCTGCCGTTCGCCAAGACGGTCGGCAACCGCGCGCGCATCTACGGCCTCAATGCGATTGGCCTCAAACGGCGCGGATTCTCGACCGAGACGATCGACAAGCTGCGCCGCGCGTACCGGCAGCTCATTCAGCACAACACGAGCCGCGCGCTCGAGCTCATCGACCGCGATCCGAGCCTCGCGGTGCCCGAAGTCCGCTACCTCGTGAACTTCATCACGTCTGCCCGGCGGGGCGTCATTCTCAGGCGGCCGTCGCGCCGGCTCGAAGACATGTCGGAGGCCGAGTAGCCGGCGTGGCTATTGGCCTGATTGCCGGGTACGGCAACTTTCCAGGACTGGTGCTGCGGGCCGCGCGCCAGGCCGGACTCGACGTTGCGGTTGTCGCGATCAAGGGCGAAGCCACCCCGGATTTTGAAGCGGAAGCGCGCGAGGCGGGTGCCGCCGCCTTTGGCTGGATCGAGCTCGGCCAGCTCGGCGCCTGCATCAAGTTTCTCAAGTCCGCCGGCGTGACCGAGGCGACGCTGGCGGGCGGCGTGCGGCACGCGCGGATCTTCGGTGGCGTTTTTCCTGATCCCTTGCTCCTGTCCGTGCTGATGAAGCTTCCGGCACAGAACACGGATGCCCTCCTTGCCGCGGCTGTCGCCGTTCTTGGTGACCACGGCATCAAGATCGTGGATTCGACCGCGCTGCTGCCAGGGCTGGTTGCTCGTGCCGGCGTCCTGACGGCCAAAGCGCCGGACGATGCGATGCGTGCAGACTTTGAATTCGGCTATCGCATCGCAGACAGCATCGCCGGCAAGGACGTCGGCCAGACGGTCGTCGTCAAGGACCGCGCGGTGGTTGCGGTAGAGGCGATGGAGGGTACGGACGCAACCATCGCTCGCGCGGGAACGCTGGCCGGCCGCGGGACGCGTGTCGTGAAAGTCGCAAAGCCCGAGCAGGATCGACGGTTCGATGTCCCCGTCGTCGGCCTCGGAACAATCGAGGCGATGAAGGCGAGCGGCGCGGACGGTCTCACCATCGACGCAGACCTCACGCTGGTGCTCGATGGTGATCGGTTTGTCGCGGCCGCCAACGACGCCGGTTTGGTCGTGATCGGGCGGCAGCGCAAATGACGCCGCCCGACAGACTCAGAGTCGCGGTCATTGGCGTCGGCCACCTCGGCAAGCATCACGCCCGCCTTCTCGGTGCGATGCCGGACGTCGAGCTCGTCGCCGTGGCAGACATCGATGCGGCGCGCGCGGCGGCCGCGGCTGCCGCCACCGGCGCGCGTGTCGTCTGTGACGCTCGAGAGCTTCTGGGAGTTGTGGACGCCGTATCCATCGCAGTTCCCACCGAGGCTCACCTCCAGGTTGCCCGGCCGTTCCTGGAGCGGGGCACGCACGTCCTTGTGGAAAAGCCGATAGCGTCGACCGTTGCGGAAGCGGAGGAAATGGTTGCCGCGGCCCACGCGTCCGGCGCGACGCTGGCCGTTGGTCACACCGAGCGCTTCAACCCGGGATTCATCGCGGCGCGGCCGCATCTTCGCGCCCCGAAGTTCATCGAGGTGCACCGCCTGAGTCCGTTCCCGGAACGCTCGCTCGACATCGATGTCATCTTCGATCTCATGGTGCACGACCTCGATATCATCTTGGCCGTGGACGGGACGGACGTGACATCGGTCGATGCGGTCGGGGTGCCGGTGCTGTCGGGCAGTGTCGACATTTGCAGCGCGCGACTCAGATTCGCGTCTGGGGCGACGGCGAACCTCACCGCGAGCCGCATCAGCCACGATCGTGTCAGGAAGGCGCGCTTCTTCCAGCCGGATCTCTATGTATCCGTGGACTTTGCGGCGCAGTCTGCCGCGGCGTGGCGTGTAGAGGCGGGTGCGGCCGATCGTGCGTCCATTCAGGGCGGGTCCCTCGATGTCGTGAAGGTCGAGCCCCTTCACGCGGAACTCGCTGACTTTGTGGCGGCGGCGCGCGATCGCCGGGATCCGCTGGTGACCGGCCGGGATGGATTGCGGGCGCTGGCGCTCGCTTCGAGGATTAGTGACGCATGTCGTACGTAGACGTCAGCGCATTCATTGCCGATCTCGACAAGCGTGGTGAGCTGGCCCGCATCACGGACGTGGTCGATCCGCACCTGGAGATTGCCGCGCTCATCGACAAGGCGTCGAAGGCACCCGGCGGCGGGCCCGGCCTTCTCTTCGAGAAACCAGGCAAGCACACGATTGCGGTCGCCGCGAACATCTACGGCTCGATGGCACGCATCTGCCTGGCGCTGGGCGTCAACCATCTCGACGAACTCGCCCGCGAAATCGAGGAACTGACGACGCCGCCCCAACCGCGCGGCTTCATGGACGCGCTCAAGATGATGCCGCTCGCGACGCGCCTCATGGATCTGATGCCGAGGACGGTGAAGGACGCGCCCTGTCAGGAAGTCGTGAAGACAGACGGCGGCCTGGATGAGCTGCCCGTGCTCACGACCTGGCCCGAAGACGGCGGCCCCTTCATCACGCTGCCGCTCGTGATTACGCGCGATCCCGAAACCGGCATGCGCAACATCGGCACGTACCGCATGCAGGTGTACGACCGTCGCACGACCGGCATGCACTGGCAGCGGCACAAAGGCGGAGCGCAGCACCATCGCGTGGCGGAGCGGATGGGGAAGCGCCTCGAAGTGGCCGTGGCCCTCGGCGCGGATCCGGTCCTCCAGTACTGCGCGACGGCGCCCATGCCCGAGGGCCTCGACGAGCTGATGCTCGCGGGGGTGTTGTCGAAACGGCGCGTCGAAATGGTCAAGTGTCGCACCATCGACCTTGAAGTACCCGCGCAGTCACAGATCGTGCTGGAGGGCTACGTCGAGCCCGGCGAGCGGCGGAAAGAAGGACCGTTCGGGGATCACACCGGTCTGTATTCCCTGGCCGACGATTTTCCCGTGTTTCACATGACGTGCATGACGCAGCGGCGCAATCCGGTGTACGTCACGACAGTCGTCGGCATTCCGCCGATGGAGGACTACTACCTCGGCATGGCCAGCGAGCGGATCTTCCTGCCGCTGATCAAGAAGACGGTACCCGAGATCGTCGACATGCATTTCCCGGCGGCCGGCATATTCCACAACTACGTGTTCGTTTCGATCGACAAGCGCTATCCAGGCCACGCGCGCAAGATCATGAGCGCGTTCTGGGGGCTCGGCCAGCTCATGTTCTCCAAGTGCATCGTCGTCGTCGACAAGGACGTCAATGTGCAGAACGAGGCCGAGGTCGCGTGGATTGCCGGCACGCACGTCGATCCGTCGCGCGACATCCAAGTCGTGACCGGGCCCGTGGACGACCTCGACGATGCCGCGGTCATGCCCTCGTTCGGCGGAAAGATGGGCATCGATGCCACTCGTAAGTGGCCTGAGGAAGGCCTGCGTCGCGAATGGCCGAAGCGCCTCGTCACAACCGAGGCCGCGGCGAAGAAAGCCGGTGCGCTCTGGGAGAAGATCAGCAATCGTGACGCCAAGCGTTAGTCAGTTTGAAGAAATTGTCGCGGCCGGCACGCCGCTCACGCTGGCACAAGCCGAGGCGCTGCTCACGGATCCCGATCTGGTCAGTGTCGGCGTGCTTGGCGAGCAGGCGCGCATCGCGACGACGGGTGACAGAGTTGCTTACTGCAGGATAGCCGGCACCACCGGGGCCGGCGCCGTCGCGGGCGCCGATCACGCGGGTGAGGTCCGGATCACGCAGGCACCCGCGTCCGCCGACGAAGCGATCTCGATAGTGGGCCGCACGGTCGCGTCCGCGGCAGGGAAGCCACTGACCGGATTTTCACTTGGCGCGTTGCTTCAGATCTCCAACGGAGATCACCTGGCGCTGTCTGACCTTGCCGGCGCGTTGAAGGCAGCGGGCCTCGATGCGGTGGCGGATGCGCCACTCGATCTGCTCGGCGACACCGAGAACGCGATCGAGGTCGTGCGCGCGGTGCTGCACGGCGGCCTCGCCGTGCGCAGAGCCACGATCGAGCGCGCGGACATCGGTGCGCGGCTCGCCCTGGTCGAGCGAGCCGTTGAGATTCAGAAGGAGACGTCCGCGCTGCGGGCGCTCGCGCCCCTGCCGAGGCTCGACCCGTCCGAAGCTCCGGCGACCGGTTACGACGACGTGCGCACGATAGCGGCGGCCAGACTGATGGCGCGGGCGATTCCATTCATCCAGGTCGACTGGCCGCTGTACGGGCCCAAGCTCGCGCAGGTCGCCATCTGCTACGGTGCGAACGACATCGACGGCATCGCGGTCATCGATGTGTTGGGCCTGGGACAGCGCCGCTCGCCGAAGGAAGACATCGAACGGCAGATTCGCGCCGCCGGGTGCGTGCCCGTTGAACGCGACGGTCGGTACGAATGGCCGAAGTAGCTCGTCCGGTCCGTCTTGGCGCCGTCGACTATCTGAACGTTCGGCCACTGGTGCACGGCCTCGATCGGCATCCGGATCGCGTGTCACTGCGATTCGATGTGCCTTCCGTCTGCGCGGCACTGCTCGACTCCGGTGACATCGATCTCGGCATGGTGCCGACGATCACGTACCTCGATCGGCCTGGCGATCGGATTGTGCCGGGGATCTGCATCGGTTCGGACGGGCCGGTGGCGTCGGTTGCCCTGTTCCACCGGAGACCGCTGAACCAGGTGCGCTCGATTGCGCTCGACTCCTCCTCGCGAACGTCCGCCGCGCTGACCCGGATCCTCTGCGCGCGCCGATTCGGGATCGATCCCGTCTTCGTGCCGCATGTGCCGGATCTGGACGCGATGCTTGCGGCAGCGGATGCAGCGTTGCTCATCGGCGATCCGGCACTGTTCGTCGACCATTCGGCCCGCGGGGCTTCGAAGACGGACCTCGGCGCGGAGTGGACGGCCATGACCGGCCTTCCGTTCGTGTGGGCGTTCTGGTCCGGCCGTGCCGGCGTAGCGAGTCCTGACGTGGTGGCCCTGCTTCAAGCCGCCGCTGCGGAAGGCATGCGGCAGTCAGACGCAGTCGCAGACGCGTATCTCGCTGACTGGCCCGAGCGACAGGCCACAGGCCGGCGTTACCTGCGAGAGAATCTGATGTTCGAGTTGTCGCCGCGGGCGATTGAAGGCCTCGAAACCTACTTTCGCGAGGCGGTGAGCCTGGGAGTCTCCGTCTCCGCGACAGCGGATTTGATCGCGTTCTATGGCGAGCGGACAATAGACCGATGACCCAGGACGAGGTTGCCGCGATTGTCGCGGCGTACAAGCAGGGCGTCCGGCTCACGCCGGAGACCGCTCTTACGCTGTACAACCAGGCGCCGACGGCGCTGCTGGGCCGGCTCGCCGATGACGTGCGCCGATCGAAGCATCCCCACGGGCTCGTCACGTACATCATCGACCGCAACGTCAACTACACGAACGTCTGCGTCGCGCGCTGCAAGTTCTGCGCGTTTTACCGGCCCGTGGGATCCGCCGAGGGCTACACACTCGGATTCGAGGAAATCCACCGGAAGATCGAGGAGACCATTCGTCTCGGCGGCAATCAGCTCTTGCTCCAAGGCGGCCACAACCCCGACGTGCCACTGCAGTGGTACGAGGATTTGTTTCGATCGGTGAAGGCGAAGTTCCCGGCGTTCAAGCTGCACGCGCTGTCGCCGCCGGAAATCATTCACATCTCGAGACTCTCGCAATTGCCCGTGCCGGCCGTGATCGATCGGCTGATCGCCGCCGGCCTGGACAGCGTCCCGGGCGGGGGCGCGGAGATTCTGGTCGACCGCGTTCGCAGAGAGCTCAACTGTTACAACAAGGCCACGGCCGACGAGTGGCTCGACGTCATGCGCCACGCGCACCGTGCGGGCCTTCGGACGACGGCGACGATGATGTACGGAACCGTCGAGACGGTCGAGGAACGCCTCGAGCATCTGTTCCGGCTGCGGTCGTTGCAGGATGAGACCGGCGGTTTCACGGCGTTCATCGCCTGGAGCTATCAGCCGCAGCACACCGAGCTCGGCGGTACGGAAGCCACCGGCGTCGACTATCTGCGGACACTTGCGATCTCGCGGCTCGTGCTCGACAACTTCGACAATCTGCAGTCGTCGTGGGTGACGCAGGGCGGCAAGGTCGGACAACTGAGCCTGGCCTACGGCGCGAATGACATGGGCAGCGTGATGATCGAGGAGAACGTCGTCCGCGCGGCCGGCGCCGAGTACTGCATGGACGAGTTCGAGGTCGTCCGTAATATCGAGAGCGCCGGGTTCGCCCCGAAGCGCCGCAACATGCACTACGAAGTGCTGGGCGATCCGGTGTTCCGCGAGCGCAACATTCCGCGCATGCTCGAGCTGGCGGTTGCCCGCGCCGACGGCCAGGCCGGCGAGGCCGAGGATCTCCGCGGCTACGCCGCCCGCAGTGCCACGGGCCGCCGGGCACGCGAGGCGCAGTGATCTGGCGCGCCCGCTGGGTGCTGCCGATCGACCGCCCTCGGATCGACGGCGGCTGGGTCGAGACCGAGGAAGGGCGCATCACGCGGGTAGGCGCCGGTGCGCCGCCAGCGGGCGCCTCGGACCTCGGCGACGTCGTTCTCCTTCCGGGCCTCGTCAACGCCCACACGCACCTCGAGCTCGCCTGGATGGAGGGCCTCGTGCCGCCCGCGCCCTCCATGGACGCGTGGATTCAGTCGCTCATGACCGTGCGAAGACGCGGACCGGAAGGCGGTCAGCCCGAGGCGGTCGCCGCGATGAAGCGGGCGGCGGCCGCGATGCGCGACACAGGCACGGTGCTCGTCGGCGACATCTCCAACACGCTGGCGTCGCCGCAGGTTCTGATCGACGCGGGCCTCGAGGGCGTGGTATTTCACGAGATCCTCGGGTTCAACGATCAGGATCCCGCGCGATCGGTCCGCGAAGCCTGGGAGCGAGTCGCCGCGCTTCCCACGCCGCTCCGCTATTCCGTGGTCGCGCACGCTCCGTACTCCGTCTCGCCGGCGCTGTTCCGGGAAATCGCCCGGCGGAGCGATGCCGGCCAGCTTGCGATTCACCTGGGAGAGTCCGTGGAAGAAGTGGAGTTCTTGCGCAGCGGCACGGGGCCGATCCGCCAGGTGCTCGAAACGCTCGGTCTGTGGACCGGCGAGTGGCCGATTCCCGCCTGCGACCCCGTGCAATTCATCGCGGACCTCGGCTATCTCCGAGACCGTGTGCTCATCGTCCATGCCGTGCATTTGACTGACGGTGCGCTGGAGCGCGTCAGGCAGGCGGGGGGCGTGATCGTCACGTGTCCGCGCAGCAACCTGTGGGTGGGCGGCGGAGCACCGAGGCTGCCGCACTTCTACGCTTCCGGGGCGCCGGTCGCGGTCGGGACTGACAGCCTGGCGTCCACGGCCACGCTCAACATCTTCGACGAGCTCGCCGAGATGCGCCGGCTCGCGCCGGAGCTCACGGCGGAGACTCTGCTCGAAAGCGCCACGCGGCGTGGTGCGGCGGCGCTCGGGTTCGAACGCGACTTCGGCACGCTCTCGCCCGGGAAACGCGCGGCGCTCGTGGCCGTGGACGTTCCGCGGGCCGAACGCGATGTGGAAGAATACCTGGTCGGCGGCGTCGCCGCCCGCGCGATTCGCCGCGTGGCCTGACCCGACCTGATATCAGTTCAGATGCTTTCCCGCGTCCGCACCTACGCGTCGTTCATCCGCTTCAGCCACTCGGTGTTCGCGCTGCCGTTCGCGCTGGTCGGCGCGATCCTCGCGGCCCGGACCACGCCGTTCACGTGGGATCGACTGATCTGGATTGTTCTCTGCATGGTGAGCGCGCGAAGCGCCGCGATGGGCTTCAACCGCCTCGTCGACGCCGGATTCGACGCGCGCAATCCGCGCACGGCGATGCGCGAGCTGCCTGCCGGGCGGATGTCGGTGGGCGAGGCCAAAATCTTCGTCGGCGTGTCCTCCGTCGTGTTCATCGCGAGCAGCTATCCGCTCGGCGGTATGTGCTTCGTGCTGTCACCCGTCGCGCTGGCGATCGTTTTCTGGTACTCGCTCGCGAAGCGCGTGACGAGCTTCACGCAGGCGTTTCTCGGGCTCGCCATGGCTGTGGCCCCTGTGGGCGGCTGGCTCGCTGCCGGCGGCGCCGCCTCCGCGCTCGAGCCCTGGATCCTCGGGTTGGCCATCGGCTGCTGGGTGGGCGGATTCGACATCCTCTATGCCTGCCAGGACGTAGACTTCGATCGGCGTGAAGGACTGCACTCCATCCCGACACGATTCGGCGTCGCGCGATCGATCACGATTTCGCGCGCGCTGCATGTGCTGACGATCGTTGCCCTTGTGGCCGTCGGCGTTCGCGCGTCGCTCGGCCCGGTGTACGCGGCCGGCGTCGCGCTCGTGGCGCTGCTGCTGGTTTGGGAACAGTCGCTCGTGAGCGCGAGCGATTTGTCGCAGGTCAAGCGCGCGTTCGACATGAACGGCTGGGTCGGCGTCCTGTATCTCGCAACCACGGCTTTGGCGGTGTATTGGCGGTAGCGCGGTTCAGGGCGCAGGGTTTCGGGTTCGGGCGGACGAAGCAGGATTCAGTACTGATGCAGCAGACGAGAAGACTGGCGGTCGCAGTCACCGGCGCGAGCGGTGCGATCTACGCCGCGCGCACGATCGCGGCGCTGCTCGAGGCCGGTTGCGATCTCGAGCTCGTGTTCAGCGACTACGGCAAGCGCCTGCTGCTCGACGAGCTCGGTCCGGACGCCAGGGTCGAGCGCCTGCGCGATCTCCTCACCGCACGATACGGCGACGGCGTCGGGCGCGGCCAGTTCGTGATCCACAGCAACAAGGATCTGGGGGCGTCCCTCGCGAGCGGCAGCCATCGATGCGAAGCGATGGTGATCGTCCCGTGCTCGATGAAGACCCTGGCCGGCGTGGCCCTGGGCCTGTCGCGGAGCCTGATCGAGCGCGCGGCCGACGTGATGCTCAAGGAGCATCGCCGCCTGGTGCTGGTCCCGCGCGAGACGCCGATGAGCCTGCCGTCGCTCCGCAACATGGTCACGTGCGCCGAGGCCGGCGCCGTGATCCTTCCGGCGATGCCGGCGTTCTATCAGCAGCCGAAATCCATCGACGACCTCGCCTCGTTCATGGCGGGGAAGATTCTCAACGTGCTGGGCTTCGACCAGCAACTGTTTCCCCCATGGAAACCCGAGTGAGCGAGCCATGCGAGCGAACCACGCGAACGGAGCGGGGCTGAACGGCCCCCGCGAGAGAGCGTGTCGGGGGTCCGCGGGGCGAAGCTCCCGGAAAACGACAGAGTGACGGTTTCCACGTCCAAGGCGCCCGAGCGCATCGCCGGCATGTTCGACGCGATCGCGCTCCGGTACGACCGCCTCAATCACCTGCTCAGCGGTGGCATGGATCGCCGCTGGCGGCGGCGCGCCATCCGCGAGCTCCGGCTGACCGGCAGGGAGCGACTGGTCGACGTGTGCACGGGAACCGGCGATCTCGCCATCGAGGGCGCAACGCACGGTGGCGGGGCGGCGTCGGCCGTGCTCGGCATCGACTTCGCCGGGGAGATGCTGCGGATCGGCCTCGACAAGGTCCGGCGTGCGGGTCTGGCGGGCCGGATCTCGCTCGCGCGTGCCGACGCCATGCATCTGCCCGTGGCGGACCAGTCGTTCGATGCCGCGACGATTGCCTTCGGGATCCGCAACGTCGCCGATCCCCTGGCCGGATGCCGTGAGCTCCACCGAGTGCTCGTTCCGGGCGGCCGGGCGGCCATCCTCGAGTTCGGCATGCCGACGACGCCGGTGGTGGCGGGTGTTTATGCGTGGTATTTCCGCGCCGTGCTGCCAAAAGTGGGCCGCATGATCTCGCGCCATGCGGACGCCTATGACTACCTCCCGGCGTCGGTTTCGGCGTTCCCGTCCGGTGAAGGATTTGTGACGATTCTTCGCCAGGCCGGTTTTTCCTCCGTTCGCTACGTCCCGCTGATGCTGGGCGCCGTCTACTTGTATGTCGCCGAACGACCGCCGGGACTGAAGCCGCGGCCTACACACATGTAGGCCGGCCCTTCCGCCTTCGCGTAAAGCTTCGGCGGACCACCATAGCCTTGGCGGAGGTGGTCAGGGCCGGCCGCACCGCGCGACCGATATACTTTTCAGAGCGCAGCTTCATGTACCTGGATCTCGAAGACTATCGGCCGGATACGCCGCGCGTGCCGCAGGCGATATCGCTGCGCGAGGGCGTCCTCGTGTCGCTGCTGATCCATGCGCTGATGGTGATCGCATACCTCGTGGCGCCTGAGTATTTGCCGGCGGATCCCGTGGTCGTGCCACCTGCCTCCCCGCACGAATCGGTGCAGTACGTGCAAATCACGCCGAGGTTCGAACGGAACGCGCCGCCAAGGGCCCAGCCCGAGCAATCGGACCGCGATCGCCGCGCCGCGTCACCCGAGACCCCGCCCACCGCGACGAACACAAAACCCTTCTCGGTCGGTGATACGTCCGAGCGGGTTGTGGCCAGCCGCGACGAGAAGCCGAAAGGGCCGGAGAACGGCACGGCGCAGCCGAACCCGTCAACTGCCGCCACGCCTGCCGATCTTGGATTGAAACCCGCGCCGCCTTCGCCAGCGGCGCAGGCGCCGCCCGCCGGCGGGGGGCTGGCCAACGCGCTCAAGAACCTCGGGCAGTATCTTCAAGACGGAAACTTCGACAACCAGCAGGGCGGGCAGGCGGAGCGGTTGCCGGACATCCAGTTCGATTCCAAGGGCGTCGATTTCGGCCCCTGGCTGCGTCGGTTCGTGCAGACGGTCAAGCGCAACTGGAACGTGCCCGCGGCGATGTTCCAGTCCGGGCGCGTCGTGATCCAGTTCTACGTGCTCAGGAACGGCACGATTACCGATCTCAAGATCGTGTCGCGGAGTCCGTTCCCTTCCTACGACAATGCCGCCTTCAACGCGCTCAAGAATTCCAGCCCCGTTCTGCCACTTCCTGCGGAGTACCCGGACGACCGCGCGTTCTTCACCGTGACGTTCTACTACGACGTGCGCGCGCCCCTCGGCGCGCCTGGCGACAGTGATATTGGTCCGGCGCGGCCGGGCCGCCCCTGACCGCGATGCGGGCCGTCGCGGTCGTTGGCCCGACGGCCACCGGCAAGAGCGCGCTTGCGCTGGCGCTGGCCGAGCACTTCGGCGGCGTGATTGTTGCCTGCGATTCCACGGCGGTCTACCGTGGCATCGACATCGGCACCGACAAGGTGCCGCTCGAAGAGCAACGCGGCGTTCCGCACTTCATGGTCGACATCGCCGAGCCCGCGGAGGCGTACTCCGCGGCCAGGTACGCGCAGGACGCGTCGCGCATCATGCGCGAGCACGCATCCGGTGGCAGGCTGCCCGTGCTCGCCGGCGGCACCGGCTTCTACTACCGCGCCCTTGTCAGGGGACTGTTCCCCGGACCGGCGCGCGACGAAGCGCTGCGATCCCGGCTCGAACGCGTGGCGTCGCGCCGCGGCGTAGAGTTCCTCCATCGCTGGCTCGTACGGGTCGATCCGGATTCCGGCCTTCGCATTCAGCCGCGCGATCTGAAGCGGCTTGTGCGCGCCCTCGAGGTGTACCTTCTCACCGGCCGGCCATTGACGTCGCACTTCGAGCACACGGCGTCACCGATTGCTGACTTCAAGATGCTGACCATCGGCGTCAACATGCCGAGGGAGGCCCTGTGGCCCCGTGTCGCACGCCGGGTGGACCAGCAATTCGCGCGGGGTGTGGTCGCCGAGGTCCGCGAACGGCTGGCAGCCGGCGTTCCGAAGAACGCGCACGCCTTCACGGGCCTGGTCTACAGGCAGGTGATTGAAATGCTCGACGGCGTCCGCGACGAAAGCGCGACGCGCGAACTCATCGTCCGCGAGAACATGCGATACGCCCGCCGCCAGTTGATATGGTTCCGCAAGGAACCTGACGTACGATGGCTCGACGGTCCCGGCGAGTCGCCGGCGGCCATCGGAGCAGCCAGCGCCCTTGTCGAAGCCTTCCTCTCGCATTGATCGCGTCGTCCTGATCGTCATGGACTCCGTGGGTTGTGGGGAACTGCCTGACGCCTCCGTCTACGGTGACGAAGGCAGCGACACGCTGGGCAACATCGCGCGCGAGGTGGGCCTCCGCGTCCCGACATTGAGATCGCTCGGTCTGTCCGAAGTCGCGGCCATTGGCGGCGACCGCGTGCCTCCCCGTGGCGCCTTCGGACGCATGGCCGAGTCATCGGCTGGCAAGGACTCCGTCACCGGCCACTGGGAAATGATGGGCATCGTCCTGGAGCGGCCGTTTCCGACGTTCCCGAAGGGGTTTCCGGCGGACGTCATCCGCGAATTCGAAGCGCGCATCGGCCGGAGCAGCCTGGGCAACACCGTCGCGTCCGGAACCACGATCATCGACGCCCTTGGTCCCGAGCACGTGCGCACGGGACAGCCGATTGTCTACACGTCCGCGGACTCCGTGTTTCAGATCGCCGCTCATGAGTCGGTGATTCCCGTCGACGAGCTGTACCGCATCTGCGGCGTCGCCTTCGATCTCGTCGGTCGTGGCATGGGTGTCGGCCGGGTGATTGCCCGCCCCTTCGTCGGCGAGCCAGGGCACTTCACGCGCACATCGAATCGCCGGGACTTTGCGCTCGAACCGTTTCAGACAACGGTCATGGACCAGATGAAAGCGGCCGGACACGCGGTCGTCGGTATCGGCAAGATAGAAGACCTCTTCGCGGGCCGCGGGCTCACCCGCGCGATCCACACAACCTCGGACGATCACGGCATGACCGTCCTCGAATCGGAACTCGGCACGACGCCCCGGGGTCTGCTGGCGATCAACCTCGTGGACTTCGATACGCAGTACGGCCACCGAAATGACGTGCGTGGATACGCGGCCAATCTCGAGCGTTTCGATGCTCGCCTCGCGGGCTTTCTGCCGCGCCTCGGGCCGGCGGATCTCCTCATCGTCACCGCCGACCACGGGAATGACCCGACGACGCCGTCAACGGATCACTCGAGAGAGCACGTTCCGGTGTTGATCTTCGGCGAGGCCGTCCGGCCGGATGCGAACATCGGTACGCGCTCGACATTTGCCGATCTCGGCCGCACGATCGGCGAGGCTTTCGGCCTGCCGCCGTTGGCGCACGGCACGAGCTTTCTCTCGGACGTGGTGCGATAGACTCTGCGTCTCACATTCCTCTGATGTCATCCATCCGCGAACAGCTCGAGGCACGCGAGTTCGATTTTCTGGCGCCGCAGGCCGCCAAGAGCGCGGAGAGCCGCGGGCGTCTGAATCCCGAGCCGCAGGATCCCATCCGTCCAGTTTTCCAGCGCGACCGCGACCGTGTCATTCACTCAAAGGCGTTTCGTCGGCTCAAGCACAAGACGCAGGTGTTCTTCGCGCCGACCGGCGACCACTACCGCACGCGACTGACGCACACCCTCGAGGTGTCGCAAATCGCGCGAAGCATCGCGAAAGTGCTCCGCCTCCACGAGGAGCTGACCGAAGCGATTGCGTTGGGGCATGACCTGGGTCATCCGCCGTTCGGGCACGCTGGTGAGCGCGTCATCGACAAGCTCGTGCCGGGCGGTTTCAGCCATTACGAGCAGAGCCTCCGGATTGTCGATGTGCTCGAGAACGGGCGGCAGGGGCTCAACCTCACGTGGGAAGTCCGCGACGGCATCGCGCGCCACTCCAAGGGCAAGCACGGCTTGCCCGTGGGCGCGCCACCCGAGCATCGCTCGAGCACGGTCGAAGGGCAGATCGCGCGCGTCGCCGACATCTGCGCTTACGTCAATCACGACATCGACGACGCCGTGCGGGCGGGCATTCTGAAAGATGGGGAACTGCCGGCGGATGCCGTCGCCGTCCTCGGTACCACGTCGTCACAGCGGATCAACACGATGGTGACCGACGTCGTAACCCGGACCCTCGAGGGCGGGCTGTCGGAGATTCGGATGAGCGACCCCATCCTGAACGCAACGCTGGCGCTACGCACCTTCCTCTTCGACGCCGTCTACGAAAACCCCAGGGCGACCGCCGAGTTCGAGAAGGCCTCCGGCATCCTGGGGGGCCTGTGGGAGAAGCTCCAGGCCCGCCCCGAGCCGTACGTGGACTCCGTCACGGTCGAACGGGAGGGCCTCGACGCGGCCGTGCGCGATTTCGTGGCCGGAATGACCGATCGCTATGCGGTGGCTCTCTTTGAAGAGCTGTTCGTGCCCAGATCCTGGAGCGTGACTTAGTCCCCGCGCTGCGTGCTAGGATCGTTGTTTCGGGCGGGCGGGAAATGCCCGGCTGAAGACTCCCATGTTGCTCGATCTACGAGGGTTCCGCGGCTGGGTCGATCAGGTTTCGCGGACGTTTGAGCCGTCGCACTTTGACCTGACCGGGGAGGATTTTCGTGTGGCCGCACCCGTGGTGCTGGCCGCCGAGGTCAGGAAGGACGCCCAGAAGGTCCGGCTCGTGGGCCGGGTCGCGACGAGCCTGGAAATGGCTTGCGGCCGGTGCCTGGAGCCATTTGCGATCCCCGTCGATGCCGGGTTCGATCTGCTGTTTCTGCCGCAGACCGACGACGGGCCGGCGGACGAGCGCGAGGTGCAGGACTCCGACGTGGGCGTCACTTTCTACAAGGACGATGTGATCGACCTTGGTGAAGTGATGCGCGAGCAGTTCCTGCTCGCCCTGCCGATGAAGCCGCTGTGCCGGCCGGACTGCAAGGGACTCTGTCCGGTGTGCGGGATTAATCGGAATCGCGAGACGTGCGAGTGCAAGGAAGAGTGGGTGGATCCCAGGCTCGCGGTACTGAAGAAGCTGATCAAGTAAGTTCAAAGTTCGAAGTTGACGTAGGTTGAACGATGCCCAATCCCAAGAGACGACACTCGAAGACGCGGACGGCCAAGCGCCGGACGCACGATGCGCTGAAGCCGATCGCCACTGGCGCGTGCCCGCAGTGCCGCGAGCCGAAGCCGCCGCACGTGGTCTGCCCGAACTGCGGCTACTACAAAGGCCGTCAGGTCAGGGCAGTCAAGGAAGACTGACGCTCGTCATTTGTCATTTGGACATTTGCCATGAGGACATTGCCGTCAGATGTCCACATGTCCAAATGTCTCAATGGTAGATGTCTTTGATGCCCATAACTGTCGCCGTTGACGCGATGGGCGGCGACCACGCGCCTGGCGCGGTGGTGGCCGGCGCGGTACAGGCGTCGCGGCGGGGCGTTTCGATCAAATTGACTGGGCCGGCCGCGGTCCTTGACCGCCTGGTCGAGGAACTCGGCGGTGCCGATGGCGCGGCGCTCACGATCGTGGATGCGCCGGATGCGGTGGCGATGGACGAAAAGCCCATCGCAGCGCATTGGCGCAAGCCCGGGTCGTCGGTGCGCGTCGCGGCGGGGCTCGTGGCCCGCGGCGAGGCCGACGCCATGTTCAGCGCCGGCCACACCGGCGCGGCCTATCTTTCATCGCGGGCGGCGCTCGGCGTCCTGGCAGGCGTGGATCGCCCGGCGCTCGCGGTCACCGTTCCGACGCGGACTGGTGCGGCCGTGCTGCTCGACGCGGGCGCGAACCTCGATTGCCGGCCCGAGCACCTCTGTCAGTTCGGCATCCTGGGCGCGGCGTACGCGCGAATCCTCCTCCACGTCGAGCATCCGAAGGTGGGTCTGCTCTCGATCGGCGAAGAAGCCGGCAAGGGGACGGATCTCGTGAGGGAGGCGCACGCGCTCCTGGAGCGCGCGCCGGTGGACTTCCTCGGCAACCTGGAGGCTCGCGAGTTCTTCAGCGGGCGCGCGGACGTGATCGTCTGTGATGGCTTCACCGGCAATATCGCCCTCAAGGTGGGCGAGGGCATCGTCGAGGCGGCGCAGGAAATGCTGCGTGAGGAGATGGGCTCGCAGATCGTGTCGCAGATCGGCGGCCTGCTCACGAGAGGCGCCTTTCTGAGATTCAAGCAGCGCGTGGACTACGCAGAGTCCGGAGGCGCGCTGCTGGTGGGCCTCGATGGTGTCGCGGTCGTCGGGCACGGCCGTTCGACGCCGCAGGCGATTGAGAACGGGATCCGCATGGCGGCCCGTCTTGCCGAGCAGGGCATCGTCCGTCAGCTTGGCGATGCACTCGGAAGTGTGCTGAAGTAGACAGGTTGTCTATGTCGCAGTTTTCGGGCCGTGTGGCCCTGGTCACGGGAGCGTCGCGGGGCATTGGCAAAGCCATCGCCGATGGGCTCGCCGCGGCCGGAGCGACGGTCGTCGCGGCCGCGCGCGGCGAGAATGCCCGCGACACCGTGGACGCCATCAAGGCGGCCGGCGGCCAGGCCGAGCTGGCGTCACTCGATGTCACCGATCAGGCTGCAATTGAGTCGACGGTGGCCGGCGTTCTGGGACGTCATGGGCGAATCGACATCCTGGTCAACAATGCCGGCATCACGCGCGACACGCTGATGCTCCGGATGAAGCGCGAGGACTGGGACGCGGTTCTGCAGACGAACTTGTCCGCGGCGTTCGCCTGTGTGCAGGCCGTTCTGAAGCCCATGATCAAGCAGCGGTCCGGTCGCATCATCAACATCACGTCGGTGGTCGGGCAATCCGGGAACGCGGGCCAGGCGAACTATGCGGCGTCGAAGGCCGGACTCATCGGGTTCACCAAGGCCGTTGCGCTCGAGGTGGCCTCGCGGAACGTCACGGTGAACGCCGTGGCGCCGGGCCTAATAGACACGGACATGACGCGGGCCATTTCAGAGGGCGCCCACGAGGAGTGGGCGTCGCGGATTCCACTGAAGCGGCTGGGTACACCGGCGGACGTGGCAAACGCCGTGGTGTTCCTTGCGTCCGATGAAGCATCGTATATTACGGGGCACGTACTCGCCGTCAACGGCGGGATGTACCTTTAGGGAAGTTCGAAGTTCAAAGTCTGAAGTTCGAAAGTGAGCTAATCAGGAGGCTCGAATGGCGGTTGCGGACCAGGTCAAGAAAATCATTGTTGAGCAGCTCGGAGTCGATGAAGACGAAGTGACGCCGGATGCCTCGTTCGTCGACGACCTCGGCGCGGACTCGCTCGACACGGTCGAACTCGTCATGGCCTTCGAAGAGGAGTTCAGCATCGAGATCCCCGACGAGGACGCCGAGAAGATCACTCGCGTGAAGGAGGCCATCGAGTACATCGAGGCCCACGCCAAGAAGAAGTAGTGGAGGACGTTTGGCCAGGCGAGTAGTCATCACCGGCGTCGGTCTGCTGTCGTCGGTGGGGTTGAGCACGGGCGAGACCTGGAACGGATTGCTGGCGGGGAAGAGCGGCATCGGGCCGATTACGCACTTCGACGCCTCGGGTTTCGCGGCGCGGATCGCCGGTGAAGTGCGCGGGTTCGACCCCCTCAACTGGGTCGACAAGAAGGACGTCAAGAAGATGGACGCCTTCATCCAGTACGCGATCGCCGCCTCCCAGATGGCCATGGACGATTCCGGGCTCGAGGTCGCGCCGGAGTTCTCGGATCGCGTCGGAGTGTTCATCGCGTCCGGCATCGGCGGGTTCTCCACGATCGAGCGCGAGCACGAGGAATTCCTCAAGAGCGGGCCGCGCCGCATCTCTCCGTTCTTCATACCAGCGACGATCATCAACCTGGCGGCCGGCCAGGTCTCGATCCGTTTCGGCGCGCGCGGTCCTAATCTCGCGACGTGCACCGCCTGCACGGCGTCCGCGCACTCGGTCGGCGAGGCCTACGAGATCATCAAGCGCGACGATGCCGACGTGATGATTGCAGGCGGATCCGAGGCGTCGATCACGCCGATGGGCATCGGCGGCTTCGCCGCCATGCGCGCGTTGTCCACACGGAACGACGAGCCCCAGCGGGCGAGCCGGCCGTTCGACAAGGACCGCGACGGCTTCGTCTGCGGCGAGGGCGCCGGCATCCTGGTGCTCGAGGAGCTCGAGTTCGCCAAGGCGCGCGGCGCCACGATCTACGCCGAGATCGCAGGCTACGGCCTGTCTGGAGACGCCTTTCATCTGACCTCGCAGCCCGAGGACGCGAACGGCGCCGTCCGCTCGATGCGCATGGCGCTCCGCAAGGGCGGTGTGCGGCCCGATCAGGTGCACTACATCAACGCGCACGGAACATCGACGCCCATCAATGACCCGACCGAGACGCTTGCCGTGAAGACGACGTTCGGCGACCACGCCGGCAAGCTCGTGATGTCGTCGACGAAGTCGATGACCGGGCATCTGCTCGGCGCCGCCGGCGGTCTCGAGGCCGGCATCACGGCGCTCGCCATCCGTCACCAAGTGGCGCCGCCGACCATGAATCTCGACGCGCCCGATCCGGCCTGCGATCTCGACTACGCCGCGAACGCGAAGCGTCCCATGGCGATCGAGTGCGCGCTCTCGAACTCGTTCGGGTTCGGCGGGACGAACGGGACGTTGCTGATGAAGAGATATGAATAGTCCCGCGTCCGGGGTCCACAGTCCAGAGTTCGTCCAAGGTCCAGAGTTCGTCCAAGGTCCGAGGTTCGTTCATGGTCCAACGGCTCTGGACCCTGGACGAACTCTGGACCTTGGACGAACTCTGGACCTTGGACGAACCTTGGACCATGAACGAACCTTGGACCTTGGACGAACCTTGGACCATGAACGGACCTTGGACCTTGGACGAACCCTGGACTGTGGACTATGGACTCTGGACTGATCGAGGTTTTGTGAAGATCGCTGTCTGTATCAAGCAGGTCGTCACCCGCGAATGGCAGGTGCGCGTCAACGAGTCGAAGACGTGGGTGCGTGACTCCGATGCGAGCTGGGAGCTGAACGAGCCCGACGCCTACGCGCTCGAAGAGGCGCTGCGGCTGCGCGAGAAGCACGGCGGGGAAGTGGTCGTCGTGTCCGCCGGTCCGGCGCGCGTCGCGCAGGTGTTGCGGGAAGCGCTCGCGCGTGGCGCGGATCGCGCGATTCATGTGCAGGGCGACCATTTTTCGACCGCCGACGCCTTCACGGCCGCCGAGGCGCTTGCGGCGGCGCTCGCGCCGGAGCAGGCCGACCTCATCCTGACCGGACTCCAGTCCGACGATCAGGGATTCGCGCAGGTGGGCGTCGTGCTCGCGGAGAAGCTCGGTGTCGCGCACTCGACCATCATCATGGAAGTGCAGATTTCGGCCCCTTCGACAGGCTCAGGGCCAGCAGACCTCCGCGTGAAGCGCGAACTCGAGGGCGGCTGGTTCCAGTGGGTGTCGATGCCGCTGCCGGCCGTGCTGACGATCCAGAGCGGCATCAACCAGCTCCGCTATGCGACGCTCAAAGGCATCATGGCGGCCAAGAAAAAGGAAATTCGCGCCGTCGCGGCACCGCCCGTTTCCACGGTGAAGCAGCGCATCGCGTCGGTCTACATGCCCGAGAAGTCCAAACAGACCCGCATGATTTCCGGATCCGCCGCCGAGGCCGCGAAGGAACTTGTTCGCGTGCTGCGCGAAGACGCGAGGGTGCTCTGATGGTCCTCGTGATCGCGGAACAGCGTGACGGCGTTCTGAACCGGGCGTCGTGGGAGGCCGTGGCCGCGGCCCAGCAGCTTGGCGGCCCCGTGAAGATCGCCGTGGCCGGCGCAGGTGTCGGCGCAGTCGCTGCCGAGCTCGCGGCGGCGGACGTCGCCGAGGTCATCTCGCTCGAGCACGAGGGCCTGGCGGTCTACACGCCGGACGGTTTCGTGCAGGCGCTCGCCGGCCTCATCGCCGCCGAGTCGCCGTCGCACGTCGTGTTCTCCCACACGTACCAGACTCGTGACTACGCTCCCCGGCTCGCCGCGCGCATCGATCGGGCGCTGGCGGCCGACTGCATCGGCACCAAGGGCGACTCGTCGGCGCGTCTCTTCGTCAGGCCGATCTTCCAGGGCCGCGTCAACGCCGACATCGCCCTCGAAGGGCCGGCGCCGCATCTCGTGACGTTCCAGATTGGCGCATTCCGTGGCGATGCCGCGAAGAGGGGCGCGCAGCCTGCGCCCGTTCGATCCGTGGCCGCCTCCGTCGATCCCGCCTCCATCCGTCAGAAGCCCGAAGCACCCTTCCGCGAAGCGAAGCAGGCCGTCGACCTGTCGCAGGCGGAACGCATCGTGTCGGTCGGCCGGGGCATCAAGTCCGAGGAACACATCGCCATCGCGCGCGAGCTTGCCGCCTCGCTTGGGGCCGAACTGGCTGCGTCGCGTCCGATTTGCGATTCAGGCTGGCTGCCGATGGAGCGCCAGATCGGCAGCTCCGGCCAGACCGTCGCGCCGAAGCTCTATCTGGCACTGGGCATTTCCGGCGCCATCCAGCACGTCGTCGGCATGAAAGGCGCGCGGACGATCGTGGCCATCAACAAGGATCCCGAGGCGCCGATCTTCGAAATCGCCGACTACGGCATCGCGGGGGATCTGTTCGAGATCGTCCCGGCGATGATCTCGGCACTCAAACAGTAACCTGCAACCTACAACCTGCAGCCTGCAATGGGGCACGGAGCCGTTTCCGTGAACTCGCTTGTTGGTTGTAGGTTGCTAACGAGCTGCTCGTCTCATCTCTTCAGTCACAATCCCGATCCGTGTCACGCCCGCGCCCGTGGCGGCGTCGATGATCCGGGCGATCTCGCCATAGGTCACCGTGCCGTCGCCGATGACGTAGAGCGTTTTGTTCCGGCGGTCGCGGTAGATACTCCTGAACTCCGCGTCGGCCGCCGCCATGTCGACAGGTCGGCGGTTGATTTCGAGCTGGCGGTTCGCTGAATAGGTCGCGACGATGTCCGAGGTGGGTTCATTGCCGGGCCGCTGCTCGGCGACCGGCGGAACCTCCACGTCCAGGCCCGCCTGGGCGAGCGGCAGGGCCGCGAGAAAGATCACGAGGAGAACGAGCAGCACGTCGATCAGCGGCATGACGTTCATGTCCGAGTAGCTGCGCAGCGGCTTCATCGCTGACCTCCCGTGGAGAGCGAGCGTGGTGCTGCCTAGAAAGACACCGGCGATGTGCGATTAGTTCCAGAGCAACCTGCAACCGACAACCTGCAACCTGCAGTTCGGTTGATTTGTTGGTTGTAGGTTGTCGGTTGTAGGTTTCCTAAGGTTGTCTAGGCGAAGAGGGCGAGGACGATCGCCGCGGCGAGCATCACCGCCGTGGCGCCTTCCGCCGTGTTCGAGAACGTCCATTCAAAGTCGCGTAGTCGTCGAATCATGTCCTGGCTCCAATTCCTGCGATGTCAATAGGACGGCGCGCGCCCCGAACCGGTTGGTTGCGCGTCTCCGCCTGAGTCCCTCAACGGAACGGCCCTTGCAGTCACACACTGCAGCCGGCGGGCCGAGATGCCGATGCATCAGGAGGGGACTCATGGATACGCAACCATGGCTGGCCGTCACCAACGGGCAGGCGCTCCGTTTCTTCTTCGAGCACCTGCGCGATGTGAGCGAGCTCGATGACGCGCCGGAGAGCGAAGTGCTCTACAACGCGAGCGTGCTGGCCCACTTTGCGACTACGTCAACGGCGTCGCTGGAGTTCCCTGGGACGCCCACGTCCCTCGCCGCCGTGTTCAATCTTTACGTGCTGGATCGCAGCCAGCACACCGATCCGGCCATCATGGAAGCCGCGGGCTCGCAGTGCCTGCTGCTGACCGGGTTCTTCGGCGCGCAGTGCGCGGATCGTCACAATGTTGACTGGTACGGCACGCTCGGGGCCGGCTTTTACGGCCAAGCGGCACGGCACAACTCGGATCACACGCGCGCGGCGATGATGCGCACGATGGCGGCGCGGTTTGCGTTCTGGCGCCGGCAACAGGCAAGGCTCGCGAAGGAGTTACACGACCTGCCGAGGCTGCTCAAGCTCGCGGGGTGATTTCGGCAGGCGGCGGGCTTCAGCCCGCCGCGCGTCCGGCGGCCTGAAGGCCGCCGACTACTGGCATTCCGTCTTCGGGGACACCGTCACGGAAACGGATGAAACGGTTGCCGGTCGGCGGCACGCGATCGCCGGGGACGATGATGCCGACGAGATTCAAGGGGTCAGCGCCGCTGACCGTCACGACCTGACCGGACGGACCGGCCTTCCGCAGCGAGCGAAGCGACTCGACCGCGGCCGGCAGCGCGAACTGCTCGCCGACGAACGTCGAAACGAACCGCCCGCCACGGACCTCTCCTCGATCCTCAAGCCGCCGGAACGTCACCAGCAATTCTCGCCAGGGCGGCAGCACGGACTCGCGCGCCAACAACTCGCGGAAGACGACGCCGTAGCGCGCGAGCAGCATGCGGCACGTGGACTCGAGCTGCGCGGCGCGCGCCGGTGGCTCGCCCGCGTGAAGCACGGTCCAGCGGCCCGCGCTGTGGCGGGGACGAGAAGCCTTGCCCGATCCCTGGCCGGCACGGCGTCTCGGGTCGATCAGTGCTCTCAAATTGTCGAAGCCGTCCGCCGTGGCCAGGCCGGCGGTCACGAGTTCCCAAAGCGCGCCTTCCACCTCTGACTTGAGCAATCTTGTCTGACGAACGAGATCCGCGAAGAACGACGCGCCGGACTTCTGCAGATGGTCCAAGACGAGTCGGGCAGGCCGCCCGAGACCCGGCGTGCCGGCGTCCGGTGCCGATCGCGGCGCCAGCCAGTCCGCGTCTTCGCGCACGAAGAACGTCACCGGTGCGACGCTGGTTGGGATGACGCGGCGCTTTGTTGCGGGCTGGCCGTCGTCCGTGGCGAGCGCGAGCGTCGCCGGATGCGGCGACAGCCGGCCCCATCCGATCGCGCCGGTGAGACACAGCTGATCGAGAATCGCCGGGTCGTAGTTTCTGATGCGCCGGGCGAGCAGGGCAGGCTCCCACCAGCGCGCCGGTGTTTCGAAGCCCTGCAACTGCCGTAGGATCTCAAGCGTCCCACGTTCGCCCGTGAGTTGAGAGCCCGGTGCGATGTGCTGCCACTCGAAGAGCCATCGCATCAGCGTCGCAGGCGTGACGGGCTCGATCTCACGGCGCAGCCGGCCGAGCGTCAGCGCATGGATGCGTGCCAGGAGTCGCCTGTCACACCATTCCAACTTCGAACTTTGAACTTCGAACTTGATCGCCGGCCTGAACGTCCCTCGCAGCACCGCGCCTGTCGCTTCGAGCCTCAGCATGCTCTCGTGGACGTCACCGGCGTCGAATCCCAGCCGTGCGGCGAGTTCGTCCGCTCGCACCGGCCCGATGTGCTGCATCCAGCCCTGGACGAGCCGCGTGAGAGCCGACGTGCCGGCGAGCTCTTCGTGCGGCACGTCGGGAAGCGGCCGGTCAACATCGAGTCCTGGAACAATCGCTCGCAGTATCGCGACCCGTTCAGCGGCGACCCACCACGTTCGCCCTCCGGCAGTCGCCCGGGCCGCACGGCGTGCGGTCGCCAGCGATTCGAGCATCGGCAGCCATGCCGCCGCGTCAAGCTCTGGAAGTGCGACGAGGCTGAGCAGCGCGTCATGGACTTCGTCGGCGTCGCGAACATCCGGCCAGGCCTGGCTGCAGACCTCGGCGATGGCGTCCTCATCGAGGGCGCCGATCTCCTCGAGGGCTTTCTCCGGCAGGACGCGCCGCATCTGCACCGATCGCGCCCGGCGCTCTTCGAGTGGCGCGTCATCCAGGAAGGCGTACGGATTCGCATTCAGCAGCTCGTGACAGAACGGGGAAGGGGTTACCGAGTCGACAGAGAGGCACTCGATGCGCCCGGATGAGATGCCGTCCAGAACCTCTTTCAATCCATCGAGATCCATGGCTTCGGTGAGCACGTCCTTCATCACCTCCCGGATCAGGGGATGGTCGGGAATCTTGATGTCACCCTCGATGTTCTCCTGACAGGCGGCGGCGTCGGGGAACACGGACGCAAGCAGATCGTCCGACTGAATGCGCTGGATCGGCAGCGGCACGCGCTTGCCGCCGCGGAAGCGCGTCAGCGCGAGCGACCGGCTCGCGTCCCATCGGAACCGCGTTCCGAACACCGGCGCGTCCAACACGGCCTGCTCGAGCACGTCCTGTACGCTCGCCACGCTGAGGAATCGGAAGACGTCACCCAGCGGGAAGCTGTGCTGCTCGGCGAGCGCGATGTTGATGCCCTCGTCCGTCGCCGCGGCCTGCAGCTCGAAGTTGAACGACCGGCAGAACCGCTTGCGGAGCGCGAGGCCCCAGGCGCGGTTGATTCGTCCGCCGAACGGCGCGTGCAGCACCAGCTGCATCCCGCCGCCTTCATCGAAGAACCGCTCGGCAATCACGCGCGCCTGCGTCGGAACGCCACCGAGAACCGCGCGTCCCGCGACGATGTAGTCCACGACCTGCTCGGCGCCCGACGAGTCGAGTCCGCAGTTCTCGTGGAGCCAGTCGACGGCCGCTGTAGTGGTGGGCGCGCGGTGCGCTGCGTCCTCGGGCCGCGCCTCCGGCGCGAGCCGGTTGACCGTCTCGCGGACCTCGGCGACTCGTGCGGAGAGCTCGATCGTGCGCGACGGGGCTTCGCCGCGCCAGAACGGTATCGTCGGTGAGGCGCCGCGCGCGTCCTCGACGATCACCCGCCCGGAAGTGACGCGGCGAATTCTCCAGGACGCGTTGCCGAGCAGGAAGATGTCGCCACCCGTGCTCTCAACCGCGAAGTCTTCGTCGACCGTGCCGACCGTCGTGCCTTCAGGATGCGTGACGACGGTGTAGAGCGCGGTGTCCGGAATCGCGCCGCCGCCGGTAATGGCCGCGAGGCGGGCGCCGCGTCTCGGCTTCAGCCGGCCATTCACCCGGTCGCGATGGAGGTACGCACCGTAGCGCCCGCGCCTTGCCGCGATACCCTCCGACAACACCGCCACCACATCATCGAAATCATCGCGGGGAAGGTCGCGATAGGGATACGCACGGCGGGCGAGCGCGAACAAGTCGTCTTCAAGCCACTCGCCTGTGGCGACGGTGGCCACGATCTGTTGCGACAGTATGTCCAGCGGCGCGTCGGGGACGATCACCCGATCGAGTTCGCCGCGGCGGATCGCGAGCACGAGCGCGGCCTGTTCGACGAGATCATCCCGAGTGGCTGGGAACAGCCGCGCCTTCGGCGTCGCGCCCCGCCAGTGTCCCGCCCGGCCGACCCGCTGGACCGCGACGGCGATCGACCGCGGGGATCCGATCTGGCAGACCAGGTCGATCGTCCCGACGTCGATGCCGAGCTCGAGCGAGGCCGTCGCGACGACGGCCTTGAGTTGGCCCGCTTTGAGCCGTTGCTCGGCCTCGAGCCGGGTCTTGCGCGAGAGACTGCCGTGGTGCGCGGCGACGACGTCCTCGCCGAGGCGTGTCCCGAGGTGATGACAGACCCGCTCCGCGACGCGCCGGGTGTTCACAAATACCAGCGTGGAGCGGTGCTGGCGCACGAGGGCGGCGACGCGATCGTAGATCTCGTCCCAGTACTCGTGCGTCGCGACCGCGGCGATCTCGCTCGGCGGCACCTCGATGGACAAGTCGAATTCACGGCGGCGGGCGATCTGCACGAGGTGCGGCCGCGGACGGCCGCCACCGGCCAGGAACGCCGCGATCGTCTCGATCGGCGTCACCGTGGCCGACAGGCCGATGCGCGGAACCCCACGGCCGACGAGCGCGTCGAGGCGCTCCAGCGACAGCGCCAGGTGCGCTCCCCGCTTGTCGTCGGCAACGGCGTGGATCTCGTCGACGATGACCGTTTCGATCCCGGCCAGCATGTCGCGGCCGCTCGCGGACGTCAGGAGGATGTAGAGCGATTCCGGCGTCGTGACCAGAATGTGCGGCGGCCGCCTCATCATGGCACGGCGGTCTGGCAGGAGCGTGTCGCCCGTCCGAACGGCTGTTCGAATGTCCGGTACGGACGGAAAGCGCGCGCGCGCCAGCGCAACGATTTCGGTCAGCGGCCCATCGAGGTTCTTCTGGATGTCGTTGCCGAGCGCCTTGAGCGGCGAAACGTACAGGACCGAGGTACGGTCGGAGAGCGTGCCCTCGAGCGCGCGCCGCACGAGCCGATCGATACAGGCGAGGAACGCCGCGAGCGTCTTGCCGGAGCCCGTCGGCGCCGTAATGAGTGTGTCAGTCCCTTCCAGGATTGCCGGCCAGCCCTGCTCCTGCGGCTCGGTGGGCGTGCCGAAGCGCGCGACGAACCACTCGCGCACGATTGGGTGCGCCCACGCGAGCGCGTCTGCGGACGCTGTCGCCGGCTGCGGATCGCGCATCCAACAATCGTAGCGCGATATGATCCTGGTTCGTGACCGAACGCGAGACGCTGGACGTCGACATCCTGATCGTCGGAGGCGGGCCGGCCGGCATGGCAGCGGCCCTCCGGCTGTCGCAATTGCAGCAGGCCCGGGGCGGTGAGCCACTCTCGATTGCGCTGCTCGACAAAGCGCGCGAACCGGGTGCCCACGAATTGTCCGGCGCGGTGCTGGATCCGTCCACGCTGCGCGACCTCATCCCTGATTTCGAACAGAAGGGCGCGCCGCTCTCGGCGGCGGTTCATCACGACGATGTGTACTTCCTGACGTCAAAGGGGAAGCTGCGCTTTCCGATCATTCCGCCCCCGCTGCAGAATCATGGTAACTACATCATCTCGATCAACAGGTTCGTCAAGTGGCTGGCGGAGCAGGTCGAGGCGGCCGGCGGCATCGACGTGTTCAGTGGATTTGCCGGTTCCGAGGTCTTGTTCGACGGATCGAAGATCGCCGGCGTGCGCACCGGCGATCGTGGCATCGACAAGAAGGGCCAGAAGAAGCCGACGTTCGAGCCTGGCGTTGACGTCAGGGCGAAGGTCACGATCTTCTGCGACGGCGTCCGTGGCAATCTCACGAAGGTCCTGACGAAGAGACTCGCGCTGGATCAGGGCAAGCTCCCGCAGACGTACGCGATCGGCATCAAGGAGCTTTGGGAAGTGCCAAAAGATCGCCTCAGCTCGGGCTCGGTCATCCATACGATGGGATACCCACTGAAGCCGGAGGAGTTTGGCGGCGCCTTCATCTACGGCATGCCGGATGGTCTTGTGTCCGTTGGATTCGTGAGCGGCCTCGACTATCGGGATCCGATGTTCGATCCGCACCTCGCGTTCCAGAGGTTCAAGCAGCATCCGTTCGTGTCGGGTCTCCTGGCCGGCGGAAAGATGGTCCGGTACGGCGCCAAGGCCCTTCCGGAGGGCGGTTGGCACACGGTACCGCGCGTGCACATGGACGGCGGGCTCATTGCCGGCGACGCCGGCGGGTTCATGAATTCCATGCGGCTCAAGGGCATTCATCTCGCGATGCGGACAGGGATGCTCGCCGCCGAGACCGCCTTCGAGGCGGTGCACGCCGGCGACGTCAGCGCGGCGAAGCTCGCCGCGTACCAGACCCGGCTCGAGTCCAGCCCGATTCGCCGCGAGCTGTATCCCGTTCGCAACGTTCATCAGGCGTTCGGCCACGGCCTGCTCGCGGGCCTCATGTATTCCGGTCTTTCGCTCGTGACCGGCGGCTGGTGGCTCAAGGATCCGATGCCTTCCCATGCCGGCTACGAGCGCATCGAGAAGCTGGCGGACTACTACAACGGCAATCCGCCGCCGCCCGACACGCCTGTCGAGCCTGTGAAAATCGATCGCGAGTTGACGTTCGACCGCGCGACCAACGTCCATTACTCCGGGACGCGTCATCTGGAAGACCAGCCGTCGCATCTGATCGTTCACGACACGGACATCTGCCGGACGCGCTGTACGGTCGAATACGGGAATCCGTGCACGCGCTTCTGTCCCGCGGCGGTCTACGAGATGGTCGACAACGGGGACGGCACGAAGAAACTGCACATCAACGCGTCGAACTGCGTTCACTGCAAGACGTGCGACATCATGGATCCGTACCAGATCATCGATTGGGTGCCGCCTGAGGGCGGCGAGGGTCCGCAGTACGAAGGCCTGTGACCTCCCGGCTCACGCCGTGGCGCCAGTTCAAGGCGACGGCTATCGCAACGATCGGCGTGCCCGTCATCGAGGCGCTCGGCAGCACTTACAGCTGGCGTGAATGCGGCACTGAGCATCTCGCACGTGTGCGGCGGCAGGGGCGCCAGCCGATCCTCGCGCTGTGGCACGGCCGGATCCTCGGCGCCACGCTGTACTTCCGGGATCGCGGCGTTGTCGCGATGACGAGCGAGAACTTCGACGGCGAGTGGGTCGCGCAGTTGATGCGGCGTTTCGGCTATCACGCCGCGCGCGGATCGACGTCGCGGGGTGGCGCCAGAGCGCTTGCTCAGCTCAGACGGGAAGTGACTGACGGTTATCCGGCGGCGTTCACGGTTGACGGACCACGCGGGCCGGCCCGCGTCGTCCAGCCCGGAGCCGTATGGCTCGCCAGCGCGACAGGCCATCCCATCGTGCCGTTTCACATCGAAGCCGATCGCTACTGGACCGTGAAGAGTTGGGACCGCCACCAGGTGCCCAAGCCGGGCGCGCGCCTCGCGATTGCCGTCGGCGCGCCGATCGAGATCCCGACTGGCGCGGGCGACGAGGAGATAGAAGCAGGAAGACTGCACCTGGGGCGTGTACTGGGTGAACTGGAAGAGGAGGCGCAGTCGCTGTGCTCCTGATTTCGTCCGAACGTTTCATTGAACACACGACGCCTCCCGGACATCCGGAACGGCCGGAGCGCGGTGAGCTCTTCGGTGATGTCGCGGCTGGTTTCGCCCGACGTGGCGGGCGGGTCGTGGAGCCACGCCCGGCCACGATCGAAGAGCTCACACGCATTCACACGCGCGAGCACGTCGATGCCATCGCGGCGACCGCCGGCCGCGCTTCGATGCTCGACGCCGACACGTTCACGAGCCCGGAGTCGCACGAAGTGGCGCTCCTTGCCGCCGGTGCGGCGATCGAAGCCGCCCGTCACGCGTTCGCGACAGCCGAGCCCGCATTTGCCTTTGTCCGGCCGCCAGGCCACCACGCCGAGCCCGGCCGGGCGATGGGGTTCTGCCTCTACAACAACATCGCTATCGCCGCGGCCGCGCTGCGGGCAGACGGCGTGACGCGTGTCGCGATCGTCGACATCGACGTGCACCACGGCAACGGCACCCAGGCTGCGTTCTATCGGGATCCGTCCGTGCTGTTCGTGTCGAGCCATCAGTTTCCCTACTATCCCGGCACGGGCGCCGCGGAGGAAACCGGCGAAGGGCCTGGGCGCGGCTTCACGCTGAACATTCCACTTGAAGCCGGTACCACCGATGACGAGTACGCCCGCGCCTACGAAACGCAGGTGATACCGGCACTGCAGGCATTCAAACCGGAGATCGTCCTCGTTTCCGCTGGATTTGACGCGCACGTTCGGGACCCGCTCGGCGGAATGCGCATGACCTCGGCGGGTCTTGCCAATCTCGTTAAGCTGGTAGACGAGGCGGCACGGGCGCTTTGCAGCCGCCGGCTCGCCCTGGTGAGCGAAGGGGGTTACCACCTCGACGCCATGCGCGAGTGCCTGGAGCTTACGACGCGCGTGTTAGAGTGACGCGCTCGAGTGTTGATGGATTGATCGATGGATAATCGAGGGATTGACGAGGGGATTGGTCAGTCCGGCGTCGATCGGTCAATCCAATCCATCAATCAGTCAATTCATCAATCCATCAATTCCATGTCTGAGTATCGTCCGCAGGAAATCGAGAAGAAGTGGCAGAAACGATGGGTGGACGACCGTGCCTTTGAGGTGACAGAGGACCCGTCGAAGCCGAAGTTCTATTGCCTCGAGATGTTCGCGTATCCCTCGGGGCACGCGCATGTCGGGCATGTGCGCAACTACATGATCGGCGACATCATGGCGCGCACGAAGAGGATGCGCGGGTTCAACGTGCTGCATCCCTTCGGGTGGGATGCGTTCGGACTCCCCGCCGAGAACGCGGCGATCAAGAACAACGTTCATCCCGAGACGTGGACGCTCGAGAACATCGCGCATATGAAGGGCCAGCTCCAGCGGCTCGGGATCAGCTACGCGTGGGAGCGTGAGCTCGCGACGTGCCTGCCGGACTACTACCGCTGGAACCAGTGGCTGTTCACGCGCATGTTCGAGCGCGGCCTCGCGTACCGCAAGCGGTCGAACGTCAACTGGTGTCCGAGCTGTCAGACCGTGCTCGCGAACGAACAGGTCATCGACGGCACATGCTGGCGCTGCGGGTCGACTGTCGAGCAGCGCGAGCTCGAGCAGTGGAATCTGCGCATCACCGCGTACGCTGACGAGTTGCTGGACGAACTCAATCGCATGGAAGGGTGGCCGGAGAAGGTCCTCACCATGCAGCGCAACTGGATCGGTCGATCCGCCGGCGCACGGGTCGCGTTCCCGATTGTGCCGATCGACGGCGGCAGGCGGGGTACAGGGGGGGGCGCCGATCAAGCGATCGAAGTCTTCACCACGCGCATCGACACCATCTACGGCGCCAACTTCGTGGTGATCGCGCCAGAACATCCGCTGGTCGAACGGTTTGCGTCCGAGTCGCCGGATGGTTCGGCGCTCCGGAAGGGCGCGGCGGGATTCCGTGCGCAGGACCGCACCGCGCGCATGACCGGCGATGTCGAAAAGGAAGGTTTCGATACCGGCCGCACGGTCATCAATCCATTCACGAAGCAACCGGTCCCCGTCTGGGTGGCGAACTTCGTCCTCGGCGAATACGGCACCGGCGCCGTCATGGGTGTGCCCGGCCACGACGCACGGGATTTCGAGTTCGCCCGCAAATACGGCTTGCCCATCACCGTCGTCATCCAGCCGGACGACCGCAAGCTCACGTCCGAGATGCTGACCGAGTCCTACGATGGGGAAGGCACCCTTGTGTCCTCGGGTCCCTACGATGGGTTGCGGGCGGACGACGCGAACCGGAAGATGACGGCGGATGCGGCCGCGCGCGGCGTCGGCCAAGCGACTGTCCAGTATCGCCTCAAGGACTGGGGTGTTTCACGGCAGCGCTACTGGGGCACGCCGATTCCGATCGTCCACTGCCCGGACGACGGCCTGGTGGCGGTACCGGACGATCAGCTGCCGGTCGCGCTGCCGAAGGTCGTGGAGTTCAGCGGCCGCGGCGATTCGCCGCTCGCGCACATCCCGGAGTTCGTGAACACGCCGTGTCCGAAGTGCGGCAAGCCCGCGAAGCGCGAGACCGACACGATGGACACGTTCGTGGATTCGTCGTGGTACTTCTATCGATTCTGCGACGCCCACAACGACAAGGCGCCGTTCGACGCCGCGAAGGTGGCCTACTGGGGGCCGGTTGATTTCTACAGCGGCGGTGTCGAGCATGCGATCCTGCACCTGATCTATTCCCGGTTCTTCAGTCGGGTCTTCCGCGACCTGGGACTCGTCAAGATCGATGAGCCGTTCACGCGGTTGCTGACGCAGGGCATGGTCCTGAGGCATGGCGCGGTCATGTCGAAGTCGAAAGGCAATGTCGTCGACCCCGACGACATGATCGCGAGATTCGGCGCCGACGCGCTGCGGCTGTATGTCATGTTCGTGGCGCCGCCGGAGAAGGAAGTCGAGTGGATCGATACGGGCCTCGAGGGTGCGGCCAAATTCCTGGGCCGTATCTGGCGTCTGTGCGATCACCTGACCCCGGCGGTCAAGAACGCAGGGTCACCCGTGGACATGGTGCTCGATGCCGACGAGCGGGCCGTCCGCAGGCGCACGCATGTCACCATTCGCCGGGTGACGCTCGACATTGATCCGCGGATGCACCTCAATACCGCGGTGTCCGCGCTGATGGAGATGGTGAACGACCTCAGTACCTTTGCCGACAAGCGCGGTGTCAGGCCATCCGGCTTCGATGATGAACCGCCCGCGGTTGTGGAGCGGCCCGAGACGGCGGCCGTTCTCAGGGAGGCCATCGAGGCGCTGATCCTGCTCGTGTCGCCGTTCGCGCCGCATCTCTCCGAGGAACTCTGGGAGCGCCTCGGCCACGCCGGCGGCATTGTGGCGGCGGGCTGGCCGGGGTGGGATGAGGCGGCGACGCGCGAAGAGAGCGTCGAGATCCCCGTACAGGTCAACGGCAAGGTGCGGGGGCGCATCGTCGTCGATGCCAGCGCGGCCGACCCGGACATCGAGGCGGCGGCGCTGGCGGCGCCAGCCATCCGGCCGCACTTGGAAGGCAAAACGATCGTCAAAGTCATAGTGGCGAAGGGCAGACTGGTCAGCGTGGTGGTGAAGTGAGGCGCGCGGTCCGAATCGCGTTGCTGGCAATCGCGGTGGTGACATCCGGATGCGGCTACGCGCTCGTGGGGCGGGGGAACGCGCTTCCCGCTCACATCAAGCGGATCGGTGTTCCGATGTTCACGAACCTGTCGGAAACACCGGAGCTGGATCGGATCCTGACGGAAGCGGTCCGGCAGGAACTGTTGAGCAGGGGGAGGTACACGGTGGTGCCTGACGCCACGGGCGTCGATGCCGTACTCACCGCCAGTGTTCGGCCAGTCCAGTTTGGAGTCGCCGCGCTCAATGACGCCCGCCAGGCGCAGCGGTACCTCATCACGATTTCAGCGACCGTGGAGTTCAAGGACCTCACCAATAGCAAGGTGCTCTGGTCAAACGGCAACATGCGGGCGAGCGACGACTACGAGCTTCCATCCGGCACCACGGAGCAGCCGGCCGCGGTCTTCAGCCAGGATCAGAACGCGCTGGCTCGCCTCGCGAAGTCTTTCGCCCGGACCCTGGTCGCGTCCATGCTCGAGGCCTTCTAGTCCGTCACCGTGCCGGCCCTCGATCCGTCCGCGCTTCGCAAGCACATCCAGTCGAAGAACCTGGCGCCGATCTACGTTCTGTATGGCGCAGACGTCCGCCTGATGGAGCAGATGGTCGATGCCTTCGAGGCGTTGATCGACCCGGCGGACCGGCCGTTTGCCGCGGAGCGGATCTACGCGGGCGAAGAGGGCGGGTCGCCGATCGACATCGCCGGCGCCGCGAATGTGTTTCCGATGCTGGGGGACCGCCGCCTTGTTGTGGTCCTTCGAGCAGAGCGGTTCCTGAAACCTGCAAGAGCCAAAGCGGCGGCCGAGGACACGGAGGCGGACGGAGCTAGCGGAGCGGAGGACAGCGGAGAAGCTGGTGTCGCTGATCTCGCGCCCCTCGAGGCCTACGTCGACTCTCCGGCTCCGTTCTCGACGCTGGTATTTGTTGCGGCCGGCATCGACAAGACCCGGCGCCTGACGAAGCGGTTGCTCGACAAGGCCCAGCACGTCGAGTTCGAGGGGCTAGGCGGCGAGAACGCGCGCGAACGACGGGACGCGCGCCAGGAAGCGGCGGGTCAGGTGCGGGTGCAGATCGAGGCCTCAGGCAAGTCCATCGACCCGGCCGCGCTGCAGATGCTGCTGGACCGATCCGGCAGCGACATCTCGAAACTGCGCGGCGACATCGAGCGTCTGCTCCTCTACACCGGGGGCGAGAAGAAGATCACGCGCGGGGACGTCGAGGAAGTTGTCACTGCCGAAACGGACGTCGATGACTGGGGCGTCGTGAATGCGATTGGAGACGGCGATGCAGCGCGCGCGCTGCGCGAGACGGCGTTACGATTCGATCGCGGTGACTCGCCGCACCAGCTCGTCGGTCAGTTGCGATGGTGGGTCTCTCAGCGGCTCGCGCCAGCCGCGCCCGACCGCGTCAAGTCCGCGATGGACGCTCTGCTCAGGGCGGATCTCGCACTCAAGAGCTCCGGCGGCGACGAACGCGCCTTACTCGAACGGCTGGTGCTGGACTTGACGGGACGGCCAGTACAAAGACCGACCTGGGGACGCTAAATCAACCTGCGACCTGCAACCGACAACCTGCAGATTGTTGGTTGTAGGTTGTGAATTGAGCTATGCGGTTGCGCGGACGCGCCGTGCGATTCGCGACTTGTAGCGGCCCGCGGCGTTGTCGTGGATGATGCCCTTCGCCGACATCTTGTCCACAATCGAAAACGTCTTGCTGAGCGCGCTCTTGGCCTCGGCGGTGTTGCCGGCGTTGATCGCGGCGCGGATGGTCTTGAGGGCGGTTCTGAGCGACGAACGCAGCTCGCGGTTGTGCGTCGTGCGCTTCAGGGTCTGGCGATGAGCTTTCATCGCCGATGCATGTCGGGTAGCCACTAGGAGATCCTCGCTGCTCTGAGCCTTAAGCCGTTGGCACGGCGGGGCCCGCTTTCGGGCCGGAAACACCAAAGTATAGCACCGTCACCCGCTCCACTCCTTCTCGCTCCTGAGGCGCCTGCGTTCGCGCTTATCCGGCGTCGTCGGAGGCCGTCCCCCACGCTTCGGGCCCGCCAGACGCATCAGGTCGAGCAGGGCCTTCTCTTCGGGGGACGGGGGCGGCGTGGTGTCCTCGTAGAGCAGACGGGCCTCGGCCTTGGCGATGTGCTGCTCAGCCAGGCCTCGGACGACGACACGCTGCCGCCGGCCCATAGGCCTCGTAATCTCGATGACGTCTCCCGCTTTGATCTCGCGGTGCGGCTTGGCGGCGTGGCCGTTCAGATCCACCTTGCCGCCCTTACAGGCCTTTTGGGCCTCCGAGCGGGTGCGAAACAGGCACGCCACGTCGAGCCAGACATCGAGCCGCACAGCGACCGGTGGAGACTTGGGGAGCGACACCTCGACGACGGTAACACGCTGACGACGGGTCTCTTGCTAAAACGGTATCTACAAGTTGAAAACCACAGCGGTCTCTCTCTGGCTTATGCTCTCCCGCATGAAACTCCACAGGGTTCTCGCCGGTGTGATGTTGCTCGTCGCCTGTGTACTCCCGGACGCCATCCGCGCGCAGGCGCCGAAGGTCACGTCGCCCGTGCAGGAATTTGGTCACAACTTCGGCGACGACTACTTCCTCGCCAACTACAAGCAGATCGAAGCGTACTGGCGGAAGCTCGATCGCGAGTCGGATCGCATGGTGGTGCAGTCGATCGGCAGGACCGCCGAGGGCCGCGAGCAGCTCATGGCGATCGTGACGTCGCCGGAAAACCACAAGAACCTCGCGCGCTACAAGGAAATCTCGAAGCAGCTCGCACTGGCGGAGGGCCTGACGGACGCACAGGCGCGCGCGCTCGCAAAGGAAGGCAAGCCGATCGTGTGGATCGACGGCGGTCTGCACGCGAACGAAACGCTCGGCGCGCAGCAGCTCGGCGAGATGGTCTACCGCATGGTGAGCGCCACAGATGACGAGACGATGCGGGTTCTGAGGGACGTCGTCATTCTGTTCGTCCACGCGAATCCGGACGGAAACGATCTCGTCGCCGATTGGTACATGCGGAATGCCGATCCCGCGCAGCGGTCGCTCGGGAACCTGCCGCGGCTGTATCAGAAGTACATCGGTCACGACAACAACCGCGACTTCTTCGCCTCGACGCAGCCGGAGACGGAGAACATCAATCGCGTCCTGTACCGCGAGTGGTATCCGCAGATTCTGTACAACCACCATCAAAGCGGCCCGCAGGGCACCGTGCTCTGGTCGCCGCCATTGAGGGATCCGTTCAACTACAACCAGGATCCGCTGCTCGTGCTTGGAATCCAGACGATCGGAATTGCGTTGCACTCGCGGCTGGCCGCCGAGAACAAGCCCGGCGCCACCGCGAGATCGGGCGGGCCGTACGACGGGTGGTGGAACGGCGGCATCAGGAACACCGCCGCGTTCCACAACACCATTGCGATCCTGACCGAGATGATCGGCACGCCGACGCCGATGCGCGTGCCGTTGGTGATGGATCGCCAGGTGCCTAACAGCGACCTCACATTCCCGGTGCCGCCGCAGGAGTGGCACTTCAGGAAGTCCATCGACTACTCGGTGTCGTGCAATCTCGCCATCCTCGACATGGCGGCGAAGATGGGCGAGAACTTTCTCTACAACCGGTACGTGATGGGGAGGAACTCCATCGATCGCGGCAACACGGACACGTGGACGCCGGCGCCGCACCGCTACAACCGGATCGTAGCCGAGGTCCGCGCGACGCCGGGGCCGGGCGGCGGTGGCGCCGGCGCGACGACGGGCGTGCAGGGTCGCGCGGGCGGCGCAGCCGGCGGACGCGGAGGCGGCGGCGGAAACGAGACCGCGCTCTGGGCCGCCCTGCATCGACCCGAGGATCGCGATCCCCGTGCCTACATCCTGCCGTCATCGCAGCCGGATTACGCGACGGCGACCCGCTTCATCAACGCGCTGCTCGAGACCGGCATCCGCGTCCATCGCGCTACGCGGGAGTTCACGGCCGGAGGAAAGACTTATCCGGCCGGATCGTACGTCGTGCAGACGAATCAGGCGTTCCGTCCGCACGTAATCGACATGTTCGAGCCGCAGGATCATCCCGACAACTTCGCGTACCAGGGCGCGCCACCGACACGGCCGTACGACAACGCCGGCTGGACGCTCGCCATCCAGATGGGCGTCGCGTTCGACCGGCATCTCGAGCCGGTGAGCGGGCCGTTCGAAGTGATTCCCGACTGGAACCTGCCGATGCCGCCGGGCCGCGCACCGGCCGCCTCGCCGTTCTATGCGCTCTCGCCCGCGCAGATTGATGCGTTCACCGCGGTGAACCGCCTGCTCGCGGCGGGTGAAGAGGTGTATCGCGCGGCCGACGGATCGTTCGTGGTCACGGGTAAGGCCAGCACGTTGCCCGTGCTGCGAAAGCTCGCCGGCGACCGTGGCGTGACTGCCATCGCCGCTGCGACGAGGCCGGCGAGCGCGCGAAAGCTTTCGGCGCCGAGGATTGGTTTGTGGGACGCGTATGGCGGGTCGATTGACTCCGGCTGGGCGCGGTGGATCCTCGAACAGTTCGAATTCCCGTACGCGCGAGTATTCGCGCCGCAGCTCGACGCGGGTAACCTGAACGCGAAGTACGACACGCTGGTGTTCGTTGACGGGGCGATTCCTGCAGCGATTCCAGGCGGAGGACGCGGAGGAGGAGCCGGGGGTGGCGGAGCGGGGGGCGGCGGAGGAGCGGCCGCTCCACCCGCCGGTATCCCGGAGGAATACCGTGCACAAATGGGTTCCGTCAGCGCAGAGCGTACGATTCCGCAGCTCAAGGCGTTCGTCGAACAGGGTGGAACGATCGTGGCGATCGGCGGCGCCGCGACGAATCTTGCCCGGCATCTCGGCGTGCCCATCGAAAACCATCTGATGGAGAACGGCCAGCCACTGACGCAGCAGAAGTACTACGTGCCCGGGTCGGTGCTGCGCGCGCGCGTCGACACCACCCAGCCTGCCACGGCGGGCCTCGCCGCTGAAACCAACTTCTTCTTCGACAACAGCCCTGTGTGGAAACTGGGTCAGGGCGCGCAGGCGGCGGGCGTAACGCCGCTGGCCTGGTTCGACACGGCCACGCCGCTCGCGAGCGGGTGGGCATGGGGGCAGGAGTATTTGAGGAATGGTGTGATCGCCGTCGAGGCGCGCGTCGGCAAGGGCAGGCTGCTGCTCTATGGCCCGGAGATCCTCCAGCGTGCGCAGCCGCATCCGACGTTCAAGCTTCTGTTCAACGGGATCTACTGACGGGCGCAGAGAGCAGGGTGCGCGGTTCGTCTGATTGGTTCTGGGTTCGCTTAAGATCGCAACCATGAATTCCAGAATTGCTGCGGTCATAGTCCTGGCGATAGCCGGGGTTGGAGCAGGTGCCCGTCAGGCGGTCGAGCCTGTCGATTCCGCGGCCATCGCGAAGATTCGCGACGAGGGCCTGAACCGGTCGCAGACAGCGGCGATGTTCAGCGTGCTCGTTGACGACATCGGCCCACGGTTGACCGGATCTCCCGCGCACAAGCGCGCCGCGGACTGGGCCAAGGACATGCTCTCGAAATGGGGGCTCGCCAACTCCAGACTCGAGGCATGGGAGTTCGGCCGCGGCTGGCAGCTCGACAAATTCACCATCGAAATGGTCGAGCCCCGCTTCATGCCGCTCATCGGCTACGCCGAGGCATGGAGTCCGTCCACGGCCGGGGAAGTGATTGCGCCTGTCCAGTTCATTGCGGGCAAGTCGGCGGCGGATGTGGCCGCGCTACAGGTCACTCTCAAGGGCGCGGCGATTCTGCAGGCCGCGGCCGTTACGAACTTCATCGCGACCGATCGAGTGCAGCCGGCGCAGGTGCCAGAGCCGCCCGCCTCCGCGGCTAACGCCGCTACGGCGGGCCGCGGCGGTGAAGGCCGCGGTGGCAGAGGTGCTGGCGGCGGCCGTGGCGCCGCGGATCCGGGCGCACAGACCGTCGATCAGGCCATCCGCAACGGCGGGGCAGCCGTCCTCCTCAAGCCGAGCCGCGGCATGCATGGCACCGTGTTTCTTGCCGGCGGCCGCGACAACCCGCAGGACTTGCTGCCGAAGATCATGCTCGCGGGCGAGCACTACAACATGATCGCGCGGATGGTGCAGCGCGGCACGCCGGTGAAGGTCCGCGTGAACGTTCAGGCGCGCTTCCTCGAGCAGGATCGGAACTCGTACAACGTCCTCGCTGAAATCCCCGGCACCGATCCCGCGCTGCGTAACGAAGTCATCATGCTCGGCGCACACCTCGATTCGTGGCACACGGGTCAGGGTGCAACGGACAACGCCGACGGATCGGTCGTGGTCATGGAAGCCTTCCGGATCCTGAAGACGCTCGGGCTCCAGCCGCGCCGGACGCTCCGCCTGGCGCTATGGAGCGGTGAGGAGCAGGGCTTGCTGGGTGCGCGCGCCTGGGTCCGTCGTCACGTGCAAGGCGAGGGCGGCACGCCCGATACCCAGAAGGTGAGCTCGTACTTCAACATCGATCCCGGCAAGGGGCCGATTTACGGCTGGTATCTCGAGAACAATGAAGACGCCCGGCCGGTTTTCGACGCGTGGATGGCGCCGTTTGCAGACCTCGGCTACCTGAAGAACGTGCGAGCGCCCATCGGCAACACCGACCACGTGGCGTTCAACGGCGCCGGCGTGCCGGGATTCAATCCCATACAGGACTACGTCGACTACGACGTGCGCGAGCACCACACGAACGCCGATACGGCGGAGCGTATCAAGGACCAGGACCTCAAGCAGAACGCCATCGTCCTGGCGTCGGTCATCTATCACGCCGCAAATCGGCAGCAGCCGATCCCGTCCGCGGTGCGGAAGTAGAATCGACATATGCCTGGACGCGTACTTGCCGCTGCTGCAATCGCCGGAGCCCTCATGGCCGTGGCGTTCTCCGTTCGTGGTGGCGGCGGTGCCTTCGCTGTTCCGCCGGGGCCCGGAGGGCCGAAGGTCGACTTCGCTGCCGTGCTCGACGACATGAACGGGGTGAAAGTCGATCTCGCGGCCTACCAGGGCAAGCCGGTGGTCATCAATCTCTGGGCGACGTGGTGTGGTCCCTGCAAGCTCGAAACGCCGCAGCTCGTCGCCTTGTCCGAGAAGTACAAGGCGCACGGTCTGACCATCATCGGCATTTCCACGGACGACAAGCCTGAGGGCATCCGTGCATTTGCGGCCGAGTTCAAGGTCCCGTATCCGATGCTCGTCGGCGCCGGGCACGAAGAGTTCCTGGAGCGTCTTGGCTGGGAGGGAACGTTGCCGTTCTCGCTGCTGATCGACAAGTCAGGCGCGGTCGTGGCCCAAATCACCGGCCTCGAGACCACCGCCGGCTGGGAAAGCCGCATCGAAGGTCTGCTCAAGTGACGAAACTCGTTGCAGTCGCGTCCCTGACTTTCACGCTTGCGCTGAGTGTGGCGGTGCGTCCGGCCGGCGCTCAAGCAATGGGTGCCAAAGGCGGATTGACCTTTTCGACCGTCGCGGTCAGTCCTGCCGGTGAGCTTGGCGAAGTCAGTAGCGAGCCCGGCTTTGCCGCCGGCGGTTTCATGACCTTCAAGGAGTCGGCGAGACTGAGCTTCGAAATCGCGGGGCTCTTGTCCCAACGTCGCATCGGATTCGGCCCGGACATCACCGACGCGATCACCTACGTCGAAGTGCCGGTGCTGGCGCGGTATCCGTTCGTTAATGGCGGCAACATGCTGGTGCGCGCCGTCGGCGGCGTCGTGCCGGCACTCCGCATTGCCGCCAGGGAAACGGTGGCCGGGTCCTCCTACGACGTCAAGGATTCGTACAAGCCCGTCGACATCGCTGTCGCGATCGGCGCCCAGGCCGAGTGGAAGAAGAAATGGGTCTTCGAGGCCCGGTACCTCTTCGGCGTCTCCGGCGTGTACGAGGTCACGGCCGGCGGCGAGCGCACCCGGCAGCGCGGCCTCCAGGCGCTCGTCGGATATCGTCTGCGTTAAGACAGCGCGGCTGTTACTTTTTCGCGCGCGGCCGCGAGCAAATCGGCGATCTTCGACGGATCCTTGCCGCCGGCTTCGGCGAAGTCGGGCCGTCCGCCGCCGCCGCCACCGACGATGGGGGCGAGCTCCTTCACGAGCTGGCCGGCCTTGACGCGATCGGTCAGATCTTTCGACACAGACACGAGCAGCGTGACCTTGCCGTCCTGCTCCGCGGCGAGGACGACCACGCCTCGCTTCAGGCGGTCGCGCAGGGAATCAGCCAATCCACGAAGGGCGCCTTTGTCCAGGCCTTCGACGCGGCGGGCCACGAGTCGAGCGTCGCCGATGGCGACTTCATCACCGGCGTCCGCACCGGCGGATCCACCACCACCCAAAGCGAGTTTGAGTTTCAGCTGCTCGTTCTCCTTCGCGAGGCGTTTGAGCTCGGCCGTGAGCTTTGCGATCGCCGCCGGCGCTTGATCCGCGGTCGTCCCGATGGCTTCGAGCGTGCGATCGAATTCCTCGGCCTGCTTCTGCAGGTAGGAGACGGCGCCCGCGCCGGTCAGCGCTTCGATTCGGCGCACGCCGGCGGCGACGCCGGCTTCCTCGGTGATGACGAACGGCCCGATGTCGCCGGTGGCGCGGACGTGAGTGCCGCCGCAGAGCTCGACGCTGAACCCAGGAATCGAGACCACCCGAACCTTGTCGCCGTATTTCTCTCCGAAGAGCGCCATCGCGCCGGCCTTGATCGCGTCGTCGGTGTTCTTCACCTCAGTCACGACAGGCGAGTTGTGAAACACCTGCTCGTTGACTACTCGCTCAATCTCGCGCCGTTCATCAGCTGTAAGCGCCGCGTCGTGCGTGAAATCGAAACGCAGGCGGTCAGGCGCCACGAGCGAGCCCTTCTGATGCACGTGCGTTCCCAGCCGCCGGCGCAGCGCCGCGTGCAGCAGGTGAGTGGCGGTGTGGTTGCGGCGTGTTGCATCGCGCAGATCGGCATCGACCGCCGCTGTAACTCTCTCCCCAGCCTTGAGGGTGCCCGACAGGACCCGGACGGTATGCGCGCGCATGTGCCCGGCCTGGGCCTTCCGTACGCCGACGACTTTCGCGCGCAGGCCGCGCTCGTTGCTCAGCTCGCCCGCGTCTGAAATCTGTCCGCCGGACTCCGCATAGAACGGCGTGTGGTCGAGAAAGACGACAAGTTCGGCGGCTGCCTCTGATGCGGCTTCGACGGCCACAACCTCGACGTCCGGTTCAGTCACACTCTCGTAGCCTGTGAACCTGTCCTCGCCCTTGTGTTCGACTTTCGCGACAGCCTGGCCGCTCGAGCCGAACTTGCTGCCCGCACGGGCGCGCTCGCGCTGACCCTCCATCGCCGCTTCGTATCCCTGACGATCGATCGTGAGACCCCGCTGGCCCGCAAGGTCCTCAGCGAAGTCGAACGGCACTCCGAGTGAGTCGTACAGGCGGAAGACTTCATCGCCGCTCACGGCGGTCTGTCCCTGCGCCTTCGTCCGTTCGATGAGCTCCTCGAGCTTCGGCAGGCCCGATGTAAGTACCGCGTCGAACCGTTCCTCTTCTGCCCGGACGGTGCGTACGATGTTGTCGCGGCCGCTTACGAGCTCCGGATAGGCCTGGCCCATTTCGGAGACGACGACGTCGACGAACGTGTGGAGGACCGGTTGCGTGAAGCCCAGCTTCTTGCCGTGCCGCATCGCGCGCCGCATGATCTTGCGCAGCACGTAGCCGCGCCATTCATTCGACGGCAGGACGCCATCGGCAATGAGAAACGTCATGGCCCGCAGGTGATCTGCGATGACCCTCATCGAGACGTCCGGATGGTCACCGCCTCCGGGGTGCGCGGTATACGTCCTGCCGGCGGCTTTGCCAATCGCGCCCAGGATGCCGCTGAACGCGTCCGTGTCGTACGTCGCCAGCGTTCCCTGAATCACCGAAGTGACGCGCTCGAGGCCCATGCCGGTGTCGACACAGAGCGCGGGCAGGGGGTTCAGCTTGCCGTCCGCCTGCCGGTCGAACTCCATGAACACGTTGTTCCAGATCTCGATGTACCGATCGCAGCTGCACTCGATGCCGCGGCAGACCGGTTCCTGGCAGGGGATCTCGCTGCCTCGAAAGAAATAGATCTCCGAGCATCGACCGCACGGGCCCGTGTCGCCCATCGACCAGAAGTTGTCCGCCATTCCCAGTTCGTGGATGCGATCCTTCGGGACGAGCGACGCCCAGACCCCGTACGACTCGTCATCGCGAGGAATTCCGCCTTCGCCCTTGAAGACGCTGGGGAAGAGACGGTCCTTGTCGAGCTTCCAGACGTCGGTGAGGAGCGCCCACGCCATCGGGATGGCGTCCGTCTTGAAGTAGTCGCCGAACGAGAAGTTGCCGAGCATTTCGAAGAAGGTGTGATGCCGCAGCGACGGCCCGACGGTGTCGAGGTCGTTGTGCTTACCGCTCACGCGCATGCACTTCTGCGACGTCGTCGCCCGCGTGTACGCGCGCTTCTCCTTGCCCAGGAACACGTCCTTGAACTGGTTCATGCCGGCGTTCGTGAAGAGCAGCGTCGGATCGTCACCGGGCACGAGCGGGGACGACGCCACGATCGTGTGACCGTGTCGGGCGAAGTAATCAAGGAAGCTGCGGCGAATCTCGTTCGAAGTCATCAAGGCGGAACAATTGTACCTACTCGTCGAGATCGCCGCCCAGGGCCCGACGGATGGCGCCCGCAGGGAAGCCACGACGGAGCAGGTGCTGGAACATGCGGCGCCGATCGTCGAGCGACGGCCGCGCAGGCCATTTGCGTCGCGCGAGGATCTTCCGAATCGCGGCCGCCTCGTCCGTCCCTTCGATGCCCGACATCAGGTCAGAAATAATCTCGCGAGCGACGCCGCGGGCCGAGAGCTCGCGCGCGACGCGCAGGCGTCCGCGGCCCTTGATGCCGGTCGCCGTCCGCACGTGCGCCGCGGCGACACGCCGGTCGTCGAGAAAGCGGGCGGCGGTCAGATCGTCGAGAAGAGGACCGATCGCGGCCTCGTCGTAGCCACGGTCGATGAGCTTCGAGCGGAGCTCGTGAGTCGTGTAGTCGCGGCGCGACAGTAAGTGGAGCGCAGCGCTCCGTAAGGAGCGCCCGGCGGAGCGGAGCGGGGAATCAGGGGTCCCCGCGAGCGACGCCGTAGGGGTGTGCGCAGGGGCGAAGCCCCTCGCCTTATTACGTTCCGAAGCGTTGAATGTCCGCCTTGGCGCCAATGGGTGCTGCGGCGCTGCCGGGCGTGATGCCGCGGAGCCGCATCTTGAATTCTTCCACGTTCGTGACCCACTTGGTGGCTTCTTCGATCGTGACGAGATCCTGTTTGCAGAGCGAGAGGATGGCCTGATCGAAGCTCTGCATCCCGTACTGGTTGCCGCCCTGCACGATCGCCTGCGAAATCATCGACGTCTTCTCGGCGTCGGCGATGCAGTCCCGCACGAGCGCGGTCGCGATGAGGACCTCGCACGCGAGCACGCGGCCGCGTCCATCCGCGCGCGGCAGCAGGCGCTGCGACACGGCGGCCTTCAGCACGCGCGAGAGCTGGTGCCGCACCTGGTTCTGCTGGTGGGGCGGGAACACCGCGATGATTCGGTTGATGGTCTCCGGCGCGTCGAGGGTATGCAGTGTCGACAGCACGAGGTGGCCGGTCTCGGCGGCGATGAGCGCCGTCTCGATCGTTTCCATGTCGCGCATTTCACCGATGAGGATGACGTCCGGGTCCTGGCGCAGCGCGCTGCGCAGGCCGTTCGCGTACTCGAGGGTGTCGAATCCGACTTCGCGCTGCGTCACGACGGCTCTCTTGTCGCCGTGGACGAACTCGATCGGGTCTTCGATCGTGAGGATGTGCTCGGCTCTGTTCTGATTGATGAGATCGACCAGCGAAGCGAGGGTCGTGCTCTTGCCGCTGCCGGTCGCGCCCGTCACGAGAATGAGTCCGCGCGATTCGCCCGCCAGATTGATGACGGACTGCGGCAGGCCGAGCGACTCCGGGCTCGGGATCTGTTCCGGAATCAGTCGCATCGAGATGGCGATGGTGCCGCGCTGCCGGAAGACGCTCGCGCGGATTCGGCCGACGTTCGGAGCCTGCCAGGCGACGTCGACTTCCTTCTTGGTCTGCAGCTGTGTCTGGTGCAGCGGTGAGAGAACCCGCGTGGCGACCGCCTCGAGCGATGCCGCGCCGATCGGCGCCACGTGCGACCAGCGCTCGAGCGCGCCGTCGATTCGCACGAGGGGCACGTGATCGGCCCGCAGGTGGATGTCCGAAGCTCCGCGTGAGCTGGCCTCGAGGATGAGCTGATCGAACGTCATCTAACTGACCCTTCAGCGGGACACACGTGGACCCGCGGCCCTTGAGCAGTGCAAGAGCCTTGCCCTACGTGATCCCACGTAGCCGATGGAATTCAGGCGGGAAAAAGCAGCGATTCGAGCCGAATCCACAGGGATTCGGCTCGGCGAGACAGAACTGTAACTGGTCTAGCGCGCCGCGACAGCGGCGGGCTTGTTCACCGGCACTGGAAGCAGCCAGCCGTGGCGGTCCGGAACGACGCCGTTGATGTAGTCGAAGAACGCCGCCTGGAGATTGGTCGTGATCGGCCCCCGTCGTCCGGCGCCGACCTGAATCTTGTCAACCGACCGGATGGGCGTGATCTCGACCGCAGTGCCGGCGAAGAAGATCTCGTCGGCCATGTAGAGCATCTCGCGCGGCATGTCCATTTCCTTGACTGTCAGCCCGGCATCCTGCGCGAGCGTGATGATCGTGTCGCGCGTGATGCCGCCAAGTACTGATGCGGACAACGGCGGCGTATGGACGACGTTGTCCCGGATGACGAACAGATTCTGGCCGGAACCCTCGCTGAGCAGCCCGTCAGGATTGAGCGCGATACCCTCGGAGTAGCCATCGAGTACGGCTTCCATCTTGATGAGGCCGGAGTTCGCGTAGTTCGCAACGGTCTTCGCCATCGCCGGGAACGTGTTCGGTGCGGCGCGGTTCCACGAGCTGACCCTCACGTCCACGCCCTTTTCGAGTGCGTCCTGGCCGAGGTAGGCGCCCCATTCCCACACGAGAATCGCGCCCTCCACCGGGCACGGCAGCGGGTTCACGCCCAGGGCGTGGTAGCCGCGATAAATCAGCGGGCGGATGTAGCACGCGTCGAGGCCGTTGGCGACGACCGTGTCGATGACCGCCTGCGTGAAGGCGTCGCAGTCGAGGCCGTAGTCCATCCGGTAGATGCGCGCCGAATCGTAGAGGCGGCGCATGTGCGCGTCGAGACGGAAAAACACCGATCCCTTTGGCGTGTCGTAGCAGCGCGCACCCTCGAACACGGCCGAGCCGTAGTGGATCACGTGCGACGCGATGTGAATGTTCGCGTCCTTCCAATCCACGATCTTGCCGTTCATCCAGATCTTTCCGGTGCCGGAGAATCCTGCTGCCATGGGCGGATCTTAACAGTACGGTTTACTGCGTTTCATCACAAAACGGGCAGCGAGTGGCGCGCGCCGGCAGCGGTTTTCTGCAGTGCCAGCAGAAGTGTCCCGCCGACACATCGCGCGTGCGAATCCGCGTCGGCGTCTGGCGCTGAAGAACGCGGCGCGGAACCGACGGAGAGATCACGGCGGGCTGGGCTTGAGATTGGCCCGCGCCCGGGATTTCCGGGGCCGGCGGGCCCGGGCTGGCAGCGGCCGCCGCCGCGACCGGCGGCGCTGCCGGCCTGCGCAATACCGTCCGCCGGACGCCGAGCAGGTCGCCTAGGAAGTCCTCCGCACGCTGGTACCGGCCGGAAACCTCTCCCGAGAGCGCCTTCATCATGATCTCGTCGACCGCGACCGGCACCTGGGGATTCTTGAGACGCGCGGACCTCACGAACTCGCCGCGCCGCAGGCGATCCAGGTCGGCCGGCGCAGGCGTGTCGTACGGCAGATCGCCCGTGAGCATCTGATACATCGACACGCCCAGCGAATACAGGTCCGACGCGAACACCGCCCGGCCTTCGAACTGTTCCGGCGCCATATACGGGGGGCTCCCAATCACCGTCGTCCCATGCGCGGCCAGTTCGAGAAAGCGCGACGTGCCGAAATCGCCGACCTTGACCATGCCTTTGTCGCTCACGAACACATTGGCGGGACGAAGGTCCCGGTGGATGACACCCTGCTTGTGGGCGTGCTCGACGGCGTTGGCAACCTGGCAGGTGTAATCCAGCGCCAGGCCCACGTCGAGCGCCCCCTGGTTCGCAATCAGGTGCTCGAGCGTCTCGCCCGGCACGTACTCCATGACGATGAAGAACGTATTGTCCTGCTTTTCGGCGGTGATGACGTTGACGATGTTCGGATGGTTGAGAGACGCCAGCAGTCTCGGCTCCCGGAGGAGCTCGCCGAAGTCGAGATTCTGGCGATGCGGGATCTTGATGGCGACACGTTTATCAATCCACGTGTCTTCGGCGAGGTACACCGTGCCGAACCCGCCGCTTCCCAGCGGCTCGAGAATGCGGTACTTGCCCAGCGCCTGACCTCTGAACACCACGGCGTCAACTTACAACCAACAACCTGCAACCTACAAATGTCCAGAGGTCCAAATCTCCAAATCACGCGATCACGAAGCCGCCAGATCACCAGATAATGAGCCCCCGTGTCCGCGCCTCGTCTCTATGTTCCCGGCCTCGACCCTCGAATCGCCCGCATCAGCCTGTCGGAGGGCGAATCGCACCATGTGATGCGTGTACTACGTCTGAGGCCGGGCGATCACGTGCGCGTGTTCGACGGTGAGGGACGGGAATGGACGGCACAGCTGGCGCCGGCGGAGCGGAGGGGACTGGCGCGCGTGGAGCATCTCGAGCCGGTCGATGCCGCACGTGAACCCCTCGTGCGCGTTACACTCGGGGCCGGCATCCTGAAGGGCGATCACATGGATGCGGTCGTACGCGATGGCACGATGATGGGCGCGGTCGGGATCGTTCCGCTCCCGACCGACTTGGTGACGGTGCCGCAGAAGGCGTGGCAGGGGACGGCGGCGCTCGAGCGGTGGCGCCGGGTAGCGATCGCATCCGCCAAACAGTGCGGCCGCGCACTGGTGCCGGGCATCGCGCCGCCGACGGATCTCGAGGCCGTCATCCGCCAGCACCTGGGTTCGACGATGATCATGTTCGTCGAGCCATCCGCCGACGCTTCTGCCGTTGCTGTATCCGACATTGCCGTACCGCGGCAGGAAGCGCTTGTCCTCGTCGGGCCAGAAGGCGGATGGTCAGCCGGGGAAGTCAGCGCAGCTCGGGCTGCCGGTGTTCACCTCGTGCGGCTGGGGCCACGGACGATCCGGAGCGACGCCATGGCGGCTGTGTCGCTCGCGGCGCTGTGGGCGGTGTGGAAGATCTGACGCGCTAACGCGCCAGCAGTGCGCCGACCCACGTCGCTTCCTCACGCTGTTCGGCGACTGTCCATCCTTCGAATGCGCGCAGAACCGCTGGAGACTCGTCAGCCTGAAAACCGCTGATGATGAGCCGCGCGTGCGCGGCAGCAAGGGCGGCGAGCCGTGGAGCCTCGCGCATCAACATCGCACCGGTGAGATTCGCGAGGATGAGATCGTACGGGGTCGCGGAGTGACCCTCCGCGGATGCCAGGTCGAACGTCTCGAACGTCACGCCCGCGGCCGGGGGATTCAGCTGGAGATTCTCGTGTGCGTTCGCCAGGGCATCCGGGTCGACGTCCACACCCAGCACCTCTGCTGCGCCGAGCAGTCGAGCGGCAATCGCCAGCACTCCCGATCCGGTTCCGACGTCGAGGACTCGTGCACCCTGAAGCGGCACGTGCTGCAGCAATTCCAGACACAGCCGCGTCGAGGCGTGGTGTCCAGTCCCAAACCCCATCGACGGCTGAATAACGATGAGTGTCGCGGCCGGATGCGCCCTCCGGTGGTCATCGATCGACCAGGGCGGCGCGACAGTAATGGCGCCAACGGTAACCGGTGTCAGCGCGGCCTGGCTTCGCTCAGCCCACTGCTCGTCAGGTACATCCTCGGGCACGACGTCGACGAGCTCGAAGCTTTCCAGGTGCGCAAGCGCCGCGTCGCGAGATGCCGGCGAACCGAAAAAGGCCACGATGCCTCTTGGTATCTCGTTGATGGCCGTCGGGCTGAAGCTGTCGAGTTCGGCGGACAGGAGATCGAGCTGGTCGTCGTCTGGAGCCTCGAAGAACGTGATGCGCAAGGCAGCGTAAGTGCGGATCATCCGAACAGATCTTTGACCTTCTCGAAAAACGGTCGATCGCCAGAGTCTTCCGCCGGCGTCGCCGCAATCTTGTCCGCCTTCATCGTCTGACCCAGCTGCTCGATGAGCTTGCGCTGCTCCTTGTTCAGCTTGCGCGGTACCTGCACGACGACGCGGACGAAGAGCGTGCCGCGGCCACGGCCGTTGACGGACGCCATCCCTTTGCCGCGGAACGGAATCAGCGAGCCGCTCGCCGTACCGGCGGGCACCTCGACTTCGATCTCGCCCGCGGGACCGTCGACCATGAACGATCCCCCCATCGCCATGACTGGAAAGGGCACGGGCGTCTCGATGTAGAGGTCGTCGCCCTCGCGATGGAACACCGCGTGGGCCTTCACATGGATCACGACGTAAAGATCGCCCGTCGGGCCGCCTGCCGATCCGTGTTCACCTTCGCCGTGCAGCCGCAGCCGCTGGCCATCTGCGATGCCCGGGGGGATCTTGACGGTGACTCGGCGTTCCTTCGTGACGAGGCCCGTTCCCCGGCACGTTGCACACGGCGTCCGGATGACTTCGCCGGTGCCGCGGCACTGACCGCAGGTGCGCGCGACGACAAGAAAGCCCTGCTGATAACGGAGTTGGCCTGCGCCGCGGCACTGCGGGCACTTCTCCCGCGAGGTGCCGGCAGCCGCGCCAGTGCCCTTGCAGGTCTCGCAGTGCTCCTCTCGCGGAATCTGGATCGTCTTTTCGACACCCGTGAACGACTCTTCGAACGCGATCTCCAGATCGAAACGAAGATCGGATCCACGCGTGGGTCCACCGCGGCGGCCCCCTCCGCTGAAGCCGAAGAAATCGCCGAGGATGTCGGAGAAGTCGCCGAAGATATCCGGATTGAAGCCCTGCGCGCCGGGTCCGCCCGCCGCGCCGGCGACGCCGGCGTGTCCGAACCTGTCGTACCGCGCGCGTTTGTCGCCGTCGGCGAGCACGGAGTACGCCTCAGCCGCCTCCTTGAACTTTTCTTCGGCGGCATTGTCACCGGGGTTCCGGTCCGGATGGTGTTGCAGCGCCAGCTTTCGATACGCGCTCTTGATGTCCTGATCGCTGGCGTTTCGGCCGATGCCGAGCACTTCGTAGAAGTCGCGCTGACTCACGCCTTGGCCACCTTGACCATCGCCGGCCGGATGAGCCGCGTGCCGATGCGGTAGCCCTTGCGAATCTCGGCGACGATCTCGCCGTCACGCCGGCCTTCGGCCGGCTCACTGGCCATCGCCTCGTGCCATGACGGATCGAAGTCCTCACCGACGGTCGTGAGCGGCTCGGCGCCACGTCGCCGGATCACTTCAAGCAGCTGTTTGTGAATCAGCTCGACGCCGGAACGAAGAGCCGCGTCAGGTGAATCGGATGCCGCGGCCAGCGCGCGCTCGAGATCGTCGACGACCGGCAGAATGTCGCGAATCAAGTCCGATGACACGGCGTCTGAGAGTTCACGGCGCTCGCGTTCCGTGCGCTTGCGATAGTTGTCGAACTCGGCGGCGGACCGGAGCAGCCGGTCCTGAAGGTCATCGCGCTCCTGGCGCAGCGCCGCGGTCTCGTCGGTCACATCCATCTCTTATTGTCCTTCCAGCATCCGCGTCATTGCCTGCGAGATGCCTTCGACCACCGAAATGGTCTTCTGGTACCGCATCCGCGTCGGGCCGATGACGCCCACGGTGCCGGTGCCTTTGGTGTTGTGGAACGTCGAGGCCACCACGCTGAAGGAATGGAAATCGCGGTCGGTGTTCTCCGACCCGATCACGACCGTGAGGCCGTCCGTTTCGATATAGCGGGACAGCAGCTCGATCAGCCGGTGCTTTTCCTCGATCATGCGGAACAGCGCGCCGAGGGCCTGGAGCGTGTGTTCGCGGTCGGCCGTGTCGCCCGCGAGTCGATCGACCAGCAGCGATATGCCCTGCACGTGAAGCGATTCGCCTGCGGCGTGCTCGTCAAGTCCGGTGCTGGCCAGTTCGAGCGCGCGCGCCACGAGCGCGTCGTAGAGCCGCCGATCCTGGCGCAACCGATCGACGACGGCGGTGCGCACGTCGTGCAGCGTAAGGCCGGCGAATTCCGAGTTCAGGTAGTTCGCCGCCTGCGACAGCATCACGTCGTCGCACGCCTCGCCGGGCTCGATGATCTTGTGCGTGATGTGGCCGCTCGTCGAGACCACGATGACCAGGACGCGCTGCGCTTCGAGATTGACGAAATCGATGTGCCGCAGCCTGATCGACGGCCCGGCCGGCTCGAGCGCGAACCCGATCTGCTGCGAAGCGCGCGAGAGCTCCTGCGAGGCGTTTTCGAGAAGGTTGTTGACCGTTCCGGCGCGGCGCAGCCTGGCTTCGACGTCCGCCTGCAGCCGTGACCGCTTTCGCACCCCAAGCAATCCGTCCACGTAGACGCGGTAGCCAGAATCGGTCGGCACGCGGCCAGCCGAGGTGTGCGGCTGGTGCACGAGCCCCTGCTCCTCCAGCCGGGCGAGGATGCTTCGCACGGTGGCCGAAGACAGCCCGAGCGCACTGTGCTCGGCCAGCCACGAGGACGAGACGGGCTCGCCCTGTTCGATGTATTCGGTTACCAGCCGCGCGAGAATCCGCCGCTGGCGATCATTTGCGTCTTGGCTCATCAATAACTTGTGCCGGCCCTGAAGGGCCAGCCTACGTTCGCGACCGCTGCCGGGCCGGTCGTCGCCACTCGTAGGCCGGGGCTTCAGCCCCGGCGTTAGCACTCACCGAATGTGACTGCCAGCTGCAAAAGTATAGCAAGGCCCGTGCCTAAGCCTGGATACGGTTGAGCAGTATGCGCGCAGCCTCGCTGCCATCGTGGGAGACCTGTCCGAGGTCCGCCCACATAATCGAGCCTGCGCGCGCCACGACCCGGCCATCCACGATCGTGGCCTGCACGTCCTCAGGCCGGCAGGCGTAGACGATCTGGGCGTACGGGTCCGTGCCCGCCGGCTGATGGTGGGGTCGGTCGGTGCGAACGACGATCACGTCCGCTTTCTTCCCGGCCTCGAGCGAGCCGATCTCGGACTCCAACCCGATCGCCCGTGCGCCCTCACGGGTCGCCATCCAGACGACGTCCGGTGCGGCGAGCGAACCGGGCCCGACCCGCATCGCCTGGAGCGTCGCCGCGAGCCGCATCTCGTGAAACATGTCGAGCGTGTTGTTGCAGGCGGCGCCATCGGCGCCGATCGACACGCAGATGCCGCGCTGCTTCATCTCAGGCACCGGCGCGATTCCAGAGCCGAGCTTCAGGTTGGAGCCGGGGCAGTGAAGCACCTTCACGTCGTGTCTGGCGAGCAAGTCCTGCTCGGTTTCAGTTACGTGCACGCAGTGCGCGGCACACAGCCGTGGGGAGGCGAGTCCAACCGCGGCGAGGTACGCGATGTTGTCCATGCCCGTCGATGCGCGCACGGCCGCGATCTCCTCGCGTTGTTCGGATGCATGAGTGTGGACCAGCCAGCCCCCGGCCGCCGACATCGCGGCTGCCGCCTCGAGCAGCTCGCGCGAACACGAGATTGCAAACCGCGGCGCGAGCGCAGCTCGGAGACGGCCGTCGGCAGCGCCGTGCCAGCGCTTCGCCAGAGCCTCGCTTTCGTCGAGTCCGTCCCGCCAGGTCTGGTGCAGACGCGCCGGTGCTTCGCCCCTGACGTCCATCAAGCATTTGCCGACGACCGCGCGGAGGCCCGTGGGCACGAGGGCTTCGAACACCGCGTCCGTGTCGTGCACTGTCTCCATTGTCAGCACCGTCGTTGTGCCGCCGAGCATGAGCTCGGCCGCCGCAAGTCGCGCCGCCGCTGCAAGTGTCGGCGGCGTGTGCGCCGCCTCGAGCGGCCAGATGCGTTGGCGAAGCCATGCAAGCAGTGGTCGATCGTCCGCCGTTCCACGGAACAACGTCTGGCAGAGGTGGATATGCGTCTGGATGAAACCCGGCAGGACGATTCCGCCCGCGGCATCGATGGTGTCGACCGTTTCAGTGGCGCGGGCGCCCGGTGGCGCGGCGCCGACCGACACGATGCGATTGCCATCGATCCAGAGGTCGCCTCGCACGACGTCGCGTGCGTCGTTCATCGTGACGAGCAGGCCGTCGCGAATGCGCAGAGTCACTGGGGATCAGCGAATGATGCGCTTGAGAAACGTGCCGACACGGCTGAGCGCGCTGGTAATCGCATCGCCGTGCTCCGGGCACATCGGCGGTTCCGTACCGGGAAGAAAGGCCTCCACCATGGTGCGGGGACAGGCCGCCGTCGCGCGGCCGCCCGTGTCCTTGTCGATTTCAACGAACGAGACGCCGGCGGGCGCCTCGAATGCCGTATTCGGCCGCCCGGCCAGCGCCCGTTTCGTGAACATCGTCCATACCGGCAGCGCGGCCTGTGCACCGCTCAGGCCGAGGGGCTGGTTGTTGTCGAAACCCACCCAGACAATCGTCAGGAGCTCCGGCGTGAAACCCGCGAACCAGGCGTCGCGCTGATCGTTGGTCGTCCCGGTCTTGCCGGCGGCGTCCAACGAGAAGCTGCTCCGGACCGCCGCCGCCGTGCCCTCGTTGATGACCGACCTCATCATGTTCGTGACGAGGAACGTAGTCTCGGGCCGCGTGATGCGCCGCGGCGGCGTCACGGGAACACTTGCCGTCTTGCCGGCGGTCACGACTTTGGTGATGGGCCGCAGCTCGCGGAGCTCTCCGCCGTTGGGGAAGATGGTGTACGCCGTGGCCATTTCGACCGGCGACGCCTCGAAAACGCCGAGCGCGATCGACGGGACCCCCAGCGCAGGCGTGCCGACGCCGACCTTCTTCCAGAGATCCGCGACGCGGCCGTAGCCGGTGGCCTCGGCGACCTTTATGGTCACGATGTTGCGCGAGAGCGAGAGCGCGCGCCGAAGGGTCATTGGCCCGCCATATTCGTCCTTGTAGTTGGCCGGCGCGTAGTCCTTGTCGCCATCCTTGAAGATCGTTGGTTCGTCGACCATCACCGTCGCGGGCGTCAGGTCGTGCGTGCCGTCGTCGGCCGTCTTCTCGAACGCGGCGAGATATACGAACGGCTTGAAGATCGAGCCGGGCTGCCGGCGCGTTGTTACCGCGCGGTTGTATTGCGTCTCGTTGTAGCCGCGTCCGCCGACGAGCGCCAGCACCTCGCCGGTCCGGGGATCGATCGCCACAAGCGCGACCTGCGCCTGTCCCTGTTTCCGCTTCGGCAACTGCTTGTCGATGACCTTCAAGCCCTCGGCGACGGCTTCCTGCGCCATGCGCTGCAGGTGCAGATCGAGCGTCGTGTAGACGTCGCTCGCGCCGGACTTGGTCAGCAGTCCGCCCAGTTTCTCCTCGACGATGTTGCTGACGTAGTCGACGAAGTAAGGCGCCTCGTCTTCGAGTGCGCGCCGCTCGACCTTGAGCGGCAGTCCCGCAGCGGTCTTCGCTTCCTCGACCGAGATGAAGCCCGCCTTGGCCATCTCGGTGAGCACGAGGTTGCGGCGCGTTTTTGACGACTCAGGATTCCGGAAGGGATTCAGGGCCGACGGCTGCTGTATCAGTCCGGCTATGGTGGCGGCTTCGGCGAGCGACACGTTGCCGACGTCCTTGCCGAAGAAGATTCGTGACGCTTCACCCACGCCGTGAATCGCGAACGGCCCGCGCTGGCCCAATACGACTTCGTTCAGGTAGAGCTCGAGGATCTGGTCCTTGGTGAACCGCGAATCCAGGACAAGCGCCATGAACTGTTCCTGGAGCTTCCGCTTCGGCGTCTGTGCCGGCGTCAGGAACGTGTTCTTGATGATCTGCTGCGTAATGGTCGACGCGCCCTCGAGGTACTTCTTGTTGCCGCGCATGTTCGTGATGAGGGCGCCGACCATGCGAATCGGATCGACTCCAGGATGCGAATAGAACCGCTGGTCCTCGATCGCGAGGACGGCGTGTTTCACGTGCTCCGGAATCAACGCGAATGGCACGAAGCGGCGCTTCTGTCCCGGCGCGAGCGCCGTGAGCAATGGCGCCTCCAGCGTGACCTGATCGACGGCCTTGCCGGCGGCGTCCGTCATTCGTCGCACGATGGGCGTTGCCCCGGTGGTGAACGCGACTTTGACGGTCTGCGACGGCACCTGATCCGCGGCTCTCGTCACGACGGTGATCACGCCCGGCGACAGCGTGAATTCACCGGGCTGCGCGGCCTTGGGACGTTCCGCATAGCCGACGTCGTTCAGCCGCTGCACGAGCTGGGCGGGTTCCAGCGCCCGGCCTTGCCGGATTTCGAACGGCCGGCCGAAGATGCGGGGGATCGCGCGCTGTTCGCCGCCGAAGCGCGCGTCGATCATGCGGCCGTAGCTGATCCAGAAAAAGACGGCCGCGCCGAACCCAGCGAGGCCGATGCCCGCGACCACCAGCGTGGTGATGCGCAGCCAGCGCCGCCTCGGCAGACCGAAGCGGAAGCGCCCTCGGCCGGGCTTGTTCGGGGTCCGGCCGGCGGGGCGGCGTGGCGGTGTGGGCGCGGGGCGTTCTGCCATCGAGACTTTGTCAGTGTACGGCGAAGAAACGATTGATGTATTGAAGACTCTGGACTTTCTTCCGCCTACGAACTAAGTTACCGACCCACGGTGTCCATTCCGCTCACTTCTGGCCACGTCGGCGACATGGCGGTCAACACCCGCCGCGTCAACCGCCAGCGCCTCCTCGACGCAATCCGCCGGCACGGCCCCATTTCCCGGGCGGATCTGGCGAAGCGGACCGCGCTCTCACCCCCGACGGTCTCGGGACTGGTCGAGGAACTGGTCACGGACGTCGGCTTGCTGCGCGAAGTAGGTATCGGCGCCTCGAGTGGCGGCCGGCCACCCGTGCTGCTGGAGTTCAACGCCGAGTACGGCTACCTCGTTGGCGTCGATATCGGCTCGCGCACCCTGCGGGTGGCGCTGACGGATCTCCAGGGCAAGGTCATCGCCCGCAAGGAAGAACGGACACGAGCCGAGTCCTGCGAGGCGACCATCGAGCAGGTCGGCACCGCGATCGAAGCGACGATTCGCGAGGCCGGACGCGACATGCGCAAGCTGTTTGCGGTCGGCATCGGTGCGCCGGGCATGACCGACGTCAATTCCGGCAAGGTCATCAGCGCGACGAACCTCGTCGGCTGGACGAACGTGCCGCTGCGGGATCTGATTCAAGCGCGGCTCGGCACCGCCGTGCGCGTCGACAATGACGCGAACATGGCGGCGCTTGGCGAGCGATGGATGGGCGTGGCCCGCTCGGCCAGCCATTTCGTGTTCCTCGCACTCGGCGCCGGCGTCGGCGCGGGCGTCATGATCGACGGCCGCCTGCACCGCGGGCATCACTGGTACGCCGGTGAAATCTGCCGCATGACGCTCGACTACCGTGACTGGCAGATCGATTTCGGCGAGCGCGGTTACCTGGAGAGCCGCATCAGCGCCGCGGCCATTCCCGATTGGGCGCACGCGCGTAACATCGTCGAGCGCGCCGGCCGGGACCGCGAGGCTGCGATGCGAACGATCTTCGAGGCAGCGGCTCGCGGCGACGCCGAGGCCCTGGCCGTCGTCGAGGAGCTCGGTATTTTCCTCGGCAGCGCCGTCGCGAACATCGTCTCGGTGCTCGATCCATCGCTCGTCGTCTTTGGCGGCGGACTGAGCCACGGCGGTTCGGTGCTGCTCGAGCCGGTGCGCAAGGTCGTCGCGCGCATCGTGCCGAACGTGCCGTTGCTGGCGACGTCAGCGCTCGGCGACGACGCGCCGTTGCTTGGGAGCGTGTACTCGGCAATGGAGCTCGCAGAGGCCAAGGTCGCGGCCATCGCCGGCAGCGCCCGCCGCGTCTGAACCACATGCCCTTCTCTCCGGACTACGTTCGGCTGGTGCTGAACGAGATCTTCGAAGACGCGAAGACACTGCTCCTCGATCCGATGATGGCGTTGCACGAGGGCCACCTCGTGATGCTGGCGGAGCAGGGCATCGTGTCAAGAGAAGACGCCCGGCGGCTGCGCGGTGCGTTGGCCGGAATCGACTTGAAGGCCGTTCGCGCGACGGCCTATCCCGGTTCGTGCGAAGACCTCTTTTTCCACGTGGACGGCCTCATCGCCGCGGCATGCGGCAAGGACGTTGCCGGCCGTCTCCATACCGCGCGCAGCCGCAATGACATGGCGATGACGATGTATCGCATGCGGCTGCGGGAATACGTGCTTGCGCTCGCGGATACGGTGATCGGGACGCGGCAATCGCTCCTCTCACTCGCCGAGCGGCACGTTGGGACCATCTATCCCGCGCACACTCACACGCAACCCGCGCAGCCGACGACGGTGGCGCACTATCTGCTCGCGGTGATCGAAGAACTGGAGCGGCACTCCGCGCGTATTTTCGAGGCGTATCGCGCCACGAACCGCAATCCGCTCGGTGCCTGCGCGATCACGGGAACGGCTTTTCCGATCGATCGCGATCGAACGAGCACGCTCCTGGGTTTTGACGGGCCGACCGGCAACACGTACGGCAGCATCGCGTCGATCGATTACCTCCTCGAGAGCGCGTCAGCCGCCGCGAACACAGTGGTGGGTCTTGGCCGTTTCGTGCAGGACATGCTGCTCTGGTGCACGGTCGAGATGGGATTCCTGAGGCTGACCGATGGGTTCGTGCAGGTCAGCAGCATCATGCCGCAGAAGCGGAACCCGGTTGCGCTCGAGCACGCGCGCTCGTTGCTCTCGAAGGCGCTGGGCGGGATGCAGGCGATCCCGTCGATGGCGCACAACACGCCTTTCGGCGACATCAACGACACCGAGGACGATCTTCAGCCGCTCGTGGCCGGCGCGTTCCGCGACGCGCTGCGTGGCATCGAGATCGTGGCGGTCTCGATGGCGGATGCCGAGTTCGACGTGGCCAGGATGCGCGCCCGCGCCTCGGAACACTGGGTCACCCTCACGGAGCTTGCCGATACACTCGCGCGCGATCACGGCCTGCCATTCGGCACCGGGCACGACGTCGCCACGCGTGTGATCCGCGCCAGCCGCGAGCAGCCGGACTCGTCTGTCGCCGATCTGATCGCGGCGGCTACGCTCGAGCTGGCCGGCAGGGAGGTGCGGCTGACGGACGCCGACGTCGCACGCATCCTCAGTCCCGAGCACTTCGTCGAGATCCGCAGGACGCACGGCGGGCCTTCCAGAGATGTCGTGAGCGCCGCCCTTCAGGCCTCAGGAAGCCTGCTGGCGCGGGACCGCGCAACTGCTGGTGGGCTGCGCGCCGCTATTGCCGCGTCGGACGCTAAGCGGACTGCCGCACTCAAGTCTCTTTAGCAACCTGCAACCGACAACCGACAACCAACAACCTGCAAATCAAGTTCGGCTCCTCCATGACCTCGATTGCAGCTTGTAGGTTGTTTATTTGACCCTCGACTTGCCAATGAGGTTCGCCACGATTCTGTACGCGCCCTGCGTGCCCTGCGGGAGCTGGCGCCAGAGTCCGAGTCCCACGTACGTCCAGGTGCCTTTGCCCAGCTTGGCGACGGTGAGGAGGCCCACCTTTTCGCCGGGATTGTTGGGCCACGAGTCGGTCGACGCCAGGAGATCGGTGTAGCGCGTATCGTTCGCGCCGAAGAAGTAGAGGCCGCGCTCCTGGACCCATCCCTGGAAGTCGGCGCCGGTGATCTTGTTCGGCCCCGCCAGCTCAACCGCGCCGTCCTCGAGGATTCGAATCGGCGCCTCTTCAACCGAAACGCGATTGCTCGTCACGCCGCCTGGGAAGGGTACGTAGGGACTGTTCGGGGCTGCTCCAGCTCCGCGTCCCCCTCCCGCGCCGCCAGTACCGCGTCCTCCCGCCTGCGCACCAGCCGCACCCGGAGCGCCTGTCGGACCTGCAGGTCCTGCCGCACCCGGCGCAGGCCCGGCCGCTCCCGGCCCGAACCCGCCAACTGATCCGGCCGCACCCGCCCCCAGTTGATTCATCGCGACCTTGTTGTACTGAACGACGAGGTGCCCGCCATCCCGGGCGAAGTCGATCAATCGCTGGTTGTAGGCGCGCACATCGCCGCGCTTTTCGTAGGCGCGGATGCCGAGCACGATCGTGGAGAACCTCGACAGGTCGCCGAACGACACGTCGTCTTCGTCGAGCATCGTGAGATCCGCGCCGAGCTGACGCAGCGCCTGCGGCACTTCGTCGCCGGTGCCCATGACGTAGCCGATCTTGAGACCGGCCGGCAGTGCCACGTCGAAGATCTTCACGGTCGATGATGCCGGGTGATAGAGGTGACGGGACTGGATGTGGTCGTAGGCAATGACCTGGTAGCCCTCACGGTACGCGACGCCATCGCGCGTGGCGACCGCCCGTACCTCGACCTGGCCTGGCGCCAGCTTCGCCGGCGGCGTCACGAAGAACTGGGACGTGACTTCCTCCTCTTCGACGCCGAAGGTGAGCGTGCGTGACGCCGGATCGACCTTCCAGCCCGCAGGGACCTCGAGCTTGACGTCGACGCTGCCGCCGGTCTTGGCGTTGTTCGCGACCGTGACGCGGAACTCACGGCGCTGTCCGCCGGCCCCGAGCGGCACCACGCCGACATTCGGTGTCAGCTTCACCGAAACCGACGGCACGACGTTGACGATCTTCTGCTTCTCCCAGCCCACCCATGGGCCGTCGTAGCGGTAGTAGGCCTGCTGCGTCAGCGTGGCGTTGACTCCCGCGGCGGTGTAGTTGACCGTGGCTGTGACGTCCGCCGGGCTCCACTGCAGCGTCGCGTGCTCCGGAATCTCGAGGTCGTACCGATCGACGCCGGGATGTGTCTTCCAGTACGGCTGGGTGTAGCGCGCTCCCGGCCCCACGGTGACCGCGAAGGTGACCGTCCCGCCCTGGTTCGGACCGACCGTCGTCACCGAGCCCGATGGTGTCGCGGTCCAGCCCTGCGGGACGTTGAGCCGTACCTGCGAGACCGCGACCGGATCGATGCCCGTGTTGAAGATCTGCGCGGCCACGTTGAACGTCTGGCCGCGCACGACATTGCCGTCGTTCGAGATCACGTAGACCTGCACACCCTGCGCGAGTTGGAGGGCCTTCATGAAGTCCGTCGCCTTGCGATCGAGGCGCCACACGAGTTCGGCCTTTGGATTCGCGGAAAGCGTGCTCGCGGCGACGGCGTCGCGCAGCTGCCGCACCGCGGTCAGTCCGCGTCCGATTGCGGGAAGCGACTTCTGCGGCGCGCGCGCGTCGAACGTGTTCAGAGCCTCGCGGGCAGCGGCGTCGATCGCCGAGAGCCCGGACGCGAGCGCGGGCACTTTGGACTCCTCGCCCGCGGCGAATCGCGCGAGTCGCCCAATCGATGTATCGACGTTCTCGAGGATGTCGGCTTCCGGCGCCGTCACGCGAGGCTCGCTGTCGTAGATCGCGTACGCGCCCGCCTGATCGCCGGGAAACGCTTCGAGCTGACCCGTGCCCTGGCACTTGTGGTACGACCGCGCGATCTGCCCGAACTGCGCCCACGACATGCCGAGCAGCGGATCGTAGGTGCCCGTCGGAACTCGTACCGGCAACAATGCGGTCTGTCCTGCCGCCACGGCCACGGTTCCGCCGCCTCCACCTCCTGGTCCGCCGCCGGCCTGATAGACCTTGCGCGGCTGCCACGGACGGAGTCCTTCTTTGATCTGTTCAGGGAATCGCGACGGATCGGCCGCGGCTCTGAACGCCTCATGCGCGAGGCGCGCGGACGCCTGATGATGCTGACCGCCGCCGTTCCCATCACGGTTCATCGTGAGGATCACGTCAGGCCGCACCGTGCGGACGACCCGTACGACGTCACGGAGGATTTCCTCCTTGCCCCATTTCTGGAACGTCTCGTCGACGCTGAAGGAGTAGCCGAACTCGAACGCGCGGGTGTGGTACTGGTCGGCGCCGTCGTACTTGTGCACGCCCATCAACTCCTCGCTGCGGAGGATGCCGATGGCCTGGAACAGTTCGGGCCCGATTTCATTCTGTCCGCCATCGCCGCGCGTCACCGTCAGCAGCGACGTCTTGAGGCCGCGGCCGCGATTGAGCGCCACCAGCACGCCATTGTTCTCATCGTCCGGATGCGCGGTGACGTAGAGCACGGTGCCTTCGACCGGCAGTTGCCGCAGCGCGAGACCGAGTCCGCTCGCGCCCTGATCGAAGCGCAGGGGCATCACCTGCGTCGCGACACCGGCCGGTGCCCCGCTGATAGCCGTGAGGACGAGGAGACCGAGGGCGAGACGAACGAGGGACTTGGACATAACCACTCCTGGCGTAGTCGGCGGCCTTCAGGCCGCCGAAGCGACCGGCGGGCTAGAGCCCGCCGGCTACGGGGTTTTCACCTTCGAAATTCGAACCTGTTCTTCCAGAATCGCGAGCGCGTACGGGACGGTGTAGGCGCTGGTCCAGCCGAAGACGCGCAAGCCATTCGTGAACGCCCAGATCGGCCGGCGCGGCGGAGGATTGGCCATGAGCACGGAATTCGCGCCGGGCCGGATGCGATTCGGATCCTGAGGAAAGTGGTTCGCCTTTTCGAGCGCTTCGAACAACGCTTTCTGCGTCCACGAGTCATCGATCGGGCGGGGCAACGCATCGACCTTGAGGGGCTCGAGCCGCTTCAACATCTCTTCGACGAACGAAGAATCCCCGGTCAGCTTGTAGCCCAGCGTCAGACTGTGAATGGACGAAAGGTACGACTCCATCCAGTGATTGAGCGGGGGATTGTCGCGCACGGCGCGCGCGTGCCTGACCAGTGCCGCGCGCACGTCGGGGTTGCCGGTGATCTCGAGGTACCGCGACAGTCCCTGTGACGCGTACACGTTCGTGTAGCCGAACCGATCGAGCACGATGCTGTCGTACTGCTCCGGCTGCAGTCGAAGCATCTTGTCGACGCGTTCGTCGACCTCGCGCTTGTAACGCGGGTCTTTCGTGGCGTCGTAGATCTCCGAGAGGTTCCAGACGGAGAGGTACAGCCTGCGTCCGGTGAGGTCGTGCTCGCCGAAGAGCCGTCGCAGGTGCATGTCCGCCGTCATCTTCGCCACGTCGAGGCCGCGTTGCTCGCCGGCGAGGTAGTAGCTGGCGATCCAGCCCTGCACCCACGCATGCGCGCTCAGGATGTGCATCCAGTGCTGGGGCGCATGGCGCCGGCCGATCCCGAGGTACTTCGTCGCCGGTGGTTCCTTTGCCTGCGCCCACCAGTCCATCGGGTAGTTGGAATCGCCGAGGTACTTCGGCCCTGTCGGCCAATGAGTGTTGTCGACGTCCATGAGGTGGCGGCTGAAAGCGAGCGCCGCGTCGAAGACTTTCGGATCCCCGGTGCGCATGAACTGCAGCCACCACATGTAGTCCTGCGCGGGCTCGCCGTTGCCGAACGTGTTCCACGTCTCGCCGTTGAACAGGTTCATCATGTCGCCGTACTCGAACATCCCGTACCACGGCTGCCACTTCTGGTTGAACAGCATCCAGTCGAACTTGTAGTCGACGGCGCGCTCGATGTCGGGGAAGTGGCTCGTCCGGGGCGCGAAGTCTCCGTACACGCCGCTCGTGCCGTACCACTGCCCGGACAGGTGCGCGACCGGTGGCGCGTGCACCAGCTTCATCGTCTGAGCGACGTCTTCCGTCTGCCGGCCATGGAAGTAGACGAGCATCTCGCTCGTCTTCGCGATGCCCTGCGCCCAGTTCTCGGTGGCGTTCTCCTGCGCGGGCTCGTTGTTCAGGCGCGCGAAGCTCATCGCGCCACCCTCGGGCGACCAGAAAAAGGCGTCCATCTGGCCCGTGGCGGGATTGAATCGGATCTCCTTGGGATACTCCTCGACGAAATTCTTCAGACCGAACGCGACTCCACGACGTGAGTCGGAGACATCGAGCCAGCCGTCTGCGCGTTCGCCGCTGCTGTCGAAGCCGTCGGCTCGCAGCGTCGCCCTGAATCCCGTCAGGCGCGTCGTTGGAGTGGAGGTCGGCACTGGTGGAATGCGGTCGGGTTTGGGGCCGAGTTGGAGCAATGATGCCCGGTTGAGTGTCGGCAGCGATGAGGGAGCCAGTCCAGCCGATCCGGGGACGAACCACGGCACGGTCAAGGGTGAGTTGCTCATTCGCAGGTTCGAGTCCAACTTCAACACGAGTCCCAGGCCGAGCCTGTCCAGTCGATCTTCCGGAATCGTCCAGCCCTTGTCCGTCGGATCGTTGACGATGAGTTTCGCGCCCTGTGTGGCGACGTGCGGGTAGTCGCCCTCCTGCTTGCGGTGCTTGTCAGGAACACCCGTGTAGACGAACGTGTGGAGCACGCGGACGTAGCTCTTGCCCGCGTAGGCGTGGATGCGGGTGATGAACGGCGCCTTGTTGTTGTCGCCGCGCCCGTAGGCGTACTCGCCCTCGACGCGCAGAATCGCGTGAAGCGGACCGGACCCCTTCTCGATGGACGTTCTCTGAATCGTGGCCTTCGACGCGTCCACGCCCGCGTCGTCGAGCAGATCCGCGAAGGTGCCTCGAGCACCTGGACCGGTGGCGATCAGGTCGTTGTCATCGATGCCGTTGCGATCGAGGTCCAGGTACGCCGCCGAAATGAAGCCGCCTTCGCCCTGCCTGACGACGACACGCATGGGACCGGTGTTGATTTCAGCGAGTCCGTTGTCACGGGTCTGGTTGATGAACTCGACGCGATTCGCGATTGGCGCGCGCCGGACCGCTGGTCCGTACTCGACGAAGTAACGAGGCGACGCCTCCGCGAAGAAGAAGACCCACACCCACTTGATACTGCGGCTGGCCGGCTCCCACGTCGTGAGTTCCGTGACCTGCGACGGCACCTCGCGCCCGGTTTCATTCACGACCCGGACACGATCGGGTGACTCGAGCGCGTCCTTTGGGAAGGGCACACCGAGAGTGATGGGCGCACCCGAAATGTGGCGCTCGATCGTCAGCGGAATCCGCTTCGCTGCCGGGGCAACCTGCTGTGGAGAGAGAGCATCCGCTGTGGCCGTGCTCGCGAGCGCGATCACGGCAAGAAATAGTCGTCGCACTCTGAACCCTGTGCCTTGAACCTGGAACCGCGCGAGGGGCCGGCGGTCTGCCCGCCGGCCCCGACGCGCTTAAAAATAGAACTTGAAGCCGAGCTGGAACTTGCGCTGTTCTCGCCAGCCGTTGGCTGCGTAGTTCGCGGTGTTGAGCGAAATCGCCTGAAGCGGCAGGCGCGCGAGCGTGACGGGATCCACCGGATTGCCGTCCACATCCACCGTAATCGTGTTCGAGATCGCGGTGATCTCCTCGAAATTGAAGATGTTCTTGGCTTCGGCCTGGATCTCGAACCGCTTGTTGCCCGGGAGCTGGAAGAACCGCGAGTAGCGCATGTCGACGTTCTTCCGCACCGGCGAGTGCATGTTGTTGCGCGTAATGAACAGCGGCCGGTCTCCGCCGGTGCCATCGAGGTTGAGGTCGCGGCTTCCGGCGATGCCGTCAAGCTGTCCGCTGTTGACGAGCAGGATCAGCGAGATCTGGTTGTCGCTGAGGATCTTGTTCCAGAGCGGGCTGAGGCCCTTCACGTTCGAGATCGCCACGATGCTCGCGTTGAACGTGTGGCGGATGTCGAGCTGGTTCGGGCCCTTGTCGCGCTCGAGGTCCACCGGATCCGAGCGGCCCGCGTCGCCCTGGATCGCGAGCGTGGCGCCGCCGAGCGGGGCAGTGTCGATGCCCTTGCCCCAGCCGTAGTTGAGCGCCATGTGCACGCCGTTCGAGTAGCGCTTGCTCAGGGCCAGGGTGAAGCCCTTGTACCAGGACTGGCCGACCGACTGCACCAGCTGGACCCGGTTGTAGCGCGGGTCGACGCGCGTCGTCGCATTGACCGCCGCGCTGTACACGCCGCGGCCGTCAGCGAGGTACCGGACGGGCGCAATGCCGGCCAGGTTCACGTCGTTGATGACCGGCAGGTCGTACCCGCGCGAATGCCTGACGCCGATCGACAGCGAGTAGCTCTCCCCGAGCTGCCGCTCGATCGTGATGTTGTTCTGCCAGGTCTTCGCGGTCACGAAGTCCGGCGCCATGCCCTGCACCGTGCTCGAGATCTGCACGACGTTCGACGGGATGGTGCTCAGATCGCCAGGGAAGTTCGGCGCGAACGGGCTCGTCGGCCCGAGATTGAAGCCTGTCGTGCGCGCCGCCAGGCCCGAGTTGGTGTAGGCCGTCTCGATGATCGCGAGCAGTGGCTGGTCGTAGTTGATGCCCGTGCTGCCGCGGATGACCGTCTTCGGATCGAGCGTCCATGCGAAACCCACCCGGGGCGCGATGTTGTTCAGGTCCCGGTTGAACGTCGACGAGTACGGCGACCCCTCGATCCCCTTGTTGTAGAGGTAGATGTCGTGGCGGACGCCGTAGAGCACCTTGAAGTTCGGCTTCAGCTTGAAGTCGTCCTGCACGAACCAGCTCGCCAGCGAGTTGTCCATGTCGAAGTCCGGCGTGCCGATCGTCTGCGTGAACGACGTGTAGCTCTTTGGATTCACGCCCGACTTCGCGTCGAGATACGCCTGCACGTTCGGGAACGTGTACTGCACCGGGAGCGCCGTGCCGCGATGGTCGAAGATCATCTGCACGTCAAAGCCCATCTTGAAGCCGTGACGGCCGCGCAGCAGGGTGAAGTTGTCGAGCACCTGGATGTTGCGCTGGATGAAGTCGTTGCCGATGCCGGTGTACGGCCCGAACTGGATGCCGTTGTTTTGTCCGGTGGTGGCGGTGATGTTCACCGACGGTCCCGTCGTACTCGGATCGGACGGAGGCCGCGTGGTCTCCCGGCGCGCCACCTGGAAGCGGAACTCGTTGAGGTTGCTGCCGCCCAGCGTCGAGATCACCTGCACTGACGACGAGATCATCGCGTCGGCGAAGTCGTTACCGCGCTCGATTGCGGTATTGCCGCCGCCGCTCTGGTACGGGTTGTCGTTGGTGAACGTGTTCGTGCGCCACGACAGGCGGTGCGCCGCATTCATCTGGAAATCGAGCTTGCCGATGTAGAACGGCGTCGCGCGATAGGACGGCACCGAGAAGGGCTGTGCCTTCACGCCGACCGCGGCCGCGACGGCCGGATCGATCGTGACCAGGCGCGGCAGCTCCTGACGCGTCCACTCCCAGCCGCCGTAGTAGAAGAGCTTGTTCTTGACGATGGGGCCGCCCACGGTCGCCGTGGCGATCTTCAGCGAGTTGTCCGGCTTCGTGGACGGATCCAGCTGGCACGTGTTGTTCGTCGAGAACGGGCAGGCCGCGAAGTCCTTCGTCCGGAAGCGATAGCCGACGTCGCCCCGCATCTTGTTCGTGCCCGACGGGGTCACGGCGTTGTAGACCATGCCGGTCGTCTGGCCGAACTCCGGCGCGTAGCCGGCGCTGACGATCTGGACTTCCTGGATCATGACCTCCGAAATCGGCATCAGGCGCAGGCCCGCGCGATCCTTCTGCGTGTTCGTGTTGCCGTCGATCTGGAAGTTGACCCGAAGCATCTGGCCGTTGATCGCGAAGCGGGGAACGCCGAACTCCTCGTTCTCGAACCCCGTCACGCCCGGCTCGAGCAGCGCGAAGTTGTACGGGTTGCGGGCGACGTTCGGCAGGTTCTTGATCTCGACTTCCGTCAGGTTGCGGCCCTGGTCCGTCTTGGCCAGGTCCACCGGGGGCGTGTTCGCCGTAACGGTGACCTGCTCCTGCGCCCCGACCGTCAGCGTCTCGTTGGCGACGATGATCTGGCCCGCGGTCAGTACGAGTCCGGAGCGCGACCGCTTGGCGAAGCCGGTCATTTGGTACTCAACCTTATATGTGCCGAGCGGAAGGAGCGGCGCGCGGAACAAACCGGCTTCGTTCGTCGTGACGACGCGGACCGCGCCGGTGTCGGTGTTGGTGACGGTCACCGTCACGCCGGGCAGCACGCCGCCCTGCGCATCTTTCACGGTGCCTTCGATGGTTCCATTGATGGCCTGAGATTGTCCGAATGCGGGGCTTGCGCCCGCAACGAGGGCCACAAGGAGCAGAGCGAACAGCCGTCGCATCTTCATGTAACTCCTCCGCTCGCAGAACGCCGTGAACTCCGAAAGCAGGCGAGGGACTTCTTTCGGAGCCTGAATGAAGTCGCAGGGGGATATTCTTGGCCTCCCGCCACGGAAGTCAAGTGAAAAACCGTCGTTCGAGCGTTCGAGCGTAGGCCGCCTCGTACATCGGTACGACGCGGTCGGCGCAGAAGTCGTGCAAGACCCTGCGCGTCGCCGCTGCCGAGACAGCTTCGTGGAGCCCGGAATCGGTGAGTAGAGCGACGGCTCGAGCTGCAGCGCCATCGAGGTCGTCCGGTATGTGGAGCAAGCCTGTAACGCCGTCTTCGATGACCTCGGGCAGACCTCCAACGCGGGAGGCGACCACGGGCACACCACAGGCCATCGCTTCGAGCGCCGCTAGTCCGAAGCTCTCTTCCTGGGAGGGCAGGAGGAACACGTCGCTGATAGACAGCAGCCGCTGCACATCCTCCTGAGCGCCCGCGGCGTGCACGAGATCGGTGATGCCGAGGTCGCGCGACGCTTGCATCGCAGGCCCAAGCTCGGGGCCATCACCGACCAGGAGCAGGCGCGCCGGCACCTGCCGGCGGATCCTGTCGAAGATCGCGATCACGCGGTCGATGCGCTTCACCGGCCGGAAGTTTGAGACGTGGACGACGATCTTCACGTCGGGCGCGCCCTGCGTGAAGCGCTGCCGGAGCTCCGGGAATTGCCCACGCCGGTGGATCGTGCAGTCGAGGAAGTTGGGAATCACCTCGATCTCGCGCGACACGCCGAGATTCGCCTGGGTCGCCTGTCGAAGACTCGCCGAGACCGCCGTGACGTGATCGGACTGCTGGATCGAGAACGCGACGATTTCTGAATATGAAGGGTCATTGCCGACCAGCGTGATGTCCGTGCCATGCAACGTCGTCACGACCGCGGGGGCCTGCCCGCGCTCCGTCGACGAGAGCACTTGCCGGGCCAGGAAAGCGGCCGTGGCGTGCGGCACGGCGTAGTGCGCGTGGATGATGTCGAGCTTCGAGCGCCGGCTGACCTCGACGACCTTGTTCGCGATGGAAAGCAAATACTGGGGCTCGCGGAAGAGCGGATACGCCGGCGCTCGCACCCGGTGGAGCGTGACGCCGTCCTGATCGTCCCCGATCCGGAACGGCGTTTCTGTGCTGATGATGTGAATGGAGTGCCCGCGCGCGGCAAGGGCGAGGCTCAACTCGGTTGCCACGATGCCGCTGCCGCCAATCGACGCGTAGCAGATCATGCCGATGGTCATCGTCGACGACCGTTAATCAGGAAGGAGGCCCGGCCGGCCGATCGGCCGCCTGACGACCACGCCCTCGGCGAAGGCCGCGCCAATCCCGGCGCCAAACAGCGCGTCACGGCTTTCGATCAGCCGGTGAAACGTATCCTGCGTCAAGCGCGTGCTGATCGCGTCCTCGCCTGCGGGCGCGAACTGGGACGCGTGGCAGGCGAGTGCCCGGCGCTTGATCTCATACGTCGCGCTCACATCGACGACAAATGACGGCGTCACGTGGTCGTTGATGAAGTAGTGACAGACGATCGCCGGTCGCCAGGGCTCGCCGTCTGCCTCGAAGCGTCGCAGCCCCGCGCTGAAAATCGTTTCCGCGAGCAGCGCGCTCGCGGCGACGTGATCGGGGTGACGATCGTCCCAGTAGGGAATCGCGACGGATCTTGGACGCGCGCGCCTGATCACCGAAGCAATTGAAACGACGTGTGGTGGCGCCACCGAGAGTCCGCGGTCGGGGAGACGCAGATTGATCCGCCACGCCGCGCCCAGCACGTGCCGGGCGGCCTCCGCTTCGGCAATCCGTTCGAGGGGCGTGCCGTTGCTTCCCATCTCACCGGCAGTGAGGTCGCACAGGCCGACGGCGTGGCCGAGGCGCGCGTGTCGCGCCACGGTCCCGCCCAGGCCAATCTCTATGTCATCGGGATGCGGACCGAACACGAGCAGATCGACTGGAGTGACGGGCGAGGTTGCCGAAGACATGGCCGCGTCCGATGGCTGGAGGTCAGAGCATCAACGAGTAGTGACGATCGGTCTCGAGGGGGAGACTGGCGATGAGACGGTCGCCGAGCGAAAGACCGTAGCGGTTGAAAAAGAACGGGAGAGACAGCGCGCGTTCCTGCGGATCGCCCCCCGGGAAACACAGGGCGCGGGTGCGGGTGAACTGCCGGCGCAGCGTCTCGTCTTTTCGCTTCGCGGCCTGAATGATCTTCGACTGCAGGCTGTTCAACGTCTCCCGGATCCTGTCAACGGTCGTATCCACCGCACCGGCCAGCGTCGGATCGACGGTGGTCGCAGTGACCTTGAGGACGTCCGCTCGGCCGCCCACGAGCTCGCCGAGTTCGCTGATGACCCGATCGAGGTCCGGTGGCAGCTGCGCCTCGAGGAAGCGGTTGAGCGCCGACTCGTCCTGCGCGTGCAACGCCTCGAGCGGAAGCTTCGACCGATCGAGGAAGCGCGCCGCGGCCGAGTCGACGATCGTCGCACTCGCCCGGGAGTGCAGCAGCGGCGCTTCGACGCCGAACTCGCGATAGATGCCGCCAAGCTGAGCCTGATACGCCAGTTCGCTCGGGCCCGCGACGTAACACGCGGTGGGGAAGAGCCTGTCCTGCACGATTGGACGCAGGAGCACGTTGGGGCTGAACCGCTCTGGGTGCGCTTTCGCTTCGGCGCATACGTCGGCGACGCTCCGAACGCCGTCGCCCACCGTGTACGCACCAGCCTGGCGCTTGATCCCTTTGCGCGACGTGCCGTCCAGATAGAAGAGCGCCACGCTGTCTTCCGAGGGAACCACCTGTGGCGAATGGCCGAGCGACGACATGAGCGCGCCGGCCTCGGTGGCGAGCTTCGAGGTCGTACACGGATGCTGGAGCTCACGCTCGAAAAGGTCCGCCACGAGCGGTTTCACGCTCGGGTCGTCGGCTTCGAATACGACCAGGCCCTGGCGTCCGAGCAGGTCCTCGATCCAGCCGGCGAAGGCGGCGCTCACTCCTGCGCCGGGGAAGTACCGGCGTCGCAGGGACTCCATCACTTCCGCGGTGAACTCGGTCGGCGGCAGCAGGCGGGCCAGCTCGTCCAGTGCCGCCGCCACACCCTCGTCGAACACCAGCTTCGCGACGGGCAGCGAACCGGCTCCTTCCGGATCCGGAACCGTCACGTCCGCCACGTTGAACTGCGAATCCAGGATGCGTGCCGATCGCACCTCGTCCCAATCGTGGTCCTCGGCATCGACCCAGAACACCGGAACGGCCTCTGTGCCGTAGTCCTGAGTCACGCGTTGCGCAAGCTGGATAGCCGTGACTGCCTTGAGCAACGTGTAGAGCGGACCGCCGAACACACCCGCCTGCTGGCCGGTGACGATCGCGACACTCGACGGCGATGCCAGGCGGTCAGCGGATCGACGGGCTTCCTCGGGCGCGCCCCTGCGGCTGAGCTGGCGGATCAGCGCCGCGTGGATCGCGGCGCGGTCCCGCGGCGCCTTCGAGACGCGCGCGATCGTGGTCCGCCACGCGTCAGGGTCGGAGGGATTACCGGCGAAGAGTGGCGCGAGCCGGGCGAAATTCTGTGTGTACTCGCCGACAAGCGGACGGATCCACGGGAAGCGCCGGAGGTCGATGGCCTCGCGGACGGACGCGCCCGCGGCGACCGCGTCGGATGGGCTCGGCACGACGTCAATCTACTACAGACGTGCTACGATTTCTTGTTCGCAAGGAGCGCCAGCACTGCCTTTTGACGATGCATCCGTAGTGCACCCACCACCCGCTTTCGGCGCGTTTCGCGTCCTGCATCAAATCGGCAGCGGCGTTCTGGGCCCTGTTTTTCGTTCGTACGATTCACAGCGCGAACGGCTCGTCGTCATCAAGGCGTTCCGTCTCGATCTTCCGCCTTCGCAGATTCCCGTCTTTGTGGAGTCGCTGCGCGGCATCGTGACGCGTCCCGTGGATGCGCCGGGCGTCGTGCGCGCGGTGGACGCGGGTATCGAAGGCAACCTGCCGTACCTGGCGCTCGAGTTTGTGTCCACTGATCACGAGACGCTCGATGCCATTCTGCGTGAGTCGCGTCCGATGACCGCCGCGGTGGTGTCGGCATGTTGCCGTTCCATCGCGGAGGCCATCGACGCCGCCTGGGACGTCGGCATCGGGCATGGGGCGTTGCATCCCCGCGATGTATTCGTACGGGCCGGTGGAGAAGTGACGATCACCGGATTTGGTGTGGCGCAGGCGCTCGAGTCGGCTGGCGCGCGCGCTGCCGTCCGGCAGCCGTATGCGGCCCCGGAGCGCGCGGGCGGCGGCAGCTGGGATCGGCGCTCCGACCTCTTTGCGCTCGGCGCGATGGCGCAGGAGCTGGTCCTTAAGATGAGCGCGCCGTCCGTCGAGGTGGCCGCGGTGCTCGACAAGGCCCTCGCGGACGCGCCCTCGGAACGGTACGCGTCGGCTGCCGAGTTCGCGAGTGCCCTTGAAACGGCGATGGCCGCCAGCGCCGAGGATCACGCTTCGCCGGCGGCGGCGACCACCCAGGCGCATCGAACGGTGGTGCTCGACGAGACGCCGGCCGAGGAGCTTCCGATCGCACACGCGCCGTTGTTTCCAACGCGCGTGGTGGACGTGGACGACGTACCTGCGGACGCACCCGTGATGCCGGCGATCCTCGATGAGGCGCTGCCGATCGATGCACCGAGGTTCCCATGGGCGGCGATTGCCGCGGTGGCAACGGCGGCACTCACGGTAGGCGGACTGCTCGGATACCGCGTCGGTTTCTCGAGAGCGAACGGTGCGCGGATCGAAAGAGAAGTTGCGAGTGTGACTGCGCAACCAGCCGGGTCTAAAGACCCGGCCTCCAACAGTTCCACCAGCGACGTGAAGCCGATCGCTCCGCGCGTTGAACCGCCGCCGACTCCGGCTGCAGCTGATGGGGGCCGGGTCTTCAGACCCGGCGGCGAAGCTCGTCCAGGATCCATCAGTGTCGATTCCCGCCCGCGTGGCGCAAGGGTCATGGTGGACGGCAAGGCGGTAGGCCAGACGCCCTTGCGCGTTTCCTCGATGTCACCCGGAGATCACCGGGTACTGATAGAACTGCAGGGCCATCGTCGCGTGACATCGACGGTGAAGGTCGTCGCCGGTGAACAGGCCCGGCTCGCCGTCTCGTTGGAGCAGACAGAGTTGGCCCGGCTGACCGGCTCGGGCAGGAGAAGGAACTAACCGCTGATGAACGCAGTACTCGCGCTCGAGAACGGCAAGGTGTTTCACGGCAAGTCCGCCGGCGCGGAAGGGTCCACCGCCGGCGAAGTCGTGTTCAACACCAGCATGACGGGCTATCAGGAAGTCCTCACCGACCCGTCGTATGCCGGCCAGATCGTCACGATGACGTGTCCCGAGATCGGCAACTACGGTGTGGCGGGCGACGATGTTGAGTCACGCGGTCTTCAAGTGGCCGGATTCATCGTCAGGAGCGAATCCCCGGTCGCGAGCAACTGGCGCGCGACCGGCACGCTGCGCGACTACCTGAGCCGCAACAACATCGTGGCTATTTCGGACATCGACACGCGGGCGCTGACGCGCCTGCTACGGTCCGCGGGCGTCATGCGCGGTGTGATCGGTACGGGACGCGTGAATGCCGACGAACTCGTGGACCGCGCGCGCGCGATTCCGCACATGGAAGGCGCGGATCTCGTGAAGGACGTCACGTGCGGCGCGGCCTTCGACTGGCCCTCGGCCGAGGCGGGCGACGCGGCCGAGTCAGACGCGGAGTTCGTCCTGCCGTCCCGGAAGTCCGGACGTCCGCTTCAGATCGCGGCCTACGACTACGGCATGAAGTGGAACATCCTGCGCCGCTTCGCGGAGAACGGATGCAAGGTTCGGGTGTATCCGGCGGGCGTGCCGGCGTCCGAACTGCTCGCCAGTTCACCGGACGGCGTGTTCCTCAGCAACGGCCCGGGCGATCCGGCGGCGTTGCCGTATGCCATCGACAACGCGCGGCAGCTCGCGGAGAGCGGCGTGCCGGTCTTCGGCATCTGTCTCGGGCATCAGATCCTCGGACTCGCGATGGGCGCGAAGACCTTCAAGCTCAAGTTCGGTCACCGCGGCGGGAATCATCCGGTTCGCGACGTGCGGACCAACCAGATCGAAATCACCTCACAGAACCACGGCTTTGCCGTCGATCCCGAGACGCTGCCGAAGGACGTCGAGGTCACGCACGTGAATCTGTACGACGGCACGATCGAAGGGCTGCGCCATCGCGATCGGCCGGTCTTCTGCGTCCAGTACCACCCGGAGGCCTCGCCGGGGCCGCACGACGCGGACTATCTATTCGGCCAGTTCATGGAAGCAATGGAGAGACGTTGATTAGGGCAGAGGGCAAAGGGCAGAGGGCAAAGGGAGGTCGCAGGGCCAAGGGTCAAAGGTTGCGGCCCGACCTCCGTCCTTACCTTTTCCCTGTGCCCTTCAACTTCCCTTTGCCATTTGCCCTCTGCCCTTTGCGCTTGTATTGAAATGCCAAAACGTCAAGATCTGAAACGCATTCTCGTCATCGGTTCCGGTCCGATCGTCATCGGCCAGGCCTGCGAATTCGACTACTCGGGAACGCAGGCCTGCAAGGCGCTGCGCGACGAGGGCCTGGAAGTCGTGCTGGTGAACAGCAACCCGGCAACGATCATGACCGACCCGGAGCTCGCGGACCGGACGTACGTCGAGCCGCTGACGGTGGACATGCTCGAGCGCGTCATCGAGCGTGAGAGACCCGACGCGGTGCTGCCCACCGTCGGCGGCCAGACCGCGCTCAATCTGGCGGTGGAGCTCGAAGAGAAGGGCGTCCTCGCCAAGTACGGCGTGCAGCTGATTGGCGCGTCGATCGGCGCCATCAAGGTGGCCGAGGATCGCCAGAAGTTCAAGGAAGCGATGCGCTCGATCGGGATCGAAGTCCCCGAGAGCGCGTGCGTGAATTCACTGGAGCTCGCGCTCGAGGCCGCGCACCAGATCGGATTCCCGCTGATCATCCGGCCGTCGTTCACGCTCGGCGGCGTCGGCGGCGGTATCGCCTACAACATCGAGGAGTTCCGCGAAATCTGCGGCCGGGGGCTCAGCATGAGCCCCGTCCACGAAATCCTCGTGGAACAGTCCGTCATCGGCTGGAAGGAATTCGAGCTCGAGGTCATGCGCGACCGCGCGGACAACTTCGTCGTGATCTGCTCGATCGAGAACATCGATCCGATGGGCGTCCACACCGGCGACAGCATCACCGTCGCGCCGGCGCTCACCCTCACCGACAAGGAATACCAGCGCATGCGCGATGCCGCGCGGCGCATCATCCGCCGCGTCGGCGTCGAGACGGGCGGCTCGAACATCCAGTTCGCCATCAATCCCGAGAATGGGCGGATGGTGGCGATCGAAATGAACCCGCGCGTGTCGCGGTCGTCGGCGCTCGCCTCGAAGGCCACTGGTTTCCCCATCGCGAAGATCGCCGCGAAGCTCGCGCTCGGCTACACGCTCGACGAGATCCCCAACGACATCACGCGCCTCACGCCCGCGTCCTTCGAGCCCACGATCGACTACGTGGTCACCAAGGTCCCGCGCTGGGCGTTCGAGAAGTTCCCGCAGGCGGATCGGACACTGACGACGCAGATGAAGTCGGTCGGCGAGGCCATGGCGATCGGGCGGACCTTCAAGGAATCGTTCCTGAAGGCCTTCCGCTCTCTCGAGCACGGCCGCTCGGGTCTGCTCTTCGGCCAGACGAGGGCCGGTGGACCGTTCGAGAACGAGGACGACGCCGCGCTGCAACAGGCCCTCGGAATCCCGACCGACCGGCGCATGTGGGCGGTGTTCCGCGCGCTCGAGCGCGGCTGGAGCATCGAGGAGATCCACCGCCTGACGCATATCGATCGGTGGTTTCTCACGCAGTTCTTCGAAATCGTCGAAATGGCGAAGTCGGTCCGCGTCGTGGGCGCCCGCGATCTGTCGAACGACGTCCTGCTCGACATGAAACGCGCGGGATTCGGGGATGCCGACCTGGCTGTTCTGCTCGGCACGGATGAGGCCAGCGTCCGGCAGCTTCGCCTCGACGCCGGCATTGTCGCCGCCTACAAGCGCATCGATACGTGCGCGGCCGAGTTCGAGTCGTTCACGCCCTACATGTACGGCACGTTCGAACAGGAGTGCGAGGCGAATCCAACCAGCCGCAACAAGGTCGTGATCCTCGGCAGCGGACCGAACCGCATCGGCCAGGGCATCGAGTTCGACTACTGCTGCTGTCACGCGGCGTTCGCGCTGCGCGAGCAGGGGTACGAGACCGTCATGGTCAACTGCAACCCCGAGACGGTCTCGACCGACTACGACACGGTCGATCGGCTCTACTTCGAGCCGCTCACGTTCGAGAACGTGCACGCGATCATCGAACGCGAGCGATCGGCCGGCGGAGACGTGGCCTGCGTCGTCCAGTACGGAGGCCAGACGCCGCTCAAGCTTGCGCTGCCGCTCCAAGAGGCAGGCGTGCGGATCATCGGCACGTCGCCCGACTCGATCGACCTCGCCGAGGATCGCAAGCGGTTCGCGAAGCTCCTCTGGGATCTCGGGATCCCGCAGGCGCCTTCCGGCACCGCCACGTCGCAGGATGAGGCGCGCGCCGTGGCCACCGAGATCGGATTCCCGGTCGTCGTCCGGCCTTCCTACGTCCTCGGCGGACGGGCGATGGCAATCGTCTACGACATGGGCGCGCTCGATCGCTACATGCGCCACGCGGTGAACGCGTCGCCCGAACATCCGATCCTCATCGACAAGTTCCTCGAGGACGCGACGGAAATCGACGTGGACTGCCTCGCCGATGCGACAGGCGCGGTCGTCATCGGCGGCATCATGGAACACATCGAGCAGGCCGGGATCCACTCAGGCGACAGTTCCTGCGTTGTGCCGCCGTTCAAGCTCGACGACCGGCACGTCGCCACGATTCGTGAATACACGCGCCGGATCGCCCGGGCGCTCAACGTCATCGGCCTCATGAACACGCAGTTCGCGGTCAAGGACGACGTCGTCTACGTGCTCGAAGTGAATCCGCGCGCCTCGCGGACCGTGCCGTATCTCTCGAAGGCCACCGGCACTCCGCTCGCCAAGGTCGCCGCGCGGCTCATGATCGGGCAGTCGCTGGCGGATCAGGGCGTGACCGAGGATCTGCAGGTGTCCGGCTTCTTCGTGAAGACGCCTGTGTTCCCATTCGTGCGGTTCCCCGGCGTGGACACGTTGCTCGGCCCCGAGATGAAATCCACCGGCGAAGTGATGGGCGGCGCCGAGTCCTTCGGCACCGCGTTCGCCAAGGCGCAGATGGGCGCCGGCCAGAAGCTGCCGCAGTCGGGGACGGCGTTCATCAGCGTCAACAACCTCGACAAGGCCGGCGTCGTGCCGATCGCGCGCGAACTGGCCGCGCTCGGCTTCCGTCTGGTCGCGACGCGCGGAACGGCCGCCTACCTGCGCGCGCACGGGCTCGAGGTCGACATTATTTTCAAGGTGAACGAGGGACGCCCCCACGTCGGCGACGAACTGCTCAACAAGCGGATCTCGCTCGTCATCAACACGCCGCTCGGACGCGAATCGTTCTTCGACGACCGCGCCGTCCGGAGCGCCGCCATGCTCCAGGGCGTTCCCGCCATCACGACACTCACCGGCGCCGCCGCGGCAGTGGCCGCCATTGCATCCCTCCGGCACGAGGGGATGGAAGTGAAGTCGTTGCAGGAGTACTACGCGGAAAGAAGTAGAGTATTGACCGATTGAGGGATTGACTGATTGAGAGATTGATTGACAGATTGATTGACGGATTGGATGACTGGGGTTGGGGCGTTCCCTCATCATCGGTCCTTGGACCCGGTTCTACCCAGGTTCGCCTGACTCGTTCGGTAGGTTGCCCTGAAGATTCTCGCTAGCTCGTCCGCTTCCTCTGTCAGTTCCTGCAGCTCAGCCCGCGTTGTCGGCACCATTCCTGCCTTGGCTATGAACACCAGCCAGAACAGGCTCTCGTCGGACTCTTCCCGAAGAACGCCGGCTTTTGCGCTGAATTCTTTCTTTGACCTTGCCAGGCACACTGCACGGTAGTTTGCTGCGACTGATGTCGCGCATCTGAAGAGTTGCATCGCGACATGCCGAGTGTCGGGCTCGGATAGCATTGGCCGGATGAATCGGTATACCCGAATGGCGACGCGTAGAGTGCGGTCCTTAAGTTCCGTTGGTGTCATGAGACACCGGATTGCACACACCCTGCCCGGGGCGGCTACTATGGAGGTTGCAGGCGGCTCCGCCCAATCCGTCAATCGTCAAGCCATCAATCCTCATGCGGATCAATCCATCTCTCATCACTGAACATTTCGTCCGGTCGTCAGGGCCGGGCGGTCAGAACGTCAACAAGGTGGCGACTGCCGTTGAGTTGCGATTCGACCTTGCAAAGTCCGGCCTTCCGGAGGTGGTCAAGGGGCGCGCTGCGAAGTTGGCGGGCCACAAGCTGTCGGTGGATGGCGTGATCGTCATCCATGCCCACGAGCACCGAACGCAGCTGAAGAACAGAGAAGCAGCGCGTGAGCGCCTGGAGGATCTGCTCGATCGCGCGTCAAGAGCACCAAGGCCCCGTCGCGCCACGAAACCGAGCGCAGTCGCGAAGGAGAAGCGGCTGAAGTCGAAGCACGCCCGGTCGGCAGTCAAGAGGCGCCGCACCACTCCCGCCAGCGAGGACTAGCGGGCACTAGCCAATCGCTCAATCAGTCAATCCATCAATCCATCAATCCATCAATCGGTCAATCGGTCAGTCCATCAATCGGTCAATTGGTCAATCGGTCAATTGGTCAATAAAAAAGGGCCGGCGCATTTCCATGCGCCGGCCCTTTTCGCGTCAATTCGAGGATCTAGTTGAAGCGAACCTTGAACACGACCGACAGCGTGTTGAACTTCACGTCGCCGATGGTGCCGATGTTCTCGTCCGTCTGGAGGGCGTTCTTCAGGCCCCAGGAATACCGAACCTCGGCTCCCACGCGCGCGGCTTCGACGCCGGCGCCGACGGTGAGTCCAATGCCGAGACCGCCATACACGTCGTCCACGGAGTTGTCCCCGCTCTGGGCCTTGAAGTTGATGTCAAAGTTCGGGCCGACCACGATGTAACCGTTCGGCTTGTTCTTCTCGCGGTAGCCGAACCGAACGTCGAACGGCACAAACACCTGAAGGTAGGTCAGCTTCTGATCCTGGCCGGCAAGCGACACCTTCTTCACCAGGTAGTTCACTTCGGCGCCGAGTCCGGCGCGGCTGTCGCGGTTGCCGCCGAACCAGAGTCCGAACACGTAGCCGGCTTTGGCTTCGGTGACCCCGACGTCATCCGTGCTGGGCTGCGTCCAGGTAAAGCCACCCAACGCGCCGATACCAAACCCCGAGTTGACCTGGGCCTGGCCTGCGCCCTGCGCGAACGCCGGGGCTGCGGCCAGAACCATCGCGACGGCTACAAGGGCGATCATTACTCGACGGTAAATCTGCATAGTTTCTCCTAAAGGCGTCTCCGCCGCTCCAATTGCTTACAAAACCGTGAATAGCGTAGCTCAAAGGGCCGGGACTGGCAATCGGAGCCTACCGTTGAAACAAGCCAAACCAGTCGAAATCTCTGAATGTTCTGTGCCGGGTGACGGCGATTCGGTGGCCGTCGGCCGACCAGGCGACGCTCGTCGCGGTCTCGGAGGAGAACCGCGTCACCTGATGAACGCTGCCGTCATCCACTCGGGTCAGCCAGATGTTCGCGACGCCGGGTGCCCCCTGGTGCACGAGCGCGGTGCTGTCCGGTGTCCAACCCATGAGCGTCGTGACCGGGAACGTCTCCTGGTTGCCGCACCCCGGTACATCACAGACGAGCACGTCAGCCGCCTGCTGGACCGCGACGCGTTTCAAATCCGCCGAGACAAACGGGATGTCAGAGGCCAGCATGGACGAGAGCTGATATGGAGATCCGCCGGCGGCAGCAACCGCCCACAGCGTGTAGCCGCCCTGCACCGGCCTCACAAACGCAACCGTCAGACCATCCCTGCTTGCCATCGGATTCAGCACGGGACCTTCAGCCACCATTTCGGGCGTGCCGCCCTCGAGGGCTGTCCGATACAGGCCCGGCGCAGGTTCGGCCCGCACGAAGAACACCAGTTCCTCCGGCCCGGCCACGGCGGCCGGGCCCGCGTCGGCCACGACGACGCGCGGCTCCTTTTCTCCGGGAGCCTTGAGCCACAGCGCGCCCTGGCCGTGGCTCCGCGCCGTGCCGTAGAGCACGCGGCCGTCGTTCGCCACCCACATGATCGCGGGACTCACGGCACGATCAACCACCGACGTCATGTCGTAAACCGCGTCGGTTGAGAGCCAGATGCTGCCGGCGTTCATCGCGCTTGTCTCGCGCGCCCGGTCGGCCCACCACCCGAAGACTTGCACGAGGGGCACCAGCACCAGCGCCAGCGCCACGCCGAGCGCGGAGCCTCCAACGCGCGCTATCCATCGTCGGCGCGCCGCCTGAGTTTTCAGGCGATCGTCGCTGGGTTTTGGTCGAAGCTCTTCGAGCTCGTGCAGCACCCGCTCGGCGCTCTGCGGCCGAGCCTTGGCGTCCTTGACCAGCAAGTGCTCCACCAGTGCCGCAAGCTCCGGCGGGACGGCGGGATTGAGTTCGGCGATTGGTGCCGGCTGCTCGTTGAGGATCGACCAGAACAATTCCATGCGCGTGCCTCCCTTGAAGGGGAGCGCGCCGGTCAGCAGTTCGTAGAGGAGCACGCCGAGCGAGAACAGGTCGCTGCGGTGATCGACCTCGCGGCCCAGGGCCTGCTCCGGCGACATGTACTCCGCCGTGCCGAAGATCAGACCGGGGTCTGTTGGTCTCGCTACGGGGTTCATCAGGCGCTGTTCGCTCGTCGGCGCGAATTTGGCGAGGCCGAAGTCCAGCACCTTGATGTCGCCCGATGGCAGCACCATGACGTTCGTGCCCTTGAGGTCGCGGTGGACGACGCCGGCCCGGCGAGCGGCCTCGAGCGCCTCGGCCAGCTGACAGCCGATGTCAATGACGCGCGCCGGCGCGAGCCGTCCATCGACGGTCACTTCATGGAGCGTGCGGCCCTCGACGTATTCCATCGCCAGGAACACGCGACCGCCGTCTTCACCAAGCTCATAGACCGAACAGATGTGAGGGTGCCGCAGGCTCTGCAGAACGCGGCCTTCGAGGTGAAGACGGTCCTGGCGGCGGACGTCGTGCGCGGCGTCCGCCGGCAGGACCTTCAGGGCCACGAGCCGTTCCTGCGCCAGATCCCGGGCCAGGTACACGTCGCCCATGCCGCCATGACCGAGGATTTGCTCGACGACGTAGCCACCGATCTTCGTGCCCGGGTGGATGGGCGAAGGAATCGACATCCGCACTGCACTTTAAACCCAGTTGGAGAAAGTTCCACGCCCGGGCGGGCCGGATTGGAAAAACTCCAACGCGCGATGCCGTCATTCGCGGACCTGACGGCAGATCCGCGCGCACCGCTTCTTGCACGTGTCCGGCTGTGCTTCAACCTGGACTCTGGGTGACGGCAGCCGTCGCCGCAGGAGCGGCGCTCGGTGTCAACACTGGTGTCCGTGCCGGCGACGCCGCGGCGCCAACGATCGCCGCGGCGTCGCTGATGCTCGCGTTGCCGGACGCCCGAGTGCGTCGCGTGCTCGGGATCGCGGTTTTGGCAGCAGCGATGACAGCGTGGGGCGCGGCCGCGCGGGACCGCGCGGCCGCGCCATCTCTCACGACTTGGTTCGACCAGGCGGCCGGCCCCGCCGGCCGCCTCGAGAGCCCCGTGATGGTCTCCGGCGTCCTGGCCGCAGACGCGACGCCCGCTGGGGCGGGCGTCGCGCTGGCGATCGACGTGCGCGAAGTCGAGTCAGCAGGCGCCCGGCATGGCGTCGCCGGGCGCCTGCAAACCCATGTGGCCGGCGACCTTGCCGTGGCCCGGCTTCGCGACTGGACGCGCGGGCGGTCCGTCCGCGCGCCAGTCGCGTTACGGCGCCCTCCGATGCTCCTCAACTTCGGCGCGCCGTCACCGGCGCGCCAGCTCCTGCGGCGTCCGTTTGCGCTCGGCGGCACCATCAAGAGCGCCGCGCTCGTCGAGGTCGAGCGCGGCGCGTTGGGTGACGAGGCCGCGGCCGCGCTGCGGTGGCGCGTCCGCGCCGCCGCGGCACGGTTCGTCGCCCCGCGGTCGGCGGATGCAGCCGCCATCGTGAGCGCAATCCTGATCGGCGATCGCGCGGGCTTGCCGGACGACGTGGAGCGGCGCCTGCAGGAGGCAGGGACGTTTCATGTGATTGCCATTTCAGGCGGGAACGTCGCGTTGCTCACCGCGTTGTGTTTTGGGACGCTGCGGCTCGTGATTCGATCGCCACGCGCCGTGGCGCTCGTGACAGTCGCCGTGATCACCGCCTTCGGCTGGGTGGTGGGCGGCGAGGCCTCGGTGGTGAGAGCCGTCGTCGCGGCGGTGCTGTACCTCGTCCTGTCAGTGGCGGGACTCCGGCCGGCGCCGGTCGCGACCGTTCGCGTCGTCGCGGTGCTGCTCCTTGTCGCGGATCCGTTGACCGCGATCGACGTCGGCGCATGGCTGTCGTTCGCTGCGACTCTCGGTATCGTGACGTTCGGGCGGGAGTGGATCGCGAGTCTTGGGCGTGCGGAGGAGAAGGCGGGAAAGACGAAGGGTCTGTACGTCCGGGTTGCCTGGGCTGCCGCCGCGCTCGTGGCTGCGAGTGTCGCCGCTGAACTTCTTCTTTTGCCCGTGGCGGCCGCCACCTTCGCCCGCGTCAGCCTCGCTGGACTCGTGTTGAACCTGATTGCGATTCCGGCGATGGCGCTCGTGCAGGTTGCAGGACTCGTGGTTACGGCGGTTGCGACGGTCTGGCCCGGCCTGGCCGCGACGGCCGCAGTCGTCGCGAGCGCAGCCGCGGCGTGGCTCCTCGATTCGTGCGCCCTGGTGGATGCGGCGCCATGGTTGACCTGGCGCGTGGCGCCTTCGGATCCGTTCTGGACGGCGGGCTACTACGCCTGTCTCTTCGCCTTCATGGTGATGGCCGGCGGCCGTGTCCGGCGGGTCTGCCTGGCCGCTGCGGCGATGTGCCTTGCGGTGATCACCTGCGCGCCAGGCATCGAAGCGATGCAACCGAGTCGTGCGCGCGTCCGGGTGACACTGCTCGACGTCGGTCAAGGCGAGGCCGTGATCCTTCAGACGGCTGGCCACCGATCGCTGCTTATCGACGCCGGAGGAACGCCGGGGCCGTTCGATATCGGCGGGCGAGTGGTAACGCCGGCTCTCTGGGCACTCGGCGTTCGCCGCCTCGACTGGCTTCTCGTCTCCCACGGCGACCGCGACCACATCGGGGGCGTGCCGGCAGTGATGCGTGATCTCCGTCCGCAAGAAATCTGGGAAGGCATTCCGGTTCCCCGCGATCTCGATCGCCAGAATCTCGTCGCCCTTGCGCATTCCTTTGGCATCTCCTGGCGCACGGTGTTCGCCGGTGACTCCCTCGAGTCAGGTGGCGCCATCGTCGAGGCGATGCATCCGCGACCGCCGGAGTGGGAGCGGCAGAAAGTGCGCAACGACGATTCGGTCGTGCTGCGGGTTCGCTATGGCCTCGTCGATTTCTGGCTGACCGGGGATGCCGGCGGCGAATTCGAGCGCACGATCCGCGCAGAGGGCGGCCCACGGCTCACGATCCTCAAAGTCGGTCATCACGGCAGCCGCACCGCGACCAGCGCGCGGCTGGTTGAAGCCTTGCGGCCCGACGTTGCCATCGTCAGCGCCGGCCGGGGGAACCTGTTCGGTCACCCTGCGCGGGAAGTCGTGGCGCGCCTCGAGGCGGCGGGCGCGAGCATCTTCAGGACCGACGCGGACGGCGCGATCGTCGTCGAGACGGACGGCCGGACCGCGCGCGTTCTGACCGCGAGCGGTCGGTCGTGGTCCTTGACGCTTTCCGGCGTGCCGGAAGGCGAGCGGCCTTGACCTGCTGCCACGCGGCTTCCATTTCCTCGAGTGTCGCCGCGTGCACGGTTGAGCCCGCGGCTTCGAGCGAGTCCTCGAGCGCGGAGAAGCGCGACGTGAACTTGTCGTTGGCCTCTCGCAGCGCCGCCTCCGGATCGATGCCGAGCCTGCGCGAGAGATTGGCGATGGAAAAGAGCAGGTCACCCATTTCCTCGCCCGCCCGTGCCGGGCTTTCGTGGAGCGCCGCGCGCAGTTCCCGTGCTTCTTCCTCAATCTTGTCCATGACACCGGCTGTCGTCGGCCACTCGAATCCGACGGCCGCGACTCTCGTGCCGATCTCCAGCGCCCGTGTGAGTGCAGGCAGCGCCCGGGGGACGCCGGACAGTAACCGCGGCTCGACCCCTGCTTTCGCCTGTTCTCCGGCCTTGAGCGCCTCCCATTGCTGAAGAACGGCGCCAGAAGTGCGGACCTTGCCTCGCCGCGCGGCTTTTGACAGCGGCACACCGTTCGCCGTGAAAACGTGCGGGTGCCTCCGGATGAGTTTCTGGACGATGTGATCGAGCGAGTCGGCGATGTCGAAGCGGCCCGCCTCTGCGGCGATCTGCGCCTGAAAGATGCACTGGAACATCACGTCGCCGAGCTCACCCGCAAGCTCCTTCATGTCGCCGCGGTCGATCGCGTCGATGGCTTCGTACGTCTCCTCGATCAGGAACGGCCGCAGCGTCTTCGGCGTCTGTTTTCGATCCCAGGGACAGCCATCGCGGGAGCGCAGGATGGCCATGATCCGGACGAGGCGTGCGATCGCGCGCGCCGCGCGCCGCTCGCGAATGGAAAGCCGGGAGGCCGGGTGGGTCACGGGCGCTATGGTACATTCCTCGTTCGTGCGCGTGCTGTTTCTCGGCACAGGCACGTCACACGGCGTGCCGATGATCGGTTGCGACTGTGACGTCTGCCAATCCCCGGATCCCCGCGACAAGCGGCTCCGCCCGTCGATCGTCATCGAATGCGACGATGGGCTGAAGGTGCTCGTGGATACGACGCCGGACTTGCGCGCGCAGGCGCTGACCCACGATCTGCGGCGCGTCGATGCCATTCTGTTTACGCATTCGCATGCCGATCACGTCATGGGCCTCGACGAAGTCCGGCGGTACAACATGCTGAGCAAGCGGCCGATGCCGATCTATGGCGACGCCGCTACGCTGCGTGAGTTGCGCCGCACGTTCGCCTACGTGTTCGAGCCGGGTGCCCCGAAGGGCGGCGGCGTTCCGGACCTGCGGTTGTTCGAGATCGGCGGGACCTTCTGTCTCGGCCGCGTGGTCGTACAGCCGGTTCCCATCAAGCACGGCCCGTGGGACATCCTGGGATTCCGGCTCGGGCGGTTCGCGTATCTCACTGATTGCAATGGCATTCCGGACGCGTCGGTGGCGCTCCTCGAAGGGCTCGACTGTCTCGTGCTCGACGCGTTGCGCAAGCGTCCGCATCCGACGCATTTCACGATCGACGAAGCGGTGGCGATGGCCGGGAGGATTGGCGCGCGGCGGACGTTCTTTACCCACATCGCTCACGAGCTTGGACACGCGGCGACGTGCGCGTCGCTGCCCGAGGGCATGACGCTGGCCCATGACGGCCTCGCAGTTGAAATCGCCGCGGCTGGCGAGGCCGCCGGGGCCCCGTGATGCAGGTTATCTACTTTCCGGACGCGCCGAAACCGAAGTGGCCCTCGCCGATAGCCGCGCTCGGGAACTTCGACGGCCTGCACCGCGGGCACCAGCAGCTGCTCGAACAGGTGCGCGTCCGCGCGGAGGAGCGTGGCGGCACGGCGGTTGCGGTCACGTTCGATCCGCACCCGCCGCAGGTGTTGCGGCCCGACAAGGCCCCGCCGCTCCTCATGACGCTCGACCAGAAGCTGGAGGCGTTCGAGCGCGCCGGCCTCGCGGCGGTCGCGATCGTCCGGTTCACTCGCGAGCTGTCGCAGTGGGAGCCAGAAACGTTCGTGGAGCGCGTGTTGATCGACTGGCTGCGTGTCTCGGAGGTCTGGGTCGGCGAGAACTTCCTCTTCGGGCGGGATCGCGCGGGCACGTTCACCCTGCTTCGTGCGCTCGGCGAAGATCGCGGCTTCCGCACCGAGAAGATCGAACCCGTCCGCTACAAGGAATTCGTTGTTTCGAGCACGCGCGTGAGGCGCCTCATCGCGGAGGGACGCGTGGATGAGGCCGGCGCCTTGCTGGGCCGGCACTACACCATCGACGGCACGGTCGTGCATGGCGATGGCCGCGGCCGTGAGCTGGGTTTCCCGACGGCAAACCTGGATGCAGGCTCGTCGCTGCTGCCGGCCTTCGGGATTTACGTGACCCTCGCGATCGTTGGCGGCGTGACGCATCCGAGCGTGACGAGCGTCGGCATCCGGCCGACGATAGGGGACGGCCGGCTCATGGTCGAGACGTACCTGCTCGACGGCCAGCACGATCTCTACGGCGCCCGGTTGCGCGTGGCGTTCGTGTCGCGACTGCGCGAGGAGCGGAAGTTCGACAGCCTTGACGCCCTCAGGGCACAGATCGCGGCTGATTGTGACGATGCCCGAGCAGTCCTGGCAAGGATCACCGTCTGAGCGAACGAGCCGTGCGAGTGAGCCGCGAGAGCGGAGCGGGGTGAAGGGGCCCCCGCGAGCGAACGCGTGAGGGGGGTGCGGCGGGGACGAAGTCCCCCCGCTTGGACATTGATAAGATCTACGCCGATGCCCGACGCCTTTTCGATGGTTGTACCGGTGGCCGAGCCCTATCGGGCGCTCGCGCCGGACGTGGCTTCCCGCTACGCGGAACTGGCCGGCGGCTCGGCCGATGCCGCCGCCGCACTGGCGTCGGCCGTGACGGCTGCGATCGACCGCATGGCGGCGGGTGCCGCAGCCGGCGCCGAGGTCTCACTGGCATTCACGCCTGACACCGGTGGCATCCGCGTCGATGTGTCATGCAACGGACACCGAGAGTCGGTCGACGTCTCCATCCCGGTCGCCCGGCGCTGAGCACGCCCCATGCGCCTCTACAACACCCTGACACGAAGGGAAGAGGAGTTTGTCCCGGCCGACGGCCGCACGGTCCGGATGTACACCTGCGGGCTCACGGTCTACGCCCGCGGCCACATCGGCAACTTCCGCACCTTCGTCAGCCTTGACGTTCTGAGGCGCGCGCTCCGGTACGAAGCCGGCTACGCGATGCGTCACGTCATGAATTTCACGGACGTCGACGACAAGACGATTCACGCGTCCCAGCAGGCGGGCGTTGCGCTGCGCGAGTACACCGATCGGTTCGTGGCGGCGTACCTCGAGGACGCCGCGGCGATGGGACTCGAGCCGGTAGAGGAGAATCCGCGCGCGACTGACGAGGCGAACCTGCGCGCGATGGTGGATATGGTGAACGCGCTCGGCCAGCGCGGACACACATACACATCCGAGGGCTCGGTGTACTTCCGGATCTCGACCTTGCCGGAGTACGGCAAGCTCGCGCGTCTCGATCACGAGGGCATCCAGCCGGGCGCGCGGCTGGACGCGGACACCTATACGAAGCACGACGCACGCGACTTCGTGCTGTGGAAGGCCACAAAACCGGGCGAGCCGACGTGGGACTACGGCTGCGGTCCAGGCCGGCCGGGCTGGCACATCGAGTGCTCCGCGATGGCGCTCCGCCTCCTCGGTCCTGCGCCGATCGACATTCACGGCGGTGGAATCGATCTCGTGTTTCCACATCACGAGAACGAGATCGCGCAGTCGGAAGGCGCCACGGGCGTGCAGTTCTCGCGGTTCTGGGTGCACGTCGAGTTCCTGAACCTCGACAACGAGAAGATGTCGAAGTCGCTCGGCAACGTCTTTACCGTGCGCGACATCCTCGACAAAGGCCACCGGGCGTCGGCGCTGCGGTACCTCCTGATTTCCGTCCACTACCGGAAGCAGCTGACGTTCAACTGGGACGTCCTGGCGCAGGCGGAGGCCGCCGTGACCAGGCTTGCCGACTTCGTCACCAGGGCCGAGGCCGTACGCGGCGGCGAGGCGCACGAGGCCGTTTCGTCACGCGTGGCCGCCGCCCGGCGTGCGTTCAGCGAGGCCATCGGGAGCGACCTCAACGTACCGGCGGCGCAGGGCGTGATGTTCGAGCTCGTGCGGGAGATGAATGCGGCGATGGATCAGGGCCGGCTCGGCGAGCCGGATGCCGCGGTGATTCTCGCCGCCTTCGCCGCCTTCGATCGCGTGCTCGGCGTACTGGCGCTTCGACGCGCGGAAGACGCAGCGCCGCCCGTGCCCGAGGCCGAGATCGAATCGCTCATCGAAGCCCGCCGCGACGCACGGCGCTCACGGGATTTTGCCGCCGCCGATCGCATCCGGGCCGAGCTCGAAGCGCGTGGGATAATCCTCGAGGACTCCGCGGCCGGCACACGCTGGAAGCGGAAATGACCGCCGGGCCTTCAGCAGGTCACCGGCCCTGAAGGGCCGGCCTACGTGGCTCCGCGGGTCGTAGGCCGGGGCTTCAGTCCCGGTGTCCGGAATGACACGCATGAAAACAGTTCCCGACATCAAGACGACGTTGCCCGGCCCGAAAGCCGCGGCCATCGTCGCTCGCGACAACCAGTACGTCTCGCCGTCGTACACGCGCGACTATCCGTTCGTGATGGCGCGCGGCGAGGGCGCGGTCGTCGAGGACGTTGACGGCAACGTCTTCCTCGATTGCGCGGCAGGGATCGCGGTGAACAGCACGGGCCACGCGCACCCCGATGTGGTGCGGGCGATCACAGCGCAGGCGCAGAAATTCCTGCACATGTCCGGCACGGACTTCTACTACGAGCCGCAGGTGAAGCTGGCTGAGGAAATGGCGGGCATCGTGCCCGTCGGCGGCGGCACGAAGCAGGTACGCTCGTTCTTCAGCAACTCCGGGGCCGAAGCCATCGAGGCCGCTATCAAGCTCGCCCGGTACACGAGCAAGCGCTTCAACATCATCGCGTTTCTGGGTTCGTTCCACGGCCGGACGCTGGGGGCGCTCGCCGCGACATCCAGCAAGTACGTCCAGCGGCGGGGTTTCGGGCCGATGATGCCAGGCGTCTACCACGCGCCCTACGCCAACTGCTATCGCTGTCCGCTCGGCCTCAAATCGGAGTCGTGCGCCGCCGAGTGCCTGAACTTCGTCGAGGAGCAGATCCTGATTCATCTCGTCTCGCCCGACGAGGTTGCGGCCGTGCTCGTGGAACCGATTCAGGGCGAGGGCGGCTACGTCGTGCCGCCGGCGATCTTCCTGCAGCGCCTGCGTGCGCTGACGAAGCAGCACGGAATGCTGCTCATCGCTGACGAAGTGCAGTCCGGCATGGGCCGCACCGGCCGCATGTTCGCGTGCGAGCACTTCGATCTCGACGTGGACATCGTCACCGTGGCGAAGGGGATCGCGTCCGGCATGCCGCTCGGCGTGACGGCGGCCCGCGCCGATGTGATGACGTGGCCCCCCGGCGCGCACGCGTCGACGTTCGGAGGCAATCCCGTCAGCGCCGCCGCCGCGCTCGCGACAATCAAGATCCTCAAGGACGGCCTGGTGCGCAACGCCGAGGTCGTGGGCGAGTATTTTCTCGAGCGCCTGCGCGGCCTGATGGACAAGCATCCGCTGATTGGAGACGTCCGCGGCAAGGGACTCATGATCGGCGTCGAGCTGGTCAGGGACCGTGTCACCAAGGAGCGCGCGATTGAGGAGCGCAATCGCGTCGTGCAGGAGATGTTCCAGCGGGGCATCCTCATCCTAGGCGCCGGCAGGAACGCGATCCGTTTCGCCCCGCCGATGGTGTTCAACCGCGACCAGGCCGACACGGTGGTCTCGGTGTTCGACAAGGCGCTCGGCGCGGTGACGGGACGATCCTGAAGCGCACTCTTTTATTCGGTCTCATCCTCGCTCTTGAATTCGCCGTCATCGAAGGCGGACTCCGCCTCTACGGCGCGTTCGAAGGCTCGTCGACATTCCAGTCGCTGTTCATGGACGACCCGAACGTCGGGATCCGGTTGCGGCCGGGCGCGCGGATCCGCTACACGACCGTGGAGTTCTCCGCGGAGGTCGGCATCAACGCGCAGGGCGTCCGGGACGAGGAGCCCATCGGTCCGAAGCCCCGCGGCGAGAAACGCATCGTCGTGCTCGGTGACTCGCTTGTGTTTTCCGTGCAGGTCGACGCCGCCGTCACGTTCTGCGAGCAACTCGAGCGGCAGTTGAATGCCGCCGGCGGCCCGGATCACTGGCGTGTGATCAACGCCGGCGTCCAGGGCTACGGCCCGGTCGACGACTGGTTCCTGTTCGATCGCGTCGCGGCGGCGTTCGAACCGGACATCGTGCTCATCGCCGCCTTTGTCGGGAATGACGCGATCGAGGCCGCGGACGGCGGTCCGTCGATCGACGCGGGCCGGCCGCTTGCGACCGCTCAACCGGCGGCGCGGCAGATTCGCCGCCTCGTGCGATCGAGCGTGGTGCTGCAGCTCGTGCGCGTGCGATACGACCAGCTGCGCGCCCGGTTCGTGACCGGCACTCCGGAGCGGCCGCTCGCGAGCTACCTTGCGGATCCGCCCCCCATCGTTCAGCGCGGTCTCGACGTGACGCGGCAGGCCTTCGGCAAGATTGCCGACCGCGCTCGCGCGATAGGCGCCCGAACGGCCGTCGTGCTGGTCCCGGCCAGGTTCCAGACCGACGACACGGACTATGGCCACCTGAAGGCCGCGGTGGAGCAGGCGGGCGGAGTGCTCGACCGGCAATCAGCATCGCGTCGCTTCAACGAAGCTCTGCAGCCGCTCGGCGTCCCGATCCTCGATCTCCAGCCAATTCTCTTCGCGCAGCCGAACCGGCAGGGCCTCTTCTTCCAGCGAACCGTCCACCTGACGCCGCGCGGGCACGACGTCGTGTCCGCCGCGCTCTTCGACTTTCTGCGGACGAGCGGTCTCGTGACCACGCAGGCGGGACGCTGATGGTCTTCACGTCCATCGACTTCGTGCTGTTCTTCGCCGTGGTGTACGCGCTGTACCGCGTGTTGCCGCACCGCGCGCAGAACGTGATGCTGCTCGCGGCGAGCTATTACTTTTACGGCTCCTGGGACTGGCGCTTCCTCGGCCTGCTCATCGGATCCACGGTTGTCGACTACTTCGTCGGCCGGTATCTCGGCCCGAATCGGTCGCCGTCCAAACGCCGGCTGGCGCTCATCCTGAGCCTCGTCTTCAACCTGGGGATGCTCGGGTTCTTCAAATACTTCGACTTCTTCGCCGAGAGCTTCGCCGCGCTCGCCGGCACGTTCGGCTGGCACGTGGACACGCTGACGCTCAGGATCGTCCTGCCGATCGGCATCTCGTTCTACACGTTCATGACGATCAGCTACGTCATCGACGTGTACCGGCGGGAGATCGTGCCGACGACGCACCCGCTCGACTTCGCGCTGTTCGTCGCCTACTTTCCGCATCTCGTCGCCGGTCCGATTCTCCGCGCGTCCCTGTTGCTGCCGCAGATCGAGAAGCCCCGCACCGTCACGAAGGAGCACGTCGTCCGCGGGCTCTGGCTCATCGGCTGGGGCTGTTTCCAGAAGATGTTCGTGGCCGACAACCTGGCGCCGCTCGTCGACACCGTCTTCGGGCCCTCGGCGGCGCCCACCGGCGCCGACGTGCTCGTCGCATCCTGGGCGTTCGCGTTTCAGATCTTCGGCGACTTCGCCGGCTACTCGAATATCGCGCGTGGCGTGTCGCGCATGATGGGCATCGAACTCAACGTCAATTTCAGGTTCCCGTATTTCGTGATCTCGCCACAGGAGTTCTGGCGTCACTGGCACATCAGCCTGTCCACGTGGCTACGGGACTACCTCTACATTCCGTTGGGCGGCAACCGGCATGGCGCATGGCGTACGCACCGCAATCTGATGATCACGATGGCGCTCGGCGGCCTGTGGCACGGCGCCGCGTGGACGTTCGTCATCTGGGGCCTCTATCAGGGCGCGCTGCTCGTCGCCGGACACTCGCTCGCGGGCTTCGGCGACAGAAACGGCGTCGTGATTCCTCCGGGCCTCAATCTGAAGCGGCTGGCGCTGGGGAGCGTGATGTTCCTGGCCACCTGCTACGGCTGGCTCATCTTCCGGGCGGAGTCCTTCTCGCAACTGTCGTCCTTCACGGCGCTCTTGTTCACCAACTTCCGCGTGACCGCTACGACGATCGATTCACTGCTGATTCCGTTCCTGCAGGTCGTCGCGCCGTTGCTGCTCGTGCACATCTATCAGGCGCGCTATGACGACGAGGACGCGCCGCTCCGGCTGCCGATGGGGGTGCGCTACGCGCTCTACGCCGCGGTCTTCTATTGCGTGCTTCTGTGGGGCGACTTCAGCGGCGCGCAGTTCATCTACTTTCAGTTTTAGGCGGAGGCGCGGGTCATTCGTTCATGACCGGGGCGGCCGCGTCCTCCACCTGGAGGAGGTCGGGCCTCGAGTTCAGCACGCGCGCACACGAGTTCCAGCGCAGCCGGGCCTCGTCGTTGCCGGCGGGCTTGAGACCATCGGCGCGTTCGTATGCCTCCATCGCGTCCTGCAGCCACTCGACGGCCGCTCGAGCGCCGGGGCCGGGCACATCGAGCAGTGCGCGCGCGCGGCGTTCGGCGACGAGGCCGGTGTAGTACGCACGCTCATAGTCGCTCGCGAGTCCGGCGACCAGGTCGAGCGCACGGGCGGCGGCGAGCGGATGACGGTGCGCGAATTGATCCGACAACGCGAGGATGAGCATCACGCGCGCGTCATGGTTCGCGGGATCGGCGGCGAGAATGTCCTCGCAGATGCTCTGGCTCTGCTCGGGCTCGTTGATCAGGCGGTAGCGCTCGGCCTTCGCGAGCGCGGCCGGGATCGCAGCCGGCGACAGGGACTTCAACTCGAACATGGGGCCCCCAATGCCAAGAGTCTACCCGCGCCTGCGCATGAACAGCCACTCGTAGAAACCGGGCGGCGGCCGTTCCTCAGCGAGCACCCGACTCAGTCTCACTCCTGCGTCCACGCCAGTGACGATGCCGATCGCCACCATCAGCATCGGGACAATCGGACTGGGATAACCCAGCGCGATGACCATCAATCCGATCGCCGTCAAGACGAAGGCGCCCAGCGCCACGAGGAATTCCAGGAATACGGACCACTTCGTCGACACGACGGAGTCGATACCGTAGACCTCCTCCAGGCGATTCTTGGTGCGCGCCGGCAGAAAGCCCGTGAGCGGGCCCACGTAGTTGAGCAGCATGGTGCCGCGGCTGCGGCGCCGGCCAATCGCGAGCGCCTGATCGCGCAGCGCGACGGCCTCCGGCGAATACTCAATCTCTGGACCGGGAATCTCCCCGTCGCGTGGATCCCATGGGGCGAGCTCGAAGCGCGTAGTTCCGTCCGGCAACGTCGTACGAGAGGTGATCCGCCACGAGCGGCCCTCGAATCGGATCAGCGGCGCTCGATACTTCCGGACCTGCCAGTCCGGGAGATCCCGGACCGGCGTCGTGATGATCAGCAGGTTGCCGCGCAACTCGACGCGATCGGAGCCGATCTGTTTCACCGGACGCTCACGATCGAATCATGCGCAGCAGTCGCGTGATCGGATCGTAGTACCGTGACACCACCCGCTCTTTGAGCGGAATGATCGCGTTGTCGGTGATGTGGATGTGCTCGGGGCACACGGTCGTGCAGCACTTGGTGATGTTGCAGTAGCCGAGGCCGTGCGCGTCCCTGAGATCCTGGAGGCGGTCGGCCGAATCGAGCGGATGCATCTCGAGCGCGGCCGCGTAGACGAAGTAGCGCGGCCCGATGAAGCCCTCGTCGTTCTTGCCGTGATCGCGGATCACGTGGCAGACGTCCTGGCAGAGGAAGCACTCGATGCACTTCCGGAATTCCTGGACGCGATCGACATCGCGCTGCGCCATGCGCCACGTGCCATCCGCGGCGTCGGGCTTGCGTGGCGCGAACTTCTTGATGCCCGGCTTCGCGCGGAAATTGAAGGACACGTCCGTCACCAGGTCCTTGATCGACGGAAATGCCCGCATCGGCTCGACGGTGACCGGCTGCGTCATGTCGAGGCTGTTCAAACGCGTCATGCACATCAACTTCGGACGCCCGTTGATCTCGGCCGAGCACGAACCGCATTTGCCGGCCTTGCAGTTCCATCGGCACGCCAGATCGGGCGCCTGATCCGCCTGAATCCTGTGAACCGCGTCGAGGACGACCATGCCCTCGGACACCTCGGTGGAGTAGTCCACGAACGTGCCGGGTTGGTCCGAACCGCCGCGCCAGATCTTGAATGTCGCTTGTGCCATCAACTCCTCACGCTGCACTCATGCTCTTTGCACATGAAGCAGGGCTCTATTGCTTTTGATCTTCGATCACTTGTTTCAGTTCAGCCGGCATCTCTTTCAGCGGTCGCCGTACCACCTGCATCGCATCGCCCGTGCCCGGGGAGACCGCGATGTTGAACGTCGCGAACTCGGCCGACTTGTCCGGATAGTCGTCCCTGAAGTGCCCGCCGCGGCTCTCCTTGCGCTCGATTGCGGAACGCGCGATGGCCTCCGAGACGATGAGCAGGTTCCGCAGATCGATGCACGCGTGCCACCCGGTGTGGTACTCCCGGTGGCCCTCGACGCCGGACCGTGAAGCGCGCTCTTTCAAGGCACCGAGGCGCTGCACGGCCTCGAGCATCTCGGACTCCACGCGGACGATGCCGACGAGGTCCTGCATCATCTCCTGCAGATCGTGCTGAACCTTGTAGGGATTCTCGCCGGCGGCACCGCGATCGAACGGCGCGAGCGCCGCCTTCATCGCGTCGTTCGCCGCCGCGTCGTTGAGCTTCACGCTGCCGCGCTTCTTCGCGTGCGCGGCCGCGAATTCCCCGGCGCGCTTGCCGAACACGATCAGGTCCGACAACGAATTGCCGCCGAGCCGGTTCGCGCCGTTGATGCCCGCCGCGCACTCACCGGCGGCAAAGAGCCCCGGCACGGTGGACTCCTGCGTGTCGGCGTCCACCTTGATCCCGCCCATGATGTAGTGCGTCGTCGGGCCGACTTCCATCGGCTCCTTCGTGATGTCGATGTCCGCGAGCTCCTTGAACTGGTGGTACATGCTCGGGAGCTTGCGCTTGATGTGGTCCTCGGCGTTCGAGAGCTTCTCCTTGATCCAGGCGATGTCGAGGAACACGCCGCCGTGCGGAGATCCCCGGCCGGCTTTGATCTCCCGGCGGATGCAGCGCGCCACGTGGTCGCGCGTCAGGAGCTCGGGCGGTCGACGGGCGCTCTTGTCGCCCTGCGTGTACCGCCAGCCTTCCTCGGCGTCCGATGCCGTCTGCGGCTTGTAGTTGTCCGGGATGTCGTCGAACATGAAGCGGCGGCCTTCGTTGTTCTTGAGGACGCCGCCCTCGCCGCGCACCCCCTCGGTCACGAGGATGCCCTTCACTGACGGCGGCCACACCATGCCCGTCGGATGGAACTGCACGAACTCCATGTCGATGAGCTCGGCGCCGGCGCGATACGCCATCGCGTGGCCGTCGCCGGTGCCCTCCCAGCTGTTGCTCGTGATCTTGAAGGCGCGGCCCACACCGCCGGTCGCGAGCACCACGGCCTTGGCCACGAACATGTGGAAGCGTCCACGTTCACGGTCGTAGGCAACCGCGCCGGCAACCGCGCCCTGATCGTCGTGGAGCAGATCGATCACCGTGTATTCCATGTGGACGGTGACGCCCAGATAGACCGTGTGATCCTGCAGCGTTCTGATCAACTCGAGGCCGGTGCGGTCGCCGACGTGCGCGAGACGCGGATACCGGTGTCCGCCGAAGTTGCGCTGGTTGATGCGGCCGTCCGGCGTGCGATCGAACACCGCGCCCCACGCCTCGAGCTCGCGCACGCGATCCGGCGCTTCCCTGGCGTGCAGCTCGGCCATCCGCCAGTTGTTCACGTACTGGCCGCCGCGCATCGTGTCGGCGAAATGCACCTTCCAGTTGTCGCGGTCGTCGTTGTGCCCGAGCGCCGCAGCCATGCCGCCCTCCGCCATGACCGTGTGCGCCTTGCCGAGCAGCGACTTGCAGATGAGGCCGACCGACACACCGGCGCCCGCCGCCTCGATGGCCGCGCGGAGCCCGGCGCCTCCCGCGCCGATCACCAGGACGTCGTAGCTGTTGATGTTCGTGACGCCCATCTAGAAGATCCTCAGGTCTGTGATGTAACCCATCGAGCACAGACGCACGTAGACGTCCGACGACATCACGGAGATCAGGCTGCACCACGCGAAGAGCTGATGCTTGCCGTTCAGCGAGCTCGAGCACGCGTACCCGAAGTCGCACGCCGGGTGCTTCGAGACCTCATCGAAGAAACCACCGATCACGTGCCGGAACGCGTGGCAGCCGAGCGTGTAGCAGCTGAGGAGAACGACGTTCACGAGCAGGAGGAGCGTGCCGAGGCCGATGCCAAACTCCGCCTGTCCCGTCGCGGGGTTCGTGAACCACAGCGCCAGCCACACGTCGTACGACAGGAATCCCAGGAAGACCACCGCGGCCCACATGAAATAGCGATGAACGTTCTGGAGGATCAGGGGGAAGGAGTTTTCCCCCAGGTACTTCTTGCGTGGCTCGCCGACGGCGCACGCGGGCGGGTCCGCCCAGAACGACTTGTAGTAGGCGCCGCGGTAGTAATAACAGGTGAATCGGAAGAGGCCGGGGAAGGGCAGTATCAGCAACGCCGGCGAGAACGGCAGAAATGCCGGAATCCACGAGGGCTTCAGGCCGAACCAAGCGTGCTCCAGGCCGGCCGTGTCGCCGGGGGAGACGAACAATACCGGGGAATAGAACGGCGAGAGGTACGGGCCGAAGGTGTAATGCGCGTTCTGGAACGCCGCCCAGGTCGCGTACACCACGAACGTCGATAGGACGACGAAGACGACCGCCGGCTGCGTCCACCACGCGTCCTTGCGCATCGTCTCGCCGAATCCTCGCCGTACTACTGCTACCGGAGCCGTTTGCATCCGCAACCTCCCGAGAAAGTGCGCATAACATACCTCAGGTTCCTCTGGTTCCCGGGTTCTTTAGGTGACGGCCATGACGCGCAGAGAGTCGCTCGCCGATTGGTTCGGGATCAATCGCGCGGCGTTGTCGGTGCTCGCCGTCATCGGTTGCCTCGGACTCGCCGAGGAACTCTGGGCAAACTTCCTGTCGCTGCACCTTCGTGACGAGTCCGTCGCGCGGGGTGCCGCGGATGCCGCGTCGGCCGTCGCAAATGCCGCGATCTACGTCGGCGCGATCGCGTCCATCAAGAATCTTCTCGAAGGCGCCGGCTACATCGCGGGTGGCAGCATCGCGCATCGGCTGGGCGCGCGCACCGCGCTCGCCCTGTCCGGGCTGCCGATGCTCATTGGGTTTCTGATCATGCTCGGCGCGAGCCATCCTTGGGCCATCGCCGCGGGCGCGCTGCTTCTCACCAACTGGGAGCCACTTTCCGTCCCGGCGACCTTCGACGTCGTCGGCAGCGAGGTCCGGAAGGAACGGCGGACGATTGCCTTTGCCGTCCAGAGCATTCAGAAGCGAGTGCCAAAGATCGTCGGCCCGGCGCTCGGGGGCCTGATGTTCGGAGCGATCGGGTACTGGTTGAACCTTACGCTCGCGTTCGGTCTCGTCGGCCTCGCCGTGGTGCTGCAGTTCGCCATTCGATGGCGTCCGCCGCCGCACGCGGCGGCGCCGCCGGTGCCGCTTTCGAGCGTGCTCGCCGGCATGTCCCCGGAGCTGCGGAGACTCCTTACCGCGGAAATATTCATTCGCTGGGGGGACTGGTTCGCCCGTGACTTTGCCGTGCTCTATGTCGTTTCGATGCTCGTTCGGACGGGCGCCTGGACCGAGGCGGGAGCGGCAGCGGCCGCGGGATTCCTCCTCGCGATCATGGCCACGACGGCGCTCCTTACCTACATTCCGGTCGGCAAGTGGGTCGACAGGTCCGCGTCCCCGCGTCCATTCATCGGGCTCACATTCCTCCTGTTTTCGCTGTTTCCGATCTGCCTCGTGCTGCTGCCGAGGGCGGCCGCCGGACTTGGGTGGCCGGTCATGGCCGGACTGGTTGTGGCGTATGTGATCAACGGCCTTCGCGAGTTCGGTGAACCTGCCCGCAAGTCATTGATTACGGCCGGCTTTTCGCCCGAGATCCGGGCGCGCGGCGTCGGTCTCTACTGGGGCCTCCGGTCGTTCGCCTTCTGCCCGGCGCCCATGGTTGCCGCGCTCCTCTGGCAGCAGATCGGGCCGGATGCGACCTTTCTCATCGGCGGCGCCATCGGGCTGGCGGGGACTGCCTATTACGCCGTGACGGAGCCCCGGGATTCGAACGTCAAACTTTGAACTTCGAACTTGCTACTATGTCCATGCCTCGCCTGCGGAGGGCTCCGTGAGGATGACCCGGTCCCGCTTCATGCTTGCCGTCACTCTCGCCGTCGTGTCGGCGGTGGGTGTCATCAGCGTAAACATCAGTGCCCGGCAGGAGCCCCAGTTTCGAACCGCCACGGACACGGTGCCTATCTATGCCACGGTTCTGGATCGCGACGGCCGCCTCGTCACCGATCTGCGCCGCGAGGACTTCGAGGTCTACGACAACGGCCGGCGCCAGTCCGTGTCGACGTTCGTAAACGACGTCCAGCCGATCACGGTCGTGATGATGCTCGACCGCAGCGGCAGCGTAGAGATCCAGTTCAAGCTGATCGAAGAAGCCGCCGCCGAGTTCGTGCGCAACCTTCTGCCGCAGGACAAGGCGCGCATCGGCAGCTTCAGTCTCACAGTGCAGATCGATCCGGACAGCTTCAGCAGCGATCGTGACGAATTGCTGACGATCATTCGCGAGCGCCTGCAGCCGCAGGGCCCGACGCCACTCTGGAGCGCGGCGTCGACGGCCATGACCGCGCTGTCCAATCAACCCGGCCGGCGCGTCGTCGTGATCTTCACCGACGGACATGACGCGCCGCTCGACAGCCAGCCGAAGGTACCGTTCGATGAGGTCAGGCGGCGGGCGGAGACCGAAGACATCATGGTTTACGGCGTCGGGCTCGTGAACGAGTGCGCGGCGTCGCCCGGTCTGTCATTGCTCGGCAGTCCGTTCAAGTGGTTCCAGCGCCGGCCCGGTCGCGGGCAGGGTGGGACCCAGGGCCGCGGCGCTCCGCCGCGCTTGCCGCCAGGCAGAATCCGTCTGCCGCCGATTCCGCTGCCGATTCCCGGCGGAAGGATTCCCGGCAAGCCGCCGATCACCACGGAATCGCGGATCGGCCCGGACGACGGTTGCAAGGACCAGGGGCCCGATCCAAGTCTCCGAACGCTGACGGAAGTCGGTGGGGGCGGTTACTTCGAGCTCCGGCGGGCGTCCGATCTGGCGGCCACGTTCGCGCGGGTCGCCGGCGAACTGCACCAGCAGTATCTGCTCGCCTTTACGGCGCCGGTGAGAGACGGCGCGCTCCACCGGCTGGAGGTTCGGGCCACTCGCCCCGGCCTCACTGTCCGGGCGAGAAGGGGATATGTCGCGCCTCTCAGGGAATGATCAGCGAGCCGTCAGGCCGCCCTCAGGACGTGGCTGAATCGGTTCCGTAGTCTGCGTGCAGGAGGTTCTGCCATGCAGACCATCAGCGCACGCACTCGCCGCTTCAGTCTTCGCCGCTCGCTCACGTTCGCTTTCATCGCCGCTATCACCGCATCGCCCGCCTGGAGTCAGGGCCGCATCACTCCGCCCAGCGAAACGATTCCACCGCGCGCGACCAAAGAGGTGAACCTGTCCGGCCCCCGCTTCGGTCTGACGCTCCTCAGTCCGGGCAACATGGACGCGCTGAAGGACAAGGACATCATGATCCAGCGGCCGCTCGTCTCGCAGTTCGGCTGGCAATTCGAGAAGCGGCTCTACACCACGGACGAGGGCGTGACGACGCTGACCGAGTTCGTGCCGCTCATCTCGGGGCTCGAACAGGGCGTCGCGCTGCCGTCGCTCAACTGGCTCGTTGGCGTGCGGACGCCGAGCGGTACCGAGTTCGGCATCGGGCCCAACATCACGCCAGTGGGTATCGGGCTTGTTGTGACCGGCGGCATCACCGTGCGGTCCGGCGCGCTGAACATTCCGCTCAACTTCGCGGTGGCATCCTCGAAGTCGGGGGCCCGCGTCAGCATTATGACGGGGTTCAATCTCAGACGCTGACGATCTGGGGTCAGACGGGGGTCAGACCACATTGGAGTTTTTCCAATGTGGTCTGACCCCATTTCTCCTATTTGATCGCGACGATGATGAAGTCCACCGGCTTGCCGCTGGTGTTCTTCGCTTCGTGAGCGGTCCCCCGGCCGATGTACTGCACATCGCCACGGGCCCACGACGTCTTGGCCGGCTTGCCGTCGATGGAGAGGGACATGCCGGTTGCCGCGTTGAGCGCGATCACGACCTGGTCGTAGTCGTGCTTCGTGCCGGCGGGTTCCGCAAACTTGGCGTCGGCTGTTGACTTGTATGCCATGCCGCGCGCACCTTCGGCCAGCACTTTCATGGTCATCCCTGGCCGTGACGTCGGCAGCGTCGCCTTGCCGCCCGCGCCCTTGAATTCCACAACGATGGCGTCAACACCGTTCTTGCCCATGTTGGCCACGATGTGCGACCCGGCCGGGGCGTACAGCGCGCCCTCTTTGGGCAGGTCGGAGTCTTTCGTCGACTTGTCCGGCATCGTGAACTGGACCTTGGCCGCATCCAGGGCGACCACGATGTTGTCCGGATGCTGGTGCATCGTGCTCTTGGCGCCGGCGGCGTACGTGACATGCAGGACGCGCACGCTGGCGTTGTCGACGAGGACCTTGTAGTGAGTAGGTTCGGTCTTGACCGGATCCTGGGCGGAAACCACACCAGAAGCGGCGATCGCGAACGCTGTTGCGAGAACAAATGTGGACTGGGACATGCCGGACTCCCTTCGGAGAAAGTTGAGGGCCAACGATAGCCCATCTCGCCGTGGCCGCATCAACGAATCGGCCCGATTTGGCGTCAAACGTTACACTTAGATTCACTCAGGAGCTGACATGTCCCTCATTCGCAGGTTCTTCCTCGCCTTTGCGGTCGTAGCCGCCCTGTCGGCCAGCACGACCCTTCTGCTGGCGACGCCCCAGGCACCGCAGAGCGCGCCCGCTTCGGCGGAGCTGTCCCAGAAACTTCCAGTGGACCCGGACGTCACGACGGGGGCGTTCCCGAACGGGCTGAAGTACTACCTGAGGAAGAACGGTCTGCCGGAGAAACGCGCCGAGCTGCGCCTTGTCGTGAACGTCGGATCCCTGATGGAAGAGGACGATCAGCAGGGCCTGGCGCACTTCGTCGAGCACATGGCGTTCAACGGCACGAAGAATTTTCCGAAGAGCGACATCGTCACGTTCATGGAATCGATCGGCATGCGTTTTGGTCCGAGCGTGAACGCCTTCACGAGCTTCGACGAGACGGTCTACATGCTCCAGATCCCGACCGACAAGGCCGACGTCATCGATCGGTCGCTGCTCATCCTCGAGGACTGGGCGCACAACCTGTCGTTCGATCCCGTGGAGATCGACAAGGAACGCGGCGTCATCATGGAAGAGTGGCGGTTGCGCCGCGGGGCCGGCGCCCGCATGCAGGATCAGCAGCTCCCGATTCTGCTGAAGGGTTCGCGCTATGCGGAACGGCTTCCGATCGGCAAGACCGAGGTGATTCAGGGCTTCAAGCACGACCGGCTGAAGCAGTTCTACACAGATTGGTACCGGCCTGATCTCATGGCCGTCATCGCGGTGGGCGACTTCGACCAGGCCGCGATGCAGGCGTCCATCCAGAAACACTTCAGCGGACTCCCGCGCGCGACGAAGCCAAAGCCGCGGCCAGCGTACGACGTGCCAAAGCAGCCGGGCACGTTGTTCGCCGTGGCGACCGATCCTGAAGCGCCTGGGACGCAGGTCAGCATCTACAGCAAGATGGCGTTCCGCGATCCCTCGACCGTTGGCGCGTACCGGACGCAGCTTGTCGAGCGGCTCTTTGGGTCGATGCTGTCGGCGCGCTTCGCGGAGATCTCCCAGAAGCCGGACGCGCCATTCATGAGCGCGGGCACCTTCCGCGGGCTCTTCGTCAAGTCGGCCGAGGCCTCGACGCTCATGGCCACGGCGAAGGACGGCAAGGCCGGTCCGACGATCGAAGCGCTGTTCACGGAAGCCGAGCGTGTGACGAAGTTCGGGTTCACGCAGTCGGAGTTCGATCGACAAAAGACCGCGCTTCTCCGCGGCATCCAGCAACAACTGGCGGAGAAGGACAAGCGCCAGTCAGGCCAGCTGGCCGACGAATACGTGCGCAATTTCACGCAGGCCGAGCCGTTCCCCGGCCTGCAGAACGAAGTCAATATCACCGAGCGCATGCTGCCCGGCATTTCGTTGACCGAAGTGAACGGCCTCGCGCGCGAGTGGATGCCCGAGGGCAATCGGGTCGTGCTCGTGAGCGCGCCGAAGAAGCCTGGCGCGGAGGTTCCTGACGAAGCCACCATGACGGCCGCGATCAAGGCCGCGGCGAGCAAGCCAATCACGGCGTATGCGGACACGACGTCGGCGCGGCCGCTGTTCTCGGCGACGCCGAAGACGGGCGCTGTCACGAAGTCCAATGTCCGGGCTGATGTGGGCATCACCGAGTGGACGCTCTCCAACGGCGTCCGCGTCATCCTGAAGCCCACGACGTTCAAGCAGGACGAGATCGTGTTCCGCGCCTTCAGCCCGGGCGGCACGTCGCTCGCGGCCGATGACGAACTGATCTGGGCGGAGCCGGCCGCGGCGCTGATGCAGAGCAGCGGCCTCGGTTCGTTCTCGCGCATCGAGCTCGGAAAGATGCTCGCCGGCAAGATCGCCGGCGTCGCGCCTTACATCGGCGCGCTCGACGAGGGCCTGTCCGGCAGCGCCTCGGTCAAGGACGTCGAGACGATGTTCCAGCTCATCTACATGACGTTCACGGAGCCCCGCGCGGATCGCAACGTGTTCGAGGTCATGAAGGGCCAGACCAAGATGATGCTGGGCAACATGCAGTCGAACCCGAACTTCGTGTTCAGCGAGGCACTGAACGACGCGCTGACCCAGGGCCACCCGCGCGAGAAGACGCCGACACCCGCTGATCTCGACAAGATGGATCTCGACAAGGCGCTGACGTTCTACAAGGACCGCTTTGCGGACGCGAGCGACTTCACGTTCGTCTTCGTCGGTTCGTTCGAGCCGGTGACCCTGCGGCCGTTCGTCGAGCAGTACCTGGCATCACTCCCCTCAACCGGCCGCAAGGAAACGTTCAAGGACCACAACGTGCGGCCGCCATCGACGGTCGTCGAGCGCAAGGTCGAAAAAGGCCTCGAGCCCCAGAGCCACACGCAGATCGTCTTCACCGGGCCATTCGAGTACAACCAGACGCAACGCATCGCCATCCGAGCCGTCGCCTCGATCCTGCAGACGCGGCTCCGCGAAATCCTGAGAGAAGACCTGGGCGGCACGTACAGCGTCTCGGCGAGCGCGGGCTACGACAAGTTCCCGCGTCAGCAATACACCTTTACGGTCGATTTCGGCAGCAGCCCGGACCGCGCCGAGGAGTTGTCCAAGCGTGTCTTCGCCGAGATCGAGGCCTTCAGGACGAATGGCCCGACTGAGAAGCAGGTGGCGGACGCCAAGGAGGGCTTCATCCGTGATTTCGAGACGCAGATCAAGACCAACGGCTACTTGCTTCAGCAGATTTCGGTCAAGTACCAGTTTGGAGAAGACAACGAGCTGCCGGTCCTGTTCGACCTGCCGACCTGGTACAGCCGCCTGACCTTGGCGAGCGTCCAGGCCGCGTCGAGGCAGTACCTGAACGCCCAGCGCTACGTGAAGGTCACGTTGATGCCGGAGAAACGGTAGAATAGACGGCTGGAGAACCGCCGTTGAACGCTCTCATCCCTCATCCGTCCGACTTCGTCCACGGTAACCGGACCCATGGCCAGGGGCATGTGGCCCGGGTCATGGTCCATGCTTTCCGCCTGATTGAGGCGACTGGCCTCGTGGACGAGGGCTCTCGCCTCTGGGGCGCCGTGTATCTGCACGACATCGCCCGGACCCACGATGGGTTCGATGAGGTCCACGGGATGCACGCCGTCATGCGGGTCAACGAATCCACCGACCTGCAGGAGCGCCTGATCGCGCACGGCGTCCAGTCGGACGACCCGTCGATGCTCCTGGCGGTCATGATGCACTGCCTGCCGGACGACCATTCGGCCTACGGCGGCAAGCCCATCTGGCCCCTCCTGGCGCTCCTCAAAGATGCGGACGCACTCGACCGCGTCCGCTTCGGCGATCTGGAGCCCGGCTTCCTCCGTCACGCGGCGACGAAGGAAATGGCCCAGTTTGCCCAGGATCTCTACAACCAGACCCGGCGCATCAAAGAGGGGCCGAACCACTTCAGCGACGTGGTTCGCGTGGCCGAGAAGCTCCTCGGCAAACAGCTCCCGATTCCGCCGACGGTACTGGCGTCCGCAGCCATGAAGGGCCGCCGCGTCCTGGAGCCGTCACCGCAGGTGATCAAGCCGGGATCGAAGCTGGCAGGGAAGCCCGGCGCCAAAGGTGCCGTTCCCGCCGCTCAGGTGAAGGGCGCCAAGGGCGCGCCGGTGAAGGGGGCGCCTGCGAAGGAAGTCCCGGTCGCAAAGGCTGTTGCCCCCGGCCGGGTAGCTCCCCGCGCGCCCGTGGTGCGCGCGAAGGCTGCCGCGGCCCGTCCGGCACAGAAACCAAAGCCGAAACGCCGGGCGACCGCCACGCGGTAGGGAGACATCGCCGCTACGCCCTCGAAGCACGTCACCGCGGCCGTCGCCAAGCAGGATCTTCCAGCCCTGAAATCCGCGCTGGACGAGCCGACCTCATCGCCGCCATGGGCGGATCGATCTGGCGTCCCGCTTGCAACGCGCGTCGTCATGCCAGCCATCGACGACCGTCAAACACTCGGAAAACTCGGCGAACAGCTCGCGTCAGACGAACTGCGGCGCCGAGGGTACTCCATTCTTGCCACACGCCATCGCACCCGCTTTGGAGAAATCGACATCGTCTGCGAGCGCAACGGAGCCATTGCGTTCGTCGAGGCAAAGGCGCGCCGGACCACAAGGTACGGGTCGGCCATCGACGCGATTACACCCTGGAAGCGGCGCCGCATCGCGGCAATGGCCCTCGACTACCTCGCATCGGCCGGCAAACTCGAGTTGCCCTGCAGCTTCATCGTCGTTGCGATTGATCAAATCGGGACACCGAAGATGACCATCCGGGTCATTGAAGATGCGTGGACGGTAGATCGCTGACGGCAGATGGTTCAGGGCACGGGGTTTCGGGTGCCGGCGTCTGGTTCGGGGTCGCCGGTGCGAACGGGGAACCAGGAACCGAATCTGCGAACCAGGTAACCCGGCACCCTGAACCCTGAACCGGTGCCGCCGTACACACAAACGCCCGCGCCAGAGAGCCCGGCGCGGGCGTTTGCGGTGTGTCAGTGCCGAACTACCAATTAATTCGGAACATCAGCTGGCCGAGGCGGCCGCCCGGGTCGTACGTGTTGCTCGCGTCCGTGTAGGCGCTGGTGACGCGGAAGATGTCCGAGTCATTGCCTGGGTTCGCGGCCGGGTTGAAGTTGATGTTGTCGAACACGTTGAGCAGCTCGAACGAGACTTCGATGCTGGACGCGCCGCGGAGCGCGAACCGCTTCGAGAGGCCGATGTCGAACCGCACGAAGTACGGGGCCCGGATGAGGAGCGCGCGCGGGGCACAGTCACCAGCCTTGAGCTGCGTGCAGGTCTCGCTGTTCGCCGGAGCGATGTAGCGGCCGGTCGGGGCGCCGAGCGACGTGCTGTAGCCGTTCGCGTTCGTGCTGCTGAGGCTGAACGCCGCGCGCGTCGCCTGGCGCACGTCTTCCGGCAGCATGTAGATCGACTTGAATGGGGCCACGGTGCTCTCGACCGTGTAGTACTTGTACATCTTCTGCAGGTCCTTCGCGGTCATGCCGACCAGACGGACGTTGCCGAAGTTGAGGACGCGCGCCTGGATGCGGCTGACGCCCTTGAAGGACCAGCCGCCGAGCAGGCCGTCCATCACCGGGTTCATGTCCGTGCCGAAGCGCTGGCCGCGGCCGACCGGAAGCGTCCAGTCCCACTGCGATTTGATCGCGTGGCGCACGTTGGCGGAGGGCGTCATCACGCGGCCATAGAGGAAGCCGAGGAATGACGAGCCGCCTTCACGCGCGTACTGGTAGCTGCCGCTCGCCGAGAGCCCGCGGCTGAGGCGGCGACGCACTTCAATCTGCAGCGCGTGATAGTTCGAATACGCGCCGCTGTCGGTGACGTCGTTGCCCGCGACCGCCGGGTTCAGGACGACGAAGTTCGCCGGGAGGCCCGCCGCGATCGCGTTCGCGCGGAAGCCGGACGAACCGTCCAGGTCCGCGATCGAGTTGGCCGGATTCGGGTTCACGAAAATCATGTCGTTCGTGAACCCCGTGTCCTTCCAGTTACCAGACGTGTAGGAGCCCGGGTTGGTGGCGTTGCCGGTCGGCCCGGCAATGTAGGCCATGTAGATCGGAAGCGGGTTGGTGCCCGTGCCCGCGCCGAAGTACGCAAAGCTGCCCGAGCGGTTCGCATCGCCGGACGCGTTGTTGGCCTTCAGGTTCGCGACCGCCAGCTTGAACTCGTTGTAGAAGCCGTTGGTCTCGATGTCCCGAGCGTTGTAGTTCAGCGTGGACCACTGATCGATGCCGCGCGTGCCGACGTAGCGGACGTCGACCGCCATGTCCTTCGTGATCGAGCGCTGGAAGCTCGCCGACCACGTCATCGCGCTGTCGATCTGGACGTCATCGGCGAACGCGTTCAGGCTGTCCTGACGGCTCGAGCGCACCGGCGTCGGGAACGACTGCGTCAGCGGGAACGTCGCGGGATACAGCCGGTTCGTCTGGCTGAGGAGCACCGGCCACGTTTCACCGGCGGCGATCAGGTTGCCGTTGCCGTTGCTGCGCGTGACGCCGATCGTGCTGCCAGGGTTGCCGCCGTAGAGACCTGTGAACGTGCTGATGCCCTGGCGTGAATAGGTCCGGGACAGACCCCCGCGGAACGTCGCCTGGTCGGGATCGCCAAGCAGGGTCCGCATGAAGCCGCTCTGCACGTTGGGACGCCACGCCACGCTGATGCTGGGCGCGACGTTGTTGTAGTCGGTCTCGTATCCGTAGGTGCCCCGCTTCAACTGCACAAACTCGACCGGCGCGGACGAGTTGTTCGTCTTGCTGAAGAACGCGCACTTGTTGTACGGCGAGTCGGCCTTGCCGCGGCCTGACATGCCGCAGACCGCGTCGAACACGACGGCGGCCATCGTGTCGTTGACCGGCTGGAACGGCGTCTGGAGGTCGTAGCGGAGGCCGCCGCTGATCGTCACGGTCGGCTTGATGCGCCACTGATCCTGGAAGAAGCCGGACCACACGTCGAGGTAGCCCTCACGACGCCGCGGGCCGTTCAGCACGTACTGGTTGGTGGCGGGGTCGAGCGCCGCCGTGCTCCCAATCGACGAGACGCGGCCGGTGAGCATCGCGTAGATGCGGCGGGCGTTGTTCAGGTCGCCGTTCGAGATGCCGGGGAAGTTCGTCGAGTTGAACATGCCCGCGGCCGGATCCTGCGAGGACACGAAGTCGAGGTTGATCTGCGGCACGATCTGCTGCGCGCTTTCCCACGCGCTCGAACGCAGCCAGCTTCCGCCGAAGCTCATGCTGTGCTTCGCCTTCTGCAGGCTGAGGGTGCTGCTGATGTTCTTGGTCGGCGCGGCGCGCCAGCTCGGGTTGTTCACCGTCCACCAGTCGGTCGCGATCGGAATGACCACCGCATAGCCGCCGATATCCGAGAACGAGCCGGGGCCCTGGCTCGGGTCACTCGCCTGACCGAACCGCGAGCCACCGGTGCCGATGGCAGTGAGGCCCGCCGAGAACTCGTTGACCATGTTGGCCGTGAGCGTCGACCGCAGGGAGAACGAGTAGAGGGGTCGCGTCGACCTGAAGATACGGTAATTCGGCCCACCCGGGAACCGGGCGTCGGCGCTGTTCAGATAGTCCGGGTCGCGCATCGCCCACAGTGATGACGCCGACACGCTGAGGCGGTGCTTCGCCGTCAGGTTGTAGTCAATGCGGCCGGTCGGCTGGCGTTCCATCAGGCGGCCCGGGCTCTGCCAGACGTAATTCACGTTGAGCGGGTTGCCGGTGGCGTTGAACACGCCCGTCTTCTTCGTCGCGTCGCTGATGAGCGTCAGCAGCTTGCGGACTGCCGGATCGAACGTCGCGATCTGGCCATTGGCCGCGGCCAGCGCCATCAGATCCTTCGTCTGCGTCACGCCGTTGACCACGTACGGATAGATGCCCTGCATCGTGACGCTGTCAGGATGCACGGTGCGGGTGCGCGTGAAGCTGTTCGGGAAGCGCAATTCTTCGTAGTGGAAGAAGTAGAACGCCTTGCCAGACAGATCGAACGCGCCCGGAATCTTGATCGGGCCGCCGATGCGCACGCCGTACTGATTCACCTTCACTTCGTTTCTCGGAAGCGCGTTCACTTCGTTGAAGAAGTAGTTCGTGTTCAGGTTCGGGTTGCGGAAGTACTCGTAGGCGCTGCCGCTGAGGCGGTTCGTGCCAGAGCGGGTGGTGAACGCGATGTTCACGGCGCCGCTGCCGCCGCCGGTGACTTCGCCGGCCGCGAGCGTGACGGTGACCTGCTCGACGGCGTCCTGGCGGGGATAGACCGACGCGAAGAAGCCGTCAGTGGACTTCAGGAAGTTGTCCTGGTTGCTGACGCCGTCCAGCGTGATGTTGATCATCGACTGCGGCAGGCCGTTGACGGTGGAGGCGCGGTTGCTCGTCGCCGTGTTGACGCCGGGCAGGAACGTGACCGCATTCAGCGCGTTACGGGAGACCGTCGGCATGCGGTTCAGCTGGTCCGCGTTCAGCGTGGACGTGACGGTGGCCGTCTGGGTGTTGATGAGCTCGGAGCTGCTCGAGACCTTCACTTCTTCCGTGAGCGCGCCGAGCTCGAGCTTGATGGGCAGGTTGGTCGGCGTGCCGATCACGACGAGCACTTTTTCGAGCACCGCAGTCTTGAAGCCCTGCAGCGTGACCGTCACTTTGTAGCTGCCGGCCGACAAGCCGGGGACGCTGAACGCGCCGCCGGAATTGCTGACCGCCGTCAGGGGAACGCCGGTCGTGCCCGTCACCGTCACGGTCACTCCGGGTAGCACACCGCCGCTGGCGTCAGTAACGGTGCCGTTGATAGACGACGTGCCCTGCGCGAACGCAGGTGTCGCTGCGATCGCGGCCACGAGGGCCGCGAGGACGAGCTGCCTACACCACTTCATTGATCCTCCACTCTCGAATGGATAACCCTCCGGCCGCTCCGACCGGGTGGTACCCGTCCGAGTCCTCCGCTGTGATGGCCGGAGGGTATACCTATGGGTCTCTCTAGCGCAACTTATCTTCGCTCTTTGTTCGGCGTTCCTGGAGGTGGATGTCTGCCTCCGTACACACGAAGGCCCGGGTGAGTTGGAGCCACCCGGGCCTTCGTGGTGTCTGGGGCTCTTACCAGTTGATACGGAACATCAGCTGGCCGAGTCGGCCGCCCGGGTCGTACGTGTTGTCCGCATCCTGATAGATCGTTCTGGTGGAGAAGATCGTTTCTCCGTTGCCTGGCGCGCGCGGCGGCGTGAAGTTGATGTTGTCCATCAAGTTCAATACCTCGAATGCGACTTCGACGCTGCTGCTGCCCCGCAGGCTGAACCGCTTCGAGAGGCCGACGTCCAGCCGGGCGAACCAGGGCGCGTTGATCATCACGTTGCGCGGCGCGCAGTCACCCGACACCACCTGAATGCAACCAGGGAAGTTGGCCGGTGCGATGTACCTGCCTGTGGGCGCGCCAAGCGACGTGCTGTATCCATTCGCGTTTGAAGTGCTCAGGCTGAACGCGCGTCGGGTGTTCAGGATGACATCGTCCGGCAGGTAGTAGGCCCGTTGCGCGCCGACCTGCGACGCAGGGTCTGTCTTCACAGTGATCCTGTATAGATCCTGCAATTCGTCGCGGTCCATACCGACCAGGCGGACGTTCCCGAAGTCGACTGCGCGGATCTGGAAGCGTCCGACGCCCTTGAACGACCAACCGCCCAGCACCGCATCCAACACCGGGTGTGCGTCGCTCAGGTATCGCTGACCACGCCCGACCGGCAGAGACCAGTCCCACTGCGTCTTGATCGCATGCCGGACGTTTTCCGAACGCACCATTGTGCGGCCGTACCTGAATCCGTCGAATGCCGAGCCTCCTTCAGTGGCCCACTGATAATTCACGCTTGCCGACAGACCCCTGGTGAGTCTGCGGCGCAGGTCGATCTGGAACGCGTGATAGTCCGAAAAGGCGCCGCTGTCGGTGACGCTGACGGTGCCGGCCGCCGGATTCAGGACAAAGAAATTCGCTGGCAACCCCGCCGCAAGTGCGTTGTTGCGCCGCGCCAAATCTCCGTCAAGGTCCGCCGCCGAGTTGCCCGGGTTCGGGTTGACGAAGATCATGTCCTGACTGATGTTCGTGTTCGTCCAGATCGTTCCCGTGTAACTGGCTGGACTCGAGGCGTTGCCGGTCGGGCCAATCAGGTAGGCCATGTAGATCGGGAGCGGGTTAGTGCCCGTTCCCGAACCGAAGTACGCGAAGCTGCCGGTGCGGCTGCCGCCGGCTTCGTTATTGGCTTTCAGATTGGCAACCGCCAGCTTGAATTCGCTGAGGAATCCATTTCCTTCAAGGTCCCGCGCGTTGTAGTTCAGTGTTGACCACTGATCGACGCCGCGTGTTCCGATGTAGCGAATGTCCACCGCCATATCTTTCGAGATTGACCGCTGGAACCCGGCCGTCCAGGTACGCGCATGGCCCACTTGCGTGTCAGGCGCAAAGGCGTTGAGGCTATCCGCTCGTGCGGCACGAAGCGATATTGGGTAGGTTATCGTTGCCGGGAACGCGCCGTTGTACAGTCGATTCCTGTCGCGGTACAGCAGTGGCCACGTCTCTCCTGCGTTGACGAGGTTGCCGTTGCCCGTGTTTCTGGTAACCGTCAGCGTACTCCCAGGATTGCCGCCGTAGACGCCGGTCAATGTGCCGATTCCCTGCCGCTCGTAGGACACGGAGTAGCCGGCGCGGACGGTGGCCAATTCCGGATCGCCAAGGATGGTTCGCAAGAATCCGCTGCTCACGTTCGGCCGCCAGGCGATGCTCAAGCTGGGACCAAAGTTGTTCCAGTCTGTGTTGTATCCCTTGGTGCTGCTCTTGAGCTGAATGAACTCAGGTACGACACCCGTGTTCGCGCGACTGTAAAAGGCGCACTTGTCGAAGGCGTTGGTGTTTGGGCCTCGTCCCGACATGCCGCATACCGAATCGAACGTAACCGCGGACATCGTGTCGTTGGCCGACTCGAACGGCGTTTGAAGATCCCAGCGGACGCCGGCCGAGAGCGTCACAGTCGGCCGCACACGCCACGTGTCCTGCGCGTACGCCGACCAGACATCGATGGCGCCTTCGCGACGACGCGGGCCATTGGGAACGTACTGATTGGTGGCGGGATCGAGCGCGACCTGATTCGAGATCGTGGTGATCCGGCCGGTCAACTGCGCGTAGTGGGCTCTCGCATTAGAAAGGTCGCCCGACGCCGCGTTGGGGAAGTTCGCCGTGGTGAACAGGTTGAACGCCGGGTCGCAAGGATTTGCGCCACAGGTCGAAGTTGACAGCCCAAGCGTGACTTCCGGAACGACGGTCTGCGCGTTCTGCCAGGCCGACGAATTGAGGAGGCCGCCGCCCAGGCTGAAGTTGTGCTTCCCCTTCTGCCAGTTTACGGATTCATCGATACTGAGCGTCGGAGATGCTCGCCACGACGGGGCCCGGTCGGTCCACCAATCGGTCGTGAACGGAATGACAACCGCATAACCCCCGATGTCGGCAAAGGATTCCGGTCCGGTATTCGGATCGCTCGCCTGACCGAACGCCGAACTGCCGTATCCAAACTGCAGGCCGACCTTCGCCTCATTGACCAGGTTCGAGCTCAGAGTCGAACGCATCGTGAACGACATCAGCGGTCGCGTCGACCTGAAATTGATGAAGTTCGGCGCGCCTGGGAACCGCGCCTCGAGATCATTGAGGTAATCCGGGGTGCGGGACGCCCACAGCGATGACCAGGACGCGCTGAAACGATGCCTTGCGGTGATGTTGTAGTCAAAGCGCGCCGTCGGCTGACGCTCGAGGAGTTTCGCCGGACTCTGATAGGTGTAGCTCAGCCGCATCGGGTTGGCGGTCGTCGAGATGACACCCGTCCCCTGCATCGAGCTGTTGATCAGACCAAGCAGTTTGATCGTGTCCGGATCGGTCGCCGCCTTACAGGGGTCTGACCCGAAACCACCCGATGCGACGCACGTCGCCCGTCCGGCCGCCGAATTCGCCAACGCCAGGACGTTCACGGTTTGGGTGGCGCCGCTCACGGTGTAACTGAACGTGCCGTCGAAGGTCTCGGGACGCATCGCTGACCTGGTCTTGGTGAAATTATTTGGAAAGCGCAGCTCTTCGTAGTGGACGAAATAGAAGGCCTTGCCGGAGCCGTCGTACAGGCCGGGGATCTTCACCGGCCCGCCGACCCGCACGCCATACTGGTAAAGCTTCGTATCGTTCTTCGGCAGACCGCCTGTGTTGTTGACGGTTTTGTTAGCCCAGTTATTGGAGTTGAACCGGGGATCGCGCCAGTAATCGTACCCGCTGCCACTGAGGCGGTTCGTCCCGCTTCGCGTCGTAAAGTTGATCGTGACCGCGCCGCTGCCGCCGAGATTCGCGCCGCCCGCGGCCGTCGTCACCGTCACCGCTTCGACGGCATCCTGTCGGGGATAAACCGACGCGAAGAACCCGTCGCTCGTCTTGTTGTAGTTGTCGTTATTGCTGACACCGTCGAGGGTGATGTTGATCATCGATTGCGGCAGGCCGTTGACCGTCGAATCGCGATTGACGCCAGGCGTGTTTACCCCGGGCAGCATCGTCACGGCGTTCAGCGCGTTGCGCGACGTCGTCGGCATACGGTTCAGCTGGTCGGCGTTCAGCGTCGAGGACACAGTCGCCGTCTGAGTGTTGACCAACTCTGTGCTGCTCTTAACCGTCACGTTTTCTTCCAGACGGCCAATCTCCAGTTTGACTGTAAGGTTCGCCGGGTTGCCCGAGATGACGCGGACGTTCTCGAAGACCGCGGTCTTGAATCCCTGCAGCGATACCGTAACTTTGTATGTGCCCGCCATCAGCGCGGGAACCGTGAACACACCCTGAGCGTTACTGACCGTCGTGGCTGAGACGCCGGCCTCACCAGTAACGATGACCGTTGCGCCCGGAATGACGCCGCCAGCCTGATCGGTGACGGTGCCAGTAATTGCCGAGGTACTTGTGCCCTGGGCGAATACAGGGCTCGCTGCGATCGCGGCTACGAGGGCCGTGAGGACTAGCTGCTTACACCACTTCATTGATCCTCCACTGTCGAATGGACAACCCTCCGGCCGCTCCGACCGGGTGGTACCCGTCCGAGTCTTTCGCTGTGATGGCCGGAGGGTATACCTATGGGTATACCCGGTGCAACCTCTCTTCGCCGTTCGTTCGACCTTCCGTCCGTAAGTGGTTTCTAATAGGTTCGGAGGTCGAACCAATGAAGCGTGCGGTTGGAGTGTTGATGATGGCTGCGGTTGCCGCAATGTGGCTGGCGGCGCCGGCGGCCCAGACCCGTGCGGGCGCCGCGCAGCCGGTCAGCGATGCGGTGCGCGGCTCGTGGGCGAGTGCGAAGAAGAACATCCGCGACACGGCAGATGTTGTGCCGGAGGCGTCGTACAGCTATTCACCGGTCCCAGGTACCGTCCGGACGCTCGGCCAGATCATCGGTCACGTCGCCGGAGCGAACTACGTCTTCTGTTCCGCCGCGAAGGGCGAAAAGTCACCGCAGGCGGAGGGCGCATTCGAGTCTCTCGCGACCAAGGCCGCGCTCGTCAAGGCGTGGGACGACTCGGTGAAGTACTGCGACACGGCATTCGCCGCGCTGACGGACAAGTCCGCCGCCGACCAGATCGAGCTGCCGTTCGGCCAGGGCAAGGGCGCGCGCACCTCGGCGCTGCTCGGCAACATCGGCCACCTGAACGAGCACTACGGCAATCTGGTCACGTACATGCGGATGAAGGGGATTGTTCCGCCCACAAGTAGACGTTAGCAACGCACGGGAACGACGGGAACACACGGGAACGACGGGAACGACGGGAACGACGGGAACGACGGGAACGCACGGGACCGACGGGAACGATCGGGAACGCAAGCCTTGCTGCGCGCTGCCGGTGCGCACCAGGGACAAGTGCTTTTTCGTTCCCATTCGTTCGCGTCGTTCCCAGTTGTTCCCATTTGTTTCAACTGTTCTAACGCTTGAGGTACTGCTCCCACCACGCCAGCTCGTTCATCATTCGATGGACATTGTTCCAATGTCCCGCGATGCCGTGCGGCTGGCCCTCGTAGCGGATCATCTTCGCGGGGATGCCGCGGCGGCGGAGCGCGAAGTACATCTGCTCGCCCTCCTCGTACGGTACGCGCTGGTCGACTTCGCCGTGGATGAAGAGCGTCGGCGTGCGCACGCGGCCGGCGTATGTGATCGGTGACTGCCTGATCATCCGCGCGCGCGCCGCGTCGTCCCATGGCGGACCGTAGAACTCGGTTTCTTTCGTGCGATAGATGTCCGCGGTGCCGTAGTCAGAGATCCAGTTCGTGATGCCGGCGCCGGTGATGGCCGCGGCGAATCGATCGGGGTACTGAGTGATCAGCCAGTTCGTCATGAACCCGCCGTACGAGTGGCCGGTATGGCCGACGCGCGATCGATCGATTGCCGGGTTGCGCCCAATCACGTAGTCGATCCCGGCGATGACGTCCTCGCCGTCTTTGTCGCCCCACGCGCCCCACGTCGCCCACTTGAACGCCTCGCCGTAGCCCGTCGAGCTCCGGAAGTTCGTATCGAGGACGAAGTAGCCGTTCGCGGCGAAGAACTGCTTCTTGAAATCGAACGAGTAGCCCGTGGCCGCATGCGGGCCGCCGTGGCTGAAGACGATGAGCGGATAGCGGCGTGCTGGATCGAAGGCGGCGGGGAGGGTGAGCCAGCCTTCGATGCGCGTGCCGTCCTTGCTCGGCCATTGCAACCGCTCGGTCTTGCCAAACCGTCTCGTCGCGAAGAACGCGGCGTTGACGCTCGAGAGCTTCCGTTCACCGGTCCCGTCGATATTCGCCGAGTACAGCTCGCCCGGCTGATCGTGCGTCGCGACCGTATAGGCGATCCGCTTCCGCGCGCGATCGAATGTGAGGCCGCCGATGCGCCGCTCACCCCTGGTCACCTGCTCGACTTTGCCCGCCGGTGCCGACACGCGAAACAGTTGCGTCTCGCCGCCGATCGCGGCTGTGAAGTAGATGAACCTGCTATCCGGCGACCACGTTGTCGCGCCTGGCTCCAGATCCCATTCAGCGGTGAGGTTGATCGGCGCGCCCGTTCCGTCCGCCGCCCGTACGAAAAGGTCGCGCGGTCCGCCATGATTCAGCTTCTCGTTGATGACCTTGTCCGTGCCGAACGTGCGCGCGTAGGAGAGGTACTTGCCGTCCGGTGAGAAATCCAGGTCGCTGTGCACGTAGCCGTCGCTCGTGAGCCGCGCCGCTTTTCCGCCGACGGAGAGGGTCCAGATATCGGTACGCTCGTAGGCCTGTTCGTTGCGGAAATCCTGATCGGCCAAAAACGCCAGCCGCTGGCTGTCCGGGTGCCAGACGAGACCGGTGGGTCTCACATCCGGCAGCACGACCACCTCTTCGGAGGTAGTGCGGTTCGCGAGCGTGCTGCGAAGCGCAATGTTCTGCGCCGGACGCAGGCGAGGATCCGGCGCCGGGAACGGCTGTCCGTCGCGCTGAAACTCCATCCAGTCGAACGTCACGCCCTTGAACCGATCGGCGTGCCGCTTTTCGAACTCGGTGCGCGCGATCGCGGTGCCCGGCGCAGCCGGAACGTCTCGGAGGACCGCTGAATAACGCCCGTCCGGGCTCGCAACACCCGGGGGTGGCGTTGGGGGCGCCGGCATCGGCGGCGTGTCGCCACCGACCTGAATCACAAAGGACTGACGGTCAACGGTGTAGCGAAGCAATCCGTTCGGCTCCCAGCGGGGTGCGCTCGTGGGCTTGCCGTCATGAAGTACTTCGCGCGGCGCCGACGATCCGTCGGACGGGACGACGAAGGTCTGTGTCGTCGTGCCGTTGTTTACCTCCACGCGGGTGCCCACTGTGAACGTCACCCACGTCCCGTCGGGCGAAATCGCGACACCGCCAACGGTCTTCACCCGGTAGTAGTCCTCGAGCGTGAGCGGCGATGGGACCTGAGCGGACGGAGCCGCGACGACGAGCACAAGGGCAAGAGCTACTGCGAGCCGACGCATACGATCCCCCAAATCACCAAATCACCAGATCACCAGATCACCAGATCACAAATCACCAATTCCCACGCGTGCTATTTCTTCCCGATCGCAATGAGGCTTCTTGACGACCTGACGTACATCACGCCGTCCGAGAGTGCGGGCGTGGCCATGAGCATGTCGCTCATGGGATTCGTCGAGATGACCTTGAATTCCGGTCCGGCCGCGACGACGAGCATGTCGCCGTCTTCGCTCGAAAGATAGATCTTCCCATCGGCTGCAACCGGTGACGCGCTGTATCCGCTGCCAATCACCGGCAGGCGCTGGCGATACACCTCTTTGCCGGTCGCGAACTCGTAGGCGTCGAGCACGCCGTTGTTGGCGAGCACGTAGAGCAGGCCGCGGTAGGCGAGCGGCGTCGGCATGTAGGAACCGCGCCCGGTCTTGCTCCAGACGATGCCGGCGTTGGACGTCTCTCCGTCCGGCAACGTGAGGTCGCCGTGGGCGTCGGGTTTCACGACAAAAATCGGCCGCTCGGGCGCACGGCCGCTCGCGACGACAACGAGGCCGTCGGCAAAGATGGGTGTCGGCGCGGTGATCTTCGAGCTCTTGCCGATGCGCCAGAGCTCCTTGCCGGTGCGCGGATCGTAGGCGCGCACGAAGTGGGACGCGTTCGTCACCAGCACCGGCCCGGCAGGCGTCGTCGCCACGGTCGGCGTGCCCCAGGACGGAAGCTCCTCGCGTTCGGTTTTCCACACGGTGGCGCCGGTGTTCTTATTGACCGCGAGCAGGAACGAATCGGTGTGGGTGTCCACCTGCACGATGACCAGGTTGTTCCAGATAATCGGGGAGCTCGCCGGTCCCCATTCAAAAGCAGGGAGGTCGTACGCGCCCAGGTGCGCCTGTCCGTAGTCGACCTTCCATCGGAAATTGCCGGCGACATCGAATGCGTACACGCCCATCGATCCGAAGGACGCGACGACAAGCTGTCCGTCGGTTGCGGGCGTCGCACTCGCATATGTGGACTTGATGTGCCGCTTGTCGATCGGCACGCCTTCGACGGCGGTCTTCTGCCATCGAATCGATCCAGTCTTCTTGTCGATCGCGAGCAGCTGCCACTTCTGTGTCGATCGGTCGTCGGAGGCGTCGCCGTCGCCGTAGAGGCCCGGCTTGAACGTGGCGTTGCCTTTGCTGCTGACAGCCGTCGCGAGGAACACGCTGTCACCCCACACCACCGGGCTCGAATGCGCCAGCCCCGGCACCGCCGTCGTCCACAGAATGTTCTGACGCTTCTCGACATTCCACTCGTCTGGGAGCGCCTGTCCATCCGCGACACCTGAGGCCTCGCGTCCGCGGAAGGAAGGCCAGCTGCCTTTGACCGGAGCGGCGGCGGGAAGCGCGCGGACGCCAGTCGCGGAGCTACGCACGATCTTTCGAGCCGGAATCACCGGCTTCTCGCCGGCGGGGAGCCAGGTGCTGTCGGCGAGCATCATGCGGCGCGGCGCGCAGGTGTCCGTGACGAGCACGAACGTGACCTGTTTCCCAGTGACCTGGTAGCGGTACTTTCCGTTGTCGGCGCAACCATTCATCGGACTCGTGAGCGAGAGCTCGATCTCGTTGTTGGCGGTCACGAATTTCCCGGCAAGTTTGGGCCAGCCGCTGCCGGTGATCGTGAATGTGCCGTCCGGCGCGAAGGTCGCCGCGAGGAAGCCGTAGGTGAGGGGCGTCGCCGGCAGCGCCGGTGATTGAGACGGTGACGGTGATTGGGGATGGGCCGCGCCGACCATCACCGCTGTGGCCGCCAACGCCGCGACCGATAAACGTGTCAGCGATTCGAGTCTGGGCATGCGGAAACGATACTCGAAATGCCGTGCCCGGTTGCCGCGCAGCCGGGGCATTGTGTAAACTTCAGAGTCTGGCAGGGCGGGAATAACTCAGTGGTAGAGTGCGACCTTGCCAAGGTCGAAGTCGCGGGTTCGAATCCCGTTTCCCGCTCCAATTCTTTATCGCTGGGGACCCTGCACCCCAGCTAGCGGTCGTCGTTGCGTGCGCGCGTTGAGATTAGTGGGCGCGCTCCACTTGGCCGCGACTCTCTCCGAATACCAGGGGTGGGTCAGCAGGGCATGAGCGCTGGACTGAGATTGCTGATGACCACACACCTCAGATTCGTCGAGCGCTGTAGCATCCACTAAATCAACAGTGGGCATCGTCAGAAGGTTCCTCACCTTTGACCTCTGCCCTTTGCCCTTCGTTCAGGGGCGCCGTCGCCAAGTGGTAAGGCAGAGGTCTGCAAAACCTCCATCTCCGGTTCAAATCCGGACGGCGCCTCCAATTTTTCTTAGGAAACCTGCGAATCGGCACCGGCTGTTCGGGATGCGGACGGTCGAAAGTCCAAGCCTAGGTAGCGGTCAAAACACCAGATGAGCGGCCGAATCGGCCCGTCGTTCTTTCTGGCGCTTCGAGGGTCCGCTCCGCACCGCAAGACTCAAATAGCGGCTATCAAGCGCGATCATGAGGCGACTGCGGACGAGCCTGTCGAGATACTCGTCAACATCGAGCGCCGAGTGTTCTTCCCGACGGACGAATTCGTCGATCTCGCCACGCGAGCGGTAGTGATCGCAGTACATGTACAAAGCTCTCTCCTGAGCGTTCAGAATCGTCAGCATGGTCTCAGCGCGTGACCTGAGATCCCACACAGCCAGACAGTCGCCGTGGTCAGCGTAGGTGAGATCGCCGCTTCCAGCCTCGGATTGCCACCGCTTCACTGCGCGCGTCGCGACGCCGACATACTGTTCCGGCTGACGTCCGTCGGCATAGTCGTATTGAAAGTAATACGCGAGGTTCGCCAGGGTCTCGTAAGGAAGGTCATAGATGCACGCGTAACTTCGGTCAGGCCGGACGTTACACAGCCCGAGTTTTACGGCGTCGAAATAATTGGGGCTGAAGCGATCGAGGCGAACGCCACCAACGCCGTGCGGCGGATCAAAGTGGCGGATCGACTCTATGGTGTCCGCCATGGCTTCGTACTCAGCAGGGTTCTCCCCTGGAAATCCATACAACAGGTTCCAATAGGGTTTGACGCCGAACTCCCGGCACCATTTCAACAACTGGACATTCTGAATGCCAGTGGTGCCCTTACGCATGATGCCAAGAACCTGCGTGCTGAAGCTTTCGATTCCCGGCTGAATATTCGAAACCCCAGCGTCGCGCAACGACTCGACTTGTGCCCTCGTGAGGTTGGCTTTGGTTTCATAGAAGAGTGCGACTTTCAGTCGCGTCTGACGGAGCTGTGGAAGAACCTCGCGAAAGTAGCGCATGTCGAGAATGTTGTCGACCATCTCGACATAGCTGGCGCCGTATCGCTCACGCAGAGCGGCGAGCTCGTCGAGCACGCGTCCAGGGCTTTTGCTGCGGAAAGCCATGGACGTGCCGTTGAGGCCGCAAAATGTGCAGTGGTGTTTGGCCCCCCACCAGCAGCCGCGCGACGACTCCATCAGCACGCTCGCTCGTCCCACAAGCGCGGGAAAGCATTGCGCCAACTGCCGGAAGTAGTCGTCGTAATCGGGGTGCGGAAGACTGTCCAGGTCCTTGACTCGCTCCGGCGTCAGGCTTGAGTAGCGCGATTCACCATCGGCACGGGCGATCACGCCCGGAATGTCCGTTACCCTCGCGCCGCTCTTCAACGCGCCGATCAGCCGCGGAAAGCTCACATCAGCTTCGCCGCTGCACACAAAATCCACGAACTGAAAAGCCTGGTGCAACTGCAGGCCCATCTCCGCTTCGCAATTGGCGCCGCCAAATACCGTGTGGAGATGGCTAAAACGTTGCTTGAGCCGGCGTGCGAGCGCCAGGGACGCGACGTTCTGCGTAAACGTCGTGGTGAAACCCACGACGTCATATCGACGCCAATCGATTGTGTCCACCCACTCGTCGACGAACCGTTCTGCCAATGCTTGCGCGCGCCCAAGGAGCGCGATCTTCGAGTCCCTGTCGGGCAGCCGCCCGAATCGGCTGCTATACATGGCCAGATACTCGGCCTCCGCCTCGCGCCGGCGTCCGAACATCGTGCGTGAGAAGATCCAATCGCCGATCAGGCTGGGGGGAGGCGCAAATTCCGCGAGGTAGCGGTAGTCAGACAGCCCGAGTCTCTGCGCGAAGGCCATGTTCAGATAGAGGACTTCGCTCTCCACGCCCATGGGTTGCAGATGCGCTTTGAGAAGGCTGACGCCTATCGCCGGGCGAATGGAACTGAAAGGCGCATTCACGAATGCGACGTTCATTGGGACTTGCCTGTCAGCTGCAGGATTGTGCCCGTTTGTGTGTTCGCATCGAAGTCCACGATGGCGTCCAGCACGTCGGCAAGGTCGGTTCGGCCTGGAAACGTGTTCGGAGCCACGGCGTTGACGCGAATGCCGAGATCCCAGAACTCGGCGGCCATGTGGTACGTGAGGTGATTCAGCGCCGCCTTCGAGGTCGCGTACCACGCTTGTCCGAGGTCCGGGTAGACGAATAGCCCCGCCGTGCTCGAGATGTTGACGATGCTTCGATTTGCGTCAGCGTTACTGTTGGGATCGGCGCGCCAGAAAGCGTCCGCCAGGGCCACCGACAGACGCAGTGGCGCGAGGACGTTGATGGCAAACAGCCGCTCGACCGAGTCCATCCCTGGGCCGGCCAGCAGCGGACACCACTGACGGACAGCCGCGGCGTTGATGAGCAAGTCCACGCGTTCCACGCGTTCGCGAATCTGCGCAATCAGGCCGGGGACGACCGTCGCGTCCGCAAGGTCGGTACGAATCGCGTAAACGGCGTGATCGTTGGCGTCGATGCGGCGCGAGGGCTCCAAGGGATCGACAAAAGCGTTGGCCTGGGTCGCGAACGCGACTTCGTTTCGGTGATGAAGCGCGATGATCTGGTAGCGGGAGGCGTAACGCTCGATGAACGCGCTGCCCAGTTGGCCCGTTGCTCCCGTCAACACGCACACACGCCTCACGACTTCCACCGCTCCAAGTACTTGTCGCCAAACTTTGCAACCGCATCGTCAAGCGGGCGATGCACCCACATGATGATTGACGTACGCGGAAGCCGATGGTTGGTCAGAAACGTGTGATAGGACTCGGGAGTGCACTCGAATGCGACCAGGCTGTTGTTTTCTGGCCCGCACCGTGCCTGCGGCTCCGACACTCGCGCGCTTCGCGTGTCGAACAGGCCTGTCTCCCCGCCGTCGCCAGGTCGCCATCCATCATTCAGCAAATAGAAAATGACGACGGCTCCGCGTACGACCTCCACCTTCTCCGACGCAGAAAGCGGCCCTGCCCCTGTCTTGTAGGCGCAAAGCTCCTGCTGGGGGATCTGAAGCTCGCTGCCGTTAGCGCGCGGGAACCACACCGGATTGAAATCGTTGTGAACGAATCCACTGAGGCTGCCCACAGCATGGTGATGCGCGCCTGCAAAGACGTACGGCGTTTCAGGGATCGCGAAAAGGCGAACCATCAGATCGCGCCACACGGGCGATACGAACAGCGTGAGAGGTTCGTCGAGCGAGTCATTGATGCCGATTCCGTACGCGTCGTAGCCAGGGATATTCCGGGAGAATCTGCCGGCGATCGGACTCTCACTCAGTCCTGCCTCGAGAATGCGTCGTAACGACGTCGCCAGGGCTTCATAGAAGAGAGGAGCAAACACGTTGCAAGCGACGACGTGCGGGAACGGCGATGGCCGCCTTAGCCATGCGCGGTTGGCGAGGATGGACGGGAGGTCGAACATGTAACCGGCTGATTTCAGATCGACACGGGCCACGGAGTCGGCGTCACGATCGTGCGGAAGAAGAAAGTCTGATACATGCGCCCATTTTCAAGACGATCTCCCCACCCGCCCGCGCCGCTATGTGGCACGTCGCCACGCACCAAGAGGAGCCGGTTGAAAAGGTTGCCAAACGCATCGACCAGCTCCCAATTCTCAGCGTCGGTCATCCAATCGAAGGTTTTCCTCTTATCGAGATTGCGCCAGAGGTGCAGCCCCCCTTCGATCGGTGCTGTCGGATCGAGATAGACAATGCCTGCCCACCCGTCTGGCCCGACCGAATTCCAGCCATCGGTGACGTGGTTATGGACGCCGTCCCCGAGCTGCTGCTTGTTGTCGGGCTTGACGTGAAAGCAGCAATTCCAGAGGCACGATGTGAGGCCGTCGGCCGGCGATGGCCGCGGCTTTGACGAGGCGTCGACCGGGAACCGCGCCCGCCAGTGAGCCGCGTCGATTGCTTCGCCGGTCGCGGCCTCTAACGCCGCAACAAGCGACGTGGATGATTTGAACGGGCAGTCCTCGAATGGACGAAATGCGCTCGCCCACCACGTGGCACGCACGCGTCCGGCGCGCACCGCGTCCTCGTCTTCGTACGGCGTGTAGAATCTCTGGCGCAGCGCATAGTTACGAACAGCGTCAGCGTCGGCATAGAAGTCCTCTATGACGATGATGCTGCGACGTGACCTCATGTCTAAACACTCGCATGGCTGACCGCGGCTTCCATCAGACTCCGCCATCGCGCGGTCAGGTCATCGGATTGCCGGGCGAGCCGCGGCGGGGGAATCGAACGACCGGCGGAGGAATCGAGTCCCAGGAACGACAGTACCTGGCTGATCTGCCCTCGATAGTCTCCATCGAGCGCCTCATATTCGACGGTGAGAGGCGAAATCCCTCGCGTTCGAAAATAGCGTTCCCAGGCGTCCTGCTGTCTCGCGATTTCGATTTCGAGCGCTTGCACCCCGGGGAGGTCGAATGCCACGGTTCCGGATGTTGCTGGCTGATGGTCTTTGAAACGCCACCATTCGTTGGTGGCATTGGCTCGGAACCACGACAACGCCTGAGCCCGGCGATCGCGCCGAACGATGTTGACGAACTGAGCGCCCGGAAAGAGTTGGTCCAACACTCCCGCACTGTCGCCTTCAAACGAAACCTCGCGCGCTAGCGTCGCGACATGCATCCACTGGATCTTCATCCCATAAACGCCGTTCGCGGTCGTGCCGTACTGGAGGGCGGCGTCGAGATAGTCGGCGAACTCCACATCGGCGGGAAGGTCCCAGTCTAAGGTCCACATCTCGCGAAACCCTGGAGCAAAGACCTCGCCGGGACGGCCTGCTATTCCGGTTGCGAACAATCCCTCACATAACAGACTGCTTCCCGTCCTCGGCGTGGCGGCGACGACGTAACTCCGCTCCCAAACCATACCCTGGCTTCACTCGTCCCGCGGGCCAATGGGCGGCCGGCCACTTCGTCGTGGAATCGTGGTCCCCGGACGAGCGACGCCCTTACGGCCAGGAAGTTTCATTCGGTCGGCGAGCTTTTGGTCCATCACTTCACGGTGTTTCAGTGGCGGAATAAAGAGCGTTCCTATCAAGGAACCCTGTCGCGTCGCCAACGAGCTGGCAAGCTTGCCCAGGGGTATCGACTGCCTGATCGATTCAAGTAACGGATGTGTCTTCGAAATCACGAGCACAACGTCGTGAGTCAGCGGATAGAACTCAGCGAGGTAGTTCTGCAGCAACCTCAAATTGTCGATGGCTGGGGCCCCACGCCGGTTGTAGGCCTCCAACACGATCGGGGCCTGCATGATCACGCATGAGACATCCGTTTGCAGGGGTCGACGCCGAACGACGACATCCGTCGCGTCGTACACCTGCAATCCATCGACACCGGGATCGATATCCAGATCGATCAGCAGTGTGTCCAAGGACGAAATGCCGGCCAGTACTTCGACCTTCAGTCCCAGTACCCTGGCCGTCCGTTGGATCAAGGTTGTCGGATGACAGTACGTCTTGGGATGACCGTAGGTCGCGAAGCAGACGGGGGCATTTTGCGTTGCCGCCGCGACGACCTCGCTGGCCATGCGGCGATAGATCAGTCTCCGATGCGTTTCCGTCGAGTACTTCGGCATCAGGTCCGTCACCGACGGGCAGAGTGTCTTCAGGTAGTCGACCACTCCGAGCGAGACATCGATGACGAACGTCTGCCGGCAGCGACGGATCGTCTCTTCGACCTCGCGGCTCGTCTGGTGAACCGCGTTGATCCCGAGGCCAACGACGGCGATATCCCAAGGAAGTTCGGGGCGGTTCATTCGACCTTCTCCATTAAACGGTTGACGGCATTGATCTTCTGCGCCAGGGTCTCCGCGACGCGGATTTCCTGAACGACGCGAATCACGGCCGGATCCCGAACAACCTCATCGAAGTCGAAGTCCCGCCACTCCCGGAAGATGTTGAAAAAGTCGTGGTGACCGACTCCGATCACGCCAACGCCCGGCGGCGGTGGTGGTGGCGGTGGCGGGGGCGGTCCCGGCGGTGGTGGTCCCGGCGGCGGCACCGGCCCGATGCCAAAGCCGATCCCCGGCGGTGGTCCTGGTGGTGGCGGTGGCCCCGGCGGCGGCGGTGGTGGCGGCGGTCCCGGCGGCGG
>DATNEY010000032.1:0-499312 GCA_035606665.1 Vicinamibacterales bacterium | reverse complement strand
ATCCTCTTTGGAGATCGCTTTCTTCGAGGCCAGGCGTAAGATGCGTACCCTGAACGCGGTGGTGGCGACCGGCACAGATCAGCCGCCCGCCACCACCGCGAAGATCAAAACCGTCTCACACACAAAAATCGGGACACGCCCGGAACCAGGAGTAACAGAGGCCCGCCTGCTGTTCCTCCGTCTACCCCGTGCGCTCCGTCCGTAAGATCCTCCGTGCCTCCGTCCTTCTCCGTGCCTCCGTGCGAAACGACATCCTCTAGAATCGAAATCGATGGCCGGGCACGAGTGCTTTCACTGCAAGCAGTGGATCGAGAAGGGCGTCGAGCACGACTGCTGGACGACGACCGAGCAGGCGCTGACGAAGGACCTGTCGGAGGACCTGCGCGACGCCTACGACCGCATCAGAGAGACGGCCGTCGAGTTCGGTGACCAACGCATCTACGCGTCGCATCACTCAATCATGTTCGCCCGCAAGGCCTGCTACTTCTTCGTCCGCCCGAAGCGGAAGGCCCTCGAGGTCGTGTTCTTTCTCGGGCGGACGGTGAAGTCACCTCTGGTCAAGAAAGCGATGGCGACCTCGAAGATCAAGGTCGCCCACCTTATGAACATCGTCCACCGGGATCAGGTTGAGTCGCCCATCACCGACTGGCTCGAGGAGGCGTACGGTCTCCAGGATGCCGCTCCCCCAGTCCCGGCTGGAAAGAAGAAAAAGAAAAGGGCCTGAATCGAGGGCACTTGTGTCATTGTGACTGGAGATTCCCACCATAGAAAAGACACTGCCTCGGAGGTGTCGTATGCGCCGCTGGATTGGATGGCTCGTGTTAGCCGGCCTCTCGGCCGGATGCGGATCTACCGTCAATGTCACCCAGGAGAAAGAGGCTCTGATGCGCGTCGACCGTGAGTGGTCGGCGAGTGCAAAGGACCCGAACAAGTTCCTGTCGTACTTCGCACCTGACGCGAGCGTGTATTCGCCCGGCATGCCGGTAGTGACGGGGTCGGCATCGATCCGCCAGACCTGGGTCGAGATGTCTTCGGCACCGGGATTTGCTATCGAGTGGTCGCCCGCGAAGGCCGACGTCAGTGCCTCCGGAGACGTCGGCGTCACGACCGGCGCCTACAAGATGTCGATGGCCGGCGCCACCGATGCCGGCAAGTACGTCACGGTGTGGAAGAAACAGTCGGACGGTACCTGGAAAGTGAGCGAAGACATCTTCAACTCGGACGCGGTGGGTCCGCCTCCCACGGCCCATGTCGCGGTGGCAGCCAGCGCTCTGACCTGGGGCGATCCACCACCAAGCCTTCCATCGGGCGCGAAGCTGGCTGTTGTCAGCGGCGATCCATCGAAACCCGGTCCCTTTGTCGTTCGCCTGCAGATGCCGGCGGCATACAGGATTTCGCCGCACTGGCACCCTGGCGATGAAAACGTGACGGTGCTTTCCGGCACTCTCGCGATCGGGATGGGAGACACGTGGGACGAAGCGAAGATGCAGGCCCAATCGGCGGGCGGGTTCTTCGCATTGCCGGCAAAGATGCCGCACTCTGCCCTGGCGAAAACGGCCGCGACGATTCAGGTGCACGGCATGGGGCCGCTGGTGCTGAACTACGTCAATCCGGCGGACGACCCGAGCAAGAAGAAATAGCGGACGGCGTCAGTACTTCGGGAAGATCAGCGGCAGCACCGCGTCGTCGGTGTAAATGCACCGGTTGTTGTGGCCGCACTCGGCCACGACCTGGATCGGGTGTTTCGCGCCGAGCTTCTCGTTGATGAACTTCACGAACGCTTCGCCCCGCGCGCGGCGCGTCGGGCCCTGCGCCATCGCGGAACACGAACTGTCGAAACCTCCGAGCGGCAGCGTATCGACCTGGCCGACGAGGAACGTCGTCGGCCGGGACACCAGCTGTTTCTTGAGCTGGTCGTCCGTCATCTTCGCCGTGTAGCCGGCGCGGTTTTCGAGACCGAGCGGCCACCGGTTGTAGTTCGCGCACTTGCTAGCGGCCGCGTCGTACGGTCCGTACGAGAACTTCGTGTGCACCGCTGTATCGGGCGTGAGGCTCCAACCGTCCTTCGCTCCGGCGGGCTCACCATCGTCCACGGGCAGCGTGCGGGTCGCGTCCGGCCACGCGTAGCTCGATGGGTTGGCCACCACGTACGTCACCGCTACGCCGAGCGTCTCGTGGACTTTGTTCGCCATCGCGTATCGCGTCGTGAACTGACCGCCCGCAGAGTGGCCTGTGACGACGATGGCTTTCATGTTGGGGAAGAGGTTCTTGTTGGCGAATTGGCGCAGCAATTCGTCGGCGACGTCGAATGCGGACAGCTCCGGGTTTGATGGCGACATGCCGCCAGATCTCCAGCTGTCGCCGCCTCCTGGCCACACGACTTCGTTCTCGGCCTTGGGATCGTTCTGGACGATGAGCTTCGGCGCGACGACGATCGTGTCCTGGAGGCCGCCGGCGAGAAACGCGGCGGCCATCGCGGTGTTGAAGTAGTCGTTGGCGTTGCGGTTCGTGCCGTGCACCATGATCAGCGCCCGCCGGATCGCGTCATTGCGCGTCGTCAGCGAGTAGCTCGAGTAGACCATCGTCCTTGCGGGACCCTTGCCAAAGACAACCCAGGTCTTGCAGGCATCGACCGCTGAGGTGCACGGCGTCGGGGCCGCCGGCCCACGCTGACCGGCGCCAAGACTGGTGACGAGGGCTAGCGAGAGGAGGAGTGCTTTCCGCATGCGGCCAAGAATACACCTGTCGTTTCGCACGAGGACACGGAGGGAGCATTCATGTCTTACACGAAGGCACGAATGCACCTTCGTGCCCTGCGTGTGAAACGACGATCGTCAGTTCGCGAGGCGAAGGACAGCGTCAGCGAGACGCTCGACGTCGCCGATCTCGTTGTAGACCTGCACCGAGATCCGCGCCCAGACGCTGCCGTGGGTCGCGTGCACCTGGACTTCGATGTTGTGATCGAAGAGGAGCGCGTCCCGAATGCGCAGGGCGTCCGCGAGCGTCGAGCCGACTTTGGGCGGCATCGGGACGGTGGCCATGAATCCGATGTCGCTCTCACGGAATCCGAGAGACACGCCCCAGCGCTCGGCGAGGAGTTGCGCGCCCTGCCAGGCGAGGCCGTGGTTGTGATTCCAGACGGCGACCGGCCCGAGATCGTCGAGAAACCGCAGACCTTCAGGTGCTGCGAGCCATGCCGAGACATCGCGCGTGCCGATCCAGTCGAACTCAGCCGTGAAGCCCTGATCGAGGCCCCAGGAGATCACCGGTGGATGAAGGCCTATCTGTCGCGCCGGCGTCACCCAGAGGAAGCCGCAACTGCGTGGCGCGCACGCCCACTTGTGCAGATTGCCGGTGTACCAGTCGATGCCGAGCCGCGCGACGTCGATGCGGAGCATCCCCGGCGCATGCGCGGCGTCAGCGAGAACGGGAACACCACGCTCCTGACAGACCGCAGCCAGCTCGCCCAGCGGGAAGATCAACGCGCTCTCCGACGTGACGTGATCGAGCACGGCGATGCGGGTGCGCGGAGTGATCGCGCGTGCGACATTCTCAATCAGGGCGTCGCGGTTGAAGTCCGGATAGGGCACTGGCGCGATGCGGACAGTCGCGCCTCGTTCACGTGCGGCGAATTGCGCCGCACGAAGCGTTGCGCCATAGGTATGACTGGTCAGCAGCAGCTCGTCGCCGGGGACCAGATCCAGCGACCGGAGTACCGCATTGACGCCTGTCGTCGCGTTGTCGACAAAAACGACGTCCGCGCTCCGGGCGCCGAAGTACGGTGCGATCGCCCTGGCGGACTGGCGCACGAGCGTCGTCCTGACCGCCGGGACACCCGTGAACACAAACTGTTTGCGCAGGAGGAATTGCGAGGGGCCGCGTTCGGCCTCGTCGCGGATGGCTTGCTGGGTCGCCAGGACGCGTTTCGGCGTGACGCCCACCGTGCCGTGATTCAGATAAATGACACCTGGATCCAGCGGCCAGTCTGTCAGCATCGCGTGACCGAAGTGCATACCTTATAATTTCATCTTTCCAGCTGGAGGTCAGGTAGATGCGTGCAGCAATCGTACTCGTGTTCGCGGCGGCGCTCGGGATCGTCTCGGTCAACGCGCAGGGCGGCGCCCAGGCGCCGGCGCAGCCGGTGCTGAAGGTCGGCGACATGGCGCCTGACTTCAGTCTCCAGGGCACCGACGGCAAGACCCACAAGCTCTCTGACTACCGCGGTAAGTCGGCGGTGGTCATCGCATGGTTCCCGAAGGCGTTCACGTCGGGCTGCACCGTGGAGTGCAAGTCGCTCGCCGAGAACGGCGACAAGATTCAGCAGTACCAGGTCACGTACTTCATGGCGAGCACCGATCCCATCGAAGAGAACATCAAGTTCGCCAAGGCGACGAGCGTGACGCTTCCGGGTCGCGGCGGTGCCGCGGGCACCGTCGTGGAAAAGAAGGAAGCGGATTTTCCGATGCTGTCCGACCCGACGAGGGAAACCGCGAAGGCCTACGGCGTCGTCACGGGCGAGCGGACGACCGCGAGCCGGTGGACGTTCTACATCGACAAGACCGGAAAGATCGCGGCCATCGAGACGGCCGTCAAGCCCGCCACCTCGGCCGAGGACATGATCGCGAAGCTCGAGGAAATCAAGGTTCCGAAGAAGAAGTAGTGACCGATTTCATGGCGGTGTAGCATGCGCTGCATGAAACAGCTCATGCTCACCGCCATGCTCGCGCTGGCGCTGGCCGGCCTGTCCCCGCGGGCGACCGAAGACGTGGCGGGACAGGGCAGGGCAGGCGGTTCCGATTGCGTCACCATCGGCAGGCCGAAACCCACGGCCACGTATGTGATGAGCCACGTTGAAAACAACGGCAAGTCCACCACCGTCAGTCAGGTCTGGGAGCGCGTCGACGAAAAGGGCAGCCGTCTGAAGTGGACCGGCCCTACAGGAAGCTGGCTCCAGATCAACGATCACCGAATCGTGGACGATGTGGCCGTGCTGGACCGCACGTCGAAACTTGGCCTGAACGAAGTAATGATTGAGGCAACATCGTTCAGCCGCCCCGGCCTCGTTGCCGATCCCGCGTTCCGCGCGTGTCCTGGAAAAGCCTGGCAGATTTCGGCCGTGACGGCGTTCTTCCAGTCAGGCACGCTGAAAGTCAGCTCGCAGACGCCCTCAGGTGCCCTGCGGATTATCTCGGTTCGAGAGCGCGTGACGGTGCCGGCCGGCACGTTCGACGCCGTCCATTACACGCGGACCTCGCAGTCGGTCGATGAGTACTGGAAGTCGCTCGAGCACGGCGTTGTCGTGAAACATCTGGCCAGGGTCGGGGGTAATGCCGTCACCGAAACGCTGCAATCCATCAAGTAGGCGGCGGGCTCAGCCCGCGCGGCGACGTATCCGGTGTCCAAGGAGTTCATGCCGATGCGTATCGGAATCTCCATCGTCATTGGATCGTTGATGCTTGCCGCGGTGTCCGCGGAGCAGCAGGCCGCACCCGCGGGCACTGCTGTCGTCACCGGGCGGGTGATCGACGCGACCTCGATGCAGCCAATCGCCGGAGCGGTCGTCTCGATGGGGCCTCCGCCGGCGACTCCGACCCCGGGAGGCGCGCCTCCGTCCCAGCCGCCAGCTTCGGCAATCAAGCGCGCCGTTACAAACGGCGATGGGCGGTTTGTGTTCCGTGATATTCCCGCGGGTACCTACTCAATTGGTGCGACGCGAGACGGCTACTCGTCTGGCGCCTTTGGACGGAAGCGACCGGGTGGACCGCAGCGTTCCTTGGCCGTTGCTGATGCCGCGCGGCTGACAGACGTGACAATTCCGGTCTTTCGGCTGCCTACGATCACTGGAGTTGTTCGCGACGATCGTGGAGAGCCAGCGGTCGGCGTCTACGTTACAGCGATGCGCCGGGCGATCACCGGTGGCCGGGCCGAGCTGGCGTTTTCGAGCGGTGAGGCGACAGACGACCGCGGCCACTACCGGATCGCCTTTCTCGAACCTGGTGCGTACGTCGTGATAGCGCAAACGACCTCGCAGACAGTGCCGGTCACTACAGTGGAGCGGTATCGCACTGCCGTCGCATCCGGAACTGCCGCACAAATGGCCCGTGCACTTCGCGAAGGCGGCGCGCTTCAGGTGGCGACCGAAGGCCTGATCATCGATGGCTGGCAGGTAACGACGTCCAGTCGAGGCACGTTGATGCCAGGCCCGAATGGCACGCTGTACCTCTCGCCGCTGACGTTTTATGGCGGAGCGGGGTCGGTGGCGAGTGCCACGGTGCTGACACTCGGTCCGGGAGACGATCGACAAGGGATCGATTTCACCCTGCCGTTCGTGGCGGGCGTGCGGGTCTCTGGAACGGTGACGGGCCTCGATCGTCCCGCTGCGAACTATGGTGTCCAGCTCGTTCCAGCCGCGAGCGGCAGCCTCACATTTCCATTTCCGATCGCGTATTCGGTCACGGACGCGTCCGGGGGCTTTGCATTTCTCGGAGTGCCGCCTGGCGCGTATACCGCGCGAGTATCGCGCGTGCCGCCGACAGGTCCGCTCTTCATTCCTTCTGCGCCTGGCACCGGGGCGGCAGCTGGTCGTGAGGTGGTGACGATGCCGCCGGCCGAATCGTTTCCAGCGATGTTCGCAACGGCGCAAGTGACGGTCGGATCGACGCACGTCGATGGCGTCTCGTTGACGTTCCAGCCTGGTGCGACGTTGTCGGGCCGCTTCGTCTTCGAGGGTATGACGACACCGCTGACGGCGGCGCAGCTTCAACGCGCAGTGATAAGCGTGCGGTCGATTTTTGGAGGCGATTCCCGGGGATCGGGCGTGGATGCCAGGCCGGACGAGTCCGGATCTTTCAAGACGAACGGGCTCTCGCCGGGCCGCTACCTCATGAACGCGGGCGCGGGCATTCCGGGTCGACAATGGTTCCTCTCCTCGATCCATGTTGGCGGAGTCGATGCGTCCGATCAGGCTGTCACGATTGGCACGACCGACTTCACCGATGTCGTCGTGACGTTCACCGACAAGTCTCAGATGCTGACTGGCTCCGTGCGGGCGGCGGGCACCAGTACCGATGTCGACGCGACGGTGATTGCGTTCCCTGCGGATCACAAGGCATGGATGGCCAACGGGATGACGACGCGCCGCCTTGCGATAGCGCCCACATCGACGGCCGGCGCGTATCAGCTGCGCATAGGCATTCCCGGTGACTACCTCGTCGTAGCCGTCCCTTCGGAGATTGCGCCGGATGTCGATCCTGAATTCATTGCACGCTTCGCGGGCGCGGCGACGCGGGTGACGATCGCCGCGGGAGAGACGAAGTCGCAAGCGCTGACTGTGAGTCGAGTCCGATGAAGAGTCATGTCGCCATCGCGCTCGTCCTCACCGCTGGCCTTGCTCTGCACGCCCAGACGCGCGGTCCCGCGGCTGCCGGCTCAGCGACGCTCAGCGGACGCGTCGTCCGAACAGAAGGATCGGCGAAGGTGCCGGTCGCTCGTGTCCAGGTGAGCGTCGGTCTCGGCGACAGCTCCGGCAACCGAATCGCAGTCACTGACGACCAGGGCCGGTTCGAGTTCGCCGGTCTTCCGGCGGGTGGCTATCTCCTCACGGCTTCTAGACTCGGGTGGGTGACGACGTATTACGGATCGCCGCGGCCGGGGCGCCCTCCGGGCATCCGCGTTGTCGTCGCGGACGGTGCGAAGGCGAGCGTTGAAGTACCCATCGTTCCTGGAAGTGTGATCGCCGGCCGCATCATCGATGAAAACAGCCAGCCGATGGCGCGGCTGTTTCCGCGGCTGCTCGAGCAGCGGCTCGTCGGCAATCGTCAGATGCTTGCGCGGATGCGATTGCCTTACGGCATCGGGTACTTCGAGCGGCAGACGAATGACCTCGGTGAGTTCCGGCTCTTCGGGCTGCCTCCCGGTGCGTATCACCTCGTCGTGGATCCGAGCATCGGAGCGAACACCAGAATGACCACCCAGGAGGAAGTGCGCTGGGCGCTGCAGCCACCGGGCGCCGTGGGACCGGCGCCGCCGCAGGGATCCATCGCCGGGTACGCGTCCATGTATTTCCCGGGAACGCCGGATCCCTCCTTGAGCCGGGCGATCGTTGTTGGCCCAGGCGAGGTTCGTGACGGACTGACGTTCCGGATCGGATTCGTTCCGGTTTCGCGAATCGAAGGAACGATTCAGTCGACCGATGGATCACCTGTGGCGAATGTGCGCGTCTCGCTCGATGCGCGAATCCCGCAGGTTGCCATGGAAGGCGCAACGCGTCTCGCGAACGCCGACGCGAACGGCCGCTTCGTGTTTTCGAGCGTGGCGCCGGGCGACTACAAGGTATCCGCGCGATCCCTGCCGCGTCCCGGCGCCGAGATTGGCACGGTGCCGATGCTCTGGGCAGAGACGAATCTTGTCGTGTCCGGTCAGGATACCTTGAGTACGGCACTGACGCTCTCGCCTGCGTCGTCGATGACCGGCCGGGTTGCGTTTGCCGCGACGTCGATGACGCCGCCGTCGGATTTGTCGACGGTGCGTCTGCAATTCGTTGCGACCGACGCGCAGGCCGGCGCGATTGCGGGCGGCGGCACCATGAGCGCTACCAGCTACAACGGAACGGTCGCGGCCGACGGTACCTTCCGCGTTGCTGGCCTTCCTCCCGATCGCTACAACGTCTCGGCCACGTGGCCGGGCATCCGCAATGCTGATGGTGCCGGCTGGTGGCTGACCTCAATCAGCCTCGGCGGGAAGGACATCGGCGACGCACCCATCGAAGTGCGTGCGAATGAGGAAGTGACGAACGTGACGCTCGGCTTCCGCGATCGTATCGGTGCGATTGAGGGATTGCTGGCGGACGCGGCGGGAAAGCCCGCGCCTGAGTACTTCGTGCTCGCATTTCCGGTCGAGCGCGTGTCGTGGACGACAACGTCGCGCCGCGCCGTGCCTGCCGTGCATCCCGGCACCGACGGCCGCTTCCGCGTCAACGGTCTTCTCGCTGGCCAGTACTACCTCGCGGTGGTCACCGCCGTCGAGCCGGACGACGCGATGGATCCGGCGTTCCTCGAAGCCATTCTTCCCAATGCGGTTCGCGTCACGGTCGGCGAAGGACAGGCTGTCCGCCAGGACCTCAAGATCGGGCGTTAGGACCGGGCTTTCGGGACTCGCGGGGGTTGACGATCCACATCGCCACTACGGCCCCGACCACGAAAATGAGGAAGGCGATCACCACGCCTCCCGGCGCGTCGTCGGCCTCCGCATAGCGCCCCAAGGGGATGGCAATCGCGAGACCGGTCACCATGACGACGAAGCCCAATATCCACTTCCGGAGGGGCGTGTGCGGCGCCATATCAAGCATCGTAAATAACTTTATGTCGCAAAGCAAGTCGGGCTTGACGCCACCTACACCGTGTAGTAGTTTTTCCTACACGCTGTAGGAGGCACGTCCGCCGATGGTCCATCGCGCACCGGTCAGTGATGCAGAGCTGGAAGTCCTGAAGGTCCTCTGGGCCGCCGGGCCCGTCACGGTCAGGGACGTCGCCGCGGCGCTGAAGAAACAGCGGCGCAACCTCGCCTACAACACGGTGCTCACGCTGCTGTCGCGACTGCGTGACAAGGGCTATGTCGGCACCGACAAGACCGATACCGCACACCAGTTCCACGCCGTCGTCACGCGCGAGGATCTCCTCGGCTCGTCGCTCACGGCGCTCGCCGAGCGCATCTGCGACGGGACCGCGAGCCCGCTCGTGCACGCGCTCGTCCGCGGTCAGCACCTGTCGAAGCAGGAGCTCTCCGAGCTCCGCAAGCTGCTCGATGATCTCGGCAAGGAAGCCGGGAAGAGCGGTAAGCCGTCCAAAGGCTGACATATGGCCTGGTGGATCTTTCAAAGCCTGGTGACGACGGCGGCGCTGGCAGCGCTGGTGGCGGTCGTGTGCCGGTTCGGCAGAATCGGGCCCGTCGCGCGACACGCCCTGTGGGTGCTGGTGCTCGTGAAATTCGTCATGCCGCCGGTCGTTGTGTGGCCGTGGGCGGCGCCGGATCCGCTGGGCCTCGCACAGGTAGAGGCAAACGATGGAGGCCGGGTCTTTGGACCCGGCGACGCCGCGGAGATGGAAGACATCGCCGGGCCGATCGATGAATTAACGATCGCGGCGACGCCGGGCCTATCGGCCCGGCCTACATCTGGTGCGCCGGCCGAGCCGGGTCTGAAGACCCGGCCTCCGGTCGTCCCTTCAGTTTCAGCTTGGACGCTCTTCGCGTTTGTCTGGATCGCCGGCAGTCTTGGTCTCGGCGTCATTGAAATCGCGCGTCAGGTTCGCCTCGCGCGTCGAGTTCGCCGCGCCGGACCTCCGGATCCCTCGATCGTTCGTCGCGTCGAAGAGCTCGCGTCTGAACTCGGGGTCGCCGCGGTTCCAGTTGTGTCGATGCCGGGGAGTACATCGCCGGCTGTCTGGTGCCTGGGACGTGCGCGCCTGCTCTGGCCCGAGGCACTTCATACGGACAGTCAGGCCTGCATCGACGGCGTCATCGTCCACGAGCTCGCGCACATCAAGCGCCGCGATCATGTGGTCGGATGGATCGAGCTCGTTGCCGGCCTCGTGTGGTGGTGGAATCCGCTGTTCTGGTCGGTGCGTCGCGCGCTTCGCGAGCAGGCGGAGCTCGCGTGCGACGCCTGGGTGATCTCGGCACTGCCGGATGGCCGGCGCGCCTACGCTGAATCGCTTCTCGCTCTCTCTTCCCCTGGCGCACCAAAGCCGCCGGCAGTTGCCGCGGTCATGGGCGTGCGCGCCAGCAGTCGTCGTGTGCTCGAAAGGAGACTCGTGATGATCATGAACGGTCGTGCCTCGCTCCGCCTGCCCCGGGCAGGATTTCTGACACTTGCTCTGCTGGCTGCCGCCACGCTGCCCGCGTGGGCGACCGGCACCGCTGCCGATCCGCAGCAACCGACGCAGGCCACAAAGCCCACGCAACCGGCGCAAGAAAAGCCGAAGCCCGTCGAGAACCCTGACGTGGTGAAGCACATAACCGTGGTGCCGCACGTGATCAAGGGGACGCCGACGCATACGGTCACGATCAAGCCGTCGCCAGTGCAGCACGAGGTCATCAACAGAGTCGAGGTGAAGCCGCACTTCGCGTACTCCATGCAGAAGCCTGCAGTGGTCTTTCAGGACTGGAAGACGCCCCTGCCGGGTCAGAAATTCGCGTTCTTCGCCAAGCAGCCGCCGCTGACCGAGGAAGGACAGAAACTCGTCAACGATTACTCGGCGGACGTCGAGGCAATTCAGAAAGAGATCGACGCGAAGATCGAGGCACGGCGGCTGGAGGCCATCAGAAAACTGGAGGCGCTGCAGGACCAGTACACGAAGGCCGGCAAGCTCGATGAAGCCGTTGCGATTCGCGACTACCTCAAGGCCGGCGGCCCGGGCCACTGGCCCAACGTGAAGTGGATTAAGCGGTAGGGAGCGGCGATGCTGGATTCGCTCTCGCAACATATCCGCTACGCGCTGAGGACACTGGGGGCGACGCCGGCGTTCACGCTGGTCGTCACCCTGTCCCTGGCGCTGGGAATCGGAGCGAACACAGCACTCTTCAGTCTCGTCGACAGTCTCCTGCTTCGGTCGCTGCCGGTTCGCGATCCCGGCCGGCTGATGCGCGCGGACATCGCGCCCGTCATCGCCGGCGGCAAGTTCAAGAAGGGAGTCGGCGGCTTCGATGAGCAGACGTTCGCCGCCGTGGCCGCGCAGACGAGCGTTGTTTCCGAAGTGGTCGGATTCCGTCCGTTGGATCGGCCGGCGATCGCGATCGACGGCGCCATCGAGCCAGCGCGCGAGGCCCAACTGGTCTCGTTCAACTTCTTCAAGGATCTCGGCGTTGCGCCAGGTCTCGGGCGCGGACCAGAGGCGACCGACGGTCCTGTTGCAGTGATCAGTTCACGCTGGTGGCGAAGCCGATTCGGCGGGAGCAACAGCGTCGTGGGCAAAGCGCTGACGGTCGACGGCCAGCTCTACACGATCATCGGCGTCGCACCCCCGCGATTTCACGGCTTCATCCTCGAGAATTCCGCCGACGTCTGGCTGTTTTCCGGAGCCAGGCCCGCCGCTCTCACGATGATCGTGCGCCTGCAGCCGGGCGTCGCCGAGGCCCAGGCGAAGGGCGTGCTTCACCCGATCCTCAAGCAGTCTCTTCTCGAAGGGCGTCCGAATTTCCCTGTGGACATGCAGTTCGAGACTGACCTGGCACCGGCGGGTCAGGGCATCTCGCAGTTGCGCGAACAGTACCGCGCCGCCCTTACGGCACTCATGGTCCTCGTCACGCTGGTGCTGCTGACAACGTGCACCAACGTCGGCAACCTCCTGATGTTGCGAAGTACCGCGCGACGGCGGGAGTTGACCGTCCGTGCGGCGCTCGGCGCCGGCCGCTCGCGTCTCGTCGGTCAATACCTCGTCGAGAGCGTCATCCTCGCGGCCGCGGGCTGCGCGCTCGGACTGTTTCTTGCGCGTTGGGGTGTCTCGCTCATCGTCTCGATGCTGCCACTGGCGTCAGTTCCTGACAGCCTCGAGTTCTACGCCGACCTGCGCGTCGTTGGATTCGCGGCAATAGTGTCGTTGGCCGGCGCGTTTCTCTTCGGACTCTTACCCGCGTGGCGGGCGACGGACGTCGATCTTGCCGGCGCGCTCAGGGCGAGCCACGGCACCAGTGCGACCCGAAGCGCCAGGCGGCTTGGCCGCGTCCTGGTCGGATCCCAGGTCGCCCTGTCCGTGTTGCTTCTGGTTGGCGGTGGCCTGTTCGTGCAGACGATGCGCAATCTCGCGACGCTCGACATGGGATTCAACCCGAAGCACCTCCTGCAGGTGTCCATCGATACGCGATTTGCCGGATACGGTCAGAACCAGCCTCGTGGCGGGCCGTCGCAGGATCACGAGGGTGAGGTCGGCACCGTGTACCGCACGCTGAGGGAACGGATCGCCGGGATTCCTGGAGTGGTGTCCGTGACCGGCGTCAGGAACACTCTTATGCGTCGCGGCTTCAGCCGGATGCATTCGGACCTTCCCGGCCTCGAGGTTCCACGCGATGACTCGTGGAGCTCCGCCGAAGTCGGTCCGTCCTTCTTCGAAACGATGGGCATGAAGCCCCTGAGCGGGCGGACGTTCGACGCCGCCGACTTCGAACGGCGGCTTCCGATCTTCGTCGTCAACGAATCGTTCGCGAAGCGGTATTCGCCGAACGCGGACCTGCTGGCGCGCGTGCCGAGCATCATCGGGATCGTGCCGGACGCCCGCCTCTTTGATGTCCGATCTCCGATCGAGCCCACGATGTTCGAGATGTCGAGGCGCGAGCCGGATCGCGTGAACTCGCTTCAGGTGCGCGTGTCGATCGACCCTGAGGCCGTCTTTGAACCGATTCGCCAAGCCGTTCAGGCCGTGAATCCGCGCCTGTTCATCGGCGTCACGACGATGCATGCGGACATCGAGCAGGATCTCGCGAAGGAACGGATGGTTGCGGCGATCAGCGCGTTCTTCAGCGGGCTCGGCTTGCTCATCGCATCCATGGGACTGTTCGGGGTGGCGTCGTACTCCATCGCGCGCCGCACAAAGGAGCTGGCCATCCGCCGTGCACTCGGAGCCGGCGCGTGGACGATCATCAGCGAGTCATTACGCGAGACCGTGGTCGTTCTCGCGCTGGGACTGGCCGTCGGCACCGCCGCGGCGATCGCCGCCGTACGGTTCATCGCGAGCTACATGGAGGGTCTGCTGTTCGGTCTCACGGCTACCGACGCCGCCAATGTCACCCTGGCGGTGGTCGTGATGGTGACCGTCGCCCTCGCCGCATGCACGCTGCCCGCGTACCGGGCGACTCGCATCGATCCGCTGACAGGTATCCGGGAGGATTAGGGTTGGACTTGTAGGGCGTGGCCCGGCTTCGCCGGGGGCGAGTGCCGGCCGCCGCAGGCGGCTGCCATGCTCGGCCTACACGGCACTACATGGCCCTACAGTCGAAATCGTTTTTACTTCACTGCCACGTACGACTGACGCGCGCGCACGGTGATGCCTTCGCGCTTCACGCGGACTTCGAGCTTGTGCGTCTTTCCGTCGAACGCTGCCGGTGTAAATCCAAGCAGATATTGATGATGCAGCTCATCGGCGACGCCGGCGAGCGCGCGGCCGAGATCGTCGTTCGTCCGGAGCTCGGTGGCGCGGCCGCCGGAACGGGCCGCGATCTTCTTCATGTCCCCTGAGATCGACACGCCCTCGAAACCGATCGCGTAGACCATGACGCTGGCGCCTTCCACGCGATCCAGTACCTGACCGGCCGTCGTCTTGCCGAACGGGCCGGCGTTCATGTTCTTGCCGTCGGTGTAGATCACGATCACGCGGCGATTCGGCTCGAGCAGGAGCGTCGTGAGCGATCGATCGATGGCGCCAAAGACCGGGGAGCCGGGATCCCGGGGCATCATGTCCAGCGACGTGCGAAGGCGCGCCTTCTCGGACGAGATCGGCGGCCCGACGAAGTAGAGCGACCCGATCATCACCCGATCTTCCGGCGTCAGCCGGTCGATGAACGCGCGGGCCGCGCCGAAGACCCGGGGCAGCGCGTTCTGCATGCTGCCGCTGGTGTCAAGAATCACCGAGACGCTGAGCGTCTGGGCGTCGCTCGAGAACGAGACGATGTTCTGAGGCTTGTCGTTGTCGAGGACCGTGAAGTCGTCCTTCGTCAGATCACGCGCGAAGGCCCCGTCCGCCGTCGTCGCCGTAGCAAATACCGGTACGAGGTCCACGGATCCGCGAAAGACCTGCGGCGCCTGCGCGTCGACCAGTGCGACGGCCATCGCGAACAATCCCGTAAGTACGCCCAAGCGCATCTGATCGAGCTATCGGCATGGCCGAGGGGATTCCGTAACGTTCTAGTCCGCCCTCAACGCCCGCGTCGGATCAATCGCCGCGGCTCGGCGTGCGGGAATGATCGCGGCTGCGGCCGCGCTCCCAATTAGGACCAGTGCCGCAACCGTGAGCACCGTGGGATCACGCGCATCGATGCCGTAGAGCGGACCCGCCGTTGTGCCGGTGGCCGCGAGGGCCGGCGGCACCGCGAACAACGCGGCCGGAATGCCGAGGAGAAGGCCGGCGCCGGTCTGCGTCAGCGCGCCGCGAAGGACGTCGCGAACGACGATGGTCCGATCCGCGCCGAGCGCCATCCGAATCCCGATCTCGCGCGTGCGTTTCGCGACACCGTACGCCGTGACGCCGTAGAGCCCGAGCGACGCCAGCGCGAGCGCGAGCAGTCCGTACGCGCCGGTCAGCGTGGCCATCAATCTGTTCACGCGAAAGTTGACGCTGACCTGATCGGCAAGTGGCACCAGGCGAACGACGGCGATCGCCGGATCCACGGCAGCCAATGCGTCCTTCACCTGGCGCTCGAGATTCTGGAGGCCTGGAGCGACCTGAAGCGTCACCGCGGCCGCAAGCTGCGAGCGCGACTGCACGCTTGTGTCTCCAGCGTTGTCGTAAGTGACCGACTGCATGATCGGGAGAAAGATCATCGGCCGCGTTGGCGCCTGAGCGCCGGTGAACTTGACGTCCTCGGAAACGCCCACGATCTCGTAGTCGCCCGCGTGAGTGACATCACCGATGCCGAGGTGCTGGCCGATCGGCTCTTTCTCCGCCAGGAATCGGCGGACGAACGTCTCGTTGACGACGGCGACTCGGCCGGTGGAAGGGGTGTCACGTTCTTCGATAGCTCGGCCTCGAACGATTCGAGTACCGTGCGTCTCAAAGAACGCCGGTCCGACACGATTCCAGGAGGATGAGAATCCGCGCTCGTCCGGTGTCAGGCCGTCGATGCTGATGCCCGACGACCAGTTGTCACCCTGCATTGGACTGTAGAGCGCGTACGTGACGCCCTGTACCCCCGGAATCCGCCGGAGCCGGTCGCGTAGCGCGTCGTACATCGCCGCCAGCCGCGCAGACTCGCCGGCGATCGCGGGCATCTGGATGCGCGCAACGATGCGGCCGTTGGTGTCGAAACCCAGCGGTTGCTGCTCGAGGCGACGCAGGCTCTCGGTCAGAAGTCCGGCGCCGGACAGCAGCACGACCGACAGCGCGACCTGGAGAACGACCAGCGACCGGCGGGGGACGAACGACCGCTGTTCACCACTGCGGCCCGATCGCAGCGCGTCCATCGGACGCGTGCGTGCCATGGCCCAGGCTGGCGCGGAAGAAAACAGCACGCCGGTGACCGTTGACAGACCAAGAGCGAACGCGAGCACGGTGAGATCCGGCGCGAGCCCGAGCGGAATGAAGTCCGCGCCAGGAAACGCGACGGCCACCACCGCGCGCGTGGCAAGCCACGCGACGAGCAGTCCCGCCGCGCCGCCGGCCGCGGCAAGGAGGATTCCTTCGACGAGCGACTGCCGCACCAGTCGCCCGGACGAGGCGCCGAGCGCGGTCTGGATGGCAGCCTGACTCCGATCGGATCGCGACAGGAGCAGATTCGCGAGATTCGCGGCCGCGATCAACAGCACGATGCCGGACATGACGAACAGGATTCCCAGCGGCCGCTCGTACGTGAATCTGAGCAGCGACACGCCGCCGGCAGCGGAGATGACATTGATCCCGACGTTGCCGAGCGTCGCGCGATCGCGCTCGCCGAGAAATGGTTGTGGGCCGAGCCAGCGGCGGATCTCGTCCGACGTCCTGCGCTGCACTTGTTCGATCGTGGCACCGGGCGCGAGCCGGCCGATGGCGTACAGCCAATCCGTTCCAGGCCGGCCCGAGAGTGCGGCGGCCTTGCGAATCGGCGTCTCCTGCCCAAGAGGCAGCCACACGGCGGCGGGATCCGGCCGCACGGCCTCGCCGTAGAAACCTTCCGCCGTCACGCCCACCAGCGTCATGGTATGGTCGCCGACGAGGAACGCGGCGCCAACTACCCTTTCATCACGAGCAAACCGCTCGGTCCACACGCGATGACTGATGACGAACACGGGGTCGGCACCCGGTGCATCGTCTGTCGCCGTCATCAGTCTGCCTGCGGCCTGGCGAACGCCGAGCGTCGTGAAGTAGTTCGCGGACACGAATGCGCTCGGGAGCGAGTCGGTGACGCTGCTGCCGAGGCGACGGATGCCCATCGGCCGCACGTTTGCCTGGAAGGCGGCGAGTGACGCGAGCTCCGGCGTGTTATCCCGGAGGTGCTGGTAGCCAGCAACGGAGAAGAGCGAGTACCTCGGCTGGATTCCTGAGTTCACGCAGCAGTTGTTGTCGTCGCCGAGGCGCACGAGCTCGTGGGGCCGATCGACCGGCAGCGTCTGGAACATGGACGCGCGGATCAGCGTGAAGATGGCGGTGTTCGCGCCCAGGCCGAGCGCGAGCGTCAGAAGCGCAACCGCCGTGAAGCCGGGACGCTGACTGAGCCGGCGGTACGCCAGCCGGACATCGTCTTTGATATTGAGCATGGCATGACCCCGGGGGTCTTTCCGTTCTGCGAATGACCCCCGGGGTCTTAGACGAGGCCGGCAAAGCCTTCGTTGGTGAACCCTGAACCCGGCGTCTTGAACTCTTGATATGAAGACAGTCTGTATATAGACTGCCTCCATGCAACCCCTTCACGGCCTGCTCGACATGCTCGTGCTCCGGACGCTCCTGGCCGGCCCGCTGCACGGTTACGGGATCCAGAAAGCGATCCACGCGACATCAACAGAGGCGCTGGCCATCGAATTCGGCTCGCTCTATCCCGCGCTCAAGAGGCTCGAGATGAAGGGCTGGATCGCTTCGAAGTGGGAGACGTCTGACTTCAACAAGCCCGCGAAGTACTACCGTCTCACGCCCGCCGGAAGAAAACGGCTTCGCGATGAGCACGCGGAGTGGAACGAATTTGCGGCGGCCGTGGCGCGGGTCATGGCGGGATCGCCGGAAAAGGATCCAGCATGAGCCTCTTCAGAAAGCTGGCGCTGCTGTTGCCGTGGGTCCGCCGTGCGGAGGATCGCGACATGCAGGCGGAGCTCGCGGCCCTTCGCGAGATGGCCGGCCCGCACGAGCTCGGAAACCTCACGCTCGCGGCCGAGGATGCCAGAGGCGCGCAGACCTGGCTCTGGCTCGAGCGGCTGGTTCAGGACGTTCGATTCGCCCTGCGTTCGATGGCGCACAACAAGGGCTTCACCGCGCTTGTCGTCACGTCACTGGCCCTTGGCATCGGCGCGAACACCGCCGTCTACAGTTTCATGGACGGGATTTTGCTGCGGCCCCTGCCTGTCCGCGATCCACATTCACTCGTCGTCTTGAAGTGGCACGCGAAGGAGTACTCGCTTGCGACGAGCGGAATGTCGTGGTCGACGGGCGGCTCGTCTTTCGATCCGGCGACGGGCACGACGAGCAGCATCTTTCCGTATGGCGCCCTGAAGGTTTTTGAGGACGCGAAGGATGTGGTTGCGACATCGTTCGGATACACGTCGGCGAATCGCATGGCGCTCACGGCCCAGGGGGAAACGATCCCCGTGAAAGGCCAGTACGTGACGGGCCGCTACTTCGAGGGCATGGGCGTCACGCCCATCGCCGGCCGCGTCATCCAGGAGTCCGATGACGTGAATGGAGCCGCGGGAGTCGCAGTTCTCAGCCAGCGCTACAGCCAGCGGATTGGCGGGCCGCAGGCGTCGGTCGGACAGACCGTTCGCATCGACGACAAACCGTTCGTCGTCATTGGTGTGGTTCCGTCGGCATTCTTCGGCGCGGAGCCGGGGGCGATTCCCGACGTGTACGTGCCGATGCGCGCGGATTCGATCCTTGGAAGCGGCCCGTTCTCGAACAAGTACTCCGACGATCACCTGTACTGGCTGGAGATCATGGCGCGCCTGAAGCCGGGCGTGTCACTGCAGCAGGCACAGGCCATGCTGGCGCCGCGCTTCCGGCAATTTGCCGAGGGAACTGTGGCGACGACAGCGCAGGGTCCGGGGGGTAACGATGTCGTGCGAGCGCTCGCGACCGCCGAGAAACAACGCGCGGATCTGCCCACGCTCGTCGTGCAGTCCGGCGCTACCGGGCTCGACAGCCTGAGGCGGGAGTACTCGCGGCCCATCTACGTCCTGATGACGATGGTCGCGCTGATCCTGCTGATCGCTTGCTCGAACATCGCGAATCTGCTGCTCTCACGGGCGGCCGCGCGCCGGCGCGAGATCGCGGTTCGCCTGAGCATCGGCGCGAGCCGCGGCCGTGTCATTCGTCAGTTGTTGACGGAGAGCGTACTGCTGGCAGTTCTTGGCGGCTTGGCGGGAATCGCTGTCGCATCCTGGGGCGTGAGCGTCCTCACGGATCTCTTATCGCGCGGCCGGGACAACTTCACGCTGCACGCGGAGCTCAACTGGACCGTGCTCACGGTGACGTTCGGCCTCGCGGCCCTGACCGGACTGTTGTTCGGTCTTGCGCCCGCGCTTCAGGCCACTCGCGTCGATGTTGCTCCGGCATTGAAGGAAGTGCGGGCGAACCCGGCACCTCGCCGCCGTCTCATCAGCCTCAGCCAGATGCTGGTGCTGGCGCAAATCGTCTTTTCCCTTGTTCTGCTCGTTGCGGCCGGTTTGTTCGGACGAACTTTGTCAAAGCTGCACGCGATCGAGCTCGGTTTCGACCGCGAGAACATCCTGCTGCTCACGATTCGCCCCGGCAGCATCGGATATACGGGACCATCCGCGCTCAAGCTGTACCAGGACATCCGCGCCGAACTTGCGCGGCTGCCAGGCGTTCAGCGCGTCAGTCTCTCCGCCGGTGCCTTGCCGCTGGGCGGCGGGACCATGGCCCGCGTCGGGATCCTTGGCGCAACAGCGACCGCTTCGGACGGCCGGCCACCGAGCCCCGCAATCGCAACCGTTGGTCCCGACTTCTTCGCGACGATGGGAATCCCGCTCGCCGGCCGTGACATGACAGAGGCTGACACGGCGTCCGCACCAAAGGTCGTCATCGTGAACAAGCACCTCGCCCGGGCGTTCGGCCTCGACAATCCGATCGGCCGCACGCTGACGATGGGGAAGGATCAGTTCGAAATCGTTGGACTGGCCAACGACTCGCTGACGTTCACGTTGAAAGAGGAGCGGCGGCCGGCTGTGTTCTTCCCGTACACGCAGGCGACCCGCGTGCCCTACGGGATGGTCTATGAAGTGCGCACGGCCGGCGATCCGATGTCGCTTGCCGGCGCCGTTCGCCAGGTCGTGCGGCAGGTGGACTCGCGGATCGCCGTGCACGACGTCAAGAGCCAGGCGTCGCACATCGATCAGGCGATCAGCTCGGAGATCACGCTCGCACGGCTGTGCACCGCGTTCGGCGTCCTCGCGCTCGTCATCGCGTGCGTTGGTCTCTACGGCACCGTCGCCTACAACGTCTCGCGACGCACCACGGAAATCGGCATCCGCATGACGCTCGGTGCCCGGCGGCTCGGCATCGTCTGGATGGTGCTGCGGGACGTTCTGATAGTTACCGCCGTTGGTCTTCTGATCGGCGTACCGGTGGCGCTGGCGGGATCAGGGTACGTGCGGGCTTTGCTCTTTGGCATCGAGCCGACTGACCCGGTCTCAATCGTCATCGGGGCCGGCGCGCTCGTGCTCTGTGCGCTTATCGCCGGCCTGATTCCCGCTCAGCGCGCTGCGAGGATCGATCCGATGGTGGCGGTGAGACACGAGTAGACATTTGCCAGATGTCTACCGTCCCCCTGACACGTCGATGAATGACCCCGTCGTGTAGGACGCAGCGTCCGACAGCAGCCAGAGAATCGCGCGCGCGACTTCGTCGGCCGTGCCGCCGCGCTGCATCGGTACAGAGCTCTTGACGCGATCGACGCGGCCGGGCTCGCCACCGCTCGCGTGGATGTCCGTGTAGATCAGCCCCGGCCTGACGGAGTTCACCCGGATGCCTTCCTCGGCCACTTCCTTCGCGAGGCCGACCGTCAGCGCATCAATCGCCGCCTTGGATGCGGCGTAGTCGACGTATTCGTTCGGTGCGCCGAGCTTCGCCGCCTTCGACGAGACGTTGACGATGGCACCGCCCGTGCCGCCGTTGCGGGTGGACATGCGGCGGACGGCCTCGCGGGCGCACGCGAAGGCGCCGAAGACATTCGTCGCAAAGACGCGCCCGAGCCGTTTGGAGTCGATGCCTTCGACGCGAGTCTGTTTCTCGAGTACGCCTGCGTTGTTCACGAGGGCCGTGAGCCGGCCGAGGTGGCGGTCGCATTCCTCGTACAGGCGCGCGACGTCGTCTTCGATGGCGACGTCTGCCTGGACGGCGATCGCCTTGCCGCGGCGAGTCAGGATTTCCGCGACAAGTGCCTCCGCCTCGCTGCGGCTGTGGCGATAGTTCACACAGACGGCGTACCCTTCGGCCGCTGCGAGCCGCGCCGTCGCGGCGCCGATGCCCCGGCCCGCGCCCGTAATGACAATTACTTTGTCCACTTAGCCCGCGGCCTTCTTGCAGGGCGTCGGCCAACTGGAGCACGGACCGACTTCCTTGAGAGGCAGGTAGCGGAACTTACTGACCTTGTCGCCTACTGTGACTTCGATCACGAGCGCGTCGGCATCACGCGAGAGCGTCTCCCTCACCGGTGTGACAACGCCGCTGCTTGCTTTCACGGTGCCGTCGGCGACAAGCACCTTCCCGTCCTTGCTCCATGTCGTCGTCATCGAAATCACGCCGTTCGCGATGTCGGTGGTTGTCGCTGCGCCGGGTTTGTAGAAGCGCGTGTGGCCGGTGTTGATGGCGGTTTCCACAAGCACGGTGCCGTTCGTCGGCTGCGTCACGAACATCCACGGCGGCGCGCCCTTCGCCACGAGACCCGAGTACGGCGCATCGTCGACGACCGTGCTGCCGGCTTTGTCGAGTGTCCAGGATCCTGCGAGACTCATTGACGGTGGCGGCGTGGCCGGCTGGGCTCCGCGCGTCGGGGCGGCAGGAGCAGTTGCCGGCGTCGATGATGACGGGGAAGTGCCGCCGTCCGAGCCGAGCGCAACAGCAACGATCTTCTCCCGATCGCGCGCGTACAGCGTAGTGCCCACGAGCGTCGGCGCTGTCCACGACACGGTGTCGAGCAACTTGGCGCGGGAAATGATCTCAGCGCCCGTCGGCGAGAGTTTCGCGAGGGCGAGGTCGCCGTCCTCATTGAGAATGATCGTCTTGTCGCCCGCCTGCAGCAGTGACGCGCGCTGGAATCCGCGCACCTGCCAGGCGGACTCGCCGGTCTTGATGTTCAACGCCGTCAAGAATGCAGGACCGAAGTCGCCGGTCGTGCCGTAGACAAAATCCCCGACTCGAATCGCGCTCAGGAACATGAAGCGCACGCGGTTCGTGAACCACAACTCCGAGGCGTGCGTGGCGCCGCCGGACTGTGTCAGTTGGATTGCCCGGCTGCCGGCCTGATACGCCGACGACATGAACAGGACGTTGTCGCTGCCGAAGAGAGGTGTCGTGCAGTTCAGGTCGTTGCCAGGATCGTGCGGATGCGACCAGAGGATAGCGCCGTTGTCAGGATCGAGGCCCGTGACGGCGCCGCCGCCGAGTAGGACGAGCTGCTGGCGCCCTCCCATCGTGATGAGAATAGGCGCCGCCGCGGCCGTCAGAAAATCGCCACTGCGCCAGACCACGGCGCCGTCGGCCTGACGGAACGCCATCACCGACTGTCCCGGGCCGCCGACGCTGCAGATGATCGTGTCGCGCCAGGCGATCGGGCTGCAGCCGTAGCCGACTTTGACCTGAGGCCTCAGCAGGAGCTCGGGCGCCTTGAACTCCTTCACGAAGTCGTGCGACCAGAGGATCTTGCCGGTGCGTTTGTCGAAGGCGAAGAACTGCTGTGTCGTGCCGATCGTGAACACGCGATCGCCGACCACGAGCGGCGATGCGTGCGGTCCCGGACCGAAGCTGAAGTCTTCGTAACCGGAACGCGCAGGGTAGGCGTGCTCCCAGATTGTCTTCCCCGTCTTCGCGTCGAGCGAGACGACGACTTCTTCGGGCTGCCACGGTCCGAGTTTCGCGCGGCCGTTGCCCGCGCGGTACATCGTGAACAACCGGCCCTCGTCCACGACGATTGACGAGTGACCTGTGCCAAGTGGACGCGACCAGATTACCGGCGGCCCGCCCTCCGGCCACTTCGAGGCAAGGCCCGCATCCGGGACATGAAAGTCGCGCGTCGGTCCGCCCCATTGCGTCCATGTTGACGACGCCGGCGGAATGGAGGACTGCGGCGCCAGGAACGCCGACGCGCAGACGACGACCGCGAGGGCCGGCCGCAAGAGATGGAGCATGCGCGGATTCTATCCCGCGATGAAACCGCGGCGGGATCGAATTGTGTAGTTGCCTTTGCGGACGCGGATTTCGATCGAGTGCCAGCGTCCATCCTTCGGCGCCGACGTGCTGTAGCCGATGAAGTACTGCCGGCTGAGCTCGCTCGCGATCCCCGCCGTCGCCGGATCCAGATCGCGCGGCGACATGATGATCTCTGTACGGCCACCGGTGTCGTCGGTAATGGCGCGCAGGGCGCCAACGTTCAGGCGCTCGGACGAGGACTTGCCGGGCCTCGACGTTGGCGCACTCGACGATGGCGCGGATGGAACTGCCTTTGCGCCAGGAAACGCCGACGGTGCCGGCGGCGAGTTCCGGTTTGAAGGGGCCGGCGCCGAGTACGACGAGGCGTTTCCGCCTGATCCGTCAATGCCGATCGCGTAGACCATGACCTCCGACTCTCTAATCAGCTGCCGTACCTCGTCCACACCCGTGCGGCTGTTCTGATCGTTGCCGTCGGAAATGAGTACGAGCGCTTTCTTGCGGCGAGTGCCTTTCTGCGCCATCGGAATGGCCGTGGCGACGGCGTCGTACATCGCGGTCCCGCCGTTTGGCGTGATCGATCCCAGCATGCGTCCGACGCCGCGGCGGTCCTCCGTCCAGCCGCTGACGAGATTCACGCGGCTGTCGAATCGGTAAAGGAACACCTCGTCCTGTTCGCCGAGCAGGTCGTAGAGAAATCGATTGACCGCAGACTGCGCGGCGGCGATCTTCTCGCCGACCATGCTGCCGCTCGTATCGAGGGCGATACCGAGGCTCACGGGGACGCGCTCCGAATCGAACTGCGAGATCGATTGCAGCTTGCCGTCTTCGTACACCTCGAAGTCGTCGGCCTTGAGTCCGGAAACGAATCGCCCCTGCGCGTCGGTGACGGTCGCGGTCACATTGATCAGCTCGACGCTCGTGCGGAACGAGAATCCCTGACCGGCCGGCTGCTGGGCTGAAGTGGTGGCGCTCCAGACCGCGATGGCGCTGACCAGCAAGAGCAGGGGCCGGGCGTAATCTCCGCCCCGCTCGCTCCCGGAAACGATGCCCGGCCCCGATTTGTCGCCGAGGGCGAGCTCCCGTAGCGCTGCAACGCGGGCTTGTGATCTCACCTGACGATCCCAATGCCCCGAGGCGGTGACCACCATCGCAATGGCGATCACGATGAGTGCCGAGGCGATGATGATGAGAGGATCCATGACGTCTCCGTGCTAAGCCCTTGTGAGCTCGTGTAGCTATCGAAGCTTGAATTCCACGGAGACGTCGACGACCACGTCGACCGGCGTACCGCGGCGTTTCGCGGGCGAGAACCGCCATTGGCGGACGGCTTCGATCGCCTTCTGCTCGAGTCCGGCGCCGAGCGACCGGCGCACCCGGATATTGCCGACCGACCCATCGTCGCGAACGACGATCTCGAGGACGACGTCGCCTTCGATGGCCTGACGCCGCGCGGCGTCGGTGTACGAGGGCCGGACTTCCCTGACGAGCGTCGGCGGATCGATTCCGGCACCGGGCTGGTACGGTCCGCCTCCGGTGCCGCCGCCAGATCCGGGCCCGATGCCGCCGCCGGTGCCTTCACCAAGTCCCTGACCTGCTCCGGATCCGACGCCGCCGCCTGTGCCCGGCCCGCGGCTCGGTGGTGCGGGAGGTCCTTCTATCGGTGCGCCGATGACTTCGAGTGGATCGGCTGCGATCGACTTCACCGGCGCTTGCACGGCCTGTGGAATCGGCGTCACTGGCATGTCGATCGCGGCCGGGATGACCCGCGCTTCATGGCGCGGTGGAACGGGTCTCGGAGGAGGAGGCGCCGCATGCGGACGCGTCGGCGGAACGCGGCTCGCGTGTTTCATCGCGATCACGACCGGCGCCTTCTTCTTTGCCGGTGGGGGAGGCTTGGGCTCGTTGAGTCCGCCACCGCCTCCACCGCCGCCCGGGCCCGGCATCATTAGATAGACCAGCTTCGCGTCGGCCGTCTCGGGTTTCGGGAGCTCGCCGGACGCGGACTTGTCCACCAGCGCCAGCCACGGCAGGCCAATCAGGGTGAGCAGCCCCACCGCGTGTACTGCGCCTGCCATCCCCAGGCTCCGCATCGTCTTTCGGACCGGTGGCGGTATGTGATTGAAAAGAGCGCGTTTAGGGGTCGGAGCGGCTGAGCCGGCGAGGAGGCGGACGAGATGAACTGCGTCTTCTGTCGATACGAACATGCCCTGCCGATGCACCACGGCTTGGCCCAGTGCGATCACGCGCCAGACCTCGTCCGTCGCGATGTCCGCGGCTGCCGCCACTTCGTCGACGGTGAACCAGCCTGGGGCCGGGGATCCGTGGATGTCGAGCATGGATTGATCTCACCGCGTATCGGCGCGGCGAGAGGATCGAAGTAGTGCAGTTCTACTGCTTCTGCTTGAGTTCGACGACGGCCGTGCGCGGCTGGCCGTCCTCGCCTTCAACCCGCGCCTCTCCCTTGAGGATGCCGTCGACGAGTTTCAGGCTGTAGACCGAGTGTGCGCCGTTGGCGATGAGCTCGAACGCGACGGTGGTGGCGCCATCAGCCGTCGCGACCTTACCCTTGGTGATGCGGTACTGGTTTTCCGCGTCCGGCCCACCGGTGCCGGTGAGGTCAGCGCCGTTCTGCTTGAGAACGACGAGGACGAAGTCCTCTTCAATCTTGCCGTCGTGCTTGATCGTGAGGGTGCCTGACCAGGTGCCGGTGACGGACTTCGGACTCTGAGCCGCGGGCACCGTCGTGGATACCACGAGCAGCGCCGCGGCAATCAGTACTGACTTCATCCCAATAGGTTACTGCGGTCCTTCGAAGAGACCGACGACGTTGCCTTCGGTGTCGGTGATGCGGCCGTAGGCACCCATGCCGGGAATTGCGGTCTTTGGCGTCACGACCTTGCCGCCGGCCGCCGTGACCTTCTTGATGGCCTCGTCCACGGATGCGACGCCGACGTAGATGACCGGACCCGGCGCTTCCTTCGGGCGCTGAAAGAGCCCGCCGTTGATGTTGCCGGGTTCGGTCGGCCGGAAGTCCTCGCCGGTGGGGCCTGTGTTGGCGAGCACGTAGTTCATCTCCGGCATGTCGACGAGCTGCCAGCCGAAGCACTGCGTGTAGAACTTCGACGCGCGGTCCTTGTTCTCGAACGGAATCTCGAAATGTACGACCTTGTCCACGGAATCCTCCTCAAAGGGGTGACGGTACCCCTATTACACGCTGGAGGATTGAATCTTTGCGACCTACAGCGATCGCAGGAAGTTCAGCAGATCCTGCTTGAGCGAGCTCGAGAGCTGCTCGAACAGATTGATGACTTCGTTCGCCTCGGACCCAGCGCTCTTGTGCGCGCGAACCGCATCGACGAGATTCCTCGTGCGGCCGTCGTGCAGGAAGAAGATGCGCTGGCCGAGGCCCCAGAGTGGCGCCGTGCGGAATTCCTGCTCGCCGGCCCTGCCCTGGGTGATGCGATCCTCGAGTCCCGATCCCATCTTGTGAAGGAGCAGATCCGAGTACAGATTGACCGGCCGGTTGGCGAGGGCGACGATGTCCGAGGGGCCGGTCTTCATGGACGGCGTGTGGCAGAGCGTGCAGCCGATCTTGTCGAACTGGTTCCGGCCGCGGACGATCGATGGCGTGTCGGCCGCCGGCAGCGCCGGCGCGACCAGCCGCATGAAGTTCGTGAAGTTCTGCACGCCGCTGACGCCGCCTTCGAAGTCAGGGTGATCCTCGGGCAGGTTGCTGAACTGACACTTCTTCGCCTGATCGCGCTCGTTCGGGAACAGCTCGTTCGTGACGCCCATCTCGACGTTGTACGCCTGGCCCGAGAACATCATCGCTGACTCGACCTGCGCCTTCCAGCCGAAGCGCGTAATCATGCCGTCCTGGCCGGAGCGGTTTTCCTGGCCGCTGATGCCGAGTGCGTTCTTCTGTCCCTTGTTCGCGTCTCGGTTCGCGAGAATCGTGGACTCGGGGATGTTCTCGATGAGTCCGTCACCGAACACCGGCGTCGGAATCCTGAAGCTGAGGTTGTTGCGCTCCGAATCGAAGTCCGGCTGCTGCAGGTTGCATCCGGGCGCGTCGATGCGGCCCGCGATCGTGAAGATGCTGAGCACACCGCCATCCGGACCACGAACATTAATGTGACGGGAGCACGCACGGGAACCCTCCAGGGACGCGGCCTCCTGTGCAAGACCCCGACCATTGCTCGCCTCCGCATGTTTTTCAATGGTGGTCTACGAGCGCGCACCGTAGTACGTGTTTGGCATTGTTTTAAGTCGCGGCCGAGGAAGATAACTCCTAAGATCTGCCGCATGGAACAACTTGCAACCCGCAAGCGACAACCCGCAATTGTGGTCGGAGCTGGCGCTTGTCTTCTCTCTTTACTAGTAGCGGTAGCGACGAGGAGCGACGCGACCGCGATGGCGCAGTCGACGCAGGCGACCGATGTCACGTGGGCCGAGCACGTCGCACCGATCCTGTTCAAGAACTGCGTCACCTGCCATCGCCCGGGCGAAGCCGGACCGTTCTCGCTGCTCACCTATGAGAACGCGAAGGAAGAAGCTGGCGAGATCGCCGAAGCGACTCGCACCAAATACATGCCGCCCTGGAAGCCGGGTCCGTCCGACTTTCCCTTCGCCGGCGCGCGCGGACTCACGGACGCTGAGATCGACACGGTCCAACGTTGGGTCAAGGCGGGCACGCCGCAGGGCGACGTCCGTAAAGCGCCGAAGCCGCCGTCGTTCAACGACGACTGGAGTCTCGGCAAACCCGATCTCATCGTGAAGATGACGGAGCCGTTCACCGTGCCAGCGGACGGCCGCGATGTGTACCGGAATTTCGTGATTCCGTTGAACCTGAAGGAAGACAAGTGGGTGAAGGTCGTTGACTACAAGCCGTCGGCGCGGCCGGTCGTGCACCACGCGATCTTCGTGACCGATCCGACCGGCGCCGCTCGCGATCTCGACGCGAAGGATCCGGGCCCGGGGTTCGGCGGCATCATGGGCGCCACGGGACTCGGCGGCCGGTCGCCCGCGGCGATGGTTGCCGCTGCCAGACGGGGACAGCCGCTTCCGTCGCAACCGCAGAATACGGGCCGCGGCGGCGGCGCAGTCGGCGGGTACGTGCCGGGCGGCAGGCCGACGCCGCTTCGCGACGACCTCGCGTTCTTCGTTCCCAGAGGCGCCGACCTTGTCGTCGCCACGCATTTCCATCCGAACGGCCAGGTGATGCAGGAGCAGTCGACGTTCGGGATCTACTTCGCGTCGCGGCCGCCGTCGAAGGGATTTGCGGGGATCCAGCTGCCGCCGTTCGTGGGCGCGCTCAAGGGCATCAACATTCCGCCGGGCTCGGCGAACTACACGATCACGGACAGCTTCGTGGTGCCGTCGGATCTGCTCGCATTCCGCGTCGGCGCCCACGCGCACTACATCGGCAAAGAGCTGCGCATGACGGCGACGTTCCCGGACGGTACGAAGAAGACGCTGTTCTACATTCCCGACTGGGATTTGAACTGGCAGGGCCAATACGACTTCAAGGATCTCGTTGCGCTCCCGGCCGGGACGCGGCTCGACGTCAGCATCCGGTACGACAACTCCGCCGCGAATCCGCACAATCCGTCGATGCCGCCGATGCGCGTCACCTTCGGCGAGCAATCGACGAACGAAATGGGGGCGATCACGCTCGCCGTCATTCCCGCGAGGCCAGGCGGACTGGTTCCGCTGCACGAGGCGATCGAGAAGCACCTGCGCGACGCCGTGATGAACAGTCCGATGCTTCGGGGCAGGGGAGGCAGGTAGGATCGTCAGTCCTGCCGTAGCACCCGCACCGGATTCGTGTTCATCGCTCGCCGCGCCGGTACCAGACACGCTGTCGCCGTGACAAGCGTCATCAGCACGATCGCTGCTGCGAGTGCCGGCGGATCGAAGGGCTGGATGCCGTAGAGCAGCGTGGACATCCCCCGGCCCAGCAGAACCGCTGACGGCAAACCGACAACGAGACCGGCCAGGAGCAGAGCAGCGCCACGGCGCATGATGAGCGACAGCAATCCGGAGGGCGTTGCGCCAAGAGCCAGGCGGACGCCGAATTCCTGCAGATGCTGCGCGACATAGAACGCGAGCACGCCGAAGAGACCGATTGCCGAGAGTGTCAGCGCAATCGCTGCAAAGCCCGCGAGCAGTGACGTTTCCAGCGTGCGTTCGGCGGTCGACGTGGCCGCCAGTTCTTCCATCGATTTCACACTGACGAGCGGCAGCTCCGGGTCCAGAGTTCTCATCGCCTGACGCAGCGCCGGAACGGTGCTTATGGGGTCGACTGCCGTTCGCACGACGACATTGACGCCACGGAACCAGGTTGCGAGGAGGCTGTCAGGGATCTGGGCGAGCGGCATCCAGACCTCGGGCCTTGGCTCGCGATCGATACCGCCGTGCCGGACATCGGCTATGACGCCGATAACGGTCCGCCAGTCATCGTCGGAGTCGGCGTCTCCCATCTTGAGTCGCGCACCGATCACGGGACGCGGTTCAATGTATTTCTTCGCGAAATCAGCTGTGACTATCGCGACCGGCTGGCCATTCGCGTCGGCCTCCGTGAAGTCGCGGCCCTCGACCAGCGTTCCGCCGATGGCGACAAGGTACCGCCCGGTCACACCGCGAACGCCCGCGATCGGCGGGTCGACACCCGGTGTCGAGGCCGCGCCGTCCACTGTGAAGACGTTCTCGAGGTTGTTGCCCTGAAGCGGAAGATGAGTGGTCGTGCCGACCGCCTGAATCACGCCTGGCGCTGCTGCCATCAGCGCTTCGTCGGCGCGCGCGATGAAACTCCTGATGTCGCGGGCAGCCGGATACCTTTTGTCGCCCAGCACGAAGTTCATCGTCATCGCATGCGAGAGCGTGTAGCCCTTTTCGACGGCGTTCAAGCGCTGGAAGCTGCGCAGCGCCAGCGCCGCGCCAGTCACGAGTACCACCGCCGCGGCGATCTGCACGACGATGAGCGAGGCGCGCGCGCGTTGTGCGGATGCGGACGCCGAAACGGTCCCGCGCGCGCCGGCGAGATCGCCGGCCGGCCCGCGGCGCGCAACCTGGAGAGCCGGCAGGACGCTGAAGACGAGACCGGTCAGGAGCGTGAACCCACCGGCGATGGCCAGGAAGCGCGCGTCGATCGCGATCTCGTTGATGCGCGGCAGGCTCTGCGGAAGGGAGGCGGCGAGCGCGGACACACTCCATGAAGCGAGCGCCAGGCCGAGTGCTCCTCCAATTGCGAAGATGACGAGGCCTTCCGTTGCGAGCTGAGCGACCAGCCGGCCGCGGCTTGCGCCGATGGCGGTTCGCACGGCCAGCTCGCGAGCACGCGCCTGTCCGCGCGCGATCGTGAGGCCCGCTACGTTGACGCACGCGATCAGCAGAACGAAGCCGACCGCGACGAGAACGATCACGAGGCTCGCTGAGGAGTCGCCGATGGTCTGCTCCGTGAGGCTCTTCATTCGAACGCTGACCGTGCTGTTCGTCTCGGGATATGCCTGCGCGAGCCGTCCGCCGATGGCTTCAAGCTCTGTGCTTGCGGCCGCCGGCGTGAACCCATCGGCGACTCGTCCGATCACCTGGACAAACCGTGAACCGCGATTGATCGGTGGCGCACCGGCAACCGTGCCCTGCAGTACGAACGGCACGTAGAGCTGGTAGTCCGCGGCCGGGTACGAATACGACGCGGGCATCACGCCGACGATGCGGTAGGGCAGGCCGTTGATGGTGGTGATCGTGTCGATAACGTTCGGGTCGGCGCCGAAATAGCTCACCCAGAGCCCGTGAGTCAGGATCACGACCTGATGCTGACCCGCCTGGCCTTCCTGCGGCAAAAAGGTCCGGCCGAGCCGGGGTTTCACCTGAAGCACATCGAGCAGGTTCGTGGTGATGAGCTGTCCGAGCGTGAATCGTGGGTCGCCGCGGCCGGTCAGCGTGAAGCCCGTGCCGATGTGGCCGGCCATGCCCGAGAAGGACTTCGCCTGATCGCGCCAGTCGATGTAGTTGAGCGGCGTCGCACGGGTGCGGCCGACGTTGCCGCGCGTGTTGAACTCGTAGATCGAATAGAGGCGCTCGGCGTTCGGGTAGGGCAGTGGACGCAGGACGACCGCATCGACGACCGCGAAGACGGCGGCGGTGGCGCCGACGCCGATCGCCAGCGTGAGAATGGCGGCGGCTGAAAAGCCCGGGCGCTTTCGAATCTGCCGGAAGGCATATCGGAGATCGCCGCGAAGCGCGTCCCACCAGGCGAGGCCGCGTGCGTCGCGGGAAGCATCGACCAGGGGATCGATTTGTCCGATGTCGAGCGTCGCGGCGCGTCTGGCTTCGCCGGGAGAGAGTCCCGCGGCGAGGTTTTCGGCGATCTGGCGGTCGTAGTGGGCGCGAAGCTCGTCCCGGGTGTCGCGGTCGAGCCGGCCGGCGCGGACGAGATTGCGGATACGCATGAACAGGCCGCGAATGAGACGCATGGTGATCTCCTGTACGCGATTGACGAGCGACAGCTAGGTCTGGGAGGTGCGGGCCACGAGCGTGACGGCGGCAGACAGCCGCTCCCAGCTCTCGAGTTCCTTGGCGAGGTGTTTCTTTCCGGCACGCGTCAGCGCGTAGTACTTCGCGCGCCGGTTGGCCTCGGAGGTGTCCCACTCGGCCTTGATGTAGCCCTGTGTCTCGAGCTTGTGCAGGGCCGGATAGAGCGAGCCCTGCTGGACGAGCAGCACGTGGCCGGAAAGCTCACGGATGCGCTGGGCGATCGCCCAGCCGTGCTGCGGCTCGAGGGCGATGATCTTGAGGATCAGCAGATCGAGCGTGCCCTGGACGAGGTCGGTGGGTCGGGACATATGCTCCCCTTGGTTACCAACACAAGATACCCCAGCTGGTGTTGGTTATCTAGGGGAGCGAAGCAGGTATCATGCGCCGCACCGATGTCGAACGATCCCACCAGGCCCGGCGGCACTGACGAAACCCGGCTCTCGCCGCACGGCGGCGGGGCTGATGAGACCCGGCTGGCTCCCGAAGCCCCCAGCTCATCGAGTGGCTGGCTGGGCTCTTCGGGTTCGATAGATCACGGCCGCTTTCAGCCAGGCACGATCTTCCAGCAGCGGTACCGCGTGATTGGTCTGCTCGGCCGCGGAGGGATGGGAGAGGTCTACCGAGCGGACGACCTGCGCCTGGGCCAGCCGGTTGCGCTGAAGTTTCTGCCCGAGACCCTCAAGCTGGATGCCGGCCGGCTGGCGCAGTTTCACAACGAGGCCCGTACCGCGCGCCAGGTCTCGCATCCGAACGTGTGCCGTGTCTACGACATCGGCGAAGCCGAGGGCCTGCTGTTTCTCACGATGGAGTACGTGGACGGCGAGGATCTCTCGTCGCTGCTGCGTCGCATCGGCCGGCTGCCCGAGGACAAGGCGGTCGAAATCGCGCGGCAGATCTGCGCGGGCCTCGCGGCGGCGCACGAACGCGGCGTCATCCATCGCGATCTGAAACCCGCGAACATCATGCTCGACGGGCACGGCAAGGTCCGCGTCATGGACTTCAGCCTGGCCGCGACCGGATCGGTGACGGGCATCGCGGGAACGCCGGCGTACATGGCGCCGGAGCAGTTCGCGGGCGGCAACGTCACGGCGAAGAGCGACATCTACGCGCTCGGTCTCGTCCTGTACGAGCTCTTCACCGGCAAGCGCGCGTACGAAGCGAAATCGATTGCCGACCTGGTCGCGCTGCACTCGTCAGGGCCCGTCGCCACGCCGACCTCTCTCGTGAAGAACCTGGATGGCGCCATCGAACGGGCGATTCTGCGCTGCCTCGATCCGGATCCCGCGAAGCGTCCCGCGTCGGCGCTCGCGGTCGCGGCGTCGTTGCCCGGCGGCGATCCGCTTGCCGCTGCTCTTGCTGCGGGAGAGACGCCGTCGCCGGAGATGGTGGCGGCGGCCGGCGGCGTGAGTGCAACACTCTCGGCCGCCTCAGGACTCGTCTGGCTCGGCGCGACCGCAGTGCTCCTCATCATCGTCGCGGCGCTCGCCGATCGGACATCTCTTCTCGCACGCGTGCAGCTCACGAAGCCTGCCGCGGTGCTCCTCGATCGCGCTGAAGAGTTGCGTCAGTCATTCGGATTCCAGGACCAACCCGTCGATCGCGCGTCGGGCTTCCGCTACGACCGGGGCTTCCTCAACTGGAGCCGCCGCAACGGCAAGGGGGAAGAGCCGTGGCGCGCGCTCGCGCAGGCCCGTCCGGCCGCAATGCTGTTCTGGGTCCGGACCAGTCCGATTGAGCTTGCGCCGATCAGGCCGATGAACATCGCGGACGAAAACGATCCGCCGCTGAGCATTTCCGGCATGACGCGCATCACGATCGATACGAAGGGCCGGCTCGTGTCGTTTGACTGGGTGCCGCCTGAAGACGAGACGAAGGCGCCGCCAGCGAAGCCTGTCGACTGGGCGCCGTTCTTTGCGGCGGCCGCGCTGGATCGGGCCGCCTTCACCGAGATGACACCGCAGCGAACACCGGCGACGTTCGCCGACGCACGCCAGGCGTGGAAGGGCGTGCTGCCCGAGTCTCAGACCGCTGTCACGATTGAAGCCGCGTCCTATCGTGGACGCGCGGTCTCGTTCGAAGTCGTCGGTCCGTGGTCGTTTCCGTCCCGCGAGCCCGGCGATGGCGACGATGCGAACAGTCCGGTGCCGACGATTGTCATTCTGCTGATGCTCTCTGCGTCCGTTGTGCTCGCGCGCGTCAATCTCAAGTCCGGCCGGGCAGACCGGCGCGGCGCACTCCGGATCGCAGCGGTCATGTTCGTTGTCTACATTTCGATCTGGTTGTTCGTTCCGCACCTCTCGAATCTCAGTGAAGAAACGAACCGCCTCTTCATCTTTCTCGGCCTCGGTATGTTCGTGGGCGGCGTGATGTACCTCGTCTATCTCGCCATCGAGCCGTTCGTCCGGCGGAGCTGGCCGACGATGCTGGTGGGCTGGTCGCGGGCGCTGGCAGGGCAGTTTCCCGATCCACTCATCGGCCGCGATTTGACGGTCGGTGTCGCGGCGGGACTGCTCCTGGCCGTGATCGGCCAGCTCACCACGTGGCTTCCCGGGCTACTGCAGTGGCAGGAGTCGATCATTCCTGCGACGCCGGACACCGGTGTCCTCGAACACGTGCGGTACTTCGTGCTGATGATTCCGAGCGCGATCAATGGCGGCCTGCAGAACGCGCTGCTCAGCGCGCTGGCGTTCACCGGATTTCGCGAGATCATGAAGCGCGGGATCATTCGCCTGAAGGTCCGGTGGTTGTCGCCGGACTACGTGTCCGCGGGGGCCGCGCTCGCGTTCTCGGTCCTCATCTCCATCATCGAGCGCCAGGCCAGTCCGAGCCATCTGTGGCTCTACGGGCTCTTCGAGCTCGCGTCATCGGGCGTGTTTGTGTTCGTGCTGCTGCGATTCGGCATGCTGGCGACGGTCGCGATGTACACGATTCACGCGCTCGCGACCCGGTCGGCGCTCACGCTCCAATCGTCCAGCCTCTATTACGGCAGTTCGTGGGTGACGCTTGGTCTGATCTTCGCGGTGGCAGCGGTGGGTCTCTGGATGGCGCGATCGACCCGGGCGGCGCGGGATGCCATTGCCTAGGCCTTTCGCGGGAACGTTGATCGCCACGGCGCTCCTGGCTGCGGCGTTCGCGGCGCAGCAGCGGCCTGACCTCGGATTCGATGTGTCGGTGGCCGCACCGGCCTACGTGAAGACGCATCCGCGCGTGGTGATCGACGAGGCGCATAACAACTTCCACACCGCGGAAGGCCGATACAAGCCGTTCGCGACACTCCTGCGCAACGATGGCTGCGACGTACGCTCCGGCACCTCGCCATTCACCAGGGCATCGCTGGCGGGTGTCGATGTGCTCGTCGTGTCCAACGCGCTCGGCCCAGGCGCAACCGTCAGCGACGACTCGTCCTCGCCGGCATTTACAGTCGCCGAATCCGCCAGTGTTGCCGAGTGGGTTCGTGCCGGCGGCTCGCTCCTCCTCATTTCCGATCACACGCCGATGGGCGAGGCCAACGCGGCGCTGGCCGCGACACTCGGCGTGACGATGGGGAAGGGGTTTGTGATGACGACGGAGGCGCCGGAACGCAGCACGGGACCGGCGCAACTCGTGTTCTCGCGCGCGAATGGCTTGCTCGGCGACCATCCCATCACACGGGGCCGGAACGAGCGCGAGCGCATCGAGACCGTGACGTCGTTCACGGGACAGTCGCTGAGTGTGCTGACGGGCGGCGTCGCGATTCTGGTGCTCGGATCCGGCGCCTGGGAAATGCCGACGCGAACCGACGCGCAGGCGCTCGGCGCCGGCCGCGGTACGCCAACGCCCGCCGCCCTGTCAGCCAGTCACGCGGTCAAGGTCAGCGGTCGCGCGCAGGGCGTGGCCTTCGAGCTGGGCAAGGGCCGCGTCGTTGTGCTCGGTGAGGCGGCGATGATGTCGGCCCAGATCTCAGGCGCGAACGGTGAAGGCCGCATGGGGATGAACGTCCCCGGCAATCAGGACAAGCAATTCGCGTTGAACGTCCTTCATTGGCTGACGCGGCTGCTGTAAGCGGCGCGTCCCGGCCGATCACTCCGCTCTCAGCGCCTTCATCGGATCCACCCTGGCCGCCCGCCTTGATGGCACGAATCCGGCCGTCAGTGCGACAAGCGCCAGCACGGCCACCGACACACCGAGCACGACGGGATCGGCGCTGTTCATTTCGAACAACAACGCCTGCGCGTAGCGGCCCGCAAAGACTGCGAGGCCGAGGCCGATGGCGCTGCCGGCCAGCGTCATCCACAGCACCTGCTTGAGGACGAGGCTCTGCACCTTCATTGGCGCGGCGCCAAGCGCCACGCGCAGCCCGAATTCGCGCGCGCGCTGCGACACCGTGTACGCGAGTACTCCATACAGCCCGATCGCCGCCAGAAGCGTTGCTAACCCGGCAAATGACGCACTCAGCACACTGAGCAGGCGATCGTTTGCCACATTGTTCGCAATCTGCTCCGGCATCGTCAGCAGCCGCTGCACGGGAAGGTTGGGATCGAGCGACGCGATCAGTGGCCGGACCTGACGGACGAGCGCGTCCGGCTGGCCGGACGTTCGCGCGTAAAAGAACAGCGCGCCGATGCGCTCGTTTTGTTTGTACGGCGTGAAGAACACCGCCGGTACAGCATCGCGCACCCGGTTGTATTTCGCGTCGCGCACGAGACCGACGATTTCGATGTCATACGGCGACGAGGCGGTGCCGCCACGCCTAAACCGGTGGCCTACGGGATTGGGAGCGAGTTGGAATCTCCGCACGAACGCTTCATTCACGATTGCGACCTTCGGCGCGCCGGCGACGTCGGCGTCGGTGAAGTCGCGACCCGCAAGCAGCGGCACGCCCACGGTGCGGAAGTAGCCCAGTGACGTTTCGTTGTAGTTGGTGCCGGTGCGTTCGTTCGCAGGAGGCGTGTAGCCCTCGACGTCGATGCCGCTGCTTGAGCTGCCGCCCCCGATCGCCGCGACGCGCGCGGCCGACACGGCATCCACGCCAGGCAGGGTCGCCAGCTGCTCGAGGACCTGTTGGAAAAGCTGCTGCGCGCGCGGCAGCGTATAGCCGTTGCGTTGCGGTCCCAGCGTGAACGTGACGACCTGATCGACCTTGAGACCCAAATCGACGCGGCTGACATTGAGGAGGCTCTTGCCAAAGAGCCCCGCGCAGGCAAGCAAGCCCATCGACAACGCGACCTGAATGACGACAAGTGAGGTGCGGAAGCGGGCAGCGGCTTTGGAGCCGGAAGGCTGTCCCGACTGGCCTTTGAGCGTCGTGGCCAGGTCCGGACGCGTCGCGTGGAATGCCGGAAAGACTCCGAACAACACACCTGTCGCAATCGACAGCGCCGCCGTGAATCCGAGCACGGTCCAGTCGATCCCCTTCATCGCAGGATCGAGCGTGCCGAGCGGCAGGTTGGCCATCATGATGTCGACCGTCCAGCGGAAGATCAGCAATCCGGCGGCGCCGCCGAGCAACGCGAGCAGGCATGATTCGAGCAGCAGCTGCCGAACCAGCTGCCAGCGGCTGGCGCCGATCGACAGCCGCACCGCCATCTCGCCGGCGCGCGATGCGGCACGCGCCAGCAGGAGATTCGCGATGTTCGCGCACGCGATCAGCAGCACGATGCCCGTCACGATCTGCAGCGTCGTCAACGGCGCGGGCGCCTGTCCGAAGATGTAGCTCTGACCGCGGCGTCCGTCCTCGATCGTGATGCGCTTGCCTGTGAACTCGGTCTTCTGAGCATCCGTCATTCCCGCGCGCTGAAGCGGCAGCTCGACCTGGGACAGGATGCGTGCGTACGGCACGTTGATGGACGTCCGCGCCTCGTCAAGGCTCACGCCTGGCTCGAGGCGCGCGAACAGGTACGCCCAGTAATTGTTTCGTTCGGTCAACGAATCGGCCTGCGCCTCCATGACGCCGCGGAGGGTGATCGGCACGAACACCTTCACGCGAGTGCCGCGGGTCGTGCCGTCGAACGACGGCGGCGCGACGCCGACGACGCCGAGCGACTGACCGTTCACGACGAGGGTGCGGCCGACGATGCCGGGATCCTGGTTGAAACGCGAGACCCAGTAGTCGTACGAGAGCACCAGGACGGGCGCGGCGCCTGGCGTCGAGGTGTCGCCGGCGCTGATGAGGCGGCCGCGCGCCGGCTGCAAGCCCAGCACTTCGAAATAGTTACCGGAGACTTCGGCGCCGTCGACCGGCAGCGTGGTGTTGTCGTAGCCGACGTTGGCGCCGAACAGGCGGTGCGCGGCGATGCCGGTGAAGACCTGCTGGGCATTCTCAGAAGTTGAGAGGTCGAGGTACATCGGATACGAGAACACCGCGTCGCAGTCGCCGGAGTTGTTGCACGACGTGGATCCGTTCTTCGGCCCCGGCGCGCCGATGTTCACGAGCTCCGCCGGCCGGCTGACCGGCAGCGGTTGCATCAGCACCTGGTTGAACATCGTGAAGATGGCGGTGTTGGCGCCGATGCCGAGGCCGAGCGACAGGATCGCGACCGCCGACACGAACGGCGTCTTCCAGAGCATGCGGAGCGCGAAGGAGAGCTGTCTCATGAGCTATGGAACCACAGACGAGACGCCGCGAGGGTGCGATCGGTTGGGTTCCGCCGGGAAGTCATCCCGGCGGAATTTCCTGTACAGACAATCAATAGGCGTTCGTGATCCCCAGCGAATCCGAGAACTCACGGAACTTGACGATCTTGCCGTCGCGCAACGTGAACACCATCACCCAGTCGGACGCGAAGGGTTTGCCCGTCGGTTTCACAACGCTTTCGTAGAACCCGAGGACCACGACCACATCGCCTTCGGCGACGAACGTCTGCGGCTCGAAGCGCTTGAAATCGACGGTGCCGCCCACCTGCTCGAAAAACGTGGCCACTTCCTCGTGGCCCTTTCGCGGGCCGCCCTGGGGGACCTTGGGGCCCACGCCGATTACGCCGTGCCAATCGACATCGGCCGAGAGCGTGGCGAGCAGCGCGGGAATGTCGCCACGGCCGAATGCCGCGTAGGCGTCCTGTACAACTTTCTTGTTTTGCTCTGGTGTCATCTGTGTGCTCCTGGATCGATTTCAGCTGAACCTACGGCTGCCGTGTGTCCCCGGATGTCAGTTTGCGGCTCACGCCGCTGCCAGCATAGACCGGGCCGTCATGTCGCGTCGGGGTAACTGACCACCCCCGATCGCCTAAGATCGGCCACGAATGGCCCGACCAAGCGGAGGCGTGGCACTCGTCCTTTCCGCCTTTGTGCTTGCGTGCGGCGGGCCTAAATCCAACACGCCAACGGCGCCAACCACTCCATCGAATCTTCTCTGGACCGTATCCGGCAGCCTTGTTTCTTCCGTCACCGGCGGGTCAGTCGCCGGCGCAACGATTGTGATCATCTCCGACGGATCCACATTCACGAGTGACAGCAACGGTGCGTTCACCATTGGTGCCAGTGTCATACCGGCGACACCGATGCGTATCTCGATCATCGCCCCGGGCTACATCCGCCGCGACACGTTCCTTCAGGGAGGCGCAACGCGCAGCGGCGTCGTCATCGATCTCATCCGGGATGCGGCCCCGTTCTCGAGCACCTTCTATCGCGAGCTCGTGCGCGGATTGGCGGACGGCAGCAGCCTCGGTACGACGAGACGATGGCAGCAGGATCCGTCGTTCTATATTCAGACGATCGACGAGACCAACGCGTCGGTGCCGCAGCCGTTCATCGACACGACCAGATCGATCATTCCCGACATCGTCCGGGACGTCACCGCAGGGCGCTTTCAAGCCTCCCGAATCGAAACCGGACCGGACGCGACGGTGCCCGCCGGATCGATTCTCATCAAGTTTCCGTCAGCGAGTTTCGGCAGCGCCGGCCGCGCGTCCGGCGTAGGCGTAAATCCATGCACGGTGCAGGTGTGGCAGGGAGACGTACCCAGCGGGGTTCCCCTCGTGATCGCCCACGAGATCGCGCATTGTCTGGGACTGAGTCACATCACTGTGACGGGGTTGCCGCCGCAGGAAGCAGGACTGATGGGAAAGTTCGGCTTTGGGACGTGGAAGCAGCCACGCCTGACGGACGCGGAACGCTTTCACGCGGCCATTCTGTACAGCCGGCCGGTCGGCAATGCGGATCCGGACGTCGATCCGGCAACGTGGCTGTTCGGGAATGCCGCAAGTTCCGCCAGGACCGCCTGGGTCCGTTGAGTTCCCTCAGCGCACCCGAGACTAGCGAGAGGACATCGCGCTGTCGACGAATTCCTCGATCGCCGCCGCCGGACGTGCGCCCATCGTGCGCGATGCCTCGCGCCCGTTCACGAACACCGCCATCGTCGGGATCGATTGAATTCCGTAACGCTCACCTAGATCCGGCAGTACCTCGGTGTTGATCTTGGCGACGATCCACTGGCCGGCGTGTGTCTTCGCGACTTTTGCGATCTCCGGCGCCACCGCGCGGCACGGTCCGCACCACGGCGCCCAGAAGTCGACGATGACGGGGAGTGGTGAGTCCCGAATCAGTGCATCGAATGCGGCGGCGCTCGGAACGTCGACAGGATCGGCGGGTGACGGCATGGCGGCGCCGCAGTGCCCGCATTTCCCATGACGGCCGAACGGCACGCGGTTGCGCCTGCCGCAGGCGGGGCAGGGAATGATGACGCCGCGTTCGTCGATCGCGAGAGCCATGACGCTCGATTGTAGCGAAGCCACGGCGCTCGCCGCGCGGGGTGTTCTCAGCGGATCAGCGCCGTGATCATGCCGAGCAGACCACTGATCGCTGCGACGGCGACGCCGATGAGCAGATTGGAGATCTGTCCTGAAATCCTGTCCAGGCGGGATTCGAGTCCAAGGAATCGGTTGTCAATTCCGACGAAGCGCTGATCAAACCGCTGTTCGATAGCCGCAAAGCGCTGGTCGATCGCGGTGAAGCGCTGGTCGAGTGCCTGCTCGAGCCGCTCGAAGCGGCGATCGATTCTGGCTTCAAGGGCAACGACCCGGCCTTCCAGGCTCGTCACTGCGTCACGAAGGCTGTCCATAGTCAGCATGTGTTCCTCAACGCTGCCTTCGAGGAAGGCGACACGTTCTTCGAGATTCCCCACCGACCACCCCTACGTTACCGTCGTCCTCGACATGAGGGCAAGACAGAGACGACGACGCAGGAGTGATGCCAGGCGGATCGGTCGGTCTCGAGCGGGAGTGCAGTCCAGGCATTGGAGTTTTTCCAAGTTCCGCATCGAGAGCCAATGGAGTTTGGCCCATCGTCGGGTGCGGCCGACTGGTCGGGCCGTATGAATGTTCAGTAATAATCGACTGCAAAGGGGAGTGCGATGAAGGCGATTGTTCTCAAGTCGGGGATGCTCGCGGCGCTCGTGCTGGTTGCGGTCGCCGGGATGCAGGCGCAGCAGGGGCGCGGGCGAGGTCCGCAGGGGCCGCCGGACATCGTGGGCAAATGGACGGGGACGTGGACGTCCTTCAATCCCGCGCAGCCCACGGCCCAGCCGCGGGAGCTGTGCAAGAAGCTGGATGCCACGGTCACGAAGACCAGCGACACCGTGTGGACGGCGACGTTCGAAGGCGACTGCGGCCGGCCGTACACCTACAAGATCAGTCTCGAGGGCCGGCTTGTCGGCGGCGTCGTGATGTTCAAGGGGACCGTCGATCTCGGTCAGCAGGACGGCGGTGTTTTCGACTGGGTCGGCCGCGGCACGACGGGCGAGTTCATCGGTTTCTACACGAGCGCGTACTCGACGGGGTATTTCAATTTGAAGAAGACAACCGCGGCCCCTGGGTTTTGAAGCCAGGATGCGAATCAGAGGTGTGACATGGCGTACGTAGATGGATTCCTGCTGCCGGTTCCGCGGCGGAAGCTCGCGCTGTACCGGAAGCTTGCACGGACGGCCGGAAAAGTCTGGACGGAGCTCGGCGCGATCGAGTATCGCGAGTGCGTCGGCGACGATGTGAAAGGGAAGGGCGCGGGGCCGATGCGCAAGGGCGTCAGGCTGAAGCCCGGCGAGGCGCTGTTGTTCTCGTGGATTGTCTATAAGAACAAGCGGGAGCGCGACCGCGTCAACAAGGCGGTCATGAAGGATCCCCGCATCCTGAAGGTCGTCGACCAGAGCAAGGGCGCGTTCGACATGAAGCGCATGGGTTACGGCGGGTTCAAGGTCTTCGTCGAGTATTAGCCCGCGCTTCACCTGCCGGATAGCTCAGTGAAGCCGGCGCCGTTTCTCCGACGTCTCGCTGCCTACGCACTCGACTGCGTCGTCCTGTTCGGCGGCCTGCTGCTGTTGCAGGCCGCGCTCATTCCCATCAATCCGATTCTCGCGATGCAGCGCGACGGCCGTGTGTTTACGGGAGCGCAACTGCACCTCTGGGTCTTCGCGACCGCGACGATTCCGTTTCTTCTGTACTTCGCTATCTCGATCGCATCGAGCCGTCAGGCAACGCCTGCGATGCGGTGGCTGCGCATTCGCGTGGAGGGTGTGGGTGACGGCGGCATCCCAGTCTCAATCGGCCGCGCGCTTGTTCGCACGGCGGTGCTGTTGTTGCCGTTCGAGATTAACCACACGGTCATGTTCCAGATGTCTTCGACATCCGCGGGCGGGCCAGGCCTCGCGGCATGGATGGGGATTGCCGCTGTGTGGGTGCTGCTCGCGATCTACGTCGGCACAGCCGTTCTCACGCGACGGCGACAGTCGGTTCACGATTTGATGGCTCGGACTGTGGTTGTTGAGGCCGTCTGACGTGTGGTTTGCGGCGTATCGTTGACGGTGGGCCATGAGTCGGTGTCCTGGTGGCAGGGGGCGAGCGCAAGCCACCTGTTGACTCTCGTAAGCGGCGCTGCACCGATTGATCATCTGCGGCTTGTAAACTATCTTCGGGACTGGCACTAGTCGCCGATACCATAACGTCTTAGGTCGAAACGACTTAGTGGATTACGTGCTCGGGCCTCAGCTGATGGACACACTCACTCCGAAGCAGCGCTCTGAAAGGATGGGCCGGATCAAGGGCCGGGACACGACCCCCGAACGGATGCTGAGGCGGATTCTGACCGAGCTGGGTTTTCACTACCGGCTTCAAGCCCGTGATCTTCCCGGTCGTCCGGACATCGTATTCCGATCCAGGAAACGAGCTGTTTTCGTTCACGGATGCTTTTGGCATCAGCATAGCGGTTGCGGCCGAATGCCTAAGTCCAGGCTGAGTTTTTGGAAACCGAAATTGGATGCCAACAAGAGGCGCGACAGTCGTGCTCAGCGAGCACTGAAACAGCTAGGGTGGCGAACTCTCGTAATTTGGGAATGCGAGTTAAGGAAACAGCGTCAGCTGGACCGACGCATTGTAAGATTCCTCGAACCATGATGCGGTCGATCGAGCTCTTTGCTGGCGCTGGTGGATTGGCTCTCGGAACGTCGAGGGCCGGCTTTAAGCATGAAGCCATCGTCGAGTGGGATGCAGACGCGTGCGCGACCATCCACGAGAATCGGAGGCGCCGAATTAGGCACGTCGGTGCGTGGCCTGATGTGACGCAGGCCGATATCAAGGATCTTGATTTCCGCCAGTACAAGCCTGATGTTGACCTGCTGTCCGGTGGAGTTCCATGCCAACCGTGGTCCCAGGGTGGACTCCACAAGGGTTTTGACGACAACCGAAACATGTTTCCCGACATGCTTCGCGCCGTTCGCGCCTTGACGCCTAAAGCCATTCTCGTCGAGAACGTCAAGGGACTTCAGCGAAGAGTCTTCACGAATTATTTCGAGTACATCAAGTTACAAATCGAATACCCCGAGGTTGAACCCAAGGCTCATGAGTCTTGGGTTGATCACCTCTCTCGGCTCCAGAGGCATCACACATCCAAGAAGAGCGATGGCCTTCGGTACAAGGTCGTAGCTCAGCTATTGAACGCTGCGGACTACGGTGTGCCTCAGCGACGCGAGCGTGTATTCATCGTGGCATTCCGTTTCGATGTGGCACCGAAGTGGACTTTTCCAGAGCCAACTCACTCGCTGCTGTCACTTCTACGCCAGCAGCACGTGACCGGGGAGTATTGGGAACGTCACGCGGTCCCGAAGAAGCACCGAACGAAGCCCTCAGCCGTGCTTTTGGCCCGGGCAAGTAGTCTGCCGGATCTCTTCGAACGGCCGACAGATCCGTGGCGAACGGTTAGGGACGCTATTGGCGATCTGCCGGATCCCGAACTCATGCCTCGAGAGGCTGACCAATACCTGAATCACAAGCACAACCCCGGAGCACGCGCGTATCCCGGACACACTGGCAGCCCCATGGATCTGCCCTCTAAGACTCTGAAGGCCGGAGTTCATGGCGTTCCAGGTGGTGAGAACACGCTCGCCAACCGCAACGGGTCCGTTCGATATTTCACGGTGCGCGAGAGCGCACGGATCCAAACGTTCCCAGACGATTTTGTTTTCCAGGCATCTTGGACAGAGAGCATGAGACAGCTGGGAAACGCCGTGCCTGTCCGACTGGCTGAGTTGATCGCTCGAGACATTTCGAGGCACTTGAAAAAGGCCAACGATTGACCGAGTACCTGGAAGGCCTATTGAACGGTCTTTCAGCAACCTCGAGCTTCGCCTCGTTCGCGGGAGCGCTTCACTTGGGGTTCGAGCACGGATTCTCACTGAACGACGGAAGCACGCTGGCCCAAACGACTCGGCTGCAGACGTGGCGCAATGCACACAATATATAGTTTCAATTTTCTCTCCACCGTTTCTGCGCAGCTATTGCAACAGTTGGACGTGCTGGCGGTTTCAACGCTCGACGCCAATAGCCTTGTTCAAATCGAGGCATTTCAAACGTCGAGCGGGACAGACCAAGGAGTCTATGTTCTGCACCTCGCGGGTCGGCCTGTCTACTTGGGCAAGGCCGACGATGTTGAGGAACGCCTCGCACAGCACCTTCGCAAACTCTCCGGTCGAAAAAACATCGACCTTACGGAGGTCGGTTACAAGGCGCTGTTCTTGGACGAAAGTATGGGGACGGCAGCAAACGAAGGGCTATTGATCAAGCTCTACAAAAAGAATCACCTCGGCTTGTGGAACGGAGCGGGCTTCGGCCCAAAGGATCCAGGTAAAGAGAGGGACACAACGGCGCCCAGCGCCTTCGATCGCGACTATCCGATCAGATCTGATTTTCCAATCTTGTCAGCATCGGACGTCGAATCGGTCGGCTCTTTGTTCGAAAAGATGAAGCAGGAATTACCTTTCGTCTTTAGGTATCAGCTAACACCTGGCGCTGCAGCGACGGTTCTCAACCTTGGGAAAGTTGAACGGACCGCGGAAAGTCTCCTTCGAGCAGCTGTTACGTCACTGGAGCCTGGCTGGCAAGCGGCAATCCTCGCCCATGGAATGGTCTTGTACGAGGGAAAGAAGCAATACGGTACCGGCGTGACAACGATTGAGTCGCATTGATCTGCTGGGCTACTCATTCGACAGACACGCGCTGCGGGAGTCGATGAGATCAGGGGATACTCTCTCCTCATGCCCGTCCACGTCCTCGCCCGCCACCGCGCCCGTCCTGACACCGTCGACCTAGTCCGTCAGATCCTTCTATCGCTGATCAAACCCTCGCGTGCCGAGCCCGGCTGCCTGAAGTACGAGCTGCTGCAGAACGCGGACGACCCCACCGACTTCGCCTTCGTCGAGACCTTCGCGAGCGATGAGGCTCTCAGGGAACACGCGGCCGCGCCGTACATCGCGGGCCTTGCGGCCAAGCTCGAGGGACTGGTCGCGCGGCCGGCGGAAGTGTCGAAGTACCACGCGATCGCCGCCGACCCGCGACCCCCTCGATAGCCGGGGCGGAGTCGAGCGGGCGGAGGCTACTTCGGCGCTCTCAACTCCAACCACCAACCGACTGCAGACGCTGGCGGGATGAAGAGGCTTCGGCCGCCAGGCACGGCAGTGACCGCTGGCACTGCGACGCCACCCGCGCGAAGTGCCTTCGCGGCCGCATCGAGATCCCTGACTCTCACGGTCGCACCGACAATGCGGCGCCCCGGCACCGTCTGATGACTCCCAGGAAGAAAGACGACACTGGAGTCCTTGAACGCGGTGACCGACGCCCGCGTCTCGGCTGGTGCAAAAACAGTCGCCGGTTGAGGAGGCGCTACAGCCGCGCGAGCGAGCAGGTCGAGCTCATTGGTGAAGTCATCGGCGGCGAGCCAGACGCTGATAAGTGACTCAGCGGTATTGGGATGCTGAAAGTGCTCGGGCCGATCCGTCGGTGAGTGATTCAGCCCACCAAAGAAAATGTACCGTCGCGCGGGGTGGTCGTCAGAAACCGCTTCGGCGAGTGCCCGTCCGTACGGCGCGTGCAGCGCCAGAAACGCTGGTCCATCGCCCTGCTTCAAGTGATCAACGTACGTCTGCGTCAACTGATCGATGGCTTTCGGAGCAGTGATGAGCTCGATCTCCGTTCCATCAGGAAACTTCGCGTGCAGATTGCGGATGCCGTTGGCGTGCGGCATGCCCGGCTTCAGGACGAAGCCGAGACGCCGGTAAATGTCTCCCGCCTTTTCGAGATCCCGGACCGCCACCGGAACGTGGTCAACACCCGCAAGAAGCGCAGGTCGCCGCTGCGAGGAGGCCGAGATTCCCGCAACGATGAGCGTCAGCGCAAGAACCGGCAGGAAGCGCGCCACCTGGCCGATTCTAGCTGCGTGGACAAAGACGAGCCACCAGTTACGATGGATCCATGAGCGATCGCATCGTCATCCATCTGCCGCCGATGCCGCAGCCGAAAGACTTCGGGCTCGACGGTCGCACCGAATCCAGGGCCGCCGCCAACCGGTACGACAAGGCCCTCGACGTCTGGGAGCGCGTCGTCCGGAAGATCACGAGAAAGATAGGAAAGAAGAAGTAGCCGTCTCAGGTGCCCCAGCCGAAACCGCGCGCAAGCGCGGCGAGCGAAACCCACTTGTCGACCTCGGTCGGCAGGCAGAGAGTAGGAATGTTGCCCACCGGCACGTTGTAACCGGCGGGACGCAGCCGCGGCCGCGCGAAGTCCAGGATCTCCGCGAGGTTGAGGGCGTTGGCGTCGCGCGCCGTCAGACTCGGAAGATTCCAGCGCCATTCGATCATCTTCAGGATGGACGTGTGATCCAGCGTCGCGTGCGCCACGTACTTCCGGCGCGCGAACGGTGAAATGACGAACGTCGGCACGCGGAACCCGAGCAGACCGTCCGCGTTTCCAGCCGCGGCATCGGCGGCCGGAATCGGTCCGGTCGGAGGCGGAACGTGTTCGAAGAATCCTCCCCACTCGTCATACGTGATGACGAGCACAATGCTCGCCCAGGCCGGACTGGTGGTGACGGCTCGATAGATCTGATTGAGGAACGCCTGGCCATTCCGGATGTCCGCGTGCGGATGGTCGTCGCCCGAGAGCCCGAATTCCTCTCCGACGAATCTCGGGTCGACGAACGACACCTGAGGCAGCGTCCCGGTGCTGCAATCCGCCAGGAACGCATCGAACGGCCGGGAGATCGGCAGATACTTCGAGCCCCAGAGCGCAAGGAAAGGTACGTCGTTGAAGTAATACCGGCCCTCGAGGCCCGCGGACGCCAGCGAATCCCAAATCGTCGGAAGAAGGCTGAGCTCGAACGAGTTGGTCAGCCGATCGGTCTGCGCGGCATGCGTGTAGAACCGGTTTGGAAACGTCGGCGCCATGATGGCGGAAAAATACCGATCGCAGACGGTCCAATCCGCAACGGCATTCGAGAAGAAAGGCAGATCGCCTTCCGTGTAATAGCCGATCGCATATAGATCGTTCTGACCCGCCCTCAGCCAGCCATCGCAGGCGCCATTGTTGAATTCCACGCGGCCGCCGTCGTACGAATGGTCGGGATCAGGATGTCCACAGCCCTGATAGTCCGGTGCGAGCCGGAACGTCCGGTGTCCGGTTCCTGAGTTGTCCACGTACCTCAGCCCGGCGTTACGTCCGTCCGCGCCCTTTACCCAGCCCAGGTAGTGGTCGAATGAGCGGTTCTCCATCGTCACGACGACGATGTGCTCGATGCCGGAGGATTGGGGGGACGGCAGGGCCGCCGCGCCAAGCTGCGCGAGCAGCGGATTCGTGACGAGGGCCGCGCCGCCCACACCCGCACCGAGTTGACACAGGAACTGCCGCCGCGATCGATCGCGATTCGAAGACATGAAGGCGCCTCCGAGCTCCGCATATTGCGAATCCCGTGCCTTGAGCGAAATCTTCGAAAGCGCGCGCGTGGAGTCGCGGCATGCTCAACGTTGGGTGGAGAGTTGCCTACTTGCGCGACCGCTCACCCGGACGGTGGTGAGGATAGGATTGGGTCAACTCAGCACCAGACAGCCAAGGAGTGACACATGCGCCTGCGCCTCGCCACGCCGCGGGTCTCACCACACTCAGCGAGCAGCGCGACTACCTGAATGGCGTCTTCGGCGCCAGCTTCGCGACGCTTGCCGAGGTGAAGGACTACAACCTGCAGGTCGTGTCCGCCACGTTCGACAAGAATTCCGACGGATTCATTTGCGCTTACGACCTTCGCGGCACGCGCGCGTACAATACCGACCCGTACTTCGAATTCACCTGGTTCGGCGCGAGCGACGACAAGATCCGGAAGTAGTCCGGGAGGGCGCGTTACTCGCCCCTCAATACCGTCGCGGGATCGACACGTGCTGCGCGCCGTGCGGGAATGGCACACGCGAGACTCGCAGCCATCAGCAGCACCCCCGCCGACAATCCGAACGTCGTCCGATCGAGGGCATCGATACCGTACAGAAGCGACGTGAGCACGCTGCCGGCTAGCGCGACGATCAGGAGACCGGCTATGAGACCCACGACGGCGGGCCGCAGACCCTGCAAGAGAAGGAGTCGCCCGATCTGACGGCCGTCAGCGCCGAGTGCGAGACGCAGACCGATCTCCTGACGCCGCTGGCCGGCGACGACGCCGAGAGCGCCGTAAAGACCGACGGCCGCGAGCACGAGCGCGACGACCGCGAACGCCGTCAGCAACTGCGCGGCGATGCGACGCGGGCCGGTGGCCTCACGGACGATATCGTCGTACTCGCGCACGTCGGTCATCGGCTGGGCAGGATCGATCTCCCGAAGCGCGCTGCGAATGGGCGCGGCAAGCGCGGACGGATTGCCCGCTGTGCGCACGACGAGATTCATCTGTGTCTCCGCCCAGGGCCATTGCCCTTGCGGCACATACACCTGATACGTCTGCGGCGTCTCGAGGCCCTCGTGACGCACGTCGTTGACGATGCCCACGATCGTGCGGTCGGGAGCACTCGACGGCCCCATGCGAATTGCGTGGCCGATCGCGTCCTCGCCAGGAAAGATCTCGCGCGCGAGTGTTGCATTGACGACCACCGCGGACGCGGCGCCCTGACGATCCGTCTCGTCCAGCAGCCGCCCGCGGATCAGCTTGATCCCCATCGTGTCGAAGAATCCAGACGTCACCGCAAAACGATCGGCGGACGGCGCGGACTCGGGATTGGCGAGGAGCCGACCCGAGACGTGCAGGCCGTAGCCATCGGTGTTGCCGCCGAGCGGCAGCGTCGTGACTGCCGCGGCCGCTTCGACTCCCGGCAGCGTGCGAACTCTGCCGAGCAGATCGCCGTAGAAACGCACCGTCTGACTGATGTTGCTGGCGGCGTCATCGGACGAGAACCGCGGACCCGCCAATGACAAACGGGCCGTGAGTACGCGCTCACTCTTGAAACCGATGTCGATGGCGAGGAGCCGCATCAGGCTCCGCGCGACCAGCCCGGAGCTCACGACCAGTACCGCCGCCATCGTCATGTTGCCGGCCACGAGAAGCGCGCGCATGCGCCACGTCGAGCCGCCGGCTGTGCGTCGCGCGCCGTCGCGCAGTCCACTGAACACGCGCCGCTTGCGCGCCTGCAGTGCGGGCAGCAATCCAAACAGGATCCCGGTTCCGATCGCCAGCACCACAGCGACGCCAACGGCACGGGCATCCAGACCAGCATTGGCGATCCGCGGTAAGCCCGCAGGCGCGGCATCAACGATGAAACGAACCGCGAAGATGGCGAGCGGGAGCGCCATTGCGACGCCGGCGAGCCCGAGCATCACGGACTCGGTGAGCAGCTGGCGGACGAGTTTGCCGGCGGTCACGCCGAGCGCCGTGCGCACGGCCAGTTCCTGTTCCCGCTCGGTCGCGCGAATAAGCAGAAGGTTCGCGACGTTACCGCAAGCGACAAGCAGAAGCAGCAGGACTCCGCCCATCAGAATCAGCAGGACAGGCCGCACCGGTCCGAGCAGCAGATCGCTCAGCCGCGTGATCTGAATGCCGGGCTGGTCGTATTCGGTGGGATGGGCCAGCGCCGCTGCCTTGATGATGCGCGTGAGCTCTGCCTCGGCCGTGGCGGGATCGACGCCGTCCTTCAGCCGAGCGAAGGCGCCGAGATGCCGGCACGTTCGGCACGCGAACGCCGCCGCCGGGTCGTAGCCGAGCGGCGTCCACATTTCCGCATACGCGAACTTTTCGGCGGCGAGTACGTCCTCGAAATCCGCGGGCATCACGCCAACGACCGTGAAGGGGATGTTGTTGACCTGAATCGCCTGATTCAGGATGTTTGGATCGGCGTCGAAACGGCGCCGCCATAACGCGTCGGAAAGAATCACGAAACGGCGCGCGGGGCCCGGTCGATCCTCGGCCTCGCTGAAAAGACGGCCAATGGCAGGCCGGGCGCCGACCATCGGGAAGTACGAGGCGGATGCGCGCATCACGTTCACGCGTTCCGCATCCTTGCCGTTGCCGGTGAGCGTGGCGGTCGATTGTCCGGCCGCCGCCATGGCCTGAACGGTCTGCGACTGCGACCGAAGATCCGTGAACGTCAGATAGCCGACCAGGGAGGGATTCTCGCCGCGGCCGGTCTGCCTGACCGCCACGAGGTTTCTCGCGTCCGCGTACGACCAGCGCTTCCAGAGGACTGCATCGATCACGGCAAACATCGCGATGCTCGCGCCGAGCCCGAGCGCCAGCGTGCCTGTCGCGGTGAGGAAGTGCAGCGGCCGGGCCGCGAGTATGCGCCACGAGTAGCTCACGTCGCGCCGGAGAATGTCCCAGTGATACGACGGGGCGGTCCGAATCACGTCCCCCAGTGCCGCAAGCCAGAGCTTCGCAACGCCGGTGCGCGTGCCGCCCGCACCCCGCCGCTCGGCGCGGAAGGTGACCTCCATGTCGTGCGCGTACGCGTCGCGCACTTCGCCAGGCAGCAGGCGAAGCAGCGCCCGATACAACTTGTCCTGCATGGTCATGCCCTCGATTTCTTCAGAACGGAAAGCTTGGTGCGTGCCTGCCGGACCATTTCCTCGAGCCGTTCGGTTTCGGCCAGCGCCACTGCGCGGCCGCGCTCCGTGAGGCGATAGTACCGGCGGCGTTCATCGTCCAGGTGGATGTCCGGCCGCTCGTCTGTTTCGGCCACCAGCCCGTCATCCACGAACCGCCTGAGCGCGGTATAGAGCGTGCCGGTCCTGAGTGTCACCGCGCCGCCCGAGCGGCGCGAGACTTCCTTGAGGATCGCGTAGCCGTGCTTGTCGCCGTCAGCCAGCGCAAGCAGCACCTGGAGCATGGCGGGAGTGAGCGGGAGATACGAGGCCGGCTGAAACTTCATGATGGACATACTATGTCTACTGTAGACATAGTGTCCAGTGCGGGCGGCTCGGGCTGCAGTCCTGAGCCAGTCGCGCTGCCATTCGCGCATTCACGGGCAGGAGGGCCCATGCACGTCTCCCTGTCTTTGCGCGTCGCCGCAGCTATCTTCGCCTTGCACTCACTCGCCACCCCGGCGATTGCTCAGGATCCGCCGCTGAATCGGACTCCCGTGGAACTTGCGGTCGGCGAGCAGGTGAGGGTCGCGACCCGGGACGGCAAGGTCAGGAACGGACGACTGAGCAGGGTGACGGCAGCCGAGGTCGTCGTTCTGGGCGGCAGGCGTCTCCATGAGATCCCATGGACGGACGTCAAGCAGATCGACCGTCTCGCCTCCGCCGTGTCCGTGCGCAGGAGCACGCTGATCGGACTGGGCATCGGCCTGGGCGTTGGCGCCGTGTCGGTCGCAACAGGCGGCTGCGAAGAAGATGCGGGGACTTTCGCGGTGCAATGCGTCGGCTTTGTTGCCGGCGTCGGTGCTGGCGCGGGCGCACTCACCGGCGTCATCAGGAACGCATTCCGTCCATCGCGCGTCGTGTACCGAGGCGACCGGCAACGTGGGTTCTTACTCGCGCCCGTCGTCTACAAGCATCGCGCCGGCGTCGTCGGGACGATTCGCTGGTGAATGGCCGCGCTTCATGTCCTCGAACCAGTTGAACACCCGAGTCCGCGCCGGCGCACTTCCGCAAGAAGTTGCTCGTCAGAAATCGCCGGCGGAACGCCGCCCGTCGCTTCGGGCTCAAGCGCCGTGATGCGGCAGTGGAGCGTGAGCAATCCGGCCTCGGTTCTGGCGATGATGGTGTCGCCGGCGCCGTCGCCGCCGGCAATCACGCCGCGCATCTCGCTCCGATATCCGACCTTGCCCTTGCCGGCGCGCTGGTGGTCGATGAAGAGCTTCTCGCCGGTGAACGGATTGTTCTCGTACCGAACTTCGTGACCCTCATAGGTCACCGTCCACCTCTGCTTGATCACGGCCGCGACAACAAAGAGTGCGAAGCCGGCCGCCATCATCCAGAGCGTGAGCGCGATACCTCCGGGACGACTTCCGACCACTTTGGCCAGCAGCAGCACGAGAACGCCCGCGAAGACCGCGCCGTGCTGCAAAGGACGGCGCGTTCGGTCCGTGACGTCGAGCAGCTCCCGCTCGGATCCCATGAATGCGGCAGATCTTACTGCTGAGGCCGGTCGAGCCTGGTGCCTTTCAGAACGGCTTCGACGACCTGTTCGATTGCGCGCGCGACCAATGCGGGATTGTCGTTGTGAATCTGATGGCCACTGGTGCGGTCGCGGATGAGCTTCGAATTGGTCGACAGCAGGACGAGGCCTGCCGCCTGGTCGTCCTTCTCGACGCGCAGCTCGCGCCAGAGCTCTTCGGACGTGCCCGGTGGCGGTGGATCCATTCGCATCGGCGCCAGCACGATCAGTGGACGCTCGCCGAGCGGCTCGCGGTTCTGAAGTCGACTGAGGTACATGAGCTGCAGCTCGTCGGCAAAGTAATCCTGCGACGGATCGTACGCCTGACCCTTTGCAGACGGTTGTGGTTTTGTCAGCGCCGGTTCAGGCACGGCTCGCCCTGTCGCGAGCTCGCGTACACGAGCCCAGCCTTTTCCGATGACGCCCAGACGCGCGCTTTCGTGTGTTCCGGCGGCAAGAACAACTCCGCTCACGTCGCTGCCGTACTTCGCCGCATACATCCGTACCAGCAATCCGCCGATGGAATGTCCGACGAGTACATACGGACCCGGAACGTTGGCGCGGGCGAGCAGCGCATGCAGCTCAAACACTTCCTGCGCCATCGTCCGTGGCAACGGTCCATCCTCGCTCCAACCGAGTCCCGCGCGGTCGTAGGAACAGGACCTCACGCTCCGCGGCAGTGCTTTCTGCACAGCTGCCCAGGCCGTCGAGTAGGCGCCGCCGCCGGCCTCGAGAATCACGACGGGCCGCGATCCTGCAGGCCCGACGCATTGCAGATGCAGCTTGTGGCTGCCGACGTCGATGAGCACACCTGGCGGAGGTCCCGCCGGCCGCGGAATCTGACTCGCCGCCGTGATGGACACCGTCGCGAAGCAAAGCCCAATTGCGCACTTCCAGTGCCAACGCGTCATACGTCTCACGTTACTCGGCCAGGGGAACGCCAGAACCGACTGAGTGACCTGCAGGGCTCGGTTCCGCCGGATGTCGTTGCGGCGGCATCCATTTCGCGAGGTCCCGCTGCATATCCTTCCGGAATCTTTCCTTGAACTTGTGGTGATTCTCGGGCTTCGCGAACCACTCTGCGTGCAATGCACCTTCGTGCTGGATGATGCAATGCCACGTCTCCCGGAGAAGGGTGAGTTGTTTCCGCTTCGGATCCGAGGAGTCCGCTCCCTGTGTGTAATCGTAGATGGACTCGATGAAATTCCACACGATGAAGGCAAAGGCCCGATACTGAGTCTCCTGGTCAGGGCTTCGCTTCCTCTCCGGGTGGGCCAGGTGTGGGTGCTGGATAATCATTTTCTGAATATCCAGGTAGATGCTGTCGAGAGTGGCGTAGAAACGGTCCTGTTCCTGAGCAAGAAAGCGCTTGCTCGACTCCTCGCGCTCCTTGCTTGCGATCCAAATCGTGATGGGAATACCGACCGCGAGTACCAGCGTAAAGAATGCAAGGGCCCAGGTCGCGTACGCCAGGGACTCTTCACCGGGATGAAGGGTCAAGGAAAGGTAGACAACGCCTACGGACGTTGCGACGAACAGCAGGAGCCCTGTCGTGAGAGGAATCTGGCGCTTGATAGTCCAGCGCTCGGCCTGATCCGGCATGGGACACTCCACTCCTAAGCGACCGAAGTTAGCGCAATTCAACGTTCTCCGGAAGGTCTGCCACCATCAGGCCGATTGCTGGATCGTCGCTCGATCGCTGATAGACCTCACGGTAAATGCACTCGAGCCATCCACGAAGCTGAATCTTACTGATCGTCGCCGGCAGGCGCTCCCTGTACACGAGGGTATTCATCTCGGGTGGTGGTTGACCCGTTACCGACGGCATCAGGTACGAAAGCCCGGCTACTTCCCGGCAGCCCAAGTTGCGATAAAACTGTTTCCGCCGGCGCCGAACCTCGTGGCCAGCAGCGGACCTCGCCTCCGACTCAACTTCAAGCAGGACGTACCGCGACGATGTCATAGACGAACTGCACGCCGCGCGAAACAACGCACGACCAATTCCCTTACTTCTGACCGCCCGATCGACCGCCATGTACTCCAATAAGCAGCTCTCATCGTCAGTGAAGCACTTCACAATGGAGAATCCGGACACACTGTCGTTCAGCTTGGCGATTCTGAACTCGTAGTCATGCTGCTGCAGCATCCTGGCCAGGGCCTCGTTGCTTTTGCGCTCGCTCTCAGGAATCGCATCGTGGTAGATCCGGAGCAAGCCATCGAACTCGGCCTGCATGCCCGTCTGCAGACGTTCGATCTCTACTGTGGGTTGAATCGAACGACTCATGGAATCTGACCGGGAGTATAGCGCCGCTCTCGCGCAGTATCATTCCGGGGATCCCCATGTGCTTGATTCGCCTTGCCGCCATCGCACTTGTCGCCCTCATCCTCGCCGGCGCCGAAGCCGTTTCCGTGGCCTCCGCGTTCCAAGCGCGTCCGCGTGGCCGCGCCCTCGGCATTCCGTTTCCCGGCAAGACCGGTCCCGACAACGCGATCACGGACGTCGCCGGCATCGCCGTCGGTCACGCGACCATCATCGAGGGCGACGGGCCGCTCGTGCCCGGCAAGGGACCGATTCGCACCGGCGTCACCGCAATCCTGCCGCGGCCGAGAGGAAACTGGGATCCTGTGTTCGCCGCCACGTTCAATCTGAACGGCAACGGCGACATGACGGGCATCAACTGGATCAAGGAATCAGGATTCATGGAAGGCCCGATCCTGCTGACGGGCACGCACAGCGTCGGCACCGTGCGCGATGCGGCGGTCCAGTGGCAGCTCAGGAACGGCCGCCGGTTCACCTTCACCTATCCCATCGTCGCCGAGACGTTCGATTTCCTGAATGACGCGAACGGCGAGCACGTGAAAGGCGCGCACGCATTTCAGGCGCTCGATGCCGCGCGCACGGGACCCGTGCAGGAAGGCGGCGTCGGCGGCGGCACGGGCATGGGCTGCAACGGATTCAAGGGTGGCATCGGAACGGCGTCGCAAATCGTGAACGGCGCCGGTGGCCCGTACACGCTCGGTGTGCTCGTGCAGTGCAACTACGGCGGCGACCTGCGGATCCTCGGCGTGCCCGTTGGTCAGGAAATCACCGACTACCGAATGTGCAACGCGCTCGCGACCGGTGGTCCGGGAGGCTTGCGGCCGTGCCCGCCCAACGGTCGCGGTTCGACCTCGAGCGAGGGCGAGTCCGAGCTCGAACGGCGCGGCTCCATCATTGTCATTGTCGCCACCGACGCGCCGCTGCTGCCGCATCAACTCGAGCGCCTCGGCCGCCGCGTGAGCATGGGCCTCGGCCGCCTCGGCAGCTGGGCCGGCAACTCATCAGGCGATCTGTTCCTCGCGTTCTCCACCGCGAATCCCGGCGCGGCGGAGTCCGGCCAGCCCACCGCGCTGAAGATGCTGCCCAACGATCAAATGGACCCGTTCTTCCGCGCGACGATCGACGCCACCGAAGAAGCCGTCGTCAACGCGATGCTTGCAGCGGAAACGATGACCGGTGTCGGTGGATTGCGCGTGTTCGGACTGCCGGGCGACAGGGTAGTCGCGGCGCTGAAGAAGTATGGGCGGATGAAGTAGGCCTCACCCTTTCCGCACGTCCGTGTGCGCGAAGCCCTCGCCCACGAAGAGCAGCGAGTCTCCAGCCGCCCGGGCCGTGCAGATAGACTAGGCGCGCTCTGAACTCTTGATGGATACCGATGGCGCCGTCGCTCTATCGCATTCGTGACGCCAACGTCGACGTCAGGCGGGACCTGGGGTGCCTGCGGCGCAACGACGAAGAAATCTATCTCCGCCCCAAGACCTTTCAGACGCTGCTGTTCCTGCTCGAACAGCGCCATCGCGTCGTCTCGAAGGACGAAATCGCCGCCGCAATCTGGCCTGACACCGCGGTCACCGACGACGCCGTCGTCCAATGCATCGTCGAAATCCGGAAGGTGCTGGGTGACGATGCAAAGCAGGCGAAGTACATAAGGACCCTGGCGAAGAACGGCTATCGGTTTGTCGGCGCCGTTGACGCCATTGAATCCATCGTCCCGGCCATTCCCACCGTTGGGACGGCTCCTCTGATCAGCCAGCCGCTCCCGGAAGCCGCCACGACAGAGGCTGTCCAGGCGTCGCCGCCGGCTCCGCGTCGCAACTGGACAGTCCCTCTCGTGATCGCGGTTGCACTGGTTTCCATCGCCGGCACCGCCTGGGTTCTTCGATCGACTCGGTCGAACACCGAGGCCGGCCTGATCGATCGGTTGACGGATGACTCCGCGCATCGGCCGACGATCGGCGTGATGTTTCTCGACAACCAGTCGAAGACCGCGGAGCTCGACTGGCTCCGCGAGGGGCTCGCGGACATGCTCGTCACCGGGTTGTCGCGTTCGCGAGGCGTGTCGGTGGTCAGCCGCCAGCAGCTGGAGCTGCTGCTCGATCGCGCCGGGCATGAACGGGACACCGACATCAATCTGGCGCAGGCCGTGGACATCGCCGGCCGCGCGCATCTCGATCACATCGTCCTCGGATCGTTCGCGAAGCTGGGCAATACCATCCGCATCGATCTGAGACTGCACAACGCCACCGGCGCGCTCGTGAAGACGGAAGCGTTGACGATCGACACGCCTGACGATCTGCTGCGGCAGGTGGATTTGCTCAGCTGGCGGCTGGCCCAGCAATTTGGCGAGTTGTCGCCGGCCGCGCCTGCCTCCACGTCGGCGTTGACGACGAACCTCGAGGCGTATCGGTACTACTCGCTCGGCATCAGCCGCGCCAGTGCATTCCGCAACGACGAGGCCGTCGAGTTCTTCAAACGAGCGACGCAGCTGGACCCGGAGTTCGCGATGGCCTTCGGCCGGATCGGCTACGCGTACGGCGTGATAGGCACCGATCTCGAGAAGGCCCAGCCGTATCTCGCGAAGGCGTACGCACTCGGTCACCGCATGAGCCAGAAAGACCGGCTGCAGGTGGAATCGTGGAACGCGCTCGTTCATCTTGACTACGCGTCGGCTGCGACGTCGCTCTCCGAGCTCATTCGCACGTACCCGATGGAAGTGGAAGCGTACGCGCGACTCGGCCTCATTCTTTCTGGAGAACGCCGATACGAGGAGTCGATCCAGGTCTTCAGGCGCGGGCTCGCCGTCGATCCGGACTCCGCCGACCTGTGGAATCGAATGGGCGGCGTCTACAACGAGATGGGCCGGCTGCAGGATGCCATCAGCGCGCGTGAGAAGTACGTGGCGCTGCAGCCGTTGGAAGCGAATGCACACGACAGTCTCGGGCTCTCGTACCAGGTCGGCGGGCTCTACGACGAGGCCGTGAAGGCCTACCAGCGCGCGCTCGAGCTGAACCCGAAGTTCGGTTTCGCGACGGTGCACCTGGGCAACGCGTACGTGCAGACCGGACGGTACAACGATGCCATCGCCGCGTATCGGCGGTACATCCAGGATGCGACTTCCGATTTCGATGTCAGGCGCGGGTATCGCAACCTCGCGACCGTGGCCCTCCGCCGCGGCAGGCTCAAGGAAGCATTGGCGTTCGCTCAGAAAGCCGGCGTCGATCAACCCATGACCATCATCGAGGCGCGGATCCGGATTGCGCTGGGCGAGTCCCCCGACAAGGTTGCCGGGCTATTGCACGCGCCGCCGCCGGCCGCAAACCGCGGCTCGCGCCCCGGCGAGCGCGCCTGGAACCACGTGCAGGGGCTACTGGCGTTGAAGCGCGGAGCGAAGGACGAAGCGGTCGTGCACTTGCGCGAGGCGGTCGCGGACAGGCCGATGGCCACGGATCCAGAGACGCTCGAGGACGTCCTCGCGTACGCGTATCTCGAGCTCGGGCGCTTCGACGAGGCCATTGCCGAGTTCGATCGCATCCTCAAGATCAATGCGCGCTATCCCATCGCGCATTACGGACTCGGTCTGGCGTTCGAGGGAAAGCGGCAGCCGGCGCTCGCCCGCAGGTCGTACGAACTGTTCCTCTCTGTGTGGGCCAGAGCGGACAGCGATATTCCTGAGGTCGTCAGAGCCCGCGAGCGCCTGGCATCGCTGCACTAGCCCACGACGACGTTATCCCGTCGTCGGCGGCCTTCCGCCTTCGCGCAAGGCTACGGCGGACCACCATGGCTTCAGCGAAGGTGGTCAGGCCGCCGGACCGGCGGCGCCACGATACGATGACCAGACAGTGTCATCAGATTCCTCCGCCAGATCCCGACTGATCTCGATCGCCCGCAGAACGATGGTCGAACGCGGCCTCGAGCCGGACATTCCACCGCCGGCGCAGGCCGATGCGGCGAGGCTGACGGATGCGCAGGCGGCGGACCCGTCGCTGCAGGATCTTCGCAACCTCCTCTGGTGCTCGATCGACAACGACGACTCACGCGATCTGGATCAGCTCACCGTCGCGGAGCGCCAGCCTGACGGGACGACGCGAGTGCGGGTGGCCATCGCCGACGTCGACCGGCTGGTACCGCGTGAATCACCGATCGACGACCACGCCCGCGCGAATACGACCTCGGTCTATACGGCGGCAAAAGTTTTCCCAATGCTGCCCGAGCGGCTATCGACAGATCTCACGTCGCTCGTCCAGGGGGAGGAGCGCGCGGCGGTTGTCATCGAGTTCGTCGTGTCAGATGACGGGCGCGCGCGCGAGTCGACGGTGTACCGCGCTCGTGTGCTGAACAGGGCGAAGCTCGCCTACAACAGCATCGCGGCCTGGCTCGACGGCAACGCGCCCGCGCCTCCGGCACTCACCGCCGTTCCCGGGCTCGACGCCAACATCCGCCTCCAGCATCAGGCCGCGCAGGCGCTGCGCGAGCGACGGCACGAGCAGGGCGCGCTGACGCTCGAATCCCAGGGCGCGCACGTTGTGTTCGACGGCGACGTGCTTTCGGATCTGGAGAACGACGAGAAGAACGACGCGAAAGCGCTGATCGAGGACTTCATGATCGCTGCCAATGGTGCGACGGCTGGATTCCTGGCCGCGCATCGGAGTCCCTCGATTCGCCGCGTGCTTCGCGCGCCGCGCCGCTGGGACCGCATCGTGGCGCTCGCCCGCGAGAGCGGCAGGAAGCTGCCGGAGGTTCCGGATGCGCGCGCACTCGACGAGTTCCTGAGCGAGCGCCGCCGCGCCGATCCAGATCGTTTTCCGGATCTCTCACTGTCCGTCGTGAAGCTGCTGGGATCCGGCGAGTACGCGCTGGTCCGAGCCGGCGGACATGTGGAGGGACATTTCGGACTGGCCGTGCGCGACTACACGCATTCGACGGCGCCGAACCGGCGCTTTCCGGATCTCATCACGCAGCGGCTGCTCAAGGCGGCGCTGGCGGGCGCCACCGCGCCGTATCGTGAGGCCGAGCTCGAGACACTCGCGGCGGAATGCACTCTGCGTGAGGATGCGGCGGAGAAAGTGGAGCGGCAAGTGCGGAAGTCAGCCGCAGCGCTGCTGCTCAGCGGCCGCGTCGGTCAGCAGTTCGATGCGATTGTCACCGGAGCGTCGGAGAAGGGGACCTGGGTCCGCATCGCCCGCCCGGCGGTCGAAGGGCGTGTGATCCGCGGAGAGGCCGGCCTCGATGTGGGCGAGCGCACGCGGGTTGAGCTCGTCGGTACCGATGTGGACCGCGGATTCATCGACTTCGCGCGGGTGCGTTGAAGGCCTCGGCGGGTGAGGCCCGCCGACTACTTGCCTATTCGTTTCTCAGCGCCACCACCGGATCGACGCGCAGGACAGCGCGGGCGGGAAGGTAGCACGCAAGCCCCGAGGCCGCGATCACCAGGCCGGCCGCGATCAGATAGGTCGGGACGTCACCGGTCGTGACGCCGAACAGCAATGATGCGATGAAGCGCGACAGCCACACGGCGCTCACCACCCCAATGACACCGCCGATGAGAACGGGGAGCATGCCCCGGGTCACCACGAGCCGTACGAGCTCCCCCGGCTCGGCTCCAAGGGCGAGCCGCACGCCGATCTCGGGCACGCGTCTGGCGACTGAGTACGCAAGTACTCCGTAGACACCGGCCAGCGCCAGAACCAGTGCGAGCACCGCAAATGTCACGAGCAGGAGCATCGTGAATCGACGCGCTGAGACCGATGTCGAAATCACATCGTCGAACGTTCGCGTATCGGACACGGGCAGCGTCGGGTCGATGCCGCGGACAACCTCGCGGATGACGCCGATGGCTTCCTCCGGCCTGCCTCGCGTGTGCATGACGAGAGGAATGGTGGTGTCGCCGAGCGCGCCATAGTAAGGAAGGTATACAGCGAACGTTGGATCGTTCTCGAGGCCGCGCTCGCGAATGTCACTGACAACGCCAATCACCTCGGCGGGCCTGCTGCTCTGGCCGCGCCAGAGGCCTGCGGTCCGTCCCACGGCGTTCTGGCCAGGCCACAGCACGCCCGCGAGTCTCTGACTGATCACCACGCGCCAGGGTTTCGCGATGATGTCCTGTTCGGTGAATGTGCGGCCTGACACGACCGTCATTCCCATCGCTTTGAAGTAATCCTTTGTGATCACGCGCCAGCTCGCCCACGGGACCTCGGAGTCCGCCATGGCGCGATCGGAGGGCGAGATGCCCATGCCCGTGCTTCCGCGCGAAAGCGGCCGGCCGCTGACGACGGCAACTGAGATGAGCTCCGGCCGCCGCTCGAGAGTCGCCAGGACGTTCCCGACGATCTGTTCGCGTCGTGATTCCGGGTAAGCATCTGGAAGACTGACCGTTGCGAACAAGCGTTGTTCAGAGGCGAAGCCGCGATCGTTGGACAGTACCTGCAACAGACTTCGAGTCAGCAGGCCCGCCCCTACGAGAAGAATCAACGACAGTGCGACTTGCGCGCCGACGAAGGCTGCGCGCAACCGGTCGTGACGGCGATCGCCCATGGTGCCGCGCTGTCCATCTCGCAACGTTCCTGTGAGCCGCGCGGCCGGTGTCTGCAAAGCGGGAACCACGCCCGTGACGAGCCCAACAAGAAGTGCCGCCGCCACGGTGAATGCAAGGACCGCGAGATTGAGCGACACGCCCTCCAGCCGTGGAATGCCGGCGGGACTGAGATCCTTCAAGATCCCCAGCATTCCTGCGGCGAGAAGCCATCCGAGACCGGCGCCGGCGCCGCTGAGGATCAACGCTTCGGTCAGACGCTCCCTCAGGAGATCCGCGCGGGTCGCTCCAAGCGCGGCGCGGACGGCGCTTTCTCGCGCGCGTGTCGAAGCTCGTGCGAGGAGGAGATTGGTCACGTTGACGCATGCAATCACAAGGAGCAACCCAACGGCGCCGAGCAGTAGCCAGAGCGTGCGCCGCAACTCGCCGCTCGCGATCCATGTGGCCGAGGCTGCGGTCGTCACGCCAAGGCCCTTGTTGACGGGGTGCTTCTTCTCGAGCTCAACCGCGACGCGCGCGAGATCGGCCGTCGCCGATTCCTGACTGGCACCTGGCTTCATCCTTCCGATGACGAGGTATTCCCAGCTGCCGCGATTCGCGTCGAGCCTGCGAATGAACGGGACGAAGACGTCGGTGCGGTCGAGCCATGGGGATTCGTCCGGAAGGATGCCGACGACCGTATACGGCCAGCCGTCGAGCGTGAGGCTCTTTCCGACGATGCTCGTGTCGCCGTCGAAGTGCCGGGTCCAGAACCGGTGCGACAGCAGCACGCGCCTTGCATCGGCACCGGGCTCGTCGTCGCCCGGCGCGAACAGATTCCCAGCCACAGGCCGCACACCAAGGGCGCGCATGAAGCCGGCGCTGATCCGCGCGCCCTCCAGACGTTCGGGTTGATCGACTCCCGTCAGGCTGAAACTGGCGCCGTGCCACGCGCCGAACTCCTCGAACGTGCGATTCATGTCTCGCATGTCCCAGAAGTTCGCTTCGGTGAAGCTCGTCTGATCGATATTTCGGGCCGGCAGGGTCGCCCACACTTCGACGATGCGATCGGCGTCGGGGAACGGCAAGGGCGTGAGGAGCACACCCTGCACGACGCTGAAGATGGCGGTTGTGCTGCCGATCCCCAGGGCGAGCATCGAAAGGACGGCGCCCGTGACAAACGGCTGCTTCAATAACGTGCGCAGGGCCAGACGCAGAGTCATGGATCACACCATGCTACTTCGCCTTCGCGACTTCGAACCGGTTGAAGACGACGTTGAACGTCGAGCGGTCATGGACCACAACAGGCTATGAGACCGTGAGGCCGGTTTCGCAGGCGTCCATGGGCGCGTCGAGCGTATGGCACCACGTTCTACAATGCGGCGTCATGACATCGACCCGCTCATCTCTTCCCGACGCGGTTGTGAGCGATCGCGAGCACCTGCTGCACCCGCTGCATCACCCCACGGCGCACCAGCGTGCCAGGATCTGGGTCGAAGGCCATGGCGCGATCATCAAAGACGCCGACGGCCGCGAGTACATCGACGGACTCTCCGGCCTGTGGAACGTCAATGTCGGGCACGGCCGGCGCGAACTGGCGGAGGCCGCCAGCGCGCAGATGTCCACGCTCGCCTACGCCTCGTCGTACGCGGGATCGACAAACTATCGAGCGATAGAACTGGCCGAGAAGCTCAGCGCGCTCACGTACCCGTCGATCAATGCGTTCTACTTCGCGAGCGGTGGCGCTGAAGCCACGGACACGTCGATCAAGACGGCGCGCTTTTACTGGAAGGCGACAGGGAAACCGGAGAAGGTCAAAGTCATCTCGCGGCTTCGCGGCTATCACGGCGTCACGATGGCAGCCATGAGCGCGACGGGGTTGCCCGCGTACTGGCCGATGTTCGAGCCACGCATGCCTGGGTTCGCGCACATCGATGCGCCCGATCCGTACCGCTTCGTCAGTCCCGATCCCGCACAGAGCATCGGCGTGGCTGCGGCGAACCAGCTCGAGGCGGCGATCCTCCGCGAAAATGCCGACACCGTCGCGGCGTTCATCGCCGAGCCTGTACAGGGCGCCGGCGGCGTCATCATCCCGCCCCCCGACTACTTCGCGCGCATCCGAGAGATCTGCGATCGGTACGACGTCCTGTTCATCTCAGACGAAGTCATCACCGGCTTCGGCCGGACTGGACGATGGTTCGGCCTGGAACACTATGGGGTCGAGCCGGACATCCTGCAGTTCGCGAAGGGGATTACGAGTGGTTACGTGCCGCTCGGTGGCATTGGTGTGTCCGATCGCGTTCGCGATGTTCTCAACACCGTATCGCCGGCGCAGCGCTGGATGCACGCGTACACGTACTCCGGTCATCCGACCTGCTGCGCGGTTGCGCTCCGGAACATTCGCATCATCGAGGACGAACGTCTGGTGGAGCGCGTCCGCTCCATTGGCGCTCGGTTTCAAGCGGCACTCGAATCACTCAGGTCAGTCGACGGCGTGGGCGATGTACGAGCTCAGGGGTTGATGGGCGCGGTCGAGGTCGTCGCCGACAGAACGTCAAAGGCGCTGCATCCAGCGGCGGCGCAGGTGACGCAGCGGCTCACCGACGCCCTGCTGGATCGCGGGCTCTACACGCGCGTCGCGATGGACTGCATCTGCCTGGCGCCACCGTTCGTGGTGAGTGAAGACGAAATCGACCGCATCGTCGCCATCATCGCGGACGCCATTCCCGCCGTGCTGTCGCGTCACGGAAGCCGGTGAGTGGCGATGCTTCCTTCGCAGGTCCCCTCGTCCATCGCCACCAGGACATGCCGCTCGGAAATCGAGACGGCCATCGACATGCGCCGCTCGAGTCTGGCGGCTAGCGCCGCGATGAAGGCGCGATCGAAGCTGTAGATCTCCACGTCGCTGGCGCGATGAATCTTTTCACCGGCGAGCTCCCGCATTAGCTGGGCCGGATCCCTGTGCGTGTACACGGCAACGCGATTGGCGGCTTTGCTCGCCTTGTGGAGCCGGGCGGCCGCAGGCGCGCCGATCTCGATCCACACCCGTACCTTGCCCGTGAGATCGCGGACGGCGATCGTCGGCTCCTCCGGATCGGAAATCCCGTTCGAGAATCCGATGCCTTCGGTGTACTCGAGGCAGTAGGCGAGCAGCCGTGCGATGAAGTACTCCTCGCTCTCGGAAGGATGTTGGGCCATCCGCAAGTCGAGCGTTTCGTAGACGCCACGATCCGCGTCAGCAAGATCGATGTGGAAGTTGTAGACGGTCGCCGTCAGCGCCACGGCTTCCATCCGCCAAGGGGGCGTCCGATGCGATCGGCTTCCTGTGGCCCCCAACTCCCGGGACCATAGGCGTAAAGCGGCTCGATATCGCCGAGCATAGGCTCCACGATGGCCCACGAGGCTTCGACGCCGGCCTGACTGCCGAAGAGGGTGCGGTCGCCCTCCAGGGCGTCGCCGAGCAGGCGTTCGTACGGCCGCATCTCGTCGCCGGGTTTCTGATGCTCGATGAGATCGACGTCCTCGCCGACCATGGCCTCGCCGCGGACTTTCACCCGGGCGCGAAGCGCGACTGAGACGTCGGGCCCGAAGCGGAACCGGATCTCATTGGGATGACCAGCGGCTTCCGCGTCGAACAGCGTGGTGGACGGAGGCTTGAGCTGAAGGCAGACTTCGGTGACGGTCGCCGCCATCCGCTTGCCGGCGCGAATGCCGAACGGCACACCGGCCCATCGGGGGTTATCAATCGCAAGGAGTGCGGCCACGTATGTCTCAACCTTCGAGTCCGGCGCCACGCCTGGTTCGGTGCGATATCCCTCGTACTGGCCGCGCACCACGTCCTCGCGCCGTAACGGCCGCACTGATTGCAACAGCCTTACCTTGGCTGCCTCGATGGCCGGCCCGCTGTCGTCAGCGGGCGGCTCCATCGCAAGGAGCGCCAGCACCTGCAGCAGGTGGTTCTGAAACACGTCACGAACCGCGCCGACCTCTTCATAGAATCTGCCGCGGCCGCGCACGCCAAAGTCTTCTGCCATCGTGATTTGCACGCTCGCAACGCTGCGTGCGTTCCATAAGGGCTCGACGAACGCATTCGCAAACCGGAAGTACTCCAGATTGAGCACGGGCTCCTTGCCGAGGTAGTGGTCGATTCTGAAAACGGACGACTCCGGGAAGAACTCGTGCAGCGTTCGATTGAGCACGCGAGCTGACTCGAGGTCTCGACCAAACGGCTTCTCGACGACAAGCCGGGCGCCTTCGCCACACGCGAGGGCCGCGATGCCCCTTGCGACAGGAGCGAACAGGTCGGGCGGAATCGCCAGATAGAAGAGCGGCCGCGCCGCATCGCCGAGCGCCGCGTCGATGGCGGCGAAGCCGGACACATTCGAGTAGTCGCCGCTGACGTAGCGCAGTCGCGATGCGAACGCGGTGAATACGGTCTCCTCAACCGGCTCGCGTGCGGCGACGCTTTCGCGCGCCCGCGCGATGAGCTGCTCGTTCGACCAGGCCGGCCGCGCGGTGCAGATGACCGGCAGATTCAATCGGCCATGCTTCGCAAGCGCGTAGAGCGCGGGGTAGATCTGCTGATACGCGAGATCGCCGGTGGCGCCGAAGAGAACCAGCGCGTCCGAGTACGGCTCAGGCATCTCTATTTGTCGTGTGTCAGCGGTGGGCGTTCGGCGTGACCGCCGAACTGCAGACGCATCGCCGACAGTAGACGATGGGCGAAATCGTCCTCACCGCGTGAGCTGAAGCGCTGGAACAGTGCCGAGGTGATCATCGGCGCGGGTGCGCCGCTTTCGATCGCTGCGAGTGCGGTCCAGCGGCCTTCACCCGAGTCCGAAACGCGGCCGGCAAACTGGTCGAGGCCTGGATTCTCCGCAAGCGCCGCCGCCGTCAGATCCAGCAGCCACGATCGAATCACGCTGCCGCGTCGCCACAGCTCGGCAATTTCAGCGACGGGCAGATCGTACGTAAATCGCTCCGGATCCCGGAGCGGGCTCGTCTCCGCATTCGCGGCCGCCGGCCGTGTGCCGGCATTGGCATGCGCGAGAATGTTGAACCCCTCGGCGTACGCCGCCATCAGCGCGTACTCGATCCCGTTGTGCACCATCTTCACGAAGTGGCCGGCACCGGGACCGCCGCAGTGGAGGTAGCCGAGCGCGGCCGTACTGGCGGGGTCGTTTCTTCCAGGTGTCGGCGACGCCGCCTCTGTACCGGGAGCCAGGGTTCTGAGGACGGGCTCCAGCCGTTTCACCGCGTCGCTGTCGCCGCCGGCCATCACGCAGTAACCATTGTCGGCGCCCCACACGCCGCCGCTCACGCCCGCATCGATGTAGTGCATGCCGCGCGACGCGAACGCTTGCGCGCGTCTGAGGTCGTCCACGTAGTGCGAGTTGCCGCCATCGACGACGGTGTCGCCGGGCTGGAGCAGGGGAGTGAGCTGGTCGAGCGTCGCGTCAACCACTGCCGCGGGGACCATGATCCAGATCGCTCGCGGCGCGGAAAGTCTCGAAACGAACGCCGCGAGTGAATCGGTGCCGGCCGCGCCAAGTTGCGCCATCGCCGCGACCGCCGACGCATTGCGATCGAACACCACGCAGTCGTGTCCGCCGCGCAAGAGGCGCTTCACCATGCCGCCGCCCATGCGTCCGAGACCGATCATGCCGAGCTGCATAAACCTCTTCGGATTATGTCACCCGGCTCAATCTTCAGTGGGCGGCGGCGCGGCTGCACGATCGACCCACCAGACCACCGTGCCGTTCGAACGTCGCAGCGCGGACGCCGGACATTCGTCGGTCTTTGTCGCTGGAGCGAGCGCGCGCCTGAGCGCTCGGGATTTTCGCTCGCCTGCCACGAGTACGAAGACTGTCCTCGCCGCCCAAAGCGCCGGCATCGTCAATGTGACACGCGCGACCGCGCCTTCCGTCCCGTCCTCAGGCAGCGTGGAGACGACGCGACGATCGCGCTCGGCCAGCGCGGACGAATGCGGAAAGAGCGAGGCGGTGTGGCAATCCTCTCCGATGCCGAGCAGGATCAGATCGAATCGCGGCCACCGGTCGCCGAAGTACGCGCACAGCTCCGCGTCATAGGCATCGGCTGCGGCCGCGGCCGTGTCGAGATGCGTCGGGATCGGATGGATGTTGCCGCTCGGGCACGGTACGTGGTCGAGCAGCGTGGCTTTCGCCATGCCGTAGTTGTTACGCGGATCGGTCGCAGCCACGAAACGTTCATCGCCCCAGAAAATCTGGACCTGCTGCCAGGGAATCCGGTCGCGAAAGCTCGAGGCGAGAACGCGATAAAGCGCGCGTGGAGTCGAGCCTCCGGAGAGCGCCACCCCGCAGCGGCCATGCGCTGCCACCGCCTGGACGATTGTCTCCGACGCGGCAGAAGCGACCGCACGGGCGAGCGCGTCCTCGTCGGCGAAGACACGGACGTCTGGGGAGGAAGGCTGTTGTGGCACGTCCAGTTCCGGATTGTATGGGCCGGCAGTGATTCAGTTTCGGGTTTTACCTTGTAGCGCCTTCTAGGGCCAGGAAGCGCCGAGCCTGGCGAAGCCGGGCCACCAGGCTCGGCGTTCTGCCAGAGGCCCGCCGGTCTCCATGGCCCCACAAGTTGAAAACCAACCCTCGCCGCAGGAGCTTCGTCTAACCTCTCGCCTTGAACTTCTAGGTGAGCCAACCATGCGCAGACGAGCCGGAAACGATCGCGACCTTCTCGGCGGCACGCTGGATTTGCTCATCCTGCGCGTCGTCCGCGCCGGCCCGGCCCACGGGCTCCAGATCGCCGAGAGCATCGAGCAGAAGTCCGACGATGTGCTGCTCGTGGAGCAGGGGTCGCTGTACCCGGCGCTCCATCGCCTCGAGGAGCGCGGCTGGATCGAGGCGGAGTGGGGCCTCTCGGATACCAACCGCAAGGCCAAGTTCTATTCGCTGACCCGCGCGGGCCGGAAGCACCTTGCGGCCGAGGAAAGCCGCTTCACACAGCTCGCCCGCGCGATCGCGCGCGTGCTGAGGTCTACCTGAGATGCGCCGGCTGCTGCCCTGGCGGCGCGCCGCCCGCGAGCGCGATCGCGACGCCGAAATGCGCGCGCACATGGCGTTGTTTGTTGAACAACTTATCGAGCGCGGGATTCCAGCCGGTGAGGCTCGACGCCAGGCCCGCGTTCGCTTCGGCAATCCACGCGTCCGTCTTGAAGAGATCGAAGACATGAATCGAATGCCCATCGTCGAAACCATCTGGCGGGACGCGCGGTATGCGATCCGCGTTCTCGCGCGTACGCCCGCATTTACGCTGACTGCTGTCGCGACCCTGGCGCTGGTCATCGGCGCGACCACCGCGGTGCTGAGTCTCGCGGACGCCCTGCTGTGGCGGCCGCTGCCGTTTCCCGAGCCCGACAAACTCGCGGCCATCATCAGGATCGAAACCAGGAACGGCGTCACGAGCACGACACCGGCTCTCGATGGCGCGATGTTCGAGGCCGTTCGCGATCGGGTCCCTTCGCTGGATATCGCGGTCATGGGCGGTGGCGGCGGCATCAACCTCGTGCTGAACGGCACGCCCGTGTACGCGAGGCACTCGCGCGTATCCGAAGGCTTCAGCCGCGTCCTGGGAGTGACGCCCGCTCGAGGACGCTGGTTCAATGCTGATGAGGACCGGGCCGGTGGGTCTGCGGTCACCGTGCTCAGTCATCAGGCGTGGCAACGCTACTTCGCGGCGGCGGAAGACGTGGTTGGGCGCACCGTGCTGCTGCGCGGCGAACCGCACCAGATCGTTGGCATCATGCCGGCGGGTTTCCAATCCGTTGACGGCGTCGAGTTCGATCTCTGGGTGCCGCTCAGGGCTTCTACCTCCGGTGAGGGCGGAGGCGACAATTTCTGGAGCGTCACCCGTCTGAAGCCTGGTGCTTCATGGACCCAGGCCAAAGGTGAACTTGTCGCCGTTCGTGAGGACGCGTTCCGCCTTCAGAGGGCGAGATCGAATGTCACACGCGATCTCAGTGTCCAGCCCATGGCCGAGAGCCTCGCGGAGCGCGTCCGCGAGCCCATCGTCCTGTTGAGCTCAGCGGTCATGGCCGTGTTGCTGATCGCGTGTGTGAATCTGGCGTCGTTGATGCTGGCGCGCGCCGACGGCCGCACTCAGGAGATCGCCACGCGCATGGCGCTCGGCGGCGGCCGCCGCGCCGTCGTCCGGCAGTTGATGGTTGAGGCCATCATCATCGCTGGAGCAGGCGGGCTTGCCGGACTGGTGACCGGCTACTTCGGCCTGCAGGGTCTGCAGACTCTTGGCGGCCAGCGTTTCGAGCAATGGAGCCGCGCGGCCATCGATGGGCGGGTGATCGCGTTTGCCATCGGAATCTCCGCGTTGACCAGCCTGGCATTCGGCTTGGCGCCGGCGATTCGCGCCAGTCGCCTGAACGTCGCGCGGGCCCTGACCGGATCGCGCGGAGTCGCAGGCAAAGCGTACAGATGGCCACGGCGTGTGCTGGTGATCTCCGAAGTCGCGATCGGCGTCGTGCTGCTCGTTGCGACCGGCCTTCTCGTTCGTACATTCATCAACGTTCGCTCGCTCGAGCCTGGCTTCGATCGATTGAATCTGGTTACGGCCAGCGTGTCACTGCGCGATGCGCGCTACAACACCACCGCGTCCATCAATCAGTTCTTCGATCAGAGCCTGCAACGGTTGACCGCGACGCCAGGCATTGAATCAGCCGCGATTTCACTCGAGGTTCCGTACGAGCGATTGCTCAACCTTGGATTCCGGTACGCGGATGAGGATGCCGCGGATTCGAGCATGACCAACCTCTGCTACGTCACGCCGGGTTTCCTGAGGGCAATGGGGATTCCGGTGAAGAGTGGACGTGACTTCTCCGAGCAGGATCGTGCCGGCACGCCCCCGGTGGCGCTGGTGAACGAGGCGTTTCAGCGGATGTATTCGAAGGACCGTCCCGCAATCGGACGCCGCATTCGAGCCAGCGGGCCGGAGCGCGAGATCGTCGGCGTCGTGGGCGATGTCAAAGTCCGGCCCAGCCTCGGTGGCCCGGGCATGGAGACCGGGCCGCTGGTGTCGCAGCCGCTGATACTGATCCTGGCTTCGCAAACGACCGATTCGTTCTTCCGGCTCGTGCACACATGGTTCACACCGGTGTGGACCGTGCGCGCGCGCGACACGGGCGCGGCTTCGGTGGCGCTCACCCGCGCGATCAGCGAGACGGATCCGTTGATACCCGTATCGTCCGTGCGGAGCATGGATGGCGTGATGTCCGAAGCGCTCACCGAGCAGCGTTTGCTCATGACGCTCGTCGGCGTCCTCGCAAGCGCGGCGATTCTGCTCGCCGCGATCGGGGTACACGGTGTCATTGCGCATACGGTGGCCGAACGCCGGCGCGAATTCGGGATCAGGATCGCGCTCGGCGCCACTGCGGCCGATGCGGTTCGCTCGGTCTCGCTCGGTGGGATTTCGCTCGCAGCGACCGGCGCCGTGGCGGGCGGGTTGTTGTCCATCCCCGCGACGTCGCTGGTGCGGTCGTTTCTCTGGCGGGTCGAGGTGAGCGACCCGTGGACGTACGCAGGCGTCGCGATCGCGCTGCTGGTCGTGGCGACCGTCGCGAGCGTGTTGCCCGCGTTGCGGCTCCTGCGTCTGAATCCGGCGGAGGCATTGAGGAACTGACGCCGGCCCAAAGGCCAGCGTCTATGCCCGCAGTCGGGAACGCGAGGACAGCCCCGCAGGAACAGCTGTCGAGTGTGTTCTCGTCAGCCGATGTGCGTCTTCACGTCAGGACGTACATCGCGCAATGGCTGGGGCGCCGGGCACGGCCTATGGTGGCAGACAGGGGGGGCGACGGGCGGCGGACAGCACAGATCCGTCGCATTCTTGAGCGCCTCGCGACGTGACAGATCCAACGCAGCGTCAGGATGAACCGTCTTGGAGATGTCAAGCAGCTCGACCGCGGAGGCCGATATGGTTTTCTGAAGCCCGGTCTGCACGTGAACCTCGTTGTGGATGCCGCAGGTGTTGCGCGCGATCGCTTCGAGCTCGCAGATCATCGTGTCTGCTTGCTGCGAGAGGTGCACCAGAATCTGGTTGGTGAGTTGCTGCGCCTGCAGCACGGCGTTGAGCACCGTCGTGCCAGCATCCACGGACGCCTTTACGCTCGCCGTGGCCGCCGTGCCCGCATCGACCGCCGTCTTGATCGCCGCCTGCCCAGCCAGGATTTGCCCATTGTCCGTGTGCAGAACCGCGAGGTTGGCGTTGATCGTTTGTAGCTCGTTGAATGCATCATTGAAGGACGCCATGGAGTCACCTTTTCTTTAGCTTTTTCGGATCGGGGCCATCGGGAGTTTGCCCGGCCTGAGAGTCGCGAAGGTCCGGGTCGACCGCAGCATCCTTGCTCACGACTTTCCCCCAGGTGCCGAGGCGACTGCGCAATTCATGCGCCGTCTCGGCGCCGCGGTCCTCGATGGGGCGATCGCTGCTGGCCACCTCGCACCGAATCGTCTTCATGGTGCTCATGTCCGTTTGTTCCATCGACAGGACGCCCCCAGCTCCCAGTCGTAGCTCCTTGAGGACCAACGGAATCTTCACTACGATGGACGCGGTCGCGCGCCGGTCGACCGTGAGCGTATGGGGCGGAGGAAGGTGGAAGGTCGGAGCGTCTTGCTGCACCGGCTGGGGTTGCGACTCGCAAAGCCGGAGCGACAGGACCCGAGTCGCGGCGTCGAAGGCGATACCCCGCAGCTCATCGATCACGTACAGCGGCACATCGCCTCGATTCTCGACATCGATGGTCACGTCGAACCAGATGTCCCGGTGCCCATCCATGGGGTCGGGCAATGAGCGATGGCGCTTCGATAGCGCTATCTTGGCGATAGCAAGATGACCGGCCATATCAGTCTTTCGACCTCAGCAACTGCAACATCCCGGTGGCTGCGGACCCATGCCACTGCATGACGGAATGGTCTGACCATTGCTGGATCCTTCGCCACCGTTGTGATTGTTCGGATCGCGCGCTGTCAGGCCGACCTGCCCACGGTATGTATTCTCATCGGTTATCGCCTGAAACTCCGGGTTGCCCGCGTTGAAGGTTCCGTTTCCCCGATGGAACGCGTGAGCAAGCTCGTGGAACAGGATCACCGAGCGAGGCAGCGAAATCTTCGAGCCACCGGTGTCGAACGCAAACATCTGGTTATTGAAGCAGTATGCGACCTGGATAATGCCGTTGACATCCGGCGGGAACGTCACGCCGCCGACGAGATTGATCGGAATCGTGCCGCCCATGCCATCCGGAAACGTGGTGCCGCTCGGCGCGGCGCTGATCGCGATGTCCGCGGCCAGCCCGACAAGCGCCTCTATCCGGTTCTGGCCGACCCCGGCGGCGGACTTGGTGTAACTGACCTTCGCGACCTGATTGTTCACGTCTGTCTGGCCAATTCCTCCATCGCAGCGGACGATAGTGAAGAGGTCCGCACTGGCTTGCGCCGCGTCGGCCAGCTTACTAATGAACAGTGGCACACCTACCTCCAGACCAGAGGCCAGACAAACACTAGGGCACCCTAACAATGCCTGCGCGCCCGCATAAGCACCGGACATCACACGCTAGTCTCGAGCACGTGAACACTACACGTTTCAAGACATCGCACACTACTCCTATTGCCTGCATAGATCAAGATCGCGGACACATAGTAGAAATCCTGTAGGTTAACTACGCCACGTGGTCACGCTTCGAACTATGGTGAGGCTAGCAGACCGGCGCAACGCGTGCGCCGGCAGCTTCCTGACCGATGGTGTCGCGGAGGTATGCTGTCGAAATGTCAGAGCCTCAGCAGTCGTTCCAGAATCACGTTCGCATCGTTCCCGCCTACCACTATCTCGTCTTCGGTGCGTTCAGCATCAACCTGATGTTGGCAATCAAGGCGCTCTGGGACACACCGACGCTCACCGCCGGCTCGGACGTCCTCACGGCGGTGGCGTTGATCGTGCTCGCGCTGTACGCGCGCGTGTTTCCACTGGCCGCGCAGGACAGGGTGATTCGCCTGGAGATGCGCCAGCGGCTCAAGGAAACGTTGCCGGCCGCGCTGCAGGGCCGGATCGACGACTTCACGCGGGGCCAGCTTGTGGCTCTCCGGTTCGCGAGCGACGAAGAGCTCGGAGAGCTCGCGGAAAAGGTGCTGACCGGTAACATCCAGGATAGGAAGGCAATCAAGAAGATGATCAGGAGCTGGCGTTCCGACCACCTCCGCGTCTGATCCCCGCCTCGGCCGTGACGTCGCCATCAAGATGCTGCCGGAGGCGTTTGCCTCGGATCCGGATCGGCGCGCGCGGTTCGAGCGCGAGGCGCAGACGGTCGCATCGTTGTCTCATCCCAACGTCATCAGCGTGTTCGACACGGGCGTGAAAGCCGGCCGCCTGGCAGCAGCGCCGCTGATCTACCTGGACTGACTGACACCGATCTCCCGGCCGGCTGGACCGACGATGGAAACGCGCTGATTGTCGCGACGTTCACGATTCCCGTGCGGCTCGAACGGGTGGAGTTGTCGACAGGCGCGCGCAGGCTTCTACGCGAAGTCCGCGCGCGCACCTCGACTCGAGACGCGTGACGATTCGAACCGCCTCCGCCGACGGCCAGCAGTTCGCATACTCCGGTGTCCACCGCGAACGTACGCTGTTCGTGGTGAAGGGTGTCTCCGGCACCAAGTGAACCCCCATGCCTAGCCGGTCTGCCTATATATAGGTAGAATGGCTAGGCATGGCATCCGATTTCCTCCAGGGCACGCTCGACATGTTGATTCTCAGGGTCCTCTCCGGAGGCCCGCTGCACGGCTATGCCATCGGCCAGCGCATCGGTCAGATGTCACGGGCGCTGCTCAGCATTCCGCAGGGTTCGCTCTATCCGGCGCTCCATCGTCTGGAGAATCGCGGCTGGCTGGCGGCCACGTGGACGCAGACCGAGGCCGGCCGCGACGCCAAGATCTACCGGATCACCGCCAAGGGCAGGCGCGCGCTCGACGCTGAAGTGAAGCAGTGGCAGCAGCTCACGCAGGCAATCGGATTCGTGCTGCAGCCGGCGGAGGAATAGCCATGGGCTGGTTGAAGCGACTCGTCAGCCGGGGCCGCCTCGAGCGTGAGCTCGACGCTGAGCTGCGATTTCATGTCCAGGAGGAAACGGCGCGCTTGACAGCAGAGGGCGTCTCTGATGCAGAGGCGCGCCGGCGCGCGCTCGCCTCGCTTGGCGGTGTCGAACCAATGAAGGAATACGCTCGCGACGCGCGCGGGACTCGGTGGGTCCACGATCTCAGCCGCGACATCCGCCACGCGCTGCGCCTGATGCGGCGAAATCCCGGCTTTACGCTCGCCGCCACGCTGTCGCTGGCGGTGGGAATCGGCGCCAACGCCGCGATCTTCGGCGTGACCGATGCCCTGCTCCTGAGGCCGCTGCCGGTCAAGAATCCACAGGAACTGTCGTTTCTGAATCACGCCGGCTACGACGAACAGAATCTTCGGTACTCCCACCCCGCGATGCTTCGGCTCCAGCAGGCAGCGCCCGAGGCGCAGCTGGCCGGCATGTCGGCGAGCGGCCGCGTCCAGATCATGGTCAATGGGGCCGCGGAGCTGGTGCTCGGCCAGCTCGTGTCCGGCAACTGGTTCGATGTGCTCGGCGTCGAGGCTGCGGAGGGACGGCTTCTCACGAAGCGAGATACGGAGGAGCTCGACAGCTCACCGGTCGTCGTCCTGAGCCACGCGTTCTGGACCCGTCGATTCAACGCAGATCCGCGCGTCGTCGGCACGTCGCTGAAGACGAACGGTATTGACCTCGTGATAGCCGGTGTCGCGGCATCCGGATTCCGAGGCGCGATTGTCGGCGAGAACACCGACATGTGGATGCCAGTGACGATGCAGCAGTCGCTGCGGTATGCAGGGAACGCGAGCACGTTCGCCGCGGACACCAGTAAGCCCTGGGTGCCCCAGGATGGCATTCACTGGTTGACGCTGGTGGCGCGGGTACCGGCTGATGTCGATGCCGCGCAGGCTTCCGCGAAGCTGTCAGCGGCGCATCGCCGGTGGATCGAGGTGCGCGCCGCCACGATCACTGACGCTGGCCGCCGCGCCTACGCGCTGCGCGATCATCTCGAGCTCCTGCCTGGTGTTCGCGGCCTGTCGTTTCTCCGTACCAGCTTCAGCGGACCGCTTCGGATTCTGACGATCACGGCCGCACTCGTACTGCTGATCGGCTGCGCCAACCTTGCGAGCCTGCTGCTCGCGCGCGGAACCGCACGCGCGCGTGAGTTCTCGCTCCGTGTTTCCCTCGGGGCCGGTCGCGCGCGCATCGTCAGGCAGCTGCTCGTTGAAAGTGCCGCACTGTCGTTCGCCGGCGGAGCTCTCGGCTTGCTCTTCGCGAAATGGGGAGGAGAGCTGCTCCTCAGAATCGCCTCGTCAAGCGGCCGGAGAATTCCACTCGATCTGCCACTGGACTGGCGGTTCCTCGGTTTCACGGCCGCGGTGAGCGTTGTCACGGGGCTCGCTTTCGGGCTGATGCCGGCGCTGCGCTTGTCGCGCGGCGACCTCGCCACATCGATGAAGTCCGCCGGCCGTGTTGCCGGCGCGAGCGAGCGCAACCGTCTGCCATTCGGAAAAGTGCTGGTCGTGACGCAGGTCGCACTCTCGCTCGTCCTGCTGATCGGCGCGGTGCTGTTCCTTCGGACATTCGAGAACCTGCTTCGCGTAGACACGGGCCTGGCGCTCGAGCAGGTCCTGTCGGCCCGTTTCGACCCGAGGCTCGCGCAGATTGCGTCCGATAGGCTGCCGGCGATGCACGAACGTTTGCTCGAGGAAGCGGCCAGGGTGCCCAACGCAAGGGCGGTTGCGCTCGCGTTTTCTGGGGCGGTCTCCGGTTCGATGAGCATCAGTGAATTCGCCGCTGAAGGCCAACCGCCGCCTCCCGCGGGCCAGGCAAGCGCACGTGAGGACCTCGTGAGTGCCGGCTTCTTCGATGTGGTCGGCATGCGCCTGCTCGCCGGCCGAAACTTTGACGGCCGTGACGTGCCTGGTCCGGAGGAATCGGTCATCGTGAACGAGACGTTCGCGAAGAAGTTCCTGAAGGATTTCGATCCGATCGGCCGGCGCATCGGCTACGGCACTCCGGCAACGATGACGATCGTCGGCCTGGTCCAGGACGCACGGATAGACGGCATGCGCCAGGCCGTGCCACCGATGGTGTACCACGCGCTCAGCCAGAACCAGACCACCGGCGCGAGGTTCATCTACGTCCGCGTCGGTGGCACGGCCGATATGGCGAAGCCGGCACTCACGCGCGCCATCGCCGCGGCGGAGCCAGGGCTTGCGATTCGCGAAATGGCCACGCTCGACGACCTCGCGGAGCGGACTCTGTCGAACGAACGCGTCATCTCGCAGCTCACCGGCGCGTTCGGATTGCTGGCGGTCTTCGTCGCGTGCCTCGGGCTCTACGGTACCGTCTCGTTTTCGGTGGCGCGCCGGACGAATGAGATTGGCGTCCGCCTGGCGCTCGGCGCCGCGCCGTCGCAGGTGCGCGCGCTCGTGTTGCGTGAAACGGCAATCCTCGTGGCGATCGGGAGCGCCCTCGGCCTCGGGCTGGCGGTGGCGTTGACGCGCTACGCGTCGACGCTGCTGTACGGCTTGTCACCCCACGACCCGGCGACACTCGCCGGGTCGACGTCGGCACTGCTGCTCATGGGCGTGCTCGCGGGCCTCTTGCCGGCCTGGCGTGCATCGCGTGTCGATCCGCTTCGGGCGATTCGCGCGGATTCGTAGAGGTAGCGCCGGGCCTGAAGGCCCGGCCTACTTCTTCTTCGTGAGAATCCTCTCCATCTCGTCCATCACCGCGTCCATCTTCTTCAGCGTCAGTTGGAGCGGCTCGTTGGTCGTCATGTCCACGCCGGCGTCCTTGAGCAGGTCGATCGGGTACTTTGACCCGCCCGCCGACAGGAACGAGAGGTACCGCTTCGTCGCAGCGGGATCGCCGGCGAGTACTTTGGACGCGAGTGCTTCGGATGCCGTAAACGACGTGGCGTACTGGAACACGTAGAAGTTCAGATAGAAATGCGGGATGAACGCCCACTCGTGCGCGATGTAGTCGGGCACCTCGCACACCTTCTTGTCGTGGCCGTAGTACTTGCGCGTGATCTCGAGGTAGGCCTTGTCGATCGACTCGCCCGTGAGCGGCTCGTTCTTCTCGGCCATCTCGTGAAGCCGCAGCTCGAATTCCGCGAACTGCGTCTGGCGGAAGACGGTGCCTTTGATGTTCTCGAGGTAGTTGCCGAGCAGTGACAGCCGGGCGTTGTCGTCCTTGATCTGCTTCAGCATGTAGTCGATGAGCAGCGCTTCGTTGAACGTGGACGCCACCTCCGCGACGAAGATGGGGTAGTTCGCCAGGTGGAACGGCTGCGTCTTGTTCGAGAGGTAGCTCTGCATCGTGTGGCCGAGCTCGTGCGCTACCGTGCTCATGTCCGTGTACTGGCCATTGAAATTGATCAGCATGTACGGGTGCACGTCGTAGGCTGCGCCGTTCGAGTAGGCGCCGGAGCGCTTGCCTTCGTTCGGCAGCAGATCGATCCACCGCTCGTTGAACGCGCGACGCACGGCCGCCACGTAGTCGGTTCCGAGCGGCGCGAGTGCCGCGAGCACGTTCTTCTCTGATTCCTCCGGCGTGTACTTCAGATCGACGGAACCGACGAGCGGCGCGTACAGGTCGTAGTAGCCGAGGTCCGGCAGATTCAGCATCTTCTTCCTGAGCCGGAGGTAGCGATGGAACGTCGGCAATCCCTGATTCACGCCCTCGACGAGGCGCTTGTAGACCATGACCGGGACGTTCGGGCCGTCGAGCGCGGCGTCAATCGCGACCTCGTACTTCCTCGCCTTTGCGAAGAACTCGTTGGCCTGCACCTGGCCGTTCAGCGTCGCGCCGTACGTGCCCTTGAACTTGCCGAGCTCGTTGAAGAACGCCTGCATGACTTTCTTGCGATCCTCACGGTTCGGCACCGAGCGATACAGGCTGTAGCTCGATGAATCGAGCTTTACCGTCTTGCCATCACTCAGGGTGACCGACGGATACGGAAAGTCGGCATTCGCCAGGATGTTGTAGGTCGATGAGGCCGCGCTGAGCGCGACACTGGATGAGGCCAGCAGCCGTTCCTCGGCATCGCTCAGCGTGTGCGGCTGCCGGCGCTGGATGTCGTCGAGGTAGTGCTTGTAGGTCTTGAGCCTCGCTTCCTGGCCGACCCATCCGTCGATCTTCGCTTTGCCAATCTTGAGGATCTCGGGCTCGAGGAACGCGACTTCCTCGCCGAAGCCTCCCGCGATCTGCTGCATCTCCTGCTGCATGCCCTGATTCTTCGCGACGCGCGTGTCCTCGTCGGAGAGAAGGCTGGCATAGAGGAACACCTTCTGGAGGTCCTTGGCGACGCGGTTGATCGCATCGAGCGCATCGGCGAGCCGGGCGGGCGACGTGCCCAGCGTGCCCTTGAACGGCGCGATCGTCGCAATCTGCGGCTTGAGCTGGTCTTTGGCGTCCCGCCAGGCACTCTCGGAGACATAGAGGTCGGCGAGATTCCACTTGTACTTGTCGGGGATCGACGCCCGGCTGCGGTCCTGCGCGGTTACTCCCGCGACCAGGGCCAGGACGAGAGCGAGACTCGCGATTGCTCGAACGCGCTTCATTTCACGAGGATACCGCACGTCCGTGCCGGGAACCTTTTCCGCGGAGCCGCATCATATGTAATAGAGGTCTGGATGCTGGCCGCCGAATTGACTGATGCCGACCTGGCGGAACGCTGCCGTGCCCGCGACGAGGTCGCGGTGCGGGAGCTCACACGCCGGTACAACCAGCGGCTGTACCGCGTCGCCCGCGGCATCGTTCGCGACGACGCTGAGGCCGAGGGTGTGGTGCAGGACACGTACGTCCGCGCGCTCACGGGTCTCGAACGATTCCGCGGCGACTCTGCGCTCGGCACCTGGCTCACCAGAATCGCGATGAATGAAGCGCTGGGACGGGTGCGCCGAAGACGCCCCGTACAGATGGAGGCCGGGTCCGCCCCGGCAATCCTGGCCGAGCCGGTATCCACCACACCCGATCCGGAGATCCAGATGGCGACCACGGAATCACGTGCGATGCTCGAGGAGGCCATCGACCAGCTGCCCGACGACTTCCGCACCATTTTCATCGCGCGCATCGTCGAGGGCTTGAGTACCGAGGAGACAGCGGAGCTGTTTGGTCTCCGGCCCGAGACCGTGAAGACGCGCGTGCATCGCGCACGCGCGAAACTGCGGGCGAGTCTCGAAGCTCGCTTGGGCCCCGCCGTCCGTGAGGCTTTCGCGTTCGACGGTGCCCGTTGCGACCGGCTCACGAACGCAGTTCTTGCCAGGCTCGGGAACCTTTAGCCCTCCAGCACATCCAACTGACAGTAGCGGCCGTAGCTCAGATGTCGCCTGCCTTCGCCGAGGCTACGGCGGGCAAGCCAGTTTCAACTTTCAGGAGGGTCCCATGTTTCGTCACATCAGCGCGGCGGTAGCCGTGCTCGCAGTCAGCGCATTCTCACACCCGGGCGTTCTCGCGCGGAGCAGTACCAATGCTGGTCCAACCGATCCGCAGATCGCTCACATCGCGTACACAGCAGGCCAGATCGACATCGAGGCCGCCGAGATGGCGCTCAAAATGTCGAAGAACAAGGACGTTCGCGCCTTCGCCGAGAGCATGGTCAAGGACCACAAGGCGGTGAACAAGCTCGCGCTCGATCTGTGCAAGAGGCTCGGCGTCACGCCCGAGGACAACGACACGAGCAAGTCGCTCGCGAAGGGCGCGGCGGCCAAGCGCGCCGAGCTCGCGAAGCTCTCCGGCGCGGCGTTCGACAAGGCTTACATGGAGAACGAAGTCGCGTACCACAAGACGGTGAACGGCGCCGTAGAAACTGTTCTCATTCCATCGTCTTCCAACGCCGAGCTGAAGGCACTGCTGCAGCAGGGGCTCAAGATCTTCCAGGGACACCAACAGCACGCCGAACACACCGCGTCGCTGGTGAAGTAGTCATGCAATCCAGATGGATGTGGATTCTCGCGACGGCGATAGCCCTCGCACCGGCGTTGGGGTTCACGTCCATTCTCCAGGCGGCGGGACTTCGTCCCCGCCGCATCCCCCCTTACGAACTCACTCGCGGGGACCCCGCAGCCCCGCTCCGTTCGTTCGGGCTCGCTTCGCATCGCTCGCTCGCTACGCAGAAGCCTAAGGTGCACACGGTCGTCATCGACAAAGCCGCGTTCTCGGACACGCCCGCCGGCGTCAAGATCAGTGCCGGCGACATCGTCGAGTGGGTGAACCTGGACATTTTCGATCACACGACGACGTCGAAGGCGGGCGGATGGGATGTGGTGATTCCCGCGGGCAAGAAAGCCCGCGTCACGATGAAGACCGCCGGGACGTTCGATTATTTCTGCAAGTACCATCCGAACATGACGGGCCGGGTGGCAGTTGTGAAATGACACGAATTGTAAATGACAAGAATTGTGAATCGAGAATAGCGGCGTTCGCGATTCTTCTGATTCGCAATTCCTCTCATCCGCAATGTCACTCACAATTCATGTCACTCACAATTGTTGTCATTTCTGAGTCCAGGTATCTCGTGTCTTGGCCAGCCGTTTTCGTTTGATGTTCTCGAGTGTCGTACAACGCGACTTGACCATGATCGCGACCAGTTGCGTGGCCTCGCTTCGCAGGCGCGTGAGCTCAGCAGCGGGCTGGTACTCCATGACTTGAAGGATATCCAGCCAGAGTTCACTTTCGTCGGCCTCCTCGATCACCACGCCCAGGCGAGAGGCGAATTCCTTGTCAGATCTGGCGCGGCAAGCGGCCCGGTAGTTGGAGGCCGTGCCTGTGGCCGATCGGATCAATTGACGTCGGACGATCCACAACAAATCGTCCTTTGGAAGTCTTAGAGAGAGCTTAACGACATCAACCGCAAACTGGCGCGTCCGGATACGGAGCTCCTCAGCAAACATGCCGAGGGTAAGGCAAAGGCTAGGCCACTATGTTCGGGCCGAAAGACTGGAAAAGCCGCTCATTCGATTGGAGTATTTCCGATCCGACGTTGGCTGGATGTTGGAGATCTTGCCTAGGAGGTACTTGTCGATTTAAAGCCTGGCGTCGCGACTGGCATTCTTCGTATTCACAATTCCTGTCATTCCAAATTCCTGTCATTTACCCATCTTCTTCGCAATCTCCTGCTGCCAGTTGACGATCACACGGATGTCGCGGGTGGTGTTCTTGCGGTCAATCGCCACGAGCGCGCGGCCGCCGGCTCCGATCCGAAGCAGATCCTGATAGTTGCCCTCGACGCGCGCCCAGACGCGCTCTCCCGTCGGACGAAGCCGATCACCTTCGATGCTGAACGTCACCGCCATGATTTCTGGTTCGCGGAGATAGAGCAGCTCATGCCCATCCCGCGACCAGGCGGCCATGTTGCCGCCGGCAGTACTGACTTTCTCGGCGGCGCCCGTGCCGGAGAGCGCGCGCACATAGATTTCATCCGAGCCGGTTCGATCGGACACAAACGCTATGAACTTGCCGTCAGCGGACACCCTCGGTCGGCCCGCGCTGAAAGGGATGAGCGTCGTCAGCGCACCGGGTTGTGTGAGCGACATCTGCTTCAGCAGATAGCGGCCGTCTCGTTCAGACTGGACGACGACGACCGATGCTCCGCCGGGCAGGAAGGCCTCCGGCGTTTCGTCGAACTCGGTGACGAGAAGGGGCTCTGCGGGCGCGGTCGTCGTGACGTCTTTCATGTACGCGTCGAAGTCGCCTTTGCGCATGGCTTGAAACGCCAAGCGCTTGCCGTCCGGGTGCCAAACCGCATCCCAATTCGAGCCAGGAAGGTCGAGCACATCGTCGGTCCGTCGTTCGAGGTCGAGCAGCCGCATCACGTGCCGTCCGGCTTCGATCACGCTCACAGCCGCGCGTTTCCCGTCAGGTGAAATATCCGCGTCGGTGTACTCGCGCACAGGGAACGGCAAGGACTCGATCTTGCCGTCTTTGGAAATCCACGCGAGCTCGCGCGGCAGGACGTAGGGGCCGCTCAGGTACGCGACGGTACCCATCGCCGCGGCCGACGTGAATACCTGGTCTCCTTCGGGGGAGTTCCCATACGCGTCGTCCAGCACGCGAACCGTCTCGCCGGAGACTGTCTGCGACACCAAATCGAACTTGACCGCGTGGTACGCGCCAGCCCTGAAGAAGACGATGAATCCCGGGTCGAGATAGTGAGGCTCGGCGCCCTTGAACAACACGCGGTGCTTGCCGGTCTCGATATCAAGGACCGCGACATCCGCGTCGTTGAGACCAGTGCCTTTCGTCCACGCCGTGATCAGTACGTGACGGCCGTCAGGCAGCGCAGTCGGATGCCAATGGCCAATTTCGCCACGCGCAGTGTCGAGGGTGCTGACGTTCCGGACGGCGCCTCCTTCGGGCGAGACGGCGGAGAGACTGCCGAGCCATGACGAGGCAAACACAATTGGCCCATTCGGAACCCACGTGTGGCCTGCTGACCCGCTGTTTATGTCGGTGATGCCCAGCGGTTCGCCGCCGTCCACCGCGATCTTTTCGAGGCGGTTCGATCGCACGTACGCGATCCATCGCGAGTCTGGCGAGACGATCGGATCGGAGGCGCCTTCAGTGCGTTCGACCGCCTGGGGCGTCGCCTGATCGAGGCGCTGAATGTAGAGCCGCTGAGTCTTCGCGCCCGATTTACCCTCGAAGACAACAAAGCTGCCATTGGGGGCCACGGCGGGTTGGCCGACCTCGGTGACACCTGCCGGTTTCGCTATGACGAAGCGGATCGAGCCTCCCGCTGCCGACGATTCTTGTTGGGGCGTCGTCCAGCGGCCGGCGAAGAATCCGAGCGCCGCCAACGCAATGCCGGCTGCGATCGCAACGAGCCATCGCGTGCGGCTCGCGGGTGCGGTCGGCGCCGCCTGAACGGGCTCTTCCTTCGCACCGCCGCGCAGGACTTCTTCGAGCACGATGCGCGCGTCGGCGACGTCGTGGAGCCGATTCTTGCGATCGCGCTCGAGACAGCGGCGGAGAAGCTTCGTGACCTCGGCAGGCGTGCCGGCCGGCAGTGCGGACCACGGAATGTCCTGGCGAAGGACGGCCGCGAGAGTGTCGGAGATCGTCTCGCCTTGAAACAACCGCGCGCCGGTCAGCATCTCGAAAAACACGACGCCGAAGGCCCAGACGTCGGCGCGCTTGTCGGCATCGCGGCCGCGCGCCTGCTCCGGACTCATGTACGCAGCAGTACCGAGAATGATTCCCGCCGCGGTCGCTTGTGCGGTGAGCGTCGGCGAGTTCATGGCTTCGGCTGAACCGCTGGCGGCCGCAGGATCGAGCGCCTTCGCGAGCCCAAAATCCAGCACCTTCACGGCGCCGTCTTCCGTGACCTTGACGTTCGCCGGCTTCAGGTCGCGATGGACGATGCCGCGCTCGTGGGCGGCCTCGAGGGCGAGTGCAATTTGAATGGCGATCGGCAGCGCATCCGGCAGCAGCATCGCGCCGCGGCTGAGATGCAGCGAGAGGTCGTCGCCCGGCGCCAGCTCCATGATGAGGGCCGCCTGTCCTGAGCCTGTCGAAGGACGCTCGATGCCGTAGATCTGGGCGATGTTGGCGTGGCTCAGCGAGGCGAGAAGTTTGGCTTCGCGTTCGAATCGCGCGAGTCGTTCGGAATCGTTCGCGACAGAGACGGGAAGTACTTTGATGGCGACGTCGCGGCCGAGCGACGTGTCGCGCGCGCGGTAGACCTCGCCCATGCCGCCTTCGCCGAGCTTGGCGCCGACTTCGTAGGGTCCGATGCGCGAGCCTGGTGTGAGGGGCATCTATTTGCCCAGTCCGTTCAACACGACTTCGATCCGCGTCTGCGGTTTGCTGGGCTGAAGCGCCAGCACGTGGATGAAGCGGCCGTCGCGGGCGACGTCGTAGTTGGTGTTCGCGTTTGCCGAAACGCGATAACGGCCCGAGACAAGCTGGCGAGGCTGCGAAATCGAGTTGCCGCTCACGGTCATCCCCATGATCCCATCCGGCACCATGAAGAACAGCTCGCGGCTGTCGCGCGACCAGCGTGGTGCTGTTCCGCCCTCGTACGAGACTTTCCGGGCGGCGCCGTTCGTCGCGCCGTCCGCTCCGAGCGACTGGAGCCAGATCTCACTACGGCCCGTCACATTCGACTCGAACGCAATCCAGCGCCCTTCGTACGAGATCTGGCCGGAAATTTCCTGTGCCGCGGTCGTCACGAGCGGCATCGTCTTGTGATCTCCATCGAGCGCGACCTTCATCATGTCGCCCGATCCGGCACCGCCGCTCTCCAGATACACAATCCACTTGCCGTCAGCGGTCGCGCACGTCGGTGTCTGGATGACACCACCCTGCGTGGTCAGCCGCATCTCGGCTCCGGTGCCGTCCGCCGCCTTCATGAAGAGGTTGCGAAAACCCTGGCGAGTGCCGCGATACACAATGAACTTCGAATCCGCCGTCCACACCGGCGCCTGGCTGCTGCCCCCGGGCGTCGTCAACGGTGTGAAGCTCTTCGTCGCGAAGTCATAGATCCAGATCTCTTCAGTTGCGCCGCGATTGTGGATCGCCGCGCGGGTTCCGTCCGGCGAAATCGTCGCTGAGACGTAGTCACGTTCCGGCACGCCGACCGGCTCGGTCTTGCCCGCGCGATCGATCCACACTACCTGTGCAAGGCGGCGATTCGCGTGGCCCATCAGCCTCACGAGGGTGCCGTTGTCAGCAACGGCATAGGCCGCCGCGCCTTCGTTGTCCAATTGCGCCAGCGCCGGCAACGCCACGGGTTCGACACCCTGGACGCTCGGTCGTGAAGGGTCAAAGGGCACTGAGACCAGCGCATCTTGCCGTCCGGCAAAGATGAGGTGCCCATTGACGACCGACAGCGGACCGTCTGCATTCCGAGCCACCACCTGGCGCTTGCCATCCGCGATCGACAGGTACTCGATCCGATGCTCGTCCGAGCCCGGACCCGTCCAGATCATGAACAGGAGCGCCTTTCCTCCAGGGAGTGCGTGAGGATTGCGATGACTGATTTCACCCGCTGCCGGATCCGGCTTGGTGAGTTGTATCGCCGTGCCGCCGTCTGCCGGCACCTTCCAAAGCCCCGTCGCATTGTTCGGCGCGTAGTAGATGACACCGTCAGAGGCCCACGTGCCCCCGCGGCCATCCGCAGCCTCAGCGAGGTCAAACCTGGAAGCGCCGCTCGGCGTGATCTTCGTCAGCTTGCTGCGCCCGAAAAACGCGATCCAGCGTCCGTCCGGCGAAAAAAAAGGACTCCGCGCGTCGTCCGTGCCGTCAAGCGCCTTCGTGTCGCCAGTCGAGACGTCGTTCAGGTACAGCTGAATCTTTCCCGCACGACGCGCCGGAAACGCAACCAGTCTTCCGTCCGGGGAGATCGCGAGAGGCGCCATGTTGGTGTAGGCGACTTCGGCGCCGTCGGGCAGGACGATGGTGAAGTGCGACACCGAGCGCGATGAAGACGATGAAGGTGTCGAGTCGCGATTCATGTAGGCCACGCCCAGTGCGATCGTCGTTACGATCGAAATCAGGGCGGCGTACATCCAGAGACGGGACGATCGACGGCCGGAGTCGTAGGCCGGGGCTTCAGTCCCGGCATCTTCGCCGGACCTGACGGGCCGGCTTACACCTGGCGGGGATGGGTTCTCAACCTCACTGAGGATGTACCGCACGACCGACATGTCGGGCAGGCGCTGAGTCCGATCTTTTGTTAGTGTGCGCTCGAGCAGCTGCCGGAGCGCGGGCGGCGTTCCGGCGGGCAGTGCCTTCCAGTTGGGTTCGCCACGGACGATCGCCGCGATGGTGTCGGTTACATCCTCGCCTTCGAACGCCCGCGTACCGGACAGCATTTCGAAAAGCACGCACCCGAACGACCAGACGTCGCTCCGGCGATCGGCACTGCGGCCCTTGGCCTGCTCCGGACTCATGTAGCCGGCTGTACCGAGAATGACGCCGGCCTGCGTGGCGCCGAGGGTGATGGTGGGGGAGTTCGACGGCGCCGATTCGCCCGCCGTCGTCCGGCCGTCGTCAATCGACTTCCCGAGGCCGAAGTCGAGCACTTTCACGTGACCGTCAGCGGTCACCATGATGTTTCCCGGCTTCAGATCGCGATGGATGATGCCCTTTTCGTGCGACGCCGCGATCGCATCGGCGATCTGCCGCGCGATGCTGACGGCGTCATCAATATCAAGTGCTCGCGGGGCCCCACCCCCGCTCGCGGCAACGCCTCGGCTCGGAGACTCGCTCGGCGTTGCGGCCGCAGGCGCCGGCCGTCTGTGTTGCGCGATGATCGCATCGAGCGGCGTGCCATCGACGAACTCGAGCACGAGATAAGTCGCGCCCGGCGTTGAGCCCAGTGCGAGCGTCTGCTCCAGGCCGTAGATCCCGGCGATGTTCGGATGATTCAGCGAGGCGAGCAGTTGCGCTTCGCGCTCGAAGCGCGCAACGCGGTCGGCATCTGATGCCACCAATGGTTGCAGTGCTTTGATGGCGACATCGCGGCCGAGCTTGGTGTCGCGGCCGCGATAGACCTCGCCCATGCCGCCCTCGCCCAGCTTGACGAGGACTTCGTATGGACCGATGCGGGAGCCTGCGGAGAGTGCCATGTCGCAGCGGGAGTCTACTTGACACAGGGCCGATTTGTATTTAACCTATGGGTTAAATAAAGACATGGACCAGTTGAGCCTCACGTTCGCCGCCCTGTCCGACCCCACGCGCCGCGCCATCGTCGCCCGTCTGGCGACTGGGCACTGCACGGTGACGGACCTTGCCGAGCCGTTCGACATGTCGATGCCGGCGGTGACGAAGCACCTAAAAGTGCTCGAGCGCGCGGGCCTCATCGCGCGAAGCCGCGACGCGCAGCGGCGTCCATGTCACCTCGAGGCGAAGCCGATCAAGGAGATGGTCGACTGGGCCGAACAGTACCGCGCGATCTGGGAAGCACGGCTGGATCGGTTGGACTCGTACCTGCGGGAGATCACCGTCCCTGGCGCAGCGAAGCCCCGCCACCACAAGAAACGCAACTCAAAACCAATGGAGAAGACTCATGGCCGCAGTCGGCGCTCGTAACAGCGATACGTTCAAGGTTTCCACTCCCGAGGAGCGCACCATCGTGCTCACGCGCGTCTTCGACGCGCCGCGGGACCTTGTGTTCGAGGCGATGACGCGTCCCGAGCACATCCGCCGTTGGTGGGGCCAGCTCGGAGACGGCTATTCCGTGCCCGTGTGCGAAGTGGATTTCCGCGTGGGCGGAAAGTGGAGGTTCGTGAATCAGCATCCCAAGGGCCAGGCCGAGTTCTACGGCGAGTACCGCGAGATCGCGCCGCCCGGGAAGGTCGTGTTCACCGAGATCTTTGCGCCGTTTCCTGACGCCGCATCTGTTGTGAGCGCGATTCTCACCGAGGAGAACGGGAGGACCCGACTGACGGCGACGTGCACGTACCCGTCAGCGGAAGTGCGCGACATGGTCCTCAAGACAGGCATGGAGAAGGGCGCCGCGCTGAGCTACGACCGTCTCGAGGAGGTCGCGCTGGAACTCGCTGGGGTATAGTTTTTGGATGGCTGAGACACCCACGAGCATGCATCTCACTGGCACGGCGTTCATCGCCTGCAACTGCGACTGGGGCTGCCCGTGCAACTTCAACGCACTGCCGTCGAAGGGCCACTGCGAAGGCGGATGGACGTGGCAGATCGAGCGAGGCGTCGTAGACGATGTCGCGCTCGATGGCCTCACTTTCTCGGTATTCGTGAAGTGGCCGGGCGCGATCCATCACGGCAACGGCGAAGGCCTCATCTTCGTGGACGAGCGGGCCTCGGCGGCGCAGCGCGCGGCGATCGCGACGCTCGTCGACGGGAAGTGCGGCGGTCCGTGGGCCATCCTGGCCTGGACGTGGCCCAAGGTCCACGGCCCGGTGGCCGTGCCGTACCAGATCGTGAAGAACGGCATGCAATCCTCGGTCAAGTGCGGCGAGGCGATGACGCTCGAGTTCACGAGCATCAAGAATCCCGTCAACGGAAACGAAGCGTTCCCGCGCATGATCCTGCCGCAGGGTCTGATCGTGAAGGAAGGCGACCTCGGCGCGTCGCAGACGTTCAAGCTCGACTCGGGAATCAGCTTCGATCACAGCGGCCAGTACACCGCGATCGGCCCGTTCGACTACCAGTGGAAAGCCTGACATCCGCCGGGCGGCCAAAGTTACTCGGTGTACCGTTTGCTCCGTGTGACAAGCGGGGCCCGTTGCAGAATTCCCAGTACCAGCATTGTGGCGACACCGGCCGCGACACCGAGTAACACCAGCCATCCAAATCGAGGCCAGTAGAAAGTGCCTATCACCGGCACGGGTGCACCGCGCTCAAGCACCCAGCCAACGTATGCCAGGTCGTTCTTCTTCATGTAGAGGCCGATGATGCCGCTGACCACCGCGGCGGCGAAGGGCGCCAGCCCGCAGACGACGCCGGCGATCACGCGCGCTCGAGTGCTCACGCGCGCGTTGTCGACCATCCAGAAGATTACCGGCCACCAGGACAGCGGGACTGTGACGAAAGCGATTGCGGCGGCGTATGCCGCCACTGACCAGTTCGCCGTCCCAACACCGAGGATCACCGCCGCCATGGCCGGCGCGATGACCAGCGGCGGAACCATGTCACGGGCGCCGGGCGTTCTGGGCTCGACGGGAGACCGGGTCTCGAGACCCGGCGACGAGACGCCGGTTGCTGACTCCACGCCAGATTAGACACCGCTTGGGGCGATCCCGGCCAACCTCCGCCCTGGCGTTGTCGTCAAAGAACCTGATATATCACGTCGTTACATATGACTGAGCGAACGGCAGGCACCGGCACAGAGGCGCGATCGGCCTTCGATGAGGCCAAACGCGGCAGCGCGGAGCTCCTCATCCTGGCGCTCGTCGAGAACGACAGCCTTCACGGCTACGAGATCGGCCGGCAGATCGAATTGCGATCCGAGGGCACGCTGACATTCACTCTGGCCGCGCTCTACGCAACGCTGTACCGCATGGAGGCGCGGCGATGGATCAGCGGGCGCTGGGTGGAGCGGGCGGGGCAGCGCCGTCGCCGTCACTATCGAATCACGGAAGCCGGCCGCACCGTTCTGGCCGCGCAGCGAGAAGACTGGGCGCGGCTGATCGCCGTCCTCGGCCAGGTCGCGGGCGTGAAGTATGCGTAGCCACCTTCGCCAAGGCTACGGCGGCCAAGCCTTCTGGCGACAGTTGGTCGAGCAGCACGGGCGTCAGAGCGGCATCGATCTCTCGCCAGTCACAATCGACGAGCTCGCGAGTCACCTGGAGGATGCGTACACGGCAGCACTCGGTCGCGGCGTATCCGAGGCCGAGGCGCGCGATCACGCCCTTGGACTGTTGACCACCTCCGGCCTTGCGCCACTTCGCCGGGAACCTCGTCGGGATGCACGCGCAGTCTTTGCCCACACCGCGAACGACGTTGCAGCCACGTCACGAAAGAAATCGAGGAGTCTCGCAATGATGTACGCCCTTCGCATGGCACTGCGCCAGTTCCGTCTTCATCCGACGTTCGCGATGGTGACCGTGCTCGTGCTCGGTCTCGGCACCGGTGCCGCCACGGTCGTCTACACCGTCGTTGATACGGTCGTCCTGCAGCCACTGCCGTACCGGGCGCCCGACCAGCTCGTGAAGTTCTGGGACACGAATCCGGAGAAGGGCCTCACGCACGATCCCATCTCGCCCGTGACGTTCATGGACTACCGCGCGCTGCCAGTCTTCGCCGACGCCGCCGGCTGGTGGCGTACGGAGACGAACCTGGTCGATCCCGGCGCTGATCCCGTCAGCGTCAACGCCATCGAGGTCAGCGGCAACCTGTTTGCCGTTCTCGGCGTCGATCCGCAGGTCGGCGCGGGCTTTCCAAAGGACGGCCCGTTCTTCGACCGCAACATCATTTGCGTGATAAGCGACCGCCTGTGGCGCACGCGCTACAACGCCGACCAGTCAATCATCGGCAAGCAGATCAATCTGAACCAGTCGTCGTACACGGTCGCCGGAGTGATGAAGCCCGGCTTCACCTTTCCGGACGACGTGGACGTGTGGCTGCGGCTCCGGTGGGACTTCACCCAGCACAGCCGAAGCGCCCACTTCGTCGAGGCGGTCGGGCGGCTGAAGGACGGCACGACGCTGGAGCAGGCCCGCGCCGGCGCAGCGACGCTCGCGGCCAATCTCGCGACTCAGTACGCCGTTTCGAACAAGGGATGGGCGTTCGCGGTGAATCCGCTTCTCGAGGACCAGCTCGGCTACTACCGGCCGGCGTTATACGTGCTGTTCGGCGCAGTCGGCCTGTTGTTCGTCATCGGTTGTCTGAACGTCGCATCCCTGCTCCTCACGCGGGCGCTCGGGCGCGAACGCGAAATCGCCGTTCGTACGGCACTGGGCGCGGCGCCTCGGCAGATCGTCACGCAGCTGCTGGCGGAGAGTTTCCTGCTCTCGTTGGCCGGCGCCGCAGTGGGATTGCTTGTCGCGTTGTTCGCCATTCCCTTGATCGCGAAGACGATGCCCGTGGATGTGCCGAGACTTGCGGAGGCGGCGGTGAACGGCCGCGTCCTGGCGGTCGCGCTCGGTCTCGTCGGCGTCATGACGATGCTATTTGGATTCGTGCCCGCGGTGATTCTCGTCCGCCGCCGGCTCGGCGCCGATCTCCGCTCCGGTGAGCGCGGCAGTTCGCGATCGGCCCGCAGCATCTACCAGGGACTCGTCATCGCGGAGGTCGCGCTTGCCTGCGCGCTGCTTGTCGGCTCGGTGTTGCTCATCCGGACCGTCGGTTCGATGACCGCCGTGAGGCTCGGCGTCAGCGCGGACAACGTCGTTGTGTCCGCAGTGCGTCTCAATGCGGGCGCGACGGTCGAAGCGTGGATCGCCACCGGCCAGAAGCACACGGAGTTGCTCGATCGCATTCGCGAGCAGCCTGGCGTTACCAGCGTCGGCTCCACCAACTTCCTGCCAATGGAACACGGCTGGCGCAATCCCGTGCAGCGCGGCGATGCCCCGCCGGTGCCTAACGACCAGCGGCCGCAAGCGCAGCATCAGTCCGTCAGCGACGGCTACTTCAAGACCATGGGCGCCCGCATCGTCGATGGCCGTGATTTCTCGGCCACGGACACGACTAGCAGCGAGGCTGTCGTCATCGTCAACCAGGAGTTCGTGAGACGGCACTATCCGGATCACCCGCCGGTCGGGCAGGAGATGCTGAACTGGACGTCGCAGATCGGTCCGCTCGGGCGCAATCTGATGTGGGCCGTGAATCCCGATGGATCGCGTGTTCAGCCGCGTCTGCGCATCGTGGGCGTCGTCGAGGACATTCAGAACGTCGCGCTCGGCCTGCCCGTCGAGCCCGCGGTGTTCCATACCTCGCGACAGTTCCCATTCGGCGCCATGACGATCGCGATTGCCGCGCGCGACACGGCGACCGCCCAGTCTGCGCTCAAGAACGCGCTGAAGGCCGTCGCTCCCGGCACCCCTATGGGCAAGGTCGAGACGTGGAATCAGCGCTTCCGCGCGCGTACCGCCGAGCCACGGCTCCTGATGACAACACTGACAATGTTCGGCGTTCTGGCGGCGCTGCTTGCGGCGATTGGCGTCTACGGCCTGTTCTCGTGGTCCGTCGCGCTTCGGACGCGGGAGCTTGCGATCAGATTGACGCTTGGCGCGAAGCCTTCGGCGGTGGCAGCCGCGGTCATCCGTCATTGCGCCGTGCTTGCGGCCGTCGGACTCGTCGCGGGGCTGGTGCTGGTCCGATTCGCGAGCTCCGCGCTTGCGACGGTCCTCTTCGGCGTGAAACCCGGAGATCCGGCCTCCATCGTCGCGGCAGCGGCGTTGCTGCTCTCTGCGGCAATTCTTGCGAGCCTGCTCCCGGCCTGGCGCGCGACGAAGGTCAATCCTGTTGATGGGCTGAGAGCAGAGTAGGCAAAGGGCAGAGGTCCGAGGGCCGGATCGAAGTCGGCTATGGCGTAGGATTTCTGACTGGCGGAGCCGACTGATACCGCGCCTAACCGTAACTGTCCTTTGCGTTGCGATTACCCTCGGGACCTACGCGCGCGCAAGAACGCTCGTCGCGGTTCAGGCATCCGGTCGCGTTGTCGCGCTGCTCGCTGAGGGCCGCCTCGTCACCTTCCGGTACACCAGGCAGGCTGAATCCCAGTGTTCGCATGTACCAGGTGTGCGGAGATGCCATCGGCGGACCGTCCTGGCACGATACTCATCGTTGACGCGGCGACTGGTGCGCTGATCCGCGAGATCGCAACGTCTTCAGAGGTTGTCGATCTTCTCGCCATCGACGGAGCCAGGTAGGCCAGCCTCAGGGCCGAGTAGCGAGCCCGAGTAGAGAGAAGGACACGCACGGCCGATACCTCGGCCGTGCGCCCCCAGAACAAACCCGGTCCGTCGACGATGGCGTGGCTGCTCCTGGTGTGCGCGGGCGCAATCGCGTTCCTGGTGGTCAACACGCTGATGTACCTGTCGCAGTGCACGTCCACTGAATTCGTGCTGAACTGCTCCGACGGCAACGGTACCTTCGCCGGGACGGTCGTTGCGGTATTCGCCGTGCTCGGGATTGGCGCAGTGATCAGCCGGTACTTCCGGTCCTTTGCCTCGGGCTTTGCCGGCATGCTCGTCGCTATGACCGTCGTGAGTCTCGGATCCTGCACGGCGACCTGGGGGGATCCGTACTTTGCCTGGAGAAAAGCGACGAAGCCCGCGCGGGATCGCGCCGCGCGCGAGAAGAAGGATGCGGACGCGGTTCGGCTCTGGGTGTCAGTGATGAGCGGGCGTCCGATGAACGTCAGTCGCGGCATCGGGCTCGTGGGAAACGTTGCCACGTGCGCGCAGTCGTTCGCGCGGGCGTCCGGACACCTCGCAACTGACGCAGCCGAGCTCTCGGCGAAGTGCCCGGAGTTGAAGGAATACGGCGCTCACCTTGATCCTGGTCTTCCTCGCCGCTATGTGATCCCGGAAGGGGCCGGATCCCCGGTTCTCGGCGAACCAACGCGCGAGACCGACGGGGATGCCGGCTGGCGAGTGACGTATTCGACGGCCGCACAAGGATTCAGCGTGGATGCTGCCCCGGACGCCCAGCTGTCTCAGCCCTGGCCCCGAATCCATTCAGATGGTGTGACGCGGTTCGACGTGCAGATGACTCAGAATGCCGCGCCACTATCCATGCAGCTCGGAGCCGAACTTGGCACGATGATCGAATGCCTCAAGGGGATTCCAGCGAAAGAAGAGCGTAGACGTGCGGCGCGCGGTCTTGGAAGCTGGAATTTGACGCCGATGGCCAGGGCGCTCTGCCCGTCGCTCGCTCCAAGAATCAAGCGGATGCTGCAGGCAGAAGACTTCGCGACGCTGTTGGACATCGAGCGTCCTGTCGGTCCAGGCGGTTCACGCGCGAGGATTGGAACGTACCGTATCGAATACGTGCCCAGAAACCCGTCGGGCACACCGTTCGAATTCGATCTCAAAGCCGACCCGGTCGCGATCGTCGGTCTGCCGCGCTATCTGGCAACCTTCGAGGGACAGATCTACTGGACGATGGAACAGCGTGCGGCGACCGTCAACGACCCTCGACTTTCGCCCAGGAATCCTTGAGCGTCACCGTGCGGTTGAAGACCGGCGCTCCGGCGGCAGTGTCGCGATCGGCGCAGAAGTAGCCAAGCCTCTCGAACTGAAAGCGCGCGCCGGCCGGTACGGCGGCAAGTGACGGTTCGAGTTTCGCGCCGCGGACGACTTCGAGCGACTGCGGATTGAGCTGCGTGAGGAAGTCCGCGTCCCCGGTGCCAGGGTTTTCGTGAGTGAAGAGCCGATCGTAGAGCCGAACCTCGGCGTCGATCGCGTGCGTGGCGCTCACCCAGTGCAGCGTAGCTTTGACCTTGCGGCCGTCCGGCGCATCGCCGCCGCGAGTGGCTGGGTCGTACGTGCATCTGAGCTCGACGACCTCGCCCGAGGCGTCCTTCACAACTGATTGACACGTAATCAGATACGCGTTGCGCAGCCGGACTTCGCGGCCCGGCGCCAGGCGGAAGAACTTCTTCGGCGGATCCTCGCGGAAATCGTCGTGCTCTAGATAAAGGATGCGTGAGAACGGGACCTTGCGCGTCCCAGCGGCCGGATCCTCGGGGTTGTTCACGACGTCCATGTGCTCGGACTGTCCCTCGGGGTAGTTCTCGAGCACAACCTTCAGCGGACGCAGCACGGCCATCGCGCGGGGCGCGCGCTTGTTGAGGTCCTCGCGAACGAAGAACTCGAGCAGGCCGACGTCGACGACGTTCTCGCGTTTGGCGACGCCGATTTCCTCTGCAAACCGGCGCATCGCCTCCGGTGTGAAGCCTCGTCGCCGGATGGCAGAGATCGTCGGCATCCGCGGGTCGTCCCAGCCGCTCACGTGCTTCTCGTTCACGAGCTGGAGCAGCTTGCGCTTGCTCATCACCGTGTAGGTGAGGTTCAGGCGTGCGAACTCGATCTGCTGCGGCGTCCCCGGCAGCGGCAGATTGAGCACGAGCCAGTCGTAGAGCGGCCGGTGATCCTCGAACTCGAGCGTGCAGATCGAGTGCGTGATGCGCTCGAGGGCGTCCGAGATCGGATGCGCGTAGTCGTACATCGGATAGATCAGCCACGCGTCGCCGGTGCGGTGGTGATGGGCGCGGCGGATCCGGTAGAGAATCGGGTCGCGCATGTTGATGTTCGGCGACGCCATGTCGATCTTCGCGCGGAGAACTTTGGCACCATCCGCGAACTCGCCGGCGCGCATCCGGCGAAAGAGGTCGAGGTTCTCCGCCGCCGCCCGATCCCGCCACGGGCTGTTCCGCCCCGGCTCTTTCAGCGTTCCGCGGTACGCGCGAATGTCGTCGGCCGTCAGGTCGTCGACGTACGCGAGTCCCTTATTGATGAGGATTTCCGCGCATTCGTAGAGCTTCTCGAAGTAGTCCGACGCGTAGTACGGGACGTCGTTCCACTTGAATCCCAGCCACCTGACGTCTTCCTGAATCGAATCGACGTACTCGGTGTCCTCGGTGACGGGATTCGTGTCGTCGAACCGGAGGTTGCAGTGGCCGCCGAAGTCGGCCGCGACGCCGAAGTTCAGGCAGATGGACTTGGCGTGCCCGATGTGCAGATAGCCGTTGGGCTCGGGTGGAAAACGCGTGGCGACACGGCCGCCGTGCTTGCCGCTGGCGTTGTCAGCCTTGACGATCTCGCGGATGAAATCGAGGCGTTCGGTGGCCGTCGACTCGGACATGCACGGACATTTTAGTCGTACCTGAGCGCCACCATCGGATCGACCTTGGAGGCGCGCCTGGCCGGCAGATAGGCGGCGCCGAGCGCGACGACGGTCATGACGATGATGGCCGTGGCGAGATTCGTGGTGTCCCGCGGCACCACGCCGAAGAGGGTGCGCTCGACGTACGACGCGCTGACGAGCGCCGCCGCGATGAGGGCCGACGCACCTCCAATCACGAGGCCGATGGCGACGAGCAGCATGGATTCGCGCAGGACCATGCGGGAAACGTCACTACGCGCGGCACCGAGTGCCATGCGTACCCCGATCTCGTTCGTCCGTCTGGACACGCTGTACGACATCAGACCGAACAGCCCGACCGCCGCGATGACGAGCGCGAGGCCGCCGAACCACGTGTACGCCGTCGCGAACAATTGCTCCTGCGCGAAGCGCCGCTCGATCTGCTCGGCTTGCGTCGCGACGCCAGCGATGGGCAGATCCGCATCGACCTTCCGGACGGCCTCACGCACGGCCTCGATCCGGCCGTTGGGGTCGGTGTTCATACGCAGCACCACCGACATGGGCCGCGGCGGGTACTGAAGGAACGATCGGTAGATCGTCGGCGGCGCGGGCTCGCGAAGGCTCGAGTACTTCGCGTCGCGGATGACACCGATGATCTCCGCCTCCGAGCTCAACTCCACGCTCGATCCGGCGCGCCGGCCGATGGCGCTGCCGTCCGGGAAGATCTTCCGCGCGACCGTGTCGTTGATGATGAGTGTCTTCGGCGACGTTGGCGTGTCTGTGTTGCCGAATGTCTGGCCCTTCAGAAACGGCATCTCCATCGTCTCGAAGAACTCCGGCGAGACGGTCACGATGTGCACCTGCACCATCGGCTGTCCGGGGAGATACAGGCCCGTGCTGCTGCGGCTTCCGGACAGCAGTGGGGGCTGCGTGTACGTCGCCGCGCGCACGCCCGGCACCGCGAGCAGCGCATCCTTCAGTTCGCGATAGAGCTGCCCGGTCCTGTCGGCGTTGTACCCATTCAGCTGAGGATTCACGCGGAACATCAGAAGGTTGTTCGAGTTGAACCCGACATCGACCTGCCGCAGGTTGCTCACCGTGCGCAGGAACAGGCCGGCGCCGACGAGCAGCACCACCGAAATCGCGACCTGGACGACGAGCAGTCCGCGGCTGAGCAGGGTTCGCGAATGGACCACGCTGCGGCTGTTCTCCTTCATCGCGCCGGCGAGGTCGACCTGCGTGGCGCGGAGGGCCGGAATCAGGCCGACGAGCAGCCCAGCGAGGATGCTGATCCCCGACGTGAACGCCAGCACGGGCCAGTTCATGGGCGCATTTGCGCCAAACGGAATCAAGGCGCGGCTCCAATAGCCAAAGAGAATGCCGAGGCTTCCGCCAATCGCGGCGAGCAGCAGGCTCTCAGTGAGAAGCTGGCGCACGAGCCGCCCGCGGCTCGCACCGATCGAAAGCCGCAGCGAGACCTCCTTCCGGCGTCCGGCCGCCCGGGCCAGCATCAGGTTCGCGACGTTCGCGCAGACGAGCAGCAGTACCAGAACGACAACGACGCTCAGTGTGCCCGCTGACTTTCTCGAGTCGAGATCGGGGTCGTAGATGCCTCTGGCCGCCGAGTCGAGCAGGAGGCGTGGCACTGCATCGCCCTTCCGTTTGTTTCGATCGAGGCCGCGATCCGCGTCGCTCAGATTCGCGTAGTAGGCTTCACCGCCCGCCCGCGCGGTGTTCTGGAACACGGCGTTGAAGTTTCCATGCGCTTGCTGCGCAGTCGCGCCCGGCTTCAACCGTCCCCAGAGTTGGAGCCAGTAGTGCGTCGGTTCAGAAAGTCGTGTGCGGGTGGCATTGACGCTGATGACTGGATCGAGCGCAAGCGCGAATGTGAGATCGGCCGGCGTGTCGATGGAACGCTGGATTCCGGTGTACGACGCCGGCAGCACGCCGACGATCGTCAGGGGCGTGCCGTTCACCGTGATTACGCGGCCGACGACGTTGGGATCCGATCCCAGGCGCCGGACCCAGAACTGGTGGCTGATGACGATCGCCGGCGGAGCGGACGCGTGATCGTCATTCTCCTGAATCAGCCGGCCCTTGAACGGCTGCAGGCGGAGCAGCGTGAAATAGTTGCCGCTCACGACAAACGCGGACGCGAAGTCCGCCTTGCCGTTGATGATCACGTTGGTTTGTCCGGCCGGGGCGCCGGCCGCCAGGTCGATCAAGGTCTGGTTGGCGGCCCGCAGCTTCTGGAACATGTCGTAGGACAAGGTCGAGGTCACGCCGTCGCCGTTGTCCTGGCGCGTCGACCCGTAGTCGCTGGTGTTCCGGACCATGTCGTTCTTGCCGGCCCACTGCAGCCGCACCAGGGAGTCCGGATCCGGTACCGGCACTTTTTCCAGCAGCAAGCCGTTCACGGCGGAGAAGAGCGCCGTGTTCGCCCCGATACCCAGCGCCAGTGACAGCACGACGACCGCCGTCCATGCCTTGTTGTTCAGCAGCACCCGTGCCGCGTGCCTCAGATCCTTCAGCACAGTTCCCCCCGGTCTGGAACGGTTACTACGCGTGACGCTTGGACAAGTTTCGCCTGTTTCCGGTTGGCGTCGCACGGCCAAGCAGCCGTTCTCATGACGCCGCCGGGCGTCGAGTGGTTGGGGGATCCGTGGCTCCCAGAAACACGAATGGCCCGGGTGACCATCACCCGAGCCAAGCGTGTGCTTCGTCTCCGGTTGAGATCTATCGATTTCTGGCGCGCAGTCTGAACTCGGTGCCTCTCAGCAATTCGACCTGGCCCGGGCCGTCGAGGAGGACGGTCGCGGCCGCGCCGCCGCCACCGATCGCCGCGCCGATGAGCGCGCCCTTGCCGCCGCCCGCAATTGCACCGATCAGGCCGCCGACGACCGCGCCCAGCGCGCCACGCTGGACTGCGTCACCGGAGCGACCGTCGACCGCCGCTACTTCACCGTCGAAGCGGATGACCTGTCCATTCGGACTGGTGATCTGCTCGATGACACCGTCGAAGTCCTGGGTCCGGCCGTTGCGCAGCCGGATCCTGTCGAATTGCAATGCCACGCGCGCACGGTTGTCGACCGCCGCAAGACTGCTCGCGACGTACCCCTCGATGGTCGCGCCCTCGAGTTCCGGCCGCGACGCGTTATGGACGGTCAGCGTGATCCGATCCTCGTCGCGCGCCTGCCGAAGGTTGACCGTCTGGTCGAGACGGGCCGTGAGAATCGTGCCGTCGGGGATCAACACACCGCCGGTATTGCCGCGTCCGGGCCGGGGCGTCTCGGGGCGGTTATTAAAGATGTTCCAATCCGGCGTCGTCGATGTCCGGCGGTAGATCGTCTGGAGCGTCACGGGGCGCACGAGCGCCTCGTTGAAGATCCGGCGCGTCACTCTGAGTTCCTGACCGCCTCGCAGCGGCTCGAACGTGACGCCGAACTCGTTGTTCGCAATACCGGTCGTCGTGACGGTCAGCTGATCGCCATATGTCGACGCGCGGGTCGTGATCGCTCCGCCGCCTGGGCCCGTTTCCGTTCGAGCCTGGCCGTTCGCTTCGAACGTGAACTGCGGACCGTTCGACGACGCCACGATGATGCGATTGGCGTCGCGGTCGATGGCGACGATCTGCGGTGGATCGAGCCGGTTGTTCAGCTGCCGCGTCACGCGATCGCGATCGGCCGCGGAAACACCGCGCAGCGCGAGGTTGATCGTGCGCTCCGTGTTGTCGCTGCGTCCGGGGTCGACCGTGTAAGTGCCCTGCAGCTGCCGGTAGATGCCGGCCGGCTGGTCGTTCGAGTAGGACGGATTCCGCCAGTCCCACGTCAGTCCGTAGGCATTGGCGATGCTGTCGACGTCGCGCCGAATGTTGTTCCAAGCGGTTGTCGCCACGCCCGTCTGCGGAACGCGCCCGAACGCGGCGTCGACCGCCGCTGCACGTCGCATCAGGTCGTCAACATCGGTACGCGTCGCCACCATGCGCGCGATGTGATCGTCGAGATGATTCGCCGCCGTGATCAGATCCTCGACCAGATAGGCGGGATCGTCCGCGGTGCGCGTGCGGTTGCCCCACATGCGCCCGCGCGCCGGCACGCCGTCGATGGTCTGCACCAGCGACTCCGCGTTCGTGCGGATGCGCGAGAGTATCGCTCGCACCTGCCTGTCCCCGAGGCGCGCGCGGAACTGTCCCTGCGCTCGGTCGCCGGAGGGCGCCGCGAACGACGGCGTCGCACTCGTGACGAGACCGAGGCTGAGCGCGCCTATCAAGATCAGAGTGAAAGGAATCCTTGTGAACGTCATCGAAACACCTCTTCCGAGGGTTTACCTTTCAAGATCGGGGCCAGCGCGGAGAGGGATTTATCGAGTGATTGCGCGCCTCGGTGGGTAGCGCGCGGGTCAATGTACGGCACGATGCAGCGCGAGGCAGTAAACTTCGGCGCATAATCCCCGCATGCACATCCGCCCTGCCATCGCCATCGCGACGTTCCTCGTGGCCGCGGGCCAGGCGTCGCCGCCACAGTCGAAGCCCATCGTTCTGCGATTCGGATCCGTCGTCACCGGCACCGGCCAGGTGATCCGCGACGGTGTCATCGTCGTCGAGGGCGAACGCATCAAGGCCGTTGGTCCGGCCAGGATGCCGGTGCCCGCGGGCGCCGAGACCATCGACCATCGGACGCTGACCGCGATTCCCGGCCTGATCGATGCGCACACGCACATGAGCTACGTGTGGGATCACGCGCCGGGCACCACGCCGTTGAAACAAGGGCAACGAGAACCGGCGAAGACGGTCGAGCTCGCGACCCTCAATCTGATGAATACGCTCGCCACCGGCGTCACGACCGTCCGCGATCTCGGCGCCTCGCGCGGACTCGACTACACGCTGCGTGACGGAATCGCCTCCGGAAGGATGAAGGGGCCTCGCATGTTCGTCGCCGGCTCGGGAATCTCGGCCGGACGCGGCGGCGGACCCGCGATCGGCGACATTCCTGGTCTCGTCGATACGCGCGCCAAGGCTGGATCCGACTGGATCAAGGTGTACGCCTCGCGCGGCAGCTATCAGAGCGTCGATACGACGCAAACGATGAACTACGAGCAGCTGAAGGCGATTGTCGACGCGGCGCACGCGCAGAAGCTGCCGGTTGCGATCCATTCGTACGGCGCATCCGGCGTGAAGGATGCCGTGAGAGCCGGAGCTGATTCGGTCGAGCATGGGATCGAGCTCGACGACGAGACGCTGGCGATGATGAGGAAGCAGGGCACGGTCTGGGTGCCGACGATCGATCACAACCGGTACTACGTTGACGCGAAGGACGAGTACGGTTTCGCGCCTGAGACGATTCCGCCGCTCAACGACTATATCCAGAAGAACTTTGAATCGACCCGACGCGCATTCAAGGCAGGCGTTCGGGTGGCGATGGGATCGGACGCGGTCTACACCGGATTCGGGCAGAACACGAGAGAACTCGGCTGGTTCGTCAAGGCCGGCATGACGCCGGCGCAGGCGCTGGCAACGGCGACGACAATCCCCGCGAAGATGCTGCGCCGAGAGAAGGAACTGGGCGCCATCGCGCCGGGCTACTATGCGGACATCGTGGGTGTCGAAGGCGATCCTCTCAAGGACATCAACGTCGTCATCGACAAAGTGAGGTGGGTGATGGCGGCCGGAAGGGTGATCCCGAAGGAAGCGGCCGGCTCGGGGCCGGCGACGCAAGGCCCGTTTCTCGAGGAAACCATCCCGCCTGGCGAGAACTTCGACAAAGCGGAGTTCAAGTTCTTCGCGCCCGACGCCGCGGCGCTCCGCGGGATCGTCGTGCTCGTGCCGGGATCGAATGGTGACGGGCGGGCGATGGCGGAGGACCCGTTCTGGCAGCGATTTGCGAAGAAGAACGCGGTCGCCCTGCTCGCGTGCCGCTTCACGGACAAGCCGCACGATCAGTCGTTCATCGAGGACTACGTCAATGTCTCGAGAGGCAGTGGTCAGGCGCTGCTCGACGTGGTTGCGAAGTTCGCGGTGCGCGCGAAGCATCCCGAACTCGCCTCGGCGCCGCTCTTCATGTGGGGCATGTCGGCCGGCGGCGAGTTCAACTACGAGTTCACGGCGTGGAAACCGGAGCGCGTTGGCGCGTTCATCGCGAACAAGGGCGGCATCTACTACAGCGCCCTCGTGTCCAGGGCCGCGCGTGACGTGCCAGGGCTGCTGTTCGTCGGCGAGAAGGATCTGCAGTCGCGCATCGACACCATCACCGGGCTGTTCGCCGTCAACCGCCGTGGCGGTGCCGTCTGGGCGCTCGTCGTCGAGCCGGGCCTAGCGCACGTCATTGGTAAATCAAAGGAGCTCGGCGCGCTGTTCTTCGAGGAGATGCTGGCGAAGCCGAAGGGCGCGGGGTTTGTAGCGGACCTAAAGACATTCGATGTGCAGCCTGCTGCCGCTCCGGGAACACCGAGCACGCCGAACGCGTGGCTCCAGACCGAACGTCTGGCGAACGCGTGGAAGGCAGTTGTGACAGGGAAGTGATCTTCGTGAGCAAGCTTCACCCTTCGTGAGCTCCGTGTGAAATGGGGCGACAGGTCGTACGTCGCATCGATAGGACGCTGTCACAATTCGATCGGCCGATGCGTCGCGCAAGGCGATGCACGGCTCGTGGCACTTCCATTGCAGTTGCAGAGTGTCGCCACGCCTGACGGGAGATCACCGGTGTCGATACCTTCCTTGAAGAACACCTCACTCTCAATCTCACTGCTGGCCGTTGTCACAATTGCGATGCTCGCGCTGCCGGCAACGGCCGAGGCGCAGCGTCGGGGACCCTCGCGCGGTCACGGCCGTTCGGTCGTCGTCGTGAGCGGCAGCTTCGGGTATCCGAGCCTCTGGTATTACGACCAGTGGGGGCCGTGGGGCCCCTGGGGACCGTACGGTCCAGGGCCGTATCGTCCGTATCCTTATTCGTACGGGATCAATGAGTTCGTCTCGGCTGTCCGGTTCGACGTCGAGCCGAAGGATGCCGAGGTCTACGTCGATGGGGCGCTGGCGGGCGAGATCGATGACTATGACGGCATCTTCCAGAGCCTGAGATTGCGCCCCGGCAACCACGAGATCGTGGTGTACAAGCAGGGCTTCCGCAGCTATCGCGACTCGATCTATATCGAGCCGTATCAGACCAGGAAGCTTCGATTCGATCTCGAGAAGCTCGGCGCGGGTGAGTCGCAGGAACCGCGGCCGCAGCCGGCGGCCGAGGCGCCGCCGAACGATCCTCGCGAGCGCGCGAGGCCGGAGCGCCGTGTGCCGGAGCCGCGCACACCACCGCCTCCCCCGGTCGAGCGACGCGAACCCGAACAGAGACCTGCGCAGTTTGGCACCTTGTCGCTTCGGGTCGTGCCCGCGGATACGGAGATCTACGTAGACGGCGAGCGGTGGACAGGGCCTGCGACCGGCGAACGCCTGACCATCCGGCTATCTACGGGGCGCCATAGTATCCAGGTAAAGAAGCAGGGCCTCGGTACTTATACGGAGGACGTCCTCATCCGGCAGGGTGCGACGCTCACATTGAACGTGTCCCTCAAATGATCGAATAAAAGGACCCTCGGGACCCTTGGACCCGTGGACCTTTGGACCTTATACTGTGCGGCACACGTTACCGCGCGCTTCGCCCCCTCAGGACCTTCGCTCAGGCGTTGCCCGAGATCACGCGACCGACGGCGACGTTATTTGCAAGGTTCAGACAAGGGGATGACTAAATGAAGGGCACAGTGAAGCGGCTCGTCAGTGACAAGGGGTTCGGATTCATCGCGGCTGAGGACGGAAACGAATACTTCTTCCATCAGTCCGCCTGTTCCGGCATGTCATTTCAGGATCTGCGTGAGGGTCAGAACGTGACGTTCGACGCAGGCCAGGGGCCAAAAGGGCCGCGTGGCGAAAACGTTCGCCTGGCCTAGGACGGGATTTTCTTCGTGGCGGCGGGCATCACCCGCCGCTTGAAAAAGACACGGCGGGCTTCTACAGCCCGCCGTTTTTAGTTGGTGGCTATGCAGTAGAGGTAGCGATAGCCGCGCAGGTACAGCTCTCCGTCCACCAGCGCCGGTGACGCATCGAAGCCGTCAGTGAGTTCGTTCACCGCGATCACATCCAGTTTCGTCCCGTGCCGGAGCACGACAGTCGCGCCCTCGCGGCCCGCGATGTACACGCGGCCGGCCGCGCCGACCGGCGACGAGAAAACATTCGGCACGGCGTCGATGCGCACCGCCTGGTAATGCGGTTGTCCCGTCTTCGCGTCGAGCGCCGTCAGCAGTCCGTTGTTCGTCTTCAGGAAATAGAGGATGCCGTCGTAAAGCAGCGGCGACGGGACGTACGGCGTGTCGCGATCGAGCGACCACGCGACCGCGGGCGTTCCGGTAATATCGCCTTTCGCGTCCGCAAGACGGATCGCCTTCAGGCTGTTCCCGCGGAATCCGCTCATGAGGTACGCCATGGCCCCGTCCGTCACCGGTGACGGAATCGGATTCATCGTGAGGCCGGCCGATTCCCACACGACTTCACCCGTGGCGAGGTCGTAGCTCGTGATCTTGTTCATCGCCGGCACGACGACCTGCGGTTTGCCGTCGACGGGCGTGATGAGCGGCGTCGCCCACGTATCGATTTCGGTGCGGGTCTTGCGCCACAGCTCCTTGCCGGTGCGCTTGTCGAGCGCGACGACCACCGATTCGCCCTGGTGATCCCAAACGATGACGAGCGTGTTGCCGTGGAGCGCGGGCGTGCTGCCTTCACCGAACTGGCTGCGCATGCGTTTGTCGCCGAGATCGGTCTGCCAGACGGGATTGCCGCTGAGATCGAACGCGTAGTACCCGCGTGATTCGAAGGACGCGATCACGTGCTCGCCGTCCACGATGGCCGATGATGACGCCCAAGTGCCGTTTTCAGCGTGCGAGGCTTCGTGCGGCGCTTCCTCGCGCGCCGTGCGCTCCCAGACCGTCTTGCCGGTCTTGCGATCGATCGCGAGCACCACGTACTTGTGCGCGATCCGGGGCTGCGCGCCGCGTGGTGCGTGCTGGGCGGCGCCTTCGACGCCGACCGGCACGGCGCTCGTGACGTACAGCCGATCGCCCCAGATCACCGGCGTCCCGGAACCGCGTCCTGGAATCTCGATCTTCCACCGGACGTTCTTCGATTCACTCCATTCAGTCGGCGGCGTGGCGGTTCGCGACACGCCCGTGCCCTGCGGGCCGCGCCACTGCGGCCAGTAGCGATCCGCGTTCTGCGGCTGCGCGGACGGATGCGCCAGCAAGCCGGCCATGATCGCGGAAACGAAGTAGATGATCGGCGTCAGCGCGTTCCTCACCTTTGCCCTCTGCCCTGTGACCTTTGCCCTATCAGAGTTCTTCGACTGCCTTCTGCACTTCCTCGGCGTGTCCCTCGACCTGGACTTTGTCCCAGCGACGGGCCACCTTGCCATCCCGGTCGATGAGGTAGGTCGTGCGGACGATGCCCATGTACTTGCGTCCGTAGCGCATCTTCTCCTGCCACACGCCATATTTCTCGGCGACCTCGTGGTCGGCATCCGCCAGGAGCGGGAACGTAAGTCCGTGCTTCGCGGCAAACTTCGCCTTGCTCTTCTCGTCGAGGATGCTCGCGCCGAGCACCACGGCTTTTGACTTTTTGAAGGCTGGCAGCCGCGACTGGAAGTCGCATGATTCGGTCGTGCAGCCCGGCGTGTCGTCCTTCGGATAGAAGTAGAGGACGACGGGCTTGCCCGCGTAATCCGCGAGGGAGTGCTCGGTGCCTTCCTGATCCTTCAGACGGAATGCCGGTGCCTTCTTGCTTGGGTCGATCAATGACATGGGAACAGTGTAATAATCCGGGCCGCATCACGCCAATCCACTGATGAGGTATCTGCTCGCCCTTGTCCTCCTGGTCGCGGCGCAGAATGCGCAGGCGCCAACGGGTTCGATCTCCGGCCGCGTGGTTGACGTGGGCACAGGCGCGCCAGTCGCGGACGCCACTGTGTCCTACAGCCTCGACGGCAATCGCACGAGAGTGTCGGTCCAGTCCGACAACTCGGGACGATTCGTCCTTTCCAATGTTCCGGGCGGACACCTCTTCATCACAGCGACAAAGGCGGGGTTCGTTGGCGGGACGTACGGGCAAGCGCGCCTCTTCGGACCTACTCAGTGGTTCGACCTCGCCGCCGGCGAGAAAGTCACAGGCATCGATCTCCGGCTGTGGCAGCACGCGTCTGTGTCGGGACGCGTGACCGATCAGGAAGGCCGGCCCGTCGCAGGCGCCGAAATCACCGTGCATAGAATCGAAGTCGTCACAGGACGTTACGCGCTGGGGATCGGAAAGAAAGCCAGGACAGATCCGGATGGCCGCTATCTGATCCCGGGACTGTTTCCCTCCAGCTACGTAGTGAGTGCGTCGTTCCTGGCGAGTCCCGCCGGTGGCACCGGCCGGATCGGTGGATCCGGAGCGCAGCAGACGACGCTCGACTATCCGCGCGTGTTCTACCCGGGGAGTTTCCTCGCCGGTGACGCATCCATTCTCGAGTTGGGATCCGGCGATTCGAGAACAAACATAGATCTCGCGCAACGCGCCTCGGTCAGCACGCGCGTGTCCGGGCGGGTGCAGGGTGCGCCACCCAACACGTTTGTGAACGTCGAGTTGACACGCGAATCAAACCCCACCGGAGTACTGGAAAACCTCAGTGCTCTGACAGTCACGACGGCCCCGGATGGTTCTTTCAGCTTTCCGCGCGTGCCGCCCGGGCGATACCGCCTGAGCAGCCTGCATGTTCCAAAGTGGAAGTTCGATCCAGAAACGCGCCTCATGATGCAGACGCTCGGTTCCAGCAGCTGGTCCATGATGGGAGGGCCGGAGCTGGCGCAATCGCTACCGCTGGCGGCCGTTCCGCCCGAACCCAACCTGTTTGCAGAGCTGCCGGTGGATGTCGGTGGTGAGCCGGTCGAGAAAGTGACACTCACGCTGCAGCCCGCCGGCCGCATCGTGGGAACGGTGTCGTTCGAAGCCCTCGCGACTCGTCCGGCCGGTGACGATCTGCAGTCCGCGATTGTCGTGCTCAAGAGACCTTCAGGCCGGGTCGAGCAGTATTTCCCTGTCGCGCGTCTCGAAGCCGACGGTTCTTTTGCAACCTCGGGGCTGCCTCCCGGCATGTATTCGCTGATGCTTCAACGCGCGCCGGCGCGTGGAGCGTTGCCCCCACGGTGGGCTTTTTCGTGGTTTGCGCAACGCGTTACCCAGGACGGAAAGACACTACCGGAAGGTCTGATCGAAGTCAGCGGCAGCGATGTCACGGTGACGTTGTCGATGACCGACAAGCCCGCGCGCATCACGGGCACGATCCGCGACTCGTCCGGCCGGCCGCGCCCTGACGCGTCGGTGTTCATTGTTCCTACCGACCGGTCGCTGTGGACGCGTGGAGGATCAGGAAACGTGCTTCGTCCGGACCGCTACGGCGTGTACGACACCACGGTGGCCGCTGGTGACTACTTCGTCGTCGCCGGCGATGGTGTCCCCGAATTCTGGAACGAGGTGACGTCACTCGATCGCCTCGTCAGAACGGCGGCACGCGTGCGCATCGCCGACGCGGAGCGGAAGACTCAGGACCTCACCGTCAGGTAAGTTGTCCGCGTTTGTTCAGCCACCAATAGAACGGCAGGGCCTCCCCGGGAAGACGACCGTATTATCGCCGCCCATCGTCTAATCCCCAGACATGCGCAGCCTCGTCATTTTGGTTCTTGCTCTTGCCGGCCCGATCTACACGCATGCCCTCCAGGGTCCGGCCAACTGGCCAGGTTTTCGCGGCGCGGGCGCCGAAGGCACCGGATCGGGACCGGTGCCGGTGACGTGGGACATCGCCCGATCGAGAAACGTGCAGTGGCGCGTGCCGATCGCAGGCCTGGCGATTTCGAGTCCTATCGTGTGGAACGACCGGGTGTTCCTCACGACGGCGATTCCAATGGCGCAGCCAAACGGACAGAACTTCCGGCAGCGCCACGTCTGGAAACTGCTGAGTCTCGACCGCGCCAGTGGCAAGGTTCTCTGGGAACGGACCGCACACGACGGTGTTCCCTATATGCAACGCCACCCGAATGGGTCCTACGCCAACTCCACCCCGGTAACCAACGGAACCGTGGTCGTGGCTGTGTTTGGTACGGAGCTCCTGGCCGCCTTCGACATGGCGGGCACACCGCTTTGGCAGAAGCCATTTCAGGTGCGGTCCGCACGCAATGCGTTTGAGTCGGGGAGCTCGCCGGTCATCGTGCAGGATCTCGTGATCGTGCAGGATGATCGCGATCGCGATTCGTCGATCGTCGCATATCGTCTGAAGGATGGGAGCGAAGTGTGGCGAGTTGCGCGGAACGACGGTCCGTCGCAGGCGACTCCAGCCGTCTGGACGCGTCCCGATGGACGGCGGCTGCTCGTGACGGTCGCCGAGCGCGGTTTGCGCGCGCACGACGCGGCGACTGGCGCCGAGGTGTGGCGGTTTGGCGCGAAGATCGCGTACGGCGCAGCGACCGCGGCGATTGCCAACGGCCTTGCTGTCTCTACCGGCGGCGATGACATCCACGCCGTACGACTGAACGCGACGGGCGTGGCGACGGCTGCCTGGAGTACGCCCGGCGGCGGCGCCTACATTCCGAGCCCCCTTGTCCTCGGGAACATAATCTATGTGCTCAATGACAACGGCGTGCTGTCGGCTTTCGATCTCCAGACCGGCAGGAAGCTGACGCAGGTCCGGACCACATCAGGGGAGTTCTGCGCATCTCCCGTGTCGGCCGACGGCCGGATCTACGTCTTCGGCGGCGACGGCGAGGCGACAATCCTCCGCACTTCGCCCTCGCTCGAGGTGATCGGCCACGCCTCCATGGGCGGCCCCGTCAAAGCCACCCCCGCCATCGCCGGCGGCGTGCTTTACGTGCGAACCGCCACCCACCTCGTGGCACTCAGGGAAACCAGCCGCTAGTCGCCCGGCGGGGCTGGCGTCGTTGGCGTCGTTTTCATCGTTGGCGTCGTTGAGGTAACCGGTCTATTCTTACTGTCGGAGATTCCCATGAAGGTTGATTTCACCCTCAACGGCAAAGCCGTATCTGTTGACGTAGCGCCGGACATGCCCCTGCTGTGGGTCTTGCGGGACGCACTCAACATGAAGGGCACCAAGTTTGGCTGTGGCGAAGGCGTGTGCGGCGCGTGCACGGTGCATCTGCGCGGGCGCGCGGTGAAGTCGTGCCAGGTGGTCGCGAAGACCGTCGGTGGCGCGGCCGTGACGACCATCGAAGGGTTGTCGCCGAACGGGAATCACCCGTTGCAGGTGGCCTGGAAGGAGCTCGACGTGCCCGAGTGCGGCTACTGCCAGGCCGGCCAGATCATGGCTGCCGCAGCGCTGCTGAACACGAACGACAAGCCGAGTGATTCCGACATCGACTCCGCGATGAACGGCAACATCTGCCGGTGCGGCACGTACATGCGCATTCGCGAAGGTATCAGGCGCGCGGCGAAGATCACCGCGCCGTCGTCAGGCCAATAGGGGAACCGTCATGACACTGGCAGCCATCGATCGACGTTCCTTCCTTCGCGTCACCGCGATCGCCGGCGGCGGCATGATGATCGCCGCGTATCTCGATCCGGCCGAGCTGCTCGGCCAGGGCCGCCAGGGCGGGCCACCCGCTCCGGCGCTCGTGCCGAACTCGTTCATCAGGATCGGCGCGGACGGCAAGGTCACCATCATCGGCAAGAACCCCGAGATCGGTCAGGGCATCAAGACGACGCTGCCGATGCTGATCGCGGAAGAACTGGACGTGGACTGGAAGGACGTCACTGTCGAGCAGGGCGATCTCGACGCGAAGTACGGCGGACAGAACGCTGGCGGCAGCACGGCCATCCCCGGCAACTACACGCCGATGCGCCAGATCGGCGCGTCCGCCAGACAAATGTTAGTCGCTGCCGCAGCCGCGGAGTGGGGCGTGCCCGAAGCTGAGATCACGACGGCGTCCGGCCGCGTGATGCATGCCGCGTCGAAGAAGTCCGGTGGCTACGGCCAGTTCGCGGCAAAGGCCGCCGCGTTGACGCCGCCCGATCTCGCGTCGGTGAAGCTCAAGGATCCGAAGGACTTCAAGATCATCGGCCAGCGCACGAAGGCCGTGGACGTGGACGCCATCGTCACGGGCAAACCCCTTTACGGTATCGACGTGAACCTGCCGGGAATGCTGTACGCCGTGTACGAGAAGTGCCCGGTGTTCGGCGGCAAGGCCGTCAGCGCGAATCTCGATCAGATCAAGGCGATCCCCGGTGTGAAGCACGCCTTTATTCTCGAAGGGACGGACGTGCTGAGCGGTCTCGTCGGCGGTGTCGCCATCGTGGCTGATTCATGGTGGACCGCGAAAACGGCGCGCGAGCAGCTGAAGGTTCAGTGGAATGAAGGCAAGGCGGCAGTCGATTCGACGACCGCGTTCGACAAGAAGGCGGCCGAGCTCGCGCCGACGATTCCGGCGCAGGCGACGCGCGCGGACGGTGATCATGAGGCGGCCATCAAGGGCGCGGCCCATGTCGTCGAGGCCGCGTACGCGTATCCATTCCTGAACCACGTGCAGATCGAACCGATGAACGCGACCGCGCAGTTCTCGAACGGCAAGATGGAGATCTGGGCCGGGACGCAGACGCCCGGCGGCGCGCGGGGCACGGTGGCACAGGCGCTCGGCCTGCAGCAGACGGACATCAGCCTGCACATGTTCAGGATCGGCGGCAGCATGGGACGCCGGCTCTACAACGAACAGATCGCTGAAGTCGCGGCGATCGCCAAGCAGGTGAACGGCGCGCCGGTGCAACTGCGCTGGACGCGCGAAGAAGACCTCGGTCACGACCAGTTCCGTCCGGCCGGGTATCACAACCTCAAGGCCGGCGTGGACGCGGCAGGCAAGGTCGTCGGCTGGCGCAATCACTTTGTGACGTTCTCGAGCAACGGCACGAGCCCGATCGGGTCCGGCGGCATGGGCGCCGCTCAGTTCCCGGCGGGATGGGTCGCGAACTTTGGGCTCTACACGTCGCTGATTCCGTTCGGCATGCCGACGGGTGCGATGCGCGCGCCCGGCAGCAACGCCGTCGCGTTCGTCGTCCAGTCGTTCATCGACGAGCTCGCGGCTGCGGCGAAGAAGGATCCGATCCAGTTCCGGCTCGACATGCTCGACTATCCAACGGTGACTCCGGCCGCGCCGCCGGCCGGTGCTGCTGGAGCGGCGGGCGCTGCAGGTGCCCCTGGACAAGGGCGCGGTGGCGCACCGGGACGTGAGTTCGATCCGGCGCGCATGCGTGCTGTGCTCGAGCTCGTGCGCGATAAGTCGGGCTGGGGCACTCGCAAGCTGCCGGCAGGTACCGCGCTTGGCGTGGGCTTCTACTTCAGCCACCGCGGGTACTTCGCGGAGGTTGCCGAAGTCAGCGTCAACGCGTCGAAGCGCGTCAAGGTCAACAAGGTGTGGGTGGCCGGCGATATCGGTTCGCCAATCATCAACCCGCTGCACGCCGAGTCTCAGGTGTACGGATCGGTCATCGACGGCCTCAGCCATCTGATGAGCTTCCAGGTCACGGTCGAGAACGGCCGCATCCAGCAGAAGAGCCTCGACGAAACCGTGCCGATTCGCATGCGCCAGGCGCCGCGCGAGATCGAAGTGCACTGGGTGCAGTCGAACAACGCGCCGACCGGTCTCGGTGAGCCGGCGCTGCCGCCGATTCTGCCGGCCGTCGCCAACGCCATCTTCTCGGCAACCGGCGTCCGTGTCCGCTCGCTGCCGCTCTCGAAGCACGGCTACTCATGGGCGTAAGAATCGGGGCCGCGGCCCTCTTGTTGCTCGTAACGATCGGGGTCAGACCAGGGTCAGACCACTTGGGAGTTTTTCCAAAGTGGTCTGACCCCGGTCTGACCCCGCAGAACTATCAGAAGACGACGAAAGACAGGCTCTACACGAAAGAGCAGGCGACCCGCGGCGCGGAACAGTACGTGAAGTTCTGCGAGAAGTGCCACACGCCGGAGAAAGTGGCGGCAGGCAAGAAACCCGGACCCCCGGTTCAGGGCCCGAAGTTCCTTGAAGCCTGGGTCGATCGCCCGCTCGGCGAGCTCTTCGGCACCATCTTCAGCACCATGCCGTCCGACGGCGCTACGACGCTCACCGCCGACCAGGCGCTCGACGCCGTCGCGCACATCCTTCAACTCAACGGCTACCCGGACGGTCCCGCGCCCCTGAAGAATGACGACGTTATGAAGACAGCGGTCATAGTGAAGTGACTTCGCAAGGGCAAAGGGCAGAGCGTGCCCTTTGCCCTACAATCCGTCCATGTCCCGCGACCCGCGCGTTGACGCCTACATCGCTAAAGTTGCTCCATTCGCGCAGCCGATCCTGAAGCACGTCCGCGAGGCTGTACATGCGGGATGTCCCGAGGTCGAAGAGACCATCAAGTGGGGCGTGCCGGCATTCGAATACAAAGGCCCGTTCTGCGGGATGGCGGCCTTCAAGAAGCACGTGATGTTCGGCTTTTGGAAGCACCAGCTCATGTTGGATCTGATTCCGAAAGGTGAGCACCGCGCGTTCGGACAGTACGGCCGCATCCAGTCGATGGACGACGTGCCGAGCCGGACTGCGATCGTGAAGCTCGTCAAGGCCGCAAGAAAACTGAACGACGATGACGTGAAGGTCCCGCGGACGGCGCGCGCGAAGAAGCCGCCCGTGAAGACGCCCGCCTTTCTCGCGGCGGCGCTCAAGAAGAACGCCAAGGCTGCAGCGAACTACGATACGTTCCCGCCGAGCCACAAGCGCGAGTACGTGGAGTGGCTGACGGAAGCGAAGACAGCCGAGACGCGGGACCGGCGGCTCGCGCAGGCCATGGAATGGATCGCGGTGGGCAAACACCGCAATTGGAAGTACATGTGATAACCGCAACGACGGGAACGACGCGAACGAACGCGAACTACGGAGCGCCCGGAGGCGTGACGATGAGGAGGGTTGTACTGCTGTTCGTGGTTCTGGCGGCTGGCTGCGCCAGTAAGCCCGCGCCACCCGATCCCGTCGTCGTCGCGAGAAGCGTCACCGACGTCGCGGATGCCTATGTGCGGAGCTACCTGGAGGCGTTTCCGGAAGCGGCACTTTCCATCGGCGCGCGCGATCCGCATCCTGGCCAACTCGGCGATCACAGCCTGCCGGCGATGAAGCGATGGGAGCAGCGCGAGGACGAGCTCCTCGCCCAGCTGAAGAAGATCGACATCAAGCCGATCGACGGCCAGATGGAAGCAATCACGTTCAAGTTCATGCAGCACCTGCTCGAGTCGTCCGTCGGGTGGCGTGCGTGCCGCGTCGAGATCTGGAACGTGAGTCCCACGTGGACCGGGTGGCAGGCATCGCTGCCGGTCACGGCCGGCATGCAGAGCACGGACACTCCCGCGAAGCAACAGGACGCCCTCGCGCGCTGGTCACAGGTTCCGAAGTATCTGGACGACGAGATCGACAACCTGAGGGAAGGGATCAAGCTCGGCTATACGGCGTCGAAGGGCAACGTGCAGTCCGTCATCAACCAGGTCGAGGCGATGCTGGCCGAACCGCTGAGCGGCTCGCCATTCGTCCAGATGGCGAAGGGGGCCGCGCCGAAGTCTAATTTCAGAGCCGAGCTCGAGAACCTCGAGCGTACGAAGATCCGTCCTGCGATCGTCAAGTACCGTGACTTCCTGAAGACGACGTACCTGCCGGCCGCGCGGACGGAAATCGGCGTCAGGTCAAACCCGAACGGGCTGGCCTGCTATGCCGCCGCTGTGAAGTACCACGCGACGGTGGACATGACGCCGGAGCAGATCCACGAGCTCGGCAAAACGCAGATGGAAAGAATCCAGACCGAGATGCGCGAGATCGGCAAGCGCGCGTTTGGAACGGACGATCCCCAGGCCGTGCTGAAGCTCGCGAAGACGGATCCGAAGTACCGCTTCAAGAGCAGGGAGGAACTGATCAAGTTCGCGGAGTCGGCCGTCGCGCGGGCGAAGGCTGAAGTCCCCAAGTGGTTCGGCCACGTTCCCGGCGCGCCGGTCATCGTCGAGCCGTATCCGCCGTATCTCGAGAAGACAGCGCCGGGAGGTCAGGCGGTCCCGCCGTCCGCGGACGGCAAGCCGGGCAAGTACCTCATCAACGCGTACGAGGCCACGAAACAGAGCCGTGCCGGCCTCGAGTCCACTGCATTCCATGAGGCCTATCCCGGCCATCACATGCAGGGCGCGATAGCGCTCGAGCAGGAGAACCTGCACCCCGTTCAGCGGTATTTCTTTCTTTCAGGATTCGGCGAGGGCTGGGGACTGTACTCGGAGCGTCTGGCTGATGAGATGGGATTGTTCTCCTCGGACGTCGACCGGCTGGGACTGCTCTCGAACGAGGCGTTGCGCGCCGCGCGCCTCGTCGTTGATTCCGGGATGCACGCGCTCGGGTGGACGCGGCAGCAGGCCATCGACTACCTGCTGGCGCACACGACGTCGACGCAGTCCGGCGCCGAGGCCGAGATCGATCGTTACATCGCCGTCCCGGGACAGGCTACGGCCTACATGATTGGCAATCTCGAGATTCGCCGGCTGCGCGAGGACGCGAAGGAGAAGCTGGGCTCGAAGTTCAACATCAAGGATTTTCACGACCTCGTGCTCGAAGACGGCAGTCTCCCGCTGTGGGTGCTGAGGGAGAAGATTCAGAGTTGGGTTGCGGAAGAGCTGAAGGTCAAGAAATGAAACGACGCGAACGACGTTCCCATTTGTTCCCGTCGTTGGTCTAACACCTCATGTCAGCAGTCGCGATCGTGCCAGCCGCCGGTAAAGGCGAGCGCTTTGGGGGCGCCAAGCTGATGGCGCGCGTCAAAGGCGAGCCCCTCATCAACTGGACGATCTGGTCACTACTCGATGGCGGCGTCAGCCGTGTGATTGTCGTCACGGCCCCGGGCGCCGACTTGTCGGAAGCGCCGTTGATAGCTGACGAGCGCGTACGCGTGACCGTCAACGAGTACCCCGAGCGCGGGATGTTCTCGACGATTCAGGCCGGTCTGTCGGTCACGAGCGGGGATCCGTTCGTGATCCTTCCGGCCGACATGCCATTCGTGGCGAGCGGTACGGTGACCGAGATCGTGCTGGCCTGCATACGCAGGGGTCGCGTCATCATCCCGATCCACCAGGAACTGCGCGGGCATCCGATCGCGATTCCTTCGTCATTCAGGAAGGCGCTCCTGCTCGCGCCATCCGAGACGACGCTGAAGCACGCGCTCGCGGCCGCCGGCGCCGACCCGATCGAGCTGCCGGTGGGCGACGCGGGCATTCTCAAGGACGTTGATACGCCGCAGGACCTGGACGGCTAACGACGAAAACGACGCCAACGACGATAGCCACGCCAATCAAATGCACCTGCTCAGCTGGCAAGCGCCCTTTGTTGGCGTCGTTGTCGTCGTTAACGTCGTTGGCGTCGTTTCGATAAGATCCCTTCGTGTCGTCGCTCTACCACCGCATGTCTGCTCTCGCCGAGGCCGGGCGGAAGTTCGCCGTGGCCACCGTCGTGCGTACGCAGGGGAGTACTCCGCAGGTCGTCGGCGCGAAGCTCGTCGTCAGCGACGATGAGAATGAGCGGCCGAAGGGCACGCTCGGCGGCGGTTGCGTCGAAGCCGACGCGATTTTGGCGTGCCGCGACATCCTGGCGGGCGGACGGCGATCGCTGCGCGCCTACTCGCTTGCGGAGGATCTCGCCTGGAACACCGGGCTCGTGTGCGGCGGCACGATGTGGATTCTGGCGGAGGCCGGCGACGACGCGACGGGGATTGGCGGTACCGAGTATCTGCCTGATTTCGTGAAGGCCGTCGATTCCGGCCCGCCCCTTGCGGTCGCGACGCTGCTCGAGCGCAACGGCGGCGCGGATCTGTCCTTCGCCGGACGGATGATCGTGCGCGCAGACGGGCGCGGGATGGGATCGATCGGCGATGCGGATCGCGCCGGCGAAGCCGCGCGCCAGGCGCTGCGGCAGCTCCCGCACGGCACGCCGCGTCTTGTTCATCTCGGCGACTCGCACGATCTTCTGATCGAGCCCGTCACTGGAAAGCCTCGACTCGTGGTCGCGGGAGGCGGTCATGTCGCGCAAGCCATCGCGCGGCAGGCGCAGCTGCTCGACTTCGACGTCACGATTCTCGAGGACCGGCCGGAGTTTTCGGATCCGGCGCGCTTCGGTGGCGCTCGCATTCTCGCCGGTCACATTCCGGATACGCTTGCCTCAATCGACTACGGCTGGTCCAGCTACATCGTCGTGGCCACGCGCGGCCATAAGCTCGACGCCGACTGCATCCTCGAAGCCGTGAAGACGAAGGCTCGATACATCGGCCTGCTGGGCAGCCGCCGCAAGGCCGTACTCATCGCGGAGATGCTGCGGGAGCAGGGCGTGACCGAGGAGCGCATTCAGTCGATCCGCACGCCCGTCGGCCTGGATCTCGGCGGCCGCACGCCGGCTGAGATCGCGCTAAGCGTCATGGCCGAGATTACGAAAGAGCGCTATTCCTGACACTCCTTGTCACCCGGAGCTAACGGGACACGGAGAGAGCTACTTTTTGGCCGCCTTCTGTTTGACCACCATCGCCGCGACGTCGTCCATCAGCTTTCTTGCGTCGTAGACGATGCCGTCCTTGACGGTGTACCGGATGCCGCCCACGCGCTCGGGACGGCCGGTTTCATCATTCAGACGGACGGCGCCGTTGCCGTAGAGCACCTTGAAGTTCTGCAACGGGTTCTGATCGACGATGACGAGGTCGGCGAGGAGGCCGGAGCGCACGATGCCGCGATCGAGCGGCTTCTTGGCGGCTTCTGACAATGTCAGCGCGCCGTTCATCGTCGCGGCCTGGATCACTTCGAGCGGATGGAAGCCTGCTTCCTGAAGCATCTCGAACTCGTTGATGTAGCCGAAGCCGTAGGTCTGGTAGATGAAGCCCGAGTCAGAGCCGGTCGTGACGCGGCCGCCCATCTTCTTGTAGTCGTTGATCAGCTTGAACCAGACCTGGTAGAAGTTGCGCCACTCGATCTCGTCCTCGGTCGTCCAGTAGTACCAGTACGAGCCGTGATTCGTGCGGCTCGGGGCGTAGTAGTCCATGAGCGACGGCAGCGTGTATTTGTCGTGCCACTCGGCGGCGCGGAAGCGCATGACGTCGCGGCCGGCGGAATAGATCGTCAGTGTCGGATCGAAGACCGTGCCGAGCTTCAGATGCTCGTTGAGGTAGGCCTTCCACTCTGGTGAGCCGGGCTCGTGGATCTTGTTCCACAGCCGCGCCACCTGGCCGAATCGCCACTGCTCGTCGTTGGCGTTCATGTCCACCGGCCACGGCTGGACGACGTAGTCCTTGAGCAGTGACTCGAAGTGACCGTAGAAGTGCGTCACGGTCTGGAGGCCGAGGCGCGCGGCCTTGATCGCGTTCATCTGCGCCACGCCGCCTTGTTGCAGGTGTGCCGTCGAGCCCATGTTGAGCTTCTTCGCTTCGTCGAGAAGCGCGGCCATGATGGACGGTTCTTCGGCGCCGAGCTTGAGGCCGTCGACGCCGTTCGCCGCGCCCCAGCGCACCCACTCGCGCGCCTTCTCCGGCGTGTTGACTGCGCCGCCGCTCCACCCCTGGCCGGGACGCTGGTAGTTGATGATGCGGGGCGCGACAATCTCGTTCTTCTCGCTGCGCGCTTTCTCGCTGACCGTGATGTTGTGATTGCCCAGCGGCACACCGCGCACAGTCGTCACGCCATGCGCGAGCCAGAGCTTGTACGCGTACTCGGCCTCGGCGTTCTTCGGCGCGCCGCCCGCGTGCACGTGCATGTCGATGAAGCCGGGCATCACGTACATGCCCGGCGCGTCGACCACAAAATCGCCCGCTTGCCCTGAGCCTGTCGAAGAAGCTGCGGGCGCCTGCTGCCCGCGTCCCGCGCCACCTCCACCCTGACGGCCCGGTGTCTGCACTCCCGGAGTTCCGGCGCTTGTGATCCGCGCAATCCGGTTGCCTTCGATGACGATGTTGACCGGGCCGGTCGGTGGCGCGCCGGTTCCGTCGATCAGCATGACGCCGCGGATCGTGAGTGTCTTGAACGGACCCAGTCCGTCGTTGGCGCCCCGTGCGGAGGCTGCCTGCAGACCGCCGGCGTTCTGGACGAATCCTGGCGCCTGCGCCGCCGCCTGTGCCTGCGCGGCACTGGAGATGATCTGCTGGGCGGTGACGGCCGTCAGAGTGAGAGCGGCGGCGAGAAGCGTCAAGCGGCGGACAGTCATGGAATTCCTCCGGGGCGTGTGGATTATCGATCAAGAAGAGCTTGGAAAGCTCTTTCCGTGTCTCCGTTTCCATCCGTGTCTCCGTGCGGAACGATCTGCTACTGTTGCAGGCCCAGGAGAAATGGAATGACCGCACGTACGCTGCTCGTCTCCCTGCTGTGTGTCGGTACCGTCGGACTCGTTGTGACGACTCCTCAGGCGCAGGCGCCCACGGCGGCCCCGACCGACGCGCTGTTGAAGGATCTGAAGTGGCGCAATCTCGGTCCCGCGAATATGGCGGGACGAGTGACGGACATCGACGCCGTCGAGTCGAATCCGGCGATCGTCTACGTCGCCGCGGCGTCGGGTGGCGTGTGGAAGTCGGTGAACGCGGGTACGACGTGGGAGCCGATCTTCACGAACTACGGGACGTCGAGCATCGGCGACGTGACGATCTTCCAGAAGGACCCGAATATCGTCTGGGTGGGATCGGGCGAGGGCTGCGTCCGGAACAGCGCGTCGTGGGGCGACGGCGTGTACAAGTCCACGGACGGCGGCAAGACGTTCACCAACATGGGCCTCGCGGAGACGCATCACATTCCGCGCATCATCACGCATCCGACGAATCCGGACATCGTCTATGTCGCGGCGCAGGGACACCTCTGGGGCTACAACCACGAACGCGGCGTCTACAAGACGACCGACGGCGGCAAGACGTGGAAGAAGCTCGCCGGTGGATTGCCGCAGGACGACAAGACCGGCGCCGGCGATCTGATCATGGACCCGGCGAATCCCAACGTGCTCTACGCGAGCATGTGGGAGCGCATCAGAAAGCCGTACGTGTTCGAGAGCGGCGGCCCGAATGGGGGCCTGTACAAGTCGACGAACGGCGGAGACACGTGGACGAAGCTCGGCGGCGGATTGCCGGCAGGCTCGGTGGGGAAGATCGGACTCACCGTCTATCGGCGTAACGGGAAGATCCTGACGGCGATCGTCGAGTCGCCACGCGGCACTGACGCCAAGACGCCCGGCCCCGGCATCTATCGATCGGAGGATGCGGGCGCCACGTGGACGTTCATGAACGCTTCCGCAGACCGGCCGTTCTACTACAACCACATCTATCTCGATCCCAACAACGCGAACCGGCTGTTCGTCCTGCAGGTGCCGGCGCGTGTGTCGGAGGACGGCGGGAAGACGTTTGGACGCACGCTGCCCGGCATCGAGGGCGACTTCCACGCGATGTGGATCGACCCGTCGAACAGCGATCGCTTCTACGTGTCGAACGACAAGGGCGCGTCCGTGACGTACGACGGCGGCCGTAACTTCATCATGTTCGACAACATGGACATCGGCCAGTTCTACGCGGTGACCGCGGACAATCGCGATCCGTACTGGCTCTACGGCGGGCTGCAGGATAGCGGCAACTGGGGCGGGCCGTCGAACAGCCGCGACTACAACGGCATCCTCGGTGACCACTGGTTCAAGTTCCACTCCGGCGATGGTTTTCACACCACCGTCGACCCCGAGGACTGGCGCATCGTCTATACAGAAACGCAGAACGGCAGCGTGCGCCGGCTCGACGCGACGTTCCGGCAGCAGGGCGAGGGCGTGAGTCCCCGTCCGGCTACGATCATGAACTACGAAGACGTGTCGAAGAGCGAGGGCGGAAATCCGCGGTTCCGGTATAACTGGAGCTCGCCGCTGATTCTCTCGCCGCACGATTCGAAAACGCTGTACCTCGGCGGCAACTACCTGATGCGCAGCACGAATCGCGGCGAATCGTGGGAAATCATCAGCCCGGACCTGTCGACGAAGGACGCCGAGCTCATCAGTGGGCCGGGGCCCGCGATGGGCGAGCGCGGCGGCGCCGAAACGCACGCGACGATCATCTCCATCGTCGAATCCGCTCTGGTTCGCGGGCTGATCTGGGCCGGCACCGATGATGGCAACGTGCAGGTCACCAGGGATGCGGGAAAGACGTGGACCAACGTGCGCCCGAACATTCCGAGAAACCTCGTGCCGCCGGGCACGTGGGTGAGCCGCGTCGAGCCGTCCCATTTCGATCCGGGCACGGTGTTCGTGTCATTCGACGGGCATCGCCGGGACGACATGAAGCCGTACGTGCTGAAGTCCACGGATTACGGCCGTACGTGGGCTTCGCTTGTGAACAATCTGCCCGCGAAGTCGCCGGTCTACGTCGTCAAAGAGGATCTGAAGAATCCGAATCTGCTCTTCGCTGGCAATGAGATTGGCGCGTACGCGTCCATCGACGGCGGCACGAGCTGGCGGCGGCTGAACGGCCTGCCGATCGTTCCGGTGCACGACCTCGTGATCCATCCGCGCCAGCACGACCTCATCGCGGCCACGCACGGACGCAGTCTGTGGGTGCTCGATGACATCACGCCGCTTCAGCAGCTCACGCCGGCGGTGCTCGAGTCGGACGCGTATCTCTTCCAGAATAAAGTCGCAACGATCTGGAACGCGGTCAGCCGTGGCGCCACGCGCGGCCACCTGATGTTCCAGGGCCGCAATCCGCTGACGATTGCCGCGCGCGCTCCGCTCAATTCACCGACGGAGCTCGCGAATTCAGCGACGATCACGTTCTATCTGAAGGCCGCCCCGGCCGAGCCCGTGCAGATGGAAATCGCGTCCCTCGATGGCGCGCGCACGGTCACGCTCAATGTCCCGGCAACCGCCGGGATCAACCGTTACTTCTGGGACATGCGCTTTGCGGCAGCTGGTGGTGCTGGCGGCGGTCGCGGCGGCGGCCGCGGAGGTGGCGGCCGCGGAGGTGATGCAGGTGCCGCGGGGGCTGCTGGTGCAGCCGGCGGTGGTCAGCGCGCCGGCGGAGCAGGCCGCGCAGCGGGCGCGGGAGATCCAGACGCGGCGGATGCACCTGCACCGGCGGCCGGCGGCGGCGCTGTCGCGGCGCCCGGAACCTATCGCGTCAAAATCACCACGGGCGGCAAGACATTGACAACGACGCTGACGGTACGTGCAGACCCCTTGAAGTAACCTGCGACCCACAACCTACAACCTGCAGTAAGGCGCGGAGAACGGGCCCGGAACCCCGAACCAATTGCAGGTTGTCGGTTGTTGGTTGTCGGTTGAACTAGCGTCCAGTGCAATTGTTCTGCAGCCTTCGGATCTTCTGCTGCACGTCCTGGATCTGCGACTGCACGCGCCGGATTTCGTGCGCGATCTGCTGCGCGCGCTCGTGGTTGCCCGCTTGTTTCGCCTGCTCCAGCGCCCGCTGGAGCTGATGCAGCTCCTGCTGGAGCCGCGCCAGTTCCTGGCGAAGCTGCGCGATCTCGCCGCAGTTGCGATTGTCTGGCGGCCGCTGACGCGGATCGCCGGGCCGTGCTGTCTGTCCGCCGCGGGCCGTCTGCCCACTGCGAGCCGTCTGTCCCTGTCCCGACCGTGTGCGCGCCTGACCTGCGACATCGACCGTCAAGGCACTCACGATTACCAACGCACCGAGTGTTGCGATGACCCGTCTCATTTCATCCTCCGCGATTACTGAGGCGGGCGCCGGCAATTCATATAGACCGAGAGAGTTGGTCTGAAGTGACATCAAGAGCGGATCACAAATATGTATCGATCCATTCCGTCGTCGATCCATCGGTTCATTGGAGTTGCCAATCAAATGCACGTTGGATCGATGTCCAAATGGATAAATACGCCTTGCGTTGATATGTCGCGTCACGATATAGTTGGTCGCGACTCATGTCACCCAAGACACCCGACCGCGATCCCGAGACGCTGCTGCCGCTGACACCGGCCATGTTCCATGTACTGGTCGCGCTTGCCGACGGCGATCGGCACGGTTACGCCATCATCAAGGATGTTTCGGCCCTCACCGCCGGCGCGGTCGAGCTCGGCACCGGCACGCTTTACGGCATCATCAAACGCCTGCTTGCCGAGGGCCTCGCGGTGGAATCACCTCGGCGTCCGAGTCCGGACAATGACGATGACCGCCGCATCTATTACCGTTTGACGCCGTTCGGCCGCAGGGTTGTCGCGGCGGAAATGGCGCGCCTCGAGAAGATGGTGCTGGCGGCGCGGACGACGCGGACGTTCAAGAAGGCGTGACGATGCTCGACCGATTGCTGCGCCGGCTCGTCCGAATGCTGCCGGCGGAGTTCCGTTCCGACTTCGGACAGGCGATCGAGTCCGATCTTGCCGAGCGGCGCCGCTCCGGCGACCGCACCGGTCTCGTCAGCCGCGAGGTTCCGGGACTTGTGGCCGCCGTCATCCGTGAACACGCGGCCGCTCTGCGGCAGGACACGAAGTACGCATTCCGGATGATGCGGCGTACGCCGGGCTTCACGCTCATGGCCGTGCTGATGCTGGCCTGCGGCACCGGCCTCAATGCCGCCATGTTCAGCATCGTTGACGCCGTTTTGCTGACGTCGCCGTTCGAACGGCCGGAAGAGATCGTCGCCTTGAGAGTGCTCGAGGGCGACCGTGCGACGTCAGCGGTGACGCCTGACAAGTACCGTCAGCTTGTCGAGAATCCCGGTCCGCTGTCGAGTGTCGGCGCGTACGGCAGCGGATCGCACGTCCTCACCGGACAGGGCTATCCCATCAGCATCGACGACGTCGAGTGCGTGACGCCGGCAATGTTCGGCGTCTTCGAGACTCGTCCCTGGATCGGCCGCGTGATTGAGGCCGGTGACGACCAGCCGGGCGCGGCGCCGGTGATTGTGCTCAGTCACGAGTTCTGGCGCGAGTTGGGCGGATCGCCAGCAATCTTGCACAGCGCACTGACGATTAATGCAACGCCGGTCACGGTGATCGGCGTGATGCCGAAAGGATTCGCCGGTCCGCTGGCACGTGCCGACGTGCAGGGCTGGATGCCGCGAAACCGGCCGGTTGCGAGTCCGGAGAATGCCGGTTGCCGTGGCGGGGCCGGCAGCGTCATCGGAAGGTTGCGCCCGGGGACGTCGATTGACGCCGCGCGTCAGGCTCTGCCGGGATTCCAGCTCGAACCCATCGATCGATCCATCGTCCGCGATGTGAGCACGCCGTTCACGGTGCTCATGGTCGCCGTCTCGAGCGTCCTCTTGATCGCATGCTTCAACGTCGGTGGCCTGCAGATGGAGCGGACGCTGGCGCGCCGGCGCGAAATGGCCGTCCGGCTGGCGCTCGGCGCGGGCCTCGGCCGTCTTGTTCGCCAGACGCTGACGGAGAATGTCATTCTGGCCGGCACGGGCGCGATCGCGGGCGTGCTCGCCGCCAGCGCCGGACTCAAGATCATGATTGCGGCGTTGCCCGCGAACCTTCCGTATATCGGCGAGATCGCCGTGAACGGACGAGTTCTGGCGATGGCGGCACTTACGGCGGGCCTCGCCGGCATAGTCGCAGGCCTCTTGCCCGTATTCGAGCTGGGACGCTTCGCGCCCGCGCGCGATTTGAAGGAATCGTCACGTGCGACCGGCAGGCAGGGGAGTTGGGCTCGTCGAGCTCTTGTCGTCACCGAGATCGCCGTGTCGATCGTCGTGCTGATCTCCGCGTCGCTGATGGTGCAGACGTTTCTGACACTCCGCCCGTCGGCGCCGGGCTTCGATCCCGCTGGCAAGCTCCTGATGTCGGTCCGTCTGCGTGGCGCGACGCCCGAGGCGAGCGCGGCGTTTTTCGCGGAACTGCGCGACCGGATGAGCCTGGCGCCGGCGATCGCGGCGGTCGAGGGCGGCTCGTACGTGCCGATGGGCGGCACACTGACGACCTCAGAGATCGAGATCAATGGGCAGACGCGCTCTATCGCCACGAACTACGCGACACCCGGATTCTTCTCCCTGCTGAAAGTGCAATTGGCTGCGGGCCGGCTGTTCAGCGCTGGCGATACGAGATCCTCGCCGCCAGTCGTCGTTGTGAATCGGCAGTTGGCACAGCGGCTTCACCCTGAGGGTCTGGTACTCGGCCGTACGCTCCTGATCAAACCCGCCGGCGCGACTCCAGTGGTGAGGACGATAGTCGGAGTCGTCGAGGACATGCGCTCGAGTGGCGTTTCCACCCGCGTCGTTCCAGAAGCGTACGTTCCGTACGCGCAGAATCCGACCATCGCTTTGTGGATGGTTGCTGCCGTCCGCGCCGGGCGCGACGCGGAGGCGGCGCTGCAGATGCGCGAGGCCGTCCATGCGCTCCGTCCCGAACTCGTTGTCACGCAGCCGCGATCGTATGGAGGCTTGATCTACCAGCGCATGGGGACAGCGCCGTTTGGCGCGCTTCTGCTCGGCGCGATCGCGGCGATCGCCGTGGGTCTGTCGGCGATTGGACTGATGGCGACGATTGGCTGGTGGGTACGCCAGCGCACACGCGAGTTGGGTGTCCGGATGGCGCTCGGCGCGACCGCCCGCGGCGTGACGTCGCTGGTGCTCAGTCAAGGTCTCACGATTGCCGCGATCGGCATTGCCGTAGGCTGCGCCGGCGCCGCTGTCCTCACGAAGTATCTTTCGGGCTGGATCTACGGTGTCACGCCGCTCGATCTCCGGACGTTCGCGGGATCGGCGGCCATGACGCTCGTCGTGTCGCTGGTCGCGATCTACTTTCCAGCGCGTGCGGCCGTGCGCATCAATCCCGTGAATGCGCTGAAGTCAGAGTAGGTGCGAACTGGAGTACGCCAAACCTTTGTGATACAAAGTACTTGTCACAATGGGGCACGGGCATATGCAGACGTTGACGACACGATTCGGCCGGGCAGCGTCGATGGGTCTTGCGTGGGCAGCCGTCTGGCTTGCGGCCGGGCTGGTCCTTGGGCCGCTGTACGCCGGTGAGCTTGAGCCTGAACACATCGGCGGACCGCTGTACGCAGGCTTCATCGCAGGTACGCTTTTCTCAGCGATTGCTGGACTGGCGTCGGGCCGGCGCAGGCTCGCGGATCTCTCTCCATTGCGAGCCGGTGCCTATGGCGCGCTCGTGGGCGCGGTGGTCGCACTGCTGCCGTTCGTGATTGGAGACCAGCACGCACCAGGCGACCGGCCGCTGTGGGTCTTGCCTGTCGTCCTCGCTGGTTCTATGTCAGCCGTCTGCGCGATCTCGGCTGTGGTGTCGCTGCCTATCGCCAGATGGTTGAGCAGGCAGAACGAATCGGCCGCGATCTAATCCTTCGAGTCGACGGCGCGTGCTGACTCACAGCCCGGCACCTGAAAGCAGTGCAGGTTGCAGGTTGTTAGTTGCCTCCGCGTCCTCGTCCGCCGCTGCGCCCGGTGCCGGTGCCACCGCCACGTCCGCTGCCGCCGCGCCCGTTGCCGTTCTTGGCGCGCTCCTGAAGCTGCTTGATTCGCTCGCGGATGTTCTTGATTTCCTGCTGCTCGTTCCGGGCGGCCGCTTCGTCCTTGGCCTGACGCGCCTTCTTCAGCGCCTCTTCGTGCAGCTTCAACTCGCGCTGCAGCTGCTGCAGTTCCTGGCGGAGACGATTGCGCTCGTCGTTGCCTTGCTCACCCTGACGGCCGCGGCCCTGGCCTTGACCCTGCCCAGCGCCGCCTCGGCCCTGGCCTGATCCCTGGCCCGCGCCCCCGCCCCCCTGGCGGCCCCGCGACTGAGCCAACACGTCGAGCGACAAGGCGCCGCACATGGCTGCCGCCGCAATGACCACCGCTACCTTCTTCATGAGTGCCTCTTTCTTGATGCCTTCGGGAGCATGACGCTGCACATCTTATAGACAGGGCAACGGCCTGTCGGTGACATCGGTCCGCGAACCCTGAACGCCTGGCCAACCCGGTACCTGGAACCATGCGCCATGGATCAATGACATCACGCATCAGATGTATGATGCACTCGTCATGAGAACTACCTTGGACCTCGACCTCGACATCCTCCAAGCCGCCAAAGAACTTGCGGCGGCGAGGGGGTCAACGCTCGGGAAAGTGGTCTCCGAACTGGTCCGGAAGTCGCTCGAATCGCCGCGGTCAGCCCGCGTCAGGAACGGCGTTCCCCTGTTGCCTCGGCGTTCGCCCGGATCGCCCAAACCCACGATGAAGCTCGTGAACGATTTGCGGGAGGACGGGGGATCCTGAAATGAGCCGGGTGGCGCTCCTCGACATCAACGTTCTGGTGGCGCTCTTCGACGCGGATCACGTGCATCACGACCTTGCGCACGACTGGTTCGCCGACCATCACGAACAGGGATGGGCGACCTGTCCGATGACCGAGGCCGGCTTCATTCGCGTCGTCTCGAATCCGAAATACCAGACGGACGCCGTTCGACCTGCCGTCGCCGCCGATCAGCTGCGTATGTTCTGCGGCAGCCGTCATCACAAGTTCTGGCCCGCGGCGCTCTCCATCAAGGACGAAGCAAGGTTTTCCCTCGGGCATGCGCGCGGGCACTCGCAGATCGCGGACGTTTACCTGCTGGCGCTCGCGAAGGACATGAATGGCACGCTCGCCACGTTCGATCGGTCCATCCCGCTCGCGGCCGCCAACGGCGCCCGCGCCGAGCATCTGACCGTCATCACCGTTCCATAGAACTGCCACGCGTTCGTCACATCTCCCGGCGCCGGCCAGCGTCTATTCAGGAGAGTGACAACACCATGAGCAGCCATCTACATCACGATGATTTCGGCGGGCTCGAGCGGGATCTGAAAGCGACGGGCGCCATCATGGACCGTCGCGAGCTGTTCCGCATTGCCGCGAGACTCGGCGTCGGGGTGAGTGCGTTGTCCGTCTTCGGCTGCGGCGGAACTACCGCCGCGTCGCCGAGCGGATCGAGTTCAAGTTCCGGTGGCGGCTCGGCGAGCACATGCAGTCGCGTTCCTGAAGAGACGGCCGGGCCCTATCCCGGCGATGGATCGAATGGGCCAACCGTGCTGAGTTTGAGCGGAGTCAATCGTCGTGACATCACCGCCAGCTTCGCCGGGCTCAGCGGCACCGCGGCCGGTGTTCCGCTCACGATCCAGCTCACCATCGTCTCGGCCTCGACCTGCGCCGTGCTCGCCGGCCGCGCCGTGTATCTCTGGCACTGTGACGCGCTCGGCCGCTATTCGCTCTACGCGCTGGGCGTCACGAATCAGAACTACCTGCGTGGAGTGCAGGAGGCGGACTCGAGCGGGAAGGTCACGTTCACGTCGATCTATCCAGGCTGCTACTCCGGCCGCTGGCCGCACATCCACTTCGAGGTGTATCCCAGCCTGGCGAGTGCGACCAACGTCGCCAACAAGACCGCGACCTCGCAGATCGCGCTCACCAGGGACGCCTCGGAGCTTGTCTACGCCCAGAGCGGCTACGCCGGCAGCACGCAGAATCTTTCGCAGGTTTCGCTCGCCTCGGACAACGTCTTCAGCGACGGGTCAGCGCTCGAGATCGCGACGATGACCGGCAGCGTTTCGGCAGGATTCACGGCGGCGTTGACGGTGGCGATCTAGTTACTACTTGGTGGTCTCCGTTTCCTAGATGGTCGCTGTGTGCGTCTGGGGTTGTCGACGTAACGGTCTGGCTCACTTCACCGCTGCGGCCATCGCCTCATCAATCCGCTCGTACTGAAACTTATATCCGAGCGTGATCGCGCGCGTGGGGAGGATGCGGTGGCCGAGCAGGAGCGCGGCTCCGGCCATCTCACCGACGATGATGCGAAGCGCGAAGGGCGGGACGGGAAGCCAGCAGGGCCGGCCGAGCGCGCGTGCGAGGGCATGTGAAAACTCGCCGTTGGTGACCGGTCCTGGTGCCGTGAAATTGATCGGTCCGCTCGCCTCTGGATTGCCGATTGCCCAGGCATTCAGCCCCACCCAGTCGTCGAGATGAATCCAGGAGAAGAACTGCTTGCCCGTACCGAGAGGGCCGCCGACGAATGCCTTGAAAGGCGGAATCATCTTCTTCAGCGCGCCGCCGTTCCTCGACAGCACCACGGACGTCCGTGCCAGCACGAGCCGCACGCCAAGCGCCGCAACAGGCTGCGCTTCCGCTTCCCATGCGGCGCATAGATTCGCAAGAAAATCCGATCCCGGCGGAAATGACTCGTCGATCGTGGGGCCGGTCTCGAACGCGCCGTAATAGCCCTCGGCAGATCCCTGAATCATCACGGTGGGGCGCTTTGTCATTACGCGGATGGCATTGACGAGGCTGCGCGTGCTCAGAATCCGGCTCTGGCGGAGCAGTTGTTTCCGCGACGCACTCCAGCGTTTGTCCGCGATGCCCGCGCCGGCGAGGTTGACGATGGCGTCGGCGCCGTCGAGTTCGCGCGCCCATGCGCCCGCGTTGCCGTCCGGCGTCCAGGACGCATATCTCACGAGGCCCGGCTCACGCGGCGCGAGCGAATCGCGCGTGAGCACCACGACTGTGTGACCGTCCTTCGCGAGGCGGCGCGAGAGCGCGCTCCCCAGGAATCCGGTCCCGCCGGCGATGACGATGCGCATGGTGGTTTCGGCGGGCTGACGCCCGCCGACTACTTCTGCTTCCGTGCGCGGATCGTCACGCGATAGCTGTTCTCGGAATTCAGGTTGATGAACGCGATGAATGTGCGCCCGCGGTACGTGCCGATGGTGCCCGACTGACTGGCACCGGAAATCTCCCATCCTTCAGGAAGAAGTACGGTGTTGCGGAGGCCGCGCAGCGTCTGATCGAACAGCAGCTCGCCGTTCAAGAGGCGGTATCCCTGGTCGACCATCGTTCCGGTTAGCCGCAGGTGTGCGCTCTGCTTGTCGTTGGCGATCGGCACTTCGAGCGGCACGGTGCCGCCGGCTCCAGTGCGTGTCACGGGCAGTTCCTTGCCCGTGTCGAGGTCCACGACCTTGGGCTTCGCCATCACGAGGTACCGCAGCGTGTCCAGCACGGCGACTTTTCCTTTGCGGTAGTCCGAGTACGTCTGGTCGATGTTGATGCGTCCGGTATTCGGCTGGTCGAGGTCGTACAACGTCTTGATGTCATCGAAGAACATGTCTTCGTACGGACGCGGCTCGAACACCGCCTGCGTCTTGCGCGCGTGAATCGTCACCGGATTCGACTGGCCGCTTGGATTCGCGAACGCCAGCTTCAGCCGTCCATCATTCGTCGTCGCCAGCTGCGCCGCGACATTCGACGAGATGAACGCATAACCCTTCGGCAGGAGCACTCCGAGCCGGTACCCGCTGAGGCTTCGCACCCACACGATGTCGTCGCCGTTCATCATGTACGTGCGCTCGTCCTTGTAGGTCTTGTAGATGAGCACGCGGCCAATGCCACCCTCCGGTACTGGCTGGGGCAGCTTGGCTCTAATCTCATGTGTCGTCGGGTCGTTGGTCGCGGCTTCGTACGTGAACTCGAGGGGCTTTCCCGTACGCGGGTCGTACACCTCGACGTCACCGCCTTCGCTCCCGCCGCGCGTGGCGTTCACCAGTACTGTGGCACCGACACGCGTTTCTTCGGGCAGGAACCGGATTCGGAACTGCGCGCTGCCCGGCTCGAGCAGGGCGTATTCCGTATAGGCGTCCTGGGTGAACAACCGCGTGTTTGGCCCAGACGGACGCAGAGACCCGTCAGGATTGGTTCCGCCTGGGAACTGCGCGCCGCCTCCACGGCCCGTTTGTGGTGAGCCTGTCGAACCTCCGGCCTGGGCGCTGAGCCAAAGGGGGACGATCAGAGCAAGCACGACGAAGTGGAACCGGGGCAGCGCACGTGCAGGTCGGGGCATTTTGGAACTCCGCGAAAAGTCTACAGCCGTCTGGCGGTCCGCCGCCTACAATGACGTCGCGTGAGACAGCTGCTCCTCGTTGGACTCGCCGGGGCCGTGGTCGCGTGCGGTACCGCCGGCTTGCCGCCGGTCGACCTCATCGTGACCGGCGGCCGGATCTATTCCCTGAAGTGGCCGGATCCCGAGCCCACCGGACAACCATCCGCTCAGGCGCCTCGCGGACCTGACGGATGGGTACCCGATCTCGAGGCCATCGCCATCCTCGGCGATCGCATCGTGGAGACCGGCCGGCGAGACGAAATCGAGAAGCGAAAGGGTCCGAAGACCCAGGTCATCGATCTGAAGGGTGCGACGCTGATTCCGGGATTGATCGACTCGCACGTTCATCTGGCCAATCTCGGAGCGTCGCTCGATCGCGTGAACCTCGTCGGTGTCCAGACCGAGGCGGAAGCCGTCGATCGCGTGGTAGCGCGGGCCGCCAAGGTTCCGAAGGGCGAATGGATCGCTGGTTGGGGATGGGACGAGGGTGCCTGGACAACGCGCCTTCCCACGATGAAGCTCTTGAGTGAACGCGTGCCGGATCATCCCGTGATCCTGCACGGCCTGCACACGTTCGCGGTCTGGGGCAATCGGCTGGCGTTCGAACGCGCGGGCATTACGAGTGCGACCAGGTCACCTGCCGGCGGTGAAATCAAGAAGGACGCGGCCGGCAATCCGACCGGCGTGCTGGTCAACAACGCCTCCGCGCTGCTCACTGCAGCCGTGCCGCCTCCGACAAAGGCCCAGCTCGCCGATCGAGTGCTCCAAGGGCTGAATGCGATGGTTCAGGCCGGCTACACGTCCGTCCACGAAGCCGGCGCCGACGCAAGTCTGCTGGCCGCGATCGAGGATCTCAACGGCAGGCAGGCGCTGCCGATTGCCGTCGACGTGATGCTGGCGGCGCGCGACCGGCCGCTCGTAGACGCGTGGCAGGCGCGCGGGCCCATGTTCGCATCCGGCAGCATGGCAGTGCGAAGCGTGAAGGCGTTCTACGACGGCGCGATGGGCTCCCGAGGCGCGTTCTTCGTGGCGCCGTACAGCGACCGGCCCGGGCACGTGGGAGTGGGCGGCGCGGCGTACGGATTCGACGCGAAACTGATCGCGTCCATGATGAAGGCCGGATTTCAGGCGTCGATTCACGCCATCGGTGACCGTGCGAATCGCGAGGCGTTGGACCTGTTCGAGGAAGTCATGCGCGATTCGCCTGCGGCTCGCGACACACGTCCTCGTATCGAGCACGCGCAGGTCGTGTCGCAGGGTGACATCGCGCGTTTTGGTTCGATCGGCGTCATCGCCTCGATGCAGCCTTCGCATGCCGTCGAGGACATGGCGTGGGCGCAAGATCGCATCGGGCTCGAGCGCCTTGGCGGGGCCTACGCGTGGCGATCGATGCGGATGGCCGGCGCGCGAATGGCGCTCAATTCGGACCTTCCGGCGACCGACTACAGCATTTTCTACGGCCTGCACTCGGCGGTAACGCGGACGGACAAGAACGGAAAGCCGGCCGGCGGCTGGCGTAAGGAACAGGCTCTGACGATCGAGGAAGCCGTGCGCGGCTGGACGAACTGGGCCGCCTACGCGGAATTCCGTGAGCTCGATCTCGGCGTCCTCCTGCCCGGCCATCTGGCCAGCCTCACCGTCATGGACATCGATCCGTTCGAGGTGGGCGAGAAGAACCCGGCGCGACTGCTCGACGGAAGGATCCTGATGACCATCGTCGGCGGACAGATCAAGTACCGCCGGTAGGGCATGGCCACGCTCGAACGCGCGATCGGCCCGTTTTCCGCGACGCTGCTCGTCGTCGGCGGCATCGTCGGGTCCGGCATCTTTCTCACCACGGGCCCGATGGCGGCGGCGCTGCCGTCGGCGAGCCTCCTGATCCTCGCCTGGACACTGGGCTCACTGTTCGCGTTGTTCGGTGCGCTCACGTACGCCGAGATGGCGACGATGTTTCCGAGATCGGGCGGCGTCTATGTGTTTCTGCGCGAAGCGTTCGGGCCGCTGACCGGGTTTCTGTACGGATGGGCGACGCTGCTCGTCGTGCTGGCCGGCGGCACCGCCGCCGTCGCGATCGGCTTCGCCAATTACTTCAGCTACTTCTTTCCGTCGCTGTCGTCGGCGCACGTGGTCGCGGATCTGCCGCTGGGATTTACGACCCTGCACATTGCGCGCAGTCAACTCGTCGCCGTCGCCGCGATCGCCTTTCTTGGGGCCATCAACTACGTCGGCGTTCGATCCGGAAGCCGCACGAATGCCGTGCTCACGATCGCCAAGGTGACGGGTCTCGTGCTGTTGCCCGTATTCGCCATCGTCTCGCCGCAGGTGTCGCCTGAATGGACGCCGATCGTGCCGGTCGCCGCGGACACCGGCGTCCTCGCCGCTTTTGGTGTCGCGCTTATTTCAGTGCTCTGGGCGGTCGAGGGTTACTACTTCGTGACGTACGCCGCCGGCGAAGTCCGGGATCCCGCGCGCAATCTGCCGCGCGCACTGGCGGCCGGCATGCTGGTGGTGATGGCGATCTACGTCATCGTGAACGTGTCGTACCTCTATGCGTTGCCGATGGAGGCGCTCCGCGGCACGCCACGCGTCGCCGAGACGGCCGCGACCGCGATGGTCGGTTCGTGGGGCGCAACGTTGATCGCCGCGACGGTGCTGGTGTCCACGCTCGGATCGGACGCCGCGGTCATTCTGAGTGCATCGCGTCTCTTCTACGCGATGGCGAAGGACGGCGTCCTGTTTCCGGCTGCGGCGGCGGTTCACCCGAAGTACAACACGCCGCACATCGCGATCATCGGCCTCACGATCTGGTCGTCGGTGCTCGCGGTCTCCGGAACCTATGAGGACCTCTTTACCTACGTGGTCTTCGTCTCGGTGCTCTTCAGCCTGCTCGGCGGCCTCGCATTCTTTCGGCTGCGGCAGTTGAGACCGGATGCCGAGCGGCCTTACCGTGTGTGGGGCTATCCTGTAGTGCCTGCGGTGTTCATCCTGGGCGCCCTGTTCATGGTGATCAACACGCTCGTGTCCCGGCCCGTTCAATCCATCGCCGGCCTGGGACTGCTGGTGTTGGGATTGCCGGCGTATTGGTACTGGTCACGACAGGCGACGACGGGTAACGACAGGTAGCGACGAGTGACGACAAGGCGTTGCCAGCGCCATTGGAGGCTCGCAATGACGAAGGCCATTTGGACTTCAGCACTTGCCTTGATCGTGGCGGCAATGACGACGGTCGCCGCGCAGACGAAGCCGAACTTTTCGGGAAGCTGGACGAGAGCGACTGGTCCGATCATCACTGGCGATGGAGGCGGCGGCGGGCGGCTCGGCGGCGGCGGCATGGCTCTGGGCCAGGAGTTCACGGCGACCCAGGACGAGAAGACTCTCGCCGTCGTCCAGAAGCTCCCGAAGGGCGGTGAGATCAAGTCGGTGTACAAACTCGACGGTTCGAAGACCAGCAACCCGATCGTAAATTCCGGCGGCAGGCATGACGGTCTGGTGTCGACCGACCAGGCCGCGTATCGGGTGTCGAAGGTCACGTGGGACGGCGACAGGCTCGTCGTCACGACGACGTCCAGCCTGGGAAGGACCGTGGTGGAATCCAGGCAGACGTGGTCGCTCGACGCGTCGGGTGCGCTCACGATCGAATCCACGCAGAAGTGGGCGCCAGTTCCGTCCGACGATCTCAGAGAGTACTATTCGCCGTCGGCCTACGGCGGTCCGATAACGATCAAGAACACCTACAAGAAGGCCTAGAGGTGAGGAGGCGCGTAATGAAAAAGACAATCTCGATTTCAGTAATTGCGTTGTTCGTGGCGGCGTGTGCGACGGCGTTCGCGCAGTCGAAGTCGAGCTTTGCAGGGAAGTGGACGTTGGTGCCCGACCCGAATGCAGCGGCGGCTGGTGGCGGGCGTGGCGGGCGCGGTGGCGGGCTTGGCCAGGAGTTCACGGCAACGCAGGACGAGAAGGTCCTCACCGTCATCACGAACAATCCGCAGATGGGCGAGATAAAAGCTGTCTACAACCTTGACGGCTCTGAAACGAAGAACCCGCTGTCGTTCGGCGGCCAGACCGTTGAACGCGTGTCGAAGGCAAAGTGGAACGGCGCGAAATTCGTGATTACGACGACCACCAACTTCAACGGCAACAACGCCGAGTCTACCCAGACGTGGTCGCTCGATGCATCGGGCAATCTCGTCGTGGAGACGACGTCGAACTTCGGTGGTACGCCGACAACGACGAAGGCGACTTACAAGAAGAACTAGGAGACAGGATCTCCCGCCATGGAAACGATCAATCAGGTAGCGCTCATCCTTCACTTTCTCGGCCTGGCCATGGGCCTGTCTGTGTCGTTCTCGAACATGGTGATGGCCGGTCTCATCGCGAAGGCCGCGCCGGCGGAGAAGCCCGTGCTCGGTCGCTTCCCGATGGCGATGAGCCGGATCGGCGACGTCGGCCTCACGCTGCTGATCGTTTCCGGCCTGTGGCTGTTGTTCCGAAAATGGGGAGGCATGACGGCGATGCCGCGTGAGTTTCACATCAAGCTCACGCTGGTGGTGATTCTCATCGGGATCGTCGGCTACATCCACGCGCAGCAGAAGAAGTTGAAGAACGGAGACGCCTCGGCAATGGCGCGAATGCAGCGGGCGGGAAGGGCGGCGTTCGTCACGGTCCTCGCGATCATCGTCTTTGCGGTGCTGGCGTTCGGCTAGACCTGATGGACCGACGCGTCTGGTGTTTCGCCGTCGCGCTTTTGATCGCGGCGTGCCGCGAAGCTCCGCCTTCGCCACCGCCGATGGCCCCGCCGGTTTCCGTCACCGGTCCGGTTACCTTCAGCAAGGACGTCGCGCCCATCCTCCACGCCAACTGCGTCACTTGTCATCGGCCGGGACAGGTCGCGCCGTTCTCGCTCATTGAGTACGAGGACGCGAGGAAACGTGCGCAAACGATCGCGGATGTGACCGGCGCGCGCGAAATGCCACCGTGGCCGGCAGCCGCCGGCGAGCTTACGTTCGCGGGTGAACGACGCCTCAAGGACGAGCAGATCTCCATACTGCGCCGTTGGAGCGAGACAGGCGCGCCCTTGGGGAATCAGGCAGATGTACCGAAAGCGCCCGTGTTTCCGGACGGTTGGCAGTTCGGCCAGCCGGATGCCGTTCTGACGATGACCAGGCCCTTCGATCTCGACGCCGGCGAGGGCGATCGCTACAGGCAGATCGTGTTTCAGGCGCCGGTGTCAGCCGGCCGGTTCGTCCGCGCCGTCGAATTCCGGACCGGCGCGGCCCCGATCCATCACGCGGTCCTGCGCATCGATCGCACGCATGCCTCGCGGCGTCGCGATGCCGCGGACAAGGAGCCCGGATTCGACGGCGTGATGGTGGCCGATGCGCGGAATCCGGACGGACACTTCGTCGGCTGGTCACCCGGTCGTGGACCGATCGTGGCGCCGGAGGGCATGCCGTGGCGGCTCGACGCAGGCGCGGACGTGGTCGTCGAGCTGCATCTGGTGCCGGGCGCGACGCCGGTCGAGGTGCAGCCAACCATCGGCCTGTTCTTCACGGACTCTCAGCCGGCACAGACGCCGGTGGAGCTCACGATGGGTTCGATGACGATCGACATTCCCCCCGGTGCGTCCGCGCACCAGGTGAAGTCGATGTTCCAGTTGCCGGTCGACGTCACGCTGCTCGCATTGTTCCCGCACGCGCACTATCTCGGCAGGAGCATGGACATTTCCGCGGCGTTGCCAGGCGGAGCCGTGAAGCGCCTGCTGAGGATCCCGCACTGGGACTTCCATTGGCAGCAGGAGTACCGGCTGACGTCACCCCTCGCGCTGCCTGCGGGCACGACGTTGACGATGGAGTACGTGTACGACAACTCGCCGGGGAATGAAGACAACCCTTCGTCGCCGCCGAAGCGCGTGATGTACGGGCTGCAATCGACTGATGAGATGGCGAACCTGTCTTTGCAGGTACTGACCAAGACACCCGTCGACGGACGCCGGCTGATGCGATCGATGATCGAGATGCAGACCCGCGAGAACGTCGCCGGCGCCGAGCTCAAAGTGCGCGCGGATGCGCGCAATCCGCAGAACCAGTGGGAACTGGGCCGGAGCCTCGTCGAGGCCGGCCGCATGGCGGACGCGATCGCGCCACTCCAGATCGCCGTGCAGGCGGATCCGAAGTTCGCGCGCGCGCATGACTTCCTCGGCCGCGCCCTGTTCTCGGTCCGGCGCTCGGATGAGGCTCTGCGGCAGTTTCGAGCGGCCGTGGCGCTCGAGCCAGACGACGAACTGCATCACCTCGATCTGGGAAAAGTGCTTGCAGATCTCGGCCAGTTTGCCGACGCGGTGAAATCGTTTCAGCGAGCGGTCGCGATCAACCCGCAGTACGGCCAGGGGCACGAGGGTCTCGGCGTGGCGTTCCTGAGGATGGGCCGGTTCGCCGACGCAATCGAGGCATTCCGCCGGGCGGCGGCGCTTCAGCCAGACTCGGCGGCCGCGGAAAACGGACTCGCAGTCTCACTTGCGCAGGCCGGGCGTCACGCCGAAGCACTCGAGCACGTGAAACGCGCGCTCGCGATCGATCCTGATTTCGTCCCCGCGAAAGACAATCTGGCGCGGATGTCACGCGGACGGTAGGCGCGCGCGGATCTCGTCCACGGTCGGGAAGCGGCCCTCGATCTTTTTCGAAAACAGCATCGCACCGTCGAGGCGGACGTCGAACACGCCGCGGTCGCCCTTGACGAGCTCGATCGTCAGAGCCGTCCCTTCGCTCGTCGATTTCAGCGCAGCCTCCAGCCTGGAGGCCTCAGGCAGATAATTTCAACGACCGCAGTATTCGATCGTCAGTTGCATTTCGAAATAGTACTCCCGCTGCCGGGCCTGAGCCTATGATGTTCGCGCATGGGCGCGATCGGCCGGCGCGAATGGATCGTCAAGACAGGTCTCGCGACGGCGGGACTTGCGCTCGGCGGTTGCGCGACTCGGCGGCCCGCGAGCGCGTTTTCCGCGTACGATCGCGCGCTCTCGCGATCGCCTTTCGTTCGGCCGCGGATTCTTGCCGATCAAGTCATTCGGACCGTTGTTGGCCTGCGCCCGTACCGGCCGTCGGGTTTCGTTGTCCGCGGCGAGCGCATGGGCGAAAAGCTCGTCGTTCACAACTACGGCCACGGCGGAGGCGGCATCACGCTGTCTTGGGGTTCGTCCGCGCTGGCGGTGCGCGAAGCGCCGCCCGCCGTGGGCGGCCGCCGTGCCGCGGTGATCGGCGCGGGGATCATGGGACTCACGACCGCGCGCCTGCTGCAGGACCGCGGCTGGTCAGTCACGATCTACGCGAAAGCCCTGCCGCCCCACACCACCTCGAACATCGCCGGCGGCCAGTGGGCGCCGACGAGCGTGTTCGAGGAGAGCCGCGCGACCGCCGCCTTCCAGACTCAGTACAAGGAAGCGGCGCGGCTCGCGCATCACGCATTCGGCAACCTGGTCGGGTCCGGGTACGGCGTGTCGTGGAAGGAGAACTATTTCCTGAACGCCCGCCGCGTCGAGCCCAGGGCGGACTATTACCTGCGCGAACTGCCCGAGCTGTTCCCATCGCTGAAGGAGCTGGGTCCTGACGAGCACCCGTTCCCATCACCGTTCGTCTACAGGTTCGTGACGATGCTCGTCGAGCCGAGCGTGTTTCTGCGGCGGACACTGACCGACATACGCGAGGCGGGCGGCCGGGTCGAAGTGCGTGAGTTTCGAGATGTCTCCGAGGTGCTCGCGCTCGAGGAACCCGCCATCTTCAACTGCACGGGACTTGGCGCGGGCGCGCTTTTTGGCGACACCGAGCTCGTTCCCGTGCGCGGGCAGCTCGTGTTCATGCCGCCGGACGATCGCCTCGACTACCTCACGATCGGCGGAGGCGAGGGCACTCTGTTCATGTTTCCGCGGCCGGACGGCATTCTGCTCGGCGGGACGTTCGAGCGCGGCGCGTCGCACCTCGCGGCCGATGCCGGAACCACGGCGAGAATTCTCCGCGATCATGCGCGGATCGCCGAGGGCATGCGGGTGGCCTGAGGCGGGTTAGCCGCCTACTTCGGCGTACCAAGTCCCCGCTTCGCGACAAGCACGAGCACCAGCACCAGAAGCGGTACGGCCATCAGATTCATCGTGAGCCAGCCGAATCGATGCAGCACGGCACCGGCGGCCAATGACGCAACGGCCTGACTGCTGAACACGATCAGGTCATTCAGGCCCTGCGCCCGGATTCGTTCGGGCAGCGCGAAGCTCTGCGTCAGAAGGACGGTGGCGCCGATGAAGAGCAGGTTCCAACCCAATCCGAGCAGAACGAGGCCCAGCCAGTATGCAGTCACGCTGTGACCCGTCGTCGCGGCCGCGATCGCTCCGCCAATGACGACCGCGCCGGCGGCCATCATCCGCGCCACGCCGAGTCGATCCACGAGCCAGCCGGTGACGAGTGACGGCGCGTACATCGCAACGACGTGACTCTGGATCACGAACGCCGCATCGTCTATCGACAACGAATCGTGGACGTGCATGCTGATCGGTGTCGCGGTCATGAGGAAGCTCATGGTTGCGGAGGCACTGCCGGCGGCGGCCACCGCGAGCACAAATGACCTTTCAGCGAAGAGGGCGCCAACAGTCAGGTGTTCGCCGCGATTGGCAGTTGCCGCGGCAGGGGGAATCCGCAGCCCCGCGAGTACCGCCATTGCGACGAGCTGGATGATCGCGACGATCACGAACGCGCCGCTGAATTCGGTGCCGAACCAGAGCCGTCCCCGGCGTGCGATTTCCGGACCGAGTGCACCCGCGATGATGCCGCCGACGAGCACCCAGGACACCGCGCGGCCTGTGTGCCGCGCATCGACGCTGTCGGCGGCTGCGAACCGGTACTGCTGCACGCACGCGCTCGCCCCGCCCATGACGAACGTTGCCGCGCAGAACATCGCGAAACCGTCCACGGTGACCGCACGAGCGGCGACCAGGGCGGCCGCCGAACTCACTGCCGCGCCAAGGACAAAGGCCGATCGGCGTCCGATGCGCCGGATCAGGGCCGCCACCGGAACAGCCGCACACGCCAGGCCGACCACGAGCGCGGTGATTGGCAGCGTTGCCAGCAGTGGCGACGGCGCGAGCGCCTGTCCGACGATGCCCCCGGACAACACCACGAACGGGCCCGCGGACGCCGCCAGCGCCTGTGCGGCGCTGAGAATGGCTACGTTACGCCAGGATTCCTGAGAAGCCACGGCGGTCATCGTAACCTTCGTGCCGTATCGCCGTATTCTTCATACACGGAGAGCGCGGAGGCTCTACGCGCGATGCAGGAGTTTCAGGCCCTGTACGAACGGCACTACCCGGACGTCTACCGGTTCGCCCTGTTTCTGACCGGGGACCGCAGCCGGGCCGAGGATCTGGCCTCGGATACCTTCGTACGGGCGTGGATCGCACGGGACCGGATCGAGTTCGCCACGGTACGCGCGTATCTGCTGACGATCGCGAAGAACCTGTACCGCGATCAGCTCCGTACGAGCCGGCCGGTGTCGACGCTCGAGGAAACACTCGCGGACCCGGGTCCGGCGCCTGACGTGCAGGTGCAACACGCCTTGACGCTGGCGTCGGTGCGGGCACGGTTGCGACAGGTTTCCCGGGGCGATCGGCAGGCGCTGTTGATGTTCGTGGCGCGCGGGATGTCGCATCGAGAAATAGCCCATGCGCTCGGTGTGAGTGTCGGGGCCGTGAAGTCCCGCATCTTCCGCGCGCGCGAAGCGCTGATCGAGATATTCGGAGAGTCCACATGAAAGTGACACGCGACGTGATCTACGACCTCCTGCCCGGCTACTTCTCGGGCGAGGTCAGCGCCGACACGCGGGCGATCGTGGATGAGTTCCTGCGTGAGGATCCGGAATTCCGCCAGATGATGGAGCGATTCCGTCAGGTCTTCCACGAACCGCGCCCGTCCGGGACCGCCCAGGAATCGGGCGCCGTGGTCTTCGAGCACACGCGCTCGTTGATGCAGAAGCGCAGCGAGCTCCGCGGTTACGTCATCGCGTTCGGCCTGGCCGCGCTGTTCGTGTTCCTGTTCGCGTTCTTTCGTGGACGAGCCTTGCCGAGCGGCGGCCTTGGCGGACCCTGGTTCATCGCCATGGCCTTCCTCGCGACGAGTCTCATCGCCTGGTATCAGCTGTATCGCCTGAAGAGCGAAGGGTGGGTCCGGCGGAAGTGAGCTGAACCGGCACTAGAATGACCCGGATGTCCGGCATCCGGGTGCTCGAGAACTTTGTTGGCGGTCGCTGGGTCCCGTCGCGCGGTGGCGCGCACGTTGACGTCCACAATCCGGCGCGAGGCGTCGTCATCGCGAAGACGCCGCTGTCGACTGGACCAGATCTCGATACCGCAGTCGCGGCGGCTTCGAAGGCGTTTCCTGAATGGAGCGAGACGCCTCCGGTCGTGCGCGCGCGCGCGATGTTCAGGTTCCGCGCGCTTCTCGACGATCACGTCGAGGAACTGGCGCGAATCGTCACCACCGAACATGGCAAGACCCTGGATGAGGCGCGGGGCAGCGTGCGGCGCGGCATCGAGTGCGTCGAGGTCGCATGCGGAGCCCCTTCCTTATTAATGGGTTACGGGCTCGAGAATGTCGCGCCCGCCATTGACTGTCAGGTGATGCGCCAGCCTCTTGGCGTGTGCGCCGCAATCGCGCCGTTCAATTTCCCGGCGATGGTGCCGCTGTGGTTTCTTCCGTTCGCGGTCGTTTGCGGCAACACGTTCGTGCTCAAGCCGTCGGAGCAGGTGCCGCTCTCGATGCAGCGGATCTTCGAGTTGCTCGAGAAGTGCGACCTTCCACCCGGGGTCGTCAATCTCATTCACGGAGATCGCGGAGTGGCGGAAGCGATCTGCGATCATCCGGGCATCCGCGCGGTATCGTTTGTGGGATCCACGTCCGTCGCGCGGGCCGTTTATCAGCGTGCCACGCATGCCGGCAAGCGCGTACAGGCACTCGGCGGCGCCAAGAACTTCATCGTCGTCATGCCAGACGCGGATCTGGACCGCGCCATCCCGGCGATCTCCGAGTCGTTCTACGGCTGTGCGGGTGAGCGTTGTCTGGCGGGAAGCGTGCTGCTGCCAGTGGGCGCGGCGCACGTACCGGCGCGCGATCGGCTGATCGAAGCTGCCCGCGCCCTCAGGATTGGGGATGGACTCGAGCCGGGAATCGACATGGGCCCGGTCATCAGCGCCCGTCATCGTGAACGTGTCGGTGAGTACGTCGAGCTCGGTATCAGCGAGGGCGCCGCACTGGCTCTCGATGGCCGCGCGCGAAAGCTTCCTGATGCCGGGTTCTTCGTCGGACCGACGGTCTTCGACGGCGTTTCGCCGGAGACGCGAATCGGCCGCGAGGAAATCTTCGGGCCGGTTGCGACCGTCTGTCCGGTGCGCAATCTGGACGAGGCGTTCCGCATCATGGACGCGCATCCGAACGCGAACGCGACATCGATCTTCACACAGAGCGGGAAGCTCGCCCGCGAGTTCGCGCATCGCGCGACGGCCTCGATGGTCGGCGTGAACATCGGTGTCGCGGCGCCGATGGCGTACTTCCCGTTCGGCGGCGCCCGCGACAGTTTCTTCGGCGATCTCAAAGTCCACGGGCGCGATGCGTTCGCGTTCTACACGGATCAGAAAGTGACGATCTCGCGATGGTGACGCTTCATGGCCATTGCAGGTTGCAGGTTGTGGGTTGCAGGTTGATGTAGCAGTCATCGGCGGAGGTCCCGCGGGATCGGCTGCCGCGCGGCTGCTGGCGTTCTGGGGTCATGCGGTGGTCCTGGTCGATCGTCCAGGAAGCGATGCCGGACGGATTGCTGAATCGATTCCGCCGAGCGCCAACAAGGTGCTTCGCGCCATCGGCGCGATCGATGACATTCAAAGCGCCGGCTTCCTGCCCTGGCGTGGTAACACCGTCTGGTGGGCCGGCGAGCCGGCTCGCATCGAGACGTTCCCCGACGACACGCCCGGATATCAGGTTCTTCGCAGCGACTTCGATCGCCGGCTTCGCGATCTGGCGATTAGGACCTCGGGAGTCGTTTTCGTGCCGAATGGGAAACTCGAGTTTCCCTTATCAAAAGGGAACCCCGAGTTTCCCGTTCTGCACGAAAACGACTCCCGAGGTCCTATCGTCATCGACGCCTCCGGCCGATCAGGCGTCCTGGCGCGCGAGCACGGCTTGCGTGTAATGGATCCGGATCGACGCACGGTGGCGTTGGCCGGAACGTGGCGGAATGACCGGGCGTGGCCAATCGAAGACGAGACCCACACGCTGGTGGCCTCGTACGACGGCGGTTGGGCGTGGTCGGTCCCGGTCGATCGCGAAGTTCGGCAATTCACGGTGATGGTGGATCCGTCGCGGAGCGAGCTCACGCGCGGGGCGCCCTCGCGCGAGGTGTATCTGGCCGAAGTCGCCAAGGTCCGGCCCTTCACGAAGATCCTTGAGCGTGCGCAACTCGCCGACGCTCCCTGGGGTGCGGACGCATCCGAGTACACCGCACGGCAGTACGCCGGTCCGGGCTTCCTGCTCGCCGGCGACGCCGGCTCCGCCATCAACCCGCTGTCATCATTCGGCGTGAAAAAGGCGCTCGCGTCCGGATGGCTGGCCGCGATCGCGGCGCACACCGCGCTCGTCAATCCGTCAATGGCGGACGAGGCGTTCGCGTTCTTCGATCGACGCGAACGCGCGGTGGCCGCCGCTGCGACGCGTCAGGCCTCTCGTTTCGCCAACGACGCCGCGCGTACCGGCCAGCCGTTCTGGATCGCGCGGGCCGGATCGACGTCGAGTTCCATCGATGATTCCGAACCGGACGCAGTTGAATTGGGCCGCGATCCCGCCGTGCTCCAGGCCTTCGCCGACCTGCGCGCGCGTCCTTCCCTCATTCTTGCAGCGGGCCCGCTTCTGCGCATCGAACCACGTGCGGCGGTACACGGCAGGGAAATCGTGATGGAGGATCAGCTCATCAGCCCCTCGTGGCCGGATGGCCTCAGATACCTCCGGGGCGTCGACCTCGTATCGCTGGTCCGCCTGGCCCCGGAGCACCGCGACGTCGGCGAGCTTTTCGCCGCCTCCCAGTCGGTCACACCAGACATTCAGCTTCCGGATTTTCTTGGGGCGCTCTCGTTGCTTATCTCCGCAGGGACCCTGCGGTTTAGTTCACATGAAGAATGAAGGATTGAAGGTTTTGTGGTCATGGAGAGGGGCTTCAGCGCGAGCGGTCAGCGAGCGCTCCGCGCGAACGGAGCGGGGAATCAGGGGTCCCCGCGAGTGAGCGCGTAAGGGAGGTGCGGCGGGGACGAAGTCCCCCCGCATTAGTGTGATACAAACTCGGGCAATCGTATGAAGCGCGCGTTCGCTGTGGCACTGCTGACGCTCAGTCTCGCGCTCGTCCTTCGCGCGACTGCGGCCACCGCAACGATTCAGGTCCCCGCGCAGACTCCGCAAGCCCCTGCAAAAGACACCGACGAGGGCATTCCGATCGAGAACAACACCGTCGTGAACGTGTGCGGCGAGTGTCACAAGATCGACGGCAAGTTCCGGATGTCGCGCATCTCGTACCGCCGCACGACGCCGGAAGGCTGGCAGGAAACGATCCGCCGGATGGTCACGCTGAACAAGGCGCAGATCGATCCCAACGACGCGCGCGTGATCGTGAAGTACCTCGCCGACAATCTCGGCCTGGCGCCGGAGGAAGCGAAGCCGGGCGCGTTCGAATCCGAGCGGCGATTCATCGACTACACCTACACCGCGAATGCCGACACTGCGAATGTCTGCAACAGCTGTCACTCGATGGGCCGCGTGCTGCTGCAGCGGCGTACCGGAGAGGACTGGGACTTGCTCGTCGCGATGCACCGCGGGTGGTATCCGCTCGTCGACAACCAGGTCTTCCGCCGGTTCGGTCCGCCGAGCACGACGCCGGGCCCGGACGGCCGTCCGCCCGATAACCGCCATCCGATGGACAAGGCGCTGGCGCACCTCAAGTCGGCGTTTCCGCTGAAAACGCCCGAATGGACGGCGTGGTCGGCGAGCGTCCGTCGTCCGCGCATCGAGGGCGCCTGGGCGCTCTCCGGCTACGAAACCAGCGAAGGACCGTTCCTCGGTCGCGTGACGATCGCCGCGGGCGCATCGCCGGACGAGTTCACGACGACGACCTCCTTCACCTACATGAGGAGCGGCCGCACGGTCTCGCGCACGGGCCGCGCCGTGATCTACACGGGTTTCCAGTGGCGCGGACGAACAACCGTCGGCGGCGACGACAACACGTCGCTGCGCGAAGTGATGTTCGTCGACCGCGGCTGGCAGTCGATCGCCGGCCGGTGGTTCACCGGCGCATACGACGAGCTCGGACTCGACGTGACGCTGACGCGCATCGGCAGGGATCCGATGATCGTTGGCCTGGATCGCAAGGGGATCAAGCGCGGCGCTTCAGCCCAGCCCGTTCGCGTGATTGGGGAGAACCTGCCGGCGAATGTGAGTGCCGCGGATGTCGATCTTGGGCCGGGCGTGAAAGTCACGAGCGCGTCGGTCGCGGCGACCGGCGTCATTACGCTCACCGTGGACGTCGCCGCGGACGCGCCAATCGGACTGCGCGACCTGTTTCTGTCGGGCACCGTCACAAAATCAGCGATCGCCGTCTACGACAAGATCGACTACCTGAAGGTGACGCCGAACTGGGGCTTGACGCGCGTCGGCGGCGTGATGTTCCCGAAAATGCTCGGGCGCTTTGACGCCATGGCGTGGAGCAACGGCGCCGACGGAAAGCCCGACACGAAGGACGACATCGATCTGGGTCCGGTGGACGCCGTGTGGTCGATCGAGGAGTACACCGCGACGTTCGATGATGACGACGTGAAGTTCGTCGGCGAGATCGATCGGACGCGCGGCGTGTTCACACCGGCCGTGGACGGCCCGAATCCGAAGCGATCGGGCAATCGCAACAACGTCGGTGACGTGTGGGTCGTCGCCGTGTATCAGCCCCAGGGCGCCGAGCCCCTGCGCTCACGGGCGCATCTCGTGGTCACCGTTCCGCTGTACATGCGGTGGGACTTTTCCACGATCAATCAGCGATGAACGCGATCAACCCCGGCGATTGCCACGTCTTCCAGGCCGGCGGAGTACATCACGTGTATCTGGCGCCGAGCGCGGCGGTCATGGCCATCGATGAGACGTCGGCGGCGGTCCTCGACGAGCTCGCGCACGGTCCGCTCTCGACCGACGACCTCGCGATCAAGCTGGGCGCGAGGTTTACTCCGGCCGAAATCAGGGAGTCCCTCGAGGAGCTGTCGCAGATCAGAGCCGTGCGGACGATTGACGCGCCGCTGAAACGTGTGCCAAAGATCGTGCCGCTCACACCCGTGCCGCTCAGTACGATGGTGATGAACGTCACCAACCAGTGCAACCTGAGCTGCAGCTACTGCTACGAGTACGGCGAAGACAAGATCGTCCAGACGGAGAACGGCAGTCAGCCGAAGATGATGAGTGAAGAGACGGCCCGGGCGAGCGTGGACTTCATGCTGCGCGAATCCGGCCGGACCGCGCACCTCACGTTCTTCGGCGGCGAGACGCTGCTCAATTTCCGGGTGCTGCGGCCGACGGTGGCGTATGCACGGGAGCGCGCGGCCGAGCTCGGCAAGAAAGTGGACTTCAGCCTCACAACGAACGCGACGCTGCTGAAGCCGGAGGCCATCGAGTTTCTCGCGGAGAACGACTTCGGCGTCACGATCTCCATCGACGGTCCGGCCGATCTCCAGAACAAGTTCCGCGTGTTCCACGGTGGGGCCGGGAGCTACGACCTCGTCGCGCCGAACATCAAGGCACTGCTGGCCCGGCACCGATCGCGGCCGATCGGCGCGCGCGTGACGCTCACGCGCGAGACGCTCCAGGTGCGGCGCATCTACGACCACCTGACGAAGGAAATCGGGTTCTATGAAGTGGGATTTGCGCCGGTCACCGCTGCGCCGGGCCGGCCGCACGCTTTTGGCGATGAAGGGTTCGAAAGCGTGCTGGAGCAGTTCAGGGATCTTTCCTGCGACTACCGCGACGCTGCCGTTGCGGGCCGGCATCACGGCTTCAGCAACGTCCGGGAGAACCTCGGTGAGATCCACCGCGGCGCCAGCAAGGCGTGGCCCTGCGGAGCTGGATTCGGCCTGCTCGGTGTCTCGACTTCCGGCGACGTGGCGCTCTGTCACCGCTTCGCCGGATCGGACGACCACAAGCTCGGCACCGTGCGCGACGGCATCAATCGCGACATGCAGCGCGCGTTTCTCGACACGCATCACGTGGCCAACAAGACCGACTGCCAGTCGTGCTGGGCACGGCCGGTCTGCGCGGGCGGTTGCTACCACGAAGCACACACGCGATACGGTTCGACGAATCGGCCGAACCTGCACTACTGCGACTGGATTCGCGGCTGGATGGACACGTGCCTCGCCATCTACGCGGAAATCTCGCGGGTGAATCCTGCGTTCCTGCAACAGTTCGAGGGAGACGACGATGAAGCACCTCAGCCCAGTTAACGGAAAAGCCAGGCGCCTTTCGCGCGCGCTGGCAGAAGCCACGGGAAAGAGCGAGGGTGATGTTGTTGCGCTCTGCATGCAGGCGCCGCAGCAGCCAGCGGGTCCGCACATTCCCACGGGATGCTCCACGGTGTTTGCGCCCGGCTGGGAAGTGGATCGCAGCGGCGGTACGGCGGGCCTGTGTCAGCCGGTTGAACGCGATCTGTTCGACTGTCACCTCGGGTGCTTCTGGCCGGCGCAGGTGCCGGACCAGTTGAATCACGCGCCCGACTGGACGAAGAAGTGCGCCGCGGCGCAGAAGGACTGGCGGAAGATCGATGTCATCTTCCCGTAAGCCAATTGCCGGCCCTGAAGGGCCGGCCTACGCGTCCGTAGGCCGGGGCTTTAGCCCCGGCGTTGCGGTCGTGATCGCCCTGGCGCTGGTCATCCCGGCGCTTCAGGCCCAGACGAAACCCGGCTCGAAGCCCGCGGCGTCCGTCGTGTCCGCGGGCAACGGGACGATCTACTGCGGCTCGTACAAGGGCGTGATCTTCGTCATCGACGAGGCGACCGAGAAAGTCACGAGCGAGATTCCCGTCAGCGTCGGCATCCCGATCGGCCTGACGCTGTCCGACGACATGTCACGCCTCTACGTGCGCGACACGACGTACGAAAAGATCGAGATCATCGATCGCCTCAAGGGCACGTCGCTGGGGACGTTCACCCTCACGGAAGGGAAGTCGAAGACGCGCATCTGGGCGATGCGGCCGGATCCCCAGAACAAGACGCTGATTCTGACGATCAAGAAGTACACGCTCGAGGCCGATCGCTGGGTGATTGGTCCGCCGACGCTCGTGCAGTACGACATCGCGCAGCGGAAGATCGTGCGCACGATCCCGTGGCCGAAGGGCGAGGAACGCGAGGGTGTGGGCGTGCTGTTCTCGCCCGACGGGAAGCTCCTCTACATGTTCAGCGAGGACATCCTGATCTACGAGACCACCAATTTCACCGAGGTCGATCGCTGGGAGGTCTCCCGCCCGCTCGAGCCCGGCGCCGGCAGCGTGCCGATCGGCGGCCTCACGCCGTTCAGCGACGAGCCCGGTTTCTACACCGGGTTCTTCACCCAGCAGGATCCCGTGCAGGGCCGCCGCGTCATGGGCCTCGCCCGCATCGAGCTCGCGAAGAAGAAGATCGACTTCCATCCGATCGGGCCGTCGCGCGGCCTGGGCTTTGCCGTATCTCCGGATCGCAAACGCGGCTACGGCATGCTCCAAAGCATCGAGGACTACGAATTCTGGACCTTCGATCTCGAGAACTACCGCGTCATCAGCCGCATTCCCTTCAAGGGGCGGCCGCGCATGGGCATGCGCGTCAGCAGCAACGGCAACTACGTCTACGTGCACACGGCCGGCAACACCATCGACCTCCACGATCCTGCGACGTTTACCAAGCAACGCACGATCACGCTTGACGGCGATATGACAGGATTCTTGCTGGTACCACCACCTGCCAAACCAGCCAAGTAGATGACCAGGCGAGTGAGCTGTGCGAGCGAGCCGCGTGAGCGGAGCGGGGCATTCGGGGCTCCGCGAGCGAGCGCGTAAGGGGGTCCGCGGGGGCGAAGCCCCCCGGATGAATAATGCGCCGCGCCCTCAACTACGTCTTTCCCTACTGGCGGCGCCTCACGGGCGTCCTCGCGATCAGCCTGATCAGCACGTCGCTCTCGCTCTGGCTGCCGTACCTGACCAAGCTGCTGGTGGACGATGCGCTGGTCGCGAAAAACGCACAGTCGCTTCGCCAGATCGTTCTGCTGTTCCTGCTGTCCGGCGGCCTGGGGTTCGTGCTGAATGTCATCAGCGGCCTCACCTACACGCGCGTGTCGGCGGCGATCCTGTTCGACATGCGGCGCGATCTGTACGAACACCTGCAGCGGCTCTCGCCCAGGTTCTACGCGACCGCCCGCATCGGCGACATCATCTCCCGCATCAACAACGACATCAGCGAGATCCAGCGCGTGGCCGCGGAGACGGCGCTCGCGTGGTTCGGGAACATCCTGTATCTGGCGGGCAGCGCCGGCATCCTCGTCTGGCTCGACTGGAAGCTGTTTCTCGTCGGCGTCGCGGCTTTGCCTCCCTCGGCCTGGGCACTCGGACGATACCGCCGCATGCTCGAGGCACGAACGACCGAGCTTCGGACGCAGAGCGCGGAGATCGGCAGCTTTCTGATCGACACGCTCCAGGGGATGCGGACGGTGGTGACGTCCGCGGCCGAACGGCGCGAGGTCACGAGATTCTCGCGACTGAACGATGCGTTCGTCGCGACGCTCATGGGCCTGCAGCGGACGCACTACGTCGCGGGCGGTGTGCCGTCCTTGCTGATCTCCGCTGGCGTGGCGGCGGTCTTCGCGTACGGCGGCTGGCGCGTCGTCGAAGGTTCGATGACGCTCGGAACACTCGCGGCATTCATGGCGTACCAGGCCCGCATCGTCGCGCCGGTGCAGGCGCTGATGGGCCTGTACGGTGCACTCGCCACGGCTCGGGTCTCATGGCGGCGCGTGGCCGAGCTCCTGGATACGCCGCCCGAAGTGATCTCACCAGCGGACGCGGTACCGTTGGCGGCCGTACGCGGCGACATCGAGTTCGATGGCGTGACCCTCGCGCATCCACGCGGGGGATTGCTGCTGGACGATGTCTCGTTCCGTGTCCCGGCCGGCACCACCTTCGCCATTGTCGGGCCGAGTGGCGGCGGCAAGTCCACGATCGCGGATCTGATGGTCCGGCTGCTGGATCCGGATGCCGGTGTCATCCGACTGGATGGACGGGACGTCCGTACTCTCGCACTCAGCGATTTGAGGAGACGCGTGCAGTCGGTCGAACAGTCGCCGGTGCTGTTTCACACGACGATCGATGAGAACGTCCGCTACGCGCGGCCGGACGCGGCCGGCGCCGACGTCGAGCGGGCCCTCGGCCACGCCGGCCTCACGGACTTCGTCGCGCGATTGCCTGAAGGAGTACGCACCGTCGTGGGCGATCGCGGGATGGCGGTCTCGGCGGGAGAGAGGCAGCGCCTCGCGCTTTCGCGCGCGTTTCTCGCGGACCCCGCCGTGCTCGTGCTCGATGAGCCAAGCTCGGCGCTCGATCCGGTCGCGGAGCGCCAGATCATCGAAGGCATCCGCGGCGTGATGCATGGACGGACGACGATCCTGATTTCTCACCGGCTCGATCTCGTCAGGTCAGCGGACAACGCCGTCGTGCTCGATGGCGCGCGTATCGTTCAGCGCGGCACGCCGGCCGAGCTCGAGGGCCGGGCCGGAGAATTCACGGCGCTCTTTGGTGCCGGTGGCGTAAACGTGCCGGTGAAATGACTCGCGCCTCGCAGGTCCTTTCGATCTCGTCGCTCACGGGACGCACGGGCCAAGGCGTCCGGATCGCCGTGATTGATAGCGGAGTACACGATGGCCATCCGCACGTCGGATCCATCACCGGCGCCGTGGCGTTCGACGAGCACGGCCAGCAGCATGGCGACGTCGTCGATCGGCTGGGGCACGGTACGGCCGTCGCGGCTGCCATACATGAGAAGGCGCCTGAGGCGGCGCTCGTGGCGATCAAGATCTTCGGCCGATCGCTGACGACGACCGGCGCGGCGCTTGCGGCCGCGATTCAGTTCGCCATCGGCGCGCGCGCCGACATCATCAATCTCAGTCTGGGCACGTCAAATCCCGAGCACCGCCAACACCTCGAAGCCGTGGTGGCCCAGGCGACCTCGGCCGATGTCGCCGTCGTCGCCGCGGCGCCAGATGCCGCGAACGAATGGCTGCCCGGCGCGCTGCCTGGCGTGATCGGTGTCGAGCTCGACTGGACCTGCCCTCGCGAGGAGTGCGTCGTGACGAGGCGCGTTGACGGCGAGGTGCGCGTTCGCGCGTCAGGATTTCCACGGCCGATACCGGGGGTACCTCCGGAGCGGAATCTGAAAGGTCAGAGTTTTGCCGTCGCGAATGCGACAGGCCTGATTGCGCTCGCATATCAGGGGGTCGGCCAGAGGAGCCGTGCGATACTTTTCGCCCAATGATCGCGCGCGTTACCGGCCGCCTGGCGGCGTTCGCCGCCGTCACCACACTCACCGCGGCGCCCCAGCAAACGAATTGGCGGCGGCTCGACAGCCCGAACTTCATCATCATCGGTGAGGTCGGCGGCAGCGCGCTCCGCGACATTGCGGTGAAGTTCGAAGCGTTCCGTGAAGTCCTCGGCAGGCTCCTGAACGAACGAGTCACATCCACGGCCGTCCCGACAGTCGTCATCGTCTTCCGCGGTGACGCCACGTTCCGGCCGTTCATGCCCGTCTATCAGGGCAAGCGCGTCGACGTGGCCGGGCTATTCGTGCCGAGGCGAGACGTCAATCACATCGCGATGGTGAGCGACGGCAATGAGGAGCGGTTGCGCGTGATCTTTCACGAGTACGCGCACCTGCTGGTGTCTAACACCGGTCAGCGGATTCCGGCCTGGCTTGGCGAGGGAATCGCCGAGTACTACAGCACGTTCGAGCTTCAACGGGGCGGTCGCGACGCCGTGATTGGCCGCGTGATTGCGGATCACATCCTTTTGTTGAACCAGATGTCGCTGCTGAAGATTCCCGAGCTGCTCGCAGTGGACCACCAGTCGCCGCTATACAACGAGGGCAGCCGCCGGTCGGTGTTCTACGCGCAGGCGTGGGCGCTGACGCACATGATTCTGCGCAACGACACCCGCGTCCCTCAGCTCAGCAACTACCTCGCGGCTCTGGCCAACGGGCAGGCGCCGATGGAGGCGGTGCAGAGCGCCTTCGCCGGCGCCGACCTTGGGAAGGAGCTCGATAACTACATTCGCCGGCAGGCGTTCACCGCCACGCTCTACAAGTTCGCGGACAGACTCGCGACATTCGAGTCCGAAGCGGTGCCAATTTCACAGGCCGATCTCGATGCGTACCTCGCCGATTTTCTGGTTCAGGAAGGCGACCTCGACGCGGCCGCCAAGCGGCTGGCCGCCGCATCGAAAGCCGATCCCGGCACCGCGCGCGCGAAGGTCTCGAGCGCCGCGCTGGCGTCCGCAAAGGACGATTTCGGCGCGGCTGAAACACTCTCGCGTTCGATCGGCGAGGTCAGTGACTGGTATCTGAACTATCGCGCGGGCATTGAGTTCGTGGATGCGCTGGAAGGCACACGCGCGACGGTGACGCCGGACGATGTGACGGCGGCCCGGCGGTATTTCGATCGCGCCAAATCGGGCGGTCATGAGTTCGCCAACGCGCTCGCGCGGATGGCCGCACTCGAAGTCGCAGCGGGACCGGTGCCGAGCGCCGAAACGCGGGCCGCCCTCGAACGCGCGCGTGCGATCTCGCCCGGCCGTCATGAGTACGGACTGCTTCTCGCTCACGCACTTGCCCGGCAGTCCGATTTCGCCGGCGCCCGCGCCATTCTCGGTCCGCTGATGAGCCCGTTGAATCCAGAGCACGTGCGATCGGCCGCGCGGAGCTTCATGGCGACAGTCGTCACCATCGAGGCCGCGCGTGATCGAGGGTCGCCGGCGCCAACCGGACCGGCAGGCGGCACCACGCTGGGCTCGCTGGGCGTCGATCCCGCCGAACCTCCCGCGCGGCTCTTTCTGCGCGAGCTGAAACCGGGTGAGCAGCGCTTCGAAGGCATACTCGAGCAGATCGAATGCGTCGTCGGCAAAGGCGTCACCTTCCGGGTGAAGACCGCGACAGAGACGACGGCGGTCACCTCGCCGGACCTTTCGTCGGTCGATTTCATCACCTACCGGAAGGATCTGACGGGCAGTATTCAGTGCGGACCGGTGACACCCGCGCTGCCGGTGTACGTCACCTGGCGCGCAGGTGCGGCCGCGGGTTCAAAGATCGTCGTGGCGCTCGAATTCCCTCCGAAGTAGGAACCCGCCCTCGGCGTTTCGAGTATTGTGATCTGGAGGACTCCATGAAAAGACTGGCACTCGCAATCGCTTTCGCATTGTTCGCGCTTCCGGTCCTGGCCGCTGAAGATTTTTCAGGCAAGTGGACGGGATCGTTCACCGGTGTTGGACCGGATGGCACCGAGCGCACCGAATCGATGATGGTGACGTTTGTGCACAAGGGCGCTGACCTCACCGGGACGGCCGGGCCGTCGGCCGCGCAGCAGTGGGCGATCCAGAAGGGCAAGGTCGAGGGTAACAACGTCGCGTTTGAAGTTCAGGGTGACGGCGGCGGTCCGGCGCTCAAGTTCACGCTCGCTTTGGCCGAAGGCCATCTGAAGGGCAGCGTCACTGCCGAAAGAGATGGTCTCAAGCTGAATGGTAAGGTCGACATCGCTCGCGCGAAGTAGATCGTGACCCGCGCGTGGGATGCGGAGTCGTACCACCGCGTCTCCGATCCGCAATTCAACTGGGGTCGCGCCGTGCTTGCGGCAATGGACCTCCGCGGCGATGAGCGTGTCATCGACCTGGGTTGCGGCACCGGCCGGCTGACAGCCGAGTTGGCCGCGCGGTTGCCCGGCGGCGAGATCGTCGCGCTCGATGCGTCACGACAGATGCTCGAGCAGGCGCGTCTGCATCTCGCGGACGTGCGGCCCGCGGTGAGGTTCGTCGAGGCCCTGCTGCCGGCGCTGCCTTTTGCCGGCGTGGCCGATGTCGCATTCAGTACCGCGACGTTCCACTGGGTGCGCAACCATCCTGAACTCTTCACCAATGTCTTTCGCGCACTGAAGCGCGGCGGGATGCTGCACGCGCAGTGCGGCGGCGGCCAGAACCTGGCGCAGGCACGGGCGCCGGCGGAGGCGGCGATGCAGCTGCCTCGCTTCTCGGAATGGTTCACTGACTGGCAGCCGATCTGGGAATTCGCCGATCACCGCGTCACGGCGGATCGGCTGGCGCGTACGGGATTCACGGACATCGCCACGAGTCTCGAAGCAGCGCCGGTCACGTTCGATGACGAGGCGCAGTACCGCGCATTCGTGTCCACGGTCGTGTTCCGGCTGCATCTCGCGAGACTGCCCGAGGAACTCCGCATGCCGTTTCTGGACGAGATCGTCGTCAGGCTCCCGAAACGGAAGCGCTTCACGCTCGACTACTGGCGCCTGAACATGCACGCTCGAAGGCCGTAGTCCGGTAGAGCGCCATTCCCACCACGGCGTCGATGCCATCGGCGTGCAGCTCGTCGACTTCGTCCTGATTCCGGATCCCTCCCGCGGCGATGATCCGGCGCGTCGTCGCCCTCGCCACCGAGCCCACGGCTGCCATGTCTATGCCGCCAAGCAGGCCCTCGCCGTCGACGATGGTGCAGAGGAATGTACCGGCGAACGGTTCAAGGGCACGGACGGCTTGTTCGGGCGAGATCGCGAGACGTGTCCGCCAGCCGTCGATGACGACGCGTCCCGCCCGGCAGTCGACGGCGGCGATGAGCTGATCGGAGCCGACGGCGCGTGCCAGGTCATCGGCCATCGGGACGTTGACGCCGTGACTGGTGAACAGTGACGAGCCGGCGATGACCCGTACGGCCCCGGCCTCGAGAAGCGCCTGAGCCCGCGCCGGGTTGCGAACCCCTCCCCCGACCTGGCAGGGCAGGCGCGCGCAGAGCTGCAGCACCATCGCGCTGTTGTTTCCGCGATTCATGGCCGCGTCGAGGTCGATGACCTGGACGATGGGATACGCCGAGAACCGCTCGATCCAAACCTCGACATCGTCCGTGGCGAACACGGGGCGCTCGCCCTGCTCGAGCTGGACGATGCGGCCGTTCATGAGATCAATTGATGGAATCAGCATATTGGGGTCAGACCGGGGTCAGACCACTTTGGAAAAATTCCAATGTGGTCTGACCCCGATGTCGCGCGATGAGAGCCAGCGCTTGAGATCGGGCACGCTGTGGTCCTGGAAATGGAAGACTGACGCGCCCAGCGCGGCGTCCGCACATCCGGCGGTGAAGACTTCTTCGAAGTGGTCGTACGAGCCGGCCCCACCGGACGCGATCACCGGGATCCGTACGGCCCGGCTCACCGCGGCCGTGATCTCGCAGTCGAAACCGGATCGCGTGCCATCGCGGTCGATGGATGTGAGGAGGATTTCTCCGGCGCCACGAGCCTCAGCCTCTCGCGCCCATGTAACAGGATCGAGACGAGTCGGTGCCGTGCCTGCCCGGCTGACGACCTCGGCGCCCGCCGCGGTGTGATGCGTGTCGATGGCGACGACAACGGCCTGACTGCCGTAGCGCCCCGCGATCTCCGTGATCAGTGACGGATTCTGCAACGCAGCGCTGTTGATGGATACCTTGTCGGCGCCCGCCTCGATAACAGCGCGGGCGTCATCGATCGATCGGATGCCCCCGCCGACAGTGAGCGGAATGAAGAGCTCCCGCGCAATCGCGGCAACGGTGTCGACGAATGCCAGCCGTCCCTCGAGCGTCGCCGAGATGTCGAGCACAACGAGCTCATCGATGCCCTCGTCGTTGTAGCGCCGGGCCAGCTCGACAGGATCGCCGGCATGTTTCAGGTCCACGAAGTTGACGCCCTTCATGACGTGACCATGGCTGACGTCGAGGCAGGCGATGAGACGGCGCGTGAGCATCAGCGTGTCTCCGCGACGATACCGAGGAAGTTCTGGAGCAACCTGAGGCCGACGGCCCCCGACTTCTCCGGATGGAACTGCGCGCCGAACACGTTGTGTCGCTCCACGACCGCCGAGACAGCCTGGCCGTGACGACTGATTGCCGTGGTGTCGGGAGCCTCGGCCAGCGCGTACGAGTGACAGAAGTACGCGAACGACGCGTTGTCGATGCCACCGAGCAGGCGCGACGCGCGCCCGGTGTGCTCGAGCGAATTCCAGCCGACGTGCGGAACCTTGATGGAGCCCGCTGCGTGAAGTGGTTCGCAAGCGCCCCGGAACACTCCGATGCCGCGAACGTCCGGCGCTTCCGAGCTGCCCGCACTCAGCCAGTGAAGACCGAGGCAGATGCCGAGTACGGGCACGCGCCGATCGATGGCAGCCCGGATCGCGGTACGCAGATCGGGACCGATTGATGCGGTCCTGCTGAAGTGACCGACACCGGGCACGACAATCGCCCGCGCTGCCGCAAGCTCCGCGGCACTCGAAGTCAGCCGCGCATCGGCGCCCAGGTGATTGAACGCCTTCGCGACCGACGCGACGTTGCCGGCGCCGTAATCTAGGATGGCAACCTCGAGGCCCGCCATCACAGCAGTCCCTTCGTGGATGGCAGCGTCCGTAAGAGCCGCCGATCGCGCGAGCATGCCGTGCGCAGCGCCCGCGCGAAAGCTTTGAAGACGGCCTCGATCTGATGGTGACTCGATCTTCCGTACAGGACCTTGAGATGGACGTTCGCCCGCGCGGCCGACGCGAAGCCTTCGAAGAAATCGTGAAACAGCTCGGACGGTACGTCGCCGACTCGTGCCGCCCGCATCCGGAGGTCAAGGACGCAGTAGGGCCGCCCGGACAGGTCGCACGCAGCAACCGCGAGCGTCTCGTCCATCGGCATCACGAAGTAGCCGGCGCGGTTGATGCCGCGCTTCGATCCGATCGCCTGCCGGACCGCGTCGCCGAACGCAATGCCTGTGTCTTCGACGGTGTGGTGCGCGTCCACGTCGAGGTCACCTTGCGCCGTGATCTCGAGGTCGAACGCGCCATGCCGCGCGACGGACTCGAGCATGTGATCGAGAAAACGCAGGCCCGTCGAGATCCGGTAGCGGCCGCGGCCGTCGAGATTCAGCCGGACGCGCACGTGTGTTTCCTTCGTTCGGCGATCAATTCGAGAATGACGCAAGTGCTTCCTCCATCGCAGTGACGCACGCGCGCGTATCGGCCACCACGCCGGCCGTGATGCGCACACAGCCCGCGCATCCAGGCGACTTTGTCCGATCGCGAATGAAGACGCCGCGGTCCGCAACCGCTTTCACGAGCTCGGTGGCCCGGCCGCCGATTCGAATCAGGACGAAGTTCGCTTCACTCGGCCAGTAGTGGAACGCGTGACGTTCGCAGAAGTCATAGAGCAGGCGCCGAGACGTCACCGACTCGGCCACGTACCAGTCCAGGTACGGCCGATCCGCAAGCGCCGCCTCCAGCGCGCGAACGGCGCAGATGTTCAGGCTGTACGGCGGCAGCAGACGGCGATAGATGGCGAGCGAATCAGGATGCGCGACGAGCGCACCTGCACGCAGTGCGGCAAGGCCATGACCCTTCGCGAACGTCCGGCCCACGACGACGTTGCGATGGCGATCGAGGAGAGGTCCGATCGCGGTTCGCCCGCTGAAATCCGCGTACGCCTCGTCGACGAAGACAACCGCGTGAGGTGCTGCCGCGGCCAGCCGCTCGATTATCCCGGACGGTACACCGAGGCCGGTGGGGTTGCCGGGATCGGTCACGCTGACCAGGCGGACGTCCGGTGAGACCGCTCGAAGGACTTCATCGACTGGAAACGACAGGTCCTCCGGCGGCGCAATGTGAATCTGCCGGAGATCGGCCGCGTCGGCGCATGCTGCGTACATCTCGAACGCAGGCTCGATGATGACGGTCGCGGCGCCTGGCGCTCGACGCGCAGCGGCCTGTGCGGCAACGTGCAGGCCCTCGTCGAGTCCGTTCGTCAGCTGTACCCATCCCGCCGGCACACCGAGCCACCCTTCGACGATCGTCGTGATCCGGCCGTAATCCGGATAGAACGACGTGTCGCTGCGTTCGAGAGCGCGCAGCGCCGCGAGCACCGCCGGCGAGCAGCCGGCAGTGTTCTCATTGAGGTGCAGGCGCAGTCCGTTGCGCGGCGGCTCGACAATGTAGGTCATAGGCGAATCCTGATGGATCGGGCGTGGCGTGAGAGGCCCTCCGCGTCCGCGAGTACTGCGGCTGCGGGCCCGATGGCGCGAAGCCCTTGGCGCGTGAGCGTCTGCACGGTAAAGACGCGGACGAAGTCTGCAGGACTGAGCCCGCCGCGCCATCGTGCGGCGCCGGAGGTCGGCAGAACGTGATTCGATCCGGTCGTGTAGTCGCCGCCGGCCTGCGCGCTCCAGGGCCCGACGAAGATTGTTCCAGCGTTGCGGATCGCCGCGGCGTCTTTCGCGCTCATGCACACGAGATGCTCCGGAGCGATGCGATCGATCTCGTCGATCGCCGCCTGACGATTCCTGACCCGTACGACCTGTCCGACGCCCTGCAGCTCGCGTTTGACCAGGCGCGCGAGCCGCGCGCTGGTCGTGACAAAGATCGCGCGCGCGGCCGGATCGTGTTCGGCCTGCGCGACGAGGTCGGCCGCGATCCAGGACGCGTTGCCACGCTCCGCCCACACGACGATCTCGCTCGGGCCCGCGTGCATGTCGATGGCGCAGTCTACGGCGACGAGGTCTTTGGCGGCGGCCACCCAGGCGTTGCCCGGACCGGCGATCTTGTCGACACGTGCGATCGTTGACGTGCCGTAGGCCAGCGCGGCGATCCCCTGGGCGCCGCCGATCCGAAGGACCCGAGTCGCGCCGGCTTCGATCGCGGCGAACAGTACTTCCGGCGTGGGATTCGGGCACGCCACCGTCACGTCTCTGACTCCGGCAATCAGCGCGGGAATCACTGTCATAAGCAGCGACGATGGAAGGGGATAGCGGCCGCCGGGAACGTAGCAGCCGACGCGTTCGAACGGCTGGACGCGCTGATCGATCCGCACGCCTCGCCGAACTTCGAGCGAGAACGGCCGCGGCAACTGGCGCATCGACACGCGGCGGACATTCGCCGCCGCCATGCGAATCGCATTGCGAACCTCGCGCGGTACCGAACGAGCGGCTGCACGCCACTCGCGCCTCGGAATCTCGAACGCCTCGGTCGCAGCCGCATCGCCGAAGCGTTTCGACCAGTCCCGCACGGCCGCGTCCCCTCGCTTCCGGACGTCACGGATGATGCGTGCGACAAGCCTCATAGAACGATCTTGTTGAGTGGGTACTCAACAATTCCTTCGGCCCGGGCGGATTTCAGCCGTGGGATGAGTTCACGGACTGTCGGCTCGTCGATGATGGTGTTGACCGCGACCCATGCTTCGTCGCTCAGTGGCGATACGGTCGGCCGCTGGAGGGCCGGCAGCAGTCCGAGCACCGAATCGAGATCGCTACGCCTGACGTTCAGCATCAGCCCGACCCGCCCGTGCGCCTCGATGGCGGCGCGGAGCAGCGTCGCAAGGTTCTCGATCTTTTGGCGCTTCCACGGATCGTCGAGTGCCGCCGTGTTCGCGATGAGCTGCGTGTTCGACGTCATTACGGTGTCGATCACGCGAAGCCGGTTCGCCTTGAGCGACGATCCGGTCTCCGTCACCTCGACGATGGCGTCGGCGAGGACGGGAGGCTTGACCTCGGTCGCGCCCCAGGAGAACTCGACATGGACCGGAACGTTGAGCCTCGCGAAGTACGCGCGCGTGACCGCGACGAGCTCCGTGGCGACGGTGCGCCCTTCGAGGTCCTGAGGCCGCAGGAACGGCGAGTCCTCCGGTACGGCGAGTACCCAGCGGACGCGGCCGAAGCTCTGCTTGGCGTATATCAGATCGGCGATGGGCGTCACGGTCGAGTTGCATCGCTCACGCGGACGCTGCGATTCGTGTTCGGCGATCCAGTCCTGTCCGGTGAGCCCGGCATCGAGCACGCCGTCAGCGACGTACCGCGCCATCTCCTGCGCCCTGATCAGTAGGCATTCGAGCTCGGGATCGTCCACGGCCGGGTAGTACGAGCGCGAGCTCACATAGACGTTGAAGCCGGCGCGCGCAAACAACTGTACCGTCGCGTCCTGCAGCGATCCCTTCGGCAGACCGAGTTTCAGGGGCGTCATCAGCACGCCGAGCCCCACGGCCCGGCCTCCGTCGTGTTGAAGCAGGTGACCGTCCCGAGGTGGCACACGAGTCCCTCGCCCTCGCGCGCGACCCGCACCAGAACCGTGTCCGCGTCACAGTCCGTTGCGATCGTTTTCACGCGGAGCCGGTTGCCGGAGGACTCGCCCTTGGTCCACAGCCGCTCGCGCGTGCGCGAGTAGAACGTGACATACCCGGTCTCTTTCGTGAGCTGCAGGGCGGCATCGTTCATGAAGCCGACCATCAGCACTTCATTCGTCCCGTCGTCCTGGATGACGGCGGGCACGAGGCCGTTCAGTTTCGAGAAGTCCATGGGCATCCTCCGAAGCGACCGCTTGACATGACGTGGTATCCGCACCTGCGTTGGGGTCAGACCGGGGTCAGACCACTTTGGAAAAATTCCAAGGTGCTCTAATTCCAGGTCCGTCCGTGTTCGAAACTGCAGCCGGGCGGGAAACAGGAGGGGCCAGAAACACGAAACCCCGCCATTTCCGGCGGGGCTGCGAAAACCTGACTCGTGTCAGTCGTTATTTACGCGCAACTCCACCGGCCCGTCACATGACAGTGATGATGCTGATGGTGGTGCAGCGACGAAAACATTGACGAGATCCTACAACAATCGGAAGGAATTAGACAGATTGGAAAAACTCCAAAGTGGTCTGACCCCCGTCTGACCCCACTAGCCGCCCGCCTTGCTGGCTTTGGCGGCCGAGTCCCTTGGATCCGCAAGTCCGTACGCGGTGCCGGTCTCCGGCCGTACCCAGATCGAGTTCGCGGCGCCCTGGCGGCCGGTGCTGCGCACCTCGTGGCCCATCGCCTTCAGCTTGTTGATGACTTCTTCCGGTGCACCGTTGGTTTCGATCGTGAGGCGATCGGGCAGCCACTCGTGATCGGTCCGCGGTGCGTCGACGGCCTTGCGGCCGATCATGCCCCAGGCGGTGACGTTGAGCACCACGTTCGCGACAGTGTTGATAATGGTACGACCGCCCGGCGATCCGGTGAGCATGAGCACCTTGCCGTCCTTGAGAACGATCGCCGGTGTCATCGAGCTCAGCATGCGCTTCCCCGGCGCGATCAGGTTCGGCGGCGTGCCGATGTCGCCCGTGAGGTTCGTCGTACCCGGCTTCTTGTTGAAGTCACCCATCTCGTTGTTGAGCAGGATGCCGGTGCCTTTGATGACGACGTGCGAGCCGTAACCGCCTTCGAGCGTGTAAGTGTTCGTGACGCCCATGCCGTCCTTGTCGATGACGGAGAAATGCGTCGTCTCTTCGGACTCCGCCGGAAGCTGCACGGTGATGATGTCTTTGCCGAGCTCGACGCTGCTCGAGGCCTTCGTCAGCGAGATGCCCTTGGCGAGATCCTTGGCGTGCTCCTTGCTCGTGAGCTTCTGTACCGGCACCTGCACGAAATCGGGATCGCCGAGGAAGCGCGCGCGATCGAGAAACGCACGCCGCATCGCTTCGGTGACCAGGTGCAGCGCTTCCGCGGAGCCGGGCTTGGTCTTCTCGATGCCCAGGGCTTCGAGCATGTTGAGGATTTCGATCAGCGCCACGCCACCGGAGCTCGGCGGCGGCATCGAAATGATTTCGTGGCCGAGGAACGTGCCGCGAACGGGCACTCGCTCCGCCGCCTGGTACGCCGCGAGATCGGCTTTTGAAATGAGGCCGCCATTGGCCGCCATGTCTTCGGCGATGCGATCGGCGATCCATCCCGTGTAGAACGCATCGGGACTCCCGGCGATCGCCGCGAGACTCTTCGAAAGATCCGGCAGGACGAGACGGTCGCCGTCCACCCACTGGCCGCCGCCGGGTTTGCCATAGGCGGCCACGGATGCCGGGAACGCGCTCATGCGGCCCGCGACTTCAGAGTTCAGCCCGCGGACGAGTGACGGCGGCATCGCGAAGCCGCGCGCTGCCAGCTCGGACGCCGGCATGACGACGTCCTTCCACGGCAGCTTCCCGAATTTCTTGTGCGCCATCGCCATGCCGCGGACGGTGCCTGGCACTCCTGGCGCCAGGTATCCGGCCGCGGTGAGGCTCCGGTTGATGTTTCCGTCCGCGCCGACGTACATCGTCGGTGTCGCCTTGCCGGGCGCTTTCTCGCGGTAGTCGAACGACGTGGCCTGCCCGGTGGGCGTGCGCACGATCATGAAGCCGCCGCCGCCGAGGTTGCCGGCGGTCGGATGCGTGACCGCGAGCGCGAACGCCGTGGCGACGGCGGCGTCCACGGCGTTGCCGCCGCGCGCGAGAATCGCCGCGCCGATGTCCGACGCCTCGCCGGATGCGGACACGACCAAGCCGGTCCGCGAGCTGACGCCGTAGTCCTGCGGCTGAAGAGCCGGAGCCGTGGATGTGACGGCTGGTACGCACAGCGCTGCCACGAGAGCGAGTGTTCGAAGCCTCATGCTGGTCTCCCTTCGCGGGAGCTTATAACAGGCGTGCCCACCGAAGCGCCTGGCGCGAAGGTGGGTACACTCGGCCGGTGCGGATTGCTGCAGCAATCGTGGCCGTCGTCCTCCTGACGCTGGGGGTCTTCGCGCCTGTGCGCGATTTCGAGTTCGTTTCGTACGACGACCCCGCCTTCGTATCCGAGCACCCGATCGTCTTGAAGGGTCTGGCGGCTTCGGCAGTGGGCTGGCTCATCAATCCGGTCAACGGCTATTCGACGGCGGGCGGGCCCGTGACCTTTCTCTCCCACATGCTGGACGTTGAATTGTTCGGCATGCGTCCGGGACCACAACACCTCGTAAACCTCGGCCTCCACACCCTGAACGCCGTCCTTCTACTGCTGGTGCTTTGGCGGATGACCGGCGCATTCGGCCGCAGTACGGTGGTGGCAGCTCTTTTCGCGGTGCATCCGCTCCACGTCGAGTCTGTCGCCTGGATCACCGAACGCAAAGACGTCTTGAGCGGTTTGTTCTGGATGCTGACGATGCACGCGTACGTCAGTTACGCGCGGAAACCGGGCGTCGCGCGTTACAGCGCGGTCTTCGCGCTGCTTACGCTGGGTCTCCTGTCGAAGGCGACGCTGGTCACACTGCCAATCGTCCTTTTGCTGCTCGACGCCTGGCCGCTTCGCAGCGCGTCATTCACGGTATCGGATCTGCCGCGTTGGCGGTGGCTCGTCGTCGAGAAGTTGCCGTTGCTCGTTCCGGTTGTCGCGACGATCTATTTCATCCTGTCGGCGCAGACGGCCATCGGTGCGGTCTCGGCCGCAGATGCGATTTCCTGGACCCTTCGCCTCCAGAGCATCGTCGTTTCGTACGCTACGTATCTTTTCAAGACGATTTGGCCGGCAGGGCTCGCAGTCTTCTATCCGTTTCCGCACATGGTTCCGGCGTGGAAGCTGGCTGCTAGTGGTGGAGCGCTGTTCGGCTTGTCATTCATCGCCTGGCGGTTCGCTCGTACGCGCCCGTTCGTCACCATCGGCTGGTTGTGGTTCCTCGTTACGCTGACTCCGATGATCGGGATCGTGCAGGTCGGCAGCCACTCGATGGCCGATCGGTTCACATATGTGCCGCTCATCGGCGTGTTCATTGCGACTGTGTGGGGTCTCGCGGAGGTGGCCGTTGTGAAGCGCCGGCTGGAGCCACTGGTGGCAGCCAGTCTGTGGGCTGTGGTTGTGGTTCTGGGAGCGCCGGCTCGAGCCCAGGTCGAGGTGTGGCGCAACAGCGAAACACTCTGGAGCCATGCGCTCGGCGTCACGCCTGACAACTTCCGCGCGTACGCGGGCTTGGCGGAGGTCGTAGCCGCCAGAGGAGATACGGCGCGGGCGATTGGCTACTACAAGGAAGCGGTGCGGCTCGCTCCTGACGCCGCGGACTACCACGTGAATCTCGGCCTCCTCCAGTCGCAGGGGGGCCAGCAGGCAGACGCGATCGCGTCCTTCAGACACGCGCTTGCCGTGCGCCCGGACGATGCGGAGACCGAGAACAACCTGGGCGCGACTCTCGCGCTGGTTGGGCAGTCCGGTGAAGCGGTTTCGCACTACCTCCGAGCGCTCGAGCTGAGACCGGCGTATGCGCTTGCGAGACGGAATCTAGGCCTTGCCTATGCGAATGCCGGAAATCTCGAGGGCGGCGCGCGCGAACTGCTCGACGCGTTGAAGCTCTCACCGGATGAAGGGCAGTGGCACTATGAGGCGGCCGTAGTGTTGTTGCGGCTGAATCGTGTCCCCGAGGGCGTCGCCCATCTGCGGGACGCGGTTCGACTCGCGCCAAACCATCAGGCCGCGCGCGACTTGCTCGCGCAGGTGAAATAAACTCTCGGCGGTGACTTCATCTCCCGTCTGGGCAGAAGGCGTGTGCGCCGGCCTCCATGCCTCCGGCAGCCGCCACGTGGTCTACGTTCCCGACAATCCGCTCTCGCACGTGTTGCGGGTACTGCGCGAACGGTATCCCGACGTGACGACGACAATTGCGACGCGTGAAGAGGAAGCGTTCGGGATCGCGGCGGGCCTGTATCTCGGAGGCAAGCGGCCGACGGTGATGCTGCAATCGTCCGGCCTCGGCAATTCGATCAACGGCCTGACGTCGCTGTTCGTCCCGTATCAGATCCCAGCGCTCATCGTGATCAGCATGCGCGGCGATGAAGACGCCACGGAGTGGAACCCGGCCCAGATTCCGATGGGCAAGGCCGTAGGGCCGATTCTGGACGCGATTCGCATTCCCCACGAGACCCTGTCGTCGCCCATGGCGGCGGCACAGACGATTGAACGCCTCGGCATGGAAGCCTTCGCTGCGAATCAGTCGCGTGCTTGTCTGTTACCGCGCCGGATCACCGTGCCCCGAACCTGAAATCGCCAAGTCACCAAATCACCCAGTCACCAAATCCTCATGACGCGACTCGAAGCAACAAAGGCACTGACGGAGTGGTTCGGCAGTAATCCTGTCATCGCGAGCCTCGGTCATCCGGCATACGACCTGTTCGCGACCGGCGACCGCGACACTTACTTCTACACGTGGGGCAGCATGGGCCTCGCGTCGTCTATTGGCGTAGGGCTGGCAATGGCGCAGCCGGATCGAAGAGTCGTGGTGCTTGACGGCGACGGCTCGCTGCTCATGAATCTTGGATCCCTCGCCACGATCGGGTGGGTACGGCCGAAAAACCTCGTCCTCATCGTCTGGGACAACGCGCTGTACGGCACGACCGGCGGTCAGGATACGGCGACGGCGCACGGCGCCGATCTCGCGGCCGCCGCCAGAGCGATGAGCATCTTTTCGGTGGTCACGGTGACGACGATCGATGAGCTGCGAACGGCGGCGAATCGAGCGGACGCACAGTCCGGCCCGCATGTCATCGTCGCGAAGGTGACTGAGAACGCTCCCGGCGCCAAGCCGACACTCGACTACGTGCAGATCAAGACGAGGTTCATGTCGGCTTTGGGCGTTCAGGGCTGAACGGCCGCCAATCCTTCAATCGCAGCGCCGGCACTTCGACGAACCGCCAGACCAGCGCGCACACGACGGGCAACACCGTCACGGCGGCAATCGCCATCCTGAGGCGGGAACCAGGGAAAAGGTGGAGCACCGGCAGGTGGAGTGCGTACAGGCTGTACGAATAGTCGGCCCGGAGCTCGGGTAGACGGATTCGCAACGTGAGCATGAGCAGCGCGGTGGCGCCGATGATCGGCAGGCCAAGACGGCCGATCGTGCCGATCTCCTCGTGCATCGCGAGCCGCGTCTGCACGCCGGCGACTGCGAGCAACACCGCGGCAATCCAGACCACGCCAACGCGCCGCCAGCCCGGGTGGAGCGCAATCAGGTTGCCGGCGAAGAAACAACCTGAGACCACCGGCAGATACGAATACCGCACCGTCAGCCAGAGACCCACCATCGAGATCGCGAGACCGGTCCACGCGAGCGCGCGGCCATACCACGGCCGCGTAAGCGCGTGCGTTGCGTACAGGATCTCCTCGGCCATCAGCGACCACAACGCGTTGTTCGCGTTGCCGGCGCCCATCACATTCATCGTCAGATAAGCGAGGACGGTCAGCCACAGCTTCGACGGCTCGACGACGGCGACCAGCGCCAGCGACAACAGGAACACCGGCATCACACGCAGCGCGCGTTTCCACGCGAAGTGCGGCCAGCCCCGCGACCGCGCGAACGAATCAGGAATCAGATAGCCGCTGATGCAGACGAACGCGCCGACGGGATAGACCACGACGAAGGGATGGAGACCGACGATGTGCAGGCCGACGACCTGGGATGCCAGCGCGAGACGCAGCCAGTCGAGACTGAAGGTGCGATTCGGCGGCGGCATCGCGCCCGGCTCAGCGAATGCTCTTCAGCTGACTGAAGACATTCTGGATGACGCGAATCTCGGGCTGCAGGCCGCCTTCGCGCGACGCGCGCAGCATGAGGAAGCGGCCATCCTTCGACACGGAATAGGTCTGCCCGCTGTCCGTGCTCGAGAACGCCATGTTGTTGAGGATCGGCTGCGGCTTGCCGGGGCTGAACACCTTACCCGGCTCGAGCGGAACCTCCATCAGTGTTCCTGCGGTGTCTACGTAGTACAGCGCGCGGCCGTCTGGCGACCACCTGGGCTCCTGCCCACCGGCGCTCGAGACCTGGGTTCTACCGCCCCCGCCCGGGTACGCCTGCACGAACACCTGAGGCTGGCCGACGGCAAAGCTGCCGTAGGCGATCCAGTTACCGTCCGGAGACAGCGAGCTGACACTCACGTCGCCCGCCGGCGAGTTTGCGACAAGCACCGGCTTCGATCCCTTCTGCAGAGCAATGCTGAAAACTTCCGCCCGGGCGCCCGCTATTGACGCGTTGACGGTAAAAATCAGCGTGCCGCCGTCCTTCGTCAAATCGTCGGCGTACGCCTGACCGGCGATCTCATTGATCGTTTCAGGCTCCCCGGTGCCGTCAGCCAGCCGTTTCATGACCTTCGAGACATTCCGGATGCGGTCGTACGAAACATAAATCAGCCGCAGCCCATCTGCGCTCCACAACGGCGTCCGGTTTGAGCCACCCGACGTGAGCTTGGTTGAGGTTCCTCGCAGCGTGTCGATCACATGAAGGTCAAGGTTGCTTGCGCCGGAGCTGATCGCGACGGCGACGCGCCTGCCGTCCGGCGCGAGATGCGGATCCGTATAGATGGCGGCCGGGACGTCAACCGGCGTCAGCTTTTTCTGCTTGTCGGCCCACGAAAGGCGCTTGTCGCTGCCGCTCGGATCGCCCGGGATCGTCACCAGGGCGCCCCAATCGGCGACCGCATAGTTCGCGGATCCAGTCGTCACATCGCCGGAAATACCGTCAACGACAGGCGTCGGGGACTCACCGGCTATCAGCGTGGTGGGATTGAATGGAACGGCGTACAGGATCTTGCCGCGCACGAAGAGCAGGTGACCGGTACGCGCGTAGCGCGCCGTCCTTCCCGCCTTGATGACGACCTTCCGGTCGCCCGTACTGAGATTGACGGCCTCGATCCTGGCTTCGTCGTAGTCATCCGGACGCTCGACGCTGCCGACGGTAACGAGCGCGGTCTTGCCGTCAGGCAACATGGCCGGCCAGCGGTGCGTGCGTTCCTTGCCGTCGGCGTTGAGTTTCGAGACCTGTCTTGGCGTACCGCCGGCGGCAGGGACCTCAAAGATGGGAGTGGCTGCGTTCGGCGCGTAGACGATGGTGTCGGCGTCCGTCCATACGCCACCACGGTTGTCTACAACATCCGCGAGCGGAATCGCCGGTCCGCCGGCGGTCTGGATCTTCATCAGTTTTCCTGCTGCGAAGAACCCAATCCAGGAGCCATCCGGCCGGAAGAAAGGGGCAGCCGCGCCCACCGTGCCCTCGAGCGGGCGCGCCTCGAAGTCGTCCATCCGCCGGACGTACAGTCGCCGGATACCTCCGTCAAGGCCGACGAACGCCACCATGGATCCGTCCCTGGAAACGGCCACCGATGGATGGATTGTCAGGTCGAAAGTCACGGTCTTTGCCGGGACGATGCTCATGCGAACAGGTGTCGCGTCCTGCCGATTTGAGGTCCACCACAGCAGACCGACCGCGATAAGAGCGAGCGCAAGTCCAGCGGTCGCAACTCGCCACGCGACCGGAGCCCGGCCGGCGGCCACGGTTACCGGTCCAGCGACCGGTGGCGCGAGTACGGCGGGGTCCTCGAGTACCAGACGCGCTTCGCCGATGTCGCGCAGACGGCGTTTGGTGTCGCGTTCAAGGCAGCGGCGAATCAACGTGGTCAGCGCCGGCGGCGTTGTCTTCGGCAGCGAGGCGAGATCCGGCTCGCGTGTCAGGACCGCCGCTAGCGTCTCGGAGATGTCTTCGCCGGCGAACGCGCGCCGGCCGGCAAGCATTTCGTAGAGCACGGCGCCGAACGCCCAGATGTCCGCGCGCTTGTCGACGGGTTTGCCTTTCGCCTGCTCCGGCGACATGTAGGCGGCGGTGCCGAGAATCACGCCCAGTTGCGTGGCGCGAGCCGTGAGCGTCGGCGAGTTCATTGCCTCCGATGCGCCGCTCGTCGTGTCGGCTGTCAGCGCCTTCGCGAGTCCGAAGTCCAGGACCTTCACGGCGCCGTCGGCGCGAACCTTGACGTTGCCCGGTTTCAGATCGCGGTGAATGATGCCTTGTTCGTGCGCGGCCTCGAGCGCGCTGGCAATCTGCCGCGCAATGGCCAGAGCATCGGCCGGTGACAGCCCGCCACGCGAAATCTGCGCGGACAGATCCTCGCCCTCGACGAGCTCCATGACGAGCGCGTGGCCTTCCTTGATCTGTTCGAGCCCATGAATCTGCGCGATGTTGGGGTGGTTGAGCGCCGCGAGCAGCTGCGCCTCGCGCGTGAATCTGGCGACGCGATCGGGGTCGTTCGCCACGAGATCGGGCAGAACCTTGATGGCGACGTCGCGATTCAGCTTGTGGTCGCGGGCCCGGTAGACCTCGCCCATTCCGCCGGCGCCGATTGCGCCCGTGACTTCATAGGCCCCGATGCGAGTTCCCGCGCTGAGCGGCATGCGCGGGGATTATGACCTACTCCGTCACAGGCCGGACCGTACACTGAAGGCCATGTCCGATCCCCAGGTTGAGCGTGGGCGCGGCGCAACCGGCAATCCAGCCGGACGCTTCGAACGCCTCGCCGTCATCACCGAGCGTATCGATGATGACGACGAGCGACCGCCGACGGCGACGGAGATCTATCGGGACACGTCGAAGTCCATTCTGAGCTACAACGACAGCCCCGACGTCGGGATGGCCGTGTACCTCAACGCGTACCGCGGCTGCGAGCACGGCTGCATCTATTGCTACGCGCGCCCGTACCACGAGTACCTCGGACTCTCGGCCGGTGTGGACTTCGAAAGCAAGATCTTCGTGAAGGAGAACGCGGCCGCGCTGCTGGGCAAGGAGCTCGCTGCGAAGTCATGGACGCCGCAGGGCATCGGTTTCAGCGGCGTCACCGATCCGTATCAACCGATCGAGCGGCGTCTGAAGCTGACGCGCGCTTGCCTCGAGGTGATGGCGGAGTTCAGGAATCCAGTCGGTATCGTCACGAAGAGTCACACCGTGACGCGCGACATCGATGTACTTGCAGAGCTTGCGAAGCATCGCGCCGCTCAGGTGATGCTGTCGATTACGACGCTCGACGATGATGTGGCCGCCGTGATGGAACCGCGAGCGTCACGTCCGGCCCGCAGACTCGAGGCGGTCCGCGCGATGGCTGCTGCGGGAATTCCCGTCGGCGTGATGGTCGCGCCGATCGTACCTGGTCTCACCGACCACGAGCTGCCGGCGATTCTGAAAGCAGCGGCAGAAGCCGGTGCGAAGACGGCGGGCCGCATTGTTGTTCGTCTTCCGCACGGTGTGAAGGATCTGTTTGCCGACTGGCTCGAAGCGCATTTTCCTGACCGCAAAGAGAAGGTACTGAATCGCCTCCGAGCAATGCGCCACGGCAAGTTGAACGATCCGAACTTCGGCGCGCGCATGGCCGGCGACGGGCCGTTCGCCGAGGCCATTCATCAGGTGTTCAATCTTCACTGCCGTCGACTGGGCTACACCAGGAAGATGGAGCTCTCGACCGATGCTTTCCGTCATCCGCCCGGACCCCAGAGGGGACTGTTCGATTGATGGAGGCCGGGCCTTCAGGCCCGGCTTCTTATGTCGCAATAAGGTCGGCGCAATCGCCGCTGCGGTAGCATTCGCCAATGCTTTCAATGAATGCCGGGCCTAAAGGCCCGGCCTACATCTGGAGTTTCGTCTGCGTCGCAGTCCTTGCGGCCTCGTTGCTTGCGTCGTCCCAACAGGATCAGCTTCGCGCGGTAATGACCGCGAACGATCCACCACCGAACGCGATCTGGCTCGACAGTCTCGATCTTTCGAAGATGGTGCAGCGGCGCCAGACACCGCGTGCTGGAGGAACACTCGCGCGCGGACGAGGCGGTCGTGGCACCGCGGCGCCGGCGGCACAGCCAGCGGGGCGCGGTACCGCTCCAGTTCCGACGCCCATCGTGCTCGGCGGCATTACCTACCCGCATGGCATCGGCACGCTGTCGATCAACGAGCTCATCATCGATCTCAAGGGACAGGCGACCCGGTTTGTATCGATGGTCGGTCTCGATGATCTGGCCGCCGGTGAAGCTTCTGTCGCCGTCGAAGTCTGGGTCGACAACAAGAAGAGGTTCGAGAGCGGTGTGCTGCACGTGGGCGACGCCCCGAAGCTGGTCGATATCGATCTCACTGGCGCGCGCTTCCTTGAGCTATTCATCGACGATGGCGGTGATACGAGCAACGGCGACTACGCGGACTGGGGCGGCGGTCTGATCTATCTGAAGACTGGCGCCACCGCTAAGCCGGAGAGCTGGACGTTTCCATCGGAGCCGGCGCCGCCCCTTGCGTCCGGATGGCCCGCGGCGCCGCGGATCAATGCGCCGCGAATCACTGGCGGCACGCCCGGCAGACCGTTCCTTTTCCGGATTCCCGCGACAGGCGAGGCACCGCTGACGTTTGCCGCGAAGAATCTGCCGCAGGGACTCGCACTCGATCCCGCCACCGGCATCATCACCGGTGCAATCGCGCGCGAAGGCCGTACGGCCGTGACGATCACCGCGACAAACGCGAAGGGCCGCGCTACGAGCACGCTGACGATCGTCGGTGGCAAGGACGCGCTCGCGCTGACGCCGCCGATCGGATGGAACTCGTGGAATGTCTGGGGCGGAAGCGTCGATGATGGGAAGGTGCGGGCCGCGGCGGACGCGATGGTGGCGTCAGGCCTTGCCGCGCACGGGTATCAGTACATCAATATCGATGACGGCTGGGAGGGCACGCGCGATGCCGCCGGCGTGCTCCAGCCAAACAACAAGTTCCCCGACATGAAGGCGCTGACCGCGTACGTGCACAGCAAGGGCCTCAAGATCGGGATCTATTCGTCACCGGGGCCACGCACGTGCCAGGGACTGGCGGGCAGTGCGGGCCACGAAGAGATCGACGCAAAGACGTGGGCGGAGTGGGGATTCGATCTGCTGAAGCACGACTGGTGCTCGTACGGATCGACCGATCCGAAGCAGGCCGTCGCCGATCTGCAGAAGCCGTACATCGTGATGCGGGACGCTCTCGCCAAAGTGAATCGCGACATCATTTACAGCCTCTGTCAGTACGGGATGGGGAAGGTCTGGGAGTGGGGCGCGGACGTTGGCGGGAATCTCTGGCGCACGACCGGTGACCTGACGGACGTGTGGTCGAACATGGCCGCCGTCGGTTTCCGGCAGGACGACAAGGTGCGCTGGTCGAAGCCGGGGCACTGGACCGATCCGGACATGCTCGTGATCGGCAAAGTGGGCTGGGGACCGAACATTCACGACACGCGGCTCACGCCGAACGAGCAGATCACGCACATCTCGCTCTGGTCGCTGCAGGCCGCGCCGCTCCTGATTGGCGCGGACATGACGCAGTTCGACAAGTTCACGACGGACCTCATGACGAATCACGAGGTGCTCGGCGTGAATCAGGACGCGCTGGGCAAGGCGGCGTCGCGCGTCTATCAGCGCGAGCGCCTGGAGCTCTGGGTGAAGCCGCTTGCGGATGGATCGGTTGCCGCCGGGCTCTTCAACCGCGGACTTCAGGCGGCCGACATGACCGCGACGTGGACGGAGCTCGGCGTCTCCGGCTCGCGGGTCGTGCGCGATCTCTGGCAGCAACGCGATCTCGGCACGTTCGATCGCGCGTTCACGACGAGGGTGCCGGCCCACGGCGCCGTCATGTTCACAGTCCGTCGCCGCTGAACGCCGGGCCTGAAGGCCCGGCCTACGTAGGGCGGCCTTGACATTTAGTTTAGTTACAACTAAATTAACTCCATGCCCGACCCCGCCGTGCTGGCGGCCATCGCGTCCCCGCGCCGGCGGGAAATCCTCCGGCTGACCTGGAACGCCGAGTGCGGTGCCGGCGAGATTCGGCGGGAAATGCCGGATGTCAGCTGGGGCGCGGTCTCCCTGCAGCTCAAGTCGCTCGTCGAAGCCGGGCTGCTCAATGCGCGGATCGACGGACAAGACGGACGCCGCAGGTTCTACCGGGCGAATCGTTCCCGGCTCTCGAGCGTCGCGGACATGCTCGAACACATGTGGAGAGACGCGCTCGGGCGCTTGAAACTCGCCGCCGAGCTCGAGGCGTCGCGCCGTGGCCCGCGGCCGCAACGCCGGCGGAAACGCGCTGGACGCACGCCTTCGAAACCAAAACGGACACGTTAGAGGTGCTTATGGATCTGCCGTTCGAGCTCGACCGCATCATCATGATTGAGGCACCGCCCGAAGTCGTGTTCTCGTTCTTCACCGACAACGCACGGTGGGCGTCCTGGTGGGGCGCCGGCTCGACCATCGAGCCGCGCGTGGGCGGCAGGGTGTACATCTGCCATCCGGGCAACGTGCACGTGAGCGGGGAGGTGCTGGAACTGCGCGCTCCGCAGCATCTGCTGTTCACCTACGGCTACGATTCCGGCCAGCCGTTTCCGGCCGGTGGATCGCGCGTCAGGATTTCGCTGGACACGGTCGAGACCGGCACGCGCCTGCACCTGCACCACGAATTCCCGGAAGGCTTCTCGCGCGACCATCACGTCCAGGGCTGGCGCTTCCAGCTGTCGCTGTTCAGCAATGCGGTACTGAATGTTCTGCACGAGGGCGTCGAGCCGCGCGTGGATCAGTGGTTCTCGCTCTGGGCGGAAGCCGATCCGGCGCGACGCGACGCCGGACTTCGAGCGATTGCCTCTCCAACCGTATCGTTCCGCGATCGCTACAGCCTTTTGGACGGCATCGACGATGTGTCGGCGCACATTCAGGCTGCGCTCCAGTTCATGCCGGGCATGAAACTCGAGCGCCGAGGTTCTGTCCGCCACTGCCAGGGCACCGTGCTCGCTGACTGGACAGCGGTCGGACCAGATGGCGCCGCGCGCGGTCAGGGCTCGAACGTGTTCTCGCTGGGGGCCGACGGCAAGATCAAATCCGTCACCGGCTTCTGGGGGTAGTACGGGGTCAGACCGGGGTCAGACCACTTTGGAAAAACTCCAACACAAGAAACCCAGCAAGTTCTGACGCCCTCGGGGGTTCGCTCATCTTGTCCCGGCAACGTTGGCAGACGACCCTCTTACCGGCCAGATTCCATGTGGGAAAAACTCCAAAGTGGTCTGACCCCGGTCTGACCCCTTGACACTTAACATCTCAGCTTTGACTGCGGCGATGAAGGCCTGCCGCGCATCGCCCTGAGCCCGGTCCGTCGGTTGCGTCGCGGCGCTGTCGATCACGATCACGAGGCGCCTCGCAGGATCGATGTGCAGTGTCTGACCGTAGATCCCTCGGCCCTCGAACGTACCGTCCGGGCGCGGCCACCACTGATAACCGTAGCCGGATCCGCCGCCGCCCGTTTCGACTTGCGCGCGCGTGGCTTCGGCGAGCCACGTGTCCGGGACGATTGACGTGCGTCCGATCCTCGCGCCCTCGAGGATGAACTGGCCGAAGCGGCCCAGGTCGCGAAGCGTCATGGCCAGGCAGCATCCGCCCTGTTCGTGGCCGGCGTCGTCGATCATCCACTCGGCGTCGCGCTCCATGCCGTACGGCCGCCAGATCTTTTCCGAGAGGTAATCCGCCAGGCGTTTCTTCGTTGCCTCCATCACGAGCACGCCGACGAGGTTCGTCTCCGATGTCTTGTAGACCCACTTCGTGCCCGGCGGCGCTTCACGCGGAAGCTTGCGCACGTAGCTCACGGTCATGTCGAACCCAGGATCGGGCGGGGTTGCGTACATCCTGGCCACGTCGGAATTGAGATCCGCGTAGTCCTCATTCCACCGGACGCCAGACGTCATCGTCAGCAACTGCCGGACGGTCACGTCGTCGTACGCGCTTCCGCGGAGATCCGCGATGTACTTCGTGACGGGATCGTTGAGGCTTTTGATGAAGCCGTCCTTCATAGCGGCGCCGACGAGTGTCGAGGTGATCGACTTGGCGATGGAGAAGGAGTGCCACCTGACCTGGGCGCCGCCGGTGAGCGCGTACCGCTCGAGCCGTACGACTCCGTCGTGGAGCACGAGCACGCCAGCAATCTTCTGGTCGGTCACGAACCGATCGAAGTCGCCGCTACGCGGGCCTCCGGCGCCGAACGCAGCAAGTGGCCTGCCCGGCGCCAATCGATGCGGTTTTCCTCCCGCCCGCACCGTGCGGGTGAGAAAGATCGCCTCCATCGACGCGAATCCGGCCTCGCGCTGAGCCTGGTCCCAGGTGAGTACGACTGCCGCACGCGACGCCGGCTGGCGCGATTGCTGTGCCGGACCGGTAGTGAGAGCCGAGAGGATCGCGCCGAGCGCGAGAACAGGAATCGCCCGCATGGGACAACCCATTCTCGTCTAGGATCGGCACGATCGTCGTGCCATGAGCGTCACCGGACCCTCTCGTCGAACGTTTCTTTCGGAAACCGCGCTCGCCGCGGCGGCCGTCGGCCTCGGGCCCGGCATTGTCTCTCTTCTTGCTGCCGAGCGCTCCTCGCCTCGTCCCTGGCTCGACGTTGCGATTCGCTGCGGCCAGTGGATCGACAAGGCGGCGCAGGATCGCGACGGCGGACTTGCGTGGCCCGCCGATCCGCTGAAGCCCGCAGCCATTGGTCTGGACTTCTACAACGGCACGCCCGGTGTCGTGTATTTCTTCGCGAATCTGTACGCCGCGACCGGCGACGCGCGCTGGCGGGAGCGTGCCGATCGCGGCGGCGCGTACCTCGTCGCAGAATCTGCGCGCGCCGGAGAGAAGTTGAACACCGGTCTCTACACCGGCACCGCCGGCCTCGGCACGACGTACATGGCGCTCGCGAAGACCAAAGTCGGCGCGTCGTGGACCGACCACGCGAAGAAGGCGGCCGCGACACTGACAGCCCGCGCGCGAACTGCCGGCGACGGCGCTGACTGGTCCGATTCCAACGATATCGTCAGCGGCACGGCCGGGACTGGCTTGTTCCTGCTGGACGCGGCGAGTGCCTGGAAAGATCGCTCGCTCCGCGATCTCGCCGCCCGTGCGGGCCGCCGGCTGATTGCGCAGGGCGTTCCCGCCGAGGGCGGGCTCATGTGGTTCCCGGCGGGCCAGCGAGGCGCGAACTATCCGAACTTCTCGCACGGAACCGCCGGCGTCGCGTACTTCCTGGCGACGTTGCACGAGGCGACCCACGAACGCGCATACCTCGATGCGGCGCTCGCCGGCGTGAAGTACTTCGATGCGGTGTCGACACGCCGCGACAACGCACGCGCGATTTTCCACGTCACGGGCGGAGGAGAGAATCGCTTCTATCTCAGCTGGTGCCACGGGCCCGTGGGGACGGCGCGGCTGTTCTACCGGCTGCTCAGTATCACCGGCGACCAGCGGCATCACCGCTCGATCGGCGAGCTCACGTCGTGGCTGATGTCGTCCGGCGCTCCTGAACAACAGTCGGCCGGCTACTGGAACAACATCTCGCAGTGCTGCGGAAACGTCGGCATCGGTCAGTACGCGATCGATCTCGCGCGGCACCGGCTGCCCTGGGCCGCCGGCCTCGGCGCCCGTGTCGTGAAGAACACAATGTCCCGCGCGACCGATGACGCAAGCGGATTGAGATGGGTGCAGGCGGAGAACCGCGTCTCACCAGAGAACGTCGTCGCTCAAACAGGATTCATGCAGGGCGCGGCCGGCGTCGGTACGTTCTTCCTGCAGCTGGATGCCTACGAACGAAAGCAGCGGTGGCCCACTCCGTTGCCCGACACGCCCTGGACCTAACGCGTAGACGGCGGGCTTTAACCCGCCGCGCGTCCGGCGGCCTTCGGGCCGCCGGCTACTGCTGGATGCTGAACGGTACCGACTTGATCGCTCGCTTGCCGTTCGGTAATTCCGCCACAACCGACAGAACGTGGGGGCCCGGCGAAAGCTGTTCGAGTGAGAGGGCAGCGTCGATCGTTGCCTCACGTCGTCCCAGGACGGGAGTCCGGACGATTGGTGTTTCGCGACGCAATGATTGGCCGTCAATCCGCACGTCTGAGGCGAGGCGCGTGTCGTTGGAGCCCCAGTAGGCGAACGCAAGAACTCGAAGCTTGTCGGCGCGCACGAACGCGCGGGCGGTCGTCGGCTGGAACGGCACGACCGTGCGGAGGATGTCGAGTCCAATCGCCGCGTCAATGGTCTGCACCGCCGATCCGATGACGACGGAGCTGAGCTGAAGATCGGTCTTGCGGAAGTTCGGGACGTCGAGAGGTACGTGCGTGGTGCCGGTCTTCCCGAGCGCCTGGCTGGTCACGCCCACGCGCACCGTCAACTCTTCCTGCGGCAGGTCGATCACTTCATTCAGGACGAGCGTGCCGCGTGCCGTCGGTTTCCATTTGCCGGTGAACTTGATCGGGCGCTGGAACGAAGACTTGATCTTCGCGTCGGGTGAGAGCGCCAGGATGCCGACACGGAGTTCGTCCTTGAGCGCCATGTCTCCCGAATCCGGCCGCTGATAGCCGACCTCGACCGTGACGAGCGTCTTTGTATAAGCGCGGAGTCCGGGCACCAGCGGCGCGACGAACGCGCGGATGGGCAGACTCGGATCGTCGAGGCCTGCGGCCAGCGCCTTCGTCATGTCACGCTGCGGACTCGACGGTTTCGTTGTCGCTGTGTCGGCCAGATATCGATCGCGTGAGCGCACGCGCAGTCCTGGTCGCTTCACCGTCACCTTGAACTCGTGGTACTTGCCGTCACTGACGATCGGATCGGGATAGAAGCCAAGTGTGTAGAAGCTGCCGTTGTCGATGACTATCTGATCGACGGCCCACTGTGGGTTGGATTGCTGCATGAAGTGCCGGCCGCCGGTGTTAACCGCCAGCTCCGCAAGCGTGTCATCACCGTGCATGGGCAGGACGCGGGGGTCGATCGCATAGATCGGCACGTTTGCCTCGCGGGCTTTCTTGTACAGATCGCGGCACTCTTCTGGCTCGGTATCGAAGATGGCGCCAGGGGCGCTGTTCGGCGCCCCTGGAACCGGATTGCACGCGCGGACGCCGACAAACACAATTGCCCTCCGCGCGTACTGGCTCCCGGCCAGGGCCCCGACCGCGAACTTCAGCGAGTTCACGCGCGCGCGCCACGGCGGTCCGATCGGTGTGAGCCCGATGACTGCCTTCCGGCTGTTGACCGCCGCGATCAGGCGCGGAATATCGTTCGTGAAGTCCTGGCTGACGTCCGACCGGCTCTGCCAGACGAGCGCCACCTGATCATCGGCGGACAACGACTGCAGGAATCTCGTCAGGACGTTCTTGGTCGCGACGATGACCTCGGGGCACTCTGGGCAATTGAGCACGGTGCTCAACGACGAGTCGTCCACAAAGATCACGATCGCACGGCTCGAGCGCAGTGCTGGTGAGTTCGAGCCAACGTCTGACGGTGGTCCCGGTGGCACGTCCACATTCACGGTGCGATTTGCCAGCGGGATCGAAACGAACGTGAAGTCCGCGACTTTCTGAGGCCGGCCGCCCGCGTTGATTTCGAAGTCGTCTTTCGTGAGATCGGTGATTGGCTTGTCGTCGCGATCGGTCACGATGACGTCGACTCGCACGTAGTGCGTGGCGCTGCGAAAGACCGGCTGCTGCTGTGTCGCCACGAGGGCGACGGTCAGCGCGGCCATCGTGGCGATCGCTCCGAGGTGAGCCGAGCGGGTCACGCGGGCATTCTAAGCGCGTATAGACTCTCGCTGTGACGTCCCTGGAACAGCTCGCTCGGTTTGTCGTCGACACGACGCCATCCGCGGAAGCGCGCGCGAACGCGCAACGGGCGGTCATCGACACGATCGGCGTCGCACTGGCGGGCTCGGCCGAGCCCGCCGCGCGGATCGTTCGCGAATCAATCCGGCTCGCCGGATCGGGCGGGGCTGCAACAACCGCGCCGCCTCCGCCGGCGCAGCCCGGGGGGTGCTCGATCTGGGGCACACCGATGACGGCGCCGGCGCCGGTGGCCGTTCTCGCGAACGGCACGGCCGCCCACGCGCTCGACTTCGACGACATGTGCTTCATTTCGCTCGCGCACCCGAGCGCTCCGCTCGTTCCGGCCATCGTCGCGATCGGAGAGTTCACCCGCGCGTCACTGGACGCGATTCTGGACGCCTACGTCGTGGGGTTCGAGGTCCAGGCGCGTCTCGGCAAATTGATGAATCCGCGGCACTACCAGCGCGGATGGCACTGCACGTCCACGCTTGGCGTGATGAGCGCGGCGGCCGGCGCCGCGCGGCTTCTCGGTCTCGATGCAGGGGCCGCAGGGCACGCGCTCGCCATCGCCGCGTCGTCCACCTCGGGCCTCAAAGAGAACTTCGGGACGATGGTGAAGCCGCTGCATGCGGGGATGGCGGCGCGCGACGGCGTGCTCGCGGCGCTGTTTGCGAAGAGCGGACTGACCGCGAGCGACAAGGCGATTGACGGCCCGCAGGGCTATCTGCACGCGCTCGACGCCGAGTCCGAGGATCTGGCGAGTGTTACCGCCGACCTCGGATCCCGATGGGAGATTCTGGATACCGGCATTACGGTGAAGCTGTACCCGTCCTGCGCGGGTACGCATCCATCGCTCGATGCCGTGCTCGATCTGCGATCCGAGCACGCCTTCACGGCCGGCGATGTCGAGAAGATCGAGATCGACGTGGATCCGATCGTGCCGACGATTCTGATTTACGAGAGGCCGTCGAGCCCGCTCGAAGGCAAGTTCAGCATGCCGTTCTGCGTAGCGTCGGCTGTCGTCCATGGCCGCGTCTCGATCGATACGTTCGATGACGCCGGTCTCAGCGATCGCCGCGTCGGAGCATTGATGCCCCGCGTCACGATGCGGGTCGACCCGGAGATTGGTGGCAGTAAGCCGGCCTTGACCGAGGCGCGTGTCCGCGTGGGTCTGAAGGACGGCCGCATTCTTACGAAGGAAGCGCACGGCGCCCGCGGCTATCCCACGAATCCCGCGAGCGCCGCCGAGCTCGAGGCGAAGTTCCTGTCGTGCGCGACGCGCGTGATGTCCGAGTCCGACGCGCGCGCCGAGTTGATCCGATGGAGGCCGGGTCCTTAGACCCGGCCCGTAGGCCGGCCCTTCAGGGCCGGCTCTGCCGGGGCTAAAGCCCCGGCCTACTCAGCGCTTGACCGCGATCCCCAGAATCTCGAACTTCGCACCGCGCAGCAGCGGGCCCGAGCCCACGAACGCGCGCGCGGGGAACTCGCCCTTGAACATGGCACGGTAGACCTTGTTGAACGCATCGTAGTCGGCGACGTCCGGGCAGAAGATCTGCACCGACACCAGATCGTCCATCGTCATGCCTGCGCCCTTGAGGCTGGTCTCGAGCGCGGCGAGGCCGGTCTTCGCCGCGGCCTCGGCCGTGTCGCCGGTACCGAGTACGCCTGACAGGTACGCGGTGTTACCGACGACGACCGCGCCGCTGAACGGAGGCTGCGCGGCGTCCGCGGGGTTCGAGGCCGAACGTGGCGTGATGAACTTGCGTGTCGCCTGGGCGGAAGTCGCGATCATCGAGACGCCCACTGCGAATCCAATAAGAGCTGCACCAACCTTGGTCATCTTCAGCCTCCCTGGCTTTCGAACTTCGAACTTGGTCCTATGGTTTCGGCACTTTGATCGTACTGATCATGAGGCTGCCGCTGACGGCGTATAGCACCGAGAACGGATGGAAATCGCGGCCGATGAGCTTGTAGTGGCCGCCCCAGAACGCCGTGCCCGGGTGCGCGCCGGTCAGGTCGAACCAGTAGAGCACCGCGAGCAGCATCACGATGAAGATGCTGGTCGGAATCGGCAGGCCTTCGAAGTACTTCACCTTGCCGGTCTCGATGTTCGTGAGCGTCACGGCGGTGACGTTGTAGCGTGCGAGGCGGCTGATACCGCAGCAGACGAAATAGGTGAGGAAGATCGAGTCCCAGAGGCCGCGCAGGCCGAGTGTGTAGCCCAGGACCGCCGGCGCGACGCCGAACGACACGATGTCCGCGAGGGAATCAAGGTCGGCGCCGAGGCGCGACTGCCTGGCGGCGTTGAGGCGCGCGACGTAGCCGTCGAATCCGTCGAACACGAACGCGGCGATCGGCAGGACGAACGCCGTCCACAGCCACCGCGACTGATCGCCCGCGATGTAGCTCAGGCACGCGAAGATCGTCACAGTGCCGCAGCTCGCGTTGCCGAGGGTGAGGAGATCCGCCCATGTGTACGAGCGGATCATCGAGAGACGCTGCTTCGGTTCCGGCACGCTCGGTCCATGCTATCCTCGCCGCCCCTTATGGTGAAAGGACTCGCGACGGCGATCTACAAGGTCCCGGATCTGGACAAGGCCAAGGCGTGGTACGCGAAGGCGTTCGACACGGCGCCGTACTTCGACGAGCCGTTCTATGTCGGCTTCAACATCGGCGGCTACGAGCTGGGCCTGGATCCGGATCCATCCGGCGGCGGCACCGGGCCGGGTGGCAGCGTGCCGTATTGGCGCGTCGAGAGTATTGAGACGGCGCTCGCGCACTTCGTCGCAAGTGATGCGACCGTCGTGTCGCCGGTGCAGGACGTCGGTGGCGCGATCAAGGTCGCGACGGTCGCCGATCCTTTCGGCAATCTGATCGGGCTCATCGAGAATCCGCATTTCACGCTTCCGGCGGAGGGGTGACGATGGCGACCAGGTGTCAACCCGGCGTCCCGAAGATCCCGCTCACATTGTTGCTGTTCGGATTCGCCGCATGCAGCATGTCTGGCGTCAACGTCGAGGGCGACGCGATGGCGCCCGCGTTGAACAACGGCGACCGCGCTGTTGCGATCTGGGGGAAGGTCGTTCTGCGCTGAGTCAGCGCTTCGCCTTCGGGACGTGGCCGCGCTTCCAAATCATGAACGTGCGGTGAAACTCGATCACGGTCGTACCGTTCTGGTTCGCGCCGATCGTCTTCACACGGACGATGCCGACTGTGGGACGGGATTTCGATTCGCGTGTTTCGAGGACTTCGCTGCGTGAGTAGACCGTGTCGCCCTCGAAGAGCGGGTTGGGCAGCTTGACGTCTTCCCAGCCCAGGTTGGCGACCCCGTTCATGGTCAGGTCGATGACGGACTGGCCGGTAACAAGCGCGAGCGTGAAGCAGGAGTTCACGAGCGGCCGCTTGAATTCGGTTTCGGCCGCGTAGGCCGCGTCGAAGTGAATCGGGTTCGTGTTCATCGTGAGGCACGTGAACCAGATGTTGTCGGCCTGCGTCACGGTGCGCCCGAGCGGATGTTCGTAGACGTCGCCGACGGTGAAGTCCTCGAACACGCGGCCCGTCCATCCTGATTTCACAGTCATCAGATCGTTCCTCCCGCGCGCCAGGTGTCGATGGCGTCGCGGCTGAAGCCGAGTTCGGTCAGTACGTTGTCGGTGTGCTCGCCGAGCGCCGGCACGGCGTCCATTCTCGGTGGAGCGTTGTCGATTGTCACGGGCGGCGCGAGGGCGCGGATTGGGCCCGCCGGCGTCTCGACGGTATGCCAGCGATCGCGGGCCTCGAGCTGCGGATGCGCCAGGAAGTCGGGGATCGAGTTCATTCGTGCGTGGGCGATGCGGGCGTTGTCGAGCTTGTCGACGAGCGCCTGCCGGGTCATTGACCCCTCGATCAAGGGGCCAATGACCCTCTGAAGGGCGTCTCGATTCGCGACGCGCAACGGGTTGGTCGCAAATCTCGAATCCGCAACAAGATCCGGACGCCCCAATACGTCCTCGCACAGCCGCCGCCACTCGTCCGCATTCTGAATCGCGATGAATACATCGGCGCCATCGCGCGTCCGCACCGGTCCGTACGGCGCAATCGACGCGTGATGCGCGCCGGTCCGCGCAGGCGCGGCGCCGCCGTACTCCGTGTACGCCGCCGGCGCGCCCATCCACTCCGCGAGCGCATCGAAGAGCGAGACGTCCACGGATGCCCCGCGTCCGTGCGACGCGCGCGCGACCAGCGCCGTGAGAATGCCGGAGTACGCGTACATTCCCGCCGCGATGTCGGCGACCGAAATGCCGACCTTCGACGGCGTGGCATCGGTGCCCGTCAGCGACAGCAATCCTGTCTCTCCCTGCACGAGCAGATCGTAGGCCTTGCGATCCGCGTACGGACCCGAGGTCCCATAGCCGGACACGGTGCAGACGATGAGTTTCGGATAGCGTGCGCGAAGCTCATCCGGGCTCGTACCGAGCCGGTCGGATGCGCCGGGCGCGACGTTCTGGACGAACACGTCCGCGCGCGCGAGCAGCCGATCGAGGATCTCCGCTCCGCCCGGTTTCTTCAGATCGAGCGTCAGCGACTCTTTCGATCGGTTCAGCCACACGAAGTAGCTCGACAGCCCCTTCACCGTTGCGTCGTACCCGCGCGCGAAGTCCCCGCGCCCCGGCCGCTCGATCTTGATCACCCGGGCGCCCAGGTCCGCCAGCTGGCGCGTCGCGAACGGCGCAGCGACGGCCTGTTCGAGCGAGACAACGGTCAACTGGTCGAATGGCTGCATCGGTTCTGGACCACGTCCGGCGGGAGTCGACTCTATCGCAACCGCGGAGAATCCCGCGAGCGTGCGGGAATTGCCCCACGGATCGACAGCGGCAGTAAAGTGCGTTCACCATGTGAGCGACAAGTTATTTATTGCACTCATGGTGCGTGTCTTGCACACACGCGGACCACGCGCTTCCAGTGTGGCGCGGACGGCGGGGGGTGCATGACCGGTCGACCGTCCCAACATCAGCACGTGTACCGCGTGGCCGGGCTCTTCGCCGCGGGCTTCGTTGTTTTTCTCATCGTCCGCTGGGCGCTGGTGCCGGCCGACTTCGGCGTCTACGGGTTCTATCGCGGCGGCGCGCTGGCCGATGCGCGTGCCATCCCGGTCAAATACGCGGGCGAGCAGGCGTGCGTCGATTGCCATACCAGCGTCGTCGATGAGCGGAAAGGCGTGCGGCACGAGAAACTCAAGTGCGAGTCCTGCCACGGGCCGCTCGCGCATCACGCGAGAACCGACGAGAACAGCAAGCCCAGGGCCCTGAATCCGCGGCTCCTCTGCCTGTCGTGCCACACGGAGTTGAAGGGCAAGCCCACGGCCGTCATTCCGCAGGTTCTTGCGGCCGACCACGGCGGAGACGGGCCGTGCACCGAATGCCACAAGCCGCATCGCCCGAAAATCGAGCGGCCGTAGTGGAGGCGTTGTGAGCAAGCGGAGCGATTGAAAATGGACCAGGACCGCCGAACGTTTCTAACCGAGGCCGGCAAGTTCATCGTCCTCACCGGCGCCGCCGCGCTGGCCTGGGATCACGTGGTCGCCGGCACGCCTCAGAACGCCCCCGAGTACGACGTGCACGCGCACTGGTGGGGCATGATCATCGACATCGAGAAGTGCATCGGCTGCGGCAACTGCGTCCGCGCGTGCAAGGCCGAGAACGACGTTCTGAACGAGCCCGGATGCTTCCGGACCTGGGTCGAGCGCTACCAGGTGGATTCCGCCGACATGGATCACCCCGTCGTCGATTCGCCGAACGGGGCGTACGACGGATTCACCGAGATCGACAAGCCGGGCGACGGCATCAAAGTCTTCTTCGTGCCGAAGCTGTGCAATCACTGCGCGCACTCGCCCTGCGTGCAGGTGTGTCCGGTCGGCGCGACGTTCGAAAGCCCGGACGGCGTCGTGCTGGTGGACAAGAGCCGCTGCCTCGGCTGCCGGTACTGCGTGCAGGCGTGCCCGTACGGGTGCCGCTACATCGATCCGCGCACGCACACCGCTGACAAGTGCACGCTCTGCTATCACCGCATCACGAAGGGGCTGACGACCGCCTGTTGTGAAGCGTGTCCGACCGGCGCGCGGCAGCTCGTCGACCTCAAGAATCCCAAGGATCCGGTTCACGAATTCATCCGCACCCACAAGGTGCACGTGCTCAAACCCCAGCTCGCCACCGGCGCCAAGGCCTTCTACAACGGCCTTGATGGCGCCGTCCGGTAGGAGACCGCGACATGCACGGCGTTGAAGGGTTCATCTATCCGAATGAAGTCGAGCTGCAGTGGAGCGTGTTGATCGTCCTGTACCCGTTCCTGACCGGCCTCGTCGCCGGGGCGTTCATCCTGGCGTCGCTCGAGCGGGTCTTCAACGTCGTGGCCGTGCGGCCCACGTATCGGCTGGCGCTGCTGACGGCGCTCGCGTTCCTGATCGTGGCGCCGCTGCCGTTACAGATGCACCTCGGTCATCCCGAGCGGTCGTTTTCGATGTACCTCACGCCGCACCGGGAATCCGCGATGGCGATGTTCGGCTTCGTCTACCTCTGGTACCTGATGGCGGTGCTCGTGCTCGAGATCTGGTTCGACTACCGGAAAGATCTGGTGCTCACCTCGCGGGCCAGCACGGGCCTGAAGAAGAAGATCTACGGCGCGCTCACGCTCTGGTCCGACAACATCGACGAGGCGTCGCTCAGGGTCGACGATCGGGCGGGCCGGCTCATCACGATCGTCGGCATTCCATCGGCGTTCCTGCTCCACGGGTACGTGGGGTTCATCTTCGGCTCGATCAAGGCCAACCCGTGGTGGTCGACGCCGTTGATGCCAGTGGTCTTCCTGTTTTCCGCGATGGTCTCCGGCATTGCGGCCGTGATGCTCATCTACATGGTGCTGACCCGGTTGCGGCGCGCCGAGCTGGACATGCGCTGCCTCGACACCATTGCGCGCTATCTGTTTTTCGCATTCCTCATCGATTTCTCGCTCGAAATGCTCGACTTGATCCACCGGCTGTACGAGGCCGATGAGTCGCTGCGGGCGCTCGACTTCATGGTCAAGACGAAGCTGTTCGTGTCGCAGATCGTGATGCAGATCTTCTTGGGGACGCTGCTGCCCATTGCCCTGCTTGGCGCGGCCCAGCTCAGACGGGTCTCCTCCCGTGCCAGGCAGTGGATTTATGCGGTGAGCGGCGTCCTCACCCTCGTCGGCATTCTCGCGATGCGGTGGAACGTCGTCATCGGCGGGCAGCTTTTCTCGAAGAGCTTCCTGGGCTACACCACTTACAAGATGCAGTTCGCCACGCGCGAGGGTCTTCTTCCGGCCATCGTCATCATGATTCTCCCGCTCCTGATTCTGGCTGTGCTCCTGCGGGTTCTTCCGCCATGGACCGACCACCGAGACGTGGAAGCCTAGAGGGAGTCGACGAACACCTCAGCGAAATAGACGAGGCGCTGGAGAGGCTATGCGCGCGAGTGTCGGCCCTCGAGCGAGGCGATCACGTCACGGCCAGGCCCGAGCCCCGTGCGTCAATCGACGCAAGCCATGGCGAGGGTGTGGATGGCGCCCGCGCCATCAGCCGTGCCGCTGACGCGACCGGCGTCGTGACACTAGTGGGACGGACGGTGGTCGTCCTCGGCGGCGCCTTCCTGCTGCGGGCGTTCACCGATTCCGGACGCGTCCCTCCGTTCGGAGGCGTCCTGCTCGGTTTTGCGTACGCGTCCACGTGGATCGGCGCGGCGGACCTCGCGGCAATTCGGCGTCCAGCGAGCGGCTTCTTCCACGGACTCGCGGGGATCGTCATCGGTTTTCCACTGCTGATCGAAGGCGCGACCAGATTTGGCGCCCTGTCGGCAACGAGCGCGGCGGCGCTCCTCCTGGGATTGGCCGTCGCGATTCTGATCGTCTCGTGGCATCGACGGCTGCAGTCGCTTGCGGCCGTCACCGCATTTGCCGCTTCTCTGACCGCGGTCGTTGGAGCGATCACGACGGGCCACCTGGTGCCCTTTGCGGCAGCCGCGATCGGCACAGGCGCCGCCGCGTCCATCGTCTGCATCGGCCGCGACTGGCATCTGCCGGCTTGGCCGCCGATGCTGGCCGGCAACCTGCTTGTTATCGCGGCCGCCATTCGCTCCCTGGCACCAGCGGGTCTCGAAAGGAAGGGTGCGTCGCTCACCGCGGCCATCGGTTTGGCGGCCGTCTACCTTGGCCTCGCCTGTCCATCGCTCACGCCAAGGTCCGTTTCACCGCGGCTCGGAGATCTGGTGAGGGCGGCGATCAGTCTCACCGGCGGAATCGGCGCCGCGCTCCTCGTAGCGAACGATCTTGGAGGCCCGGCATTCAAAGCGCTAGGCGCGGGCCTGATCGCTGCCGCAGTCGTGATGTACGCAATCCACCTGCGCTTCCTCGGAGTGCTCAAGGAACCGGCGTCGGTGTTTCTTTCGAGCGTCGCTGTGGCCGCGTTCTGTGCCGGTGGATTGGCAGCGATCCCGGGTGCCGTGCGCGATCTCGCGTTTGTCGTCGCCGCGTGGGAGCTCGTGCGATCGGCGCGGGCCTCGGCTCGCCCGTGGCTCTACGCCGAGGCTACCGTTGTTGCGATAGTCTACGCTTTCAGCTCAGGTCTGGTGGCATTCACATTCGACGCATGGACCGGCCAGGGCGTCGAGTCCGTCCCGCCCGCGCTCGGAGCCGCCGCCGTCGTGTTCTACGTCGGAATCATGCGACCCGACGTCACCGAGACGATGCGCTGGCCTCTGGCCGCATCGTTCATTCAGATCGCAATCGCCCTCTCCAGCGCAGCAGCCGGAGTTCTTGTGCTGGCTGGTCATGTCGACGGGCTCTCGTCGAGCCCTGGCGCCTTGGCGACAGAGCGCAGCGTCGTACTGGCGATCTCGGCAGTGGCGCTTTCCTTCGTTGGGCAATCGAGGCGGGATCACGTGTTCGGCTGGCTCAGCCACGGCGCGCTGGTTCTCGGTGGCATCAAGCTCGTCGCGGAGGATTTCGCGGTGTCACCGCCGGCCGGCATGTTCGTCGCGTTCGGCGCCTACGGCCTGGCACTGATTGTCTGTTCGAGACTCGCGAAGCCGTCTCGGTGATCTAGTACGAACGGGGGAGGCCGAGCACGTGCTCGGCGACGTACGCGAGGATCAGATTCGTCGAGATCGGCGCGACTTGGTATAGCCGTGTCTCTCTGAACTTCCGCTCGATGTCGTAATCCTCGGCAAAACCGAACCCGCCGTGCGTCTGCACGCAGACGTTCGCGGCTTCCCATGACGCATCGGCGGCGAGGAGCTTCGCCATGTTGGCTTCCGCGCCGCAGGCCTCGCCTTTGTCGAACAGCTCGGCTGCCCGGATGCGCATCAGATTCGCCGCTTCCACGTTCACGTGCGCTCGCGCGATCGGAAACTGCACGCCCTGGTTCTGGCCGATCGGCCGCGCGAAGACGATCCGCTCCTTCGCGTACTTCGCCGCTCGTTCAATGAACCAACGTCCGTCACCGACGCACTCCGCCGCGATGAGGATGCGCTCGGCGTTGAGTCCGTCGATCAAGTACCGGAAACCCTTGCCCTCCTCGCCGACCAGCGCCGACGCTGGAATCTCGAGGTCGTCAAAGAACAGCTCGGTCGTGGCGTGGTTCATCATCGTGCGAATCGGCCGAATCGTCAGGCCGTTGCCGAGCGCCTTGCGGAGATCGACGAGAAAGACCGAAAGGCCTTCCGTCCGCTTCTTGACCTGATCGATGGCTGTCGTGCGTGCGATGAGCAGGAGAAGGTCGGAATGTTCCGCGCGAGAAATCCAGACCTTCTGCCCGCGCACGACATACGTGTCACCCTGGCGCGTCGCCGTGGTTTTCAGCTGCGTCGTGTCGGATCCCGTCGTCGGCTCGCTGACGCCGAACGCCTGGAGGCGCAGGTCGCCGTTGGCGATTTGCGGCAGGTACTCGCGCTTCTGCGCGTCGGAGCCGTGCCGCAACAGCGTGCCCATCGTGTACATCTGCGCATGGCAGGCGCCCGAGTTGGCCCCGCTGTGATTGATTTCCTCGAGGATGACGGACGCCTCTTCGATACCGAGGCCCGAGCCGCCGAACTCCTCGGGAATCAGCGCCGCCAGGTATCCGGCCCCCGTCAGCGCCTTGACGAACCCCTCCGGATAGGCCCGTTTTGCGTCGAGATCGCGCCAGTAGGCGTCGGGAAAGTCCTTACAAAGATCGCGAACGGCCGCGCGCAGGTCCTGATGAGTTTCTATTGCCATGAGGCGTCGAGGATCTTATTCTTTCCTTGGCGGCGATCCCCGCCAAACCCTCGTGACCCGGCCCCAGCTTGGGTCCCCCTTCAAAAGAGGCGAGGGCAAAGGGGGGCACACTCCCGGATTGGCATCAGTACCTTTGCGTCGCCAGGGCGATGCTGCTGGGGGGCGTTCGTCCGTGGCTTTGACGGAAAGGGATTGACGATGCCGACCAACAAGGATTTCAAGCGTCTCGTTCGCGCCCGGATGGAAAAAACCGGCGAGGCCTACACCGCGGCCCGCGCGAATCTCCTGAAACGATCACCAGCACCGAGCATCACCGCGCCAGCTGTCGTTGATGAGCCCGTAGGCCGGGGCTTTAGCCCCGGCGCTCCGGTGGCCGAAAAGCCCGACTACGCGAAGATCGCCGGCATGAGCGACGCCGCGATCAAGAAGGCCACCGGCTGCGACTGGGAGAAGTGGGTGTTCTGCCTCGACCACGTCGGCGCGCACGAGTGGTCGCACCGCGCGATCACGGACTACGTCCACACCACCTGGAAGGTCAAAGACTGGTGGACGCAGATGCTGACGGTGGGCTACGAGCGCATCAAGGGCCTGCGCGCGAAGGGCCAGCGGCGTGACGGTGGCTTCGAAGCGAACAAGAGCAGGACGCTCAACGCGTCGGCGGCGGCGGTGTTCAAGGCGTTCGCGCACGCGCGCGTGCGCAAGCACTGGCTGCCGGGCGTCAACGTCACCGTGAAGAGGGCGACGCCGAATCGTTCCATCCGGATGCGCTGGGACGACGGCACGCCGGTCGAGGTGTGGATCGTGCCGAAGGGTACGAAGAAGACCGCCGCGCAGATCCAGCACCGCAAGCTCGTCGACAAGGACGACGCGGATCGCCGCAAGCACTACTGGGACGGTAGGCTCACCGCGCTGGCGAAAGTACTGCAGGCGTAGCCGGCGGCCTTTAGGCCGCCGGATGGTCGGCGGGCTCAAGCCCGCCGACTACCTCCTGCAAAGTTCGATACCATCACCGCCTCAATGCCGGGCGTCGCCGACTATCTCATCGAACGGATGCGCGCGTCCGGTGTCCGTGCGATATTCGGCCTTCCCGGCGGTGGCGGGAATCTCGACCTGATACAAGCGGCAGGCCGCGCGGGTCTGCCGTTTGTTCTGACTGCCACCGAAACAGGCTCGGCGATCGCTGCGCTTGCGCAGTCCGAAATCACGGACGGCGTAGGCGCGTGCATCACGACGCTCGGTCCCGGAGCGGCGTCCGTCGTGAATGGCGTTGCCTGCGCGAAGCTCGAGCGCGCGCGGGTTCTCGTCGTCACCGACAGCTACGCGGCAAGCGGCGCCGGCTTCGAACATCAGCGGCTCGATCATCGCGCGCTGCTTACGCCGATCGTGAAATGGTCGGGGAGCCTCGCGCCGCTGGACTCGCATCAGAACATCGATGAAGCCTTGATCACGCTCGGATCTCTGCCGCCGGGGCCAGTTCATCTGGACTGTCCCGCCGATTTCGACGACCCGCGATCCGGCCCAGGCTCGGCAGCCGTGGCCGGCGGGCTTCAGCCCGCCGGATCGCTCGGCGGCCTGAAGGCCGCCGACTACCTGTCGCGGGCGTTCAAGCCGCTGCTGATTGTCGGTCTTGGAGCCAGACGCGCCGATGCCGCGGAGGCGATCCGCAATCTCTGCGAGAAGCGCAACATCCCGGCACTCGTCACCTACAAGGCCAAAGGCGTTGTTCCGGATGGCCATCCGTGTTTTGCCGGCGTCTTCACGAATGCGGCCGCCGAGCGGGCGATCGTCGAGCAGAGCGACCTCTTGATTGGTGTCGGTTTCGATCCTGTCGAAATCCTGCCGCGGCCGTGGTCGTACTCGCAGCCCATCGTGTCGCTGGCCGCGTGGGAGATGACGAAGGCTCACGTCCCGTTCAAGGCGCAGGCGGTCGGCGACATCGTCGAGCTCGTCGCCAAAGTCTCCGACCTGCTTCCGCCATCAGCCTGGAATCTCGCCGCCGTACGGCAGGCGGTGGAGGCCATGCGCGATGCGGTCGCGGGATATGCCGGGTCCAGTGATCCGGCCTCGGTCTCGAACGGAACCCTGCCGCTGACGCCATCACGCGTCGTGCAGCTGACCGCCGGACATTTTGCCGGCGCCTCTCGCGTGACCGTCGATGCCGGCGCGCACATGCTTCCGGCAGCGGTGCTGTGGCCCGTGAACGAACCGAACGGCATGCTGATTTCCAACGGTCTGTCGACGATGGGATTCGCTTTGCCGGCGGCGATTGGCGCGGGCTTGCTCGATCGGATGCGGCCGACCGTGGTGCTGACAGGAGACGGCGGCCTGATGATTTGCCTGGGCGAGCTCGCCACTGCGGTCCGCGAGCGTTTGAAGATCGTCATCATCGTCTTCAACGACGCGTCGCTGACGCTGATAGAGCTCAAGCAGCACGCCAGGAAGCTGGCACCAGCCGGCGTCGGGCTGGGTGATGTGCTGTGGACCCGGATCGCCGAGGGATTCGGGATACCTTCGTGGTCCGCTGCGAATGAGCGCGAACTGATCGCAGCGCTCGGCCAGGCGGCTGCGGTCGATGGCCCGAGCCTGATTGAGGCGAGAATTGACCGATCGAGCTACACGCAGATCATGAAAGCGATCCGAGGTTAGAGATGACTGAGCTTCTTATCGTCAACGGCGAGCGCGTGTCCGCCTCCGACGGCGGTACGTTCGACGTCTTCGACCCGTCCACCGGCGAGACGCTGGCGACGGTGGCGAAGGCGACGAAGTTCGACGTCGATCGCGCCGTGGCCGCAGCGCACGCGGCAATGGAGTCGAAGACGTGGGGTGGACTGGCGCCGGCCGAGCGCGGTCGCATCATGAATCGCATCGCCGGCGTGTTGCGCGAGCGTGTCGAAGAGCTCGCGAAGCTCGAAAGTCTGGACAACGGCAAGCCGCTGCGCCAGGCCCGCACCGACGTGCAGGTGGCTGCGCGGTACTTCGAGTTCTTCGCGGGCATCGCCGACAAGATCATGGGTAACACGATCCCGTTGGGTCCCGGCTTCCTCGACTTCACCGTCCGTGAGCCGATCGGCGTTTCCGCGCAAATCGTTCCCTGGAACTATCCGATCCAGATTGGCGCGCGCGGGGTTGCCCCGGCGCTCGCGGCCGGGTGCGCCGTGGTGCTGAAGCCGTCGAGCGAAGCACCCATGACCGCGCTGAGACTCGGCGAGATCGCGATCGAGTGCGGTTTGCCGCCTGGGGCGCTCAACGTGATTCCCGGTACCGGGTCGGAGGCCGGCACGGCGCTCGCGAGCCACCCGGGTATCAATCAGCTCACGTTCACCGGGTCGGTCGATGTTGGTATTGCCGTCGCGAAAATGGCCGCCGACAACGTCGTTCCCGTCGTGATGGAGCTCGGCGGCAAGTCGCCGAACATCGTCTTTGCCGATGCGGACCTCGATCTTGCGGCAGCAGGCGTCGCGAACGCGATCTTCCAGAACGCCGGCCAGACGTGCTCCGCGGGATCGCGGCTGCTCGTCGAGCGCAAGGCGCACGACGCGCTCGTGCAGAAGCTGGTCGATCGTGCCGATGCGATGCGCGTCGGTCCCGGTGTGAGCGACCCGGACATGGGGCCGATCATTTCGAAGAAGCAGCTCGAGACCGTCGAACGCTACGTCGGTGTCGGCGCTGGCGAGGGCGCGTCAGTCGCGGCGGGCGGCAAGCGGCCGTCCGATCCGTCGCTCGGCCAGGGCTACTACTTCCGGCCGACCCTGCTCGATCGCGTCACGCCGGACATGCGCGTGGCTCAGGAAGAAATCTTCGGGCCGGTCCTCGCGATGATCGCGTTCGATAACATCGAGGAGGCCGCGGCCATCGCGAATCGCAGCCAGTACGGCCTCGTCTCGGGCATATGGACGCGGGACATCAACAAGGCCATGTCGCTGGCGTCGCGAATCAAGGCCGGCCAGGTCTACATCAATACATATGGCGCGGGCGGGGGAGTCGAGCTTCCGTTCGGCGGGTACAAGAAGAGCGGCTACGGGCGGGAAAAAGGACTCGAGTCGCTGGCCAGCTATACCCAGGTCAAGAATGTCTGCATCAAGTACGTGTAGCTTCGTCGCCGCCCTTTTGAGCGTCGCGCTGGCCGCGACGACGCCAAGCCGCGCGGTTGCGATCGAGTCGCAGGCCGCAGCCATACCGGCCGAGCGCCTGGCTGCGCGCGCCTGGTACGAAGATGCGAAGTTCGGCTTGTTCGTGCACTGGGGCGCGTACAGCGTGCTCGGCCAGGGCGAATGGGTCATGCAGAATCAGCGGCTCACCGCGACGACCTACGAATGGCTGGCGTCCACGTTCAATCCCGTGAAGTTCGACGCCCGCGAGTGGGTGAGCACCGCCAAAGCCGCAGGCATGCGGTACATCACGATCACCGCCCGCCACCACGACGGTTTCTCGATGTTCGCCACCAGGGCGACGCCGTACAACATTGTGACGTGGTCGCCCTTCAAGCGGGATCCGATGAAGGAACTTGCGGAGGAGTGCCGCCGGCAAGGGCTCAAGCTCTTCTTCTATTACTCGCAGCTCGACTGGCACCATCCGGACTTCTTTCCACGGGGCGACACAGGGAAGTTCTCCGGCCGTCCCGAGACCGGCGAGTGGACGCGGTATCTGGACTTCATGGACGAGCAGCTCACCGAGCTGCTGACCAACTACGGGCCGATCGGCGGCATCTGGTTTGACGGCATGTGGGACAAACCAGGCGCCGACTGGCGGCTCGACCGCACGTACGCTCTGATTCATCGTCTCCAGCCATCGGCGCTCATCGTCCCCAATCATCACAAGGCGCCACTCCCGGGCGAGGACGTGCAGACCTTTGAGCAGGATCTGCCGGGCGCGAACACCGCCGGCTTCAATACGAAGGAAATCGGTGCGCTGCCGCTCGAAACGTCGCTGACGATGAATCGTTCGTGGGGATTCAACATCACGGACCGGAACTTCAAATCGACGCGTGAGCTCATCGGTTATCTCGTTCGAGCGGCCGGGTTCGGTGCGAACCTGCTGCTCAACGTCGGTCCGCGGCCGGACGGCACGATTCAGCCCGAAGCCATCGAGCGGTTGCAGGAGGTCGGTCGATGGCTGCAGACGTACGGCGTGTCGATTTACGGCACACGCCGGGGTCCCGTACCGCCGCAATTGTGGGGCGTGACCACGCGCAAGGGCGACGTGGTGTACGTCCATGTGCTCGATGCGGCGACGCGTGAGATTGCTCTGCCATCGCTCGGCCGGAGGATTGGTACGGCGACGCTGCTGGGATCGGGCGAGTCCGTGGTCATGGCGGAGACCGAGGCGGGGATCATCATCAAATTGCCCGCGTCGGCGCCTGCCACCATCGATCGGGTCGTGGTGCTGCAACTGCGTGACTGAGGATGAACCCGAGCCGATTGCCCGCAGCAGGTCTATAGTAGCCGCCGAGGTGTAGATGACCTCGGCGCGCTGCTCGATCCTCGCTCTGATTCTCACGTCGTCCATCGCCGCATCGGATCGCTCGCAGTGGCAGCCCGCCGCGGGCCCGCTGATGACGCGATGGGCCGCGGCCGTTATGCCCGATCGCGTGCTGCCTGAATACCCGCGCCCTCAACTCGTGCGCCGTGACTGGCTCAGTCTCAACGGCCTGTGGGACTACGCCATCCGTCCGCGCGCCGAGAGCGCGCCCCAGTCATTCGACGGGCGGATCCTCGTGCCGTTCCCGATCGAGTCGGCGCTCTCCGGCGTGATGAAGAAAGTCGCCGAGCCAAACCGGCTGTGGTACCGGCGAACGTTCGAGGTGCCAGCCGCGTGGCGAGGGCGACGCACACGGCTGCACTTCGGCGCGGTCGATTGGGACGCCACTGTGTACATCGACGGCCGTGAAGCCGGAACGCATCGCGGCGGATACGACGGGTTTTCGATCGACATCAGTGGTGCGGTGGCCCGGGGCGGACGTCACGAACTCCTTGTCTCGGTGTGGGATCCGACGGACACCGGCACCCAGCCACGCGGGAAGCAGGTGAACAACCCTCGCGGCATCTGGTACACGTCGGTGACGGGCATTTGGCAGACCGTATGGATCGAGCCTGTGCCACACAACTCGATTGATGGCCTGACGCTCGTGCCCGACATAGATGCGGGCGTCTTGCGCGTGACCGCAGCGGTCACGCTCTCCACGGCGGTCCAATTCAAGGCGGCACCAGCAATCGTGCGTGCGATCGCATTCGACGGGACGCGCGAGATCGCGCGCTCGTCCGGACGGCCGGGCGAGCCGCTCACCATTGCGCTGCCGAACGCCGCACGCTGGTCGCCGGACTCGCCGAAGCTCTACAACCTGAAGGTCGCGCTCGTGCGGGGCCCGACCGCGGTCGACGAAGTGACTTCGTACTTCGGTATGAGGAAGACGTCCCTCTGCAAAGACTCCGCAGGCACGCTACGGCTATGTCTCAATAACGCTCCGCTCTTCCAGGCCGGGCCGCTCGATCAGGGCTGGTGGCCGGACGGGCTGTACACCGCGCCGACGGATGAGGCGCTGCGGTACGACATCGAAGTCACGAAACGTCTCGGTTTCAACATGGCGCGGAAGCATGTGAAGGTCGAGCCCGATCGCTGGTACTACTGGGCGGACACGCTCGGCTTGCTCGTGTGGCAGGACATGCCGAGCACGACGCTACGCGGCGTGCGTGCGCCGGAGTCCGCGCAGCAGTTCGAGGCCGAACTGAAGGCTCTCATCGACGGACGCCGCAATCACCCGAGCATCGTCATGTGGGTTCCCTTCAACGAAGGCTGGGGCCAGTACGACACGCCGCGCATTACAGAGTGGATCAAGCAATACGACCCGAGCCGGCTCGTGAACAACGCGAGCGGATGGACCGACATGAGGGTCGGCGACGTGAACGACGTTCATCGGTATCTAGGGCCGGGCGTGCCTCGCGTTGAGGCCACGCGCGCGGTCGTGCTGGGCGAGTTCGGCGGGTTGGGGCTGCCGCTGCAGGGCCGCACGTGGCAGAGCCAGGCGAACTGGAGCTATCGCGGTTTCACGACGCGCGAGTCGTTGACGGACGCATACGTCGAGCTGTTCGGGCGGGTGCACCCGCTTATCGGCACGCCGGGACTGTCGGCTGCGGTGTACACGCAGACCACGGACGTCGAGATCGAAGTCAACGGCTTGATGACGTACGACCGCGCGCTGATCAAACCTGATGAGGTGCGCGCCCGCGCCGCGGCCATGACCCTGTACACTCCGCCGCCTTCGATGGTGACGCTGGTGCCGGCCGCCCGCGACGAGGCGGCCGCGACCGATTGGCGATACGCGACGAGCGCGCCGGCCGGGGAATGGATGTCGCCGGCCTTCGACGACCGTGGGTGGACGGCCGGTCGAGGCGGTTTCGGAACGCCGAATACTCCGGGGGCCATCGTGGGCACACTGTGGAACACGCCGGACATCTGGATCCGCCGGGCGTTCGATCTTCCCGCGGGCTTCGCGGCTCGGAATCCGCAGCTGTTCCTCCACCATGACGAGGACGCCGAGGTCTACATCAACGGTGTCCTGGCGTTGAAGATCGGTGGGTACTCGACGGACTACGAGTTGGCGATGCTGACGCCCGAGGGCCGCGCCGCGCTGCGTCCCGGCCGAAACGTGTTCGCGATTCACTGTCGCCAGACCGGCGGCGGTCAGTACATCGACGCCGGACTCGTCGACCTGGTCCCGGCGAAGCGCTGAAGGAGCGCGATTACACATGATTCGTCTTCCTGCTCTTGTCCTTGTCCCGGCTATCTTGAGCCTGGCCGGCAATCCAGCATTGCAGCAGGCCGGAGCCTGCCGGACGTTCTCCGCTGAGGAGATCCGCACCATTACCGGAGCATCAGGCGGCACGATCTGGCAGGCCTGCCGTTTCGATCTGGCGACGATGTCGCGCATCTGTTCCGTGCGCACGCAAACGACCGCGACGAACTTCGAGGTGACATTCACGGACAAGTACAACTCCGTCGCGGACTTCGTCGACGAGGTTCGAATCGTGCCGCCAATAGCGCGCATTCAAACGCAGGCGCGGCAGTACACCAGCGGCCGCGGCACCAACGGCCAGATCAAGTACGAGTACGACGGCGACCGCCGGCAGACCCGCCTGACGAGCAATATGGGCGGTAATCTGCTCGTGACGACGTACACCTCCTGGGATCCCAAGGGACGGCCGACGATCGCCACCATCAGCAGCCAGGCTTCGAGTTTCAACCTTCAGTACAAGTACGACGACGCCCTCAGGACGATGACGATCACGGGCCCGGCGGGAATCGAGGTCGACACCTATGACGAGAACGGCAACATGATCAAGGAAGAGACCGCGGACGGCATGGGCCGGACGTTCTACGCCGTCAAGATCACGAAGACAGACAAAGTATGCAAGTAGAGCGAACGAGCGAGAGCGAGAGAGCCGCCGGAGCGGCGCGGGGCGATCGGGCCCCCGCAAGCGACGACGCGAGGGGGTCCGGCGGGACGCAGTCCCCCGGTAAAGAATGAAAGTTGGGTTCATCGGACTGGGAAACATGGGGAGGCCGATGGCCTCCAACCTTGTTCGCAAGGGCGAGACACTGCTCGTCCACGACGTCAACGGCGAGGCCGTACGCGCGCTCGTCGGCCTCGGCGCTGAAATGGCAGCAGGAGCAGCCGAGGTCGCAGCGACAAGCGACGTGATCTTCACGATGCTGCCGACGACGGCGGCCGTGGCGGAAGTCATCGGCGGGCACGATGGCGTCATCAACCGCGCGAAAAAGGGCAGCATCGTCGTTGATATGAGCACGATCGACCCGCTGGTGACGGACCGGATCGCCGCCGATGCGGCCGCGCGCGGCATCGCGTTCGCGGACGCTCCCGTCGGCCGGCTCGCGAGCCATGCGGAGCGCGGCGAATGCCTCTTCATGGTCGGCGCGTCGGACGGCACTTTCTACGACATCCGTCCGCTGCTCGAGAAGATGGGGACGACCATCCATCACTGCGGCGGCGTGGGCACGGGCATGCGGACGAAGCTCGTAAACAACTATCTAGCAATCATTTCCTGCCAACTCAACGCCGAGGCGGTCGCGCTGTCGCAGCGGTTCGGTCTCGATCTGTCGAAGACGCTCGAAGTCATCCACGGCACGACGGCGACGAACGGCCAGCTCAAGATCGCGTGGCCGGCGAAGGTCCTGGCCGGAGACACGACACCTGGCTTCACGATCGATCTTGCGCACAAGGATTTGACCCTCATCGTCGAGGCCGCGAACGCGGTCAAAGTGCCGATGCCGGTGGCCGCGGTTGCCCGAGAGGCCTTCAGTTCCGCACGCGCGGCAGGCAAGGGGAGTCAGGATTTTTCGTCGATCGTCGACGTCCTATGTGACGGCGCGGGAATTCGGAAGCCGAGGCTGTAGGTGGTCCGGCCGAACGGGCGTTACCGTTCCAACAGCCGCACGATCTGATCGTAGTCTGTGCCCTCGGTCAGCACGCCGACGCGTTTGATGATGATGCGGCCGTCGCGATCGATGACGAGCGTCAACGGCACCTCCGAAACACCTCCGAAGGCTTGAAGTGTGTCTTCGTCCGCCAGCGTGATTCTGTAGTCGATGCCCTGCTCGGCCACGAATGCATTCACGGCCTTCCACCCATCGTCGTCAATCGAGACGCCGATGACTTCAAGGCCACTCGCGCGGAAGCGTGCCTGCAATGCCCGGAGCATCGGGATTTCGGCTTTGCACGGGCCGCACCACGTGGCCCAGAAATTCAGCACGACCACACGGCCCAGCAGCGACGAGAGTCGCGCCGCCTCGCCGGTGCTCGTGAGGCCCGCCAGATCCGGTGCGATGTCGCCGACAGTCAGGCCGATGGCTTTCGGGGTGTTCGCCTCGGGTTCGTCCGCACGCCAAAGCTGACTGACGCTCGTCGTCGCGTTGACGCACGCTTCGATGCAGCGCGCCGCGAACGTACGGGTGACGGGGACGAACGCAATGATCCCCGCCGTGGCGATTGCGGCCCCGGACCAGCGGAGCCGCGCGGCCCGGCCTGCCGCACGGCGTTCATCGACGGCGGCCCGCCGCGTTGAGGCGATTGGCTGCCAGTTCGGGTCTGGGGTCAGAAGAGCCAGTCGACGGTCGACATCTTCAGTGGTTTCCATAGCGCCTCACATACTCCGCTCGAAACGCGCTTTGAGCGCGGCTGATCAACGTGCCGATCGAATTGCGATTGAGTCCAAGTGCATCTGCGAGCTCGCCGTAGGCGAGTCCGTCGCTCCGCAGCACCAGCAGGGCGGCGTCGCGCCGGCGCAGGCTGGCGAGTACCGTCCGCACACGTTGTTGCTCGTCGTTCGCGGCATGCAGAGCTTCCGGCGTCGGTGTCGAGATCCTTAACGCGCCGATGAGGCGCTCGAACCGGCTGCGCCTTGCGGCGGCGCGGAGCTCGTCCAGGGCCAGCCGCACCGCGACGCGGTACAGCCATCCGACGGTACGTTCACCACGACTGTCCTTGTGACGCCACCATTTCACGAAGGCATCGACCGCGAGATCCTCGGCGCGGCTCCGATCGCGGACGACGCGCGCGACCACTCTGGCGATGCGGGTGTAGTGTGCGGTAAACACGGCGTCAAAATCGCAGGCCTGACCGGCCGCGGCTTCGGCCGCAAGCACATCACCGTGGGCGTCCACGCTTTATTAACGTCCGAGTGCCGCGTTTTGTGACACGACGTATTATTGGGGTTTCATTTCAGCCGGAGGAACTCATGAGCGACGAGAAGATTGCGGCATTCGCAGGCAGCCTGCGCGGACGACTGGTTCGGCCGTCGGACGCCGACTACGACACGGCCCGTGCCGTATACAACGGCATGATCGACAAGCGGCCCGCGCTGATCGCGCGCTGCGCGGACGTTGCTGACGTCATCCGCGGCGTGAACTTCGCCCGCGAGACCGGCATGCTGCTCGCGATCCGCGGCGGCGGCCACAACGGCCCGGGCCTCGGGACCTGCGACGGCGGCCTCGTGCTCGACCTCGGCATGTTGAAGGGCGTTCGAGTCGACCAGGAGAGGCGCAGCGTGCGTGTCGAGCCCGGTTGCACATCCGGGGACGTCGATCATGCGACGCACGTTTTCGGCCTCGCCGTTCCCTTCGGCATAGTCGCGAATACCGGCGTCGCGGGCCTCACGCTCGGCGGAGGCACCGGCTACCTCACGCGCAAGCACGGCCTCACGATCGACAACCTGCTCGAGGCCGACGTCGTGCTCGCGGACGGCAAGCTCGTCACGACCAGCGCGACCAGCCATCCCGATCTCTTCTGGGCCATTCGGGGTGGCGGCGGCAACTTCGGCGTCGTCACCAGCTTTCTGTTCCAGGCGCATCCGGTGAAGGACGTCTTCGCCGGTCCGATCTTCTGGGACGCCAAGGATGCGTTTGAGGTGATGCGCGCGTACCGCGATTTCATCAAGACAGCGCCCGAAGACCTGGGCGTCTTCGTCGGTCTCAAGACCGTGCCGGGCACGGATCCGTTCCCGAAGGAGCACTGGGGCAAACGGGCGTGCGCGCTCATCGGCGCCTACAATGGTTCAGCGGAGGCTGGGCAGAAGGTGCTGGCTCCGCTCCTCAGCAAACTGCCGGCGCCTCTCTTCAACTGGATGGGGACGATGCCGATGCCGGCCATCAACGGACTCTTCGATCCGTTCTTCCCCAAGGGCCTCCAGTGGTACTGGAAGGGCGACTTCGTCACGTCGCTGCCGGACGAGGCGATCAAGATTCACATCGCGCAGTCCGGCGCGCCGGCGAGTGACTTCTGCCTCATGCATCTGTACCCGATCGACGGCGCGGTCCATCGCGTCGCCAAGGACGCGACGGCGTGGCAGGCGCGAGACGCGATGTTCAACATGGTCATCGCGGCGATCGATCCGGATCCGAAGAACGCCGACCAGCTCAAGGCGTGGGGACGGGCGTACTGGAAGGCCGTGCACCCGTTCAACCAGGGCGGCGTGTACGTCAACTTCATGATGGACGATGAGGCCGAGGGCCGGCTCGAAGCCACGTACGGGGCAAACTACGCGAGGCTCGCGAAGATCAAGGCGAAATACGATCCGGCGAACCTCTTCCGCGTGAACCAGAACATCAAGCCGGCGGCGGGCTGAGGCCAGCGCGGGTCAGCAGACCACGGCGGTGCCGCTCGCGGACACCATGAGCATCCCGTTGTTGCTGCCGAGCACCTCGTAGTCGAGATCGACCCCGATCACTCCATTCGCACCGAGGGCGGAGGCCCGCTGCTGCATCTCGCTGAGCGCGAGCTCGCGAGCTTCGGCTAGGCCTCTCTCATAGGTGGCCGAGCGGCCGCCGACGATGTCCCGGACCGAGGCGAACATGTCGCGGAAGATATTGGCGCCGATGATGGCTTCGCCGGTGACGATACCGAGGTAGCGGCTGACCGGACGGCCTTCAATTACGGATGTCGTGGTGATGAGCATGTCCATCATGCGAGTCTACGCCGAACCCTGAACCAGACGCCCGAACCTGGAACCAGGAACCCTGCGCCCTGAACCAACTCGGTACAGAATGTAGTGTCATGCCTACAGCAACTTTCCCGAATCTGATCGCCGGCCGCCACGTTGAATCGAGCGACCGCAACACCGACGTCAACCCGTCGAATACCGCCGACGTCATCGGCGAGTTCGCGCGCGCGTCGCGCAAGGACCTCGAGGAGGCGATCGCCGCCGCCCGCGAGGCGTTCAAGACCTGGTCGCGCTCGAATCCCCAGCAGCGGTTCGACATCCTCGACAAGGCCGGTACCGAGATCTTGGCCCGCAGGGAAGAGCTCGGCCGGATGCTCGCGCGCGAGCAGGGGAAGCCGGTCGCGGACGGCATCGGCGAGGCCACTCGCGCGGGGATGATCTTCAAGTTCTTCGCGGGCGAGGCCGTCCGCATCACCGGCGACAAGGTCGATTCAGTCCGGCCGAACGTGGACTGCGAAGTGACGCGCGAGCCCCTCGGCGTCATCGCGGCGATCACGCCCTGGAATTTCCCGCTTGCGATCTCGGCGTGGAAGATCGCGCCGGCGCTCGCGTGCGGCAACACGGTCGTCTTCAAGCCCGCAGAGCTCGTGCCCGCCTCGCCCTGGGCGATCGCGGACATCGTCAATCGTGCCGGCCTTCCGCCGGGAGTCCTGAATCTTGTGCTCGGACCCGGAGCGCAGCTCGGTCCGGTGCTCGCATCCTCGCCGTACGTCGACGCGGTGACGTTCACGGGATCGCAGGACGTCGGCCCGTCCGTGGCGGCCGCCGCGGTCGCCGCCGGCTCCCGCGTCCAGCTCGAAATGGGCGGTAAGAATCCTCTCATCGTCGTGGACGATGCGGATTTGAACGTCGCAGTCAGCATCGCGGTCAACGGCGCGTTCTTTCAGGCCGGGCAGCGATGCACGTCGTCGAGCCGCTTGATCGTCACGCAGGGCATTCACGACCGGTTCGTTGCGGCGATGGTCGATCGGATGCAGAGGCTCGTGATCGATGATGCGCTCAAGCCGGGCATCGATATCGGCCCGTGCGTGGACGGGCGCCAGCTCGCGAAGAATCTGAGCTACGTCTCGATCGGCCTGAAAGAGGGCGCGAAGCTCGTCACGGGCGGCGAACCGCTGAGGCGCGAGACCGAGGGCTTCTACATGGCTCCGGCGCTCTTCACGGAGACGACCAACGACATGCGGCTCAATCGCGAGGAAGTCTTCGGTCCCGTCGCTGCGGTCATCCGCGTGAAGGACTATGACGAAGCGCTCGCGGTCGCGAACGATACGCAGTACGGGCTCTCGTCAGGCATCGCGACGACGTCGCTGAAGCTGGCGAGCGACTTCAAGCGGAACTCGACGAGCGGCCTCGTGATGGTGAACCAGCCGACGGCCGGCCTCGACTATCACGTGCCGTTCGGCGGCCGGAAGAAGAGCAGCTACGGCCCGCGGGAGCAGGGCAGTTACGCGAAGGACTTCTACACGGTGATGAAGACGGCGTACACGGCGCCGTAGCCGACCTGCAACCCACAACCCGCAAGCAACAAGGCTAACCGCCGCCGGCACGGCACCGTCTATATGGTTCACAATGTGAACTATATGGGGAAGCTCGAGCCGGTTCTCGGTGAATTCGAACAACTCGTACTGCTGGCGCTGGTACGGCTCGGGCCGGAGGCGTACGGCGCGACGATCCGGCGGGAGATCGAGGCCCGGACCGGCCGCGATCTGGCCATCAGCGCCGTGTACGTGACGCTCGACCGGCTCGAAACCAAGGGACTCGTGCGATCCCGCGTCGGCGATCCCACGCCCCAGCGGGGCGGGCGCCGGCGCAAACACTTCGTCCTGCTCCCCGCGGGCCGGCGCGCGATCGCGCAGGCGTGCCGGGCGTTCGGACTGATGGTCGAGGGGCTGGGGCTCATCTGATGCCGCCCCGCCTGGCCATCTGGCTGCTCGCACAGGCGCTTCCTGCCGATGAGCGCGAGTTCGCGCTTGGTGATCTCGCCGAGGAATTCGCGGATCGCGCGACGCACGATGGCTACACCCGCGCCCGCCGCTGGTACTGGCGGCAGGCGATTCGTTCGTCGTTCACACGCCGTCCGCGCCGGTACGGACAAGTCGCGCGCCCCTCGAGGACTCGCCCCATGACACATCTTCTTCAGGACGCCAGGTTCTCGCTCCGCTTGCTGAAACGCGCGCCGGGGTTCACCGCCGTGATCATCACGACGCTTGCGCTCGGCATCGGCGCGACCACGGCGATCTTCAGCGTCGTGCATGCGGCGCTTCTGAAACCGCTGCCGTTCAAAGATCCGCAGGGGCTCGTCGTGCCCACGAATGGATCGAGCGTCGCGGACTCCATGCCATTGAACTATCCGCAGCTCCTCCAGTGGCGAGACGACTTCGGCGTATTCGACGAGGTCGCCGGCTACTTCAATTGGAGCGCGACACTCCGCGATTCCGGCGATGCCGAGCGCCTGGCGGGTATCAGGAGCACCGCGTCGTTGTTCTCGGTGCTCGGCGTTCAGCCCGTCGTCGGATCGCTCTTCACGAGGGCCGATGAAGCCCGCTCCGCCGAGCCGATTGTCCTGATCAGCGAGGCGCTGTGGAAACGGAAGTACGCGGCTGATCGAAGTATTCCCGGCCGGCGGATCATTCTCAATGACCAGACATTCACGATCGTTGGTGTTCTGCCCGCCTGGTTCAGAGGCGTGGGGCCGACCACCGATCCAGTGGACGTATTTGGTCCATTGCGGCTCACCGAGCAGAATGCGCCCGCCAGCCTGAACTTTCTCGGCACCGTAGCCCGCCTGAAGCCCGGGCAGTCGAACGTAATGGCGCAGGAACAGCTCCAGGCGGCGGTCCTTCGTGCGAATCCGGATGTTCAGCCGCGTCCGCGTGTCGTTGTCTTCCCCTTTCGCGACAGGCTCGTACGGGACTCGCGAGCCGTACTGCTGAGCCTGATGGTGGCAGTCGGCTTCCTCCTGCTGATCACCTGCGCCAATCTGGCAAACCTCCTTCTCGCGAGAGGCGTCGGCCGCAGACGGGAAATAGCCGTCCGGCTCGCAGTAGGCGCCGGCCGCCGCCGCATCGTGAGCCAGTTGCTGACCGAGAGCGTGATTCTTTCCGCCGCCGGCGGCCTCGCGGGCGTACTCGTCGCCTGGCTCGTCATCCGAGGCGTCTCCACGTTGCCGGTCCTGGCCGAAGCCGGCATCTACGACCTGTCCGTCAACTGGACCGTCCTCGGCTTCGGCTTCACGCTCTCGTTCGTCGTCGGCATCGTCTTCGGCATCATGCCGGCCTTGCGTGCGGGCCGTGCGTCTGTCACACGCGACCTGCGCGACGGCGCGCGCGTCGCCTTTGGCCGCGATCGGCTGCGCAGCTCCTTCGTGGTTCTCGAAATCGCTCTCACCCTGATGCTGCTGGCGGGGGCAGGCCTGCTCGGCCGTAGCATGGCCAGCTTGCTCGCCGTTGACAAGGGGTTTACGGGCGACTCCGTACTCACGTTCCGCCTGTCGACATCACAGGCGAAGTACCCGAATTCCACAGAGCAGACGCGCTACTTCGAGCAGGTGCTCGATCGCCTCGCCCGCGTGCCCGGCGTTGCGTCCGCCGGACTCGCCAGCGAGCTGCCGATGGCGGGCAGTGACACGAACGGCGGCCTCACGATTGAAGGCCGTACCTTCGCGCCGGGCGAGGCGCCAATGAGCCAGAAGCGCATCGTCTCGCCCGCGTACTTCGAGACACTTGGAATCCAGGTCCGCGAAGGCAGAACGTTCGCTGATTCCGATGACGGCAAGGCGCAGGCAGTGATGGTTGTGAGCGAAGCATTCGCGCGCCGGTGGTTTCCGAACGAAAGCGCCGTCGGCAAACGCGTGGGCTTCAACTGGGACATGGACGGGTTTCAGACCGTCATCGGTGTCGTTGCCGACGTGAAGCACAACGGGCTCGATGATCCGGACAATCCGGCCGTCTACGTGAGCTTCAAACAGCGCCCGGACAGTTCGTTCGACGTCGCCGTGAAATCGACCGTGCCGCCGGAAACGCTGATTACGGCCGTGCGCGCGGAGCTGAAGGCCATCGATCCGGACCGGCCGATGACGAACGTCCACACAATGACGTCATTGCTCTCAGAATCCGTGGGTGGACGCCGGCTGTCACTCAACCTCGTCGGCGGTTTCGCGTTGATCGGGCTGCTGCTCGCGGCGACGGGCATCTATGGCGTGGTCAGCCACGCGACCGAGCAGCGGACGCGCGAGTTCGGCATCCGGCTCGCGCTCGGCGCCGAGTCCGCCTCGGTGCTGAGCCTCGTGCTTCGTCAGGGACTGCTCCTGGCGGCAATCGGCGCCGCGGTCGGCCTCATCGGGGCACTCGCAATCGGCGGAGTTCTTCGCGCGCAGCTCTTCGGCGTCGAACCGAGCGATCCACTGACACTGGCCGCCGTCTGCGCCGGAGTGATTCTGGTCGCGGTCGTGGCTGGTTACCTGCCGGCTCGAAGGGCGGTCAGGATCGACCCGGCGACGATTCTGCGGGAGGGCTAGGAGGTCGCCGGCATAATAGGCGCATGCCTAGGTTCATTTTCATTGCCGCCGTCATCGCATCCGTTGCGGTCAGCGCGCAGGTTGCGGAGCGGGGCGACGGGGCCCCGCGAGCAACCGAGCCAGGCGGGGTGCAGGGGTCCCCGCCGATCAAGGAAGACTGGCCGCAGTGGCGCGGCCCGCTTGCGACCGGCGTGTCCACCGATGCGAATCTGCCGCTGAAGTGGAGCGCGAGCGAGAACATCGCGTGGACAGCCAGGCTCGGCGGTGAGGGTGTGTCGACACCGATCGTCATCGGTGATCGAGTGATCGTCACGTCTCAAATCGGATCGGGCGTGCGCCGGCCTGGGAATCATCCGCGCCTCACACAAGGCGGCGATCCCACTGCGGCCGGAGAACGTGCGATCGGATCGGCCGCGAATCCGGACGGCAAGACGTTCTTCCTGGTGCAGGCGTTCTCGTTCGCCGACGGGCGCGAGCTGTGGCAGCACAGGCTCGAGGCCACCGGCGTCCTGACTGGCGTGCACGACAAGCACAACCTGGCGACGCCGAGTCCAGCGAGCGACGGGTCGCTGATCTATGCGTGGTTCGGAACCGGACAACTCGTTGCGCTGACGCTGGACGGCAAGGTGGCGTGGCAGCGGCATCTTGGCGCCGAGATCTCGCCATTCGACATTCAGTGGGGACACGCGAGCTCGCCCACGGTGCACGGCGATCTGTTGTTCCTGCTGTGCGATCACGCTCCGGCGTCGTACCTGCTCGCGCTGGACAAGCGCACGGGCAAGGAGCGGTGGAAGGCCGATCGCGGTAAGGGTCTTTCGTCCTACAGCACACCGTTCGTCGTCACAGGACCGGCCGGCCCAGCCGGCGAAGCCAGAGCCGAAGTGCTGGTGAATTCGAGCGAACGCGTGGACGCCTACGACGCGTTGTCGGGCCGGCATCTGTGGAACACCGGCGGGCCGAACCGGTTTCCGATCCCGGTGCCGGTCGTTCACGACGGCATCGTCTACATGTCGCGCGGCTACCGGAGCGGGCCGTACCTGGCCGTGAAGCCGGGCGGCAAAGGCGACGTGACCAGCTCTCACGTGATCTGGAACGTGGAGACCGGCGCACCGTACGTGTCGTCGCTCGTGTACGCGAACGGTCTGCTGTTCATGGCGAACGACACGGGCATCGTCACGGCCGTGGATGCGAAGACGGGGGAGCGTGTCTGGCAGCATCGCGTGCCCGGCGTATTTTCCGCCTCGCCCATCGCGACGAGCGACCGCGTCTACTTCGTGAGCGAAGGCGGCCGTACGCTCGTCATGCGCGCGAGCCGCACGGCTGAAGTACTGGCTGAGAACGACCTCGACGCGAGGCTGGTGGCGTCACCGGCCGCTTCGAAGGGAAGGATCTTCCTGCGGAGCGACGACAGAATCTTCGCGGTCGGAGCTAAGTGAGCCGATCCGCAAGTTCAACGACTCGCCGCGCCCGCTTGATCACTGGCGCATCGACCATCTCGTCGCCGAGTCTGAATACACCGTCGCCATCGGCACGCGCGCGCTCGTCGGCTTCGATGAGCTTCCGCGCGGCGGCAATCTCGTTGGCCGAAGGACTGAAGACTTCATTGATGATCGACACTTGATCGGGATGGATCGCCATCTTGCCGCGGAAGCCAAGAGACTTCGCGCGATGGGCGTCCGTCCTCAGTGATTCTGAATCGGCGATCTTCACCCACACTGCGTCGATGGGATCGGCGCCGATCGCTGCGGCCGCAAGCACCACCCGCGATCGCGCGTAGAGCAATTCGCCGGCTTCGAGCGTGCGTGGAATCCCGAGCTCCGCTGTCAGGTCTTCAGCGCCGAAAAGCACCGCAGGAACGTCGGCGTTGGCGGTGAGAATCTCCGGCGCGCCGAGGATGCCGCGGGCCGTCTCGAGCAGCGGCAGCACGGTGTGGTTGTGGACGACGTTCGCGACGGCTTCAATCGATTCAGGATTCTCTGCTTTTGGAACGACGACACCGTCGATGTGAAAACCGCGGACCCAGTCACAGTCGTCGTCGATCCATTCGGAGCCCGCGGCGTTGACCCGGATCAGAACGGCCGCGGTCGTGTCACCCAACCCAGCCAGAAACGTGCCCGCGAGGTCCCGCGCCTCGGCTTTCCGGCCGGGCTCCACCGCGTCTTCGAGGTCGATGACGATCGCGTCCGCACCTGAAGCCAGAGCTTTCTCGAATCTATCCGGTCGCGTCGCCGGGACGAACAGGACGGATCTGAGCACCAGCTCCGACGGCACTAGGACTCCATCGCGTTCTGCTGCTGTGTCACCTGGCCAAGTGCGTCGGAGCCGAGCCGGTACTTGGAGATCGCCACAGGAGTGAGCTTGAACGTTTCGATAGCGCGGCGGAGCAAGGCCGGCGGCTCCCGGCGGTACTTCATTTCGACGATGGCCTTGTCCTCGATGACCGGGAAACCCGCGCCGGGAATGAAGGCCCGGTCCGGCATCGGCAGTACTCGGAGATTGGTGTCGATCGTGAACCGCACGGGATCGCCTTCCACGATGCTCAGGCGGGCCGTTCGATCGTACGAAATCTGCACCATCGGCAGCAGGCCCCTGATCAGGAGCCTCCGATGGAACCAGAAGCCCGGCCAGGTTGGATCCGGTTGCGGATCCGCGATCTTCTGCAATGCCTCGAGTGGAACCGTGGTGCGGCGTTTGGCCAGGATCCGGTCGGTCCGCATCTTGCGCTCGAGGAAGATAAAGTCCAGGAGCCCGTACCGACGGATCCTGAATTTGCCGCGTGCGTGAGAGCTGTTGCGGCGGTAGACGTCGAATGCAGCCGTGTCGAAATACAGGCTCGTTGTCGCATAGAGGTCGCCGTGTTCGCCCGTGCCATGGGGGTCGCGGCCCAGGTGTTCCCGCGCCCAGGCCCGGACATCCTCCAGCCGCTTCGCGTCCACGAGGAACTTCGTCTCACGCGCGAAGTCACGGGTCTCCCTGGAATCGAATCCCCTCATGAGTGCGGGTAACATAGCACCACTCTCCATGCTTCTGACCGGACGACAGCGCACCGCACTCGCGGCCGCCCTTCTCGCCGCCGCCTGTGCAGCGGCGACAGGCCGCACCGAACCTTTTGTCCCGGCTGCTCCCTGCGAACTCGACAATGTCGAGCGCATCGTCGCCGTTGGCGACGTCCACGGCGCATACGACCGCTTCCTCGGCATCCTCAAGACGGCGCAGGTCATCGACGCCGGCAACAAGTGGAGCGGCGGCAAGACACATCTCGTGCAGACCGGCGATGTGCTCGACCGCGGGCCGGATTCCAGGAAGGTGCTCGAATTCCTGCGCCGCCTCGCGAAGGAAGCCAGCTCGGCTGGTGGCGCCGTGCATTCGCTCATGGGTAATCACGAGGCGATGCGCCTCGTGCGCGATTACCGGTACGTCGATCCCGGCGAATACGAGGCCTTTGTTACGAGAGATTCCGAGGAGATCCGCCGACAGGCGCTCGAGAGCGTTCCCGCCAATCAGCGCGCCGCAGCCGCGGAGACAACGCCGCTTGGCATGGTCGAAATGCTGAGGGCCTTCAGGCCGGATCAGGATCTTGGCATCTACCTCCGTACGCTGGATCCCGTCATCAGAATCAACGGCATCGTGTTCATGCATGGCGGCATCAGTCCGGCTGTGGCATTGATGTCGTGCACCGCGATCAACGACACAGTTCGACGCGAACTGGGGCGAGACCTGGAGAAGACAAGGGCGGAGTTGACCAAGGCGCTCTCGACGCGAGAGGACGGACCGATGTGGTACCGCGGCCTCGCGCTCGAGCCTGAGGATTCCTTCGCTCCGGAATTCGAAAAGATACTGGCGGCGCAGGGCGCGCGGATGTTCGTGCTCGGGCACACGGCGGAGCCTGGTCCCATCCGGACCCGGTTCAACAAACGAGTCTTCCTGATTGATACCGGAATGCAGCCCGCGTACCTTCCTACGGGCCGCGCGTCGGCGCTCGAGATCCGCGGCGATGTCGTTACGGCCATTTACGCGGACGGCCAGCAGGTGCTTCGCGGAGGCGGGAAATGATGTTCCGGCGAACCGTGTGGCGTGTCGTACTCACCGCGACGGTTCTGCTGGCTGCCGCGCCGTCGGCCAGGCAGGCGACGCAGAAGCCGCCGCAATCGCCGCCCACCGACAAGCCATGGCCCGAGCCGGCAGTGATGGCGGATCGCAAACGCGAAGCCGAACGCCGGCGCCTGTTCCGATCGAACGATCCCCTGCCGGTGAGACTCAAAGCCGACTTCCGCGCCGTCAATCGGGACCGGGACCCCAAGAGCGAGGTGATGTTCCCGGCGACGATTGAGTTTTCAGCCAATGACGGCTCGACCGTTTCCGTGCCGCTCAAGATCCGGACGCGCGGGCATTCCCGCCGGAATGCCGGCACCTGCTCGTTCGCGCCGCTGCTCCTCGAGTTCGACAAGGCAACCGTGCGAAACACGGTCTTCGACGGGCACGGTCCGATCAAGCTCGGCACGCACTGCCGCAAGGGATCGGAGGACGTCGTCCTCCGCGAGCACGTGCTGTACCGCGCGTTCAATCTGCTCACACCGCGATCGTTCCGCACGCGCGTCGCAAAGATGACGTACGTCGATGCCTCCACCGGCAAGGTCACGGCCGAGGAAGCCGGGCTGTTCATCGAAGACGACGACGATGTGGCGAAGCGGATGGAGGGCCGAATCATCGCGCTCGAGAACGCGACGTTTCCGAGAGTCGAGCGGGACACGCTGGCGCTCGTCATGCTGTTCGAGTACCTGATCGGCAATACCGATCTGTCGCTCATGGTCCAGCACAACATGCGCCTGGTGCAGACGCAGGACACGGTGCGCTATCCGGTGCCGTACGACTGGGACTATTCGGGCGTCGTCGGCGCCGGGTATGCGGTGCCGGCGAGGGGCCTGCCCATCACCGACGTCCGGGATCGCCTCTATCGCGGGCCGTGCCGGACGCTTGCGGAATGGCAGCCGGTCTTCGAGAAGTTCCGCGCCGCCAAACCCAAGATTCTGGCGGAGTTCGACGCGGAAGAGGGTCTGACGCCATCCTACAAACGCACGGCGAAGAACTATCTGGAGTCCGGTTTCCGCGTCTTCGAGAGCCCCGCCATGGTGAAGAAGGAGCTCATCGACACCTGCCAGAAGATCGGGATGTAGCCGGCGGGCTTCAGCCCGCCGATGACCGTGCACCTCTGTTACGATCCCCGGTCGACCATTCCCATTGAAGGAGCAGTTATGAAGCGTCTCCGTCTGGCGTCCGTCCTGGCCCTCGCGGCCGCGCTGATAGCCTTCGTTCCGGTTGCGGCCCAGAACGCCGCGAAGAAATCCATCGAGCTGCAGGACATCCTCAGCTTCCGGGCGATCGGCGTCACGTCACTTTCACCGAACGGCCAGTGGTACTCGTACCGCCTGTCGCCGCTCCAGGGTGACAGCGACGTCGTCATCAAATCCACGTCCGGCACGAGCGAGTACAAGTTCCCAGTCGGCGAGGCCGGCGGCGGCGCGGCGACGTTCTCGACCGACGCGGCCTGGGCCGGCGTGACGATTGCGCCGAAGCGCACCGAGGCGCAGGCCAACACACGCGCGCGGCGACCGAATCAAAACAGCGTCACGCTCGTGAACCTCGCGAACGGCGAGAAGACGACGGTTGCGAAGATTCGGCGCTTTGCGTTCGCCGGCGAAGCGGGCGGCTGGGTCGCACTGCATCGCTACGGCGCGACCGCGGCCACGGGTGGTGGGCCAGCGGCCCCCGCGGGTCCGCCGCCGGCGGCAGCACCTGGTGGCGCCACGCCGCCGCGCGACACCGCGCCGCGCGGAACCGACCTGATCCTGCGCAATCTCAAGGACGGCACCGAGCTCACCATCGGCAACGTCAGCGAATTCAATTTCAACAAGAGCGGCCGCTACCTCGCGATGGTCATCGACGCGGCGGAGCAGATCGGCAACGGCATCCAGATCCGCGACATGCAGTCGGGCGCGATCACGCAGCTCGAGAGCAATCCGCTGTTCTACGAGCGCATGGCCTGGACCGATGACGGCGACGCGCTGATCGCGTTCAAGGGCAAGGACGATCGCCTCTACCGCGAGCGCTTGTTTTCGATCGTCGGCTACACGGGCTTCAACGCGTCGGGCGCGCCGAAGCGCGTGGCCTACGAGCCGTCTGAGGACAAGACGTTCCCGGCCGAGCACGGCATCAGCACGAACCGCGCGCCGCAGTGGACCGAAGCGCGCGATGCGTTCATCTTCGGCATCCAGAAGCTGACGAAAGTTCCGCCGCCGGCGGGACGAGCGGGCGGCGCGGGAGCAGCAGGCGCCACGGGCGCGCCGGGCGCCGCCGCGGCTGACGACACGACGCAGGAGAAGCCGAATCTGGTGATCTGGCACTACAAGGATCCGCGCCTGCAGTCGCAGCAGCAGGTGCAGGAAACCGCCGACCGCGCGCGCAACGACGCGGCAATCTACTGGATTGGCGACAAGAAGCTGATCCGGCTCGCCGACGAAGAAGTGCCGACCGTCACCGTGAATGCGCGCACGCGCTGGGCGGTGGGGACGAGCAACAGCGCCTACGAGCGCCAGGGCAACCTCGACGGCCAGCAGTTCCGCGACATCTACGCGGTGGACACGAAGACGGGGCAGCGCAAAGTCGTGAAAAAGAAGCTGCGCTGGGGCAACGGCGCGTCGCCGGACGGCGCGAAGTATCTCTACTACGAGAACACGCACTTCTGGGTGTTCGACGCCGAAGCCGGCACGACGCGCAACATCACGCTCGGCATGCCGACGAGTTTCATCGACATCGAGGATGACCACAACGTCGAGAATCCACCGACGAGTCCGATGGGCTGGACGTCGGACAGCGCGAACGTGATGATTTCGGACGGCTGGGACATCTGGAAGGTGCCTGTCGCCGCGGGCCAGCCGGCCGTCAACCTGACCGTGAACGGCAAGAAGGACAAGATCCGCTACCGCAACCGCGTGGTGACCGACCCGCAGGAACGCGGCGCGGATCTTTCGAAGCGCCAGGTCTTCAACGTCTTCGCCGAGATGACCAAGAAGTCCGGCTACGGCGTGCTCGAGCCGGGCACGACCGGACTCAAGATGCTCCTCTTCGAGGACGCGCTGATTGGCGCGCTGCAGAAGGCCGAGAAGGCGGACGTGTGGCTCTACCGCAAGGAGACGCCGACGCAGCCGCCGCAGGTGTTCGTGACCGACGCTTCGCTCTCGAACAGCAAAGTCATCGTCGACACCGCTCCGGAGTCGTCGAAGTACAACTGGTCGTCAGGCGCGCAGCTCCTGACCTATATGAACAACCATCCGGATCCGAAGCAGCGCAAGCAGCTCCAGGCGTCGCTCTACCTGCCCGCGAATTACGAGAAGGGCAAGACGTATCCGATGATCGTTTATATCTACGAACTGCAGACGGCCGGGCACAACGGCTACGGACGTCCGAGCGCGAACGGCTTCAGCCGCCAGGCCTACACGAGCAACGGCTACGCCGTGCTGATGCCTGACATCCGCTACTACGTGAACGATCCCGGCATGTCCGCGGTGTGGGCGCTCGTCCCCGCCGTCCAGGCCGCGGTGAAAACCGGCGTCGTCGATCCGAAGCGCGTGGGCCTGCACGGCCACTCGTGGGGCGGCTACCAGACGGCGTTCACGATCACGCAGACGGACATCTTCGCCGCGGCGATCGCGGGCGCGCCGCTGACGGACATGATCAGCATGTATTCGATCATCTACAAGAACAGCGGCGGCACGAACGGCGCGATCTTCGAGGCGAGCCAGGGCCGGTTCACCACGGGCCCGTGGGACAACTGGGCCGCCTACACGCGCAACTCGCCGGTCGCGCACGCGAAGAACGTGAAGACGCCGCTGATCATCCTGCACAACGATCAGGACGGCGCCGTCGACTTCACCCAGGGCATCGAGTACTACAACACGCTGCGCCGGCTCGATAAGCCTGTCATCCTGCTCGAGTACCCGGGCGAGAACCATGGCCTCGCGCGCCCGGCGAATCAGCAGGACTACACCGAGCGCATGAAGGAGTTCTTCGATCACTACCTCATGGGCTCGAAGGCGCCTGAGTGGCTGGAATACGGCGTGCCGCGTCTCAAGATGCAGGAGCACATCGACCAGCGCCTGAAGGAACGGGCGGATCGCGAAAAGGTGAACAACCCGGCGCCGGCCACGACCGGACGAGGCGGCGGGGGACGGTAAGTTAAGTTCGAAGTGCGAAGTTCGAAGTTCGAAGGCGGGGTTCGAAGGGGAGTCTACTTTTTCGAACTTTGAACTTCGCACTTCGAACTTGAGCTCCGCCCGTCCATCCTCTGCGGGCGTATAGTAGTGAACGCCACGCCCATAGGGGGACCCCATGACCGTTCCGGTTCTGGCCGTCGTCGCACTTCTCACGGCTTCGCAGCAGACGCAGCAACCAGTGACACCGGTTGCGACGCAACCATCTCCAGCACTCAGCGCACGATTTGACGTGGGCGCCGATCAGCGCGGACAACAGGTCGAAAACCGCGACCCGAAATCAGGCGAGCGGCCGCACACCGTCGGCCTCGGCAGCCAGGTGTCGGTCAGCAACCGCGGCGCCGGCGGCGGCGGACGCTTCTGGTTCGGCGAGCGTCTCGGCCTCAACATCAACGTCGGCTGGTACAACCCGCGCTACACGGTGGCGGGCACCACTGGCCGGCCAGGCTCGACGTTCGGCGCGTTCCCGTCATTCATTCTGATGCTGAGGAAGCCCGATGGGACGCGCGACATCGACGTGCGGCCATACATCGGGGGCGGCATGAGCTACATCTCAGGATCGCAGCGCGTGATCAACAACAGCGGCATCTACGAGTATCAGCGCGCCAACGGCACCGGTGGCCAGGCGTTCGGCGGCGTGGAGCTGACGTTCAAGGAAGCCGACTGGATGACGATCAGCGCCGAGGGCATCTACTACCGACTGCCGGTGCGGATTGTGAACTCACAGGTCGTTGATGGATTCAATTATCTGTTGGCGTTTCACTTTTACTTGAAATAGACAGGGCAACGACGCCAACGAGCGCGAATGACACCAACGACGCAGAATTAAGGCACTTGTCTCTCAAGCACGCTGTCCGCGTGCGGAATGCTCTAACTTGGCGTCGTTCGTGTCATTGGCGTCGTTTGCGTCGTTTATCTGTTCCCGCCGCGTCCCCGTCCTGTATTCGCCTGCGTCGCGGCCTCCGTCACCTCAACCGGCCGTCCATCAATGAACACGTGCCGCACCCGTCCGCCATCGAACAAGTCACCGTCGACGACGATCACGTTGGCGATCTTGCCCTTCTCGAGCGAGCCCACGCGATCGGCGGCGCCGGCGAGTTGCGCGGAGCCGAGCGTCAGCGCGCGCAGGACCGCGTCGGCGGCAAGGCCGCCTTCCTTGACCACGCGGCCGGCGTTGCGAACGAAGTTCGCGGCCGTCGCGCCGCCCGAGGAGAACGCGAATCCGACGCCGCTCTGCGCGAGCTGCGCGGGTACCTTGGGCGCATCGGCCGCGGCCTTCATCTGACGGAGCGACTGACCGGCGCCACCGCCGCGGCCGCCACCACCGCCCGCACCACCACCGCCGCCCGCGCCGCCACCACCCGCACCGGGGAAGTTGATGCTGAGAATCACACGCGCTTTCGCGGCCGCCAGCTCCGCGCGGCGCTCACCGGCGCTGCCGGCGCCGACGACGATCGGGTCGAGGCCGAACTCGGCGGCCATCGCAAGCGCGCGGTCGATCTCGCGCGCTTCGTTGACGTCGAAGGCCACCGGCATCTGCTTCGCGAGCGCAGGCTTGAGCGCATCGAGCGCCGGCTCGACGATCGGACGCGGGCCCTTCGCGCCGGTGCGCTGGTACTGCGCCTCCGCATCGCGCTGCCACTGCGCGTCGAGGAACCCCTGCTTCGTGAACGCGATCGTGCCCAGCAGCGCGCCTGGGTAGCCCTGGCCGCCGCCGCGTCCCGCCATGTTCACGTGCATCGCGACTGGTGACTTCACGACGGCCAGGCCGTTGCGGTAGTCGGCGATCGTGCTGATCTGCGGATCGTCCGGCGGGATGGCGACGTTCACGAGCGCGCTCTGTCCCTTGAAGATGCCCGTCGATGGCGCCGCCAGCACGGTCGTGACGCCGGCGCTCGCCAGCTGCTGCAGCTCCGGCGTGCCCGCGCGCAGGTTGCCGGCTGCGAGGAAGTGCGGCCGCATGATCACCGCGTGCTTCGCGCGCTCCGCTTCCTCGAGCGTTGCGAAGGTCGTTGCGCCGCCACCACCACGGCCGCCGGCACCGCCCGCGGCTGCGGCCGGCGCATCCCCGCTGTCGATCGGCGCGTCGTTGTCCATGTCGATGAGGCCCGGGTACACGTTCATGTTCGAGCCGTCGATGACGATGGCATCGGCCGGCGCCGTCACGTTGGCGCCGACGTCTTCGATGACGCCGTTGCGCATCACGATCGTGCCGCCGGCGATCGGCGCGCCCGTCGCCGTGTGAATCCGCGCGCCCTTGATCGCGTAGAGCGGGCCGGCTGGTGTTGTCGCGCCGACAGGACTGAACCCGAGCGCGGCCGCCAGCGCCGCGGCACTGCTAACAACAATGAGTCTCACGCCACGCATCTCCGGGCCTCCGTGCCTTCTGTTCGCGTCGTTCCCAATTGTTCGCGTCGTTCGCGTCGTTGTGAGAGTCATCGCTAGCGTCCCATGTATCGCTTGAACAATTCCGTATGCTTGCTCTCCAGCGGAATCTCGCGCCCGCCGATCACGACGTGCCGGATCTGCGACCGGATCTCCAGCGGATCGCCTGAGACGACGACGAGGTTGGCGACCTTGCCGGCTTCGAGCGTGCCGATTGCCTTGTCCGCGCCGAAGATCTTCGCGGCATTGATCGTGAGCGCCTTGATCGCTTCATCGCGGTCGAGGCCCCATGCGACGGACATCGCCGCTTGGAACGGAATCAGTCGCACGTTGTCGTAACCGCCGCTCGAGAACGCGAACATGACGCCCGCTTTCTGCAACTGGCCGGCCGCCTGATAGTTCGCGGCGTGGAACGTATCCTCGCCCTGCGGCATCGCAAGCACGTTGTTGAGAATCACGGGCACATTCTTGGCCTTGAGGAGATCGGCTGTCGCAACCGCGGCCATCGGGGCCGTGCGGATGACGATGTTGATGCCCTGGCGTTCGGCCCACGCGATCGAGTCGCGGATGGCCTGTTCGCTGCCGGCGCCGACGTAGAACGGCTGCTTTCTCTGCACGATCGGCACGAGCGGCTCGAGGTTCCAGTCCATCGTGCGATTCGCGTTGGCGCCGTACGCGCGCGCGGCCGTGAGGAGACGCTCGAGTTCGGGCACGCCTCCGGTTCCTCCGGCTCCGCCTCCGCGTCCTCCACCTCCACCGCCGCGACCTCCACCCCCGCCGCCGGGGAAAGTGAGCGCGAGCCCCGCGACGGGCCGCACCAGGTTCTCTTCCCACGTCCAGCCGTCGAGATTCATGAGCGGCACTTCACCGGTAATGGTGCCGCCGCCCATGAAGATGGCCGCGCTCGTGATGCCCTCGACACGGGCGATCGGAACCGAGTCGCTGTCGGACTGATACGCGACACGCGTCCGGAGCATCTGGTTGAACTCGAGCATCTCGCTCACGTCCTCGTAGCCGCGGACGCCCGGCTCGTTGATGCCGAGATCCGTTGACGCGTCGATGAAGCCGGGGTACACGCTGGCGCCGCGGGCGTCGATAATCTTCGTTCCTGTCGCCGCGACGTTCGCGCCGATCGCCTGGATCTTGTTGCCGCGAATGACGATCGTGCCCTTCTCGATGACGGGGCCGCTCACCGGCACGATGCGCGCGTTCGTGATCGACCACGTCGCGCCCGCCGCGTTGAGCTTGACGTCGATCGCCTGGCTCTCGATGTTGAAGAGGTTGCCCGGCGTGATCGCGCCTCCGCGCCCCTCGGCTCCGGCGCCTCCGGTCCTTCCGCCGCGTCCTCCGTTCATCGAAGTTTTTTCCTTCTCGACCTGGTCGACCCGCGCCAGCTCGGCATCGCGGTCGTAATAGGCGATGCCGTCGATGAACGTCTTGTCTACCGTCGCGTAGGTGCTGAGCGGATGCGCGTTCCAGACGACAACGTCCGCGTCCTTGCCGACGTCGAGCGATCCGACGCGCTGATCGATCCGAAGCTGACGCGCCGGATTCAGCGTCACCATCGCCACCGCCTGGTCGTCACTCACGTCACCCCAGCGCACGGACTTGGCGGCTTCCGTATTCAGCCGGCGCGCGTGCTCGGCGCTGTCGGAATTGATCGAGACGCTGACGCCCTTGTGGGTCATCACGCCCGCGTTGCCGGGGATCGCGTCTTCCGCTTCAATCTTGTAGCCCCACCAATCGGAGAACGTCGAGGCGCCGGAGCCATGCGCGGCGATTTCCTTCGCGACCTTGTAGCCTTCGAGCACGTGCTGGAACGTGGCGACCTTGAAGCCCATCTCCTCGGCGAGGCGGATCATCATGAGGATCTCGTCCGCGCGGTAGCAGTGCACGTGCACCAGCCGCTTGCCCTCGAGGATCTCGACGAGCGCGTCCATCTGCAAATCGCGCCGCGGCGCCATCACGTCCTGGCCGGCGGCCTTCGCCTTGTTGTAGGCCTGCCACTGGTTCTGGTACGCGTGCGCGCGCGTGAACGCGTCACGAATTACGAACTCCACGCCCTGCCTCGTCGTCGGGTACCGGCGCGGTCCCTGCTGATTGATGCCGGAGGCCGGGCGTTTCGGGTTTTCGCCGAGGGCGAACTTGATGCCCGGCAGCGCGCCGGGAAACAGCAGGTCGGACGCCTTGGTCACGCCCCACTTGAGCTTGATGACGACCGTCTTGCCGCCGATTGGGTTCGCGCTGCCGTGGAGGATGTTGGCGGTGGTGACGCCGCCCGCGAGGTCGCGCTGGATCGCGATGTCGAGCGGATTCAACACGTCGCCCATGCCGGTCATCGAGCTCACCGCGGTCGCGCCCTCGTTGATCGCATCATTTGCTATGTGCGAGTGGGCGTCGATGATGCCGGGCGAGACGAACTTCCCTTTGCCCTCGATGATCTGCGCGCCGGCGGGGATGTTGACGTTGGCGCCGATCGCGGTGATCTTGCCGCCGCTCATGACGATGGTGCCGTTGTTGATCGTGCCGCGCGAGACCGTGACCAGCGTCGCGTTACGGATCGCGACCACGCCGGCGGTCTGCGCCTGCGGAGGGGCAGCCTCGGAACTCCTCAGCGGTACAGCCGAGACGGGAACGAGCGCGGCGGCCACGAGAAGCACACCAAGCAGAATCGGACGGAGATAGCCTGATTTCACGAATCCTCCAGAGGTGCGGATCTTACATCGGCTACTTCACCACCCAGCGAATCACGCGGCCACTGCCGTCGGCTCCGACCGCGCGTCGTAGCAGATCGACGAGAGCCGCGCTGGCGCGGGCGTCCTTCAGCATGTCGACGGTTTCACCGGTGATGAAGTACTGGTGGGGCTGTTCTTCTTCGAGGCGGCTCGTGATCTCCTGGAGGTCGTACTCGGTGATGGTCCCGAGCGCTTCGCCGGTCACGGCGTCTTCGAGCATCGCGGCCGGAGGTTCAGGCGTCGTGAGGGCAGGCGAGTCCGCGGCGTCCGGCGTCACGATCGGCTGCCCGGGGTTCTCGAGATCGACGAGCAGATCGCGCGCCTTCGCCGCGACGTCGGAGGCGACGTGAATCTCGATCGCCATCGGCCGGTTCGTCGGATCCTGCGACATCATCCACTGCAGCGAGTCGCTCTTCCCGGCATTCCGCAGGAGGTACTCGATTCCTTCAGCTTCGAGCGCCATCGTCGCGAGCGGCAGCACCGCGGGATCGGATGTCTTGAAGACAGAAACCAGATGCGTGTCTGGAGCGCCGTGCGCGGCCTCGTCAGCCGCGCCATCAGCCTCGGCGTCAGGGTCGATCAGATCCGCGTCGCAGCGCGTGCACTTCCGCTCGAAGAACGCGTATTCAGTGCCGCAGACGGGGCAGCGCATGGGGGAGATTGTGACAGGGCAGGGGGCAAAGGGCAGAGGTCAAAGGGAGGTCGAAGGTCTTAGGTCGCCCTTTGTCCTTGTCTACCGTCCCACGAGCAGCGCCAGGAGGGCTTTCTGCCCGTGCAGTCTGTTCTCGGCCTGATCGAAGACGACGGAGGCGGGCGAGTCCATGACGCCGTCGGTGACCTCGAGGCCGCGATGCGCGGGGAGGCAGTGCATGAACAGGGCATCCGGGCCGGCTGAGGCCATGAGCGACTCGTTGACCTGGTACGGCGCGAAGATGCGCGCTCGATCGTCGGCCTGATCCTCCTGGCCCATCGACGCCCACGTGTCGGTGTAGACCGCGTCGGCGCCCGTGACGGCGGCGTGCGGATCCGCGACGCGCTCGACCGTGGCGCCGTGAAGCGCGACGCGGTGAGCCGCGTCGATCACGGGCTGCGGCAGTTCGTAGCCCTTCGGTGACGAGACGCGCACGTTCATCCCGAGCATGACGCCGGCATGCGCGAGCGACACGGCGACGTTGTTGCCGTCGCCGACGAACGTCAACGTGCGGCCCGCGACCGATCCGAGATGCTCGCGCAACGTCAGCATGTCGGCCAGCGCCTGGCACGGATGCTCCTCGTCGGTCAGCGCATTGACGATGTGCAGGCGCGGAGCGGCCGCGGCGAGCCGCACCAGTCGATCCTGCCCGAACGTACGGACCACGAGGCCGGCGAGCCATCGTTCGAAGTTGCGGGCTACGTCCTCGAGGGTTTCGCGGCCCTCGAATACGACACTCGATCGCGGCTCGATGACCTCGCCGCCGAGCTCGCGAATCGCGATCGTGAACGTCGTCCTCGTACGCAGCGACGGCTTCTCGAAGATGAGGCCGACGTGCTTGCCGCTGAGCGGCTGAATCGACTTGCGCCCCTCGCGGCGGTCGAGCTTGAGCTCCGCCGCGAGCGCGAGCACGCGCTCGAGCTCCTCGTGTGTGAGATCGAGGATCGAGAGGAAGTCCTTGGCCGCGACAGGCACGTGGGTCCGTTCTGCGGCCGGGACCGGAAACGCGTCTGCCTTGGCCTTGCGTGCCTGGGGGCTCATGTCCGGTACTCCGCGTTAAGTCTCCATGTTGGTGACTCGATCACGTGCGGTACTCCGCGTTGATCTTCACGTATTCTTCGCTGAAATCGCACGTCCACATGCGCGCGCTGTGGCTGCCGCCGGCGCCGAGATCGACCGACACCGTGATCTCTGTGTCCTTCAGCACTTCCGCGGCCTGGTCGGCGCGATCGTCGTGCGGGACGCCCGCGACGAACACCTGTACCGGCCCGATGGCCACCGACGCCTTGTCGAGCACGAAGGCGGCTCCGGAGCGACCCGCGGCCGCGACGAGCCGGCCCCAGTTCGGATCGCCGCCGTGCAGCGCGGTCTTCACCAGCGGCGAGTTCGCAATCGTCCTGGCCGCGAGCCAGGCATCGCCGCGCGTCGCCGCGCCTGTGATCTGTACGGTCACGAGCTTGGTGGCGCCCTCGCCGCCGCGCACGATCTCGCGAGCGAGGTGCCCCGCGACCGCGCGCAATCCCTCGATCAACGCCGGGTCGTCGTCTCGATCGATCGCGACTCCAGACGCGCCCGAGGCGAGCAGGAAAACGCAGTCGTTGGTGGAGCACTCGCCATCGACGGTGATCGCGTTGAACGTTTCGTCGCAGACGCGCGCGAGCGCGGTTTGCAGGATCGCCGGCTCCACCGCGGCGTCCGTGGTCATGAATCCGAGCATCGTCGCCATACGCGGCTCGATCATCCCGGAGCCCTTCGCGATCCCGCCGACAGTGAACGTCTTGCCGCCCGCGGTCTGTACGGACACCGACCGGCTCTTCGGGAACGGATCGGTCGTCATGATGGCGCGCATGGCGGCATCGCTGCCGGCGGTGCCGAGCGTCGCCGCGGCGGCCATGACGCCCGTGCGAACCTTCTCGATGCTGAGCGGCACGCCGATCACGCCGGTCGAAGCGACCAGCACCTGGTCGGGCGCGCATCCAGCGGCGCCGGCCGCGGCCGCGGCCATCTGACGCGCGACCTCGAGGCCCGCCTCGCCCGTGCATGCGTTTGCGCAGCCTGCGTTTACGACGACCGCGGCGGCGCGTCCGCCTGTGCGCGACAGATGATCTCGCGATACGACGACCGGCGCCGCGACGGCTTTGTTGGTGGTGAAAACGGCGGCCGCAGGCACGGGCCCGTCAGCCACGATCAACGCCAGGTCGAGCGGCGCGGGTAACGACGGATTGCGGCGCTTGATGCCGCACGCGACACCGGCGGCTCGAAATCCCTTCGGCGCCGTGACGCCGCCGGCGACTTCCTGGATCTTGACGGTACTTACGGCGCTCATGCGACGGAGAAGCGGCGGACCCTGGCCGGCGCGGAGAATCGGGCGACGTCGCTGAGCGACATCACCATTGCGTACTGCTGGCAGGTGCGGAACAGCGGGCAGGTGACGCAGTCCGTGCTGATCTTCTCCGGTAGCCAGAGGTGCGGGACGATGGAGAAATTCTGGCGCACGAAAAAGCGCGCATCGTGCGTGAACGCGCACAGCATCTCGAACTCCGCGGCCTGCGCACGGCGGCGCAGCTCGCCCACGAGACGGGCGGCCAGCCCGACGCGCCGGAAATCCTCCTTCACGACGAGCGACCGGACCTCGGCGACGCGCTTCGAGAGCGGCGCCAACTCGGCGCACGCCTTGATTTCGCCCGCGACTTCGACCACGACAAAGCGATGCGCGTGGCGACGCAGCTCTTCGAGCTCGCGCGGCAGCAGGTGTCCCTCCTGCGCGTGCGAGGTGATGAGTTGGTGGAGCCGCTCCGCGTCCTCCGGAGCGCCCGTTCTAAGCACGAGATCGGTCAATGTCCTTGTCCTCCAAACGTAGGCCGGCCCTTCAGGGCCGGCTGGCGGGCCTAAAGGCCCGCCCTACGAAAACGCCCTACAAACTCGCCGCGGCAATCGCGGCGTCCAGAATCCCAATCGCCTCGTCGATGTCCCGCTTCGTGACGATGTACGGCGGAAGCAGGCGGATGACCGTGTTCGACGTGCGGTTGACGATGAGTCCGCGCTCGAGCGCGGCCGTCACGACCGCCGCCGGATCCTTCGAGAAGTCGAGGCCGGCGATGAGGCCCAGGCCGCGCACGTCGGTGATGACCGGATGCTTCGCCTGGAGCGCGCGCAGGCCGGCGAACAAATGCACCGACATCTCACGCACGTTCGCCTGAAGCGTGCGATCGAGCTCCCCGAGGAACACGAGCCCCGCCCTGCACGCGACGAGGTTGCCGCCGTACGTCGTGCCGTGATCGCCGGGGAAGATCGTCTCTGCGATTCTTCCGGAGACCATGGCGGCGCCGATCGGGAAGCCGCCGCCCAGCGCCTTGCCGAGCGCCACCAGATCCGGTGTGAGGCCGAGCGTCTGCGATCCAAGAAACTGTCCGGTACGGCCGCAGCCGCTCTGTACTTCGTCGGCGATCAGCAGCGTGCCCGTCTTCGCGCATGCGTCCTTGATCGCCTGAATCGTCGCGGCCGGAATCGGACGCACGCCGCCCTCGCCCTGGACGGGCTCCACGATGATCGCGGCCGTTTGGTTGTCGACGAGCGCGGCCACCGACGCCGGGTCCTTCGCATCGGCGAACGACACGCCTGGAATCAGCGGCTGAAACGGCCCGCGATAGTGCTCGTCCCACGTCACCGACAGGGCTCCCATCGTCCGGCCATGGAACGAGTGCGTAAACGCGACGTACTTCGTGCGCGCCGTCTCGCCCTTCGTGTGCCAGTAGCGGCGCGCGAACTTGAGGCACGCCTCGTTGGCTTCGGCGCCGCTGTTGCAGAAGAACGCGCGCTCGAGACCGGTGAGCGCGGTCAGCCGCGCCGCCAGCTCGCCCTGCAGCGGATGAAAGAACAGGTTCGACGTGTGCGCGAGCGTCGCCGCCTGATCGCCGATCGCCTTCGCCAGCGCCGGATGCGCGTGCCCGAGCGACGCCACGCCGATGCCCGACAGAAAGTCCAGGTACTTGCGGCCCTTGTCGTCGATGAGGTGCATGCCCGAGCCGCGCTCGAATACCACGGGCTGCCGCTTGTAGGTCTGCAGCACGTGCAGCGATTCGAGAATCTTGATGTCTGCCGGTGTCGAAGTGCTCATCTCTGTTCCTTGCCGGCCCTGAAGGGCCGGCCTACATACCGTTCTCTCGTAGGCTAGGGCTTCAGCCCCGGCTTGCCACCCCAGTCAAAACCAATGTCGTTCCGACTGCCTCGTCCACGCCATGGACGGCGTCGAGACTCTTGCCGTCGACGATGCGCACGCTCGACACTCCTTCGAGGAGCGCGGTGCGGCACGCCGAGAGCTTGGCAATCATGCCGGCCGTCGCCGTGCCGCTCGCGATCAGCTGATCGATGCCCGCGGCGTCGAGCGCGGCGATCGACTCGCCCTTGTCATCGAGCACGCCGGCCGTGCCGCCCGCGATGACGAGATCACCCGCGCCGATCGCCGACGCGATTCGGCAGGCCATGACGTCCGCGTTCACGTTGAGGATCCCGGAATCGTCGGCCGACGCGGTCTCGGCGATTCCGAGGCTGGCGATCACCGGCACGTACCCGTGCACGAGCATCAGCTCGATGAGCGACGGATCCGGATCCGCGGGGTCGCCGACTTCGCCGAGATCCACGATCGTCCCCGACGTCGACCGATGCGCCGCTGCTCGGGTCGCCCGGCAGACCCCTGCATCGACACCGGTCAGGCCGACGGCCGGCACGCCCGCGCCCACGAGCGCGGCGACGAGCTCGGTGTTCGACGTGCCCGCGAGCACGGACACGACCACGTCGAGCGTGGCCTTGTCGGTGATGCGGAGACCGTCGACTTTCTTCGGCGCGATCGCCCGGCGATCGAGCTCCGCGTCGATCGCGCGTCCGCCGCCGTGCACGAGCACGAGCGGCCGATGCGAGGCCACCGATGAGGCCAGGCGCGCGATTCTGTTGCGATCCGCGGCTGTTTCGAGGAGCTCACCGCCGAGTTTCAGGACCAGCGAGCCGCTCACAGCAGGCCCGTCCGTTCGTCGAAGCCGAACGCCACGTTGAAGTTCTGGAGTGCCTGGCCGGCCGCGCCCTTCACGAGGTTATCGATGACGGAAACCATGACCAGCCTGTTCGTCGATGGTTCGAAGCGCCATCCGATGTCGCAGAAGTTCGTATGCGCGACGTGCTTGATTTCCGGCAGCGCGTCGCCGGTCAGCCGGACGAAGGGTTCATTCGCGTAGGCCTGCTGGAACGCGTCCAGGATCTTCTCGTTCGTCGTGCCCGCGGCGGTCTTCACGTAGATGGTTTCCAGAATGCCGCGGTCGAGCGGCACGAGGTGCGGCACGAACGTCACCGTCGAGGCGAGCGCCTGCTCCATTTCCGCGACGTGGCGATGATTGAGCACGCCGTACGCCGCCACGGAGCCGTGATTCTCTGAAAAGTGCGTGCGATCGCTCGGCGCGCGGCCGGCGCCCGAAATGCCGGACTTCGCGTCGATGATGATGTCCGCGTTCGGCAGCAGAAGCCCGTGCCGTCCGAGCGGCATCAGCGAGAGCAGCGCCGCGGTCGGATAGCAGCCGGGGTTCGCCACGAGGCGCGCGTCCTTCACCTCGCTCTTGAAGAACTCCGTGAGGCCGTACGCCGAGCCGTCCGGCAATTCCTTCGTTGCGGGATACCACTTGTGGCGCGCCACGTCGCTCTTGATGCGAAACGCGCCGGAGAGATCGATCACGCGCACGCCCTTGTCGACGAGCGGTGGCGCGAGCTCGGCCGCGGCATTCTCTGGCACTGCAAGAAACGTGAGATCCGTCTCAGCAGCGAGTCGCTCCTTATTGAGAGGTTCGACCTGCCCGTCCCAAAGGCGATTGAGCCGCGGCAGCGGCCGGGCGGCTGAATCCGCGCTCGAAGACATGGCCGTCGTGAGCCGGACCCCCGGATGCCGGGCGAGTAGCGCCACCAGTTCCTGGCCGGCGTAACCCGTCGCACCCGCAATCCCGACTCGCACCTGGGATGAATAAGTATTCATCAATGCGTGTAGATATACACTGTATAGACTTGTTCGTCAACAGGCTGACTTCATCGAACAAGCTCGGCCAGTACGTACTATTCGCGGCTTGCGCAGCTATGCAGTCGATGTATAATCAATTCACGCACTGAATAGATATGAAGAGTTGGCGACAGTCCCAAATCCTTGACGTCATCGACCATGACGCCATCGCGTCGCAGGAAGCGCTGCGGGCGAAGCTCAAGGAGCGGGGCATTGGCGCGACCCAGGCCACTATCTCCCGTGATCTCAAGGAGTTAGGGCTGGTCAAGCGCGCGGGTGACGGCGCCTACGTCCGGCCCGGCGCCGCGCAGTCCGGCACCAACGACAACCTCAAGCGCGCCGTGAAGTCGGTGATGCGCGGCCTCGAGCGCGTGGATGCGATGCTCGTCGTACGTACCGATCGCGGCCAGGCCCAGGGCCTCGCGGAGTGGATCGACCGCGCGCAGTTTCAGGAGGTCGCCGGCACGCTCGGCGGCGACGACACGATTCTCCTCGTGTGCCGCGGCGTGGCGGCCGCAGAGTCGATCGAGAAGATGCTCACGTCGATCGCGAAGAGCCAAGACAAGTGAGCGCACGAGCGAAGCGACGTGCGCCCGAGCGAACGGAGTGGGGCAATGGGGCCCCGCGAGAGAGCTCGTAAGGGGGGTGCGGCGGGGACGAAGTCCCCCCGCAAAATATGACGAAGATCGTTCTCGCGTACTCCGGCGGCCTCGAGACTTCGGTCGCCATTCCATGGCTCGCTGAAAAATACGGCGCCGAGATCATCACCGTGACGATGGATCTCGGCCAGGGCAAGGAGCTCGACGACGTGCGCGATCGCGCGCTGGCGAGCGGAGCCCTGCGCGCGCACGTGCTCGATCTGCGCGAAGAGTTCGCGCGTGACTTCATCCTGCCTGCGCTCCAGGCCGGCGCCGTCTATGAGGGCCGCTATCCGCTCGCGACCGCGCTCGGCCGGCCGCTCATCGCGAAGCACCTCGTGCACATCGCGAAAATCGAGGGCGCGACCGCGATCGCGCATGGATCGACAGGGCAGGGCAACGATCAGGTGCGCATGGACGAGTGCGCCCACGCGCTCGATCCCAGCCTCACGATCATCGGCCCCGCGCGCGAGTGGGGACTGAGCAAGGCCGACGAGGTCGGCTTCGCGCGCGAGCGGGGCATCCCAGTGCCCGCGACGATGGAAGGGCCCTACAACATCGACGTGAATCTGTGGGGCCGCTCGATCGCCGGCGGCGTCCTCGACGATCCGTGGGCGGAGCCGCCGGAGGACATCTTCACGCTGACGAAGTCACCGTCCGACGCGCCTGACGTGCCCGCGATCGTCGAAGTCGGCTTCGAGAAGGGCGTGCCGACGAAGCTCAGCGGCGTGCCGATGTCGATGACCGAGATTATCCAGAGCCTGGAGACGATCGCCGGCACGCACGGCATCGGCCGCATCGACATGGTCGAAAACCGGTCGGGCGGCGACAAATCGCGTGAGATCTACGAGGCGCCGGCCGCCGTCGTGCTGCACACGGCGCATCGCGAGCTGCAGGCGTTCGTGACATCGCGCGATCTCGAGCGCATCACGGCGGAACTCGGCGTGAAATACGCCGATCTCGTGTACCAGGGTCTGTGGTACACCGCCGCGCGCGAGGCGATCGACGCGCTCGTGAAGCACGTGCAGAAGCGCGTGACGGGGTCCATCCGCATGCGGTTCTACAAGGGCGAGGCGCGCGTCATCGGGCGGCAATCGCCGTATGCAGATGTGCGCAAGGCCAACCCGTCCGCCAAGGTGTCAACACAACCAACGAAGAAGCCGTAGTCGGCGGGCCCGCCGATCGCGCGTTCAGAACTTGACCAGCAAGGCGAAGGTCAGCCGCTTCTCCGACTTCCGCAAGTCCGGGGCCCAGCCTGCCACGAGCGAGCCCGGCGCACCGGTGTTGCCGCCCGGAGGCGTCACGCCGCCGGGACCGCCGAAGTACGGCACGCTCGCGTGCCGAAAGTTGAACTCGCCACGAAAAGTGATGAACTGCCTCGGCAGGTAATCGACCGTCGTCTGCATGTCCCAGGCCGTGAATTGGTCGGCGGGGTTGTAGGTGAAATACGGCGTGCCTGAGAACGTCGTCGCGCCGTTGATCGGCGGCATGAGCACCAGGTAGCGCCCGGGGTTCTTGATCGCGCCGCCTCCGATCGTCACGGCGTACGTGTCGCGATCGAACCAGAGGCGGTGATATGCCATGAAACCCAGAAAGAACTGGGACGGCGTCGCGGCGTCGCCCCCGCGGCACGTCACGCCGCCGCCGGATTCGCAACCCGCATCGACCGTCAGAGTGAACGCCGCTTTGGAGATTCCCGCGCCCGGGCGATCGTAGTACTTCACCTGGATGCTGTTGTCCGTATGGAACCGCTTTCGGTCCGGATTGCCCAGCGTGTCCTTCCCGAAATAATTGTTCGCGATGATGATCACACTGCCGTTCGGCGTGTATCGCACCTGCCCGCCGATGCCGGGCGAATTGGTGAAGCGGCCGTAGGACTGCCAGCCGTTGACGATCCACGGTTCGATCTTGAGCTTCTCACTCGGGAAGATCTGGATGCGAAGGCCGTTGAAATACCACGGCGTGTTCGACGAGACGTACGACGGCTGATACGTCCAGTTGTCGAACTGGTAAAAGCTCCAGAGGCCGATGTACGACATGAAAACGCCGGCATCGAAATTGATCCCGTTCAGCTTGTCCCAGTGGTAACCGGCGGACGCCTCGGAGATGTACCGGTACGCGCCATCGAGATTCCATTGACCACGTGCGGCGCTGGCGTCGTTGCGGGGCGTCGTGGACGAGTACATGCCGAACTGCGTCATCAGCCGCGCACGCACATTCTCATGATTGAAGTCGCCGCCGATGCCGAGCTGTGTGAGTTGTACCTCTCCATGACGAAAGACCTCGCTCGATCCACTGATCGTGTCGTCCGTGGGCCGATTGAAGCTGTAGGTGAAGTTCGTGTCGGCCCGGAACTCCCCGGTGAACGGTCCCATCTTCCACGGGCTGTCCTTGGTGCGCGGACTACCGGTCTGCCAGGTGAAATCCGCGAAGACAAACGGTTCGGGCTTCTTTGACACCTGCGGAGCCGCCTGCGCCGCAGCCGAAATCGGCAGCAGAATGAACGCCGCGCAGGTGATCGTTGCGGCGATGCGCCCGAGATGGAAGGGCACGCTGGTCACGATGACGTTCGGCTTGAACAACAACGCGCCCTTGATCAGCAGTGCGTGCTGGTTGTGCAGCAGGTGGTGCCAGAGCCGCCGGGGAACGAACTCGGGCAGGATCACCGTGACGTGCCCGGTTGGCGCCTCTTTCTGAACGTCCTCGATGTACTCGAGCAGCGGTTCCATCAGCGATCGATACGGCGACGGCAAGACCACCAGATCCACGCCCTGCCCCCACACGTGCCACTGCTGGCGGATCGCCTCGGTAGACGCCGGATCGATGTCCACATACACCGCCCGCACATCCGGCGAGAGCGTCCGGCCGTATTGAAGAGCCTTCACAACCGCGCGTTGGAGGCCGCCGATTGGAACCAGCACGGTGTGATGTCCTGGTGCTTCCGGCTGCCAATCGCGAAGGCTCAACTCGGCGGCCACCTGATCGTAGTGCCGTCTCGTGACCTCGAAGATCACGACGAGCATCGGGATCATCACGAGGACAATCCATGCGCCCTCGGTGGCCTTGGTCATGGCGACGATCACGAGGACGATGCCCGTGACGACAGCGCCAATGCCGTTGATGACCGCGCTCGATCGCCATCCGGCCGTCCGCAGACGGCGCCAGTGAACGATCATCCCTGCCTGCGACAGGGTGAACGACACGAAGACGCCGATCATGTAGAGGGGCATCAACGCATGCGTGTCGCCGCCGAAGACCACGAGCAGCAGCCCCGCAAGAACGCTCAGGATGATGATGCCGTTCGAAAACGCCAGCCTGTCGCCCTGGTTCATGAACTGACGCGGCAGAAACCGGTCGCGCGCAACGATCGACGCCAGCCGCGGGAAATCGGCGTACGCCGTATTCGCCGCCAGGACGAGGATCAGCATCGTCGCCGCCTGTACCGCGTAGTACAGGACGCTGCCGCTGCCGAATGTCCCGCGGGCGATCTGCGACACCACGGTCTCGGACTCGCTGGCAACGACGCCGTAGGCATGCGCGAGAAGCGTTATGCCCATGAACATCACAATCGACATCACGGCCATCGTGACGAGTGTGGACGCGGCATTTCGGCTTTCCGGCGGTCGAAAGGCGGGCACGCCGTTTGAGACGGCCTCTACTCCGGTCATCGCTGTGCAGCCGTTCGAGAACGCGCGAAGGATCGTGAAGGTACCGAGGGCAGTGAGACCGCCTGAACCGAAGGGGACGGGCGAGGCCGGCAGCGGCACGGCTTCCAGCGTCCCGGTGGCATAACGCCAGGCGCCGACAGCGAGCAGAGCGAAGATGCTGACGATGAAGAAGTACGTTGGGACCGCAAACAGCCGGCCGGACTCGCGGACGCCGCGTAGATTGCCGATCATGATGATCGCGACGAAGGCCAGCGACACTTCGACCCTGTTGAGGTGCCATGCCGGAATCGCCGACGTGATCGCGGCAACACCGGCGGCGATGCTGACGGAGACGGTGAGCACGTAGTCGATCAAGAGCGCCGCCGCGGCGACGAGACTCGGTATTCGGCCGAGATTGTCCTTGGCCACGATGTACGCGCCGCCGCCGCTCGGATACGCCGCGATGGTCTGGCGGTACGAGAAGACGACGACCGCGAGCATGGCCGCGATCACGCCACCGATTGGCGTGACGAGGCTGAGCGCCGCCACACCTCCGACGGCCAGGACGCGGAGCACCTCCTCGGTCGCGTACGCCACCGACGACAACGCGTCGGATGACAGCACCGCCAGACCAGTGACTTTGGAGAAACGCTCGCGGTGGGCGAGATGTGAAGGAATAGGGGCGCCCACGAACAGGCGCTTGACCTGAGACAGAAACGTTTCGTCGGCCACGAGGCCTCCAAGAGCCGACGGGGTTAGCTGGCGGGCTCGAGGTTGGAGTCCTCTATTGGCAGAGCCAAATTCGCCCCTTGGGACGTTGTGTCCCGATGGGTCCCCCGTACCGCGCTTCAGCGCGGATTAGGCTTCTACCGTTATACCCCCGATGGCATAAGGATTTCGTAAGGACGCCCACAGCCCATGGCGGCTCTATGATTCCCGAGATGAACACGACGACGGTAGCGTTGCTGTTCCTGCTCGTCGTGCTCGTCGTCGCGGCCGTGTCAACGCGTGCGGTGGCGATTGTCGCGTCGCTCGTTGCATTCGTCTGTTTCAACTATTTCTTCCTTCCGCCGGTCGGAACGTTCGCGATCTCGAAGGGCGAAGACCTTGTCACGCTCGTCGTGCTTCTGGCCGTGAGCGTGATCGGCAGCCATCTGTCGCATCTGGCCCGCCAGCGTGCGCAGGCGGCGCTGACGCTCGCGCAGGAACGGAACGAGGCGGACCTGGCCAGGCGGAATGCCGATGCGAAGGCCGCGCTGGTCGCCTCGCTCAGCCACGACTTGAAGTCGCCCTTGACCGCCCTCACGGTCTCCGCCGGAAATCTCGGCATGCCCGGGCTCTCCGAAGAGGAACGCCGGGATCAACTGCGGGTCGTTCAGACCGAGTTGGCCCGTCTGAGACGCCTGTTCGATTCGATGATCGACATGGCGAGCGTTGACACGCGCGCGATCACGGCTGAGCTCGAATGGGTGCATCCCTCGGACATCGTCGAAGCGGCGTGCCGGCACGCCGAGACCGCACTCGTTGCCCGGACCGTTGATGTCCAGGATGAGTCTGCCGGTCGTATCATCCATCTCGATCCCCGCATCACGTCGGCCGCCCTGGCGCACGTTCTGGAGAATGCAGCGATGTATTCGGCGGCGCCGTCACCGATATCGATCCACGTCACTGTCACGGCCGATCGTCTGGTCGTCGTTGTTCGAGATCACGGACCCGGTTTGCAGCTGGGCGAACTCGAGCGGATCTTCGAGCGGTCTTACCGGGGCGTCGCAGCCGCGCCTGGTCAGTTCAGAAGCGGAATGGGTCTGGCGATCACCCGGGGACTCATCGCCATTCAAGGAGGCCAGGTCCGCGCGTCGAACCACCCCGAAGGCGGGGCCCTGTTCACAATCGAGATTCCCGCGGCGTCTCGCGTCATTTCTGAGCCACCGGTTCCCGCATGAGTACGCCGCTGGTTCTTCTCGTCGACGACGAGCCGTCCATCCAGCAGGCGACGTCGACACTGCTGCGCACTCGCGGGTACGCCATCACGATTGCGGGCACAGGGACGGAAGCCCTGGAGTACTTCGAACGCGACCGGCCCAGCCTCGTCATTCTCGACCTCGGTCTGCCCGACCTTGACGGGGCGACGGTGTGCGAGCGGCTTCGTACGCGCACGGACGTACCGATCCTTGTGCTGTCTGTCCGCAATGACGAGCGCAGCAAGGTCCGCGCCCTTGACGCCGGCGCGGACGACTACGTTATGAAGCCATTCGGCCCGGAGGAGCTGCTCGCGCGCGTTCGCGCCGGCCTTCGACGGTCCGGCGGCCAGCAGCAGGAGCTGCGTGGCCGTGTTGAGCGTGGGGACCTGATCATAGATTTCGACCGCCGGCGCGTATTCCGCGAAGACACCGAGATCCGGCTGACGCCCAAGGAATTCGATCTGCTGATCCTGCTGGCTTCTCAGGCCGGCCGGGTGCTGACCCATCGGACGATCTTCAAGCGTCTCTGGGGCATCAACGCTGGTGGACAGCAGGAGCCTCTGCGTGTCCTCGTCGGTCAGCTGCGGAAGAAGGTCGAGCCGGATCCGGCCCATCCACGCTACATCGTGACTGAGCCGTGGGTCGGATACCGTTTTGCTGAAGAATCCCAGGCGAATCAGTGAGACCGCTGGTCGCACGCAGCCAGCGCCGCCGCGCACGGTGTTCATGACGGAGCGTGAACACGATCAGCAGGCATTCGAGTCCAATCGCGGCCACGATGGGTGACCACGGCAGGTGCGCCAGGATCACAGCGGCGCCGATCGCGGCAGTGAAGCCAAGGAGTCGCGGTATCAGCAACTGACGAAAGATTCGCGCGCTCTCGTATTCAATCTCCAGGCTCTCCATGCGAGCAGTGTGCCGTCGGCCCGCCTAAGGAAGACATAAGGTCCCAGTGTTTCTGTGCGATGATTTCGCAACTTTCCCCGGGAGATCCTGATGCGTCGTATTCGACTCTGGTTGTCGATCCCTGTTCTAGCCACGGTTGGTGCAATCCTCATCGCTGCGCCTGCAGGCGTGGCGCAGGTCCCAGAAGCCAAAGCCGCCTACGACCAGATTCGCGCGTTCGCGCTGTCGGGCGGATCGGCCGAGGTCACGAACCTCGCGTTGAAACGCGACCGCGTGGAGATGATGTTCACCGGCACGTTCTTCTTCGCGGCGCCGGTGAACGGCAAAGTCACCGGCGCGGTGTTCGTGGGCGACGGGCGCATCACGGCGAACGTGCCGCCGAGCGAGTTCGAGCGCGAAAACCTGCGTCGGATGATCAACGCCGAGCTCGTCGAGTCCGACTTCAAGTCGGTCGTGCTGCGGTGGAGCGACGACACGTTCAGCGTCATCGGCGCCGCAAAGAAGGACGGCGCAACCGCGCCCGCGAACGCGACGAAGCTGGCGGCTGAATCCGAGGGGAAGTTCCTGCAGGAGACCGGCGCGAACCTGGCCGCGCGCCTTGCGACGTCCATCCTGAACAACGAGTCGCCGGGAGTCTTCGCGGCGACGTTCGACGGCGGCCGCCGCGGGCGGTTCACGTATCTGCTGGATCAGCAGGGCCGCATTCCGGTCACGAGCTTCAACATCAACGGCGGCGAGAAAGGCCTTATCTATCAATGGCAGTCGGCTGAAAGCTCCAAGGACGTCTGGATGGCGTTCTATTCGGAGGCCGACTACGCGCGGAAGGCTGTCGAGTATTCGGATGTGAACGATGTCGTCGACATCACGAATTACCAGATCAACGTCGACCTCCGCGACGTCAGGAAGCAGCTGGCGTTCGTCGCGCGCATCGACGCAAAAGTTCTTGGCCCGTCGGTGCGCGCGATTACTTTCAAGATCGGCGAAAACCTGCCGGTGACCCGGAACATGCGGCTCGACAACCAGATGAAAGTGAAGTCGGCGCGGGTCGGCGCTCAGGCGGTGCCGTTCGTCCAGGAGGACTGGGAAGGCGGCTTCACCGTGCTGCTTCCGCAGGCCGTTTCGGCGGGGAACATCGTGGCCGTTGAAGTCGCCGCCGAGGGCAACTTCATGACGTCGCATCCGCTCATTCCCGGCTGCTTCTATCTGTTGAGCAACGACACGTGGTTGCCGCGGCACGGTTACCTCGATCGCGCGACCTTCGACATGACGTTCCGGCACAAGAAATCCGATCGCGTCGCGACCGTCGGCACGCGGGTCAGCGAGCAGGCGGACGCCGAGGACAAGGACCTGTTCGTCACGCACTACAAGATGGACCAGCCGGTTGCGCTCGTGGCGATTGCGATCGGTCCCTTCGAGAGGAAGACGCAGACGGTGACGTGGGAGTCGGGCAGCCCGCCGATTCCGCTCGAGTTCAACTCCGTGCCTGCGGGGACGATGGTGAACGCCCGGAGACCCATCAAGCACGAGTTCATCCTGGCGGAGCTCGACAACGCCGTGCGGTACTTTGCCGCGATGTTCGGGCGGTACCCGTATCAATCGTTCGGCGCGGCGTTCCATCCGTTCCCGTTCGGCCAGGGCTTTCCCACGCTGATGATGCTGTTTCCCACCGACTCCGAGGACAAGTACGCGTACAAGTTCATCTCGCATGAAACGGCGCATCAGTGGTGGGGCAACATCGTGGCCTGGCGCTCGTACCGCGATCAGTGGCTGAGCGAGGGCTTCGCGGAATATTCGGGCCTGCTGTACGCGGGCAAGCGCGATCGTGAAGGCCAGAAGGCCGCGGCCGATCTGATCAGGGAATTGCGGGAGACGCTGCGCAATCCCCCCAGAACCACTCTCGGCCTCGGCAGCGGCCGGCTCAACGACATCGGGCCGATCGTTCTGGGTTCGCGTCTCAACACGTCGAAGAGTCTCGGTGCCTACCAGACGCTCATCTACAACAAGGGCGCGCTGGTGCTCCGGATGCTGCACTTTCTCCTGAGCAATCCGTCCACGCTCGACGACACGGCATTCACCACGATGATGACGGACTTCGTGACGAAGCACCGGAACGGCGCGGCGTCCACCGAGGATTTCTGGAACGTCGCGAGCCAGCACTTCGCGCGGACGCCGACGGCGCAGAAGTTCCGCCTGCAGGATCTCGACTGGTTCTTCCGGCAGTGGGTCTACGGCACCGAGCTGCCGTCGTACACGCTCGAGTACGAGCTGAAGCCGCAGGACGGCGGTGGCGTGCTCGTGAGCGGTACCGTGAAACAGGAGAACACGTCGAAGGATTTCTTCATGGTGCTGCCGGTGGTGTTCAGCTTCGACGGCAATCAGGTCGCGCGGACGACCGTACGCGCCCAGGGCCCGAGCACACCCTTCGAGCTCAAGCTTCCGGCGATGCCGAAGAAGGTGGAGCTGGATCCGGGGAGCTGGGTGCTGTCCGAGAAGACGGTGACGAAGGTGAAGTGAAGGCGGTAGAAGCTAGCTGGTACCCCGGCGCTTCTTCGAGCGCAGTCGAAGGTCCGCTTCGAGCGGTACGAGGCGGATATCTAGTTCATCGCGCAACTTATCGTCGGCGCGCATGAATTCCCGACGAAGCGGTTGGAAGTCCGGCGCGAGCGCCTTGATTCTGTCGACCAGGTCCTCGTGAAGCACGTGCATGTGAGTCGCGAGTCGCTCTATCTGTCCGCCGAGTCCGCCGAGATCGCCTTCGAGGCGGTCCATCCGTCCGCCGAGTTGGCGGTCGAGACAGTCGATCCGTTCGCCGAGCTCACCTTCAAGGCGGTCCATTCGTCCGCCGAGTTCGCTCTCCAGGCGGTCCATCCGGCTGGTGAGGTTGACCTCCACGTGGCCCACGCGATTGCTCAGGTTGTTGATGCTGCGGTCCACGGAATCCAGCCGCTGCTCAATTGCGACAAATCGTTCGTCCGACATGCCTGACCTTTCCGACGACGATACCATCGTCTGACGCAGTGCTTCAGGCAATCGGCGTGCCGAATGGGTCAAGAAATATCAGGTCCTATGACGAGACCCATGTTGGAAGAATTCCAATGGCTGGTGGCTTGGGTGTGGGAAAAACTCCAACGCCGGTGAAGTGGCCGTTAGCGCTTGGGTGCGAGTTTCTGAGAAGACGGCGACGAAGGGGCAGCGGGTTGCCCGCGGTCTTACGTCCTAGGTATTTCTTTTCGTCCGGTTCCGTCGAATGAGGGCGTCCGTCACCTTCGCGACGAGCGGCCAGAGGATCGGGATCCTGTGGAGGAAGTTCGCAGCCGTGTCGGCCAGGCGATGTCGAGGCGACTGAAGACGCTCTCGAAGCGCCGCGTTCTCCTCGCGGGCGATGGTTAGGGCATTTATCAGCCGTGAATCATGTTCTGGAGTCTGCCCCCTACGCGCCAGAAACTCGACGTACTCAGGGCTTGGCCTGATGGTTCTTCTACGCGCATTGTTCACAGCCGACTCCTCGAATTTGGTCGCGAGCCGATAGTGCTCAGCATAGGTGTGCCACATGTCTCTGAGGCCCGGCAATGCTTCGTTACGCCGCATGGCCTGCGACACATCGCGAAGCAGAGCGGGTTCTGCGACGACTCGTCGAAGTATCGTCAGAATCTCTTCGCTGTTCGCCGTGCTTTCAACAGTCCATCCGAGCCGGCATCGGCGCACGCGCTCGCCCTGTGCGCCGAGATTACCGGCAACGACCGGAGTGCCAGCGGCAACGAATTCACTGAGAGCAAAACTGAAGGTCTCTTCCCAGACCGCGAGCAGCAATCCGATCTGAATGCCGTCGCGACGCATGCGAGAGACGATGTCGGATGCCTCGTAGGGGCCGTGATAGACCATGGTTGAGCCGCCGACTCGATGCGGTTGCCCGATTTGCGATCGCAGATCGGCGTCCGGCGTCCAACCGTAGAGATGAAAAACGAATCGAGCTTCGGAGTTGGCGTGAAGCAGACGCTTGAATGCCGACAGGCCTTTGTGAGGCTCCAGTCCACCGATGACCGCAATGTTCAGCGTCGCGCTGTCCACCAGCGGTTGCGGCTCCGGCGGCTTGTCCGCCTGCTGTGTGTCAGTCCACTCGTGTCCGTGTGGAACGATCAAGATCCGTTCCTGCAGCCATGGCAGGTGTTCTGCGAAGACCTCCCGGACGCGATCGTGAGGCGCAAAAACGCAGGTTGCATCGCTGAGGAAGGATTCCATCGCGTCCTGGTGCGTCTGTAGATAGCCAGGTTCATGACCGGCATGTCGCAGGCAAGGTCCGGCGGACTCGGGACTGGCTCGGCCAATGCAGGCGCCGCACGGTTCAGAAGCTGGATTGAGCAGGGTGTAAGACGGGCACAGAAAATAGTAGTCGTGGAGCGTGACGACGTACTTGATCCGGAGCGCAGAGGCGACATCCGCGAGGTCGGTGGTGTTGTTGATCAGGTGATGTGCGTGAATCAGATCGACTCCGAGTGCCACGCACGCCGCGAGCATGGCTTGGCGGTAGCCCTCGTTCGTGAGCTCTCCGCTTGGCAAGAGAGGCCGTTCGAACGGAAACAACCACGTACGAGTCCGCTCTCCCTGCCAGTACTCCTCGATCTGCAGCCTTACCGCGTCGCTTGTCGAGACGTAATTGATGAAATCCGGATCCGGCTGTCGAGCCAGGTCCCTGACGTGTGTCTCGGTTCCGCCGCCCTGGTGCAGGACGTGGAGGATTCGCGTCAGCCCGGTTCGGCTGTCTGTGGCCTCGGTCCAGATTTGACGGCGAAGGTCGGCGCGGAAGGCTCCCAACGGATCCTCCGCATAGAAACGCGCCACGTCGGTCGAGTAGTTCGGAAACCTGCCGCGGATCACTTCCAGATTCGTCGCGATGCGATTTTCGGCCGACCCTCCGAACGACGCTCGGCCCGCGTGGTACACGAACGAGTTGTCATCGACCAGATTGACAAAGCCCGCCTGAATAGCTCGTTGGCAGAAGTCGTTCTCCTCGCCGTAACCCTCCCCAAAGGTCGCCGCATCGAAGGCGCCAATTGTGTCGAGTGCGATTCGCGTGACGAGCATGCAGAAGCCCACACCGGTCGGCGTCTCAGGAAACCGTCGATGGCTTCTCGCCTTCACCAGCGCCGCCATTGACTGAGGATCCAGGCCCGCCGGAAGTTCTCCGGGCGCGTTCAGATCGGGAACGGAACACACCGTGCCGTTGTTCGTCAGCGGAGTCACCGTGGCTACGGCCGGCCTGGACTCGGCGGCCGCAATAAGGCCGTCGAGCCATCCATCAGTCACGACGGTGTCGGAATTCAGCAACACGACGTATGGCGCGGACGACAGCGCAAGGCCTTCATTGACTGTCGTTGTGAATCCGCGCCGCTGCACTCTCCTGATAACAATCGCTGATGTTTCCGATAGAGCTTGAAGGATGTGGCCAATGCCCGGGTCTGTGCTGCCGTCGTCAATAGCGATCAAGCGGAAGGGACGACGGGTCCGGCTCGCAACCGAAGCAATACACGCTTCCAACTCCGTGGCTGCGTTGTGGATGGGAATGACGATGTCGACCTCGGCCAGGCCTTCAGGACCTGCGCAGACAATGCGGACGTCCTCGATCAATTGGGCGCGCGCCTCGGGTTGGCAATCGCAGAGGTCGATAAACGCGAGCATGTCGTCTTCGATCGGACGCCGGTACCCTTCCATCCAGCTCTCTGGCTTGACGGCCATCCAGAGGTCCTTCACTTGTGAGGCGTGCTCTACGTAGTCCTCCGCGTGTTTGCAGGAGTTGCGGGACTTCGCCGTGAGCGGCCGTTCGCGATGGAAGTATGTGACGCGGCCTACGCTCGAGACCAGCCGCGCTTTTGCCAGCACGGTGGCAAGAAAGACCGCGTCCTCGCCGACCGTCAGGTCTGGAAATTGAATCCCATGAGTCAGCAGGAATTCACGTGAAAACAGAAAGCATTGCTGCCACCACGGCGTCCAGAACTCCTTGTGATCCAGAGGGCGGATGCCGGTGTGGTCGACGATAGGGTTGACGACTCGAGATTGGTCTCCCGGTGTGATCGCGAATGTCTCGACCATGCCACGGACGGCATCGATGCTGGCCGCAGCCTGCCTGATCAGCGTCGAGTAGGCATCCGGCGCGGCGATGTCATCGGCATCCACGAACTGGACCCAGGCGCCCGTCGCTGCTCGAAGGCCGGTGTTCCTTGCGCCGCCGGGGCCGAGATTCCGCTCATTTCTGATCAGCAGAATGCGATTGTCGCGCCTTGCGAAGCCATCAAGCAGTTGCCAAGACCCATCAGTCGAGCCATCGTCTACACATACCACGTCAAGGTCCGTGTCTGCTTGTGACAGGACCGACTCCAGGCATGCCTCGAGATGCGCCGCCTTGTTGAAGACGGGAATGACGACGGTCAACTGCGCTGGCCGCATGGATCCTTCGCCGATACGCCGCGCTGAATGCGCTAGCATCGAGCACTGGTGGGCCGATTCTGCCAGAAAGCGCTCAGAGACGGGTCGCGCAACGACCCTTTCGGTGTTCGGATGCGGCAATGCGGCACCTGATCGTTCTTGATCCAGGGATGGACGCGCTGGTAGGCCATCACCTGTCGGCGAATGTGGAGCTGGCACGAACGGCGCGCGAGTTGGGATTCACTTGCACGTTTGCGGCCGGGGCCGACGTGGACTCTCGCTATCCCGACCTCCTGGGTTGGCCGGTCCAAGCGGTTTTCACGAATGGCCCTTATCGCCGCATTGAGAACGTAGCTGCGCTCGACGCACTGCTTCACCAGCAGCAAGAAGTGGTGGAGCAGTACTGGGGGCTCGACATTCCGGACGGGGCGTGTGTCCTCATGCATACCCCAAGTCCATGGCACCTGCAGGCGCTCGCGGACCGGCTGGAAAGCGCCCAGGTCAGGAGCGCTGTCTGTCTGATGCTCCCGACGAGTTTCTGGTCGACGGACTCCAGTGTGCAATGCCGGCTCAATGACATGGCAACGAACGCCTTGAGGCGGCTGCGAGAAGGCGGCGGCGTGTCCTTTGCCGAAGTGCCTGGACCTTTCGGCGATGACGCCATCTTCCTGCCCTTGTCGTCAGGGACGCTTGCCAAGATCGATCGGTGGACGGCAACCGAACGTATGCAGTCCACCGCCCGGCCCAGGTTCGGATACTTCGGCCGTCCGTATGGCCCAAAGGGTTTTGACGTGATCGTTGACGCTCTGTGTGGCGTCACAGTGAATCCGGACATTCAGTTCTTTCTTCCGGAGGGCTACGTGGCGGTCGCGGATGAATTGCGGGAGCGGTTTCCTGGAGTCCAGGCGAGTTCGGTGTTCCGAAGCAACGATCGATATTTCGCCGATATGGCCTCGGTCGACGTCGTGTTGTGCGCCTACGATCCGTCCGCGTATGCATGCCAGATGTCGGGTGTTGTGATGGAGGCGGCATTGTCTGGAAAAGCGACTGTGGCAACGCACGGCACCGCTCTCGCGAGGTTCGTAGGGACTCATGCGCCGGACTCGTATCGACTCGTCGACTTTTCGGCGAGTAGTATTCGGGAGGCCTTTGCGGATGACGACCAGGCATGGCGAATCCGACAAAGAAATGCCGCTTCGCACCGCGAATCAGTTCGGAGGCTGCGGACCGGGGCCTATTTTTTCTCCAGGGCCTTCGGGAGCAGTGTGTGAATCATGATTCACATCGTCAACTATGCGACCGGCCGCTTCCTTGGGGCTCAGGAGATGCAGAACCGGCAGTGGCGCGAGCTGGAAGGCGAGGAGACGATCCGAATTCACTCGTTCAGTCGGCCGGACGTCCTTCCGATTCTGCGGGGGCTGAACCTACCGAATGAGAGCGAGATCGCGAACACACTGGCCGTTCCGCGCGGCGACGGTTTGTGGGCTTGGAAAAGTGTCCTGACCTATCACGTCTTCAGCGACATCGCTGGCGATGGCGACATCGTCTTCTACATGGACAGTGGTGCCTGTCCGACTGCGTCGTTTTCAACGATCTGGGCGCACATCCAGGCTCACGGGTCTCTATTCGTCAAGGTATCTGCCTTCGAGTGTCCTGCGAAGGTGCGTGGGTGGCTCGGTGATCAGATGCAGTTCAGGGAGCGGATTGCGGACATAGGAGGAATCGGTTTTTCGTCCAAGCTCTGGACGAAGCCATTCCCGCCTGCCGAAGACAATCCCCTTGGTTTGCCCCAAGCAGTCGTTCGCCGGTTGAGGCAGAAGGCCCCGGCTCCGGCGGTTGACCAAACCCTAATGGAGAGCGAGCAGGTGTGTGGGGGATTTCAGGGGTATCTGAAGGCACCCGCCGGCGGTCAGCTTCTCTGCGACCTCCTCGACAGTACGTCTCCCTGGTTCTTTGATGACGTCGTCCGTCCTGGTGCCGAATCGCGCTACATCGATCATCGACACGACCAATCGATCCTGTCCCTACTGGTGAATGCTCAATCCCTTGCGTATCCGGCGTTTGCGTCGTGCATAGTGAATGAGCTTCCGCAGGTTCGCTTGCATCGCGGATACGTCGATGCTTCTTAGGGACTGGCGTCCGCGCGTGCGCCTTGTCACGACGGAGACCTCCGTGACTCGGCCGAGGTATCCGGTGATTGACTGTCACAACCACCTCGATACCGACTTCGGCGGCGGATGGATCGACCGTCCGCTGAACCAAATGCACGAAGCGATGGACGCAGCGGGTGTTACTCACCTCATTGATCTGGATGGCGGCTGGGGAGAGGCCGTCCTTCGACGCCACCTCGAAAAACTTGCTGGTTCGTCCCGCTTCAGAGTCTTCGGCGGAATCGACTGGAATCGCTGGCCCGAACTCGGCGACGGTTTTCCGGAGTACGCCTGCCGTCGCCTTGAAACGCAACGATCGTGGGGCGCCAGTGGACTGAAAGTATGGAAACCGTTCGGTCTCCAGGTACGCGATGAAAGGGGCAGCTTGGTCGCCGTGGACGACGCAAGGCTGGCGATTGTGTGGGAGACCGCTGGCCGTCTTGGATGGCCGGTGCTGATCCACGTCGCCGATCCGGTCGCGTTCTTCGACCCGATTGACGAGACGAACGAGCGATGGGACGAGCTCAGCAGGCATCCAGAGTTTGCGTTTGCTTCGCCACCGTACCCGTCATTCCTCGCCATTCTTGAGGCGTTCAAGAGGTTGGTCGCCCGGCATCCATCGACCGTGTTCGTCGGTGCCCACGTCGGGTGCTACGCCGAGAACCTGGCGTGGGTTGCAGGGATGCTCGATTCCTGCCCGAACTATTTCATCGATCTATCAGGCCGAATGGGGGAGCTCGGCCGGCAGCCCTACTCGGCCCGCGACTTTCTGATCAAGTATTCCACGCGAATCCTTTTTGGCCTCGATACGGGCATAGATGTCGCGGGCTATCGGCTGTGGTACCGGTTCCTCGAAACCGCCGATGAGTGTTTCAACTACTGCGTTACCGACCAGCCGATGCAGGGCCGCTGGCCCGTGCACGCTCTTAGTCTTCCAGAAGAGGTTCTCCACCGGCTTTACCGCGACAACGCGGCCCGAGTACTCGGGTTCACAGTTGAGAAGGCCTGAAAATGCGTAGCAAGATGTCAGACGGCATCGAGCCATTCAGCTGGAGATGGGGCCTGGATCGTGGCCGGCCCTTTCATCGTTACTACATCGACCGCTTCCTGACTCAACACCGGAATGACATCAGAGGTACCGTTCTGGAGTTTCAGGATCCCGAGTACGTTCCACGACTGTCGCCGGACAGGAACGTCCAGCTTGAGATTCTCCATCTGGATCATTCGAACCCAGTGGCGACGATTGTCGGGGATCTGACGAAGGCGACCACGCTACCGCCTGGGCACTTCGACTGCATCGTCTGCACTCATGTGCTTCATCACATCGGCGATCTGGCGGCTGCGGTCGACGGGTTGTATCGGATGCTGAGACCGGGCGGAGTTCTGCTGGCGGCGGTTCCAGCTGTCAGCATGGACGGAGTGGACAACCATGAGTTGTGGCGCTTTACGACAGCAGGGCTGAATTGGATCCTCTGCCGTTCGTTCCGGCAGACCAATGTCACCGTTCAGTCTTTCGGCAATTCCCTCACCGCCGCCGCGGAGATCAGAGGACTAACAACCGAGGAGTTCTCGGCTCAAGAAATCGATCATTGCGATCCGCACTTCGCAGTCGAGGTGTGCGCCCGGGCAGTCAGGGTCTAGTGATTCTCTGTAGCCAGCCGAGAATCACTCGCAGAGGTCCCGTCAGTTTCCAGCTTCGCGACCGGTATACGGCTTGGAGTTCGGCAGCGAGTACTTCCAGCCCCAATTCGAGCCGCCGCTGCTCGGATTCCGCCAAGCGGCGCGCGTCAGTCGCAGTAGCCCGATCCGCCCTGGTCGCCTCGAGCTCCTCCGTCAGCCTCCCGGTCGTTTCGGCTTGCTCGCGCCGCTGAGACTCAAGGCGCTCCGAAAGGCCGGCCATCGCACCGGCATGCTCGCGGCGCCGCGTCTCGAACTCAGCCGCGGCGCCGATTGCATCGGCAGCCCGCAGGCGTCGTTCTTCTTCCAGTTCTAGCGAAGCGCTCGCAAGGGCGGCGTCTGTCCGGGCTTGCGTTGCGTACGCTCTTTCTTGTTCTTCGCTCAAACGCTGGATGGTCAATTCAGCAGAGGCCAGGCGCGAAGCGTCGCGAGTCGTCGTCATGAGCTCAACGGCCATGGCCCGGCCGTCGTATTCCGTCAGCGTCGATGGATCCCGAACAAAAGAAGCACCTGGCGCGTACTGGTCGTACTGAACGTGCCACCCGTGGTTTCGCTCGTCCGTAGCGAACCGTGGCTTGCGATCGGCGAAGACCTTCTGTTCGCCATGATCTTGACTTCGGATTGGATAGTGGCGTTTGAGAAACTGAATGGGATAGACAAGCCGCGTTGGAAAGTCGGCTGAATGACCCCCCGATGTGCGAAGGTCCACCCGGACATCGGATTTCTTCCACGCCTTGACCTGTGTCACATCCCAGTAGTCAGGGAGTTCGTAGAAGCGAAGCGCCCGACGAACGTCTGCCGAAGAATCGGGCTGAGAGCTCGTGGGTCGGAAATTGAGGAGTTTGAAGTCGATTGCGCTGTAACCCATCCGGTCGACATGCTCGATCGCGCTCCGGAGATCGAGGCCGGGAAACGGGCTCTCATGAAACTCGTCGGCATCCTGGTGGAGGAACCAGTCCGCATCCAGTTCAAGCGCGAGTTGCTCCTTACGCTTGAGGATGTCGGCCCACTCGAAGATGCCGGTGTCCGGGCGTTTCTCGAAGCCGATCACCCCGCGGTCGAGCAATCGCCCAACGACCTCGGCGGTGCCGTCGGTAGACCCATCGTCGATTACGTAGGCGTGAACGTTCTGAGTTGTCAGATCTTCCAACACCTGATGAAGGATGTCTGCTTCGTTGCGAGCCGCAATGATCGCGATCACCCGCAGATTGCTCATGATGCTCCAACTGGCAGGTAGGCCGATTTCTCGCTCGGTTCGGTCAGCAGCGTCCGATATGCATCCGCTACCTGCAGTCCCGTTCCGACGAGGCGTATCCTCCCTCCCTCGATCAACATGGCGCGGCTGCAGAACTCCCGCACGGCCCTTGCGTCATGGCTCACAAGAACCATCGTGTATCCATCCGCGTACAGGGCGCGATACCTTGCTTCGCACTTCGCCTTGAACCCTGCATCCCCAACCGCAAACACCTCATCGAGAATGAGCACTTCCCGCACCGCCTCGAACGCAATCGCGTACCCGAGCCGGGCCGCCATGCCGCTGGAGTAGTGCTTCACCTTGAGATTCGCAAACTGCTCGAGTTCGGCGAACGCCAGGATCGCGTCCATCCGCCGCCGGATCTCCGGAAGCGACAAGCCCATCACCGATCCGATCAGACAGACATTGTCGACCGCGTCCAGTTCCGGATTCCAGCCGACACCAAGCTCCAGGATCGGCGTGATCGATCCGCGGCGGACGACGCGGCCGCTGTCCGGCTGATAGACCCCGCAGATGATCTTGAGCAGCGTGCTCTTGCCTCCGCCATTCCGGCCCATGATGCCGAGCGCTTCGCCCTGCTTCACGCTGAAACTCACGTCGTCCAGCACCCGCAACCGCTCGAAGCGCCGCGGTTCGAAGGCGCCGAGCACGTGCTCGCGGAGCGTGTTCCGGCGCACCGACGGAATCCGGAACGCCTTCGAGACGCCCGCGACTTCGATGACGTTCATGGCGTACGCCCACGGCGGGCTGAAGCCCGCCGACTACGGCCGTGCTGAGTCATCACAGATACTCCGCCGCCCGCGGCGCAAGCCGGCGGTACACGAGCGCGCCGGCCGTCAGCGATAGCACCACCGCCGCCGCCAGATACGCATGCGCCGTCATCGTCGGGACCCGTCCGTCGACGAGCACGCTGCGCGCGAATTGGATGATCGGTGTCGGCGGCCAGAAGTACAGATAGATGTGGTACCGCTCGGGGAGGATCGCGATGGGATAAATGATCGGCGCCACGAAAAAGCCCGCCTGCGCCGCGAGATCCCACACCTGATTCAGATCCCGGTATCGCAGGAACAGCACGCTCGCGGCCAGCGAGAATCCCGCCACGATGAGCACGAGCGCGGCGGCGTACCCAAGAAACAGAACAATGGCGGCCGGCGACGGCGGCCGGCCCGCGCCCACGAGGAACGTGATGATGATGACCGTGAACACGACGAGCGTGATGAGCGCGTTCGACATCGACGTGACGACAAGGACCCACGCGGGGCAGCGGGCCTTGGTGAGCAGGAAGCCGCGCGCGTCGAGCGACATGAGCCCGGCCTTGGTGCCCTCCGCGAAAAAGTCCCAGAGAAAGAGCCCGATGATGAGGTTGAGCTTGTAGTTCGGATCCGACGCGAACAGGAACGAGAACACGCCCATCAGCAGCGCGAACATCGTGAGCGGCCTGAGCAGCGCCCACACGAACCCTCCGGCCGTGCCATGGTACCGGACCTTGAAGTCCGTGCGGACGAGCGTCCACACGAGGCCGGCGTAGCCCGCTGGTTTGCCGGGGCTGAAGCCCCGGCCTACGGCGGCCTCTCCCCGCGCCACGTCAGCGGCTGCCGCTGGTTCGGCCGGCGATGCGGTCCTGGTTTCTGCGGATGCACTCATCGGTGCCCGGCGTCCCCGGCGCGAGGCGTCTGATATCTTCGCACCACCGCAGCGCTTCCGCCGGATTCCCGCCCGGCGCCTCTTCGATTGCCGCAAGTCCTCGCCGCGCCGCGATGTTCGCGGGATCGATCGCGAGCGTCTCCAGATATCGCTGCCGCGCCATCCGAAAATCGCCGCGAAGCAACGACACCGTGGCAAGGCCGTTCGTGGCTTCCGCCGATCCGGCATCGAGCGCGCGCTGTTTCGCGAACGCGGCCTCCGCGCCGTCGAGATCGCGTAATTCCGCGAGGCACAGGCCCAGTTTGCCATGCGGTTCCGGCTCCGACGGTCGCGCCGCGATCGCCCGGCGGTACGCGGCGATGGCCTGATCGTGCTGCCCCGCGCGATGGAGCTCCTCGCCGAGCATCAATGCGGGGAACCAGTGATCCGGCGCGCGCTCCGCCGCCTCCAGCCAGACGAGCACCGGATTCGACCACAGCTGGTTGCGAAGCACCGTCCGGCCCCCGAACGACAGCACCAGAGCGGCCATCGCGACCGTCAGAAGGGCCGTCGCGAAGGCGCCGCGGGACCGGCTCGAGAACCAGGTCGAGCCAAGATCGGCGAGGACGCCAATCGCCAGGAAGAATCCGAGACTCGCGAGATACACGCGATGTTCGGCCACGAGCTCGCCGCGGTCCATCGCCACGAGCACCGCCGAGGGCACCAGGAGCAGAAAGAACCACGCGATGCCGAAGGTCGCAAGCCCGTGCCGGCGCCCTCTCCACCACGCCACCGTCATCGCGATCACGGCCAGGACCAACGCAAGCGCCAACCAGCCCCGCCAGTCCGCGAAGGCGGGTGGCGAAACCGCGTGAAAGATCGCCTGGCCCCCGGGCGCGATGAGCATGGCGAGGTACTGACGCGCCGCGTCCACCTCGACCCACAGCAACCCGGGATTGAATGTCACGTCGCGTGCGTGCTCGATCCGGACGAACACGAGAATCCGCGCCGCCGCCATCAGCGCGGCGGCCGCGAAAAGCGGCAGGTGCACGCGCCGGAGCCTCCGGCCGGCGCCGCCGTCCTCGTGGAGCAGCAGCCGGTCGTAGAGAAACACGATCGCGGGCAGGAGCACCGCGGTTTCTTTTGATCCGAGCGCGGCGATCCATGCGACGGCAGTGGCACAAATCCACAGCGCACGGCCGGAAAGGAGCCAGGCGCGCGCTGCGAGCAGGGCCGCCAGCATGAACGTCGTCGACAGCAACTCGGAGCGGCCGCTGATGTAGCCCACGGCCTCCGTCATCATCGGATGGACCGCGAACAACAACGCGGCCACCGGCGCCGCGACACCCGGCCGCAGCACCGCGCAGGGTCCTCCGCGCCGGCGCCTTCTGTCATCCACCGCGCGCCACGTGAAGCGAGCGAACAGCGCGACGTTCAGCATGTGCAGGGCGACGTTCGTGAGACGGAAGCCGAAGGGCGCCGGGCCCCAGAAGTGCCGATCGACCGCGTAGGAGATGGCCACGATCGGCCGTGTGACATCGTGCAGGACGATCCCGCGGATGTCGCCGAGGCTCGCGATCGCCGGATTCTCGACGATGAGCCTGAAGTCGTCGTAGATGAACGGATTGTGGAGGGCGTTCGCGTAGACGAGGCCGGCCAGCGCGACCGCGAGCGCGCACGCCATCAGCCCGCGACGGCCCGGAGCGGGATTGGTGCCAAGGTTGTCGCTCGAACCGTTCACCATGTGAGTTCGCGGCGGCGCGGACCGGTATAGTCTATGTTGCGCAATCCGAACGATCTGTCACATGCGAATCCTGCACGTAACGCCGTACTGGGCCGATGCGTGGGCCTACGGCGGCATCCCGCGCGTCGCCGGTGCGCTCGTGCGCAGGCTCGCCGCCGCCGGCCACCACGTGACCGTGTGCACGACCGACGCGCACTCCCGCGCGTCGCGCCGGCCGTCGATCCCGGAACGTGAGAGCGGCGGGATCGAGCTTCGCGTCTTCCCGAATCGATCGAACCGGCTTGCGTACGACTGGCAGTGCTTCACGCCGGTGGGTCTCAGCCGGTATCTGCGGGATCACGCCCGCGAATTCGACGTCGCGCATCTCCACGCCTGCCGGAATCTTCCAGGCGCGATTGCCGCGCACCATCTGGACCGGTACGGCGTACCGTACGTGATCCAGCCGAACGGGACCGCGCCGGCGATCGAGCGGCGTCTTGCGGCAAAGCGCGTGTTCGATCGGCTTGCCGGAAGCCGCATCATGCGACGCGCTGCTGGTGTCGTAGCCGTTTCCGACGCAGAGCGCCGGCAGCTTCTGGAAATCGGCGTGACGGCGGATCGAATTCACGTCATCCCGAATCCGATCGACCTCGACGAGTTCAAGGCGCCGATCGAGCGAGGCTGGCTGCGCGCCAGGCTTGGACTCACGGATGAGCCCATTGAGACTCCCGGGCCCATTGTCGCGTTCCTGGGCAAGGTCACGCCGCGAAAGCGGCTTGACGTCGCCGTGCGTGCCTTCGCGCGGATGCCGCCTGGCGCGAGGTTCGTCGTAGCGGGAAGCGACATGGGCGGACTTGGTGCAGCCCGCGCGCTCGCGGAGGAACTCGGCGTCGGGGACCGAACGCACTTCCTGGGTCTTCTCGCCGGGCCGGAGCGCCTCGCATTCCTCGCAGGCGCCGACGTCGTCGTTTATCCGTCCGAAGACGAAGTTTTCGGTCTCGTGGCGCTCGAGTCGCTTCTTGCCGGCACGCCCGTTGTTGTCTGCGACGACTCGGGATGCGGAGAGATCGTCCAGCGCGCCGGCGGCGGCCTGCTGGTCACGGGCGGTGATGACGTCGCGTTGGCGCAGGCGATTGAAGAAGTTCTCGGCACGGGCGATAGGATGCGCACTGCTGTGGCCGCGGCGGCCGAGCGGATCCGGCTGGACTACGGCGCGAGTCAAGTCGCGAGTCAACTCGAGCGCGTGTACGAAAGAGTCGTTCGATCGCCGGCTGCTGCGCCGGATCCCAGCGGCGTGACCTTCCTCGTGCCCGTCAAGAACGGCCTTCCAGCACTGACACGAACGCTCGACGCGATCGAAGCCCAGGCGGTCGGCCGTCCCTTCGAAATACTGGTTATTGACGATCGGAGCACCGACGGATCGGCGGGCTTGCTGGCGGAGCGCGCGGGCGACGGCCGCATTCGGCTCGTCCACGGTGAGGGTCGCGGTGTCTCAGCCGCGCTGAATCTGGGTCTGCGGCTGGCGGCGCATCCGATCGTCTGTCAGGTCGATCAGGACGTGGAGATCCTGCCGGGTTGGACCGCCCGCCTTGTCGAGGCGCTGGAGCGCGATCGGAGTCTCGGCGCAGTCGAAGCGCAGTACACGATCGATCCCGCGGCGCCCTGGCTTGCCCGGCTGATGGCGATCGATCTCGAACAGCGGTACGAGTCAATCGCGAGCGGGACCGATCACGTGTGCACGGGTAACACCGCGTTCCGGATCGAAGCACTGCGCGCGGCCGGCGGCTTCGACGAATCGCTCGGGTACGGCAACGATGTGGACGTGAGCGGCCGGCTGGTCGCAGCAGGCTGGCGCCTCGCGCACTGCCGGCAGGCGAGAAGCCGGCACCAGTGGAAGTCGGATTACGCCGGGTACCTCCGCCAGCAGTACGGCTTTGGCTACGGCAGGCTCGAGGTCGTCCGGCGCGGACTGGGCAAAGTCTCCGGCGATTGTGTCGCGCCGACGGCGATGATGGCGCACCCGCTCGTGCTCTCGCTGAGTCTCGCGCTGCTGACGGTGGCCGGCGTCTGCCGCTGGCTCGGGGTCAGTGACACTCTGCCGATGGCGGTGGGCTTCTCCGCCATAGGCGCACTCACGCTCGAGCGGACCTGGGCCGGCGTGCGCGCGTTCTTCAGATTCGGCCACGCCGCGTCGCTGCTGTTCCCGATCGTGCACCTTGCGCGCGATCTGGCGTGGGTCGCGGCGATCGTCCTGTTTGCCGCGCGCAGGCTCGCGGGACTTGCGCCGTCCCCTTCACACTCGATGGTTCCAAGACCGGCGTTCACCCAGCGATTCGGTGCCGAACCGCACGGTTCGATCCATCGCCTGGTGGTCGTCAACGACGTGCGATCGCGGGAGCGCTCAGTCCTCGCCGAATCGCCCGGCGAGGAAATCGCGCGTGCCCCTGGCGACCGCCCGGAGCCGGCCGCCCAGAGAGCCGCCGGGCGCGCGTAGTGCGTGCGCGACGTTCAGCGCGACGATGAACATCGATCGAAACGCCGCTGCGCCGCGGCCTCCGCGCCGACTCGCTACGAGCAGCTGGTTTCTCGCACCGAAGTAGAAACGCCTCGGCGTCCGCGTGCCCATCGTCCGGCCGCCCTCGTGCAGGACGATGGCACCGGCCGCGACGATTGAGGAGAAGCCCGCGTCGCGCGCGCGCAGACAGAAATCCACGTCCTCGAAGCTGAAGAAGAAACGTGGATCCAGCATTCCTGCCGCCGCGAAGACCTCGCGCTTGACGAGCATCAGGCAGCCGCTGACCGCGGCGACGTGCGAGGCGCCCGGTGCGACAGTCGCCACCGGTGCGGACACTCCGCGATGGCGCATGCGGCCTGTTGTGTCGTTGTAGTCGATGCCGAGCGAGGCGACCCTGTCCGGTGCCGTGCGTCCAACGACCGCTGGTCCCGCGATGCCGGCGCCCGGCGTCGAGTACAGCGCGCGTTCGATCGCGCCGATGCTTTCGACCGGCACGACGACGTCGCTGTTGACGAGAAGCACGGCGTCCGCGCCGGCGCCGAGCGCCTGCTCGATGCCGGCATTCATGCCTCCCGAGAAGCCAAGGTTGCTGCCGGTACGAATGTACGTGATGCGGCCGTCGAATTGAGCGAGTGTAGTGCGGCACTCGTCGTCTTCGCTATTGTCGACGACAAAGATGCGTTCGAGAGGACGCCGCGAGATGAACAGGGAGCGCGTCGCGAGAAATGTGTCCGCCGGCGTCCTGTAGTTGAGCACGACTGCGGCGATGCGTCTTCGCGGCGGCTGTGGCGCCGCGAGCGCGGCCGCGTACACGCTCCGCATGGAAGTCACGTCGTCGTCCACCGTGCGGATCTGCGGTGAGGCGCGGGCGAGCCTGGCGAGAAGTCCAGGATCATCAATGAGCTGGCGCAGCGCACGTGCGAGATCTCTGGCGGAGCCCGGTTCGAACAGCAGGCCATTGACCCCGTCGGTCACGGTCTCCGGGATGCCGCCGATGCGCGACGCAACGACCGGCACTCCTGCGAGGAACGCTTCCCGAATTACGAGCGGACTGTTCTCCGGCCAGATGGACGGCACGACGAGCACATCAACGCCGGCGAGCGTCGCCTGCAGGTGAGCGCGGTCGATCGGTCCGTGATACCGCACGTACTCGCGTCTCAGCAGGGGGCCCAACTGCTGCCGGTAACTCCGGTCACCGTGGTAGTCCGCGTGTCCCCCAAAAATGTGAACTTCAGCCGTCCCAGGCGGCAGTTCGGCGGCCGCCTCGACGAGTAGGTGCAGCGCCTTCGAGACCATCACGCTGCCGATGAAGCCGAAACGCAAAGGACCTCCTGGGTGCGGTGGGGTCAGACCCCTGAACTTCGGGGTCTGACCCCACGCACCACCGAGGTCCTTTTCTGGCAGGCGCCAGCCGTACTCGGAGACGGTGATGCAGGCAGGATCGACGCCGGCGGCGATGAAGCGGTCGCGCAAGTAGGTGGATGGCGCGAAAAAAAGGGTCACCGCGGCCATGACGCGCCGCATGTGAGTGCGGCGCGCGTCGGCTGGGGTCCGGTCGGCCGTAGCCTTGCGCGAAGGCGGAAGACCCGGCCTCCTGCCTCCTGCGATCTGCCGCGCGGCATATGCTATCGCCGGCAGTGACGCCTCGGGACCGAGACAGTTGTCGCAGTGAGAAGGACCCGCGCATGGCTTCAGGTCGCGGTCGAGCAGTTGGCCGCGGTGGCAGAGCAGCCAGTAGTCGTGCAGCGTGCAGAAGATTGGAATACCCCGCGACGACAGCTCGAACACGATCGACGTCGAGAGGCACGTCAGGTGATGCACGTGCGCGACGTCCGGTTTGAACTCGTCGATGACGCCCGCGGCGATCGCGTCCACGCGGTCGTCCGTCCACGTGTCCGCAAATGTTCGCGTCGCCGCGAACGTGTTGTTGACCCAGACGACGTCGAGGCCGTCGCGCTGCTCGCGGCGGACGGCGAACTCCTCGCGCGTCGAGTCAGACTCGCGTGTCAGGACCAAGACTCGATCGCCACGGGCAGCGAGCGTCCTTGCGTGCGTCTCTGCATAGAGCTCCGCACCACCGGTGGCTCGGGGAGGGAATCCGTGCGCAACCATGAGGACGCGCACGTCAGACGCTCCCCGGCCGGGCCGCCGGACGGCCGCGTCCCTGGCGTGCATCTCGAGCGCCGTGGTACTGGCCCAGGGGCCACGCGACGGCGAGCGCGACGGCGCGAGTCCAGAGATCCAGGCGGGGCAGTTCGACGCGAAGGTGCAGCGCCATCGATGTCAGCACCGCCCGCGCCAGTGACGCCGCGTCGGGAATCGTCTCCACTCCGAAGAGATCGTAAAGCCGCGCATGGAGCAGGCGCGTGCGTTGATACTCGTAGCTCGCCGGCCGATCGTGCGAGTGCTCGACGATTGCTTCCGGGACGAATGCCAGTTCGTGGCCGGCGACGAGAACCTCTCGCGCCCACTCGAGATCCTCCGCGATGGGCGTCGCCTTGAAGGGATGCTGTTCCCAGACGGCCTTCCTTATGCACGCCGCGACGTGATCGAACGTGCATCGACTCATGCGCGCCAGCGGGGACATCGTCTCGAACTCGGCCGCGCCGCCGCGAAGCGCGGATCGCCATCCAGCGGGTGAGCTGGCGATCCAGCGATCCAGATAGTGCCGGGTCAGCGCGCTCGCGTCCGGCCGCGCCTGCTGTCGTGCGAAGGTACCGGCGAGTGTCGAGTCCTCGAGAAGCGGCCTGGTGAGCCGCTCCAGGCAGTCGTCGTGTGAAAGCCGGACATCCTGGACGAGCAGGACGACCAGCTCCGCGCGCGCTCGGGAGAGCGCGAGGTTGCGCGTGGTGCCGTGATTGAACTCGTCCGGGCGAATCCTGATGACTGTATCCGCCCATCGATGAAGGAGATCCAGCGATCCGTCGGTCGAGCCCGAGTCGACCGCGATGATTTCGATTGGTCCGTCGACGCGCTGCGCATTCAGGCTCGAGAAGAGAGCCGGCAGCGTGCTCGCGCCGTTCAGGACCGGCACGACGACCGAGAGTCGCGGCGTCATGTCGCCCCCGCCGGGTCTGAAGCCCCGGCCTCCTTCACGCGCGTGCGCGTCACGCGCGCGTACCTCGCCGCCCATTCTTTCGCGTCCTCGGCGATTGCCTTCACGCGTGGGGTCGCGGCCGACATCCGGCCCACTCGCGGCGGATCGGTGACGAGAGCGCGAAGCGCGCGCGCCAAATCCGCTGCCGATCCGGTTTCGAAAACCAGACCCGACACGCCGTCCTCGACCAGGTCCGGAATGCCGCCGATGTTCGAGCCCACGACAGGCACGCCCGCCTGAAACGCCTCGTGGATGACGAGCGGCGAGTTCTCGGGCCAGAGAGACGGCACGACGAGGACGTCGATCGCGTCGTAGATGTCGCTGGCGCGCCCGGCTTCGAATCCGCCTGCGAATTCGATCGGCAGGCCGGCGGCGCTTGCGCGAAGTGTCGCGACGTAGTCCGGAAACGTATCAAGCGATCCGAAGATCGTGGCGCGGTACGACTCCGCCGGCAGGGTCTTCAACGCATCGACCAGTACGTGGACACCCTTGTGCCACACGAGCGTGCCGACGAGGCCGATGCGGATCGGCGTCCGCGGTGCGCGGGCCGGCGCGGGCCGGCGAGTGACACAGCCGTAATCCGACACTTCGATCCGGCCGGGATCCATGCCGAATCGCTGGTACTCGCGCGCGAGCGCCGCGGATGGGGCGACGAACAGATCGACCTGCGGGAAGACGGCGCGGGCCGCAGCAAGGCGCCGATCCAGGTCCTGCGGCGTGACCGGCAGGCCGGCGGCAGCGGTCAACGAACGGGCGGCGCGCGCTCCAAGCGCCGGCATGTGCCTGCGCACCACCGAGTAACCGCGCGCGAGCGCGCTCATCGCGTGGCCGTTCGACGCGAATCTCGCAAATCCCATCTGTGAGTGGAACGGCGACTCCATGAAACACCGGGCGCATCGGGCGGTGTCGATCTCGACGCAGACGTGCTCGTCGCGCTTGTGGACGCGCTGCCCGCCCGAGGCGCAGAGCATCGTGTAGTCGTGCAGCGTGGCCACGACGGGAATGCCGAGACCCGCGGCTATCGCCGGGAGATCGAACGACAGATTCAGCAGGTTGTGGACGTGGACGACGTCCGGCCCGAGTACCTGCAGCAACTGGCGGATTCGATCGCCGATGAGCGGCGGCCGGTACGTCTCTTCGAACGACGCGCACCGCCAGTTGTTGACGATCTCGACGACCGGCAGCCCCTCGAAGAGCCGCCAGGTGACGTGCCCGTGATCGCGCGCGGGATCGTACTCCGCGCACAACACGGTCACGTGGTTCGCTGCCAGCTGCGCCTGCGCCAGACGCAGCGCGTACAACTCGGATCCCGCCTGATGGCGCGGGAGAAAGTCGTGGATGGCGTGAAGGACGTGCACCGTGGTGCAGTCTATCCTCCGGTGCCGAGCCTGAAGATCTCCTGACCGCAACGGGAGAAGATGGCGGGAAGAACCAGGATGTTCCCTCTGATTCGGACGATGCCGATGGCACGCTGATCGATCTCACCGGAAAGGGCGGGGGTGTCGAGCCCGGTCCGTCCCGCGGCCTCCTCGATCACGCCGGCACGATCCGCGGACAGATCCCTGAGAAACGTGTCGTAGTGCGCCGGTGAGATGAGCACCATCTGCGGTGCGCGAGGATGGAAGAGCCGCGCCAGGAGCGCAGGCGTCGAGTCGGGCGGACCCTGGTTGAAGTCGCCCAGATCGTGCAGATAGTAGAACGGCAGCCAGGACTGCAATGACGTGCTGACACTGGTGAACGTGCCGCCGGTCGCGTCGCCCGCCGACTTGCGCTGCGTGGAGATCGCGGCCATGCAGTCGCGCATCAGGCCGACCGGCCGGGCTCCGATCCTCGTTTCGTGAACGTTGGCCTTGTAGGCCGCGAGAGGCAGCGCGACGGCCAGCAGACCCGCGACGACGGCTGCGCGAAGGACTTCCGCCGGTGCAGCGCCGATCCAGGCAACCGCCGCGAAGATTGCCGGACGCGCGCTGCTCGAGTTCCGGATCGTCGCGCCGCCGATCGTCACGGAGAGTCGATCGAAAGCCATGGTTGTGAGCGCGACGATCACCCCGGCGGCTCCGGCCAGCGTCAGCATGAGCTGCACTCGAGTGCTCGTCAGCCATCCGGGCAGGACGGCATCGCGACGGCGCACGATCGCGGCGAAGGGCGTCGCGGTCCACGCATAGAGCCGCGACGCGACGACCGCGACGAGCCAGCCGCCGGCGAGCGCGACCGGCGCGAGGTACGGAAAGGCGTAGTGGTACAGCTTCGACGTACCGGCCGAGATGGCCGCCATCGGAATTACGAACCAGAGCGCGAGAACCGCGCCCTCTATCCAGCGTCTCCGCCAGATCTGCAGCAGAAACAGAGGCGCGGCGATGAGGACGAGCAGCCGCGTACCTTCGCCTTCCAGCTCGGCCCAGAACTGCGTGACGTAGTAGTGCCAGGGCTGCAGGTGCTGGATGTCGAGGTACGCCGTGAAACGCTTCATCACGTGCGCGCCGAACATGATGTCCCAGAGGCGCGGACCGCGTTGGACGGACTGGTACATGAACCACGGCGCGATGAGCGCGACCGCGAAGAGCGCGGCCAGCGCGAACGACGGCCAGTCGCGGTACAGGCGCCCACGATCCTCACGTTTGATGAGCGCTGCCAGTCCAAGGATCACCGGGAGAAAGAGCGCCGCCACGAACTTGCACATGAAGCCAACCGCAAACCAGAACGCCATCGCGAAGATATGGCGCTTCACGTCGGGGTTGAGCGAGCGCCACGCGAGAAAGTGATACACCCCAGCCGCGTAGCTCAGCACCATCGCTGACTCCATGTTGTTGCTGCGGAGACCATGCTGAAAGAGCAGGGCGTTCTGGCTGAAGAGCAACAAGACGGCGACCAGGCCGCACACCGGCCCGGCCAGCCGCCGCCCGATGCCGAAGACGTAGAGAAGCGCGATCGCGCTCATCGCGGCGTCCATGTATCGCAATCCCGCCTCGTCCGGTGACCAGAGGCCGAGGCGCATCGGCACGTACGTGATCCAGAACTTCAGCGGCGGTTTTTCGAGAAACGCCGTCGTTTCACTCGGGATGTACTTCGGCGTCAGCCAGTCGCCGTCCTTCAGCATCGTCTCGACGGCGAACGAATAGATGGCTTCGTCGTTGTCGAGATCGGTGTGGCCCAGGCCGAGAAACAGCGGGACGCAGAAGAGCGGAACGATCAGGGCCAGCCAGAGCCAGGGCGTGTTCCAGAGCCACCTGACCCACGACGGTGCGGGCCCGGATACCGGGCGGGAGGGCGACGGCATTCTGCGCAGGCGAGGATATCGCACGGAGCCCCGGGTCTTCAGACCCGGGTGTAGAATTAGCGTTTTCCGACGAACAAGATTTCCCCGGAGGTTTGGATATGTCGCTGCAGCTGGGCCAGGTTGTTCCTGATTTCGACGCGGAAACCACGCAGGGTCCCATCAAGTTTCACGACTGGATCGGCGAGTCGTGGGCCATCCTGTTCTCGCACCCGAAGGACTTCACACCGGTGTGCACCACCGAGCTCGGCACGATGGCGCGCATGAAGCCGGAGTTCGACAAGCGCAACACGAAGGTCATCGCGATCAGCGTGGACCCGGTCGGTCAGCACTCGAAGTGGGCCGATGACATCCGCGAAACGCAGGGGCACGCGCCGAACTATCCGATGATCGGCGACCCGACGCTCGCGATCTCGAAGCTGTACAACATGCTGCCGGCAACCGCGCCCGACTCGTCCGACGGCCGCACCGCCGCGGACAACCAGACGGTACGCAACGTCCTCGTCATCGGTCCCGACAAGAAGCTGAAGCTCCTCCTCGCGTATCCGATGACGACCGGCCGCAACTTCGACGAGGTGCTGCGGGTCGTCGACTCGCTCCAGCTGACCGCGAAGCATAAGGTGGCGACGCCGGCGAACTGGAAGCAGGGCGACGACGTGATCATCGCGGGGTCGGTGTCCAACGAGGATGCAAAGAAAACGTACCCGGACGGCTGGAAAGAACCGAAGCCCTACATTCGCATCGTTCCCCAACCCAAGTAGTTGAACTGTCCTAATTGTCGCGGCGGCATGGAGCCGCTGGAACTCGATGGGCACCTTGGCCGCAAGGTGTCCCTCGACGTCTGCCACGGCTGCCAGGCGTTCTGGTTCGACAAGTACGAGAGCCTGCAGCTCTCGGCGGCCGCGGTGCTGCAGCTGTTCCGGATCATCGGCAAGGCGGGCGGCGTCAAGGCCGGGCTTTCGCGCGACATGACGTGCACGCGCTGCCCGCGCAGGCTGCAGACCGTCAAGGACATGCAGCGGGCGACGCGTTTCGAGTACCGCGCGTGCCCCGACAATCACGGCCGCTTCATCACCTTCTTCAATTTCCTGCGCGAGAAGGACTTCATCAGGCCGCTGACGCCAGCGCAGATCGAGGATCTGAAGCGCAACGTCAAGATGGTGAACTGCTCGAACTGCGGAGCGCCCATCGATCTCGCGCGCGGATCGTTCTGCGCGCACTGCGGCTCGCCTTTGTCGATGATCGACGTCGCGCAGGCAGGGGAGCTCGTCGCGAAACTCCGCGAAGCCGGTCTCGGCCCTCAACCCGTGAGTCGCGTCGCTGTCGGTCTCGACCTCATGAAGGCGCGGCAGGAGGTCAACGCGGCGTTTGCGGCGTTCGAGCGCGATCCCGTCTGGTACGACTCGGTCGCGACGGCGGGGCTCGTCGGCGCCGCGATCGGAGCGTTCGTGGACTGGTTCTCCGAGTAAGTTCGAAGGTCGAGAGTTTCGGAGGCCGAGTCTTTAGAACTGGCTCACTGTCGCTCCCCGAACCAGTAGCAGAGCCCGTCCGGGGCGACGACGTAGAAGACGCGCCACTTGGCGTCGCCGTGGTCTTCGACGTCGAACTCTGAAAGCTCCTTCTCGAGCCCTCTACGCTTGAATTCAGCAAACAGCGCGTCGAGGTTCGTGCAGTGGAACGCGCAGCCGTCCTGCGACGGGCAGGTTCATGTGTCGCCCTGGTAGCCGAAGGCTTTGTCGAGCGTGCCCTTCGCAGTCATCTCGGCTTCCGCGCCTTTGGTTGTTTCGGCCGCGCGTGGCGCGCTTGGTACACGCCGAGCTTGCCGCCGCCGGGGATCGTGATTTCGGTGACGAGGCCGTAGCCCTGGTCCTTGACCGGCGCGCACTTGAGGCGGCGGCGCTTCATCGCGGTGACGAACGTCCGGACGTCATGACAGATGAGATAAAGCTCGTGCACGCTGTTTTTCCGGCCCGGATGCACGGCGACCTCCGACGGCGGAAGTCCAAAGATCAGCCAGCCGTGGCCCACGTCGACGTGAGGAAGCTTCAGCACGTCCTTGAGAAACGCGCGATCGGCTTCAGGCTTGCGGCTGTAGATCATTACGTGCGCGCCGGTGATCACGGATCTCTCCTTATTCCTGAGACGCTACCGCGATCAGCAGCCCAATCATCAGCACCGCCAGCACGAGCAGCGTGATCTTGATCCAGCTCCACGGCCGCGTGCCGGTCATCTTGCCGGTCACGCCGTTGACGAGGACCTGATATGAGGTCGCGCCGTACGTGTAGCTGAGCAGCCAGATCGGCGCGAGGATGTGCTTGAACGTGAGGTTCTCGTACTTCGCATCCACTTCGAGGTTGCGATGCGTGTCGCCCGGCACCTCGGAGGCGCACATCGAGCGGACCTGCTCGTCCATGCGGTGCTTTGCGGCCTGTGCGGCGGCCACGAGATCGATTTGATAGCGCTCGACCGTCCAGCCTGATACGTAGCCCGCATCGTAGGGAATGAGCTCGGCCGTGGGAAAGGGCTCGACCTTCCGGATCATGCCGTCACGCACCCCTGTCGATCCGCAGACCAGCTCATCGTCGAACACGTGGTCGATTTGTCCAGCGGCGGGGTACCAACGAACGCGGCGGACGCGATTCTTGCCGACCTGAACCCAGTAGTAGTCGCCGGCTTCCGCCGTCCAGTCGGCGTGGACGGACGCGTCGAATGTCCAGTAGGGAAGGTAAACGGCCTTGACTGTATCGGTCAGCGCGAGGCGCATGAAGTTGTTTGGTGCGAACCACTGGCGTCCGTACCACGACCGAATCAGTTCGCGCGCGTTGGTCTCGGTGACCTTGAGCGGCAGCAGTGATTCCGGACGGAACGCATCCTTCACCTGCTCGTACGGTACGAGCGACGACGAGCCGCAGAACTCGCATCGCTGTCCTACTTTGTCGGGAGAGAAGACGGAAATGGCCTGGCAGCTCTGGCAGCGGACCGAAGTCTTCGGCGCCTGCCAGCCGCGAGCGGAATCCGGAATACCGCGCAGGGCGACGACGAGATCGTGTTCCTTGATGACCTGAGCGCCGCCGACGGTTTCCAGCTTCGCGGGCGAGACGGTCCCGCAGAACGGACAGACGAGCGCCTGCTTGCCTGGATTCCAGTGCGCTTCCGCACCGCACGCGGGGCAGTGAAACTCCTCGCGTGCGGAAATGGGGCCGGGCGCAATTTCCTCGGGAACGGTCGCTTGATCCGGCCTGTTTTCGTTCATGGTCAGAGACTCTCTGGCCTAAACGGGGCCCCTTTTCTTACTTCAGGAACTCGTTCAGGGCGGCGCGCGTGATCCGCCACTGCGTTCCGATCTTCTTGCCCTTGAGATCGCCCGCGTCGAGCGAGGCGATCACATCGGCCTCGGACACGCCGAGCGCCCTGGCAGCATCCGCGGGTCCGAGCAACTCCGGGAGCCCGGCTGCCGGCGCGCCACCGGCCGCCGGTGTCGTCTGCGACATGATGCCGCCCGGCTGGTTCATCATCTGCTGCGCCATCGCCATGCCCATCGCGAGTTCCGCGCCCGCGCCGCCGATGCCAGGGCCGCCACCGGCGGCCATGCCCTGCGCCATCTGGTACTTCACGTAGTCGTTGAGGTTGCCGACGGCGGCCATGCTCGATCGCTTGTCGATCGCCTGTTCGACCTCCGGCGGCACCGACACGTTCTCGATGATGAACGTCGTCATCTCGAGGCCGTACTTCTCGGCGATCGCGGGGTTGATGAGCGGCAGCAGCGCGCCGCCAAGCTCGCTGTAACGTGTCGCCACGTCGAGCACCGGCACCTTGCTCGCCGCGAGCGCCTCGCTGAAGACGCTCACGAGGCGCGATCGCATCGTGTCCGCGAACTCTTCGAGCCGGAAATGCTGATCGGTGCCCGCGACTTCCTTCAGGAACTTCTTCGGGTCGATGATGCGGAAGTCGTACGTGCCGAACGCGCGCACGCGAACGATGCCGAAGTCCTGGTCGCGCATCATCACGGGATTCGACGTACCCCACTTGTTGCCCGTGAACACGCGCGTGACGACGTAGTAGACGTCCGCCTTGAACGGCGACTCGAATCCGTACTTCCAGCCCTTGAGCCGCGACAGCACCGGGATGTTGTCTGTCGTCAGCGAGTGCTTGCCGGGACCGAACAGGTCACCGAACTCGCCGAGATAGACGAACTGGACGTTCTGCGACTCGCGCACGATGAGCTGCGCGCCGCGCTTGATTTCCTTGTCCTCGTCAGGGAACCGGTACGACAAGGTGTCGCGCGAGTCATCGGTCCACTCGATGATCTCGATGAACTGGCTACGAATGAAGTCGGCAATTCCCACAGGGGCCTCCCTTTTTTGATCCGGGGGGCTTCGCCCCCGCGGACCCCCTTACGCGCTCACTTGCGGGGGCCCCAACGCCCCGCGCCGTTCGCGCGGCTCGTGCGTTTCACTAACTCGCACGTCGCAAAGTTGACGGACTATCTTGACAGATTGGAAGCAGACGCGGGGCGCGGTTGCTTAGGGTGTCATCAGGCTGGATTCTGAATACGATCAGACGAGAGGCTGGCCAAAATGTTCACACTCGACCTCGGGCTGGAGATTCTGGAGCGGACGCCGGCGGTGTTGCGCGTCTGGCTGGGCGGGTTGTCGCCGGAATGGCTGGCGGCGAACGAAGGGCCGGACACTTGGAATCCCTATGACGTCGTCGGCCACCTTGTTCACGGCGAGCGGACCGACTGGATGGCGCGTGCGGACATCATTCTTGGCGGCGGCGGAACGTTCGCGGTCTTCGACCGGTTCGCGCAGTTCCGCGAGAGCGAAGGCAAATCGCTGGCGCAACTGCTCGACGAGTTCGAATCTCTCCGTGGCGCGAACGTCACCCGCCTGCGGTCGCTCGGGCTCACCGAAGCCGACCTCGACAAGACCGGCACGCACCCGAAGTTCGGCACCGTTACGTTGCGCCAGCTCCTCTCCACCTGGGTCGCGCACGACTTCGATCACCTCATGCAGATCTCGCGCGTGATGGGGAAGCAGTTCAAGGACGATATCGGGCCATGGACGGAATACCTGCGCGTAGCTAGATCTTGATGGCACGTCAGGTACGTCAGGTCCGTCGGGTACGTCAGGTACGAGGAACGTACTGACGCCTGTCATCTGGTTTTCTTGAAAAAGCTGACGAGCGCCAGTTCGTTCCGAGTACCAGACGTACCCGACGTACCAGACGTACCTGACGTACCCGACCTATAATTCGTCACCCATGTCGTCCCTGTGGTCCGGCCGCTTCGATTCCGCTCCCGACAAAGAAGTCTTCGACTACGGCAAGTCGCTGTCCGTGGACAAGCGCCTCGCCGAGGATGACATCACGGGCAGCCAGGCGTGGGCCGAGGCGCTCGGCAAGGCGGGCGTGCTGTCCGCCGCTGACGTATCCGCCATCGTTGGAGGGCTCGAGGCGATCCGCGCGGCCGTGCGCGCGAATCCGGCGGTGTTCGACGCGGCCGCCGACGAGGACATCCACAGCTTCGTGGAGCGCGAGCTGATCGAGCGCATCGGCGACGCCGGCAAGCGCCTTCACACGGGCCGGTCGCGCAACGAGCAGGTCTCGGTCGACTTCCGCCTGTACCTTCGACGCAGGATTCCCGAGATCCAGCGCGCCATTGCGACGCTGGTCGGCGCGCTCGCGCATCAGGCCTCGTCTGCAGGTCTGGCGACGATGCCGTCGTACACGCACATGCGACGGGCGCAGCCGGTGCTCGTCGCGCATGCGTGGCTGTCGCACGCGGCGGCGTTCCGGCGTGACGTCGACAGGCTCGAGGTTGCGCGCGTCGAAGCCGATCTGATGCCGCTGGGATCCGGCGCCATCGCCGGCACGGCGTACGACATCGACGTGAAGTTCCTGGCCGATCGTCTCGGCTTCACGCGTGTTACCGCCAACAGCATCGACACATCGGGTGACCGCGACTTCGTCGCCACGTTCCTGTACGCGTGTTCGATGACGATGGTGCACCTGAGCCGTCTGGCCGAGGACCTGATCCTGTTCTCCGGGGAGGAGTTCGGCTTCGTCGAAATCGACGACTCGGTCGCCACCGGCTCGAGCCTGATGCCGCAGAAGAAGAATCCCGATCCGCTCGAGCTCGTCCGAGGAAAGTCCGGCAAAGCGATCGGCCTGCTCACCGGCTGGCTGACGACGATGAAGGGATTGCCGCTCGGGTACAACAAGGACCTGCAGGAAGACAAAGCGATCGCGTTCGAAGCCGAGGACATGGTGACGATGTGCGCGCTGACGTCGGCGACCGTCGTTCGCACGCTGCGGCTGAAGCCCGAGGTCGCGCGCGCGGCCGCGTCGGGCCTCCTGCTAGCGACCGAGGTCGCGGATTATCTCGTCGGCCGCGGCATGCCATTCCGGACCGCGCACGAGGTCACGGGCCGCATCGTCCGGAATCTTTACGAAACGGGCAAGGACTTTCGCTCGTTGTCACTGGACGATTGGCGCGGCTATCACGAGCTCTTTGACGCCGGCGTGCTCACGGCGGTCACACCCGAGGCCGCGGTCGCCGCGCGCCGGACGCCGCAGTCGACCAACCCCGAGGCCGTCGCGAGTGCGCTGAGTGAAGTCCTGCGCTGGCTCAGCCGCTGGCGGCCCGGTCGATAGCGCGTTCCATCGTTACTTGTCGTTGTCAGCGATCAGCCTGGCGATTTTCGCCATCATGTCCGGCGTCGCTCGAGCGGCGATCACCTTGGAATCCCTGAGGCTGACAATCGTGGGCCGCAGCTCATCGGCACCGAGGGGAGCAATCGATCGATTGAGAATCACCGAGAGTGCGCCGATATCGGCCTTGGCAATAGCGAACGTGCGCATGGACTCGGTGTACTTCTCACGATTCTCCGGCGTGTCCGGATAGACGAAGACGGCCTTCGAACCGGTCGCCTTGAAGGCCAGGCCTCTCGGGTTCAGCACCGTCCGCAGGGCATCCTCGACCGTCGAATCAACCAGTTTCACTGCGGAGACTTCGTCGAGGTTCGTAACGCCCGAGTGGTACCGCACCGTGATGCCGCCCGATCTTGCGATAGCCGCCACGCTGTCGCGGAGGGGTGATGCTGCGAAGTAAACGGCGGTGACGACAGCACGCGGGTCGAGCTTCGGCGTGCCCAACTGCGCATCGACCATCAACTGCTCGGCCGGCGTGAGCTTGCCGGCCTGCGCCAGCGCGGCGGACTGCGCATGGACCGCCACCGCTGTCATAGAGGCACCAATCACGAGCCAGAGTAGCCGTTTCATCTTCCGTCTGCTTCGAGATGTTAGACCGGTCCCGTTGAGTTTCGGCCTCGGGTATCTTGAAGGGCATGAGAATCCGACGCCGACTGTCGATTGCCTCCGCCGCACTCCTGTTGCTCGGTGCCAGCCTTCCCGCCCAGGGGACACTGTCGGCTGAGGAGAAGAAGCTGGCGGCGTTCGTCGATGCGAACAACGCCGAGGCGCTGGCGCTGCTCGAGCGTGCCGTCAACATCAATAGTGGGTCGATGAACTTCGCCGGCGTCCGCGAAGTGGGCGCGCTGTTCCGCAGGGAATTCGACGCGCTCGGATTCAAGACCGAGTGGATCGACGGCGCGGCGTGGAATCGCGCCGGCCATCTTGTCGCGACGCATGCCGGGCCCGGACAGAAGATCCTGCTCATCGGCCACCTCGACACGGTGTTCGAGAAGGACAGCCCCTTCCAGAAGTTCGAGAAAGTCGACGCGACGCACGCCAAAGGCCCGGGCATCTGCGACATGAAGGGCGGGGACGTCATCATGCTGTACGCGCTCAAGGCGCTGAAATCGACGGGCGCGCTCGACCGCATGAACGTGACGGTCGTGATGACCGGCGACGAGGAATCGACCGGCCGGCCGCTCGCGAAAGCGCGCGCGCCGCTCGTCGCGGCCGCGAAGGGCGCCGCCGTGGCGATTGGATTCGAGAACGGCGACGGCAATCCCGCGCACGCCGTCACCGCCCGGCGCGGCACGACGTCGTGGCGCCTCGAAACGACCGGTGTGACGGGTCACTCGTCGCAGGTCTTCGGCGCCGACCTCGGCGCGGGCGCGATCTACGAAGCCGCCCGCATCGTCAACAGCTTCCGCGTGCGGCTCGCAGGCCAACCGCATCTCACGTTCAACCCCGGTGTGTTCCTCGGCGGCACATCCGTGGAATTCGATGGCGCGCTCTCCAGCGGCACCGCGGCCGGCAAAACCAACGTCGTCGCCGCGAAGACCGTCGTGTCGGGGGACTTGCGCGCGCTCACGCCAGGCCAGTTCGAGAAGGCGATGGAAACAATGCGCGCGATCGTGAAGACGTCGCTGTCAAAGACGACGGCAACACTCACGTTCGACGAGGGCTATCCGCCGCTCGCGCCGACGGCCGGCAACGAGCGCCTGCTCGTGATGTACGACCGCGCGAGCCGCGATCTTGGGACTGGTCCCGTGACGGCAGTCAGTCCCGATCGCGCCGGCGCCGCCGACGTATCATTCGTCGCCGGCCACGCGACGATGATCATCGATGCGGTAGGGATGAAGGGCACGGACGATCATTCGCCGAAGGAAACCGGGGATCTTGCCGCGCTGCCGATCCAGACCAAGCGCGCGGCGGTGCTGTTGCTGAGACTTGCGCGCTGACACGTAGGGAAATGTAACTCGTCGGTTTAAAAGGAGGAAAGCGATGAAGTCACGTCTGCTGAAAACCTCGTTGTTGATCCTGGTGATCGTGACGGTGGCCGGAGTGTCATACACGGTCGGCGCGGTGCAGGGTGCGAAGGCCGTGAACATGCCGTTTGCATCGCTGAAGTGGGAGCCCATGGGGCCGGGAAGTCCACTGATGGCGGCACCGCTGTGGGGCGACCGCGCGAAATCAACGGACCACGGATTTCTGCTGAAGATCCCAGGAGGCTTTGAGGCGGGCGGCCACACGCACACGGCGGCCTACCATGCCATCGGGATTCAGGGCGCCTGGATTCACACTAACGATGCGACGAACAAGGGACGCGAGTACCCGGTCGGGTCGTACGTCTACCAGCCGGGCAAGCAGGTGCACAACGACATCTGCAAGGGCCCGGGTGAGTGCATCGTCTTCGTGCACCAGCACGGGCCGAACGATTTCATTCCGGCCAAGACGCCGTAGTGGTCATCAAGCGTTAGTTGTCTCCGGCCCTCAGCGCCGCCGCCGGCTGAATTGCGATCGCGCGCCTCGCCGGGATCCAGGCCGCGATGACAACCACCGCCGTGAGCAGCCCGGCCGCCGGGACGATCATTACTGGATCGAGCGGCGCCAGGCCGCTGAACTCGGAAATCAGCACTTGCGCGGCGAGTATGCCGATCCCGGAGCCGGCGATGCCGCCAATGGCCAGCAGCCAGAGACTCGGTTTCATGACCAGTTTCAGGATTCCGGAGTCGGTCGCCCCGAGGGCGCGGCGCACGGCGATTTCCGCGGTTCGCCGCTGAACGGCATACGCGACGAGGCCCCACGTTGCCATGAGCGCCAAGCCAAGCTGCAGGACGCCGGCCGTGCCGCTCGCCCACTGTACGAGCCGCGCTTCGATTCGAGAATAGTTCACGTAGTCGTTCATCGAGCGCGGCGATCCGATTTCGACGCGGGCATCGACCGATCGGAGCGCGTCGGTCAGCCTGGCAATCGCCTGCGCATTCCTGGTGTGGGCATGGATGAGGAAGCGATACGGCGAGCTCTGTGCCGCCGGAATGTAGAGAACGGGATGAGAGGTCGCCGTGAACGACCGGTACGGTACGTCGGCGACGACGCCAATGACTTCGTGGCGCTTCTCATCCAGCTGAAGGGTCCGGCCCACCGCAGCTGTGGTCTGCCATAACTCGCGTGCGAGAGACTCGCTGACGATCGCTACCTGGGCGGAGCGGTCTGTATCGCCGACGCTGAAGTCGCGTCCGGCGATCAGGTTCACGCCGGTGGTGCGGAAGTACCCGGGCCCGATGACGTTGGCGTCGAACACTTGCTCCGGATCGCCAGGTCGATCGCCATCGCGACCGGAGAAACCTATCGAGGAGCCCGTCATCGGGACGACGCCGGCGAGCGTCGCGCCGTCCACGTCCGGGGTACGCGCGGCAGCCTCGAGCAGGCTTGCCGTCACCCGATGGGTCTCGTCGATCGAGTTCGTGATCGTATTCAGTTCGACGGGCACGATCGTCAGGTTTCTGGTGATCGGATTGCTCGCGCCGGGCGGCGGTTCAGCCAGCGACTTGAGGAACAGCGTGGCCGAGACGAGCAGGGCAAAAGACACGGTGACCTGAGCGGCGATCAGGATTTCGCGCGCGCCCAGGCGGATTCGACGGCGTCGAACGATTGGCGCCCGCGCGCGCAGGCCTTCCGCAATCGCAAGACGAAGCGCGTGCGCACCCGGTGCCAGGCCGAAGAACATCGGCGCCAGTAATGCCAGCAGCGTCGCCACTGCGGCGACCCGCCAGTCCATTCCCACGTTGAACGCGGGCACCTCCACCGGGCGGTACACGTTGAAGAGGTGCAGCGCCGCGGCGATGACCGCCCCGGCGATGACAATGCCCCCGACGCTCACGAGCAGGCTCTCCGTCGCGAGCTGCCGGATGATGCGGCCGCGCGAGGCGCCTAGCGACAGCCGGATGTTGAGCTCGCGCGTGCGCCCCGCGCCCCGCGCCATCACCATCGTCGCCAGGTTCATGCACGCCATGGCCGCGAGTCCGACGATGCCGGCCAGCGTCATCGCGGCCATTTCGGTTTCACCACCCCCGTTCGCGAAGCGGGAGTCGATCTCCCGCGCGACCGTGACCGATCGGCTGCTGCCATCCTGCTGCGTCCACGAGATGGGATCCTCCGTCCGGAGCTGCGCCGCAACCGCTGTGAGGCGCTCCGTGGCCGCCTCGGACGTGACGCCATCGGCGAGCCTGGCGTAGACGACGAAAAAACGATGGCTGCGATCGGTGAGGACCTTTGGTGAGAGCAGGGCAGTCGCCAGCGACGCTGGCGCAAAGAAGGCGGCGCCGTTGTCCAGGCTGAGGCCGCTGAATCCCGGCTCGGTGACTCCCACCATCGTGACGGCTTGGCCATTCAGCGTGGCGCTCTTGCCGATGATCGCGTTGTCTCCGCCGAATCTCTGAACGAATGTCGAGTAGCTGATGACGATTGCCGGCGTGTCGCCGGATATCGCATCGTCCGTTGGGACCAGCAACCGGCCAGCGTGCGCACGGAGACCGAGCGTTGCAAAGCAACCTCCGGTCATGATCGCGCCCGGCACGGGCGTCGTCTGGCCATCGACGGTAACGTTCGCGCGTGTGCGAGCGGTCGCACAGGCTGTTCGAAACACACCAGGCGCCGCTTCGAAGGCCCGGAAGTCCGCGAGCGACGAGGAGCCGTACCTGGACCCCCGCGAGGTGGATGTGAACAGCCGCTGCACTTCGGCCGTGTCCCGGCCCTGGATGGGACGGTACAGAAGCCCGTTCATGAAGATGAACAGCGCCAACCCCGCGCCGAGTCCCACGGCAAGAGACAGGACTCCGGCCAGCGTGAACCAGGGGGTACGGCGGAGAAGGCGCAGACCGAACTTCAGATCCTGGAGGAAGGTCATCTTGTTAGAGACGCGGCAGAGAGGGAAACATTAACAGTTCCTAAGGAACCCGCGTCAGCCTCTCCGCGATCACCGCCGCCGTCAGCAGCAACGCGGACGCCAGCAGAAAGGGCGCGCCAGGGATTCCGAGATAGCCGTACCGGCCGATGACGCCGGCGAAGATCAGGCTGAAGAGCGCGGGGCCGAAGATGCCGGTGATGCCCATGATGCTGCTGAGCGCCCCCTGGAGTCTGCCTTGCTCGGCCGGGCCGACGCGGCGCGTCATCAGTGCCTGATTGGACGGTCCGTAGAGTCCCCACAGCGACATGACCGGGATACCGATCGCGAACATGAAGCCGGTCGGCGCGAGGCCGTAAATCGCGAAGCCCGCCGCGCCGAAGAGCAGACCGGCGACGAGCGTGCGTCGCTCGCCGAATCTTGCAGAGAGCCTTCCGACGAGTCCGCCCTGCACGATTGCGACGGTGAGACCGACGCCCGTCATCGCCAGGCCGACGTCCATGGCGGACCAGCCGTAACGGAATCCCGCGTACAGGACGAAGACGGAAGCGAGCGTCTGATGCGCCAGATGATAGAGAAAATGCAGGCTCGCGAACCCGACGAGCTGCGGATACTTGCGCAGGAGCTGTAGCGATCCCACTGGATTCGCGCGCTTCCATGAAAACAGCCCGCGCCGTTCGGGCGGCAGCGATTCCGGCAGGATGAACGTGCCGTAGAGGAAGTTGGTCAAGCTGAAGCCCGCGGCGAACCAGAACGGCATTCTCGGACTGACGGTGCTCAGCACTCCGCCAAGGGCGGGCCCGATGACGAAGCCGATGCCGAACGCGGCGCCCATCATTCCGTACGTCCGCGCGCGTTTCTCCGGCGTCGTCACGTCCGCCACGTAGGCAAACGCGGTAGCGATGCTCGCGGAGGTGACGCCGGAGAAAATGCGGCCGGCCACGAGCCAGCCGAGCGTCGGTGCAAGCGCCATCACGATGTAGTCGAGGCCAAGGCCCAGGTTCGAAAGCAGGATGACGGGCCGTCTGCCGAATCGATCGGAGAGCGCGCCCAGGATCGGCGAGGCGAAAAACTGCGCGGTGGCCCACACAGTGCCGAAGATGGCGATCGTCTCCGCGGCTCGCGCGGTGTTGCCGCCCTCGAACACCTCGATGAGCTTTGGCAGCACGGGAATGATCATTCCGAGCGCGACGATGTCGAGCAGAACGGTGACGAAAATAAACGTGACGGCCGCGCGGGTGGGCTCGCCCACCGTAGCCTTGGCGGAGATAGGCGGCTTGCCCGCCGCGGATGTCGGCTCCATGTCCAGCCGTTCAGCTTACAGCGTGGACCAGTCCCGGCGCTCGTCGGTGACGGGTTGGAGGATGCGATAGCTGACGAGAATCATGCCGAGCATCAGCGCCACTCCAATGGCGTCGCCGATCACGACGTCGAGCCTGAGCGTCTCGACGAAGATCCACGTCGCCGCGGCCCACAGCAACGGTCCGGTGATGGCGGAAAAGCGGCCCACCATGCCGTAGAGCCCGTAGAACTCACCGACGCGATCCGGCGGCGTGAGCCGAAGCATGTACGGCCGGTCGGACGCCCAGATGCCGGCCATCGCAATGCCGATGAGAGATCCGCCGACGTACAGGAGGTTGAGTGACAGCCCGAGCGATCCCAGTGCGATGAGGAGTCCGAGCGTACCCATCCACAGGTACAACACGATGTTCAGCGTGCGCTTCGGTCCGAGACGATCCGTCAATCGGCCCCAGACGAGTCCTGCCAGCACCGCGATACCAATCGCCACCATCATCACGTTGTTCCGGAGATCGGCGGCTTCGGGTTTGCCCAGTCCGGCGGCCGAAGCGACGTGCACCACGTACAGCGCCATGAAGCCTATCGTCGTGTTGATGGCGTCGGTATAGAACACACGTCCGACGAGAAAGCGGGTAAGTCCCGGATAGCGGCGCCCCGATCTGAACGTGTCGATCGTCTGCTGTGCCGACGACCGGATCGCACTCCACTGGAACACCGGCTGCGGATTCGGATTGCCCCGCTCGCGCACGAAAAGGAAGCAGGGAATCGAGAGCGCGACGAAGCCCGCGCCGAGCCACATGAACAGCGGCCAGTACTCTTCGGGCGTGGTGAAGCTGCCCTCACCGAGCAACTGGCCGATTCCGACAGCGACGAACGATCCGATGTAGCCGATCCCGACGCCGACGCCGCTGACGCGGCCGCGGTTTTCCTCGGTCGTGACATCCACGAGCAGCGAGTCGTAGAACTGAATGCCGGCCTGGTATGCCGCATTCGAAAAGATGAAGAGAACCGCTGACATCCAGAACGATCCTCGCCCGATGAACACGCTCGCCGCCACGCAGAGGAACGTCGTCCAGACGAGAAACGGCATGCGCCGGCGTGCACGATCCGTCATCGCGCCGAGCGTCGGTGAGAGTACGAAGATGAGCGCGTAGGAAATACCCTGAATCGTTCCGAACACGCGGCCCACGCTCTTTTCGCCGACGACGTGCTCGACGAAGTTCGGATAGAAGAGCGAGACGACGCCCATCGAGTAGATCGTGTTGGCCAGGTCGTAGACGACCCACGACGCGACCGAGAGGCGGGAGATCGGACGCCGCATGGGCGCGCCTACACTATCATCGGTCCGGCGGGCTAAAGCCCGCCGCGACACCTATGCGAGTTGTTCTCGTGCATCACGCCGACGCCGTGGGTCCTGACGTGGATCCGCAGCGTCCTCTTTCTTCGCGCGGCCGTGCGCAGGCGGCGGAGCTCGCGGATGCGGTGGCGGCCACCGGGTTCAAGCCCGCGGCGATCTGGCACAGCGGCAAACTCCGGTCGCGGGAGACCGCCGAGGCGTTCTTTCGCTCCTGCGCGCCGTTCGCGGACTTCAGAATGATTCGTGGTCTGCGGCCGGATGATCCGCCCGAGTGGCTGCGCGACGAGCTGGCGGCGGAGACCCGCGACGTTCTTCTCGTGGGTCACATGCCGCACATTGCCCGCTTGATGGCGCTGCTGACGGCAGGTGCCGCGTCGATGCCGCTTCATGGAATGGTGGGACTCGAACGGGAAGAGAACGGCGCCTGGCGGGTCTTCAGCGAATCTCGTACTCCCGCTCAATCGTGATCGCGACGGGCGCCGTGAGACGGACGGTCAGCGGCGCGCCGCTCTGAATCGTCGCCTCGTTGCGTCCGCCGGACGCGACCACGGCCGTGCCGCCGGCCGCCCCTGCGGTCGATCCAATCACCGCGCCGCGCTTGCCGCCGATCAGTCCGCCGATGATGGCGCCGGCGACGGCCGCCCCGCCGATCTTCGATCCTGCTTCGCTCGAGGGCGAGTCGCCCTCGCGCAGAATCGCCTCGGTCTGAATCGGGACGCGCAAGCCGTCGGCGAGTATGAATGTGTTGAACCGGATCGCGAGGCGCGCGCGCTCCTTGAACTTGCCTCCACGCTCCACCATCGTCACGACGCCCTCGAGCTTCGTGCCCGCGGCGATCGCGGTGCGGCCCTCGACCGTGACGTCGCGCGTCACCTTGGCGGTTATGCGGTCCTCGACGCGCGCGGTTTCCGATGAAATGCTCTGGTCGATCCTGATCCCCACAACCGAATCCGCCTTGACGGTGACTTCCTCGAAGCGCGGCTTCGGCCGCTCCGGAACGGGCGGCGGTTCGATTGCTGCAGTTGCCGCCGCGTTGCCGGCCGCGGCAGTGACCGGCGGAGGTTCAACGTTCTGTACCGGTGGCGGAGCCGTCACTGCCGGGGTGGCGAGCGGATCGGACGCCGGTGGCGTGGCGGGCGGCCGGGCCGCCGGCTCGACCGCGCCGGATTCGCGCGGCGCCGCCAGACGGGCCGTAGTGACCGGCTGCGGATGCTCGGTGACGACGCGAGTGGGTGTGGTGCGATCGGGCTCGGCGGGTGGCGCCGGTTCCGGCGGACGCATTACGGGCCTCGCCGACTCAAAGTCCTGGATCGCGGGCGCCGGCGTCTGATTGGCGCGAAACGCCAGGAACGTCCCAGCGCCCACCGACAGCGCCGAAACCGCTCCCACCGTCACGATTAATGCCGTCTTGCCCATCGCCACACTCTGTTACCCAGCAAGGCCCATGCCGTACAGGGCACTCTATACCCGGGCAGTTTCGGCCGGAAACAGGTGCCGCGACAGAGGACAGGAGTCATCTGACGGGTACGATAGCGCTGTGAATATCCTGGTTGTCGGCGCCGGAATCATCGGCGCCTCCATCGCCGAAGCGCTGGCCAGGCGCGGTGCCGATGTGACCGTGCTCGATATGCGCGCGTACGGACGCGGCGCATCGTGGGCGTCGGCCGGGCTGCTCGCGCCGTACACGGAAGCGCACGGTGAGACGCCGCTGCTGCGCATGGGTGTGCGCAGCCTGGAGATGTACGACGACTGGATTCGCGGCGTCGGTGAGCGGAGCGGGCGGGCGGTTGAAATCGAGTACGCGCGCACGGGCACACTCGAAGTCGCGCTGGATGACGGCGATGTCACACGACTCGGAGCGGTGAAATCGTGGCTCGATGCAGCCCGAGTGCACGGCGAGTGGATGGACGGCACGGCCGCGCGCGCATTCGAGCCGGCGCTGGCGCCGGCCGCGATCGGCGGCCTCTTCATCAGCGTGCATGGATTCGTGGGCGTCGGGAGTCTCGTCACCGCGCTGGTGAACAGTGCACGATTCTCCGGCGTGGTGTTCGAATCGGCAGTTGAGGCGATCGACATCACATCCTCCAAGACGGGCGTCGTCGTGCGCGCCGGCGAACGAAAGTACGCCGCGGATCGCGCTGTCGTCGCGGCGGGCAGCTGGTCGAAGCGCGTGCGGGTTGCAAACGTGGCGGCGTTGCCCGTGCGGCCGGTCCGCGGGCAGCTGCTGCACCTCGGCTGGCAGAAGGGCGCGAGGCCGCTGCGTCCCGTGTGGGGATCGGCGTGCTACACCGTGCCGTGGTCGAACGGGACTCTGCTGGTCGGCGCGACGGTTGAGGAGGTTGGTTTCGACGAGTCCACGACCGCAGGGGGCGTCGCATCACTGCTGTCGGCGGTGACGTCGATGCTGCCGGCTGCATCCGGCGCCACGCTTCTCGAAGCGCGTGCCGGCCTTCGTCCGGCGACCGCCGACGGGCTGCCGTTCATCGGTACTCTCGAGGCCGCGCCGAATGTGTTTGTTGCGACCGGTCACTACCGCAACGGCATTCTGCTCGCGCCGTTGACGGCGGCGCTCGCCGAGGCCGCGCTGCTGGGCGGGCGCGGCGAGGTTGATACTGATAATGAGATGCTCGCCATGACATCCCCGGACCGAATTCTTGTTGGAGGTGGCCGATGAAACTATCGGACGTTGAAGTTGCTGCGGAGCTGGTCGCGCATCCCGGCTGGAAACAGAAGGGCGAGGCCATCGTGAAAACCTACGCACTGCGCTCATTTCCGGAAGCCATTGCGTTCGTGACGCGCCTGGCCTTCGACGCCGAGGCTGCGGACCACCATCCTGATCTGCAGATCAGCTACAAGAACGTCACGGTCTCGTGGTCGACGCACTCGGCCGGAGGACTCACGCAGAAGGACTTTGCCGGGGCGAAGCAATCGGACATGATTGCGGCGCGGTTCGGCCACTGACAATTGATGCGCCTCAAGACGAGTTACACCGCTAGAGAAGTCGCCGCCCTGACGGGTCTCTCCGCCCGACAGCTGCAGGGCTGGGACAGCACTCGTGTGTTTCTGTCGGCCATCGCGCCGCGGAAGACCAGCGCCGGCGGGTTCACGGAACGCCGGTACACGCCCGTTGATGTTCTCGAGCTTCTCGCGCTGGCCGACCTCAGGCGGCGGGGCTTTGCGCCGGCCGTGCTCAAACAGATGATGGACACGCTGCGCGAGTGTTTCCGGCGGCGGCTGTCCGAAACACTCGACGACGCCGGAGAGATGCGGTTACTGACGGATGGGAAGGGCCTGTTCGTGCGCACGCGGCAGGGACACCTCTTCGATCTGCTGGCTGATCCCACACAGCCGCTCATCACGGGCGACGGACTTCCGTTGAAGGTCGTGCACGGCCGCGCCCGAACACGCCGGAAAAAGACCCGAACCTAATGAACCCAATGAACCCCAGGAACCGGCTCGTCTCAGCTCTCCTCCTGTCCTTCGTGTCCGTCGGTCTCCCTGCTCAGCAGGCCGCGATTCCCACGCCCGAGTCCGTTTTGGGATTCCAGGCAGGTGCCGATTCGAGGCTCGCGAGTTACGAACAGGTGGTCGCGTACTTCCAGCGGATGGACGAGGCGAGCGATCGCGTGATGCTTTCGCAGGCCGGGAAGAGCACGCAGGGCCGGACGTATTACTTCGCGCTCGTGTCCACGCCCGAGAACCTGAAGCGCATCGATCGGTACCGCGAGATTGCGCGGCGGCTGGCGCATCCGGAGGGATTGTCGGACGCCGAAGCCCGCGCGCTCGTGAAAGAAGGCAAGGCGTTCGTGCACATCGACGGTGGACTGCACTCGACGGAAGTCGCCGGCGGGCAGCACATGCCGCAGCTGCTCTACGAGATCGTCTCGCGCGCGACTTCCAACGACCCTGAGATCGCCAGTTGGCTCGACAACGTGATCCTGATGCTGTGGCCGACAATCAATCCCGACGGCCAGTCGATGGTCGCGAATACGTACATGTCGCGCCTCGGCACGCCGCAGGAAGCCCAGGGCATGCAGCTCGCCGGGCTGTACCAGGAATACGTCGGCCACGACAACAACCGCGACGCGTACATGCTGAACATGGTCGAGTCGCGCGTGATGGAACACACGTGGCGGCAGTGGGAGCCGAACATCATCTACGTGCACCACCAGTCGTCGCCGTTCCCGACGCGTATCTGGCTGCCGCCCTTCGCCGAGCCCATCGCGGCGCACGCGCCAGGCATCGTGTCGAGCCAGCTCAACATGATCGGAATGGCGATCGCGCAGCGATTGAATCTCGAAGGCAAGGTCGGCGCGACGCACATGGGTGACGGCTTCGACGCGTGGTATCCGGGTTACATCGACTACAACCCGGTCTTCAAGAACATCCCGGCGTTCTGGACGGAGACGCAGGGGACCGGTCCTTCGCCCCGGACCTCGCAGCCGAATGATGTGCCCGTGAACATGCGGCGGCCGCAGGCGCTCTACGTGAGCCCGTGGCTCGGCGGCACCTGGCGGATGCGCGATGCCGTCGAGTACATGACGACCGCGTCGATGGCGACGATCGAGTACGCGTCGAAGTTCAAGGAAGCGCTCATGTTCGGCCGCTATCAGTCCGGCCGCGATCAGATCGCCCGCGGCCGCCGTGACGCGCCATTCGCGTACGTCGTGCCTCAGGCGCAGCGCGATCCGGCCACGGCGGTCGAGATGCTGCGCCGGCTCGCGTTCTCGGGCCTGCGCGTCTATCAACTCACGGCCCCGGCGACGTTCGAGGGCGAGTCGTTTCCCGAAGGGACGTGGGTGATTCCGGCCGACCAGGAGTTCGCGGCGCTCGCGCGCGAGGTGCTCGATCCGCAGAAGTACCCGGACATCCGTGAATCGCCCGGCGGCCCGCTCGAAACGCCGTACGACGCCGCCGGCTGGACGCTGCCGATGCAGATGGGCGTGCGTACGATCGTCGTGAACACGGCGATCGCCGACGACGTGCGGGCGAAGCTGCGGCCCTTGGCGGCTGCGCCCGCGGCGGCGATCAAGCCGGTGCCGTACAACATGAGCACCGCGGGCGATGCCGCGCCGTTCGACTCCGCACCCGGCGTGGGCTTCGACTCGGATCCGGTAGCGAAGGCAATCGTCCCGCCCGCGGGCAGGATCACCGGCGCCGGGGCGGCGCTCTCCGTGAATCCGGCCGAGAACAATGCGTTCAAGGCCGTGAATCGCGCGTGGCGCGCGAAGGCGTCGGTGCGATTCGAGTCGGGCCGCTACGTAATCTCAGGTCTTGCGCCTGCCGCGCAGGACGAGCTTGTATCGTCGCTCGCGATACGTGCTGAGCGCGTCGCGGCGCCGGCGATGAAGACGCCGAAGCCCCGCGTCGGCCTGCTGCTCGCGAACACGAGCATGGACGAGGGCTGGACGCGCTGGGTGCTCGACTCCTACGAGTTCGAGTACGTGCGCATCTCAGGCGCCGACATCCAGGCCGGTAGTCTGCGCGACAAGATCGACGTGCTGGTGATCAGTGATGAGGCGCGGGGATTCCTCGAAGGGGGTGGAGGACGCGGCGGAAGGGCCGGAGGCCCGCCTGCGGCCGGAGCGGCGGCGAGCGGAGGCGCCGGAGCTGCGCCGGTCTTAGTAGATTCGCAGGCTGCCAACGAGCAGCGCACGCGCGCGGTCGATGCGTTCCTGCGCGGCGGCGGCACGCTCGTCTGCTTCAATCGCAGCAGCATGTTCGCCGTCGATCAATTCAAACTGCCCGTGAAGAACGTCGTCGCCGGCGTCGGCCGCCAGCAGTTTTTCGTCGGTGGATCGCTGCTGAACGTGGACGTCACGGCGTCGCACAAAGTGATGGCCGGCATGCCCGACCGCGCGCAGGTGTTCTACGACAGCGGGCCGGTGTTCGAGACGCTGGAGGGCTTCAAAGGCACGGTGCTCGCGAAGTACGCCGCGAAGGACGTGCTCGCATCGGGTTTCCTGCAGGGTGAGCCGCTGATCGCGGGTAAGGCCGCCGCGCTCGACGTCGAAGTCGGCGACGGACATGTCGTGTTGCTGGGATTCAGACCGCAGTGGCGCGGTCAGCCGTTCGCCACGTTCCGCGTGATCTTCAACGCGATCGCGTCAGCGTCAGGACGATGACGGATTGCCGGGGCTGAAGCCCCGGCCTACGGAGGCCGTTCGTAGACCGGCCCTTCAGGGCCGGCGAGCGTGGCGATTACGCAGCCGCGCCGCGCCGAGCGCCAGACCCGTACCGAGCAGCAGCCAGGTGCTGGGCTCCGGGATCGGATCCGCGATCACCTCGAAGTAGTCGAACGCCACGTAGTCGAACGAACCGGCGTTCGGCCCGATCTGACCGGGCACCACGCGATGATCCAGGAAGAGCGTGATCTGGCCAGTTGCATTGGCCACGTCGATCATCGGCTGCGTCAGCGCGATCGATCGCAGCGACGTGTTTCTGTATCCGTCGTTGAAGAAGAAACTGATCGGGATGCCGTTGATGTACGCGAACATCGCGTTGAACTCGAACGACTCGAAGTCGCCGATGAACATGTTGATTGTCGCGGCGTTGATCTTGGCCGGCAGCGCGAACACAACTGTGCCTGTCGGGCCGTTGAGCGAACAGCCTGTGGGGCAGTCGAATTCAACGCCGTCGTAAAGCGCCGAGTACGTGTCGGTGAGCTGCGCGCCGTTGACCGCGATCTGCTCCGCCGCGCTGCGCCAGTCCTGGATCGGCGAAAGGCACGGGGTGACGGCGGGATTCACGCACGGCAGTTGCTGACCGGGCAGAAGGCCCAGGCCGAAGCCGTCCTTGTCACCGACGAGGATTGAAATCCCTGAAGCGTGCGCAGGCCGGGCGGCAGCCAGAAACAGCAGCGCAACGAGCACGGTGCGGAGCGAACGGGCAGTCGTCACACAGTGATCCAAAGGCAAAGCGCACGCCACCAGTTTTCAGTGTCTTTCTCCGGATTCCGGCGGCGCCCGGGCGAGGGAATGAGACTGATCCCCGGTGGTACCGGAGATCTGTCTGCCTCAGGGCTGACTTCTATGCGACTCGCCGCTGTGCCATCCTACGCCGCTGTGAGAGCCATCAAGAGCCTGCTGCTTCCGGTGTTCTGCGCGCTGTTCGTTTCGCTCTCGAACGGCGCCGCGCAGGCGCCGACCGAAATCCTCTGGGACCGCTGGGGAGTGCCGCACATCTACGCCCCCGATCTCAACCACGCCATGTTCGCGTTCGGCCAGGCGCAGATGCAGAGTCACGGCGATCTGATCCTGCGCCTCTACGGCCAGGCGCGTGGCCGTGGCGCGGAGTACTGGGGCGCCGATCTCGCCGACGTCGATCGATGGGTGAGGACGATGGGCGTGCCTGCGCGCGCGGCGGCGTGGGAGAAACAGCAGACGCCGGAGGCGTTGGACGCCCTCAAGGCGTTTGTCGACGGCGTGAACGCCTTCGCGACGGCCCACCCGGATCGCGTCAACGCCACGATGCGCGTGGTGCTGCCCGTGACGATCACCGACGTCCTCGCGCACGTGCAGCGTGTCGTTCATTTCACGTTCCTCGCGAATCCGCAGTCGCTCGAGCCGCAGATGCGCCGCTGGGCCGACGGCGGCAGCAACACGTGGGCGATCGCGCCGAAGCGGTCCGCGTCCGGCAAATCCCTGCTGCTCGTGAATCCGCATCTGCCGTGGGGGGACTTCTTCACGTGGTACGAGGCGCAGATCGGCACGCCGTCGTACTCCGCGTACGGCGCGGCGCTCGTGGGCATGCCGTTCTTCGGCATCGCATTCAACGATCGGATCGGGTGGAGCCACACCAACAACACGATCGATGGCGCCGACCTCTACGAACTCTCGACTGCTGACGGCGGCTACCGCTGGGACGGAGAGGTCAGGCCCTTCGTCACGCGTACTGAAACCCTGAAGATCAAGCAACCCGACGGGACCGTAAGAGATGAAACGCTGACGATTCGCGAGTCAGTGCATGGGCCCGTCGTGCGCGCCGCTGCCGGCAAGGCGCTGGCGCTCCGCGTCGCGGGCATCGATCAGCCCAACATCCTCAATCAGTACCTGCAGATGTCGCGTGCGAAGAATCTCGCCGAGTTCGAGGCCGCGCTGCGTCCGTTGCAGATGCCGTTCTTCACGGTGATGTACGCCGATCGGGAGGGCCACATCATGCATCTCTTCGGCGGACGCACTCCCATGCGGCCTGCCGGCGACTATCAGTGGTCCGGCATCGTTCCCGGCACCTCATCGTCCACGCTCTGGACTGCGACGCATCCGTATGCGGAGTTGCCGCGCGTTGCGGATCCGCCGTCGGGCTGGCTGCAGAACGCGAACGATCCGCCATGGACGACAACGTTCCCGCTCGCAATCGATCCAAACAAGTTCCCGCGCTATATGGCGCCGCGGGCGATGTCGTTCCGCGCGCAGCGATCGGCCGAGCTGGTGGAAAGTGATACATCGATCACGCTCGACGAATTCGGTGAGTACAAGCAGTCGACGCGGATGGCGCTTGCCGATCGCGTTCTCGACGATCTGCTTCCGCCGGCAAAGGCGGCCGGTGGCCCGGCTGCGGAAGCGGCGGCGGTTCTCGAGTCCTGGGATCGGTGCGCGGATGCGGACAGCCGGGGCGCGGTGCTGTTCGAGGCGTGGTTCCGCCTGCTCTCCCGCGGTGGCGCCGTGTTCGCGACGCCATGGAGCGAAGCGTCGCCGCGCACGACGCCGGATGGACTTCGCGATCCGGCGGCGGCCGTTCGCGCGCTCGTGCAGGCGGCGGATCAGGTGAAGAAGACGCACGGCGCGATGGACGTGCCGTGGGGTCAGGTGTACCGCCTACGCGTGGGTGGCCGCGACCTGCCCGCCAATGGCGGACCGGGCGAGCTCGGAATCTTTCGCGTGGTGGGCTTCACCGAGGACAAGGACGGAAAGTGGCGGGCCGCCGGCGGAGACAGCTATGTCGCCACGATCGAGTTCGGTCAGCCCGTGCGCGCGCGGACGTTGATGTCCTACGGCAATGCGTCGCAGCCCGGATCGCCGCACGCGGGCGATCAGCTCGAGCTCTTCGCGAAGAAGCAGCTGAAGACAGCGTGGCTCGCGCGCGCCGACGTGGAGCGCAACCTCGAACGCCGTGAAGTCGTGAACCGGTAGCGTGCAGAAACTCGCGCTCTGGTTCCTGGCGTTCGTTGCGTCGGCCGTCATCGGCACGCACGGCATCGCGTACTGGGACGCCGGCGACTACACGCTTCTCGCGATCACGGGCGGGAAGAGCGGCTTGCTGCTCGGCCGTCCGCTCTTCCTTTGGGTGTCGCGGGCCGTACTCGCAGCCGGTGTCGATCCGGAGAACGCCGAGACGGTGCTGCGCTGGTTCTGGTCGGGTGTAGGCGCGACGTCTGCGCCTCTCCTCACGGTCCTTGCGACGAGGCTCGGTCTTGATGGACGGAGCGCACTGGTTGCCGGCGCGGCGCTCGCGCTGTCGCCGTCATTCGCGCACACCTCGCATCAGGTGCTCACGGATGCTCCCGCGCTGGCGCTCTCGATCGCGGCGTTGGCGTGCGCGGCCGGCCGTCAGCCAGTGCGTGCAGGGGCGCTCATGGCGGCCGCGATCGCGACAAGGGAGACCGCGGCCATTCATCTCGTGGCCATGGTGATGTTGTTGGCTGGTCGTAGGGCGGCCCTTCAGGGCCGCCAGCAGCCGGGGCTGAAGCCCCGGCCTACGGACGCGCTGAGATCGCTTGCTGCCTGCGCGATTGGGCTCGGTTTGATCATCGTCGCAGCGCCGCCTGCAGGCATGGGTCAATGGCTCGGCGCGATGTCACAGTCCGCTCGCGCGCATCCATGGTCGGCAGTCGATCTTCTGACGGCGCTCGCCTGGGTTTTTGCCGCGGGGCCTGCGCCAGTTGCGATCGGCGCCTGGATCCTGATGCGCGGAGAGATCAGCCGGCGCGTCCGCATCGTGGTGATTCCTGCGGCAGTCGGGACTCTGCTCCTTCTCTTCTATCCCGATGGATCTTTCAGCCCTCGTTATGTGCTGGCGACGGTGCCGGTGGCGTTCTTCATCGCCGCCGCACCGTGGTTGGCGAGCCGCTTCACGATTGCAGCGGCTGTTCTCGTCGTTCCGCTCGTGGCGGCCGCGCTTCCCGCGGCGCGTGCGAACGCGGTGGCAGCTCAGGGCGCGACGCTCAACGAACGGATTCCCGCGTTGCCTGAGAACGCGGTCGTCGTGCCGGGACACTTCTGTCCCCAGGCGCGGCTCGCGGCAGCGATTGCGAAGCGTCCGGATCTTCGCTTCGTGTGTCCGGGCTGGGACTGGCCCCCGGACGTCGCCGGGGCACTCGACAGCGCCCTCAAGCAGGGAGTCGCGATCGCGGTGGATGTGCGGGAAATCGCGTGGGTTGGACGAAGGGAGGAGGCCCCGCGAGATGCGATTCGCGCCTGGCTGCAATTCAAGCAATTCAGGCCGGTTGCCGATTTCTCAGTCGTGGGCCAGTAGTACCAGTGCGTGCTACTCTTTTGATGCCTCCACCCCGACTCGTCGATGACGCCCGACAAGCGCAAATACCCGAGATTCGCGAAGCCTCTCGAGGCACGCTGGCAAGGCGCCTCTGGAGGCACGCAGTGTTTCGTCGGTGATATCAGCTGGGGCGGCTGTTTTGTCCAGACAGTGGCGATGCCCGCGGTCGGTGAATCAACTTTGATCGACGTCATGATTGCCGGCCGTGAGGCAAGGCTCTCCGGCTCGGTGGTCTACACGATGGCGTCGATCGGCTTCGCGATCCAGTTCGATCCGCTCACCGACGAGCAGAAAGACGTTCTGAAGGAGCTGCTGGGAGTTCCGCCCGGAACTACGTAATCGGGAAGATGTCTTCAAGGCCGTCGACGGGCCTTGGGATGACGTGCACGCCGACGAGTTCGCCGACCTTGCGCGCGGCCGCGGCGCCGGCGTCGGTCGCGGCCTTCACGGACGCGACGTCACCGCGCACGATGGCCGTGACCAGGCCCGCATCCACCTTCTGCCATCCCACGAACACCACGTTTGCGGTCTTCACCATGGCGTCGGTGGCTTCGATCATGCCCACGAATCCGCGGGTCTCGACCATACCGAGGGCTTCACCGGGGAGTGGCGTCTTGGACGGCGACATCGGGAGAGACTGTAGCACTTAATCATCCGGAGGCGGCGGGCTTCAGAGCACTGACGGGGTCAGACCGGGGTCAGACCACTTTGGAAAAACTCCAACACAAAACTCCTAGCAATTCCTGACGATCTCGCAAACTCACTCATCCTGCGCCAGCACAACAGAAGGCTCGCTGTTCCGGCCACATTCAATGTGGGAAAAACTCCAAAGTGGTCTGACCCCGGTCTGACCCCGCTAGATCCCGCTAGAAGTTCCGCCCGCGAGCGGTGACCGGCAGGCGATCCATCACCGTCATTCCGTCCGCCAGGACGATCTCGTTGGCGAGGTTCGTCGCCGTGCAGGCGTGATTTGGAATGATGCGGACACGATCGCCGGGTTTGAGCCGGCAGGACGACTGCACGCGCGCAACCGCGTGTTCCTCGGACAGCCGCTCGATCGCGATCGATCCATCCGGCTCGGCGGTTTCGAGATTCGTGAACACGAGTCCGTGACCCGTGGGCGCCCCGAATCCCCGAACACCGTCGGAAGTCAGCGTCTTGCTGCCGGCGTCGAACACGATGCGGCCAGGGGCCGGACGGCTGACGACCATCGAGACGATCGAGAGCGCGCACGCGCCGACCTCGGCGGCGCGCACACCGACCTGCGTGCGATCGAAAAACACGTAGTTGCCGGGACGCATCTCAGTGGCGCCCTGTTGAATCGTGATGAACCGCGCCGTCGGCGTGGATCCCACGCTCACTTCGTGTATCTCGACGCCGGCCTCCTTCGCGCGCGATGCGAGGATTCGCAGGATTCCGATCTCCTTCGTCGCGACGTCACCCAGCTCCTGAATCGTCTTTGCCTCGTAGGCCTGGCCGGCGTGGCTCAGCAGGCCGCGAAAGGACAAGCCGCTGAGATCGGCCACGCCCCGAATCGTATCGAGCGCCGCGGCTGACTCGGGATCGACGCCGCATCGATGAAAGCCGACGTCGACCTTCACGAGAACGTCGAGCTCGTGCCCTGATGAGGTCATCGCCTGCGACCAGCCACGCGCGACCTCGATGTCGTCAACGATGAACGAGAGCTTGACGCCGCGATCGAGAAGCGCCCGCACCCGCGGGGCGTTCGCGGGATTCACAGGATAGGGAAGCCGTATGTCAGTGATTCCGGCGTCCGCGAAGAGCTCGACTTCGCCGAGCTTCGCGCAGCAGATGCCGGAGGCGCCGGCTTCGAGCTGCCAGCGCGCTATCGCCACGCTCTTGTGTGTCTTCGTGTGCGGCCGCAGCCGGACTCCGGCGCTGGAAGCAAGCGCCTGCATCGCATTGATGTTGGCGCGCAGCCGCGTGTGATCAACCGTCAAGAAGGGCGTCGGCAGGTCGGTGAGATTCACAGGCACAACTTATAACCCTATTGTTGTGGTTGCCCATCGATAGTTGTAAGTTGCACCGCATGAAACAACCAAACCGCCGTGAGGCGCTGAAGCAGATTGGCGCCGCCGGCGCGGGCCTGCTCGTCGCACCCGTCGTCATCACCGCCCAGGGCGAGGGATACGTCGTTGGCGGACAGGCGGTCGAGCTGGCCTTCGAGATCGTGAATCCCCACACCACGAGGCTGACGATCCGGCCCGTGGGCCAGACAGCGGCCGCGCTGGCGGACGGTGCGCTTCGGCAGGATGCGTGGAAAGCCGGCCTGGCGCCATTCGCCGCACCGGCCCGAGCCAGTACCGCCGTCATCGTCAATGCAGGGAATAACCGCGCGGCAGTGCGGCCGCTGGGGCCAGGGCCGCTTCAGAATGTCGCGGTCAGCTTCTCGAGCGCGCCGGCCAACGGCCGCGGGCCATCGCCGATGTTTCAGCGCCTGCAATTCGACCGAGCGACCGGCAAAGTGACGTTCGAGATCGGCGACGGACCCGTCCTTGGGCTCGGACAGGGCGGCCCGCAGTTCAACCGGCGCGGCGTGTCGATGCCAAACCGGAGCGGTCAGGGCGCGTACATGCTGCGCACGCACGGCGGCCGCGTCCCGGTGCAGTGGATGATCACGAACCGCGGCGCGATCTTCATTCACCAGCCCCTCGGCACGGTCGATCTCACCGGCGAGACCGGCGCGTTCGAGCCGCCGGCGAACGCGCCGCTCCCGATCGACATCTTCGTGGTGGGGTCCACCGATCCTGCCGTCATCATGAGGTCGTGGGCCGACATCACCGGCTATCCGGAAATGCCGCCGCTCTGGTCGTTCGGTTATCAGCAATCGCATCGGACGCTCGCAGGCATCGACGACGTGATGTCGGTGGCGAAGACATTCCGCGAGAAGAAGCTGCCCTGCGACGCGCTTATCTATCTCGGCACGGACTTCTGCCCATCCGGCTGGAACACCCACAACGGCGAGTTCACGTTCAAGCCGGAGAACTTCCCCGAGCCGAAAAAGAACATCGACGACTTGCACGCGCTCCACTACAAGGTCGTGCTGCACATCGTCGTCGAGTCGAGACGCGTGATGGGCTCCGTCAATGACCCATGCACCGCGGCGCCGCTTCCGCCGGGACGGACGCCGGACGGCCAGTGGCCGCAGGACCGGCAGATCAGTTGTTACTGGCCTGCGCACAAACCGCTCTTTGACGTCGGAGTTGATGGCTGGTGGCCGGATCAGGGTGACGGCCTCGATGCACCGTCGCGGCTGGCGCGCAACCGGATGTACTGGGATGGATCGCAGATGTACCGGCCGAACGAGCGTGTGTACGCGTTGCATCGCAACGGAAGTCCGGGCATGCAGCGCACGGGATCCTTCCTGTGGTCGGGCGACATTTATTCACTCTGGGAGACGTTGAAGAATCACGTCCCCAATGCGGTGAACACGTCTCTCTCAGGGATTCCGTACTGGGGCACGGACATCGGCGGCTTTGTGCCGACCGCGGACTACACGGGCGAGCTGCACGTGCGGTGGTTCCAGTTCGGCACGTTCAACACGCTCTTCAGAGCGCACGGCCGCACGTGGCGGCTGCGCCTCCCGTGGGGCTGGAATACGGGCAAAGTCGGCGTCAGTGAAGTGGCCGGCTACACGGGCGGCGCACAGGACCCGCCCGAAAGCGAGCTCCACAACGAAACCGTCGAGCCAATCATCCGCAAGTACCTCGAGCTCCGCTACCGGCTGCTTCCATACACGTACACGGCCGTGAGGGAGTGCCGCGACACCGGCATGCCGATCCTTCGAGCGATGTGGCTGCACTACGCCGATGATCCGCGCGCCGCGGCGCTCGGCGATCAGTACCTCTGGGGCCGGGACATTCTCGTCGCGCCCGTCGTCGAAAAGGCCGCGACACGGCGCCGCGTCTATCTGCCGAAGGGAACCTGGTACGACTTCTGGACGAACGAGCGGCTGACTGGATCCCAGGAGATCACCCGCGACGTCGATCTCGCGACGATGCCGATCTACGTGCGCGCGGGTTCGATCATTCCGCTGGCGCCCGTGCGCCAGTACGTGGATGAGCCAGTCACTGCACCGACGGAGTTGGTTGTGTACCCCGGCGCCGACGGGACCGCGTCGATCTACGAGGATGACGGACGGACGCTCGACTACCAGAAGTCCCCCGGCATGCGCATCGTCATGAACTGGCGCAATGCACAGCGAACGCTCGAGTTGAGCCTCACCCCCGGCACCCGGATGCGTCCGCCGGAGAAGCGGACGTTCGCTGTTCGGCTGGCGGGTTCGACGGACGCGAAGACCCAGGTCTTTGACGGGCGCACAGTCACCGTCAGGCTCTGACCAACCAATTTCGGGCCGGTTACGTCTATTACGTTCATCATGAACGTAGACGGGGCCCATGCCTTTCCGCTCCTCTGAGTCGCTGCTGCCGCTGACGCCGATTGCCTTCGAAATCCTCCTGGCGCTCGCCGAGGAGGATCGCCACGGCTACGCCATCCTGCAGGCCGTCGAGAGCAGATTGCGTGGAAAACTCCCGATGCGGACAGGCACGCTGTACCGCGCGCTCGCGCGCCTGGTCGAGGATGGACTGATCGAGGAACTGGACTCGCCGCCCGGCACGGACAGCCGCCGGCGGACCTATCGCATCACCCGGCACGGCCGCAGTGTGGCCAGGGCCGAGACCGAGCGGATGTCGGAGCAGGTTGCCGCCGCCCGGAGCCGCAAGCTCGCTCCCGGATTCCGTCACTAGCCGGAATGCCGCGCCTGCTTTCGATCCTTCACTCGATCGCGCTCTTCGCGTACCCGCGCGCGTTCCGCGGGCATTTCGGCGCCGAGATCGTCGAGGCCTTCGATAGACGCGTCCAGGACGCTGCCCCCCGCGGCCGCGGGCGCGCGCTGGGCCTTGGCGCATGGTTGATCGCGGACGCCGTCGCAAGTGGCTTCGCCGAGCGCTTCAGCGTGCTCCGTCGGCCCAAACCGCAGCTCGTGATTCACGAATCACTTCCGATCGGAAGGAGTCAGACGATGACCTGGGAATCCCTGCTGGCCGACGCGCGCCTGTCGATGCGGCGTCTGCTGCGCGCGCCTCTGTTCGCCGGCATCACGGTGTTGACTCTCGGGCTCGGTATCGGCGCCAGCACGGCGATCTTTGCTGTGGCCCATGCCGTCCTGTTCCGGCCGTTGCCGTACTCGGATCCGGATCGGCTCGTCGCCATCTGGAGCAACAACACGCACCAGCACGAGACGAAGAACCCGGTCTCGCCCGCGAATTTCCAGGCGTTCAAGAAGGAGGCGCCGAGCTTCGCCGGCGTCGAGGCGATGTACGCGTTCTTCACGAACTCTCAGCTCGAACGCGACGGCAGCAAGGACATGATGACGGTTGCTACCGTCACGCCGGGTATGTTCGATCTCATCGGGCGCCAGATGCTGCGCGGCCGCGGCCTGCGTGAGGGCGACGACACCGGCGTCGTGATCAGCCACGGCTCCTGGATCCGGCTGTTCGGCTCGGATCCGGAGATCGTCGGCAAGACCGTTCGGGTTACCGGTGCACCGCCATTCACGGTCATTGGTGTCGCGCCCGAGGATTTTCTGTTTCCGTACAAGGCCATGCTCGGTCCAAGTGGTTTCACGCGGGCCTCTCTGCCCGATGCCTGGGTGATGCTGCCGATGCGGTCCAACCGCATGGTGGATGCCGCAGGCCAGCCCGTTCGTCCGGTGCATTTCCTCGCCGTCATCGGCCGCCTGAAGCCGAGCGCGTCTCTGGACAACGCGCGTGCCGAGCTCGACGCGATTGCGGCCCGCCGCGCCACGGAATTCACGGACACGAACGACGGCTGGCAGGTGACGGCGCTGCCGCTCCACGCGCAGGTCACGGGCCAGATTCGTCCGGTTGTGCTGCTCCTGGCGGGCGGCGTGGCGACGTTGCTCCTGATGATGTGCCTCAACATCGCGAACGTTCTGCTCGCGCGGGCGAGCGGCGCCCAGCGCGACATCGCGGTGCGTTCCGCGCTCGGCGCTTCATTCGGCCGGCTCGTTCAGCTCTCGCTCGTCGAAAGCGCGATGCTTGGCGCTCTCGGCGGCGCCGCCGGTCTCATCGTCGTGTTCGTCGCGACCCCTCTGATCGTTGCGCTGGCTCCGGCGGATCTGCCGCGGCTGTCGGAGACGCGATTCGACGCGACGGTCCTTGGGTTCGGCCTGACGCTCTCGGTCGTGACGGGCCTGCTTGTCGGTGTGATTCCCGCACTGGCCTCCACTAGATTGCGCAAAGCCGGCCTCGCCGATTCGCACCGGACGACCGCGTCGAAGTCACGACAGCGCACCCGGGCGTCGCTCGTCGTCGCCGAGCTCGCACTTGCCGTCATGCTCACCGCCGGCGCCGGTCTGATGCTGAGGAGCTTCCTCGCCGTCATGAACGTCGATCCTGGATTCAACGCGTCGAACCTCCTCACGTTCCAGCAGTCTGTGCCGCAGACGGCGCAGCAGTCGCCCGCCGCGAACATCGCGTTTCTCGATCAGCTGCTCACTCGCCTCCAGGCCGCGCCGGGAGTCCAGTCGGTTGGCGGAACGACCCGCATTCCTCTCGGAAGTACGCAGGTGACGACGATGCTTGCGGTGGATGGACGGGCGGTCCCGGACGGAAAACTTCCCGAGGTCGACATGCGGCGTGCCGTCGGCGACTACTTCTCGGCGATGGGTATGCCTGTTGTGCAGGGACGTGTCTTCACGTCCGAGGACCGCACCGCGGCCAGCGGCCTTGCCGTCGTCAACGCAGCGCTCGCGGCGAAAGTCTTTCCAGGCGAAGCGGTAGTTGGCCGGCGAGTGCGGATGGGACCTAATCCGAATGCTGCCTGGCTCACGATCATCGGCATCGTCGGCGACATACGCCACAGCAGTCTCGAGGACGCGCCGCGGCCGGAGATCTACATCTCGTACCTGCAGGGGCCGCCGACGTCGCCGTTCATGGTCGTTCGAGCGAGTGGCGACGCGACTGCGGTTGCGGCATCGGTCAGGAACATCGTCAAGGAACTCGGCGCCGATCCGCCGTTCAATGTCAGCACGATGGCGCAGCTCAGGTCAGAGTCCACTGCGCTGCGGCGGTTCACGGTGCTACTCGCAGGGATTTTCGGCGCGCTCGCGCTGCTCCTTGCCGCCGCCGGCGTCTACGGCGTGATGGCGCTTGTCGTCGCAGAACGCACGGATGAGGTGGGTGTTCGCGTGGCCCTCGGCGCCACGCCGTCACGGATTCTCTCGATGATGATCGGACACGCAGCGCGACTCGGCGTGACGGGCCTCGCGATCGGCACCGCGTTGAGCCTGATCCTTGCCCAGGCGGCCAAGAGCCTGCTCTTCGGGATTCAGCCGACCGATGTGGTGACGTTCGTGGGTGTCCCGCTCGGCCTGCTCATGGTCGCGCTCGCCGCCGCGCTCGTTCCGGCGCGGCGGGCGACGAAGATTTCGCCGGTGCAGGCGATCAGGAGCTGACTCAGCCCTTCACAAACCCGAGCCTCTGTCCGTACTTGAATCCCGGGAATACCTTCGACACGTCCGTGGCGCCCATGTGGCCCGAGAGGGCTTCCGCGAAGACGTCGCGGAAGTCGGTCGTGATCGCGAGGTCGCGGCCGGCGTAGAGCTGTTCGCGCTCGAGGCCCGGCCACTTGCCGTAGACCTTGCCGCCCTTGACGTTGCCGCCGAGGATCAGCATCGCGTTGCCGTGGCCGTGATCGGTGCCGCGATTGCCGTTCTCGCGGACGGTGCGGCCGAACTCGGACATGGTGATGAGCATCACGTCCTGCATCCGGTCGCCGAGATCGCGTGCGAACGCGGCGATGCCTTCGGCGAACTCGCCGAGACGATTGGCGATCTGGCCCGTCGACGCGCCTTCGTTGGCGTGGTGGTCCCACTGCCCGAGCTCGGCGAACGCGACTTCCAGGCCGAGGTCGGCTTTGATGATCTGCGCAATTTGCCGCATGGCATCGCCGAAGCCGGCGCGTGGATACTCGGCGCCGTTGGCGGGCGTGTAGCCGGCGGGATTCGCGTCCTTCAGCATCTTGACGGCGTCGAACGCCTCCTTGCCCGTGTTGCCCAGCACGGCGTCCGCGGCCTTCGAGTACTGCGCTTCGAAGCCGGACATCATGACGTCGTTGTCCTGACCGGCGCGGATGCCGAACTGGCCGAGCTGTCCGATCGCGAGCGCCGGAGCGGATCCCTGCATGGAGCGGGGCAGTGCCTGCGTCAGCGCGACGGCGCGGAACGGCGTCGAGCGCTCCGCGTGATCCTTCGCGTGCAGGTAGCGGTTCATCCAGCCATCGCGCGTGCTCTTGAGGCCGGGCGTGCCGCTCTCCATATAGTCCTGCGCGTCGAAGTGCGAGCGCGTGTCGTCGGGCGACCCGGACGCGTGCACGATCGCCAGATTGCCGTCCTTGAAGTACGGCACGAGCGGCGCCATTCGCGGATGGAGGCCGAAGAACCCGTCGAGGTCGAGCGCGCCTCCCTGGGCGCCGGGTTTTGGAATCGCGATCGACGGGCGGTTCTGGTAGTAGGCCCGCTCACCGAACGGCACGACCATGTTGAGCCCATCGACGGCGCCGCGCTGGAAGACGGCGACGAGGATCTTCTGCCGCGCCCGGGCCACCTGCGCCGCTCGCGCGATGAACGCGGGCGTGAAACCGAGGCTGACTAGGGCCGCTGAACCGTTTCTGAGAAAGACGCGCCTGGTCATCATGACGTTGATCCTTGTCTCAACCTACAACCAACAACCTGCAACCAACAATTCAAACCCTCGCCCCAGGAACCTGAAACCCAATTGCAGGTTGCAGGTCGTAGGTTGCAGGTTGGTCAGCGTTTCTGAAACTCCGGCGATCCCAGCGCCAGCGCGAGCACCTGCTGCGGATTCGTCGCCTTGCCGATCGTTTCGCGCGTGGCCGCTGACGCCTCACCGGCGAGCATGGCGGCGATTACCTGTTCGATAGTCGCCGCACTGGTGTCGGGTGCGAGCGATCGGATGTCGACCTGGATCGGGCCGCGTCCCGTCTGCGCGAGCAGCTGCATCGCGCGTCCGCCGCCCTGACCGCGCTGTCCGGGTCCCGGGCGCTGCGGCGGCTGTCCCGCGCCGCCCTGCCGGTTCGGCCGGTTCTGCGGATCACCCGGGCGCCCGTCGGGGCCGGTACCGGCCGCACGCTGCGGCATGCCGCCGTTGAGCATCTGCACCGCGAAGTTCATCCGGTTGAGCAGCGCGCCGGTGTTCACCCACGCATCGGCAGTCATGCTGTAGCCGGTCGGCGGCTGCGCGCCGTAGAGCGGCATCCCGAGATCGGTGCGCAGCGCCTGCACGATCGGCTGCGCGTTGACGATGTTGGCGTTGGTCGCGCGCGCGGCGGATACGACGAACTCGAGCGGCGTCTTCACCTTTGCCGCGTAGTACTGCTTGTCGAAGAATTCCGGCGACGTGATGATGACACGCGTCACCTCGCGCAGGTCACCCTTCGTATCGAGGAACTTCTTCGCCGCGCGATCGACGAGCGCCGCCGGCGGTTCATCCGCGATGAAGCGCTGCGCCAGCTTGAACGAGATGTGCTTCGCCGTGCTCGGATGCAGTGCAAGCATGTCGAGCAGGCGCTCGCCCTCTTGCTCGCCAGCTTCGCCGAACTTCTTGCCCATGACCGTCTTGGAGCCGCCCTCGTGCCACTGCGGGCGGAAGATGTAGCCGCCGCCCTGCTGCGGCCGGTCGATCGTCCAGCCGGTCAGGATCTTCGCGGCTTCGATGACATCCTGCTGCGTGTAGCCGCCATCGACGCCGAGCGTGTGCAGCTCCATCAACTCGCGCCCGTAGTTCTCGTTCAGGCCGCCCTGCGGACGCTTCTGCTGTTGCTGCATCTGCTGGAGGCGCTGCTGAAGCTGGCGCTGTTGCCCTGGGTTCAGGCGCTGTCCCGGCCGCACCAGCGGCAGGTTGCCGCCTCCGCGCCCGCCCGGTGCGTCGGCCGTGCGGCTCTGGAAGTTGTCGAGGTAGAAGAGCATCGCCGGGCTGTGCGCCGTCGCGCCCAGCATCGTCCGGAAGTTCCCGAGCACATTCGGACGGATCGCATCGCGTTCGTATTCCGTCAGGTACTGGCGGACCTGGCCCTTGCCGACGAACACGTTGAAGTGGTTGAACCAGAAATCGACGAGCACCTCCTCGAGCTGACGCTCGGACAACGTGGCGCGGATGATCTTCGCCTGCATTAGATCGTTGATGGGCTGTTGCGCGGCCTGCTGCAGCATCCGCTGCTCGGGTGTCGGCTGCGGCGGCGGTGGGGGATTGCCGGCCATCATCGCAGGGTCGTTCCCCTGCTGGCGCGCCTGCTGTTGCTGCGCCTGGCGCCGCGCCTGGTCAGCGGGATTGAAGTACTCCGCGCCGAGCTGCTCGGTGCTCATGCCCAGCGTCGGGAACTCACTCAACCGCGCCGCGAGCGCGCCATCCGAGATCTTCTCCGGATGCAGCTGCTGTTCGATGTAGTTCGCGAGGCCGACCTGCTTCACGCGCTCGACATCGCCCGGACGCGCCCCGAACCCAATGCGATTCAGCACGTGCGCGATCGTCCGATCGTCCGGCTTCGAGGGCACGCCGGACCGCTGGGCGCTGGCGAAATCCGTTGTGAAGGCCAGGACGCCTGCGAGAACGGCGGCCGTCTGGAGAACAACGCGGCGGGAATGTGAATGTCTCGGCGTCATAACCAATTAGACCCGTACCACCGGGAAAGGCAAAAGAAGGTAACAATGACACTTAAGTGGCGATCGCGGGAGCGCCACTCTGAGTATCGGACACTGGCGTATCTCACTCTATGTCAGTGACTTACGGGCCATTGGCGGACCGGGCCTCGCGATGGCACTAACAGTGCAGGAGGAATCCCACTATGACCAGGAACACCTTTCTTCTGATTTCAGTTCTCGCTCTCGGTGGCGCGGTCGCGTGCTCCGAGGCAAAGGCCGATGTCGAAAAGGTCCCGGTAGGGACGGACGTGCAGCTCACGAGCAAGGACGGCGGCGTCGTGCAAGGCAAGCTGACCGAGAAGGACGCGACGAACGTCAAGGTCCTGACCGGCAAGTCTGAGAAGACGACGAAGACCGTGGCTCGCGAGAACATCGCCGACGTGCGCGTCGTCGACGCGTCGAAGCCCGTCGAGTTGCCGGCCATTGCGAAGTTCCGCGAGTACACGGTGCCCGCCGGAACCACGCTGAAGCTCACGATCGAATCCGCCGTCAGCAGCGAGACCGCAAAGGTCGAGGACACGGTCGAAGCGAAGCTGGCCGACGCAGTGTCCGTGGATGGTGCCGAAGTGCTCCCGGCCGGCGCGGCGGTCCGCGGCAATGTGTCCGCGGTGGAAGACGCAGGCAAGATCAAGGGCCGGTCGAGTCTCGGCCTGATGTTCTCGTCAATCACCGCGTGGGGCGAGCGTCACCAGATTTCCGCGCGATGGGCGGCCGAAGCAGCGAGCACCAAGAAGGACGATGCGAAGAAGATCGGCATCGGCGCGGGCGCCGGCGCAATCATCGGCGGCATCATCGGCGGCAAGAAGGGTGCGGCGACGGGTGCGGCGGTCGGCGGCGGTGCCGGCACCGCGATGGTGCTGACGTCCGAAGGCAAGCCGGTGGCGCTCGCGAACGGGTCCGAGATCAGCGTCAAGCTCGCGAATCCGCTCGACGTCAAAGTTCCAATCAAGTAATGGAGCGGCGGGTCTTCAGACCCGCCGTTTCTTCGAGTCCTCCCAAACCGTTCTTGACGCCAGCAGCCCCGGCAGGCCGGTAAGGCCCCCGCCGGGGTGTGCTCCGGCGCTCGCGAGATACATGCCTTCTATAGGTGTGCGGTACTGCGACCAGCCGAGAAGCGGGCGCGCGGCCCACATTTGATCGATCGTGCACTCCGCGTGGAAGATGCCGCCGCCTGGATTTCCGAGGCCTGACTCGAGATCGGCCGGGCTCATCACTTCGCGCGCGACGACGAGGCGCATGAAGCCTGGAGCGCGTGACTCGAGCACTTGCGCGACGCGCGACCATAGGGTGTCGCGGGCGCCGTCCCATGACGAGTGGCGCAGGTTCCGCGGCGCGAAGTGCGCGTAGATGGAACAGACGTGCGCTCCCGCCGGGGCGAGCGAATCGTCGCGGACGCTCGGGATCGAAAGCTCCAGCCACGGCTCGGCGGACATCTCGCCATACTTCGTCGCGTCGAACGCGCGCTCGAGGTAGTCGAGTCCCGGCGCAATCAGCAGGCGGCCGCCCAGCGGAACCGCGTCGCCCGCGAGCGCCGTGAAGACCGGCGCGGCCGAAAGTGCGACGTTGATTTTTGCCGTCACGCCCCTCGACCGGAGATTCCGGATTCGCGCGGCGAACGTCGGCGGCAGCTCGCCCGGATTGGCGAGGCCGAGCAGCGCCGCCTTCGGATTCACCGCGGCAATCACGGCCCGCGCCTTGACCTCATCGCCATTTGCGAGCGTCACGCCGGCGGCCCGCCCGTTTGTCGTAGCGATATGGGCCACGCGCGCGTTGGAGCGGATTTCGGCCCCGAAGGCCGTGGCGATCTTCGCGATGGCATCCGCGACCGCGCCGGGGCCTCCGCGTGCGGTGACACCGCTGCCCACAGGCACGGGATCGGCGGCGACGCGCTGCAGCCACATGGCGCCGGTGCCGGCCGATCGCGGACCGGCTGGATGCCCGGTAATCGCATGCGCCGCGATCGCCGCGCGAAGTAGATCCGACTCGAACCACTCCGACACGACATCGGCGATCGACATCGGCAGCCATCGCGCCATGCGCGCGAGGTCGCGCCTCGAAAGTTTACGAGCCGCCCGCCCGGCGTCCATCAACCGCCACACTTCCCTCAAGCCGGCGTCGTCTACCGGCGGCGGCGAGAGGCGATCGAGCTGGCCGATGACGCCGGCGATCCGCTGCGACGTCCGGACGAAGTCGCTCCACCGGCCGGCATCGGCGGTCGAGTGTCTGTTGATCGACCCGGCGGTGAGGACGGCGTCGCGATGAAAACTGATCGCGCGTCCGTCGTCTCCGATCGAACTCAAAGATGGATCGGGCGTGATGAATTCGAGCCCGGCCGCGCGATCGAGTCGCAGCGCCTTGACGACGTCGCGGCTGATCGGGCCCAGCGCATGGCTCAGCTCGGGAATCCTGAAACCGGGCGCGAGCTCCCGTGTCGAACAGGCGCCACCTACAGCGGGACGCTCGTCGAGCAGGATCACGGACAGCTTCGCCTTTGCCAGCGTCGCCGCCGCTACCAGGCCGTTCAGGCCCCCGCCGATCACGATCACGTCGGTCACGCCGTTCGATCCTTGAGGACGCGCATTGCGGCGTTTCTTCCCGGCGCGGCCATGATGCCGCCGCCGGGATGTGTCGCCGATCCGCAGAGATACAGGCGGCGGACCGGCGTGCGGTAGCTGGCCCATCCAGGCGCCGGCCGGAGGAAGAACAGCTGTTCGAGCGTCAGCTCGCCCTGGAAGATGTTGCCTTCGCTCAACCCGAAGTCCCGTTCGATATCGAGCGGCGTAAGGACCTGCCGGTGGAGGATGCGATCGCGCAGATTCGGCGCGTACTCGGAGATCGTGTCGATGACCGTGTCGCCGAACGCCTCCCGCTGGTCGTCCCAGTTGCCGCCGCGCAGATCGTACGGCGCGTACTGCACGAAGCACGACATGACGTGCTTCCCCGGCGGCGCGACCGACGGATCCGTGAGGCTCGGAATCACGATGTCCATGTACGGCCGCCGTGAGAACCGCCCGTACTTCGCATCGTCGTAGGCGCGCTCCATGTAGTCGACGCCGGGCGAGATGGAGATCGCACCGCGCATATGCGCCGTCTCCCGGGGGCCCAGGCCCGCAGGCCTGCACGTGAAGTCCGGGAGCCCGTCGAGCGCGAGATTCACCTTGCCCGACGATCCGCGGAACTTGTAGTTGCGAATGTCCTCGGCGAACTCGGACGGGAGGTGCGACTCGCCGACCATCTTCATGAAAGTCAGGCGCGGGTCGACGCTCGAGAGCACGGCGTTTGCGATGAAGTAGTCGCCGTTCTCGAGGACGACGCCCGTCGCCTCCCCATCCTTGACGAGGATGTGCTTGACGGGCGCGTTCAGCCGGATCTCAGCGCCGAACTCGCGCGCCGACGATGCGATGGCTTCCGAAACGCGTCCGGTGCCGCCCTTCGACAGTCCCCACGATCTGAAGGCGCCGTCGATGTCGCCCATGTAGTGGTGAAGCAGGACGTACGCGGTACCGGGCGACCGGACGCCGAGGAAAGTCCCGATGATGCCGCTCGCGGACATCGTGGCCTTGAGTACGTCCGTCTCGAACCACTGATCCAGGAAGTCCACGGCGCTCATCGTGAGCAGCTGGAGCTGGTTGTGACGGTCGAGCTCCGGCAGAGCGCGGAAACGCTTCAGCAGATCGATAAGCGGCGTGATGTCCTTGATCCGCTTCGAGAACGGATCCGGAGGCGTCATCGCGAGAATATCCTTTGCGAATCGGCCCATCTCCACCATCGCGCGGCCGTACTCGTCGTACACCTCTGCGTCGGCGCGCGAGTGACGCGAGATCTCGCGGAACGTGCGGGCATGATCGTTCACGCGCCACAGGTAGTCGCCGCTCGGCATCGGGGTGAACGTGCCGTCGAGCGGAAGGATCTCGAGCCCGTGCTTCGCCAGATGCAGCTCGCGGATAATCTCGGGCCGCAACAGCGAGACGACGTACGAGCAGACGGAGAACTTGAATCCGGGGAAGACTTCTTCAGTGACCGCAGCACCGCCGACGAGGTGGCGGCGCTCGAGGACCAGAACTTTACGCCCGGCGCGGGCGAGATAGGCAGCGGCGGTCAGGCCGTTGTGGCCGCCACCAATAATGATGGCGTCGTACTTCGCTGGCACCGAGTGATTCTATTGAAAACGACGCCAGCGACGCGAACGACGGCAACGACGCCAACGGGAGGCCGCGGAGGCGGCGTGCGTTACTTCCCGAGCTGGACCGCCATCGTGTAGCGGTACTTCACCGGTGTGCCGTCCTTGGTTGCGGGACGGAACGTCCAGCCGGCGGCTGCCTTGAGCAGCTGGCTGTCGTAACGAGGATGAACGCCGTCGATCATCTTGACCGAGAGCACCTTGCCGGTTTCGCTGATGATGAGCTCCAGCGCACCGGTGAATGTGCTGCGCTCTTCGGCGATGTTTTCCGGCACCCAGTTCGGCATCGGCTTGCTGATTGACGTCGGGCGCTTTACGGTCGGGTGCTCGACACCGTAGATCTCCGGCTCAGCCGGCTTGACCGGCGCCGGGGCGGGAGTTGGCGTCGGCGCCGGAGTCGGCGTGGGCTTCGGCGCCGGTGGCGGTTCGACCGCGGCCTTCGCGAGATCGCGGAAGCCGGTCGCGAGCGTCCGCAGATCCGCTGCGCCCGCATCCGCGCCGCCGATTTCGCCAAGCAGTGAAATCACGCGATCGAACTCCGTGACCGCCTGCTTCCATGATTTGCCGTCGTACGCCGACTTCGCCGCGGCGTAGGACTGGCGCGCGACCTCCGGCAACAGCGGCTTACGCGTGTCTTCGAAGAACGACTTGAGCCGGGGAGAAACCTGGCCGTCAGCCGGCCGGTACAGCGGATCCTCACGAACGATGGATTCCACCGCGGCCTTCGCTTCGTCCTTGCGGCCGAGCGCAACCAGGCAGAACACACGGTACGCCGCGGCTTCGGTGTTCGACGTCCGGCCCTTCAGCGTTTCGAGCAGCTGCAGCGCTTCCTCGTAGTCCGCCGATTCGTAGAGGCCCTTGACCCTCGTGAGCGGATCCTGGGCGTACGCGCGGCCCGGCACGGCCGCCACCAGGAACGCTGCTGCCAATACTCCGAATAGGATGCGCGCTTTCATCACCGTGCCTCCGATTTGAACAATTCCGTGACCTTCGTCAGGCCCTCGACCTTGACGACGATCGTCTGTTTCTTCGTGCCGAGCTGCGGATGCCGGAACGTGATCTCATGCGTGCCGATGGGCAGCGTCAGATTGGCGAGTGGCGTCTCGCCGGCAGGCTTGCCGTCGATATCCACCTCCGCCCACGGCGCGGCGTTGATGCTGACCTTGCCGTTCGGTACGGCGATGTTGACGTTCGTCATCTGACCGGCCTTGATGACGACGGTCTGGCGGTACCGGAAGCCGAGTGTCTCGTTCACGACCTCGACAGCGCGTGAGCCCTCACCGATCGCGATCGGGCCGGCCGTCGATCCAATCAAGCTGCCGTTTTCGAAGACCTGCAACTCCATTCCTGATTTCACAGTCAGGCCGCCGAATCTCGTGCCCGTGGTCGTGGCTGCCGGAGCCACCGGCGCGCCCGGTGCCGGAGTTGCCGCCGGCGTCTGTGCCGGCGCAACGGACGCCGCGACAGGCGCTGTCGTCGTCGTGCCTGCGGCCGCGGTTGCCGCCGTGTGAACCAACGGTGATGCGAGCGGTGTAGGAGTCGCGACGGGAGTGGTTGCCGGTGTCGTGCCCGCATTGACCGGAAGCGGCACGATCGATGGCGGCTGGTCCGGCGCCTTCAAGTCCGCTACGGGAGTAGTTGTCGGCGTTGCCTGAGGCGGCTGGTTTGCCGAGCGAAGGCTTGGCAACATGAAGTACGCCGCGCCGCCGCCAACTACGACAACCGCGAGGAGTGCCATGACGAGGACGCCTGTCTTCTTGCCTTTCGCGGGCTCACGTCGATCGGCGACAGGCCCACGGCGTTCCGGCGGCGCGTCCATGACGGCTGGTCTTGCCGCCACCGGTGCGGGCGCTCGCACCGCTTCCTGCGGAAATGCGTCGAGTCCGTTCACCAGCGTCGCCGCCTGCACGTCGGCTTCGTCGGGAAGGTCGCTGATCGCGGCCACCGCTTCGTCGGCCGTGGCAAACGATCGCGGGCTGAGCTGCAGGGCCTTCTCCAGCCACAAGCGCAGTTTGGCCGCAAGCACGGGTGAACTCGTTCTCGAAAACTCGTCGAGCAGGCCAGGCACCTGACCGGGGTAGGCGGAAGAATCGATCTTCCGTCCGAGCAGCAGCGCGAGCGCGATGAAACCAAGTTGTGCAATGTCAGTGCGGGCCGTGAGCTGGACCGTTTCGCCAGTGACAGGCGCAACCAGTCCGAGTTCCGTCAGCTTCTGCCGGGAGAGGCCCATCGCATCGAGCGCGGAGCCGAGCACGTGCTCGACGACCACCAGCCGTCCGTCACGCGTGACGACGATGCGTTCCGCGGAGAGCGCGCCGTGAGCGACGTCCTCGCCGGATTTGTGAAGCGTCGCCAGTGCCGGCGTCACCAGCCGGATGAGCTCGAGCGCGAAGGCCGGACCGTGCGCCTTGGGCAGGAGCTCCGAGACACGGCGTCCTGGTGTGTGGCGCGAGACGAGCGCGAGCTCCGTATCCGAGACCCGTTCGACCGACAGCACATTGCCGAGGGAGGCATGCCGGACGTGGCTCAATGCCTCGACACGAGCGAGCAACGCGCCCTCGAACTCCGGTGACTCGCTGAACTCGCGCTTGAAGCGAAGCACCTCGAGCGACGTGGAGGTCGAGGGATCGAAGACGAGCTGGCGCGAGCCGAACGCGTCGACGAAGCCGGGCGTGTGCGGCATGGGCCGCAGCGGACGACCATCCTGGACCGGCGAACCTTCCTGCGGGAGTGGTGAGTGCGTGCTCATTATTAGAGGGACCCCAGGACCAGCCGACATTGCATTTCTCACGCCAGCGGCTGCGGCGAAAAGCGTCGCAAACTGACGGAAACACGCGTGTTCGAGACAGACGGCCGTCGCGAGGATTACGAATCGGTAAGGCGGAATACGTGACGGTGCTGTGGGAGCCGAGCGAGTGAGCGAGTCGGGGGTCTGGGGGCGAAGCCCCCAGATCAGGACCTCAGCGCGATCGTCGGTTGCACGCGCATTGCCTTGCGCGCCGGCAGGAGGCACGCGACCGCGGCGATGAGGAGCAGGACCGCCGGGGCGGCGATGAAGGTCGCGACGTCGTGTGATTGCACACCGTACAGGAACCGCGCCAGCGGCTTGACGACGTAGACCGCGCCGGCAAGTCCTATCGTGATACCGATCGCGGCAAGGATCAGTCCCTCACGGAGTACCAGTCTCATCAGTGTGCCGCGATCCGCCCCCAGCGCGACGCGGATACCGAGCTCGCGGGTTCGCCGTGCGACCGAAAACGCGAGCACACCATAGACTCCAATTGCCGCGAGGAGCAGCGCGAGTCCGCCCAGCACTCCGATCGACCAGGCGCCCATGCGTGCGGCGTAGAGCGAGGCGCCGATTGTGTCGTCCATCGTGCGGACGTCGGGCACCGGCAGGTTCGGCTCGATCGATCGAATTTCGTTCCTCACCGCCGGGATGACTGCATCCGGCGCCACGCGCGCCCGAACGTGCAGCGTGACTCCGGTCTCGTGGTTCTGCGCGAGGGGCACGTAGGCGATCGGCGCAAACGGCTCAGCCAGCGACGCGTACTTGCTGTTCGACACAACCCCGACGATGGTGTGCCATGGGCCGGCGTCGCCACGGAAGCTGATGCGCCGGTTGAGCACGGCTTCGCCGGGAAGGTGGCCGGCTGCAAACGCCTGATTCACGATGACGACCGATGGCGCGCCGGCGGCGTCGCTGGTAGAAAAGTCGCGCCCTTCAACGAATCGTAATCCGAGCACCTTGAAGTAACCCGGTCCGACGACGTTGGTGTTGACGGCGTTTCTGTTCGCCGGGGCGATTCCAGTGCCGCTGCTCTGGAAGACGTCCGCCGGGCCGGTCTGGCCTTCGATGCGGACGCTCGCTACGCGGGATGGTCCGAACACCTGCACCCGCGCGACGGCCGCGGCCTCGACGCCGGCGATACTCTCGACGCGTTCCACGACACGCTGGTAGAAGTCCTTGCCCTGTGCGGTCGTGTACCGCAACAGGTTGATGTTCAGCGGCGCGACGACAAGTCGATTCGCATCGAATCCCGGTTCGATTGCCTGCGTCTCGCGAAGACTCCTGACGAAGAGACCGGAGGCGACGACGAGGATCAGCGACAGCGCCACTTCGGTGACAACGAGGATCTGGCGGAGATTGAACCGGTGCCGCCTGCTCAGCTGGACCTCGGCGTCCTTGAGGGAAGGGACGAGGTTCGGACGCGAGGTGGCGAGCGCCGGGACGAGCCCGAACGCGATGCCCGTCACGATGGAGAGTGCGAGCGTGAAACCAAGTACGCGGTAGTCGATCTCGAATTCCAGACCGACCGGAAGCGCGCCGGGCGGCGGCGGCGCCGCGCGGAAGCCGGCCGCGATGACCCACGCCAGGGCGACACCGCCGATTCCACTGAGAGTTGCGAGCAGCACGCTCTCCGTCAGGAACTGCCTGACGAGCCGCCAGCGGCTTGCGCCAAGCGCGAGCCGCAATGCGATCTCGCGGCGTCTCGTCGCTGCGCGAGAGAGCAGCAGGTTCGCGACATTGACCGAAGCGATCAGCAGGACCGCGGCCACCGTCCAGAAGAGCAGCGTCGCCACCGGCACGATCTGCGCACGCTGTCCCGGCGCGCCGTCGGTGAGCGCGAACAGCGTGATGACATGCGGCTGGCTGGTCGCCTGCCGCGCCCGATCGATGGACGTCATCGTCGCGGAGAGGGCCGTCTGCGCACGATCGAAGGGCACGCCTGTCTTGAGCCGGCCGATCGCGAATACCCAGGTGTTCGTGCGGACGTTGAGGAGGTCAGGATTCATCTCGCCCGCGTACCCTGCGCGCGGCGGGCGTGCGACGGACTGCATCATCATCGGTACGAAAAGGTCGCGCCGCGAGCCATCGGGCGTCCGGAATCCGCGCTCGACGACGCCGACGATCGTGAAGCGCTGGCCGTTCAGCAGGATGTCGCGGCCGACGACGTTCTCGTTTCCGGCGAAGCGTTCCTGCCAGAACCGGTGGCTGACCACCATCACCGGGTGCGCGCCCGGCGTGACGTCGTCTGACGGTGCAAGCAGCCGTCCCGTGGCCGCGCGAACGCCGAGCAGATCGAAGTAGTTGCCGGAGACGATGAAGCCGGGAATCTGATCGGCGTTGTTGTCGGCGTTGACACTGGCGGTGATTGGGCCCCACGCGGCGACGCCCGCGAACACGTCGTTGTGATCGCGCAGATCGGCCATTTCCGGATAAGAAAAGACCGCGCCGCCTCTCTGGCCGTTTGCGATCCAGGCGAGGCCCGCCGGATCGCTGTAGGGAAGCGGCCGGAGCAGGAGCGCATTTACCAGGCTGAACACCGCGGTGTTGGCGCCAATGCCGAGCGTGAGCGTGAGCACGGCCGCCGCGGTGAACGCCGGCTGCGAGGCAAGTGCGCGCCAGCCGTACCGGATGTCCTGCCAGAGATCCGCCAGCAGCCGGCGCTTCTGCCTGCCCGGAACGGGTGGCTCGGCGACGTGGGCCTGTCTGAGTTGATTCAGCCTTGGGACGAGCTGCTCGTCGGTCAGCTCGGTGACGGCGGTGCGTTCCGCATCCGCCCGCGAGACGCCCTCGCGGACAAGCTCTTCGACGCGATCGTCGAGATGTTGCGAGAGCTCCTCGATGATTTCGGCCTCACGCGCGGGGGAGAACCGCAACGCTCCTGAATTCAGGCGCGGGGCGAGCAGGTGCTTCCAGTCGGTCCTCTCATGATCAGGCATGGTCAGGCTCCGTGATGCGGCCGACCGCGTCGACGAACGCGCGCCAGGTCGCGCGCTGGCTTGCGAGCACCCGGCGGCCCTCGCGGGTGAGGCGGTAGTACCGCCGGCGGCGCTGGCCTGCCTTCTCCAGCCACTTGCCCTGGATCCAGGCGCGCTCCTCGAGGCGATAGAGCAGCGGGTACAGCGACGCGACGTGGAATTTCAGCCGGCCGTTCGATCGCGCGTCGATGAGCTTGCAGATCTCATAGCCATGCCTGGGCCGTGCCTCGACGAGCGAGAGGATCAACAGCTCCGCCGATCCCTTCTTCAGCTCCCGGTCGAGCATCCGCTGGTCTATATCAGTCATAGCCATATATTACACAGACTAAGACGCTGGTTGATGGGATTCCGTTGGTTCTGCAGGCGCTGCGTCTGCCAAACCAGAACCGGCTACCATGAGTCTCTATTTCCAACCTCGATCGGGAGTCGACCATGGGGCGCCGCCTCGCTGTCTGGCAGATCCTTTTCCTCGTATCCGCGGGCCTCGTCGCCGCCTCGCAGCAGGCCGCGGCGCCGGACAGCACCGGCGTCATCGCGGGCCGCGTGGTGGACGCGCAATCGAAGCAACCGCTGGCCGGTGTCGTCCTGCAACTGGGACCGGCGAATGCGGCGACAGGTGCGGCGCGGCAGAACCGGGTCGTGACCGACGCCAGAGGAAGGTTCGTGTTTTCGGGTCTCGCCAGGGGCGGTTACTTCGTCGCCGCCACGGTCGGCGGTAACGGATTCTCTCCAAATGGCTTCGTCGTCACCGGAATGGGCTTCCCGATCGGCGCGTACCTCGCTGGAGGATTCGGCCAGAGGCGTCCCAGCGGGCCGCTGCGTCCGATCGAGCTCGCGGAGGGCCAGCGGGTCGTGGATGCGGAGATCGGCCTGTGGAAGTCAGCGGTCGTCAGTGGTCGTGTCCTGGACGAAGCGGGCGAGCCGCTCGTTGGACAGGTGGTCGGCGTGGTTCAGGTCAGCAGCGAAGGCCGGTTGCTGAACGGACCGACGATGCGGACGGACGATCTGGGGGCGTACAGGTTCAGCGGCCTGGTACCAGGCAACTACGTCGTCTTCGTTCCTCAAACCCAGGTCTCGATGCCCGTCTCCACCGGGGACGAGCTCGCGGCGGCGCCGCCCGATCCAACCGCCAGGCAGCGTTTCAGCAGCACCTCCGCGCCATCGCCGTCAGTTGGCGGAGTGCGGGTAGGCAGCTCGATCGTCTCGACCACCCCGGATCCTGCGCGGTTTCCGGCCGGTACGACGTTTTCGAATTCGAGCGCCCCGATCTTGCGGGATGCGTCGTTGTTCGCTTACCCGACGACGTTTCATCCGTCCAGCGTCAGTCTGGCGGACGGCGCCAGGATTCGGCTCGCGGCTGGCGACGAACGCGAGAACGTCGATGTTCAGCTCCGCCCGGTGCCGGCAAGTTCGTTGGCCGGCGTCGTCGTCGATGATGCCGGTCCTGTGTCAGGCCTCGGCCTGCGTCTGATGCCGTCGGATCAAGGCGAGGAAGCATCGATACTCGAGGCTGCGCACACCGCCACCGATTCCCGAGGAGCATTCGTGTTTCCCATCGTGCCGGCGGGCAGCTACACACTCGTTGCCTGGCGCGTCGGTGGTGTCCCGACCGGGAACCAGCAGCAACCGTACGCTCAACCGACACGCATCTCTGAGCAGTCCGGCGCCTGGGCAATGCAGTCGGTCGTCGTCGCCAACCAACCCGTGCACGACGTGAAGGTCATTGTCCGGCCTCCCGTGAGAGTCACTGGCCGGGTCGAGTTCTCGGGCGCCAGCGCGCGGCCGCCGGCCGAACGGCTGCGTACGAGTTTCATGACGACGATCTTCCGGGTCAATACGATGTTCCGTACTCCTGGCCCGAGCGCGGGCAGTTTCATCGATCCCGCCACGGGCAGGATCTCCGTGACGGGCGTGTCGCCGCCTGGCCGCTATCTCGCCGGTCCGCCGGCTCTGCCTGCGCCATGGTCGTTGGAATCCATCACCCTGGCTGGTCAGGACGTGATGGATGCAGGTTTCGCGGTCGGGGAATCCGACATCAACGATCTCGTCATCACCTTTACCGATCGCCCCGCATCACTCAGCGGCAGCGTCACGGGCGCCGTCGCTGAGGCCACGGTCTTTGTTTTTCCTGCCGGCGGGACGAGATGGCAGGACGGCCGGATTGGGTCCCGGACGTTTCGCATGGCACGCCCTTCGACAACCGGAGCCTTCACGCTCCCGAACATGCCGCCAGGCGACTACCTTGCCGTTGCCATCCGCGACGAAGACGCGGGCGATTGGCCCGACGCGCTGTTCATCGCGCGGCTGGCTGCAGTGGCGACGAGCGTGAAGATTCCGGCGAATCAGCCCGCGACGGTGACACTGAAAGTGAGCACGCTCAAATGAGCGTCAAATACCGAATCGCGCCAATCGTCTCGGCGGCGGCCGTTGTGTTGTTCGCGTCCGCATCCCCGGCGCGCGGTCAGGATGCGGTTCGCGACACACCGTCGCGGATATCGCCGGCAGGCACTGCGTCGATCACCGGCATCGTAGTGGCCGCCGGCGAGACGACGCAGACTCCGATTCGCAAAGCGCTGGTCACGGTGACGGGCACCGGAATTTCGACGTTTGTGCAGGCCGTCACTGACGATCAGGGACGATTCGTCTTTGCGGGGCTTCCGGCGGGCCGCTTCAGTCTGACTGCGGAGAAGCCCGCGTACGTGAAGTCGTACTACGGAAGCGCGCGTCTCGGCCGTCCGCCCGGCATGCCGATCGCAGTTGGCGAGGGCCAGCGCATTCCGGACGTTCGGATTGCGATGGCTCGCGGCGCCGCGGTTTCGGGTCGCGTACTGGACGAGGCGGGCACTCCTGTTGCGAGTTCGCAGGTCCAGGTGTTCGCGGTCGCGATCGTCAATGGTGAACGGCGGACGAGCACGCCGGTCAACGGCATGTCGCAGGTGACGACCGACGATCGTGGCGCGTACCGCGCCTACGGTCTGGCGCCGGGCGAGTACGTCGTTCGCGCGGTGGGCGGTGGAGGGTTCTCGGCCGGCGGCACCGCGCGCATGGTGACGGCTGATGAGCTCGAGCGCGCGCTTCGACCGCCGGTCGCCGGAGCCGCTCCGGCGCCCGCGGCTCCCGCACCGCTGTACTCTCGAGCGCCAACGTACTACCCGAACGTCACCGAAATCTCGGCCGCACCGACGGTTGTGCTCGCGGCCGGCGACGACCGACGGGACATCACCATCACCAGCCGCCTGGCCCGCGTCGCCCGAATCGACGGCACGGCGATCGGTCCCGACGGTCAGCCGGCGTCGAACATCAGCGTCGGTGTGGCCAATGTCTCGGCGGGTTCAGTCTGGTCGAGTCTTGGCGCCGTACAAGCCGACGCTGCTGGGCGCTTTTTCGTCCAGGCCCTGACACCGGGCAGATGGATGCTCTTCGGTCGCGCTGCGCCTCCGGGGACCCCTTCAGACGGGGAATATCCATGGTGGGCGCAGACCGAGTTCGTCGTGGGCGACCAGGACCTCTCGGGTGTCGTCCTGGCGTTTGCGCCTGGGTCGGCGGTCAAGGGGCGGATCACGTTCAACGGATCGTCGGCTCCGCTGGATGCGACGCGCCTTCGTGTGACGTTGACGCCGTTGCCCGCGATTCCCGGCACTGGATTGGGTGTGAGCGCCGCCACGCCACTGGCCGACGGCACGTTCACAATTCCCTCCGTCCAGTCCGGGCGCTACCGGATCACGATGTCCGCAGCCGGCAACTGGTCGCTGCAGTCTGCAGTCGCCGGCGGTCGCGAGTCCCTCGACACTCCGCTCGAAGTGCTGGCCGGCCAGGACACGTCGGTCACGTTGACGATGACCGATCAGCCGACCGAGATTTCGGGCGTGCTGATCGATCAACTCGGCCGTCCGGCCCCTGAGTACTCAGTGATCGTCTTCTCTGCGAACCGGTTGCACTGGGGGACCGCGCCACGGCGCACAAGTGGCGTCGTCAAGGTTGGATCGGACGGCGGGTACCGGGTGACCGGACTGCCGCCGGGCAACTACGTCCTGTGCGTCGTGACGGACATCGAGCCGGGTTCGCTCACGGATCCCACATTCCTCGAGGAGCTTGCACGCGTGGGGATTCCCATCGCGCTCACAGAGGGCGAGAAGCGAAGGCAGGACTTCAAGATCGGGACCGGAGATCCGAATCTATACTCTGTCCATGCCCGTCGGCACCCCGTTCCATGACCGCACGTTCCCTCTCTGCGAGAGCCTGAGCTACCGCGACTGGGCGGGCTTCTACGCGCCGAGCTCGTACGAGCCGCTGCACGAGCACGAATACAACGCGATCCGGAACGCGGCGGCCCTCATCGACGTGTCGCCCCTGTTCAAGTACGACCTCAGCGGCCGCGACGTCGTGACGCTCGTGAACCGCGTCATCACGCGCGATGCCGGGCGGATGGGACCCGGCCAGGTGATCTACGCGCCGTGGTGCGACGAACACGGCCGGATCCTGGACGACGGCCTGGTGATGCGCGCGGACGAGCGGGCGTTCCACTGGACCGCCGCCGATCCCAACCTGCGTTGGCTGCGGCAGAACGCCGCGGGCCTCGACGTACAGATAGACGATGTGTCGGAGCGCGTGGCGGCGCTGTCGATCCAGGGCCCCACCTCGGCCGGTGTCCTGCGTGCCATCGCCGAGGCGGACATCGACGCGCTGAAGTACTTCCACCTCACGCCGGCCGTCATCGCGGGCAAGGAGGTCGAGATCACACGGACCGGATACACCGGCGACCTCGGTTACGAAGTCTGGATGGCGCGTGAGGATGCCGGCCTTATCTGGGACACCCTGATCTCCGGAGGTACGCCGTTCGGCATCCGGCCGACCGGTCTTCTCGCGCTCGACGTTTCGCGAATCGAGGCCGGCCTGCTGCTCACAGACGTGGACTTCTTCAGCTCGCGAAAGGCGCTGACGACATCGCAGTACTACACGCCGTTCGAGCTGGGATTCGATCGGCTCGTCGATCTGCACAAACCGCAGTTCATCGGCCGCGATGCGCTCGTTTCGCAGAAGCGCGCGGGAGTTCCGAGGCGCGTCGTCGGCCTGGCCGTGGAATGGACGGACGTCGAGTCGCTGTATTGCGCCGTCGGCCTGCCGCCACTCGCGGTGGCCACAGCCTCGCGTGTCGCCGTGCCCGTGTTTGCCGGCACCCGTCAGGTTGGACGCATGACGTCGTCGACCTGGTCACCCGTACTGAAACAGATGATTGGACTTGCGACGATCGAGTCGTCGTTCACCGGACCCGCCACCGAGGTCGAGATCGAACACACCGTTGACGTCGTGCGCCATCGGGTGCGCGCGACGGTCGTGCCGACGCCGTTCTTCAACCCGAAACGGAAGACGCAGACGCCTCCGGCATGAGCGAGGCTACCAATACGTCCTCACCGTCCCTTCGCCGCGAACTCGGCAAGTGGGACCTTACGGCGATCGGCGTCAATCAGGTCATCGGCGGCGCGGTGTTTCTCGTGCCGGCGGCGCTCGCGCTCCGGCTCGGCTCGTGGAGCTGGGTTGCGGTGGGCCTCGTCGGCCTGCTGTCGATGGCCGTCGCGCTCAACTTCGCCGAAGCGGGAAGCCGGTTCGACAACACCGGCGGACCGTACCTTTACTCGCGCGCGGCCCTCGGGCGGTTCGTGGGATTCGAAGTCGGATGGATGGCGTGGTTCACGCGCGTCACCAGCTGGGCATCCGTGCTGAACGGGCTGGCCGACGCGCTCGGCTACTACTGGCCCGGCATCAGGGTCGGCGCGCCGCGGATGATGCTGATGTCGTTCGTGGTGGTGGCCATCATGGGCCTCAACATCCGCGGCATCAAGCAGAGCTCGATCGCCGTGAACATCCTCACGATCGCGAAGCTGACGCCGCTCGCGATCTTCATCCTCGTGGGTCTGCCGCAGATCTCTTTCGCGGCTGTCCAACTCGGCGCGTTTCCCAGCTTCGAGCAGTTGTCCGCATCCGCGCTGCCGCTGATATTCGCGTTCGGTGGCTACGAAGTGGTTCCCGTTCCCGCCGGCGAGGCGCGCGATCCGAGGCGCGCCGTGCCGTTCGCGATGATCGCCACGATCTTCATCGTCGCCATCGTGATGACGGTGGCGCAGGTTGTCGCGCTGGGCACATTGCCGGGCCTCGCGAAGGCGACGACGCCGCTGGCCGACGCGTCGCTGATTCTGATGGGCGCCTGGGGCGCACTCATGATGACCGTCGGCACGTCGATCTCCATGGCAGGCAACAACGTTGGCGCCGCGCTGTCGGGTTCGCGCAGCCTGTTTGCGCTGGCGGAGCAGCAGGACGTCCCGAAGGCGTTCTCGCACATCCACCCGAAATACCGGACGCCGGACGTGGCGATCGTCTTCACGTGCCTGTCGACGCTCGTACTCGCGATTTCCGGTACGTTTGCGTCGCTCGCGGCCGTGAGCGCGGTCGCGCGTCTCCTGATCTATTCCGGTACCTGCGTATCGGTTCTGGTGCTCAGACGAAGTGGCCGGGCGCCGTTCACAATCCCGGGCGGGCCGATAGTTTCGGCCCTGGCGCTGATCGTGTGCGTAGCGATCCTCGTGTTCGCTTCGTCAGCGCAGCTCCAGGCGGGCGGCTGGGCGCTGGCGGCTGGCGCGGTATTGTTTCTGATAGCGAGATTCGGACGCTGACAAAGGGCAAAGGGCAAAGGGCAGTGGGAAGTTAGAGGAGATGAGGTCAAAGGTATTTGCGCGCTGCATTCATGCGCTCTTGCTGGTGCTCGTCGTCGCCGCGCCGGCGGCGGCGCAGCAGACGATGATCTTCGTCCGTCATGCCGAGCGCGCGGACGGCGGTGCGGGCATGCAGCCGGCGTCACCGAACAGTCCGCCCGCGGATCCGTCGTTGTCAGCCGCGGGTGAGGCGCGGGCAGCGCGGCTCGCGGCGATGCTCGCGGACGCGGGCGTCAAGGGCATATACACGAGCGAGTTCAAGCGCACGAAGGAAACGGCCGCGCCGCTCGCCTCGAAGCTCGGGCTGAAGATCGAAGTCGTGCCGTCCAAGGACTACGCCGCCCTGGTCGCGAAGATCAAAGGCGCCCACGCCCGCGACACCGTGCTGGTCGTCGGGCACTCGAACACGATTCCGGAAGCCATCAAGGCATTTGGCGGACCGGCGTTGACGATCGCAGACGACGAGTACACCGGCATTTACATCTTCACGCCATCGACCGGCGCCATCATGGTGATTCGCTACTAGGTCCGGATTCATGCAGAGTCGGCTTGTCGTCCGTGCGACCGCGTTGGCGCTGGCCGTCGCGGCCGCCGGTGTGCTGGCGCGTGGCGATGCGCGAGCCGCGGCCGGCAGCCGGAGTCCCAGGTTGTCGGCGTTGCCGGCTGTCATGTTGTGGGCGTGGCATCGGCCGGAGGATCTACGCGGTCTCGATCCTCATCGAGCCGGAGTCGCGTTTCTTGCTGCGACATGGACGCTCGAAACCGACGGCCCGCAGGTCGAACGCCGCCGGCATCCGCTGCTCGTCGACGAGAGCACTCCGCTCCTGGCGGTGGTGCGAATCGAATCGCCCGTGTTGCCTCCGCCCTCGTACGACCCCGCGCAAATTCGCGGCATGGCTCAGTCACTGGCGGAGCTCGTGACTCAATCGAGCGCGGCTGGCCTTCAGATTGATTTCGATGCGAAGGAGTCGGAGCACGGGTTCTATCGTGCGTTGCTGACGGAAACCAGGGCGGCGCTTGGCGATCGGGCGCTCTCGATGACGGCGCTCGTTTCGTGGTGCCTGGGCGACGAGCCGTTGCTTCGCGCGCCGGTCGATGAAGTCGTGCCGATGCTATTTCAGCTTGGCGTGCCAAACGCCGCGCATCTGAAGGAGCGTGGCGCGGCGGGCGATCTGCGATCGCGAGCGTGTTTCGACGCGGCCGGCGTCTCCCTCGCTGAACCGACGCCAGGAATCGCCCGAGGCCGGCGCCTCTACATCTTCAATTCAAAGGGCTGGACGCCGGAGTCTGCGAAGCGCGCGCTTGCGGAGGTTCCGCAATGGCGTTGAGTCCGTCGCCGCGGCTGAAGGCCCGGCCTACGCGTGTTCTGTTCGCTGCTGTGGCGGTCGTCGTGTCATTTTCCGCGACAGGTGACCGGACGTCGGCCTGCATGTTCTTTGAAACGGCGATCCTCGTGAACATCGTCAGGCCGGGCGATATTGCCGCGTTCGAGCGTGGCGCGCTCGGCGTGATTCAGCCGACGTACGAGCGGCGGTACCTCATCCGCGCGTACCGGCGATTGCATGGCTTTGACACCGTGCTTGAAACTTCGCCCGCGCCGATCAATCCGGTTCCACAGCCACGTGGCTGGTTCGATGCCCGCGAGCGCGTGCTGAAGACCGGACAGAAAGTCGAGCCGTGGCGCTTCCAGACGGACCGGCCTCTCGCAAACTACCAGTCGTTCGAAAACTGCGGCGCCGAAGCCTTCGACCTGGCTGAACAGACGCTCGCGGCCCGCGTCAGCCAGCATGGCGATCAGTCTCCAATCGTAGCTGCATGGCTCCGGGCCCAGGACACTGTGTTTGCGAACTGCGGAGGATCGGGCGGCGTGCCCGTTGTGCTGCCCGAACCGGCGCCTGCCGGCGCCGACGCCGCTGTGCGCGCTGATCGGAGCTATCAGACGGCGGCCGCCAGCTTTTACGGAATGCAATACGACGACGCGGTGACGCGCTTTCTCGCAATAGGAGACGACCCGGCGTCCCCATGGCGTCACTACGGCAGATACCTCGCGGCGCGGAGCCTGGTGCGCCGGGAGTCGCTGTCGATGGAGCAGGCGCCCCGCTCGGAACGTGACGCCGTGCTCGAGCGCGCGGATCGCCTGCTGGCCGCCGTCGAGGCCGACGGATCAATTCCGGCTTCGCTCAGGACGTCGGCGACGCGCATGCGCGGGCTCGTTGCCTTCAGAGCCCGGCCGGTGCAGCGCATGCGCGACTTGTCGGCGCGCCTGCGACGTCCGGGTGCGATTGCCTCGCAGGACTTCACGGATTACCTGCGCGGATTCGACGCGCGTCTCAGTCCCGAGACGGAATACGACTACGCAGGAATCGATCGTCGCGACGAGTACGCGGCTGGCGACGATATGACCGACTGGTTGCTTGTTCTCCAGGGGACAGGGCAGGCGGCGGCCGACCGCGCCCGTGCCCGCTGGACGGAGACGCGCGCGACGCATTGGCTCATCGCCGCTCTCTGGAAGGCGAGTGCGAATACCGCGGCCGCGCCGGATCTCCTGCGCGCAGCGGCGGCGATCGACACGGCCTCACCGGCATACGCGACGGTGGCGTTCCTGCGCGCGCGCCTGCTCATCGCTCGCGGCGATCGCGCGGAAGCTTCGCGGCTCCTGGCCGGCCTCCCTGATGTTCCTTCGCCGACGACTCCATCTGAAGTCATCAACCTGTTTCGCGCGTTGCGCCTGCAGCTAGCGCCCGATCTTTCGACATGGCTGCGCGCGGCGCCGCGCTTCCCGATGTCCTCTGGCTCGAGTTTCTCGTCGTCTGAGTCATCCGAGAAGCCAGCCGCTCAGCCGTCGTTCGACGTCGATGCGGCGCTGGCTCTAACCGAGAGTTTTCCTGTCGATCGCCTGGCCGACGCGGCCGCGTCGCCCGTCCTTCCCGCGCGCCTGCGGCTGATGGTCGCCACCGAAGCGTTCACGCGCGCCGTCCAGCTCCGGCGGGACGATGAGGGCAAGAAGGCGGCGGAGCTCCTGAAATTCCTCGCGCCGTCGATCCGAACGGAGATGGATCGCTACCTGGCCGCGGCCGATTCCGATGCCCGCCACTACTCGGGCATCCTGACGATTCTCCGCTGGCCGTCGTTCCGCAACTACGTTCCGCTCGCCGAGGGAGCCGAGGGCAGCTTCATTCCGCCTCGATTCAACGGGCCGTCGCAAAAGCTGGATCTTCACATCAAGAAGTTCTGGTGGTGCGGATTCGGTCCCATGCAGAGCTGGAATGTGGCGGGACCGTACGAAGAGACGCCGGTGACGAGATTGCCGGAGATCGTCTATCAGGCGTCGCGAATCCCGCCTCCAGCGGTAATTGATCCGGCCGATCGCGTTCGTGCGACTCGTGAGTTCGAAGCGCTCGCGGCGTTCGGGACGGCGCCGAACTATCTCGCGCGTGAAGCCATCACTTGGGCGAAGTCGCGGCCGAAGGATCCGGACGTGGCCGAGGCGCTTGCGCGCGCCGTGACCAGCACGCAGTACGGCTGCAGCGACAAGCAGACCGGAGCGCTCTCACGACAGGCCTTCACCGTTCTCCATCGTCAATACCCGGCGACGGAGTGGGCGAAGCGGACGAAGTACTGGTACGCCAGTCCGTATTGACCTTTGATGCGGGCATTGCCGCGCGTGGCGCGTCCGGACCCCCGACGGTCAGCGTCGGATATTCCTCTCCCTTTCAGTGGGCGATTTGGGAGACCCGCGCACGTATTCAGGCCTTTTTGAGGTCGATGGTACCGGCAAGGTCCTTGCAGCACCCAGCAGCGGCGCGGCCGTCGGCAGCGAAGTGAGCCTGGATCAGATTCCCGGCGCGCTTCAAACCGGCACCGTGGCCGGCTTGATGCTGCTGGAACAGTCCGCCAACGGGTATCGCGTTGTCCGGCTGTTTCCGGCGCAGCAGGAAATCAGGTAATCGGTTTAGAGTATTCGCCAATGGCAGCGACAACGACGACCGCCATTCTGCACGTTCCGCCCGCCGAGCCGGCGCGCACCCTCGACCGCATCGTCGAGACCGCCGACGACATCCACGGCGTGCGCGCGGAAGACGTGCGCGTGGGCGACTGGATCGTTGTCAAGACCAGGAACTCCGCATATTCGATCGCCGCGCTGGGCGACGGTGTCTATCGCGTCAGCGGCGGCTGGTTTGCCGCGAACCGCGAAGAAGATCGTGACGTCAGGATCGCCGGCTGCACCTGGGGCGGCGCGATCATCCACACCCGGCTCGTCGCCGCGATCGGGATGTACCTCGAGTTCGACAATGGCGTCCGCACGACCCGCATCCGCGACATCAAGGTCATCCGCGGCGGGGATAGTCGCGAGCATTAGCCCCAGACACACACGAAGATCACTGAGACGTACGAAGATCACAGAGGTGGTTTGGTTTGCCCCAAACCCACTTCGTGATCTCTGTGTGTGTCTGAGGTGAGCCCGCGCAAGTACAATCGTTCCCGTGAAGATTGCGGTCATCGGCGCCGGCGCCGTCGGCGGTTTCTATGGGGCACTGCTTGCGCGGCAGGGCCATGAGGTCAGCTTCGTGGCGCGCGGGGCGCACCGCGACGCGATTCGAAGCCACGGCCTGCGTGTCGTCGGTCCGCTTGGCGACTTCACGGTGCAGGCTCAAGCGGCGAGCGATCCGTCGCTCATAGGTCCGGTCGACGTCGTGCTGCACACCGTGAAGACGTACGACAACGACACCGCGATTCCTCTCATCAAGCCGCTTCTCGGGCCGAACACATTCGTGCTCACGCTGCAGAACGGCGTCGACAGCGCGGAACAGATTGCGGAGGTCGCCGGAGAGAAGGCGACACTCGGCGGGTCTGCGTACATCGCGTCGGCGATCGAGGGCCCCGGCCTGATTCGGCAAACGGGCACGCACAGGAGGATCGTGTTCGGCGAGTACTTCAACCCACCGGCAGGCATCACGCCGCGTGTGCAGAAGCTGGCTGACGCCATGGCGGCTGCAAACATCGTCGTGGAGGCAGTCGTGGACTCGCGCCACACGATCTGGGAGAAGTTCACGTATCTCGCGCCGTTTGCTGCATTTACGGGCGCGGCGCGGCTGCCCATCGGGCCTCTGTGGTCCGACGACCTCATTCGCAGCATGTTCCTGGACGCGGTGGTCGAAGTGGCGAACGTCGCGCGCGCGCACGGGATCAAGCTGCCTGCCGATCACCGTGATCGCGTCTTCAAGTACGCGATCAAGCTGCCGCCATCGACGCGGTCGTCGCTTCTGATCGACCTTCAGTCCCGGAAGCGGATCGAAGTCGAAGCGCTGCAGGGGAGCGTCGTCCGTCGCGGCGCGAGAGTCGGCGTCCCCACGCCGATCATGTCGGCGCTCTATGCCGTGCTGAAGCCGCACGCTGGCGGCCCCGTCCAACTATCTGGCGAAGCGTGACGACGCGAGCTGGACGTCGGCTCTGGCCCAGCGTTCTTTGAAGCGCGCTTCGACAATCGCCGCCAGCTCATTCTTCTTCTGCGCTTTGAGCGCCTCGACGACTCCGAAGAGCGCCCATCCGTTTTCAGGATTCCGTTTCAGATCGGCCCAGTAGACAGTCTCCGCTTCGTCCGGGCGTCCGGCTGCGAGCAGCGCGGAACCCAGCGCGTGTCTCGGCGGGTAGTGCCATTCGGACGGTTCCGTGTAGACCAGTCCATCCTCGAGTCTGGCGCCGCGTTCAAAGTGCGCGATGGCTTTGTCGTACTGCCGGCGCGCCATGGCGATCTCGCCGGCGAGCATCTCCGGCGCAATTGACAGGACGCTGCGCCCGGTGTTCGGCGAAAAGAGAGGCGCGTCGAGTGACTTGTCGGCGAGCAGCGTGTTGATGGCCGTGAGCTCGCGCTCGGCCTCCGGAATCCGCCCCTTGTTCGCGAGCGCGACCCCGCGCGCGTACCGGTAAATTCCCGTCAGGAACGCGTTGCCCTCGGCCGGCGCGGCCTCCGCGAGCATGTCATCCCATTTGCCGAAGCGCGTGAGCGCGTAGTACGGCACGACACGGAACGCCGCCAGCAGCGGCATCTGTTTCAGCGTCGCGTTGTCCACCTTCGAGGCGGTCTTGCGCGCCGCGTCGATCGCTTTCCTGCTCTGTCCGTCGAACGTCGCGGCGAACCACAGGAAGTGGAGGTTGTGCGGGTAATAACCCATGGGATACAGACCCTGGGCACGGCACTGGGTGATGTAGTCCTCGTCGGCGGCAATCGCGAGCTCGTTGCTCTTCATCGCGTCCGCGTACCGGCCCACGCGCTGGTAGATGTGCGCCGGCATGTGCACCATGTGGCCCGCGGCAGGCAGGAGGGGCTGCAGGCGATCGGCGGCGGCCTCGGCCTTCTCCGGCGTCACGGCTTCCATTAGATGGATGTACAGATGCAGCGCGCCGGGGTGATCGGCCTTCTTCTCGATCACACGCTCGATTCTCGAGACCGCGTCGGCGATGCCTTCATGCGGACGGCCATCACGCATCCAGTAGCCCCAGGGACGCAGGTCCATCACCGACTCGACGTAGAGGACCTGCACGTCGAGATCGTCCGGGAAGCTGGCCGCGACCTTCTGCATGGCGTCCGAGTACGCGCGATCGCGCGCGATCCGATCGTCCGCCTTGCCCGAGTAGCGGGCCGCAAGCGCGTCGATGAGCGCGGACTCCCGCTCCGAGGCATTGGCCTTCAAGGAGACGGCTTTGGCGATCGCATCGAACGCAGGCCGTTCGTCCGTCGGCTCCATCGCCGCGTTGATATTCGGTCCGAGCACGAGCGCCTGGCCCCAGTAGGCGATTGCGAGATTCGGATCCAGCCGCGCTGCTTCGCGGAACGCCCGGCCGGACTCCGCATGGTTGAACGCGTATGAAAGGTTCAGGCCCTGGTTGATGAACTTCTGCGCGTCCTCGTTCTTCGTCGAGACCGGGAACGTGTACGCGCCGAGGTTCTGAAGCCGTGGCGCGATCTGGCCATCCGCGTTCGGCTTGTCGGGACCGGTCGCGGCATAGTGCGGATGGCTCCCGGCTGCGTCCTGCTTCGGCGCTTCACGGCCGCACGCGGGGAGCGTGACGATGGCCGACAGCGCGATCACGCGTACAAACGTGCGCTCCAGCATGGAAACCTCCGCCAGGGAAAGTGGTCAACCGGATGGTAGCAGGATAGGATTCGCTGGATGCACGCGCTCGAACTCATCGCGCTGGGGGGTGGGCTTCTTGCCGGGTTTCTCGGCGCCCTGGTCGGCGTCGGCGGCGGCGTGCTCCTCGTGCCGATGTTCAACAGCATCCTCGGGATGTCGTTCGCGGAAGCGCGCGGCCTCAGCCTGATCGGCGTCCTGGGGACATCGGCGTCCGCGGAGATGGTGCCCGCGGGCCGGCGCCTCGTCAACGTGAAGCTCGCGCTCTTTCTCCTGATCTTCAGCATCAGCGGTGCCTGGATTGGCGCGAAATACCTGACGGGGTTTCCGGATCGCACCTACGAGCTGATCTTCGGCGCGACCACCGGGGTGGTGGCGGTGCTCATGCTGATGCGCCGCAATACGCGCAATGTGCTGCCGGCCGATACCGCTGACCTCGGCGCGTTCGGCGGTCTGATCCACGACTGCGACACCGGCAGGGATGTGACGTATCGCGTCAAGCGGCTGCCCGTGGCTTCCGGCGTCTCGTTCGCTGCGGGCGTGCTCGCGTCCATCATCGGGATCGGCGGCGGCATCGTGATCGTGCCCACGTTGAATTCGCTCTGCGGCGTGCCGATGCGGGTCGCCGCCGCCACGAGCGTCCTCATGATTGGCATCACCGCCATTCCGCCGATTCTTGGCGCATGGATGGGCGGGCACCTCGGCGCCCCGCTTGTCGCAGGGACGACCTGTCTCGGGGCGGTCATCGGGTTCCAACTCGGCCGGCGCGTGGGTCCCTACGCCTCAGTGAAGTGGCTCAAGCTGGGGATGGCCGGCTTGCTGACCGTCGTCTCGATCCAGTACCTGTTCCTCAAGTGAGCCATTGCTTTGCATTGCAAAGTTCTTTGACAAGACCCTCACGGCCGGTCTAGACTTGCCGGCATGGCCCAGCCTGCCAGGCAGCCCTCGTCCCTCCAGGACCGCGCCGCCGACGACCTGAAGTTCATCCGCGAAACCATGGAACGCGGCGCGACGTTCACGTCCGTGCCGGGCATGGGCGGCATGGTCATGGGCGCGATCGGCCTGGTGACGGCGATCGCCGCGGCCTGGCAGCCATCCCCCGAACGCTGGCTCGGCGTGTGGCTCGGCGCGGCGGTCGTGGCGTTCGCCGTCGGCGTCGTGGCCATCTGGAAGAAAGCCGGGCGGACCGGCGTGAACCTCAAGGGCCGCACCGCGCAGTCGTTCGCCACCGCGGTCGTCGCGCCGATCGCCGCCGGCGCCGGCGTCACGTTCGTGCTGTGGTCCACGCGCACGTACGCGGCAATGCCGGCCGCGTGGCTGCTGCTCTACGGCGCGGGCATCCTCGCCGGCGGTGCGTTCAGCGTGCCGGCGGTCAGGGCCGTCGGCGCCATCTTCATGATTCTTGGATTCGCCGCGGCACTCACGCCGCCGGCGTTCGGCAATGTCTGGCTCGGGATCGGCTTCGGTGGCGTGCAGATCGCGGGCGGACTCTACATCGCGAGGAACAATGGCGGCTAAAGCAGCAAGACGCGCGGCACCCGCGCGCCCGGTACAACAGGCCGCGCCGAAGGATGCGCAGCGCCTCGACAGGCTCATCCACGATCGCGTGCGGCTCGGCATCCTGAGCGCGCTCGCCTCGGTGGAATCGATGTCGTTCGCCGATCTGAAGAGCGCGCTCGAAGTGAGCGACGGCAATCTGAGCGTCCACGCGCGCAAGCTCGAGGACGCCGGCTATCTCATTTGCGACAAGACGTTCGTGGGCCGGACCCCGCGAACCGACTTTCGCCTGGCGCCGTCGGGGCGGCGCGCGTTCGAGAAGTATCTCGATCACATGGATGCCCTGATCTCGGCCGCCCGCAAGGCGAGGCCGTGACACCGGGCCGTGAAACCTGAAGAGGAAACCGTCATGCATGCAGAGCGCCAGGCCGCGCTGTTCGCACTCCTGACTGCGGTGAGCGGCTGTGCGATGTTCTACGACCGGCCGTCATCGCCCGTCGCCTCCGCGGCATGGCGCGGCGACATCGCCGGCGTGCGTCGTCTCGTCAAGGAAGGCGCGAACATCAACGAGGAGGACGCCGTCGGCGGCACGCCGCTGCATCTGGCCGCGCGCGGCGGTCATTCGCTCGGTCCGCACAGCTGCCGTACCGAAGACGCCGACCGGCCCGCGCTCGTCGAAGCACTGATCGCGCTCGGCGCGGACGTGAACGCCCGCGATCGCCGCCCGCGCGTTCCCGGCGGTGCCTCCGGCTGGACGCCGCTCATCGTCGCGCTTCACCACGGACAGTTCAGGACCGCGCGCGTGCTCATCGAGCACGGCGCGGATGTGAACATCACGAGCGATCAGGGCATGTCGGCGCTCGAGATGGCGGAAGCCGAAGACGCGCCGCAGGAGCTCGTCGACCTCATCCACGCAAAACTGAAGCCGGCTGATCGATAAGGTCAGAACGTAGGCCGGGCTTCTAGGCCCGCCGGCTTGTCTTGGCCGGGCCGCGCGCGCCGATGGTAGGCTCCCGGCATGCGCCACCTCATCCTCCTCGTGCTCGCGGCGTCTGTCGTGAATGTGACGGCCCAATCGACTGGAAAACCCGCGCCGTTATCGTTCTCAGTGGTCGAAGCCACCATTCCGGAGATGCAGCGCGCGATGAGAGAGCACCGCGTGACATCGCGCGGGCTGGTCACGCAGTACCTCGCGCGAATCGCGCTCTACGACAAGCGGATCAATGCGGCGATTACGATCAATCCGCACGCTCTGGAGGATGCGGACGCACGCGACGCCGAGCGCGCGGCCGGCAAGGTGCGCGGCCCGTTGCACGGCATTCCGGTCGCCCTCAAAGACAACATCCACACGACCGACATGCGGACCACCGGCGGGGCGTTGGCGTTCGCAAACTTCATCCCCCCGTACGACGCGACGCTGACGAAGAACCTGCGCGAGGCCGGCGCCGTGATCATCGCCAAGACGGTACTCACGGAACTGGCCAACTGGGTCGCCGGTGCGCCCACGCCGATGCCGGGCAACTACAGCGCGGTCGGTGGTTTCGCGTTCAACCCGTACGATCCGCGCGCCGACCCGCGCGCTTCGAGTGACGGCGGACCGGTGCTGAGCACCGGCGGTTCGAGCTCCGGCGCTGGCACCGCGGCCAACTTCTGGGCCGCCAACGTCGGCACGGACACCGCCGGCTCGATCGTCAATCCCGCGATGCTCACGATGCTCGTGGGGATCAGGCCGACGACGGGCGTGATCAGCCGGCACGGGATCATGCCGATCACGGCCGATCAGGACACGGCCGGGCCGATGGCGCGGACGGTGGCCGATGCCGCGATTCTGCTCGGCACGCTCGTCAGCGCCGCGCCAGATCCTGCGGACTCAGCCACGGCGCGTTGCACCGTGCCGCCTCGTCGCGACTACACGGCGTTCCTGAAAGCCGGTGCGCTGAAGGGTGCGCGCATCGGCATTCCGCGCGCGTACTACTACGAGAGCCTCCCGGTTCTGGCAGGGACGACTGGGACGACTGTTACGACGGGGACGACGGGGACGGCTGGGCGCGGTGGACGAGGCGGTGGGCGAGGTGGCCTGAACGACGCGCAGACAAAGCTGATGGCAGAGGCGATCGACATCCTCAAACGCGCCGGCGCCGAGATCGTCGATCCAGCAAACATGCCGACCGTCGTTGACAGCGATCCGTCGAGGAACATCCTGACCTACGGCATCTGCTCGGGTCTCAACAACGCGAAAGGCAAGGACGGGAGCTGCTCGGTCGTGCTCAAGTACGGAATGAAGCGCGACTTCAACGCGTACCTCACCGGGCTCGGTGCGGCGGCGCCGGTCAAGTCGCTGACGGAGCTGCGCGCGTTCAACACGGAGCACGCGCGCGCCGGCGCCATCAAATACGGCCAGGCGAATCTCGACATCTCGGATGAGATGGACGTCGTCGCCGACAAGGCCCGCTACGACGCCGATCGCGCGAGAGACGTCCGGCTCGCCGGCGATCGCGGCTTCAAGGCCGCGATCGAGGACAACAAGCTCGATGCGCTCATGTTTCCCGGTTGGGCGGTTTCGAACCTCGCCTCGCGACCGGGCTACCCGGAGATCGTCGTGCCCATCGGCATGGTAGCGAGCGGCGGTGGAGGAGGCGCGAACCCGTTCCCGCAGGGTTTTGATCCGAAACCGTCGCCCTACAGCGCCGCATTCGTCGGCCTGCCATGCAGCGAGCCGAAATTGATCGGGATCGCGTACGCATTCGAGCAGCTGACGAAACGGCGGGTACCGCCGAAGTAGAGGGGTCTTCTAGAATCAGATGTCGTACGCTTCGCGTTTTGGTCTGAGCGGCCGATCGAACCAGTGCGGCCTGCCTAGTTCTCATTCGATCCATCGTCGACACGCAGCAGCGTTCGAGTCGCGTGCTAGCATTCGCCTGCTCAGTGGATCATAGGCAAGCTGTTGGCACGCAGTGGGACGGCGTTAGCTCCGAAGCTATGAGCGCGGTCTACTTCATAGGTAGTTAGGCAGACATGGGAACAGCTAATGGGTGAACCGAAAGTCCTCGAAAGCGGAATCCCGCTCAAGGTGTTGGTCTGTGATTCTGACGCGAGTGCCGCAGGCGCCCTTGAACGCGGTCTGTCGGTATCTTCCCAGGTGCTCGCCGTTTCGGCAGCTGGCTCGGTCGCTGACGCTCGGTCGTCTGTCCAGAAGGCCGACTGCAACACGATCTTCATCGACCCGTTGTCGCTGGGGCTGGACGACGCCTCGGCGTTCATCTTCGATGTCCGCAAGACCCTCCCCGAAATCGTTTTCGTACTGTTCGTGGACAGATCTGAAGCTGAGCGGCGCCGATCGGAGTTCTTCCGAGGTGAGCGCCAACGTTTCTCACACTACTACTCACTGGATAAGCAGACACCCGTTGCGGCCTTTTCCGAGGAACTGAGGGCGTCGATCTCCCAGTGTCAATCTGACCTTAGTTGGCGACTCTCATCGTCAAGCCTCCAGCGCCTCCGGGACGAAGCCGGCCGCTTGGCAACTTCAGCTGGACCCGAGGGTCGGGCCCTCTTAGCTGCAGTTCGGGAGAGCATGAGTCGCGTGGCACCTCGGTCCGCCGCCAACGAGGTCAAGAATCCGAGAAGCGTCTTCCTCTCATACCGGTTTGCTGAAAAGGAGTACGTAGCGGGCTTGGCAGAACTCCTTCGACAGCACGGATTCGAAGTGGTTACCGGTCAGTCTTCGAACACGTACGTCAGCCGCTCTGTTATTGACCGTATTCGCCAATGCGCGTTTTTCCTTTCACTCATGACATGCTCGGACGCGAAGGCAGACGGCACCTTTACAACAAGCCCATGGCTTTTGGAAGAAAAGGGTGTTGCGCTGGCGTTTGGAAAGCCCCTGGTTCTTATGGTCGAGGAGGGAGTTACTGACTTTGGCGGCCTGCAAGGAGATTGGCAGCGAATTCATTTCGGTGCCAAAGGATTCCTCACGGCAACTCTTGAGGCAGTGGCGCAACTCAAGTCGTATGTCGGCGCTGGCTGAGACTGTTCACCAACATCCACGGAGCCGACGCACAACCTTCTTTACATTTCGTACGCTTCGCGCTTCGGCCTGAGCGGCCGATCGAACCAGTACGGCCGGCGCGTGCCGTCGGGTCCGGGCGCGGGCCGTGTCTTTCCCATCCATTCCTTGTAGAGGCGGAACGACTCGTTCGTATCCACGACGATGTCGCCGTAGCTGTCGGTGGCGGCGGCCTTTTCGACCGTCACGCGCTGATGCCAGCAGTGCATGCCGCTGACCGGATCGGGCTGCACGGGGAACGTGATGTTCTGATGGACGCCGATCTCACTCCACCAGACGCGGGCGCTGTCGGGATCGTTGCTCGAGAACGGCTGCGCGCCGTGGACCTGCTTCATCTCGTAGTGCCCGTCCTTCGCCGTGATCTTCACGAGCGACGTCGCCACGCGAGCGCCGCCCTGCTTCTCGTCCAGGCGCCAGCGCCCCAGGTGATGCGACATGCCGACCACGCCGGGCCGGATGCCCTCGGTCACCCAGGCGCGAGTGACGAAGTGGCCGATGCCCGTTTTGACCTTGACGAGATCGCCAGGCTCAATCCCGAGCTTCTGAGCGTCGCCGGTGGCGATCCACAGCGGGTTGTTGTGCGAAATCTCGTACAGCCACTTCACGGGCGAGCGCGTGTGGATCAGCGTCGGCAGCCGGAAGTTCGGCAGCAGATCGAATTCATTCGCGCCGCGATCGAGATCGCGCCAGTAGACGTGGCCGGGTTTGTAGCGCGGAATCGCGTCCTCGGGCCAGCCCCATGCGGCGAGCGTCGGCGAGTAGAACTCGAGCTTGCGTGACGGCGTGTTGAAACCCGCGCGACGGATGCCGTCCACGTCCACGCCCGGCGTCTCACCGTCGACGGTCTGCTCGTGCGCCTTGCTGTACGCGACCTTGTCGACCTGGAACGCGCCGTACTTCCGCATGTACTGCAGCGGCGTAAGTCCTTCATTCTTCGCGGCTTCCGGAAGACCCGGGACGGAGTTCTCGAAGATCCAGCCGTAGTACTCGTCGATCGTGATCTTCTCGCCCGAACGGTACGGCGATTCGAAGAACTTGCGGATGCCGAGCGAACCGTCGGGATCGATCTTCCAGGAGAGCGCGATCCAGAACTCGGTTTCCTCCCAGACTTCGCCGGGATTCGAGTCGCGCGTGAGCTCGACCTTCTCGCCTCGCTTCTCCCGGGCGACGCGCGCCACCGGCTGGCGGAATCCCAACCAGCGGCCGGCGTGCGTTTCCTGGCTCATCGTGTCGTGGCGTTCGGTGCCCAGGCCCATCGGCAGCACGTAATCGGCGAACCACGCGGTCTCGCTCCAGATCGGCGTGAGCGCGACGTGCATCCCGATCTTTGATTCGTCCTGCAACACTTCCATCCAGGTGAATCCGTCGGGGTTCGTCCAGAGCGGGTTGTAGACGCGCGTGAAGTACGTGTCGAGACGTCCGCGACCTTCCTTGAGGAAGTGCGGCAGAAGGAAACTCATCTCGAAGAAGGCGAGCGGGAACTCCTTCGGGAAAAGCAACTCGTTCCAGTAGTCCGGCGCCGGCGGCGGATTCGGGTGCTTCGGGACGAACTTGTTCGTCGCGTGCAGATTGACGCCGCCAGGTTCGCCGATGGCGCCCATGAGGACGACGAGCAGGTAGAGGCTGCGCGTGATCTGCCAGCCCCAGAGATGTCCCGCGGCGGCCGCGCGCCAACTGTGTGTCGAGAACGCCGTGCCCGCCGACGCAACCGCCTCAGCCGCTTCGATGATCTGCGCGGCGGTGACGCCGGTCTCTTCCGCGGCGTACTCGGGCGTGAACTGCGCGTACTCTTCCTTCAGAGCCTCCTCGAATGCTTCGAACGTGCGCGGGCCATCGGGCCGCGAGACCTTGAGGTAATCCTCCCAATTCACCCAGCGGCGGACGAACTCGCGGTTGTACTTGCCGGTGGTGAGGAGATGCCGCGCGATCGCCAGGATGAGCGCTGCTTCAGTGCCGGGATTGGCCGGCAGCCACAGATCGGCTTTGGCGGACGTGTTCGACAACCGCGGGTCGATGACGATCAGGCGCGCGCCCTTCGACTTGCCCTCGATGATGCGTTGCGCGTGCGGATTGAAGTAGTGGCCGGACTCGAGATGCGACGAGAGCAGCAGGATCGTCTTCGCATTCGCGTGATCCGGCGACGGCCGATCCGCGCCCGTCCACAGGAAATGCGCGAGGCGCGCCGACGCCGAACAGACGTTCGTATGGCTGTTATGCCCGTCGAGCCCCCACGACTGCACGACGCGATTCGCGAACCCGTCCTCACCGGGCCGGCCCACGTGGTACATCAGCTCTTTTCGTCTTCCCTCGACGATGGCCTTGCGGATGCGCGCGCCAAGCTCGTCGAGCACCTCGTCCCACGTCACGCGCTTCCACTCGCCGCCGCCGCGCGTGCCCACGCGCCTCAACGGATAGAGAACGCGATCCGGATCCTCGAGCTGGTTCGGCGTGACGACGCCCTTCGCGCACGTGCGGCCGCGGCTGCCGGGGTGCACGGGATTGCCTTCGATCTTCCTGATGTCGAGCGTGTCCTTGTCGACGTAGGCGATGATGCCGCACGCCGATTCGCAGTTGAAGCAGATGCTCGGAATGATCCAGTAGCGGCGCCGGTCCTTCTTCGGCCAACTCTTGGACTCAAAGTCGACAAACTCATCCCAGGTCGAGGGATCCGGGTGAGACCTGAATTCAGACACGGGCGGACTCCAACAAGGGCAGAGGGCAAAGGGCAAAGGGCAAAGGCAATGAACCTGCTTCGCCTGCCAACATTTCTTGAATGTTGGCGCGCGTCAGGTCGTTCCGAACCTCTGCCCTCTGCCCTCTGCCCTTTGCCCTTGTCATGTTCTGTCAGGAATTAGGTACCGACTGCCCAGCCTCAACCCAGATGTATTCCCACGCGAAGCCGCCGATGAGCGCGACGACGGCGGCGAGGGCGAGGAGCGGGATGGAGAACGCCGCGGTGGAGGCCCACCAGATGAGCGCCAGTGGGGCGACGCCGCCAAATCCGATCGCGCCGATCCAGAACAGCTTCGCGTAGGCGCCGCGGCGGATCGCGTTCGCGGCGAGCTCATGGCCGAGCGTCGGGCTCGGCGTGAAGACGTGCTCGAGGATCAGCAGCCCGACGTGCGCGAGCGCGGCAAACGTGAGCGTGAGCGCCAGCGTGCGAATCGTGGACGCCTCGCCGTCGATCCAGATTGCCGCCACGAGCATCGTCGCCGCACCTTCAGCGGCCGCCTGCGCGATCAGGTCGATCGTGCCGTGCGGTCCCTGCCAGAGATCGCGCGCGAGGCCCTGCGCGAACAGGAATCCGGTGTAGGCGGTGGCGCCGAGAGCCCCGGCCATCGCCACCGGCGCGATCCAGACCAGGAGATCGTCCCAGCCCATGAGGTACGCGGCAAGCCAGAGCGTCGCGAGGCCGCTGTGCGCGGTCAGCAGGAACGCGCCGCGCGCGAGCCACGACGACCAGTTGGGTCTCGTGAGGATGTAGAAGAAGCGCTCGGGCCGCTCGAGATCGATCACCAGCACGATCGCGGTTGCGATGGCAAAGATGACGGAGATGAACGGGCCGCCGAGGCCCACGAGCGGCGAGCGATCGCCCAGGAACCACAGCAGCGCCGACAGGAACATCGATCCCGTCGAGATGCCCTTGAACAGCAGGTACAGGACGAGATCGAACCCCCACGCCTGCTTGTGCGGCACGTCGTAGTCCACGCGCGGATCGCCGGGCAGGCTGTCCTGCGGGTCCTTCGAGCCGATCGGCCGCAGCGCGACTTGTCCCTCGCGGAACATGAACGGCCGCACCGCGATTTCCGGGCGAATGGCGGCCTCGTCCGCGCCGAGGTAGAAGATCTTCGGGCCCGTGCCTTTCTCGGGCTTGCGCAGCATGAAGGCCTCGCGCTGCACGATCTGCGCGACTTCGGTGGTCGGATCGTCGAGGTCGCCGAAGATGCGGCACTCGGTGGGGCACACGCTCACGCACGCGGGCTCGAGCTTGTTTTCGACGCGGTTCGCGCAGAAGTTGCACTTCTCGGCGGTGCGGGTGTTCGGGTCGATGAAGAGCTGGTCGTACGGGCAAGCGGCCATGCACGCGCGGCAGCCGATGCACGAGTCACCGTTCAGATCGACGATGCCGTCGCGGCGCTTGAAGAGCGCGCCGGTCGGGCAGATGTTCATGCAGGGCGCGTCCTCGCACTGGTTGCAGAGGACGGGGAAGAATAGGCGCTGCGTTTGAGGGAACGTGCCTTTCTCAACCGTCTTGACCCAGCAGCGATTCACGCCGACGGGGATGTCGTGTTCCGACTTGCAGGCGATCGTGCACGCGTGGCACCCGATGCACTTTCGTAGATCGATCGCGAATCCGTAGTTGGGCACCGCGGGGCGAATATAGCAAAGCCGGGCCTCACGCGTACATGCGAGCGATGCGTTCGTCGCTCTCGTGCTCGATTGCGGTTCTGTCGGTTTCGCTTGTACCGGCGTCGGCGAGCGCTCGAGCCAGGTCCGCCAGCGCCAACTGAGCCGCGTCACCGGTCCAGACCGGGACCGGAAGATGCTCGACGAGTCCGGTCGTCACGTGGCTGCCCATGAGCATGCGGACGATCCGGTTGAGTGGCGACGAATTGAACAGCGCGCAGAGAAAGTGCTGCCTGGCGTCATCCGGCGGCGTGCGAACGCAGAACAGCGTGTGGGTCGTGACGACGCCCGGAGGCACGACCGCCGCGATCAGCGTGCGCCGGTTGCCGGCGCCTGACACATCGCGGTAGGCGAGTCGCGCCCGTGTGTGAGGCGCTGCAGGCAGGAGTCGGGTGACGCGCGACGCGGAAATCCGTTTTGTCGCCGCGGCTGCATCGACTCTGAATGGCCCGATGTGCTTGCCCTCGATCACGGGAAGGCCGGCCGGACCGAACGATTCGCGATCTTCCGTCGCGTTGAGCTCACGGCCAAAGCTCAGGTGCCAGCCGCGTTCGTGACCGAGAGCAGGGAACCGCCGGCACTGGGTGAGAAGCCAGTCGAGATCGCCGGGACACCGCGCATCAGGAATGCGAAGGGCCGGGCCTCCGGCGCAACGGAGCGTGCCGGCGTCGAGCCGCGTCTCGAAGGCCGATCCCGCCTCCGGATCGTCGCGGCCAGGCAGACTCCCCAACTCCTCCGGTGTCCGAACGCCGAACGTCGCTGAGCTCTTTCGTGGCGGTGCTCCCGGAGACGCGACGAGCACCATGAATCTCAATCCACGATGAATAGGAAACAGACCCGCGGAGTTGTCCAGGCCGACGATGGTGTCCACGCGGCCACGTTCGAAGAGCCGGCGTCGTAGAGATGCAGCGCCATCGTCCACGGCCGCTCCCCACGGGAGGATCAGCCCGACACGGCCGCCCGGCCGGACGAGCGCGAGAGAGCGTTCGAGAAACGGCTGGTACAGATTGACGTGACCGCGATCGCACGACGGATAGAGCCCAGATCCGCGAATGAAGGCCACGAGATCGGGCCGCGCCGCATCGCCGCCCCTCAGCATCTCCCACGGCGGATTGCCGATGACGGCGTCAAATCCCGCCCGTGTTCTCGGCGCGCCATCCTCTTCGTAGAAGAGATCCGCGAACTCGATCGGCCAGTGGAAGAAATGGCGCGCACGAGCCGCTCTCTGCGCGGCATTAGCCCATGCGGTGAGCGCGCCCGTCCCATTCGAGGCAAGAGATCGACCTTCCCTAACCATCGCATCGACGAGCGCCCGGAACTCCGGCGCCGACGGCCGTGACGACGTTTCGAACCAGCGCGCGCACCAGAGATCGCAGGCTCGCCGCCAGGCGCTGAGGGGTGAGTCGTCTCCGGCGATCTGATTCCAGAGTCGTTCGCGCTCGCGCACGTCCTTGACGGTGTCGTCGCTGCCCTGCGTCAATCGCCGCAGCGGCTGCGCGATGGATTGGATCGCGGTCTCGAGGCCGGCGGCGTCAAACAATGGCGTCGAGGGGCGCATAGATCGGCCCGAAGCACTGACATTGACACGCCAGAGATCGTCAGGAGAGCAGCCAACGAGCGAGTCGCCGCAACGCAGCTGATGATCGAAGAAGCTGAGCGGCTTGTCACGCGCGAGCGTCGTCAGCCACAGCGACAGTCTCGCGAGCTGCACTGCGACGGGGTTTGCGTCCACGCCCGCCAGGCAGCGGCTCGCGACAAGCCTGCGGATTTCCGCGCGCGCGTCCGGATCGAGGTCCGTCTCGGCCAGGCGGCCCTCGTCCACGAGTGCACGCTCGTAGGCGTCGGAAAGAAACCGGCACGCCGCGACCAGAAAGGCGCCGCTGCCCATCGACGGATCGACGACCCGCAGCGCCAGGATGTCGTCCGTCGTCGCGCCATGCACAAGCGGCGCGAGCGTCCGCCGGACGACGAATTCCGCGAGCGCCTGGGGCGTGTAGAAGGTGCCGGTCTCCTTGCGCCTTCGGCTGTGTTCGCGTGTCATTGGCGCGACTTCGGCCGCCGCGGAGATCGATGCGGGGTCCAGATCGAGCACGCGTTCGTACACGGCGCCGAGTTGTTCCACACCCAGATCCGCGTACGAAATGTCCTGTCGGCCGCCGGGAACGGGCCTGGTGCCGAGAGCGACGAGCGCGTCAGCCAGCGCGTGGTCGCGCGCGATGGATCGGTGTGTCGGCCTGGACCCGTGGCCTGACTCGAGCGTCGGGGCTGACGATTTCGAGAACAACTGTCCGTTGAAGGCCTGACAGTTGAAGTCGACCGAGACCGCGCCATGGCGCGAGAGCCGCGTGATTGCGGCGAGGCCGTCCCACAGACCGAGCCTCCGATCGCCGGCACCGAGCGCATCGCGGCAGAGCGCGGCGATCGAGTACGCGGGACGATAGCGGCCCGACACCGAGGGCGTCAGCGCCCGCGATTCGGCGAACATCAGAAAGAGAATCCGATACACGATCGTCAACGCCTCGTCGAACGTCCTGGCGGTCGCGGATGCGCCCGGCCTAGCGATCGCGGGCGTCAGTGCACCGAGGGCGTGAACGACGCCTGCCTGGAGATCGGCGCGCACACCATCCTGAAAGCGCATGGCGTCCTGCAGCAGACGATCGCCAGCGGGCGTGAGCAGCGTGTCCGCGCGAGCAATTGCCCACAACGCCGGGAAGCTCCGCCTATCGATCGCATCAGGGAATCGGAAGTCGACGCTGCGGCGGAACGCGTGGCCGCGTGTGTTTACGACGGACAGAAACGGCGGCGCGAACACCAGGCCCCAGTGCACTGGTGCCGCGCCGTGGGCGTCGAGTTCGTTCCAGCGCCGTGACGGGCGCGTGGCCCACGGCAGCACGAGCATGCGCGTCGCGCCTGGGCTGGCGCCACCGAGTTCCACGATCACACGGTCGTCGGCGAACCTCGCGTCGTAGGCGCGGTAGCCGAGCGCCGCCGCCAGCGGCATCGCCGCGAGATCGAACAACGCGCGCAGGCCTGTCGCCGGCCCACACCTTGCATCGGTGCGCTGCCACCACGCGACGAGTCCACGCCGCGAAGCTTCGAGCTCCGCGGTCGATGACGCCGGCACGAACTGTGCGAGAAAGTGCGACGGAAACAGCGCGCCCCCGACGCCTGGCAGCCTGATCATCGCGCCCGTTCAGTCTCAATCCCGCCGACGATCACGAAGTCCACTTCGATCTCCCCGGCACGCAGGTCGGATGCCGCATCGAACCGGACGGCGCGATCTCGCATTGCTGCCGCGATACGCTCGTGGTCCGTCACGTGGTGTTGGTGATCCAGAGCTGCGCTCGCGTCGAACAGCGTTACCTGGCTCTCGAATGACGCGCGTTCAACCCGAAGGGCAGCCAGGATGAGGCGTTCGCGTTCAAGGTGACGCCGGGAAGTGCGCCGGACTTCGCGCACGAGCCTGTGAAGCCGGCGGCGCAGTCGCTGCTCGAGGATTCGGCGCGCGTGCGAGGCAATGACTTTCGGGGAAAGCGCGCAGAAGTCCGGCGGAGCAATCAGGGCAAAGCGGCAGCGCTCGACGAATTCGTCCAGCCGATCAACGACAGAGACGGAGCCGATCACGAACCCGCGACGGCCGTGCCGTCCCGCGCGAATCGTTCGGCCCGGGTCTTCGATCGGTCCCTGCCACTGCGCGGCGAGATTGCGCCGCTGCGCGAGGGCTCGTGCCACGACGAAAGCTGCGCGCCGCCAGCGCCGGCACAGCGCGGTCGCTGGAGTCGCAGCCGGTCCCTCGCGTGGGGGGAGACCGGGCGGCACAACCGCACTCAAAAGATCGCGAGCGAACGACCGTTGTGCTGAATTCACCCGGCGTGTCAGATGCCCGAGCAGCCCCGACTCCGCAGTGTGCCTGGCCACCAGCATCGTAAGGTGGGGTATCCGCCGTTGGCCGATGCGATCCACGCGCCCGAGGCGCTGCTCGAGCCGTGCCGGATTCCACGGGAGCTCGAGGCTGATGACCCAGCGGCCGCGGGACTGGAGGTTCAGACCCTGGCCCGCGACGTCGGTGGCGATTAGAACTGACGCGGGTCCTGAAAGGTACCGCTTCAACTCCGCCTGTTGTTCGCGCCGCGCCTGGCCGCCGTGAATCACGGCGATCGTTCGGTCCTGTTGAAGGTGCCTGACGATGGCGTCGAGGGAATCGCGAAACTCGGTAAAGACAATCACTGGTTCGGAGGTGCGCGAGAGAAGCGCCTTCAGCCGTTCGATCTTGCTCTCTACCTGGGCGGCAGAATCCGCCAGGTCCTTCAGTTGGTGAAGCCACCAGCGCTCGCGATGCGCGTCGAGGCCGATCTCCGCGGTGAGAGCTGCACGGTCGGCCGCGCCATCCTCATCAACATCAATGTCGTCGAAGAGCAGTCGCGGCTGGGTCCAGTGTTCTCTTCCAGAGTCCTCATCACCAAGCCAGCGCAACCGCCGGGAGAGTGAGATCGACAACGAGGCAAACGTCGAGAGCGCGCGCTTGCGGAGAACGGACACCAGCAGCCGCGCCGCCTCGATCTCTGGCGGCGCCGATGCCGTTGTTGCCTCGCGTTCGAAGCCGTCGATGGCCTCGAGCGTGGCGCTTTCCAGGTCAGCGAGTCTCACGAAGTGCCATCGCACGTGCCTTGTCCGCGCGAGTCCGAGCTCGTGCCGGGTGCGACGAAATACAAGAGGACGATCCGCGGCACCGCCCAGCGCGCCGAGGGAGATCAGTCTCGTGAATCTGGCGTCCTCACCGGAGTGCGGCGTGGCCGTAAGCAGCAGCACCCGCCGAGATCGCTGCGCAAGCCCGTGGCAGGCGTCGTAACGATCCGAATCACCACAGATGCCATGCGCCTCATCCATGACGATGAGGTCCCACGGATCGCGCGGAAGCGAGCGCAGCACAGCCGGCTGCTTGATGAAATCCGTGGAGACGAGCCAGACGCCGGAACGCTGCCACGGACTGGCGCCGAATGCTCCGTCGAGTGACAGGGTGTCGAGCTGCCGGCGGCCGGCCATCAGGCAGTCGATGTCGAACCGGCGCACGAGTTCCGTCTGCCACTGATCGCGGAGTGATGCGGGCACCACGATCAGGACTCGCGGCGTCGCAATGCGGCGGACGAGCTCGGCCACGACAAGTCCGGCCTGGACGGTCTTACCTAGGCCGACTTCGTCCGCGATCAGAAGGCGCGCGTGTCCGGCGATGACGGCAAGGACTGGCTCGAGCTGGTGGGGCAGGATGTCGACATCGGCATCCAGAAGGCAAAGGGGCAGCCGGAATTCCCGGGTTCGCGCGAGGGATCCTGCCAGCCGGGCCCAGGCCTGCTGTCGCCGGACACGGACTTCTCCAGCCGTACAGCCGGGCGTGACGCGGTCGAAAGGCTCGAGAAACGTCCGGCGTTTCCGCCGCCAGGAGACGTCAAGACGGACGAGCTCACGGTCGCGCGAAGCCCGATCGACACGCCACCTCCGGCGCCGAATCCAGACCGTGTCGCCCGGGAGTGGAAGAGCACCTCGCACTTTTTCCCACCATGGCCTCGAGGAAGATTGGAAAAACTCCAATCATGGCGCGAGAACTTCAGCGTTCTCGCGAGGCTCGCGCCGGATGGGGGCAAGGCTGGTGCCAGACTGGACTTCGAACTGCGGACTTCGACCGTCGAACCTATTCCTTCAGGTGTTCAGCCACGACGGTGGTCGCGATTCCGCCGCGCGCGGCAAAGACGCCGGTGACCGTCATGCGCCTCGGCTGGCAGGCGGCGGCGAGGTCGTCGAGGATCTGATTTGTCGCGGCTTCGTAAAAGATTCCCTTGTTCCGGTACTCGAACAGGTAATACTTGAACGACTTCAGCTCGATGCAGAGTTTGTCGGGGGTGTAGCGGACCTGAATCTCGCCGAAGTCGGGCAAGCCCGTGATCGGGCAGACCGATGTGAACTCGGGCGCGCGGATCTCGATCTGATAGTCGCGCTCCGGGCGAGGATTGGGAAACGTTTCGAGGGGCACGTCGCCATTGTAGTCACGGGTTCAGTTGCAAATTGACATCGTTTCGGAACGGGGACTACGATACCGCCGGTTTTTCCCCGAATTGCCGTCGAACCGCTGGCGCGCCTGGTTTCGACGACAGAGTCATTAACGCGCGCCAGAGTTCAGGGAGTAGTCCTATGGCTGACGCCCGCCGCATGGGCAAGATGGAACTGTTCGCGCACTTCGCGGACAAGTTCGACTTGAAGCGCACGCTTGTCCGGGACATGTTCGAGGAGTTGATGCACCTGTCCGAGAAGGAGCTCAAGCGCGCGAACGAATTCGTGCTGCCGGGCATGTGCAAGCTCGTCGTTCAGCGGCGCAAGGCGCGCGAGGGCCGCAACCCGGCCACCGGTGAGACGATCAAGATTCCCGCAAAGACCGTTGTGAAGGCGAGAATCGCCAAGCAGCTCAAGGACGCCGTCCTGCCGCGCAAGTAGGACTTCGGGTACGATCTCAGGCCGGGTGAGTTGATTTGGTGAGTTGGTGATCTGGTGATCTGGTGATTTGAAATCGCCAGATCACGAAATCGCCAAATCACCAGATAAACCGCCCGGCTTGGCTTTTTATGTCTGACAAATTCGACGTTGTCGTGATCGGCTCCGGTACCGGCGGCTACGTCGCCGCCATCAGGGCCGCGCAGCTCGGTCTCACCACAGCCGTTGTCGAGCGCCAGCCGATACTCGGCGGTACCTGCCTCAACTGGGGCTGCATCCCCACGAAAGCCCTGCTCGAACACGCGCACGCGCTGAAGATCGCGCAGGAGGCGTCCGAGTGGGGCATCACGTTCGGCAAGGGCGACGTGAAGCCTTCAATCGACATGGCGCGCGTCCACCAACGGAAAGGGAAGATCGTCACCGGTCTCACCAAGGGCGTCGAGTTTCTCTTCAAGAAGAACAAGATCGAGTGGGTGAAGGGCACGGGGCGCCTTGCCGGCGGCGGTAAGGTCGAGGTCACCGACGGCGGGTCGAAACGTACGCTGGCCGCGCGCGAGATCGTCGTCGCGACTGGGTCACAGCCGCGAAGTGTTCCGGGCGTCGAAATCGACAAGAAGCACATCATCACGAGCGACGAGGCGATCAACCTGCCCGAGGTGCCGAAGTCGATCGCGATCATGGGCAGCGGCGCGGTGGGCGTCGAGTTCGCGTCCATCTACCGGCGCTTCGGTTCTGAAGTGACGGTGATCGAGCTCCTCCCGAGGCTCGTGCCCAACGAAGACGAAGCGGTGTCGGCGGAGCTCCTGAAGGCATTCAGGAAGCGCGGCATCGCGGTGAAGACCGGTACGAAGGTCATGTCGGCCGGCGTGAAGGGCGGCGTGGTCACGATCGAGATGCAGTCGGCGGACGGCAAGACCGATGTCCTCTCGGTTGAGAAGCTGCTTGTCGCGACGGGCCGCGGCCCCGTCACCGACGGACTCGGCGCCGCCGAGGCAGGACTCACGCTCGATCGCGGCTACGTCAAGGTCGACAATCTCTTTCGCACCGGCGTGGCGGGCATCTCCGCCATCGGCGACGTCATCACGATGGGCAGCGGCGCGCATCCGCAGCTCGCGCATCTTTCTTCCGCGGAAGGGATCCTTCTGGCCGAGCGCATCGCCGGTCATGAAGTCCGGCCGATCAACTACGATCAGGTTCCGGGCTGCACGTACTGCGATCCCGAGATCGGCAGCATTGGGCTCACCGAGCAGGAAGCAAAGAATCGCGGGTACGACGTGAAGATCGGCACGTTCCCGTTCGGCGTCCTCGGCCGCGCGAAGATGGCCGGCGAGATCGAGGGCTTCGTGAAGATCGTGGCGGAGAAGAAGTACGACGAGGTGCTCGGCGTGCACATGATCGGCCTGCGGGCGACGGAGCTCGTCGCCGAAGCCGGCGTCGCGCTTCGCCTGGAGTGCACGGTCGAGGAGCTGATCCGCACCATTCACGCGCATCCGACGATGTCGGAGGCCGTTGCGGAGGCCGCGCACGCGGCTCATGGCGCGGCCATTCATTTGTGATTTGGTGATTTGGTGATCTGGTGATTCAAGACTCCGTGGACTCCCGTTCGCGTCGTTTCCATTTGTTCGCGTCGTTTGACGGAGGGGTTCTTGGCAACTGACGTAGTGATGCCGCAGATGGGCGAGTCGATCGCCGAAGGCACGATCGTTCGCTGGATCAAGAAGGTCGGCGATCCCATCGACAAGGACGAGCCACTGTTCGAGATTTCGACAGACAAGGTCGACGCGGAGATCCCGTCACCTGGCGCGGGTGTCATTCTCGAGATCAGGGTCAAGGAAGGCGAGACGGTGCCCGTCAACAGCGTCGTTGCACTGATTGGCGCACAGGGTGAGAAGGCCGCGTCGACGCCGGCCCCAGCAGCCACAGCACCGGCGACCACGGCTGGGACATCGGCGCCCTCGGTAGCCTCCGTGCCCTCCGCTCCGTCAACTCCGGCTCTTGCCTCCGGGTCCTCCACTCCAGCGGCGCCATCCACTCTCGAAGATCTCCGTCGGGTGCGCTCTTCGCCGCTGGTCCGCAAGATCGCGAAGGAACACGGCATCGACATCTCGAAGCTGAACGGCACCGGGATATCCGGCCGCGTGACGAAAGACGACATTCAGGCGTTCATCGCGGGCGGCGGCAAGGCCGCCCCGGCGCCGGCCGCCTCAGTGGCCCGTGCGCCGATGGCTCCGCCTCCGCCTGCGTTCCAGCCCGGCGAGAGCGTCCGCATCGAGAAGATGGGCGTGATGCGGAAGAAGATCGCCGAGCACATGGTGATGAGCATTCACACATCACCGCACGTGTACTCGGCGTACGAGGTCGACTTCAGCCGCATCGACGCGCTGCGTCAGAAGAAGAAGGCGGATTACGAAGCAGCGGGCACCAAGCTGACGTACACGGCATTCATTGCGAAGGCCACCGTCGACACGATCCGTCAGTTCCCGTTCTCGAACGCGTCCATCGACGGCGAGAACATCGTCTACAAGCGCGACATCAATCTGGGCATCGCCGTCGCGCTCGAGTCCGGTCTCATCGTTCCGGTAATCAAGAGCGCGGACGAACGGAATCTGCTCGGATTGTCGCGGGCGATTCAGGATCTGGCCGCGCGCGCGCGGTCGAAGAAGCTCCAGCCCGAGGAAGTGCAGGGCGGGACGTTCACGATCACCAACCCCGGCATCTTCGGTGCGCTGTTCGGGCTGCCGATCATCAGCCAGCCGCAGGTGGCGATTCTCGGCGTCGGCAGCGTCGACAAGCGCGTCGTGGTCGTCGACGACATGATTGCCGTGCGGCCGATGTGCTACCTGACGCTCGGTTACGACCACCGGCTGATCGACGGCGCTGATGCAGGCCGGTTCCTGCAGGCGCTGAAGGATCGTCTCCAGAACTTCGACGAATCGTGGGTGTAGCCACCGTCGCCTCAACGGTGTCGGGCTCGCGCGCAATAGGAGTGCGCCGGCTCGGAGCCGTGGAGTACGGCGCGGGCCTCGAGCTCCAGGCGACACTCGTCGAAGAGCGGCGGAGCGGCGCGCTGGGCGACACGCTCCTGCTGCTCGAACACCCGCCGGTCATCACGCTCGGCGTCAAGACGCGCGGCAAGCAGGTCAACATCGTCGCGTCGCCGGAAAAGCTGGCGGCCGAGGGCGTATCAGTCTTCGAGACCGGCCGCGGCGGTGACATCACGTATCACGGCCCCGGACAGCTCGTCGGCTATCCGATTTTTGATTTGCGTCCGGATCGATGCGATGTACACCGGTACGTGCGCGACATCGAGGAAGTGCTCATCATCGCGCTGCGCGAGCTTGGCATCGAGAGCGGCCGTCTCGATGGCCGCACCGGTGTGTGGGTCGGTCCGGCCGGCCGCGAGGAGAAGATCGCGGCGATTGGCGTGCGAATCAGCCGGTGGATCACGAGCCACGGCTTCGCGCTCAACGTCGGGACGAACCTCGAGCACTTTCAGCTCATCGTGCCGTGCGGAATCGCGGATCGCGGCGTGACGTCGATCGATCGCGTGCTGGGACGCGCGGTGCCGATGAATGGCGTCGAGGACGCGGTCGTGCGTGCGTTCGGCCGCGTCTTCTAGCTAGCGCAGCGGTCGAACCGGCCGCAGGACCATCGGGACAGCCCCCCATTCGGCCGTTTCCGTCATTCGGACGACGCCAGAACCTCCGAACTTGAGGGCGTAGGTCGCAATGGCTGTTTCGATGGTCTTTCCGGACGCCTGAGGCGCCGGGACGACGGCATAGATGACGACGCGTGAGTGGTCGCCCTCCTGCCAGCCACGCACCAAGAACCGCGACACTAGCAGCGTCGCGCCAGGAAGGGCCTCCGCCGGAATACTCATAGCTGGCTCGCCAAGATAAAAGGCGTCCTGCGTAATCTTCATGACGAAGTTCAGGTTCCCGTGCGAAACCATGATCTGGTCGGCGCGGATGTTGGTGGCCTGGGCCGAAAGAGCGCTGGCAACCGCGAGAACGAGGACGACACTCGGGACGATGCGGCGCATGGGGCCTCCTTGTTTCTGTCGCTGGCAGGTTCATCGGCGCGTCAGCGCCGTCCCTGTCTCTGTAAGTTCCTGCGGGCTCTGTGAGGGAAGCGACCGTCTCAGAATCCGCTTGTCACCGAGTTCGATCGGCAGCATCGCGGCCACGCCGCGCGCGCCATACTCGCCGTCGGCGATCGCTGCGGCGATCAGTGGCGTCCTCGAGCCGAGGATCAGACCTTCGACTGCCAGCGCCGTCGGTGCGGCGATCGCCTGGGGCCCTGGCGGCCAGAGTTTGACCAGCGACTGTGAGATCGCGAGCAGCCGGTGCGCCGGGACGAGTTCATTGACCAGCCTTCCCCCGACCGTCGCCGTGCTCCAGGTCACGATGAACGACGTCGGCCGGCCGCTGACCGCGACGGTCGCGCCTGCGAGGCCGGTTTCGATGTGGAGCAGTGACGCAACAGTGTTCGGCAGTGTTGCGACCGCGGTGCCGATGATCCGATCGATCGGCACCCGTGCTTCGCGGGCCGCGGCTTCCATCAGCCACGTCTGTGAGGGACCCGCGAAGACCATTGGCGCCGTCGAACCGGCGCGCATCAGGCGCTGAACGAACGCGAGGCCGCGCTCGCCCTCCCACTCGCCGTCGTTGAGGGTGTCCGCGAACACGACGACGTCGGCGCTGACCGAGGAGAGGAGATCCGTCGATCCTGTGACGGCCGTGTCGTATCCATCGACGGGACCGGCCTGGCGGATGTCGAGTGCCTTGCCGGCCGCGATCGATCCGGCCTCATCGACGAGCCGCACCTCGTTGAGCCGTCCTCGTTCGGCCAGGCGATGCGCGATCGCGCTGCCGATGGGGCCTGCTCCAAGGATCGCCGCCGAGCGCATCGCACGTATTCTAAGGGTATGTATCGAGCGCTGGTGACGGGCGGGACAAAGGGCATAGGGCAAGCAATCGCGTCGGCGATTCTCGGCGCGGGCGGGCACGTGATGATCACCGGACGGGATCGGTCGCGAGTGGACGCGGCCGTGCACGCCCTTGGGCACGAAGCCGGCGACGAGCGCCGTGTCGCCGGATGTGTCGCGGATATGCGGGATCGCGCAGCCGTCGAGCGGGCGGTCGCTGAGACCGTGAAACGCTTTGGCGCGATCGACACGCTTATCAACAACGCCGGCGTCGGCGTGTTCAAGGACGTGGCCGCGATGTCCGACGAGGAATGGGACCGCGTCATCGGGACGAATCTGACCGGAGTGTTCTACTGCTGCCGCGCGGTCGTTCCGGAGATGAAGCGCGCCGGCGGCGGCTGGATCATCAACATCGCGAGCCTGGCCGGCCGGAATTACTTCGCCACGGCGGGCGCGTACTGCGCGTCGAAGGCGGGACTCGTGGCGCTGAGCGAGTCGCTGATGCTCGAAGTGCGCGATCAGGGCATCCGCGTATCCGTGGTGATGCCGGGATCGGTCGCCACCGACTTCTCGCACCCGCGCGAACACACCGACGACTCCTGGAAACTGAAGCCAGCCGACGTCGCCGAGGTCGTCATCGATCTCCTGCGCCACCCCTCGCGCAGCCTGCCGAGCAAGGTGGAAATCAGACCGTCAAAGACGAAGTAGCTTGCCGGCGTCCACGTTCCTGCCGGACAGGATCACGCCCACACGCCTGCCCGCCAACGGAAGGCCGCCCGTGAGCAGCGCTGCCACACCGGTGGCGCCCGCGCCTTCGGCCACGAGCCGTTCACGATGCAGGAGGTCCTTCATCGCCTGGACGATCAACTTCTCGGGCACCGTAACCACCCGGTCGGCGAGGTCGCGCACGAGCGAGAACGTCTGACTGTCCGGCTCCATGTTGCCCGCCAGACCATCCGCGACAGTCTCAGCGACAGGAACAGTGACGGGTTTCCCCGCCGCCAGCGCGCCGGTGAACACCGGCGACGCTTCAGCCTCAGCGCCGAAAACCAGCGCCTTCGGCACCTTCGCCCTCGCGACGATCGCGGTGCCCGACAAGAGTCCACCTCCGCCCAGCGGTACGACGAACGCGTCGAGTTTCGGATCGTCGTGGAGCATTTCGAACGCGGCCGTGCCCGCGCCGGCAATCACGTCGCCGTCGCTGTAGGCCGACACGAACACTGCCTTCGTCCGCGCGATCTCCTCGCGGACGTTGATCTCCGCCTGGTCGTAGGTCGGCGCTTCGACGAGCACGGCACCAAGGGCGATCAGCGCGTCGCGCTTGGCGTGCGGCGCCGTCGACGGCATGTGCACGCGTACCTTGAGCCCAAGGCGCGCGGCCGCCGTCGCCATGGCGAGTCCGTGGTTGCCGGCTGACGCCGTGACCACCGTCCGGACCTCAGGTCGCGTCCGCGTCAGTCGCGAGAGCGCGTTGAACGCGCCCCGGTACTTGAACGATCCCGTCACCTGAACGGTCTCGAGCTTCAGAAAAACTTCGCCGCCCGTGATCGCTGACAACCACGGCGACGGCATCGATGGCGTGTGCCAGACCCGACCGGCCAGCCTGGCGGCCGCCGCCTCCACGTCACCAATCGTCGGGCGTGCCGGCATGGCTATCCAGCCTGCGCGCCGGCCGGCGCGAGCAGCCCAGGCAGCGCCGCCACGAACGCCGACCGCGCCATGGCATCGTCGCATCCCGCATCGCGCGCCGACTGGAGCAGGGCGACGTTCACGTGCGATCCGTACCCGACGATGCGAAGCGCGGTTCCGGCCGCTTCGCGGATCGATCGGATCACGTCGATCGCCTCGCCGGACCGGCCCTCGAGATCGACGATGACAAGCCGCGCATCTGCGTCGCGCGCGGCAGCGATTGCTGCCTCGCGCCCGCGGGCGAATGTCAGCGTCGCGCCCGCCGCCTGCGCCACCGCGCGAATCTTCGAGCTGAACAACAGGTCGTCAACGACGGCGATGACCATGGCAAGATGATACCGGACATGATGATCCGGACCGCCGCCGCGCCGCCGTTCCTCAAGAATGGCTATCTCGTCGCCTGCGATCGCACGCGCGATGCCGTAGTGATCGATCCAGGCGACGAGGCCAGCACGCTCCTCGACACGGTCAAGCGGGAGCACATGAACGTGAAGATGATCCTGCTGACACACGCGCACCTCGATCACGTCACGGGCGTGGCTGCCGCGAAACGCCGGCTTGGCGTCGACGTCTGGCTGCATCGCGACGACGAGTTCCTTTACAACGGCGTGGTGGAGCAGGGTCTGATGTTCGGACTCCGCGTCGAGCCGCAGCCGCGAATCGACCGGTACTACGAGCCGGGTCTGCAGTTGTCGTTTGGCGATCTCGTGGTCGACGTGCTCCACACGCCCGGTCACTGTCCGGGTGGAGTCTGCCTCGCGATTGGGCCGGCCGGCAGCGACGCCCGCGATCTCTTCGTCGGGGATACGCTCTTCGCGGGATCGATCGGCCGCACGGATCTCCCCGGCGGCGATACCGAGACGTTGCTGGAGTCGATCAGAACCGTTCTGTTCCAGTTTCCTGATGAGACCGTCGTCTACTCAGGCCACGGCCCGGCGACAACGATTGGAGAGGAGAAGCGGACGAACCCGTTCCTGACGTAATCGAACTTCGAACTTTGAACTTCGAACTTAACTACGCGGGCAGGACCCGGAATTCCACGCGGCCCACCGTCAGCACGTCACCGGTCTTGAGCACGGCGCGGTCGACGCGCGTGCCGTTCACCAGCGTCCCGTTCGTACTCTTGAGATCCTCGACGACAAGCTGATCGGAGGCCGACGCTGTCACACGGCAGTGCAGGCGCGAGACGAGCGGCGCCTCGACGATGAAATCTGCGCGCGCGGTGCGGCCAAGGGTCTTGACCGCGCCTTCAGGAAGGCGAAGAACGATCGCCGGTTCGGTGCTTTCGAGGATCCATCCAGGCATGAGTTATTTGAGTGACGCGTTGAGCCAGGTCACGAGCGCGGCGGTGACGTCCGCCGAGATGCCCGTCGCACCGGGCGGATCGTAGGATTCCGGATCGCCGGCACCCGCGACGAGCAGGTGGTTCACGCCCGGCACGGTAATCCGGCTGGTGTGGGTCGAGGGCGTGCCTTTGCGTGCCGTTCCAAGCGCCGCCAGCCTCTCGCCATTCGATGGTGGCGTCTGCAGATCCAGCGCGCCATGCAGAATCAAGAGCGGCTGTGCGACTTTCTTCATCGCCTGTGCGGGATCGAACAACAGCCACGACTTGAACCACGGCGTGTCCGCCTGCCTCCTCACCTCGGGCGGCAACGTCTCCCATCCCTTGCCCGAGGTGACGACGTCGATCACGCGCCGCTGCAACGCCACCTTGGCCTGCTTATCAGCCTCCGGCTCGTTCCGGCGCGCGAGTGCCTGTTGCTGTTGCTCGAGTACGACTTCCCGTCCCGTGGCGCCCGGCGCCGAAAGCATACCCAGAGCGCGAATCTTCCTTTCCTTGGCGGCCGCCGTCAGGCCAACCGCGGCTCCCTCGCCGTGGGAAACGATTGCAATGCGGTCCGGATCGACATCCTTTCGGGCTCGGAGCCACGTCACGATGGCGAGGACGTCACCGGCGTACTCCTCAATGCCGGCGTGTTCGACGCGGCCGCCGCTCTGGCCGACACCGCGCTTGTCGTACCGCACGACCATGTACCCGGCATCCGCGAGCGCGCTCGAGAGGTAGCCGAACACGGGCACGCCGTACAACGCTTCGTCCCGATCCTGCCGGCCTGGACTGCCCACGAGCACGACGGCCGGAACGCGACCTGTGGCGCCCGGCTTTGGTTTGCTGATAGTCGCGCCGATGTTGAAGCCCGCGCCCGGAATGTAGGCTTGCTCGTCGCCTTCGCGCCTGACGCGTACTTCGCGCGCCATGACGGTGGCGAACTCCTCGCGGATCGCGGCGAATCCCGCGTCTCGATAGATCACGCGCGCGAGGCGGCCGTTTCGATCGACGAGCACCTGCACGGACATCGGCAGGCTGGGCCGCGCCAGCGTCAGGTCGTACTCCTGCAGATCGCTTCCACCAGCCGGTGATTCGATGCGTTTAGGGGTGACGCGCGCAACGGTGGCGGTGACCTCGCCTTCGGGCGCGATGTAGACCGGGAACTGCGCGCCCGCCTTCATGCCCCCGAGCCGCGTGGCGATGGCTTCGTAGCCGCCGAAGTAATTCACAGGAATCACGAGCGTGCGTGGCGAGATCGCGTGCGTTGCGCCGCCGCGTTTCTGGCCCTGCACGACCTCGTTGATCGCGGTGGTGAGGCCGAACGACGTGCCGATGTTGAGCGTTTCGTTGCGGAGGGCGCTCTCGACGGTGAGTTGCTGCGGTTGCCAGTCCGCCGCGTACGTCATTTCGAACTTTGTCGTCACGAGTTCGAACGGCGGCCCGACCTGGCCCGTCATCGCAATCTTGAATGCTCCGCCGGGCCGCGAGACGGTGACGCTCTCGGTGCCGATGCGGACACCGCCAAACGTCAGTACGAACGTGGAGGTTACCGGGACGTCCTGGCTGCGATCGGGAAGCGCGCGTCCGGCGCCGGCGACAACGGTCGCGAGCGCGGGGCCGATGAAGACGAGTGAAGCAACGTTAAGATGTCGGAGCGTCCTCATGCCCGGCATTGCCGTTCAGTATCGCACTATCGCGGGCGCCGCCGGGTGGCGGCACGTGCCGGAGCGCGGCTATTTGCAGGTCGCCGGACGCGATCGGCTCTCGTTCCTCCAGGCGCTCGTGACCAACGACGTCGGCTCGCTCCAGCCGGGCCAGGGCGCGTACGCGGCGTGGCTCACGCCGCAGGGCCGCATGATCTCCGACCTTCGGCTGCATGTGCGGCCCGAGACCGTCCTTGCCGGCGTGCCGGCCTCCGGCGCGGCCGCGCTCGCCGTGTCGCTCGATCGCCTGATCTTTTCGGAGGACGTCACCATCACCGACGTCTCGGCCCGGATGACCACGATTGCCGTCGCCGGCGGCGAGGCATCGTCAGTTCTTGCGCGCGCGTGCAGCGCCGACACGGCTGCTCTCGACCGCCTGGTGACGTGGTCGCACGTGGATGTTGATGGCGGCTTCATCGTGCGAACGGACGACACGCGCCTGCCGTGCTACGAGCTGTGCCTGGCCGTGGAACATGAGACCGATGCCGCGGCCCGCCTTACGGCCGGGGGTGCGACGCAGATGTCCAGCGAACTTTCGACCGCGCTCCGAATCGACGCCGGCCGTCCGCTTTTCGGCATCGACATGGACACTGAAACGATACCGCTCGAGGCGGGACTCCTCGATCGCGCGATCAGCACGTCGAAGGGCTGCTACGTCGGCCAGGAAGTCATCATCCGCGTTCTGCATCGCGGTGGCGGGCGTGTGGCGCGCCGGCTGGTGCGTATCAACTTCGACACAGCAGGCCCCTCGGGAATTGCCCCCGGTGCAACGCTGATCTCCTCCGGCATCGAAGTCGGCAGGATCACGAGTTCGGCGCCGGCGCTGGATGACAGCGGCGCGATCGCACTCGGCTACGTCCGCCGGGAGATCGCCGAGGCAGGCGGCGAATTGCAGGTGCGTGAGCACTTGGCGGGCACCGGACCCGTCTCTGGAACGATCGTCGGCGTCGTTGAATGACCGTCGTGTATAGTTGCGCCGCATGAAAGGCATGAAAGCGCGCCTGTTTGTCCTCGCGGCGCTGTTCCTCGGCGCGGGCGCACCCGCAATGGCGCAGGACGCGCCGACACCCAAAACGATTCCGGAGATGTGGGACGCGTGGTGCTCGCGTTGCCACGGCAAGGACGGGTCGGGCAAGGTCGACGTGCCGACAATCACCGTCACGCCGATGGATTTCACCGACTGCAGCCTTACGACGCCTGAGGGCGATCCCGACTGGGAGGCCGTGATTTCGAAGGGCGGGCCCATTACCGGCCTGTCGGCTCAGATGCCGGCGTTCGGCGATTTCCTCACTCCGGCGCAGATCAGCGAGTTCGTCGGCTTCGTCAAGAAGTTCTGCAAGGAACCCGGCTGGCCGTCCGGCAACCTGAATCTGCCGCGCCCGATGTTCGCCGAAAAAGCGTTTCTCGAGGACGAGTTCATTCTTGCGCCCGTGGCGTCGCACAAGAAAGGCGAGCCGAACGAGTACGAGATGGCGGCGATCTACGAGCGCCGCCTGGGCAAGCGCGCCCAGCTCGAAGCCGTGTTTCCTGTCGGCTCGGTCAATCCAGGCGGCGGGCGCAACACGGGCATCGGCGACATCGAGCTCGGCTTGAAATACGCGCTGAATCCGACGACCTCGAATCACCTCGTCACCGTGGGCTTCGACTTCGTGGCGCCGTCCGGCAGGGAGTCGCGCGGCCTTGGTGGTGGCCAGGCTGGCTTCGAGCCGTACATCGCCACCGCGTCGACGATCGGAACGCAGACGTACCTCCAGACGCAATTCAAGCTCGAGTTTCCGCGGCACAACCCGTGGGCGGACAGAGCGACGCTCTACAACATTTATCTCGGGCACGATGCCAAGCTGCTTCCGTCGACGTTCACATTCGGCATCGAGCTCAACGGCGAGAACGACGAGGTGGCGCTGACGCCGCAGCTGCGCAAAGGGCTGTCGAAATCCGGCGCGCTGGCCGGGGCCTTCGGCGTTCGTATTCCAGTGAACAAGCGTGATGAACAGGGTGTGAAATGGGTCGGATATCTGCTCTGGGAATACTTGGAACCGGTACGCTCGCGGCGCTGACATTCGTCACCGGGCTCGATGCATCGGCCAACCGCGTCGCCGCTACCCGGGCCGGCGGCACGATCGTCGGCGTCGCCTCGACGAAGGAAGCGACGCAGAAACCCATCCGCGTCACCATCGATCCCGGCGTGTGCGGCCAGACCGTTCCCGACGAATCAATCGTCGTCGATGGATCGGGTCATCTCGCAAACGTCGTGGTCACGGTACCCGGAGTGAAGAGCCAGCATCAGGCGGAGGCACCGTTCACGAACGACAAGTGCCGCTTCGTGCCGCGCGTGACGTTCATGCGCCCGAATGGCACCGTCAAGATGACGAGCAAGGACGCGACGCTGCATACGATGCACGCCGCCGGCGCGGACGGGCGCGCGTTCTTCAACGTCAGCGTCCCGGTGCCGAACATGACGCTGTCGCGTCCGATCGACAAGGCGGGCATCGCCACGCTGTCGTGCAGCACGCACACATGGATGCGCGCTTACCTGCACGTCTCAGAGGAGCTCTCGGCTTCATCCGGCGTCGACGGAAAGTTCAGGCTCGATGGCGTGCCTGCCGGCACCTACACGCTGAAGGTGTGGCACGAAGCACTGAAGCTCGCGACGCCGGTGAAGGTCACCGTGAAGGACGGCGAGACCGTCACCGTCGATCTGATGCTGGGGAAGTAGGCTTCGACAGCAGCGCGATCAGATCGCGGTCGGCTTCGGGGAACTCCAGGCCGCCCAGATCCTCACGACTGACCCAGCGCATTTCCTGCCCGATCATCGGGCGAGGCTCGCCGAGAATCCGGCACAGGCGGAAGTGCAGACGCACGGTGCGCCCCGGATATGCGTGCTCTGTGACCAGCAGCTCTTCGCCGATCTCCGACTCCACGCCAAGTTCTTCGCTGAGTTCCCGCGCGAGGCACGCGTCGGGCGCCTCGCCCGGCTCGCACTTGCCGCCCGGAAACTCCCATCGTCCCGAGAGATGCGTGCCCGCGAGCCGGCGCGTCACGAGCAGAAGGCCGCCGCGTTCGATGACCGCGGCGAGCACGACGATGGTCGGGGAATCAGCGGCCACGTGGCTGCCGGTCAGCTTCAGTGAATGGATACGACTTGCAGCTGGCCTTCATCGGACAGCGCCGGCATTGCGGCTTTCTCGCCGGGCACAGCGTGGCGCCGAAATCCATGAGCGCCTGATTGAAGTCGTAGTAGTGCCGATGGGGAAGCACGGCGCGCGACACGTCCCAGAGGTGCATTTCCATCGCGTGGCTCCGCGGTTCGCCGCGTCCGATGAACACGCGAAAGAGCACGCGGGCGACGTTCGTGTCGAGAATCGCCGCGCGCTTGCCGAATGCGAAGCTCATTACCGCGCCGGCGGTGTAGGCCCCGATGCCCTTGAACGAGCGTAGCGTCGTTTCGTCGCCCGGCAGCGTGCCGCCGAAGCGCTCGACCGACTCGCGCGCGATCGCCTGAAGGCGCTTGGGGCGGATGTTGTAGCCGAGCGGGTACCAGGTACTCATCACCTCGCGTTCCTCGGCCGCGGCCAGCGCCTCGAAGCTCGGGTACCGTGACAGCCACTCCGCGTACTTGGGCAGGACGCGATCGACCTGCGTCTGCTGCAGCATGACCTCCGACACGAGGACGCGGTAAGGATCGCGGGTGCGCCGCCAGGGCAGGTCGCGTCCGTGGCGGCGGTACCAGGCGAGCAGGCGCCTGCGGAACCACTGGCGGAGCTCGGGATCTGGAATCGGCAGCGATTTCGTACGGCGTCGAGGGCGAACCACCGGCGTAATAATAGGGGACAACGCCCGTGCGCATTTACACGAAGACCGGCGACGAGGGTGACACCGCGCTGTTCGACGGCACGCGCGTGTCGAAAACGGACCGGCGCGTCTCGGCATACGGCGAGGTGGACGAGCTCAACGCCTGGCTCGGGCTCGTGCGCTCGCACAAACCGGACGCGAGCATCGACGCGCTCCTGGCCGCGATTCAGCGCGACCTCTTCGCGCTGGGCGCGATGCTGGCCGATCCGGCGCACAAGATAGCCGCACGTGTGGACAAGGCGAAGCTCGGCGATGACGACGTCATCCGGCTCGAGCGCGCGATCGATCAGTTCGAGGCCGGGCTGCCGCCCCTTCGGCGTTTCATCCTCGCGGGTGGAGTGCCGGTGGGCGCCCTGCTCCATCTTTCCCGCGCCGTCTGCCGCCGCGCCGAGCGGTCCATCGTCGCGCTGGGCCGCGACGCAGTGGCGCCCGTGACCGTCGTCTACATCAACAGGTTGTCCGATCTTCTGTTCGTGCTCGCGCGGGCGGCGAATCATCAGGCGGGCGCGACGGAAACCGAGTGGTGACGGACGTCGCCTACGCGCGCTGTCTCGACATCGCGCAGCGTCACTACGAGAACTTTCCCGTAGCCTCACGGCTCCTTCCCAGGCGGGCGCGGCCTCACATCGCGGCCATCTACGCCTTCGCCCGCATCGCGGACGACTTCGCGGACGAGGGCACGCGCACCGACGAGGCACGCTTCGCGCTCCTCGACGACTGGCAGGATCGGCTCCATCGGGCGGCGCGCGGTGAGCGCGCAGACGACGATTCCGACGCCGCCGCGATCTTCCAGGCCCTCGGCGAGTCGATCCGCGTCTGCCGTCTCGACGTGGCCCTCCTCGAAGACCTGCTGAGCGCGTTCAGGCAGGACGTGACGGTGAAACGCTACGGGACCTGGGACGATCTCTTCGACTACTGCCGGCGGTCCGCAAATCCTGTCGGCCGGCTCGTGCTGCGAGTGAACGGTTACCGGGATGACGAGCTCGACGCGTGCTCCGATGCCGTGTGCACAGCGCTCCAGCTCACGAATTTCTGGCAGGACATCGAAGTGGACCTGCGAAAGGACCGGCTGTATGTTCCGCTATCTGAAGCAGATGCGGCCGGCGCGAATCTCGAGGACCTGAAGCGCCGCCGGTTCACCCCCGAGTGGCGGCGAGCGCTCGAAGCCGCGGCAGAACGGACGCGCGGGTTGTTCGGGCGCGGCCGGCCCGTCGCGGACGGAGTGCGCGGCCGCCTGCGCTGGGAGCTTCGCGCAACTTGGCTGGGCGGCGTCCGCATCCTGGACCGGCTCGCTGCCGGAGGGTACGACGTGTTCCAGTCGCGGCCCACGCTTGGGATGATGGATGCCGCGGTGATTGCGGCCCGCATGGTGGCCTGGCGTCTGTGACTCGAAAGACAAGCTTCTACTACTCGTTCCTCGTGCTGCCCGCCCCGCAGCGCCGCGCCATCACCGCGGTGTTCGACTTCTGCCGGGCGGTGGACGACGCGATCGATCTCGAGCCGGATGAGACCCGGGCGACTGCGGCGCTCGCACTGTGGCGTCAGGAGGTGGCGGACGTATTCGAGGGCCGGCCGCCGAAAACGCCGCAGGGCCAGGCGCTTCAGCCGTTTGTCGCGCCGTTCCATCTCCCGCGGATCCAGTTCGATGCGCTCGTCGACGGCGTCGCCATGGACGCGACACCGCGGCGTTACCAGTCCTTCGAGGAACTCGAGCCGTACTGCCATCGCGTAGCCTCGGCCGTCGGCCTCATGTGCGCGGAGATCTTCGGGTATCGCGAACAGGGCGTCCTCGACTACGCGCGCGACCTGGGCGTGGCGCTCCAGTTGACCAATATTCTTCGCGACGTCGCCGTCGACTACAGGCGCAACCGCTTCTATCTGCCGCTGGAGGACCTTAGCCGGTTCGGCTGCACGGAAGCCGACATCAGCAGCGAAGTCGAGCACGCTGGGGCCGGCATTCAGAATCCCAAGGTCCGCTCCGTCCTCGAGCACCAGGCGGCCCGGGCGCACGTCTTCTTCTCGCGTGCCGTACGAGCCCTGCCGTCAGACGACGCACGCCGTTTCGTCGCGGCCGAGATCATGCGCGTGATCTATTTCGATCTGCTGCGGCGGATCGAGACCGCGAAGTTCGACGTTTTTTCCGGCGTCATCCGCGTGCCCCGGCCGCGCCAGGCCATCCTGGCTGCCGGAGTCTGGTGGAACCAGAAGTGACGATTCCATCGCTGCCGCCAACCGCGGATGCGGTGGTTGTGGGCAGCGGATTCGCCGGCCTCAGTGCCGCGGTCCGGCTGGCGGAGCGCGGAAAGCGAGTCGTGGTTCTCGAGGAAGCGCCACGCCCCGGCGGGCGCTCGACTTCGTTTGTCGATCGCGATTCCGGCGAGCGCGTGGACAACGGGCAACACGCGCTCTTTGGCTGCTATCGCGAGACCTACGACTTCCTGAAGCGTATTGGCGCCGCGGATCTGGCGCCGCTCCAGTCGCAGCTTTCCGTCACGATGGCCGGCGAGGGCCGTGTCGAGACGCTTGCCTGTCCGCCATTGCCCGCGCCCTGGCATCTCATCGGCGGTCTCATGCGCTGGCGCGGGGTCAATACGGCCGATCGATTGTCGGCACTTCGGCTCTTTTCCTTCCTCCGGACCGTGCGCGCGCGCGGCGCGGAGGCCGTGGCCGCGGAGACGCCCGCGACTCTCACGGTGGCGGAGTGGCTTCGAGATCGAGGCCAGTCGCCGGCGCTCTGTCGCTGGTTGTGGCATCCGCTCGCGATTGCGGCGCTGAATCAGTCGCCTGCGTCTGCGGCGGCGCCGGCCTTCGTGCGGGTGCTCGGCGAATTGTTCGGATCGGATCCGGCGGCTGCGTCGATCGGACTCGCGACCGTACCGCTCGACGATCTGTTTGCGGGGCCGGCGTCCACGTTCATTCGGGAGCGAGGTGGCGAGGTCGCCTTGCGGACGCGGGCGCGCGTTGCACTGAACACTGCGGGTGGGTTCGTCGTTCACGCAAATGATGCGCGGATCGCCGCGCCGGTCGTCGTCAGCGGCGTGCCGTGGCATGCGCTCGGCAGGCTCTGGGGCGACGAAGTGCCCGCCGAGCTGGCCACCATCAATGCCGCAGCCTCAGCGATGTCGAGTTCCCCGATAGTGACCGTCAATCTGTGGATTCGTGGAGCGGACGGCGCTGCCGCGCCTCGGACGCCGCCCTTCATCGGATTCGTCGATGGACCGATGCATTGGCTTTTCGACAAGCGCATGATTGCGCCAGGGATGCAGCATCTGTCCATCGTGGCAAGCGGCGCGGACGATTTGTTGAGGCAGGACAACGCCGTGCTGACGGCGCTGGCTCACGCGCAGATCGTCCGCGCCCTTCCCGCGTTTCGGGACACCGTTGTCGAGCGATCCGTGGTGGTGCGCGAGCCGCGCGCCACGTTCTCGCTCTCGCCCGGCGGGCCGTCCCGGCCAGGCGCGGTCACCAGGCTGGCGGGCTTCTACCTGGCAGGCGACTGGACCGATACGGGGCTGCCGGGCACGATCGAGGGCGCCGTCAGAAGCGGTCATGCCGCGGCGGACGCCGCCCTTTCGGCATAATCAACGATCGTGTCATCCGTCATCGTCCACTACGGCGAGCTCGCGCTCAAAGGCAGGAACCGGCCGTGGTTCGTGTCGATGCTGGTGCGCTCGATACGCGCGTGCCTGAAGGGGCTCGACGTCAAGGACGTACGGCCGATGGTCGGGCGGGTCGTCATCAGGCTCGGCGGCAGCGGTGATGAGCAGTGGGAGGAAGTGCGTACGCGGCTGTCGCGCCTGCCCGGCATCGGCAACTTCTCGCGCGCCACGCACGTGGTGCCGGACGTATCCACGATTGCAGCCGCGGTCGCGTCAGCGGTTACCGGAAGAACGGCCGCGAGCTTTCGCGTGAGGGCGCGCCGGGCCGACAAGCGTTTTGCGACCCCGTCGCCCGATCTCGAGCGCGTAGTGGGCGCTGCCGTTCAAAAGGCGACGGGCTGGAAGGTCGATCTCTCGAATCCCGACCTCAGCATTCGGATTGAGGTTCTGTCATCGGACGCGTTCTTCCATTTCGCGAAGGAGCCGGGCGTCGGCGGCCTGCCGGTCGGCTCGAGCGGCCGCGTGATGACGCTGCTTTCCGGCGGGATCGATTCGCCGGTCGCGGCCTGGCGCATGATTCGGCGCGGCTGCCGATCTCACTTCGTCCACTTTCACAGCTATCCGATCCTGTCGCACACATCGCAGGAAAAGGCCCGCGAGCTCGTGCGCATCCTGACGCGGTCACAGCTGCGGTCGCGCCTGTTCCTCGTGCCGTTCGGCGGGATTCAGCAGCAGGTCGTGGTCACGATTCCGCCGGCACTGCGCGTCGTGGTGTACCGCCGGCTGATGATGCGGATCGCCGAGCGGCTGGCGCTTGTCACCGGCGCGCACGCGCTCGTCACCGGCGACTCGGTCGGCCAGGTCGCTTCGCAGACGCTCAAGAACATCATGGCAGTGGGCGAAGTGACGAAGCTGCCGATCCTCCGGCCGCTCGTTGGCTTCGACAAAGAGGAGATCACGCTCAACGCGCAGCGCGCGGGCACGTACGAGACATCGATTATTCCTGACGAGGACTGCTGCACGCTGTTCACGCCGAGGTATCCGACGACGGGGGCGCGGCCGGGGGCGGCGGAGTCCGCCGAAACGGAGCTCGACGTTACGGCGCTCGTGGAACGCGCGGTTGCGGAAACAGTTGTCGAGGACTACAGTTTTCCAAGCGGGAGCGCTTCCGATTCCGCTTCCACCAATCGACTGGCACAACCGACGGTTTAGCGCATAATTCCTGTTGATGTGGAACGGCAGAAAACTGTCGCTGTGGAAGGGTAGATCCTGACAGGTCGACCCAGTCGAGTTGCACGCCCGCGATGTTTGTGTGTCGGTCCCGTTCTAGTAGACAGGATCCGATTCGAAGCCGACAGCGAAGAGATTCTGTGTCCAGGTGGCAATGCCGTCATTGCAAGCGCCGTATTGGCGCGCCGAGGGATACGTGTGACGCTTCTGGGCCGTGTCGGCGAGGATGCGAATGGCGCTCTGGTCCGCCGGTTCCTGCGGCGCAATGGTGTCGACGTCTCGCGGCTGATCGTCGCCGGGAACCGTCGCACAAAAGTTGCCACGATATGCGTCCGGAAGGACGGCACATGGTTCCGGCGCTCGGCCGAGCCGGACTTCTTTCACTACGTGAGCCACCTCAACCTCCAGGACGAGGGTGGGCTTCGGAGGTTTCATCACGTTCACGTTGCCGGTGTGCAAGGTCTGCTGCGCGTGGCGCCGAGCGCGACCTTCGAGATCATTCAACGGTGTCGAGACAATGGTTTGACGTTGAGCTTCGGGCTGACGGATTCGCGCTGCGATCGCGCGCTGGTTCGGGACGCGATAGCAACCGGAGACCTGGTGATCGGTACGGCACGCGAATTCGGGCGTCTTCTCAAACGCAGGGTCGGCACGAGGAGACAGTTGATCGAGGCCTTGAGACTGTCAGATCTGCGCAACTGTGTCGTTACCCTCGGGGCTTCCGGTGTTCTTGCGAAGTGGCAGGGTAGTTTGTTGAGCCGAGTCCCGGCGCCTTCAGTGGTACCGAGGAATTCGATTGGAGCCGGCGATGTCTTTGGCGCCGTTCTGGTCGCCGAAGTCCTGAAGCGGCGGCCGATTTCCACGGCGCTTCGATTGGCGACGTCGGCTGCCAGCCGATCCGTTGCCGGGAGGATATGGGTTCGACAACTCGCGGTCCCGGAGATCTAGCTACGTCCATTTAGCCAGTTCTATTTGGCGGGAGAAAGTCGATGGAGACGTCACGAGAGAGATCGACCCCTGAAAACCAGAACACGATTCTCGTGGTCGGAGACTGGGTGGTCGATGAGTACTGGACGCTGGTTGGACACAATTCGACTCTGAGCACCCATACGGGCGCTGAACACCTCCGCGTGTCGAACGAACCTGAGCCGCCCATTCGCGACCTCTGTGGCGCCGGCCATGTCGCTCGCGTCCTTCTTCGGTTGCTGACCAAACACCCGAATTACAAGCTTTATGGACTCGGCAACTGGGACAAGAGTGACAGCGACCTGCTTCTCCATTTGCTCCACCCCGAGGATTGTGAGGTCAGCAAACCTGGGTTTGTGTTTGGGATAGGTGCGGGTGCCTGCGACAAGCGACCGAACATCGAGCTGATTCCCTTGTATGCCGACCACGGCACGACGCGTGTAATCAGACTCTACAGGCGCACGTTCCCTGTCGGCGTACCCGCACACAGCACGAGCACGGCAGAGCTCAAGCAACTCAATCGAATCGATTGGGAACAGCCGGGCAAAGTTCCTGAACTGGCCGGAAAACTCCCTGAGACTCTCTCGGTGACCGGACGGGTATCGATTGTCTTGTACGATCTCCGAAAGGGCGCCATTTCTCGGGCGGTGGTCAAGCAGCTTGCCGACCGGTGGCCTCACGCTGATTGGTACATCCGCAGCAAGGACAAGGCTCCCAGCTGGCTCCAGGATATTCCACGAGGAAAAGTGCGACTCAGGATCTTCGGTCCTGAGGTCGCGGCAGTCCGCAGCCCTGTGGAGAATTGGATTGTCGACCACAGGATCACGTACACCGGGTTCAACACTCTCGACGACGAGAAGCGGGAGTGGGAGTCTGCTGTGCTGCTCTCCGCCGGGCGAAAGGTCGTCGGGCGGCTGAATGGTACGACCTGCATAACCGCCGAAGCACCTCGTGAAGCGAATCCGATCGCAGAAGTGGGTTGGTCGTCTGCCTTCTTTGCCGAGTTGGCCTTTCGAGCTCACGAAAAGGGAGAGATCACGACCGAATGCATTGAGGAAGCCCTTCGTGGCGCCGACAACTACAGCAAGGGATCGACCCACAACGCCGTGGGAGTCAAGTGTCACGAGACGGCATGGAGCGACGAGAAGAGTGCGTGGCAGCAGGCTCGCCAGGATCTGGGGGTCATCAAGAAGGACGGCAAACCCGTTCTGGATATCTGGCGAGGTTCAACTGACATTCCGGGTTACATCGCCTGCATGCCGAAGAAGTGCGACATCCTGCGACAAATCGCGGAGCACCTGAACCGGTACAAGATCAACAGCGGCCACAATCTCCGCGCACTGAGCATTCTCCTCCGCGCCGATCCCGGCTCTGGCAAGACATCGCTCGCCCGGGCGCTTGCGGATGCATTCGCCTTTTCCTTTCTCTCCTGCGATCTGACGCAGCTGAGCGGACGTGACGATCTGCTTGATTTCTTTGACACGATCGGGACCAAGCAGATCGAGAAGGGGGAAAACGTCCTCGTCTTCGTCGATGAAATCAACGCTCTGCTCCCCGACTTGGGAGCCGCTTACAGCACCTTCTTGAGTCCGCTGGAGGAAGGGACCTACGTTCGCAGGCGCCACACTTTTCCGCTTCGTCCCTGCGTATGGGTTTTTGCCGGCACCGACGAGAAGGTGAACGGGCGCACCGACCAAGGTCCGAAGCAACAGGACTTCATGGATCGCCTGACTATCAGGGAGAACCTGTCCTACGAGTTCTTGGTCAATGAAGAGAGAGTTCACCACGGCGAAGACGGGACGCCGCTCCTCAGAGCCGCGGCGCAACTTGAACAGGTCTACCTCGGTGCGTCAATGATTCACAAGTACCATCCGGATGTGAAGCATGTCAGCCGGTACGTCCTGAGATGCTTTCAGGCGCTCGACCCCGCGCGCAAACCGGCAAGAATGATACGAAGGCTCGCGACACTCCTGACGGATGTTCAGGACGGCGAGGTTCACTGGAAGAACTGCGAGGACCTGTGGAAAAAGGACTACCCTAAGGATGTCCTGCCCCAGATCGAAGGCGATGACAGTGACCTCGTCCAATTGGGTTTTCCTGAGCCGTGATGACGTTGGCTGCAGTTGAGGGAAGGCCGGACGTCATCATGAAGAGCCTGCTTGAAGTCCTGAAAGACAACGGAGCTCGTATCTTTGTCGATTCTGCAGACGCCGACCGAATCTCGCACACCGCGGGTCAGCGTCCGCCAGTGGAACTGGCTGGATTTACGTCCAACCAGAAGTTCCTGCACGATCTGGCGTTGGTTCGGCGTCCGATTTCTGCTTCGAGCCGACACGTCGGCCGCAATCCGCTCTGGATCTACGAACAGTTTTGCGCGCGCGTTGCTTCTGACATCAAGGTGGCCGCGGGCAACCCGATCGAATGGATGTCGTGCCTGCCGATGCACCTTCGCCTCTGCCGGGATCCGGCCGCTGCGTTGAGCGCATGCCGCTCGCTGAAAAGGCGGATCCCGTCGGCAGTCGTGAAGATTCCGTTCGCTCCGAATGAGCCCGGGGCGTTGCTCATTGCCAGGCAGCTTGAATCGGAGGGCATTCCCGTCAATCTCACATGCACGTTTTCAGCCCGTCAGTGCGCAGTTGCAGCACTGCTGGCCAACGCGACGTGGTGCAGCATTTTCGTCGGTCGTACGAATCGAACGACCCGATCGACACGATTCGGCGAAGGCGTGGCAGTCTCGGCGCAGAGTTCGCTGACTCGGTTCCGCTCGATCGATGCTTCCAGGAGCCGCTTGATCGTGGCCGGGATTACGGATCGGGAAGCCGTTCTCGAGACGGCGGAATGTGACGCACTCACGATTCCCTGCGATGTCGTCGAGAGCCTCGGTGAGCGGGCGGCGCCGGGATCGGTCGTACGGCTGGGAACTTCGGATCTCGACACGATAGGCCTCGTGCCCGGCGATGTTGTCCATCAGCTTGGAGTTGCTCGAATCGCCGCAATGTATCGAGTTGAAGCCGAGCTCGTCGAGTTTCTGCTGGAGATGAAAGACGGACCGTTGACAGAATGCCGTAGCGGTGACGAGCTCTTTCGTCTTTTCGATCGATCAGGTTTCGGCGACTTGTTCTACAGTCCGAGCGTCACCGAATGGCAGGAAGCGCGACGAAACAGAGTGCCAGACCTGAACGGAGATCTTGCCCGCAAGCTCCCCCTCGACACGCTGCTCAGTCTTCTAGCCTTCGGAGACTTCCAACGGCATCAGGAGGCGCTCGACGACGCCCTGGAACACGTGGATTGGCCCGAAGCTGCCGATCCGGACAGCTTCCGATCCAGCCTGGCTCGTGCGACTGACCACGCGTTCGTCGAAACGGGCGATTCCAGCAGGTAGGAGTCGATGTCTTTGTGGCACGACACTGGCGACTTGGATGTGTCGAGGTGGAGGCCCACGAAGCAATAGGGAAAGCCGCGGGCAAGCGCATCTACGCGCTGCGTCGTCAAGTCGAGGGCCGCGTGTCCCGCTGGTCTGTGCCGGAAACGGAAAACCGCGTCCTGCGGGCCTACGCTGCATTCAACAACGTAAAGTCGCGCGCCGGTGTGGCAGGCAATCCCCTCCACGTCCTTGCGCTGCTCGGTTCGGGCGTACGTCGAGTCCAGTAACACGCTTCGGCCGAGGCGCAAGAGGACCACCGCCATTCGATGCATGGCCCAGTACGCAAGATCGATCGCGTTCCTTCCGTGGCTCGACCAGGGCAGCAGACCAGAACGGAAGCGATCCATCTGCAGGTGAGTAAGGTCGCGCTCCGATGACAGGCCCGTACCCAATGTGGTCTTGCCCGCACAGGGGGGGCCGCAAAAAACGACGAGCGTTGGTTGTCTTCCAGCCATGTCAAGAACCCACACCAACAGCCGTACAACTCACTCTACCCCTGACTGGCCGATTGCTCGCTGAGCGCGGTGAGGGCGACACTTGACTCTTCTTCCTTACTGCTCGCCCTTGTAGATCGACATGATTGTCCGGAGCACGTCAAGAGCTTCTTTCTTGGGCCGCTGAAAGGAATTTCGACCGATGATGGACCCGAATCCTCCACCGTCCCGGATCGCCCGCGCTTCGTCGAGAAGAGTTTCGGTACTGCTCTTGGGACCGCCGGAGAAAATCACGATACGGCGGCCGTTGAACGCCGATTGCACAACGTGCCGGACACGATCCGTGAGCGTTCCAACCGGAATGTTGTATTTCTCGTAAACTTTCTTCGCTTCGACCTGTTCGACGTGCTCCGTGGGTAGCTTCACCTTGATGATGTGCGCACCAAGCTGCGCTGCAATCTGGGCGGAGTAGGCCGTGACATCAATTCCGGTCTCGCCAGCCTTGGTCATACCTGCGCCTCGCGCGTACGCCCAAACGACTACCGCCAAGCCGGCCTGCTTGGCCTGGTGAGTGAGGACCTGCAATTGTTCATATAGGAAGCGACGTTCGGCCGTTCCCGGATAGATCGTGAAACCCACAGCGCAACATCCGAGGTGAACAGCATCTTCCACGCAGGACGTCAACGCACCCATGGGATCTTTCTCATCCTGGAGAACGTCGTGGTTGTTCAGCTTCAGGATCAGCGGGATGTCTCCGGCATAGTCAGCCGCCACCGCCTCGATGAACCCGAGTGGAGCAGCATAGGCGTTGCAGCCAGCCTCTATCGCGAGCTCGATGTGATACCGGGGATCGTATCCCTCTGGGTTGGGTGCAAAGCTCCTGGCAGGACCGTGCTCAAACCCCTGATCGACAGGCAACACTACCAGCCTGCCCGTGCCGGCCAGCTTGCCGTGGTTCAAGAGCCTGGCCAAGTTGGTCAGGCTGCCTGCGTTGTTCCCGTTGTACCAAGACAGGATCTCTTTCGTTCGAGCAGTCGCCATCCGTTAATCCCTCAATCAATCCCGCAAACGGGTCCTATTCTTGATCGAAGTTGCCTAAGCGAGTCTAGCGTTCAGTAGCCTCGAAAAAAGACCTCGCGCGGCCGCATGCCACGCGAGGTCTGTTGGATGCCGGAGCCAGCCTTCAAGAGGCGGGCGCTGTTCTTGTGTCCTACCGCCTCACAACCTCGGTTCCGCTGACAGGACCCATGCAGGTCGTGCCGCTGTAGGGAATGCGAATCTTGTCCGTTTCGAGCGTTGCGACGCCGGACAACGAGATCGCGCACGATGTGGGGTTTCCGGGAAGCGTCGCCGTCGCGTTGGCCGACCAGTTCACGTTCACGCCGCTCAGAGTGCCCTGAGCGCTTCCGGCGATGTCCACCTGTCCGTAGCAGCGGGCGCTGAACGTACCCGTCGCGGTCTGGCCCGTGTACTCGGTCACCTGCCACTTGAAGTTCGTGCAGGACTCGTTGAGGGTCGCGCCGGGGATGGACTCGACCGTCACCCACGTGCCGCCGAGAAGCTGCGACGTCGAGTTGATGGGACTCGGGCTCGTGGTGATCTTGAAGCACGCCGTGCTGGCGAGCGCCGCGAGGAAGATGACTGACAGATAACGCTTCATTTTCGTCTGACCTTTCGAGATACCGTTTCGCCCGTAGATATCGGTCAAGTTACTATTTTGTCCAGATGGCCATTTTGAAAGTTGCCCGCATGGGCCACCCCGTCCTTCGTGCAAAAGCCCTGCCGGTACCTGCGGAACAGATCCTGACGGCTCCCATCCAGCGCCTGATCGACGACATGTTCGAGACCATGCGAGAGTATTCCGGAATTGGCCTTGCAGCCCCACAAGTGCACGAGGGCCTCCGGGTGTTCGTCGCCGGGCTCCGCGAGGGGGATGTCGGCCAGGCGATACCGGATGACGGCGAAATGCCGTTCATGGCGCTCATCAACCCAGAGATCACACTGGTAGGCGAGGCGGCGCACGAGGGCTGGGAGGGCTGCCTGTCGATCCCGGATATCCGAGGCCTTGTGCCGCGAGCGCAGTCCGTTCGTGTGCAGGCCTTCGATCGCAAGGGCCAGCGAGTCTCGTTCACGGCGAGCGGTCTTCCAGCCCGCGTGATCCAGCACGAGACCGATCACCTCGATGGCGTCCTGTTCTTCGATCGCATGAGGTCTCTCGAATCGCTGGCGTTCATGGAGGAATACCGCCGCTTCTGGACCGAGGCCGACGAGTGAGCGGCGTGCCGGGTACGGCCCCTAGCCTCACGGATGCCGAAGCCGCTTCGGTTGCGCCGTACTTCACGAACACCGATCGCCCGGTCTTTGCGCTCGTCAATCTTCCGGAAACGGTGAAGGGCGCGCTCTTCGCGCGGTATTCCCGATCGCCCAAGTCGCTGCGCCGGCTGTTTCTCGACGAGTTCTTCGAGGGCGCGGGCCTCGCGGCTTCTTCGTCGCAGGGCGTGGGCGCGGAGCGCGCGGATAAGCTTTACCAGCGCGTCTTCAACGACTACGGAGACGATTCGGTGGCGCAGCTCGGCGGCGTGCACCTGGCCGTGGAGGACGCGTCGAACATCCTGACGAAGATCCTCGAGCGCGGGCGCCTCATGGCGTACCTCGAGCAGTCCACGCGCTACATCCCGTACACGGAGCGACGAGGCACGTCGTGGCGGTACCTCGTGCCGGCGGAGCTCGACGGCCATCCGCTCCGCGAGAAGTTCGTGGCGTCGCTCGACGCGACGTTCGAGACGTACGCGAAGTGGATCGCGCCGATGCAGAAGTGGTTCGAGGCGCGGTACCCGAAGTCACCGTCGGACTCGGACGGCGTGTACCGCGCCGCGATTCGCGCGAAGGCGCTCGACACTCTTCGCGGCATGCTGCCGGCGGCGACGCAGTCGAACGTGGGGATGTACGGGACAGGCCAGGCCTACGAGGCACTCCTGCTCAGGATGCGCGCCCATCCTCTGGCGGAGGCGCGCACGGTCGCCGACGCGATGCTCGTCGAGCTTCGCAAGGTCATTCCGGCGTTCCTGACGCGCGTGGACCAGCCCGATCGCGGTGGACGCTGGAGCGCGTACCTTGCCGGTACGCGGTCAGCGCTCGCTGATCTGTCGGCGCGCATGACTGCAGAAACGGCGTCGTCACCCGTCGATGAAGTCACCCTGGTTGATTTCGATCCCGAAGGCGAGGCAAAGGTGGTGGCGGCCGCGCTCTATGCGTCCTCGACCCTTCCAGATCGCGATCTGCTCGAGCTGGCGAGGGCGATGTCCATCGCCGATCGGACCGAGGTCCTGCTCGCTTGCAACGGGCACCGCACGAATCGGCGCCACCGTCCCGGCCGCGCCTTCGAACGGACCAGCTACCGCTTCGACATCCTTACGGACTACGGCGCGTTCCGGGATCTGCAGCGTCACCGGATGCTGACGATCGACTGGCAGGCGCTCTCGTCGCGTCATGGCTATATCCAGCCGGAGGCCGTGATCGAGGCGGGGGGCGACGCGGAATGGCGCGAGGTCATGGACCGTTCGGGGGAATTGTTCGAAGCGATGCGCGCGGCCGGCCTTGCCGACGCCGCCCAGTACGCGGTGTCGATGGCCTATCGCGTGCGGTTCGTCATGGACATGAACGCGCGTGAGGCCATGCACGTCATTGAACTTCGCACGGCGCCGCAGGGGCATCCGGCGTACCGGCGCGTTTGCCAGCAGATGCACAAGCTCATCGAGAACAACGCCGGTCATCGCGCGATTGCGGCGGCGATGCAGTATGCCGACCATTCCGAGGTCGAGCTCGAACGCCTTCAGGAAGAAAGACGGCTCGAGCAGAAGCGCAGTCAGCAGGGAAGGTAGATACACGGAGGCCACGGGGGATCAGTGCTCATCGCGCATCGACTCACGGTTCGCTTCAGCGATTGCGATCCGCTCGGTCACGTCAACAATGCGGTCTATTCGACCTTCCTGGAGCAGGCCCGTATTGTCCTGTGGAGGAAGCAGGCGGGCTTCGAGCTGCGCCGGGCGGCGAGCGGACGGCATCCCCGCGGCGAGGGCTTCATCCTCGCGCGTACCGAGATCGACTTTCGATCCGAGGCGCACGACGGCGATGAGCTCGAGGTGCAGCTGTCGCTCGAGGGATTCGGCCGCACAAGCGCCAGGTATTCCTACGCCATCGTTGACGTGAAGTCCGGCCGTCTGGTGGCCGAAGCGAAGTCAGTCCAGGTCTGGTATGACTACGATGCCGGGACGCCAGTTCCGCTCACGGACGAGATCAAGTCCAGGCTCTCTGTAGCTGTCTAAGTGTCAATTAATAAACGAGTTAGCGATGGATGAAATAATCGACTTGACAGTTTGTGAAACATTTCACATAATTCCTCCAGTCGTTCCCGGCCCCATCACCGGATTAACGGCCCTCGCGGCTTCCTTTCCCCGGAGGCCGCCAGTCAGCGTAAGTCGATGTCACGCCTTACTTCGATCTTCCTAATAGCTCTCTTCCTGAATACCGGGGCCGGGGACGAGCTTTCTTTTCCGGGGGGCTTCGCCCCCGCGGACCCCCCTACGCGCTCGCTCGTTCGCCTTGCCTCCTCTGAAAAACACTTAGGCAAGGCTCACTTCGTTCGCGTGGCTCGCTCGCACGGCTCGCTCGCTTTGTTTGGGGGCTTCGGCCCCGCGGACCTCCAGGCTCAAAGTCCCGTCGGTGCCACCGACGCCGAGCGCGGTGCGTGGGTCGCGCGCCAGGCCGAAGACCGCGACACCGGCCGCGACGCCCGCATCGCGATGCGCATGAAGCTCTTCGATCGCCAGGGCCGCGTCCGCGAGCGCGCGCTGACCGTCACGAGCATGCGCGGCGGCGCCGGACGTCCGGTGGCAGGCGACCGGTCGCTCGTTCGCTTCACCTATCCGAACGACATCAAAGGCACGAGCTTCCTGGTCTGGGAACAACCCGGCGCAGACGATGAGCGGTTCCTATATTTGCCGTCGCTCGGGCGCGTCCGCAGAATCGCCGGCTCGGAGGCCCAGGAAAGTTTTGCCGGCAGCGACTTCACGTACGAGGACATCGGCGGCCGCGAATTCGAGAACTACACCTACCGGTTGATCGAGCGGACAGACAGCCCCGTGCCGCCCAGCTGGACGGCGCCGGACGGCACCAAGTACCCCGTTTATCAACTCGAGTCGAAGAGCCGCGACGCGAACGCCCGCTTCCCGCGCGTCGTGTCATACGTACGCAAGGACAACTTCGTCGTGGTGCGCGCCGAGATTTTCAGCAAGCGCAACGAGCTGCAGAAGCTGTTCGAGGCGGTTCGTATCGAGAAGGTCGCCGGCTACTGGACCACGCTCGAGATGCGGATGTCCGACAGCCTGGAACGCACGCGCACCGAGCTTGTGCTGGAGAGGGTTGAATACAACATCGGACTCAAGCCCGATGACTTCAGCCGCCGCGAGCTGGAACGTGGCAGCGGCGGCCGTCCGTGAGCCTGCGGCTCGCCAGGTTCCTTTACCGCTTCAGAGTGCCGCTGACGGCGCTCGTTCTCGTTGGCGCAGTCGTCCTGGCGCCGCGTACCAACATCACGAAGATCGACAACGACCTGACCGCGTGGTTCTCGCGCGAGGACCCGGTCTATCGCGAGTACGAGCGCTTCCGTGACGAGTTCGGCGGCACGCGCAACCTCATCATCGCGCTCGAAGCGCCGAGCCGCGATCGCCTGATTTCAAGGGAAACATTCGACTTCATCGATCGCGCCAGTGCGGAAATCGAGCGGGTCGACGCGGTCGATCGCGTGAACAGCCTCGCGACCGCCACGATCGTCGATGGACGCGGGAACGACCTCGACGTCCGGCGTCTCTTCAAGGATCTCGAGTCAAAGACGCCAGCCGAGGTGGGGCAGCGCGCCCTCGATGACAACCTGCTCAGAGGCGATCTGATCTCCCAGGACGGCACGGTCGCGTCGCTCATCGTCTTCTTTGACGAGCGCCGGATCGACGATATCCGCGCCGGCGTCCTCGAGCGGATCCACAAGATCGTGACCGACGGCGCGCCGAAGGACTTCCGCGTTCACTTCAACGGCAGCCTCGAAATCAGCGAGACCTACAATCGCATCACACTCGACAACCAGACGAAGTTCACGCCGCCGATCCTCGCGCTCACGATCCTCGCGATCTATGTGATGTTCAGGTCGATTCGGTCCACGGCGCTCACGCTTGGCGCCGTGCTCGTGAGCGTGGTCTGGACGCTCGGCCTGTACGATCTGGTCGGCTTCAACTACAACGTGCTGAGCAGCATGATCGTGCCGCTCGTCATCGTCCTGGCCATCTCGGACGATGTGCACATCGTGCAGCACTACGGGGAGGCCAGGCGGCACGGTTCAGCAGAAGAGGCATTCATATCGACCGTGTCGCATCTCTTCGCACCGCTTCTTGGCGCGAGCGGCACGACGGCGCTCGGGATGATGTCCCTGGCCACGAGCAACGTCGTCGCGGTGCGCGAGTTCGGCCTTGGGTCGGCGATCGGCGTGATGGTGGACTTCGCGCTGTCGATCATCCTCGTGCCGACGATTCTCGGCTGGATGAAGCCCGACAAGGCGCCGCCTCCGCAGCAGGCGTGGTTCGAGCGGCCGATGCGCGCGGTCGCCGCATTCACGAGCCGGCGTTCACGGCTGGTCATGGCGGTCTCCATCGCGCTGACGGTTATTTCCGTTGCCGGCCTCATGCGTCTACGCGTGGACACGAACCACATGAGCTTCTTCAGCCGGACGCATCCGCTTGGCGCCTCCGCGCACACGATCGACGGAAAGCTGTCGGGCATCTACTCATTTCAAGTATTCCTTGAAGGACCGGCGGACTCCCTGCAGCAGCCGGGCGCGCTGAAACGGATGGACGCGCTCGAGACCGAGCTCCGGAAGCTGGACCATGTGCGGAAGGTGACGGGTCTTGCCGACTACGTGAAGCGCGTCCATCGCGAGCTTGGTGATGGGCGCGTCGAGGAGATTCCCGCCGAGCCCGCGACCGTCGCTCAGGAGTTGTTCGTGTTCGGCCTGGGCGACGAGGGCCGCACTGAACTCACGCGGGTGGCAGCGAGTGACTTCTCGAAGGCGCAGATCACGATCAATCTGGCCTCGATGAGTTCGGATGTCCTTTTCGATCAGGTCGAATTCGCGGAGAAGCTCGCGGCAGACAAGTTCGCCGGCACCGGCATCACGACGACTGTCACGGGCGCCGGCCGGCTGTTCGCGAAACTCGATCACTATCTGGTGACCTCGCAGATCAGCAGCTTCTCGACAGCGTTCGTCACTGTCTTTGCCGTGATCTTCCTCGTGTTCCGATCGTGGCGGTTCGGACTGCTGGCCATCGTCCCCAATCTCTTTCCGGTGCTCGCCGTCTTCGGGATCATGGGCTGGCTCGACATTTCCCTGAACATCGCGACCGTGATGCTGGCCAGCGTCGCCCTGGGTGTCGTTGACGATGACACGATTCACTTCGTGAGCCGGTACCGCAGGGAGATCGCGGGCGGCGCCGGAACCGACGAAGCGATCGCGACCGCGACAGCCCACGAGGGCCGGGCGGCGTTGACGACGGCGATCATCAACAGCTGCGCGTTTGCTGTGCTGGGGTTCTCGGAGTACAAACCAAGCGCGTGGTTCGGCGGCATGCTTGCGCTCACGATGATTGTGGCGTTCATCGCTGAAATCACCGTACTGCCCGCGACAATCAAGATGATGCCGCGGCTGTTTTCTGCTGAGAGCTTGCGAACGGCGATGGGCGTCGCTCGCCGTCGTGCTGCGGAACAACGATGAGCGCCTGGCTGCTGGCGGCCCTGATCGCCGGGCAGTCCCCGTCGCAGGCCGCCGGCCAGAAGAGGGTTGATGTCAGCGGCCAGGTCTCGGTCCTGGCCGACGCGCTTCCTCGCCGCGACGTCGCCGAGTTGCGGCCTCAGGCGGCAGTCGAGTTGACGGCACGGCCATCGAGAACGGTTCGGTTGAAGTTCGACGGATTTGTCGAGGGCCTTGCCGCGGATCGATCGGGGCAAGTCCTGGGTGCCATTGCCGGCGTCCGCGAGGCCTGGCTCGAGGTTGCCGGCACGAAGGGAGATTTCAGGGCCGGCTACGGGCGGATCGTCTGGGGTCGCCTCGACGAGATCCAGCCGTCCGACGTGATCAATCCTCTCGACACTTCGCGGTACCTTTTTGATGGCCGCAGCGCCGCGCGGCTGCCGGTCGCGTTTCTGCGCGGACGCGTATTCGCGTCCCATGACTTCGCAATCGAAGGCGTTGCGGTGCCTGGCTTCAGTCGCGGCAAGTTCGACGAACTCAAGGAAGACACGTCGCCGTTCAATCTGGTCAACGATGCTGTCTTGCCGGCCGCCGTTCCCGGAGGGAAGACCATCGTTCGCGATGAGCCGGGGTTGCTGCTCAGGAACATGTCAGGCGGCGGGCGCGTCAGCGGCACGATTGGACGCGTGGACATCGCCGGCGGCGTCTTTCGCGGTTTTGACGCCTTCGGCGTTACCACGTTCGAACCCATCTTCGGACCGGCTGTCGCCGGTCATCTCGTCCAGCGGTTTCCCCGATTCACGATGGTCTCGGCCGACTTTGAGACAGTCGTCGGTGAATGGGCGTTGCGCGGCGAGGCCGCCTTCTTCGTCGAGAAAGAACTTCCGCGCAGCAATGGCATCGGAAGCGTCGAGGGCAAGGCGCTGGACGCCGGAGCCGGTTTCGATCGACGCACGGGGCAGTACCGCGTATTCGCGCTGGCCATTCTGCATCGCGAGTGGTCGCCTCAGGATCCGGGGATCGATCGCACGGATGTGGATTTCGTCGGTTCCATCGAACGGCAGTTCGGCCGCGACCGCTGGCTGGCGCGCGCATTCGCCGTCGTGAATCCCGCCGATGCGTCCGGGTTCGTTCGTGGTCTGATTGTCTGGCGTGCCGCGGACAACGTCGCCATCGAGGGTTCCGCCGCGGCATTTCTCGGTGACGGCAACGACTCGCTCGCGCGGTTCAAGACGCGCGACTTTCTGCTGACGAGAGTGCGGTGGAGATTCTGACACCTGTTCTGTTGACCGCAGGAAACCCGGGACCGATGACCGGCGCCGGGAACAACACGTGGTTCCTGGACGGCGCCGAGCCCACGCTGATCGATGCCGGTGTCGGCGCCGCCGAACACATCGATGCAATCGCACGCGCCCTTGACGGCCGTGCGCTTGCGCGCGTGCTTGTCACGCATGGCCACGCCGATCATGCGAGCGGTGCACCAGCGCTGAAACAGCGCTGGCCCGCCGTGGAGCTGTGGAAGCTGCCTCCGTGCGATGGAAACGACTGGCACGCGTTCACGGCGAGCCAGATGGTTGGGGCCGGTGATCGAATGCTGCAGGTAATCTACACGCCCGGCCACGCCCTCGATCACGTCTGCTTCTGGGATGCGGAATCGCGGGAGCTCTACGCCGGCGACATGCTCACGCACGGTACGACCGTCATGATTCCGGGCGGACGCGGCGGCGGCATGCGCGCGTACATGGAATCACTTGAGGTGCTTGCGAGTCTGTCGCCGGTTCGCGTGTTTCCTGGTCATGGACCGGTGATCGATGATCCGCTCGAGCTCATCGCCCAGTACCTTGCGCACCGGCGGATGCGCGAGGCTCAGGTGCGGGACTGCCTCGCAGACGGCTTTGCCGACGGCGCGGCGATCGTCGCGCGCGTGTATCCGGATCTTCCCCCTGCGCTTGCCGAGGCCGCGGCGGCAACCATCGAAGCGCACATCGAGAAGATTCGAGACGAGGGGCTATGATGCCGGCCCGCCGATGGAGAACCCTGTGACTGCTGAGCTCAACCTGAGGCGACTGATTCTCGCGCTTCTTTCATTCGGGCTCGCTGCGCTCGGTACGGAGCTCATCGCGATCGGCCACTACGAGGACGGCTGGCAACTGGTGCCGATCGGGCTCATCGCTACTACGCTGCTGACAATTCTCGTGCACGTGATCGCCGGAAGGGACCGCGGTCTTGTCGTCCTTCAGATACTGCTGGTTTTGATGATTGCTTCCGGTGCGTTGGGCATTTTTCTGCACTATCAGGCCAACGCCGCTTTTCAGCGCGATACCTACCCGGATCTGGGGGGATGGGAGTTGATCAAACGTGTGATCCACTCGATCGCGCCGCCCGCATTGGCGCCGGGCGTCATGGCACAATTGGGGCTATTGGGGCTTATCTACACATATAAGCGTCCCGCGCGGCGGGCCGATCTGAGCTGAGGCAGCAGTCACGAGTTTCTGGAGGACAGCATGAGTTTGCGGAAGACATTGGTGGGAATCGCGGGAGCGCTCGCGTTGGCGATGTTGATGAGTCCTGGCGTTCAGGGCCAGGTCGGCAAGTCACTCGGCGTGGTCGACGCGAACCTCGCGCCGGAGGCCGACCTCCTCAAGATGCCGCACATGACGGCAACGATCGTGAAGGGGCTCATCGCGAAGCGCAATTTCAACAGCATCGTCGACCTGAACAAGTACCTGCTGGCTTCCGGCCTGACGCAGGCGCAGGCCACGGAGTTCTATGGTCGTGCGTTCATTCACGTGAATCTGAACACGGCGACGTCGGAAGAGTTCCTCCTGGTTCCCGGCTCGTCGAAGAAGTGGGCGCATGAGTTCGAGGAGTACCGGCCGTGGACGAGCTTCGCGCAGTTCGACAAGGAGATCGGGAAGTACACGACGCCGCGGAATGACACGGCGCTGCTCGACAAGTTCAAGCAGTACTTGTTCATCCCAGTCGATCTGAACAAGGCGACCGACCCCGACATCCTGTCCATTCCAGGCGCCGGCGCCAAGATGGTGCACGAGTTCAAGGAATACAGGCCCTGGAAGACGAAGCAGCAGTTCGACAAGGAAATCAGCAAGTACGTCGGCCAGAAGGAAACGGATCGGCTCTGGCGCTTTGTCGTGATCAAGTAGCTGCCGGTGGCGGCCGGCAAGTCTCCAGTTGTTTGTCCGGATGAAGCAGCGGCGCTGTCACCAGCGCCGCTCTTCATCGATCTTCGCCCTGCCGAAGTCTTCGCCGTTTCCCGGATCCTCGGGGCCGTCCACCTCGACCTCTGGGGAATCAGCCTGATCGACACGAGCGATGCACCGCTTCGTGCGTTCATGTGGATGATCGGGCATCTGTTCTCCCAGCGCGGCGTGACGCCCGAACGTCCGGTGGTGGTGTACGAATCGGATTCCGGGATGCGGGCCGCGCGCGCGTACTGGTTCCTCGAGTATCTCGGTCATCCGAGCGCTTTCATCCTGGACGGAGGCGTTGGCGCCTGGACGCTTTCGGGGCGGCAGCTGACGACTGAACTTGTCGCGCCGGTGGCCAGTGACTGGCACGGCACAGCGGACGATTCGAAGCTGGCGACGTGGCGGCAGGTGCTCGAGCGGATAGGCCGGCCCGACATGACAATCGTCGATACTCGAAGCGCCGCGGAGTACTTCGGCGAGGCCCTACGGGCGAAGCGCGGCGGCGCTGTTCCTGGCGCCACGCACCTCGAATGGAAGCGGAATCTCGACGAGACCGGACGCTTCAAGCCGGCCCCTGAACTGCGCGCTATGTATGCGGACGCGGGCGTGGAGCCCAGTAACGAAATCGTGACGTACTGCCAGGGGGGCTACCGGGCCGCACATTCTTATGTGGCGCTGAAGCTGGCCGGATTCACGAACGTCCGGAACTACACGGGGTCGTGGAAGGAATGGGGCGATCGCGAGGATCTGCCGATCGAGCACCCGCGCCGTTCCTGAGGCATCCAAGGCACGAGAGGAACCTGCTACACTCCCTTTTTTTAGAGCGATGATTGGCCAGAACGTCGGCAAATACCGGATCCTCGACAGAATCGGCAAGGGAGGGATGGGCACGGTCTACAAGGCCGTTGACGAGACCCTCCACCGTGAAGTCGCCATCAAGGTCCTCAACGCCGAACTGAACGATCCCGAGGTCGCGAAGCGCTTCCGCAGTGAAGCCATCACGGTCGCGCGGCTGAGTCATCCCGGCATTGCCACCATCTACGAGCTCTTCGAGCACGAAGGGCAGTGGCTGATGGTCATGGAATTCGTGCGCGGCGAGACGCTCGAGAACATGGTCGCGCGCATGGGCCCGCTGTCAGCGCAGCGCGCCGCCGAATTCTGCATGCAGGCGCTCGCGGCGCTCGCCCACGCCCACAGCATGGGCGTCGTCCATCGCGATCTGAAACCCGCGAATCTCATGGTCACCGAGAACGGCGCGGTGAAGGTCATGGACTTCGGGATCGCGCGCGTTTCCGGCGGCGAGCAGTTGACCAATGCCGGATTCATGATGGGCACGCCCTCCTACATGGCGCCGGAACAGGTGCGCGGCGGCGACATCGACGCGCGTACCGATCTCTATGCGATGGGCGTCGTGTTCTACCGGCTCTGCACGGCGAAGCTGCCCTTCAAGGGTGACACCGCATTCGCCATGGTCCAGTCCCAGGTGAACGACACACCGACGCCAGTGTCGACGGTGAGACACGACTTGCCGTCGTGGGTCGAGGACATCATCACGCGCAGCCTCGCGAAGGCGCCGGTGGAGCGATTCCAGTCGGCCGCGGAATTCCACGAGGGCTTCGCGCGCTGCCTCGCCGGCCTGCCACTCGCCTCGATGTACGCAGGGATGATGGAACCGGGCATGACGCCGCCACGCCCGATGCCCACCGGATCGTTCGCACGTCCGATGCCCACGCCGTCATCCACGCCGTATCAGATGACGGGCCAGATGACGGCGTCGAACATGACCGTGCTCGCGCCCGGCACCAATCCTGGAGCCATCTCCGCGGCGAGCGATCCGACTGTCTTGACACCGGCAATGGGACAGGCAACTGGCCGCCTTGCCGGCACGACGCCTCCGGCTGCGACGCAGCCCCTTGCCGCACAAGCTCCAGCGCCGTCTCCAAAGAGTGGTTCAGGCACGACGATGTGGCTGGTGGGCGGCGTGGCTGCGCTGGCGCTGGCCGGAATCGGCTACGCGATGTTCGGCAGGAACTCCGGCGCACAGCCTCCTGCGTCGCCGCCGGCTGGTGACCAAGCCGCCCTTACGACACCGGCGCCCCCACTTCCGCCGTCAACGTCGGAACAGCCTGCCGCGACGCCGCTGCCTGCGGCAGGCACGCCGAATTCGTCGCCTGTGCCGACGCCCGGACCGGCGCTTTCGGGAACAGCCAAGCCAACACCGTCGCCCGGAACCGCGCGCGCCGGCGCGCCCGGCACGACGCCGACTCCGGCGACGACCCCAGGCGCGACCGGACGTGCCGGTGATGCGGCCGCCGACGCGGTTCTGGCGACGTTCTCGAACGTGAAGTTTTTCGCGGTCGTCAACGGCAAGCGCACCAACGATCGCGATGTCGCGCTCAACTTCCTCAACGGCCAGGTCAGTGTGATGCCCAGACAAGGCGGGCAGCCCATCGTGACCGTGCCGTACCGGAAGATCCTCAAGGCGACTTATTCGCTCGGCCGCGATCCGAAGTGGGACGAAACCTTACCGGGTCCGCCGCCAGGTCTCGACGTCGGCACCTTCATGCGTCAGACGCGGCACTGGCTCGTGGTGCAGGGAGCTGAGTCCTACGCGGTCCTGCGTCTCGACGACAGCAACTTCAGGCAGGTGCTCGAAACCTTCGAGCAGCGCAGCGGCGCCAAAGTCGATCGTCGCAAGTAGGCCGGGCCTTCAGGCCCGGCATTCGACGCGCCGGCTACGGTCGCGGTGGGACGCCTTGTCCCTGCTGCAGCCGCGTCGGAACCGCGCGGAAGCGCTGGAACGGCAGATGGCAGTCGTGTTTGCGCAGGAAACTCAGGAACCGTTTGTAATCCTGCGGCGCCATGTTGAAGAGCTGCACCAGCAGGCGGTAGTTCCCATTCGTCGTCTCGAGTCCGATCTGGATGATGCGGCGCAGGTCCGTGCGTGTCAGGTCGCGGGACATGAAGATTGGGTACACCGCAGACCAGAATGACTCGCCCTGCTTGATCATCGCGGCCGCGAGTTCGTCCGAACGTGCGGTGCTGCCGGGGCCCCCGTCCAATGAATCTCCAGGCAGTGGCGCTGCGCCTGCTGTTTCAGTAGCTGGCGGTGACACCGTGCCGGCCTTCAGGACCTCGGGCGGCAGGTCTGAAACCTTCACGGGACGGCCGCCGGCCTTGAGGACGACGCGCTCGACCACATTCTTGAGCTCGCGGATGTTACCGGGCCAGCGGTACGCCATCAGCGCGGCCAGTGCCTCATCGCTCAACTCCAACGGCGGCACTTTGTGGGTCTGGCTGAACGAGTCGGAGTAGTACCGCACGAGCAGCGGCACGTCCTCGGTTCGCTCCCGAAGCGGCGGGATGCTGAAGCGGATCACGTTCAGGCGGAAATACAGATCCTCGCGAAATGCACCCGACGCGATTTCCTTTTCCAGGTCACGGTTGGTCGCCGTCACGAGCCGGACATTGACGCGCGTATGCGACCGATCCGCGCCAACGCGCTGGATCTCTCCAGACTCGAGAAAGCGGAGCAGGACCACCTGCATCCGCATGCTCATTTCGCCGACTTCATCAAGGAATACGGTGCCGTTCGGCGCCATCTCCAGCAGGCCGGGCTTGTCGCGGTAGGCGCCAGTGAAGCTGCCTCGGACGTGGCCGAAGAGCTCGGATTCAAGAAGCGAGTCGGGAAGGCCGGCGCAGTTGAGCGTCACGAGGCCGGCGGCGGCCCTCGCGCTCCGATGGTGGATGAGCCGGGAGACCACTTCCTTACCGACGCCCGTCTCACCGGTTATGAGGACCTTGGCATCGGAGCGGGCAGCCGACTCGATCTCGGCCTCGAGCGCCTGGATAGCGGCGCTCCGGCCGATCAGTCTGACTTCTGGCTGCCGGTTCGTGACGATTGCCAATTACGGGTTCTCCAGGACTGAACTGTCTCGAGCAGACGGGATGCCGACTTAGACCCCGATTGTCCGCAAAAGTAAGACTTCGGCGGAGACCGATACTACTGTTCCAGCGAGACTTTCGTCAACGAACGAACATGTAATACTCTCGTTACGCCAAGTAGCCGCCGCACTGCAGTTTATCGTCGTGTTCTTGACGTTCGCGAGGGGCTCCATCGGTACTGGTTAGTCGATTCTGCGCAGGTAAAAGTCACCCGTAGAGCAGACATTTTTCGTCACTGAAGGGACTGGCAGGTAATTCTCGGCCTCCCAGCGACACTGCCCGGGATTGCACTCAACGCCCTAATCGCCTGTACCGCAATGCGATAGCCGCATCGGTCGAAAGACTACCCGATGGGCAAGGCTTTGCACTCCCGGTGAACGGACTTTTATCTTCGGAGTTGTGATGCGCCAAAAGGGCCCGGTTCAACTCATCGGACAGAGCAAGGCGATTTCGGATCTGAAAGCCGAAGTCGAGCGCGTGGCTCGCTCGGATGCCAAGGTGCTGATCACCGGCGAAAGCGGCTCGGGCAAGGAAGTCGTGGCCCGGGCAATCAACGACAGCAGCACCAGAGCCAAGACGTTCGTACCCGTCAACTGCGCCGGCATTCCCGAGACCCTTCTCGAGTCCGAGCTTTTCGGACACGTCAAAGGCAGTTTCACGGGTGCCTATCGCGACAAGCCGGGCAAGCTCGAGATGGCCGATCACGGCACCATCTTCCTCGACGAGATCGGAGAGATGACGCTCCGCATGCAGGGGCTTCTGCTGCGATTCCTCGAAACGGGCGAAATCCAGAAAGTGGGCGCAGAAAGGGTAGTTCGCGCCACAGATGTGCGGGTCATGTCGGCGACCAACCGCAATCTGCGCGAGCTCATTACCCTGGGCCAGTTTCGCGAGGATCTCTTCTATCGCATCAACGTCATTCACATTGAAGTGACGCCGCTCCGCGAGCGCCGCGAGGACATCCCGCAGCTGATCGACCACTTCCTGGCTCGGTTTACCGGGTCCCGAAGCCTCGATTCCAAGGCGGACGGGTTCGACGAGACCGGCGAGATCCCTGAGATGGAAGACCTGGCCAGCGAGGCTCGCGACCTCTTCGAGTCCAGGACCGGTAACGTGTCTGCACGGAATTTCACAGCCCCCGCGGTCCCGGCTGAAACTGGGAACGGGATTCGCAATACAAACTTGGCCGCGAACGGCCTGGCCATAGGGAATGGCTCCGTAAACGGCATCAACAGTCACAGTCCTGTAAGAGCCATTTCAAAAATGGCAATGGACGCGCTGTGTGAATACTCCTGGCCGGGCAATGTCCGGCAGGTCGAGAACGTGGTTGAACGCCTGGTCGTGACCGGCCGGCGCGAAATCGTTCAGCTCGAGGACCTGCCCCAGGAGATTCGCAATCCCTCCGGGCCGGGGCGCCCAGGGCGGGAGCGGCGGAGGACGGTGGCCGACGAGCTGTTCAAGAAGCTCGTTGAAGAACGCGAGTCATTTTGGAACCTGGTTTACCCCCTTTATATGAATCGCGAGATCACCCGGGCGAACGTCCGGGACCTCGTGCACAAGGGACTGGAAGAAGCGAGGGGCAACTACAAGATCGTGCTGAGGCTGTTCAACATGGATGCGACCGACTACAAGCGCTTCCTCAACTTCCTCAGAAAGCACGACTGCCAGCTGCCGTTCAAGGAATACAGATAACGACGCGAACGACGTCAACGACGGGAACGACGCGAACAGATAGAGGACACGGAGATGAGACACCTCAAGGTAATGATGGCTGCAGTGGTCGTCGCGGCATTTACGGTCGCCGCAGTGTCGGCGCAGGGTGGCGGGCAAAAGCCGGCGACGACGGGTGTCCAGGCAAAGCCGGGCGCGCCTGTGATTCCTCCACCGCCGAAGGTCGAGGAATACGCGATCGGCGCTGCGGACGTCGTCCGGATTGTTGTCGTTGGTTCGCCGGAAATGTCGGGTGACTTCGTCGTCCGGCCCGACGGCAAGATCACGATGCTCCAGATCGACGAGATCGTCGTGGCCGGCCTCAAGCCCGAGGAGCTCAAGAAGAAGGTCAAGACCGAGCTGAAGCGGTTCTATGAGGACCCGGTTCCCGAGGTCTTCGTCGAGATGAAGGCGATCAACAGCCGCATGGCTTTCGTTCAGGGCGCCGTCAACCGTGTGGGTGCCTATCCCATCATCGGGGAGATGAGGATTTCTCAGCTCATCACTATCGCGGGCGGCCTGCAGGAATTCGCGGACAAGAAAAAGATTCTGGTCATTAGCAGCACGCAGAAGAAGCCGAACGGCGATCCGGTGACCTGGTTCATCAACTACGACGAGTTGATGCAGGGCAAGAATCTGCGGAAGAACGACATCGTGATCAATCCCGGCGACACGATCATCGTGCGCGGTGGCTAGAAGCCGGGATCGAATCAGGTCTTGAAGAGACACGTGATGAAGCGCGTATCAACGTTCGCGATGCTCCTCGCGGCCCTTGCGGTCGCCGTGCCGGCATCCGCACAGCTCGCGCAGCCCAAGCAGCGCCAGGGGCGGCCTGTGCGTGGCCTGTTCGCCAACGGCAGTGGCGACACGGGCCAGCAACTCGTGCTGAACCTCTCGTTTGGCGCCGGCTATGACAAGGACAAGGGCGGTCCCGCGAACGGTGGGCCGGGGCAGCCGCCTATCATCCAGCCCGATCGCTCGGGGAGCTACGGGAACGGCTCGGCGAGCCTCAGCTATGGCCTGTTGTGGGAGAAGATTCAGGCCGGCGCGACACTCGGATCGCACTTCCGCTACCGGAATCAGACGGACGACTTCACGCAATCGGCTGGCGCACAGGCTTTCGTGTCATCGCAGCTGACAACCAAGACTTCACTTGCGGCGTCGACTTCGGTGTCGCGCCAGCCCCACAACCTGGGAATGCTCTACGGTTCCTGGTATGCCGCCGGCGAGGCCATTGATCCGTTGATGGACTTGAGCGGCGCGACCGGGACGGGCAGCAGCCTGTCGGTCAACACAAGCGCCTCGTTCAACCAGAGCATCACGCAGCGCATCGGGCTGTCGGCCTCCTACGGACACCACCAGCACGGCGGCTGGTACGGCACCTCCACAAAGTCCTACACGGACACTCTGTCCGCCGGTATCTACTATTCACTCTTCCGCGGTGCGCGACTGCGTGTTGCCTATGGCACGGTGTCGTCGCGGTACGGTGCCGCGGGAACGAAAACAACCTACGACGGCTTGATGGCGGACGGCGGACTCGATCTGGGGCGTGCGATTTCCCTGACGCGCCGTCTCACATTCGGTTTCTCAACCGGTGTGTCCGGTGCCCGCACTGAGGGCGGAGACCTGCACTACGTCCTGACCGGTCATTCCACTCTTTCTTACGAGATCGGCCGGAGCTGGACCTCGAGCCTGAGTTTCCATCGCGGCGTCGACTACAGCCAGGGCCTGGGCCTGCCGGTCATCATCGATTCCGTCAGCGCAGGCGTGAGCGGCGATCTCGGCCGGCGCGTCCAGGTGAGCGCAGGCGGCGGTTTCGTCTCCGGCAACGTCGGTGCTGGCCTCAGCGGCGCCGGCGGCTCGTCCTATAAGGTCGCCACCGGCAACGCGTCGGTCCGTACGGCGCTGACGCGCACGACGGGCGTGTCGGTGCACTACGCCTACCGTCACTACAGATTCGGCGATCCTGCAGCGCTGCCGATCGGGCTGCGTGCCAATGCGGATCGCCACACCGTGCGGGCCTCACTGGACTTGTGGGTTCCGCTCATCACGCGCGCGAGGAGACCCAATGCTTCCCGGTAAGACCTACAAGCCCGAAGACTTTCTGCAGATCTTCCGCAAGCGGATGTGGCTGGTGATCATTCCATGGGGCGTGGTCGCGGCGACGACCGCAGGTGTTGCGCGGCTGCTGCCCGACAAGTACGAGTCCGTCGCGAAGATTCAGGTCGTGCCTCCCAAGGTGCCGGACACGATCATGAAGCCTCCGACGGTGGCGACGCTGAACGACCGGCTCCGCGCGACCGAGCAGGTCATCCTCAGCCGCACGCGGCTGGAGCGCCTGGTCAAGGAATTCAATCTCTATCCCGACAGGCAGAAGACCGACATCATGGAGGACATCGTCGCGGACATGCGCCGCGACATCAACGTGGCGCCTCAGAAGGGCGATGTCTTCACCGTCAGGTACGTCGGTGACAATCCGGTCACCGTCAGGAATGTGACGGAGAAGATCGCGGGCTACTTCATCGAAGAGAGCCTCAAGGACAGCGTTCGCCGGGCCGAAGGCACGAGTGCCTACGTGGAAGGCGAGGCCGAGGACAAGAAGCGCCAGTTGAACGACATCGAGGACAAGCTCACGAAATACAAGATCCAGTACGCGGGCGAGTTGCCGGAACAGGTGAACTCGAACACGATCGCCATCCAAGGTCTTCAGAATCAGTTGAACGGAAACGCCCAGTCGCAGTCCCAGGACATGAACCGGCGGCAGACCGTCGAAGCCCTGATCGCCCAGCTCGAGAAAGTCGACACGTCCGTGGCCACGGCGACCCTTCCGGTCACGGCTCCCGATCCAGCGACTCCCGCGGGACCGGCGGCCCAGCGTCTCATGCTCGCGCAGCAGGCGTTCGATCAGGTCCTCGGGCAGGGCCTCAAGCCGGATCATTGGAAGTACATCGATACCGAACGCAAGCTGAAGCAGGCGCAGAAGGAAGCTGCCGCGGAGGCGCTGCGTGCGCCGGTTGGTTCAGCCGCGTCGACCGCCGGTCTTTCCCCGCTGGAGATCAAACGGCAGCAGCAACTCGAGAGCTATCGGCGCGAGCTCGACACGCTGAACTCTCAGATCGCGGCGCGCGAGGCGAACGAGAAGGTGATCAAGGCGAAGATGGCCGACTACCAGGCCAAGATCGACCGCTCGCCGCTGCGCGCGGCAGAACTCGTGGAATTGCAGCGCGACTACAGCACCATCTCGGGCATCTATCAGAGCTACATCACCAAGCGCGAAACGGCTTCGTCGGCCGTGAACCTCGAGCGCCGGCAGATCGGCGAGCAGTTCAACCTGCTGGATCCGGCGAACCTGCCGCAGCGTCCGTCCAGCCCGAACCGCCTCGTCTTCAACGTTTTCGGCCTGGCGGCCGGGCTCGCGCTCGGCGTGTGTTTCGTGGTGCTGCTCGAGTACCGCGACACGAGCTTCAAGTCCGACACGGAGCTCTCCGGCGTCATCGGTCTTCCGGTGCTCGCTGTCGTGCCGCTGATGCAGTCGGATGCCGAGCGCCGCTCGCAGTTCAGGCGGCGGCTCTTCATGAATGTCGGCTTTGGCAGCACGGCCGCGGTCTGTTTCGCGGTGGTGGCGTACGCGTTCGTCTTCCTCCGGTGAGGGACTGATGTACGAATCGTTTTTCGGACTGCGCGAACGCCCGTTCGATCTGACGCCGAACCCGAAGTACGTGGTGATGACGGAGTCTCACCGCGAGGTGCTCCTGAATCTGGAGTACGGCATCGCCAGCCGCAAGGGCATCACCCTGCTCATTGGCGAGGCGGGCTCCGGCAAGACGACGATGATTCGGACGGCAATCGATCGGTTGCCGGGGCGCGTTCACATCGTCAACCTGCACAACCCGACGCTCAGCAAGAGCGAGTTCAACGAAATGCTCGCCACGAACTTCGGGCTGTCGCGAGAGGCCATGGCCTCGAAGGCCGCGATGCTGACGGAGCTCGAGAGACTGCTGCTCGCGCGCAATGCCGCGGGCGAGCGGACGGTGCTGATCGTCGACGAGGCCCAGAGCCTGCCCCTCGAATTGCTCGAAGAGATACGGCTGCTCGCGAACATCGAGACGAACGAGGAGAAACTCCTGTCCGTCATCATCGCCGGACAGCCTGAACTCGCGCATCGCCTCAACGATCGGGCGCTCCGCCAGTTCAAGCAGCGTGTCGCGCTCAGGTGCGAGCTTCGGCCGCTGACGTCGCAGGAGACCGCGGCGTACGTCGTCGGGCGCATCCGTGCGGCGAACGGCATAGCCTCGGAGGTGTTCACCAGACAGGCGGTGCAGCTCATGCACGAGCGCGCCGGCGGGATACCGAGGACGATCAGTGTCATCGCGGACAACGCCCTCCTGGGCGGGTACGCCGCTGGCCAGCGCCCGGTCGGCATGGAGATCGTGGCCGAGATTTGCCGGGACTTCGATTTTGGCGGGCAGAAGCCCGCCGCGCGCGTGCTGCCGGGTGCGCAGGTCGCGCCCCGGCCGGCGATACCGCCGACCGCCAAGCCTTCTGCCGATAAACCGGCTGGCGGCAACACCGAGAAGGGCCTGTTCAGTGCGTTTTCGAGCAGGCGGAAGTTGTTCTCCACGTTCTGGAGCTGAGGAGCTGACTGATGGGCCGGTTGGATAAGGCAATGCGTCGCGCGGCGGAGGATCAGGCCGCAGTGTCGAGTACGACGGCCGATCTGCCGTTGGCGTCCGGGCCGACGGACGATTTGCCGTTGCCGTCGGAATTGACGGCCGACGAATTGCCGAGCGAGGGTGTCGATGTGCCTCTGGCTGTCGAGCCGTTGATGGCCGAGCCAGCGGCGCCCGCGGCGTCCTTCTCGACCTCAACGTCCGCGATCGCGCCATCGCGACTGCCGGAAGAGCTCACCGCCCGGCCGAGCGACGAAGGCTTGATCACCGAGATGGCGCTGAGGCGCCAGATCAACTCCCAGCTCGCGACGAAGACAGTCGTCGACGATTCGATGATGCCCGCGTCGCGCGAGCAGTACCGCCGCCTGGCCGCGGCTCTGCACCAGGCGCAGCGCACGACTGGTTTCAAGGTCGTGATGGTGGCGAGCGCTGTTGCCGGCGAAGGCAAGACGCTCACGGCGTCGAACCTGGCGATGACATTGAGCGAGTCGTACCGCCGCGATGTGCTGCTGGTCGACGCCGACCTGCGCCGTCCGTCGCTGCATCTGGTCTTTCAGGTGCCGGGAGCGCCCGGATTGTCAGACGGTCTCGTGACGGCCGACGAACCCAAACTGCCGCTGCACCGCGTGTCGGAACGGCTGGCGGTGCTGCCCGCGGGCAAGCCCACGTCGGATCCGATCGGCGCGTTGACGTCGGAACGGATGCGGCGCCTGATCGATGAAGCGCGCGAGGTCTTCGACTGGGTCGTGATCGACACGCCGCCGGTCGGGCTGCTGACGGACGCCGCGCTGCTCTCGTCGATGGCCGACGGCGTGGTGCTCGTGGTCAAGGCCGAGTCGACACCGCACGACATGGTGAACCGTGCCGTGCAGGCGATCGGCAAGGAGCGTGTGATCGGCACCGTGTTGAATCGCGCGCGCGCGCAGTCGTCGCAGACCAACTACGACTACTACAAGTACTATGCCCAGGCCGAGCCCGGCGCTCTGGTCAGGAAATAGCGGCAACTCGAACGTCGCATGCACCGTTCCGCCCTCCGCACCGTCGCCCTCGTCCTGTTCGAGACCGTCGCGATTCTGCTGACGGTCGGGGTTGCGGCGTGGATCCGGTTCGGTTCCGGTGCGTGGGACTTGTTCCTCTTCCAGCATGGCGTCGAGCGGACGTTGATCGTGGCGGTGGTCACGCAGACCTGCCTGTACTTCGCCGACCTGTACAACCTGAAGCACACGTCCGATCGACGCCAGATGTTCGTCGGCATCATCCAGTCGCTTGCGGCCGCATCCTTCATTCTGGCGGCCGTGTACTACTGGTTCCCGGATGCCATGATCGGCCGCGGCATCTTCGCGATTGCGCTGCCGCTGATCGTCATAATCAGCGTCGTGTTTTCGCGGATTCTGTACGAGCTGTTCAACCGGACCATCGGACCGCGCGAGCGGCTGCTGCTCGTGGGGACGAACAGCGCGGCTGTCGCACTCGCGGGTGAGCTGCACAATCGGCGCATCGAGCTCGGCGTCGAGATCGTCGGATTCGTCGATGCCGATCCCGCGAGGGTGGGCCAACCGGTCATCAATCCCGGCGTCATCGGCACCGTCGCGGACATTCCGACGATTGTCGGCCAGCGCGGCGTCGACCGCGTGGTGGTCAGCCTCGTGGATGCGCGCGGCAAGCTGCCGATGGATCAATTGCTGCGGATGAAGATCGATCGCAATGTGACGTTCGATCATCTGCCGTCGGTCTACGAGGAGTTCACCGGCAAGATTGCCGTAGATAACCTGCGCCCGAGCTGGCTCCTGTTTTCCGAGGGCTTCAAGAAGACCCGGCTGCTCCTCGTCGCCAAGCGCGTGCTCGATCTGGTCTGCGCGGCGGTCGGCCTGACGCTGCTCTCGCCGGTGATGGCCCTCGTCGCCGCCATGGTGAAGCTCACGTCTCCCGGCCCGGTTCTCTACCACCAGGCGCGCGTCGGCAAGGACGGCAAGCTGTTCACGGTGCACAAGTTCCGGTCGATGCGGCAGGATGCCGAGGCCAAGACCGGGCCGGTCTGGGCGCAGGCCTCCGACCCGCGCATCACGCCGATCGGCGGCTTTCTCCGGCGCGCGCGCCTCGATGAGCTGCCGCAGCTGTGGAACGTGCTCCTGGGCGATATGAGCATGGTCGGTCCCCGGCCCGAGCGGCCCGAGTTCGTCGCGAAGCTGACCGAGGAGATTCCGTTCTACGGCTTGCGCCACACGGTTCGGCCGGGCGTCACGGGCTGGGCGCAGGTGTCCTACACCTACGGCGCCTCGGTCGAGGACGCGCTCGAGAAGCTTCAGTACGATCTCTTCTACATCAAACGGATGGCCGTGGCGTTCGATCTGTTCGTGCTCTTTTCGACGGTGAAGACGGTCATCCTTCGCCGGGGCGCGCAGTAACCATGGCCGGACAGCCCACCGCCTCCAGCGGCCGGACACCGGTCGCGGCCGATTCGATTGTCAATGCCATGACGATCGACGTCGAGGACTACTTCCAGGTCAGCGCGTTCGACGCCGTGGTGTCGCGCGAGCAGTGGGATACGTTCCCCAGCCGTGTGGTCGCGAACACCGAGCTGCTGCTGCGGCTGTTCGATGACCACCGCGTGAAAGCCACATTCTTCGTGCTCGGCTGGGTCGCGGAGAAGTTTCCGTCCCTCGTCAAGTCCATCGCCGGCGGAGGTCATGAGCTTGCGTCTCACGGCTACGCCCACCGGCTGATCTACGAGCAGACACCTGACGCATTCCGCGCGGACATTCGACGATCGAAACGCTTCATGGAGGATCTCTCGGGACAGCGCGTCTTCGGCTACCGCGCGCCAAGTTACTCGATTACGAAGCAATCGCTCTGGGCGCTCGACGTGCTCGTCGAAGAGGGATTCACCTACGACGCCAGCATCTTCCCGATTCGTCACGATCGATACGGCATTCCGGATGCGCCGCGTCACGTACATGGCCTGAAGCGCTCGGCGGGGGAGCTCACTGAGGTGCCGCCGTCGACCGTTCGGATCGGCTCGATGAATCTGCCGGTCGCGGGCGGCGGCTACTTCCGCCTGCTGCCGTACGGCTGGACGCGCTGGGGCATTGCCCGCATCAACGCGCACGAACGCCGGCCGGCGATCTTCTATCTGCATCCGTGGGAGATCGATCCCGATCAGCCGCGGCTCGAAGCCGGCACGGTCAGCCGGTTCAGGCATTATCGAAACCTCGACAAGACCGAGGGACGGCTGCGCCGGCTCCTGACGGATTTTCGATTTGGCAGGCTCACCGATGTGGTGCCGGAGGCCGCGCGGTGCTGACGCCCGGCTTTTTCACACCGCTGACCGAACAGCCCGGCAAGAAACCTGAGCTCTTCGTCATCGTCGATACCGAGGAGGAGTTCGACTGGGCCGCGCCGTTCGCGCGGGAGAACGTCAGCGTCACCGCGATTCCCGAGACCGCGCGCCTGCAGAAGGTTGCCGCGGGCTATGGACTGAAGCCCACGTACGTTGTCGACTATCCGGTGGCGTCGACGCCCTCATCGGCAGGGACGCTCGCAGGATTTGCGGCCGACGGGCAGTGCTACATCGGCGCGCATCTCCATCCGTGGGTCACACCGCCGTTCGAGGAGCCGCTGACTCGCGAGATGAGTTTTGCGTGCAATCTGGGGGCTGATCTGGAGCGCGCCAAGATCGAGGCGCTGACCGAAGCGATCCAGACCCGCATGCACGTGCGGCCGCGCGTCTACAAGGCCGGGCGCTATGGATTTGGTCCTGGCACCGCACGGATTCTGGAGTCCCTGGGATACGACGTCGACACGAGCGTGATTCCGCACATGGACTTCTCGCCGGAAAAGGGACCGGATTTCAGCGGCTTCAGCGTCAGGCCGGGGTCGTTCGGCAGCCGACGCCGGCTGCTCGAGTTGCCGTGCACGCTCGACTACATTGGCGCGGCTCGCCGGTTCGGCGAGCCGCTTCACCGGGCGGCCTCCGCGAGGTTCCTGGAGCCCGTCCGTGCGGTCGGCATCCTGGCCCGGACGGGAATGCTGAACAAGGTCATGCTCTCTCCTGAAGGCAACACGCTCGACGAGATGACGGCCCTGACGAGGGCGCTCGTCGCCGATGGAGTGCGCACATTTGCACTGACTTTCCACAGTCCGAGCCTCAAGCCGGGCTGCACGAGATACGTGAGGGATGCGGCCGAGCGGGATGCCTTTGTGGCGACCATCGACCGATACTTTGATTACTTCTTTGCGGGGATCGGCGGACAGCCGACGGCCGCAAGCGAGATCTTCGACGCGCTCGCGAACTGACACATTCACGGACTCATATGAAGGTATTGGGACTCTCACCACTGGACAAGGATTCGACGGTCACGATCGTCGAGGACGGCGTCATCACGTACGCCGCCGCCGAGGAACGATTCACGCGCGTCAAGCTGCAGAACGGATTTCCGTGGCAGGCGCTCGAGGATGCCCTCGATCGGACGGGAACGAAGGCCGAGGAGATCGACCGCGTGGTCTATCCCTTCCTGCCGTACGACGAAGAGACGCGCCTGTTCGAGCGCAACCTGGAGAAGGAGCGCGAGTTCCTCGAAGAAACCGAGGCCGCGGCCACGAGCGAGGAAATCCAGAAAGCGAAGGCCAGGATTCCAGCGCGCCGGGAGCCCGTCCCGGGACTCGCGGATCCGAACGAGCGCCAGGAGAAAGGCCTGCTCAAGAACCTCGCGTACCGCGTGCTCGCGAGCGAGGGCGTCGTGTCGCGCAATGTCGCGAAGCGCGGATCCGAACAGTGGGGCCGCGAGGCGTCGAAGTACCACTTCCAGTGGCACCAGCAGCTCGAAAGCGGGCTGGCTGAAGTTGGATTCAGCGGCAAGCTCAAGCGAGTCGAGCATCACCTGAGCCACGCCGCGAACGCGTACTACACCAGCGGCTACGATGAGGCGCTCATTGTGACGCTCGATGGCTACGGGTCGGGCCTTGCGGGCAGCATCAGCGTCGGCCGCGACGGCAAGATCGAGCGCGTCCACGGCCTCGAGTATCCGCATTCGCTCGGGACGTTCTACGAATCAGTCACGTCCGCGCTCGGTTTCACGCCCAGCCGTCACGAGGGCAAGATCGTCGGCCTCGCTGCTTACGGCGATCCCGAAGTGCTCGGCGACGTCCTCCGACGGCGGTTCGTGCACGCCAACGGCGGATTCCGCATCGTCGAGACCAACAACGTCTACTTCGCGCGCCTGCTGGCGGCCCAGTTTCCGAAGATCGACGTCGCCGCGGCGTATCAGCGCGTGCTCGAAGAGGTGGCGGTCGCCTACGTCTCGCAGCACCTGAAGAAGACCGGACTCAGGCATCTCGTGCTGTCCGGAGGTGTCGTTGCCAACGTCAAGCTGAACCAGCGTCTGCGCGAGATCGAGGGTGTCGACGGCATCTTCATCCATCCGAACATGGGTGACGGCGGCTGCGGCACGGGCGCCGCCCTCGCCGAGTTCGCCGGCAGCGAGCCGACGCGCAAGAGGATCAACGACGTTTATCTCGGACCCTCGTACACGGGCGACGAGATCGCCGAGGCGTTGAAGCGCGCCGGCCTCCCGTTCACGCGCTACACGCCGATTGAACCAAAGATCGCGATGCTGCTCGCGGCAGGGAAGGTCGTTGCCAGATTCGACGGCCGCATGGAGTACGGGCCGCGCGCGCTCGGCCACCGCTCGATTCTGTACCACGCCAAAGAACCGTCCGTGAACCAGTGGCTCAACCAGCGGCTCGGCCGGACGGAGTTCATGCCCTTCGCGCCCGCGACGCTCCACGAGCATCGTCACGCCAACTACAAGCTCGTCGACGGCGCCGACTACGCCGCGGAATTCATGACCATTACGTTCGACTGCACGCCGTCGATGATCCGGGACTGCCCGGCCGCCGTCCATGTGGACGGCACCGCGCGCCCGCAGCTCGTCACCGCGACGGGCAGCCCCGGCTTCCACCGGCTGCTGACCGAGTACCACAAGCTCACGGGCATCCCGACGCTGATCAACACCAGCTTCAACATGCACGAGGAGCCGATCGTCTGCTCGCCGGACGATGCAATCCGGGCGTTCCTGCAGGGCAACCTCGACGTTCTGGCGATCGGAGAGTTCCTGGTCGAACATCCGAAGCGGGCGTAGCGGTGACACCGCGAGGTCCCGAGCGCAGCGAGGGCGCTGAGCGCTCGAAAACAGCCGCGTGGGCGTGGGGCCCCGATGGCCATCGCGAGGCCCCGAGCGTAGCGAGGGCGCTGAGCGTCCGGAAGACAAGCGCGTGGGGGTGGGGCCCCACGCGAATTGGAGATTTGGTGATCGCGTGAAAGTGCTCGGGATCAGCGGCCGGGACCGTGACGCGGCGGCCGCGCTGTCCATCGACGGCCGCATCGTCGCGGCCGTAACCGAAGAAAGCTTCGCTCGCGTGGCCGGCATCGGCTACGCGCAGACCGGTGGTGTCCCCGTAAATGCCGTGGATGCCTGCCTTACGGCCGCAGGTGTCGCTACCGACGCCGTCGACGAGGTCGTCGTTGTCGGCGACGTTGTCGGTGACGCCGGGAAACTCGCGAGATCTTCGCGAGTCATGGATGCGGTCGAAGCCGATGCTCGCCACGCCGCGATGACCACTCCCGCGTCACGTGCGGTCATCGTCTGCGGGGCGAATCCGCCGGTGATGGCGCTGTTCCGGCGCGAGGGAGATGGTGTAGCCGAGCGCCGTGATGTAGCCGGTGCGCCGGCCATCTTCGCCGGCGCGAGCGCGCTGGCCTCGACTCTTGGACTCAGCACCACAGATTCGCTCGCGGAGCTCGACCGGCTCGGAGCTGGCACTGATCCTGAGTTTGCCGAAGCATTCTCGGCGGCAATCGTCGTTGCCGGCAACGCCGCAGGCGTATCGGCCGATCCTGCGGCAATCGCGGCGGCCGCGAAAACGATCGGCGGCGATCATGCGGCTTTGCTTGGTGATCCTCGATCACTCAACGCGAGGGTTCAGCAGAAGCGCCGTGCGCTTGCCGCGAGTTTCACGGCCAGCCTGGCGGGCGTCGTCGCGAAGATCGCCGAATGCGCGGGTACGGGGAATGGGTCGAGTCCCGTGGCCGCAGGCGGCGGCGCATTTGGCAACGCGGGATTCAACAGCGCGTTGCAGGGGATAGTGGGAGATCGGCTGTCTCTTGCGGCGGTGCCGGAGCCTTCGGGCCGCGCCCTCGGTGCCGTTGCCGGCGCCGGGCACGCTGCCGCGCTCGCGATCGGCCCCGCGTTTTCAGAAGAAGCAATCAAGCGCACGCTCGACAACTGCAGGCTGGACTACGTCTACGAACCCGACTGGGCGCGATTGCTGGCCCGCGTTTCGAAGATGCTGGCGCAGGGGAAGATCGTCGGGTGGTTCCAGGGACCGATGGCGTTCGGGCCCCGGCCGCTCGGTACGCGCAGCATTCTGGCGGACCCGTCGAACCGCTACGCGCGCCAGAACGTGAACGAGTATCTGCGCGATCTGCCTCTCGATACGCCCCTGCCGCTCGTCGTGGCGCCAACGATGGCAGCCTCGTGCCTCGCCTCGGACGCGCCGGCGTTTGGAAGCCGTGATGTCGAGGTCCGGGCCGATTGGCGGCCGCTCGTGGCCGCGGCGCTCGACGGCCGCCACGCCGCCCGCATTCATGGACCGTCCGCGCGATTCGAATCGAGACTCCGCGACCTTCTCGAGCATCACTATGCGTCCACAGGCACGCCCGGGCTGATTGAGATCGGTCTCTCCGGCGCGGCGGAACCGACCGCCTGCACTCCGCGCGACGCAGTGAGGACGATGTATTCCTCCGCGATCGATGCGCTGGTCCTCGGACGATTCCTGCTCATGAAAGACTACTGGCTGCTGAGGAGCCAGGAGTGATTGCGAGTCAGTCAGACCGCGAGGAATGGGATCGATTCGTCTCCTCGCAACCTGACGCCGCCGGCTATCACGAGTGGGTCTGGCGCGATGTCATTGAACGCGCCTTCGGCCATCGCGCTCACTACCTGATGGAGCGGGGCGCGGACGGCGCCATCGCGGGCGTCCTGCCGATCATCGAAATCCGGAGCATCATTTTCGGCCGCAGCTTCACCTCGCTGCCGTTCGTCAACTTCGGTGGCGTGCTTGCCCCGTCGGACACCGTCGCGGCGGCTCTGCTCGACGACGCGGGCCGCCTGGCTGCCGCCAATGGCGTGAAGCACGTGGAACTGCGGCACATCGGCCGCCGTTTCGAGAGTCTTCCGTGCCGCCAGCACAAGGTCACGATGCGGTTGCCGCTCTCGGCCGGGATGTTCGAGCGCATCGATCGAAAAGCCCGAAACCAGGTGCGCAAGGCCGAGAAGTCCGGCCTCACCGTGACCCGGGGCGGAGCTGAGCTAGTCGAGGCGTTCTACCGCGTGTTCGCGCGCAACATGCGCGACCTGGGTACGCCCGTCTATTCGCGCAAGCTGTTCGACGAGGTCATGCGCGCCTTGCCGGATCGCGCACGCATCATCGTCGTGTCACTCCAGAACACGCCGGTTGCGGCCGGCCTGACGATTCGGACGCGCGACCTCATTGAGATTCCGTGGGCGTCATCGATTCGCGACTACAACTCGCTGTGCCCCAATCACCTGTTGTACTGGCACGCCATCGATTCGGCAGTGGCAGAAGGCGTGGCGACGTTCGACTTCGGACGCTCGACGCCAGGTGAGGGTACGTTCAAGTTCAAGGAACAGTGGGGCGCCCAGCCGGTGCCGCTGCACTGGGAATACTGGCTTGCGCCAGGTGGTGCGTTGCCGGATCAGAGTCCGAAGAATCCCAAGTTCCGACTGATGATCGAGACGTGGAAGAGGCTGCCGCTCTGGATTGCGAATGCCGCAGGTCCGCATATAGTGAGCAACATTCCCTAGCGGATCGGATGGCGCGGATTCTCGGCATTTCAGCCTTCTACCACGACAGCGCGGCCGCGCTCGTCGTGGACGGCGCGATCGCAGCGGCCGCGCAGGAGGAGCGATTCACCCGCAAGAAGCACGATCCTGGTTTTCCGTCGAAGGCCATCGAGTACTGCCTGCACGACGCCGGCATCAAGGCGTCCGATCTTGATTACGTCGTGTTCTACGAGAAACCGCTCCGCAAGTTCGAGCGGCTGCTCGAGACGTACCTGGCGTTCGCTCCGCAGGGCTTCAAGAGCTTTGCGATGGCCATCCCCGTGTGGTTGAAGGAGAAGACCCACCTTCCGAAACTGATCCGGCAGAATCTCGACCGGAGCGTGAAGGCGCCGATCATCTTCACCGACCACCACGAGAGCCACGCCGCGAGCGCGTTCTTCCCGAGTCCGTTCGACGAGGCCGCCATTCTGACGCTCGACGGCGTGGGTGAGTGGAGTACGACGACACTTGGAACCGGCCGCGGTAACCGCATCGAGCTCGCCAAGCAGATCCAGTTTCCGCACTCGATCGGGCTCCTGTACTCCGCCGTGACGTACTACTGCGGATTCAAGGTGAACAGCGGCGAGTACAAGTTAATGGGCCTGGCGCCATACGGCAGGCCTGTCTACAAAGATCTGATTCTGAAGCACTTGTTGGATCTTCGTCCTGACGGCAGCTTCTGGCTGGACATGGAGTACTTCAACTATTGCCAGGGCCTGACGATGACGAACAGCCGGTTCCATCAGTTGTTCGGGGGCGCACCGAGGAATCCCGAGTCCGACATCGAGCAGCGGCACATGGATCTCGCGGCGAGCATCCAGAGCGTCACCGAGGACGCGATGCTGGCCATTGGACGCGAAGTCCATCGCGAGACCGGCTTGAAGAATCTCGTCATGGCCGGCGGCGTCGCGTTGAATTGCGTCGCCAACGGGCGCTTGCTTCGCGAAGGGCCCTTCGACGACATCTGGATTCAGCCCGCGGCGGGCGATGCCGGCGGCGCATTGGGCGCGGCGCTCTTCACCTGGTATCAACTGCTCGAGAACGAGCGCCCGCCGGTCGCAACCGATCGCCAGAAAGGCAGTTATCTCGGCCCCGAGTTCAAGTCCGCCGGGATCCGATCGTTCCTCGACGGCGTTGGTGCGAAGTACCGGCAGGCTGCAAGCGACGCCGATCTCGTCGCGCGCGTAGTGACCCTCTTGGAGCAGGAGAAGATCGTCGGATGGTTCCAGGGCCGCATGGAGTTCGGTCCGCGAGCCCTGGGCGCGCGCAGCATCCTCGGTGATCCGAGGTCGCCGAAAATGCAGGCGACCATGAACCTCAAGATCAAGTTCAGGGAGAGCTTCCGGCCCTTCGCGCCGATTGTGCTGCGCGATGAGGCCCACAAGTGGTTCGGGATCGATCGGAGACACGAAAGCCCGTACATGCTGCTCGTGGCGCCGGTGCTCGACGAGCATCGGATTCCAGTGACTGACGCGCAGCGCGAAACCATGCGGAACGACCCGGACCTTCGCAACCGGGTCAACGTGCCTCGCTCCTCAATTCCGGCGGTAACGCACGTGGACTACAGCGCGCGCCTCCAGACCGTCGACGACCAGAGAAACCCGCGTCTGGCTGCGCTCCTGCGCGGGTTTCAAGCGCGCACCGGTTGTCCGGTGCTCGTCAATACGAGCTTCAATGTGCGGGGCGAGCCGATTGTGTGCACGCCCGAAGACGCTTACCGGTGCTTCCTCGGGACGGAAATGGACGTGCTGGTGCTCGACGACGTGGTTCTTCTGAAAGAGGACGTGGAAGGTACACTGGATGCCGCCGCGCGCGCCAAGTACCTGGCGCAGTTTCAGTTGGACTGACGCCTCCGAGGCAACGGAGCAGACGGAGTTGGCGGAGCAAAGTGCATGAACTGGTCCGACGTGATCAAGCCTGCCTCGACGAGCACGCTGCGCCAGTTCGGCGGCCTGTGCCTTGTCGTGTTTGGCGGCCTCGCGGCCTGGCGGCTGTGGCACGGCAACAGCGGGACAGTCACGATTGTGCTGGCCGCGGCATCGGTGCTCATCGGTGTGACGGGACTCACTGCACCGGCGGCCGTGCGCCCGGTGTTCACCGCCTGGATGATCGTGGCGTTCCCGATTGGCTGGGCGGTCTCGAGAATCGCTCTGGGCCTGATGTTCTTCGTGCTCTTCACCGCGGTCGGTCTGGTGTTCCGGCTGTCGGGCCGTGACCCCTTGCTTCTACGGCGATCGCGCCGCGACACCTATTGGCTGCCGAAACCCCAGCCGCGTTCTGGTGAAGAATATCTGCGGCAGTTCTGAGCGGAGAGGGAAATGAAGGATTTCAAGACAGCCGCCAGCGAGAAACAGTCGACCGGGATGGTGTCGGAGTTCCTGTATTTCCTGAAGACCAGCAAGAAATGGTGGCTTCTGCCGATCGTCGTGATTCTGGTCGTGTTCGGTGTGCTTGTCTTCCTGTCCGGCACGGCCGCCGCGCCGTTCATCTACACCCTGTTCTAGAAGCCCACAGGCCACGAAAACGCCAGTCGTTGCAAGTGTGCGTTTTGGTACATCGGCGCCACATAGGTCGCGTCTAGACTGCCGTCTAGAGCGGGTTTGTGATCGCCCCGGTTACCACGATCGTCAAGGCGCTGTTTCAAGACACGCTGCCCTATGACCACCTGCGAGTGTGGCACCGCGGGAGGCATCTCGAAGAGTGGATCCGCCGCGGCAAACCCGCGCCGCCACCACACATAGTCAAACAGCTGGCGCTCAGGTCGGCGGCTGCCAGGAGCGGCAAGAAGGTTCTGGTCGAGACCGGCACCTACGATGGGGACATGGCCTACGCGATGAAGGACACGTTCGCCCAGATCATCACGATCGAGTTGTTCGAGCCGCTGTACCGGCGGGCGAAACGGCGGTTCGCCAGATATCCGAACATCACGTGCGTGCTCGGTGACAGTGCAGTGAAGCTTCCCGAGGTGCTCTCACAACTGAAGGCCGGCGCCGTATTCTGGCTCGATGGACATTTCTCCGGCGTGCTGGAGGGCAAGAACACCGGCAGGGCCGACAAGGAAACGCCGATCATCGAAGAACTGCGTTCCATCGCGAGCCATCACATCAAGGACCACGCAATCCTGATCGATGACGCGAGGTGCTTCACCGGCGAACACGACTATCCCACCATCACCTGGCTGAAGCAGTTCGTCAGCGATCTGTTTCCGGGCCGGTCCTTCGAAGTGGCGGACGACAGTATCCGGATCTTCTAGGTCCGGACTAGGCCAACCCTGCGCTCTCGAAGTTCCGGCGGTGAACGTAAGTGGAAAGGAGGGCCTCCGGCCCGCCGAACAGGCGTTCTTCGACGGCCTCTTGCGAGGGCACGCGTCCTTTTCGCGATCGAATGATCTTGATGATGTAGTCGATCAGCCGATCGCGGTGCACCCGAAGCTTCTTGAGCGTTTCCGCGCGCACGAACTGCGGGTCTATCTCGAGCCTGACCAATTCATCAACCGCCGCTGCAATCCGCCCTGGTTCCGGGGCGACGACGCGTACGTAGCGGTCGTCGAAGAACTGCTCGCGTCCGCCTTTGCAGTAGGTCGAAACCTGCGGCAGACCGCACAGCATGCCTTCGACCGACCCCAGCATTGCGCCCTCGACTTCCGACAGCGCCAGCACGACACGGGCGGCGTTGTAGCTCGTGACCAGTTCGTCAACCGAGACGCGGAAAGTGTTGAAAGCGGCGTGCGATATCTTCGGCTCGTATCGGTGTAGATCAAACGAGCCGTCCTCCTTCAGCAGCGCGCCATAGGTGTGGACGTAGAGGCTCTTCACGTCGGAGGCAAGGTGCAGCCGTTTGTAGTACTCCATCCGCGCCGGATAGATCGCGTCGAACTTCTTTGGCGTCGGCCGGATGTCGTACAGCTTGTGATCGATGTAGATGCTGATGTTGATGAGCGCGCCCGGCATCAGGCTTCGCCTGCGCAGCCGCTCGGATTCCACGGCGCACCCCATGAAGTGCACCCGCTTGCCCGCGCGGGATGCCGTCCAGCGGTAACGCATCAGTCCCGCCAGCGAGCGCCAGGTCGACAGCCAGGATTCGTGAAGAATGATGTCTGCGGATTTGTCGATCGCCAGGGCATGCTGCTCGGATCCGACCATGCAACTGACGATGAGGGGATCTTCCCAGAGCTTGTATACGCCGCTGAACAGCATCGAACCGCCAGAGCTTATCGTATCGAGTCGGCCAGAATCTCCCGCAAGCCGGCAAGCTGACCGTGCCACGAGAGCGAGGAGAGATCCGCGGCGCCGGCGCGCCGGCGCCTCTCGACCGGCGGCAACGCAAGCAACCGGCTCACGGCATCGGCGAATTCACCTGCGCCGGCCGCAACCGCACACGCCGGTGCAACCGCCGCCGGCAGGCCGTCCATGACCACTGGCGTGACGACCGTTGGCAGGCCCGACGCGAGCGCTTCGAGCACTTTGTTCTGAATCCCGCGCGACGTCTTGATCGGCGCGACTGAGACGGCCGCGCTCCAGAGATGCGGACGCACATCGGGCACGGAGCCGGTGACCTCGATCCCGCGAGACCCTTCGGCAAGGGCCAAGACCGCGCTCGATGGGCTGGCGCCGACGATCTTGAAGCGTGCCTGTGGATGACGCTTCAGCACCCCCGGCCAGACATCGTTCGCGAACCACAGCACGGCTTCGGCATTCGGCTCGTAATTCATGACGCCGCAGAAGACGACGACCGGCTGCTCCGAGGGGCCCTCAGCAGGCCGCAGGCCTTCGACATCCACGCCATTTTCGACCACGAGGACCCGGGCTCCGGCATTCTCCGCCAGCAGGGCAGTCCGCTCACGTTCATTCACCACGAGTGTGGCCCTGGCGATACCGACAACGCGCTGTTCGAAGGCGCGAAGCACCCGCGCCTCCCTGGCATAGACCCAGGACCGTGGAATCGGCGACGAAGCTGCGAGGGACGCCCACTTTTCGGAATCCACGTCCACCATGTCGAGAACGAGCGGGATGCCGGCGAGTGACGGTCTGAACACGAACGGCGCGATGCCGGTGCAGAAGCAGAACACGACGTCCGGCCGCGCCTCTGCGGTCAGCGCATCAATCTTTGATCCCAGGTCCGGCGAATCCAGAAGTGAGTGGGTTGTCGGGACCGACGTCGGCCAAGCGAGTGCCGCGCGCGCCATGTTCCTCAGGCCTGGAACCCTGGCGATAGCGACACGCCTGGCAACCACCGACAGGTCCGGCCCGCGCGACGCTTCGTCATCGTCATGCGCGAGCGCCGCAACGTCGACCGTGGCCCAGCGCGAGAGCTCATGCAGGATATGGAATGCCCGTACGCGATCGCCGCGATTGGGCGCATATGGAACGCGATGCGAGAGGAATAGAACGTTCACGAACGCGCGCGAACCACTGCGGCCGGCACGCCAACAGCGACAACCGCGTCAGGAATTGGTTTCGCTACGACCGCCCCCGCGCCAACGATCGACCGCGCGCCGACGTCAGCCATCACGATCGCGCCGCTGCCAATCCAGCTTCCGGCGCCGATCCGCACCAATTCGAGCCGCCCCTCCTGCTCGCGAATCGGAACGTTGGGATCGTCGGTGCCGTGCGTGTCGCGCCCGCTGGTGATGTGCACGCCCGAGCCGATGAGGACGTCTTCGCCGATGTGCACCAGGCCCAGCGAGCAGCCAGGCCCGATGTACGCGCGCTCGTCAATCCGCGCCCCTGTCTTCGAAAGGATGGTTCCAAAGCTGACGGTCGCGCTCGGCGCGCATCCGGCAATCGTCTGCGCGAGAAACGCCTGTCGCAAGTACTGCCCGATGATGCCGGGCACCAGCGCGAGCATCTGTGAGGAACCCTCCAGCGCCCGGTCGCGGCCGATGACGCCCGCGCGAATGAAATACGACGCCAGGGCCGGAAGCACGAAGACAAAAGCGACTCCGCGCGCAAAGGACTTCAGGCTCTCTCTCATGAAGACGCGTTCGAATCCGATACGATACTACGCGATGCTGATTCGGGTGCTGACGGCGCCTGTACCGGACTTCAGGCAGGACGACACCAGAGCAGCCGAACCGGTCACGTTTGGCGTACCGCTACCGCAGGGACTCGTCAGAGAGCCGACAGACTGGGCGATTAGTACGGGTTCCACAGGTTCCGTGGGTCCCGCAGGTTCCGTGGGTGATGGCGCCTGGCGCGCGGTGCAAGCGCGCGTGCTGGACCGCTGGATCGACGGCTCTGCACGCTGGGTGCTGGTGGACGCCGCGGTCGACAGCCGGATCAACCGAGCTAGCGGACGCCAGGAGCTCAATCTCGATACCGGCCGTCCCGGCCTTACTCATGCGTCCGCCATCCGTGCGACGACCGTCGCCGGCGGCGCCGTTCAGGTTGATACGGGCGCGGCGAAGTTCGAACTTCGCCCCGGTGGCGCCTTTCCGTTTGCGGCACTTGATTCGGCCGAAGGCCTGGTCGATGGTGCGCGAAGCCGGCTCATAGCGGTCGATGAGCATGGACAGCCGCACGAAGCCGTCATCGAGCAGGTTGAGGTCGAGTCAACCGGTCCGGTCCGCACCGTCGTCCGCTTGCAGGGTCGTCTCGACCTGGGCGGACGTTCTCTCAGGGTGACGACCCGCGTTGAGTTCTACGCGGGCCTGTCCACGGTTCGTCTGCGTCTGACCGTCACTAACCCGGCTCGCGCCCGCCACGAGGGTGGTTTCTGGGACCTCGGGGATCCGGGCTCGGTGCTTTTGAAGGACCTGTCCCTCTCCGTGGCACTCAGGGAGGCGAGCGGCGCAACGGCAATCTCCTGTTCGACGGAGGCCGGGTCGGCAGCCGAAGCCATGGAAGGGCCCTTCGAGATCTATCAGGACTCGAGCGGTGGGGAAGCCTGGCAGTCGTCCAACCACATCAATCGGAAGCGCCAGATTCCGGTCACGTTTCGGGGATATCGCGTCCGTTCGGCGGCCGGGACACGTAACGGCCTGCGCGCTACGCCTGTTGTGACCGTCCGGCGCGGCGATCGATACGCTGGCGTTGCCTTCAGGCATTTCTGGCAGAACTTTCCGAGGGCGATTGAAGCCGATGCCGGCGCGAACGCGCTGCACATCCGCTTCTTTCCGGGGCAGTTCGGCGATCTCCATGAGCTGCAGGGCGGCGAACAGAAGACCCACGTCTGCTTCCTTGCGGCTGGACGTGACAGCGTCAGCTCGACGCCGCTCGAATGGTGCAGGGAACCGACGCTTGCGTGTGTCGATCCTGCCTGGACCCTGTCGTCGAATGCCGTATCGCTGCTTGCGCCGCTCGACGACCGGCATGCCGGACTCATCGGGTCCGCCGTCGAAGGATCGGCGCGCTTCGAGCTCAAGCGGGAAGTGATCGACGAGTACGGCTGGCGCCATTTCGGAGACGTGTACGGCGACCATGAGGCGGTCAGGCAACCGAGTCCGCCGCTCGTGTCGCACTACAACAATCAGTACGACGTCGTGGGCGGCCTCGTCATGCAATACCTCCGTACGGCCGATCCCCGTTGGTGGGCGATGGCCGACGAGATGGCCGCGCACGTCATCGACATCGACATCTACCACACCGATCGCGACAAGTCGGCGTACAACGGCGGGCTGTTCTGGCACACCTATCACTACGGGGACGCGGACACTGCGGGGCATCGCACGTATCCGCGCAACAACGGCGGTCACAGCCACGGCGGCGGGCCGTCGGCCGACCACAACTACACGACCGGCCTGATGCTGCACCATTTCCTGACAGGTGACGAGGCCTCGCGGGCGACCGTAGTGGGCCTCGGGAACTTTGTCATCAACACTGATGATGGCCGGAAGACGCCGTTTCGGTGGCTCGATGCCGGCGACACAGGGCGCGCGTCAGGTTCGGCGTCCGGCTATTTCGGGCCTGGTCGGGGTCCGGCGAATTCACTGAACGCGTTGGTCGATGGGTTCAGGTTGTCCGGTGATCCGCGACTGATGGAGAAGGCAAATCAGATCATCAGGCGGGTCGTTCATCCCGCAGAGAACTTCGATCGCCTCGACCTCGACAACCATGAACAGCGCTGGTTCTACACGATGTTCCTGCAGGCGCTGGCGCGTTTCATACACTTCAAGCGCGAACGAAATGAACGGGACGAGATCTACCAGTACAGTCGCGCGAGCCTGCTGACCTATGCGCGCTGGATGGTGACGAACACCTATCCCTACCTGGACAAGCCGGAGAAGCTCCAGTTTCCGACGGAGACGTGGGCTGCCCAGGACATTCGCAAGAGCGACGTATTCTTCGCCGCGGCGCACGAAGCATCGGACGCTGCCGAGCGGGCGACGTTCCTCGAGCGAGGGGAGTACTTCTTCAATTACTCGTTGGAGACGCTCGCGGCCATGCCGACCCGCGTGTTCTGCCGGCCGGTTGCGGTTGTCATGTCATCGGGGCTGTTCCGGACGTGGGAGGCAGGCAGGACCCGGCCCGAACCGGTGACCGCCACGACTTTTGGCCCCCGTGAGATCTTCGTTCCGCAACGCAAGAGAGCCGAGCGCCGTGCCAAACAACTGGCGGTCCTTGGCGCTGGCGCGATGGTCGCGCTCCTGATCTGGTATCTGAGCTAGCGGCGGCAGATCAGCGCGGCCGGCGGAAGGTCCTCGGCTGCCCGGGCTTCGTGGACGAGAGTCCAGCCAGTTGGGCAGGCGAATTCGAGGTTCGAACGAATCAGGCGTGACTTCCGGTTCGCGAGCACCATCCAGTCGCCACTGGTCGCGGCGCCGATCATCTCAGGCGTTCCCTCACCACGGATCGTGAAGTTCGACGGCAGGTACCAATCCATGACGTGCCCGACAAACGGCACGTGGACGGTAGCCGGCCGGTCGCCGACTTCGCGCTTCATCCATTCGGACGCGTCGAGCAATCCCTGGCCGAAGTAGTCGAACTCGAAGCGATTCCAGGCAGACTCCAGCCTGCCGGCGAACACGTTGAAGTAACCCGTCTGGTAGGGATGGATTCTGGCCGCGGAGACGAGTGAAACGCCGAGGGCAATCATTACAGCCGCCGCCGTTGCGATCGCGCTCGGCCGCCATCCACGCGCCGTCTGCTGCGACCACCATTGCTCGACACCCCAGGCCGCAAACAGCGTCAGCGGCGCAAAGGCCTCCAGGAAATGCCGGACGCCGTCGTAGTTCCCCATGCCGAGCACGTGCTTGCCGACCGAGCAGGCGCCGAGGATCAACCAGAGAAGGACAAACGGCGGAACACGCCGAATTGACGCGGCCGCGCGAATTGCAGACGCCGACAGAACAACAAGGAGCGCCGGGGGCGTGCTGATCAGAAACACGTACGGCGCGTAGAACCACGGGACTGCGCGGCTGCGGTAGAGCTCTCCGCCGAACCACAAGATCGTGTACCCGATGCCGCTGCGGGCAATGGCTTTCGGGTCCAGGTAGAACACCTGAAGCAGAACCGACCGATGCCAGAACGCGGGATTCGCGACCTTGACAGTCAGGAGCGCCACCGCCACCGCCGCGACGACGCCGAGCGCCATGCGTCTTGGCCACTGCCGGCCCAGCAGCCGAAGGCAGCCAAGCCATACGCCAATCGCGCCGGCGAGTGCGGGCACGTTCGGCGCCCGGCAACTGTAGGCGAGTCCGAACAGTACGCCGAGCCTGATGTAATCCCGCCACCGGCCTTCCGGGTCTTCGGCACAACGCCACGCGGCCCAGGCGGCCCATAGAGACAGGGCGGCGCCCGGAAGATCACTGATGTTGTTGTGCCAGTCCGGCCACAGTCTCGGCCACGCTGCCCAGATCACCATCGTCCAGATCGCCCCGCGCGTGCCCAGCGTCGAGCGCGACCAGACGAGCAGGCCCGCGGTGAGAATGAGCGAGAACAGCAGGTTTGCCGTGTGCCATGCCTGATTCACCGGGAGCAGGCCGGTGGCGTCGTGAAAGAGCCAGCGGCCGGTGGCTGCGGCGAGCGAAGGCAGGGTGCCGTAGTGGAAGAAGTCGCGAGGATCGTTCAGCGGCCGCGTGGTGCTCCAGTCCAGCAACCATTGCCGCTGTGTTTCACCATACAGGAACCAATCTGGCTCGTCCCATGTGACTCCGTATGCGGAGTGGGTCGAGAACAGGAAGATGACCCAGGCGGCCGCCGACAGCCACAGCGCTGCGGTCAGCCGGCTTCGAGTGGAAGAGGTCATCTTCGCGCGCCCCCGGCGACGAGTTCGTCATAGACACGCTCGACCTTTCGCATCCGTTCTGCAAATGAAAGGTCGGTCTCAACGCGGCGCCTGGCAGCCGCCACACGGGCCGCGCTGCCTGCCGGATCCTGCAGCGTGCGTTCGATGCCAGAAATCAGGGCGGCGGTGTCGTGCCTCGGCACCAGGAAGCCGTGCTCGCCGTCCTTCATCAGCTCGCCTGTGCCGCCGACGTCGGTCGCCACCACCGGCGACTCGAGGGCCATCGCCTCGAGCACCGCGTTCGGCGTGCCTTCGCGCTCGGAGGACTGCACGAACACATCGAATGTCGCGTGCAGATCGGCGACGTCGGCACGATGCCCAGCCAGCCGCACGCCGTCTGCGAGTCCCATTGCGGCAATCTGCGCCTCGAGGGCGGGGCGCAGGCTGCCTTCGCCAACGATGACGAGGACGATGTTGGGGTGCCTCGTGCGGAGATCTGCGATGGCGTTGATGAGCAGGTCAAATCGTTTCTCGTCTTCGAGTCGGCCAACCGCTCCGACGACGAACGCACCAGGGTCGATGCCAAGGCCGGCACGCACCGGCTCGCGTTTCGATCGATCGCGTTGGAACATCTCCGGATCGATCCCGTTGTTGATTACGGCCACGCGATTCGGATCCGATCCGGTTCGTACAAGTTCGGCCTTGATCGGATTGGAGACCGCGATCACCCTGGGAAACGTCGCGAGCAGTCGCTTCTCGATCGCGTAGTAGATGCGCTCGTTGCGGCTGCGGCCCGCGAAGCCGTGCGCCGTCGCGAGCGGGATGATCGGATGAACCTTTGCCAGCGCCCACGCAAGTGCGTCGGTCTTGTGGTCGTGCGAGTGGACGATGTCGAAGCTCCGTTCGCGGATGAGCCGTCGCAGCTGCGGCCAGATGCCCGGATCGAAAGAATGACGCTCGAGGACTTCGACGTAATCCAGGCCAAGCGCGCGTGCGCGTTGATCGATCGAGAAGATCGTGTCCCGTTTGTCTCGGATATAGCAGACGGTGATCCGGAAGCGTGACGTGTCCGTCCGTCTCGTGCCGTTGAGAATGGTCTTGTCCGGCCCCCCGCCAGTCCCCCAGACGCTTCTGAGTTCCAGGACACGAATGGGCGCGCTCATTGGCGATGGTGCGGCGCACGGGTCACGAGCGCGATGGCGCGCGCGGCTTCGTAGGTGACGCCGACAAGGAACGCACGGGCCAGAGTGACGGGCGACCCGTCGTTCAGCCGCGCCACCATGCGCGCGGTGCGGATCGCGATGAGTCCGAGCAGCAGAAACGCCGTAGCTCCCGCGAAAACCATCGCGGGACCGAATCCCAGCAGGCCGGGAATGAGCGCAACCATGCCGGCGAGCGTGAGGAGGGGAGTAACGATGCTCGGGAGGTCTCGAAAGTCGAACGGTCCACGCAGGGAGACGCGTAGATTGTCGCGTCCCCGCCACCGCTCCGCACGGAACAGGGCGCCAAGCGTCGGCGGATCGCCGTGGTGGACGCTCCTGAACCGTTCGTCGGCGATGACCTTCATGCCGGCCGCCCGGATTCGCCGGCACAGGTCCACGTCCTCGCACGCCTCGAGGCTGGTGTCGAAGCCGTTGAGCCGCTCAAAGACATCCCGCCTCACCAGCATGTTGCCCGATCCGAGCCATCCGGTCTCGTGCGTGCCGACCGTCTGCCCGCGCAAGGCCCCATACATGCTCTGCACCCAGGTGCCCCCGGGCGGCGAGAGGTAGAGAGCGCCTGCCGCGGCCACTGCCGGGTCCTGGAACGATTCCCCGGCGGCATCGAACCAGCCGGGTCCGATCTCATGGTCGGCGTCGATGAAGGCGAGGAGCGAGCTCGACGCCGAACGCGCCGCCTCGTTTCTCAGCACGCCGACCGGCACGTCCGGCACGCGCAGCACGCGTGCTCCGGCTGCTGCCGCGACGGCCGGTGAGTCGTCACTCGATCCGTTGTCGGCGACGACGATGGCGGGGGCGTTCGCTCCAGCGATTCGTGTGATTGACGCGAGGCACGAGCGCAAGCGCCCGGCGTCGTTCTTCACTGGAATGACGATCGTGATCGACATCAGGCAGCCTGGACGCCATTCGACGTGGCCGCCAGCGCCGCGACTTCCTTCTTGGCAATGATCGACAGGGCATTCGCCATGCCGAAGAGATGCCACGTCATCTCGAGATACTGCGCGGACAGAAAGATCGCGCACACGGCGTAGACCGCCAGTGCGCCAATCATCGCGTTCCCGTAAATCCTGACCTCGCGCAGCTCCGGTCTTCCGCGCGACATCCGGTGAGTTCGCCAGCAGGACCAGAACGCCCAGCCCATGTTGGCTGCGAGGAGCACGAGTCCGGGATATCCGAGCTCGGCGAGGATGCCGTACCACGCGCTGTGCGTCTGACGTTCCTGATCCCTGAACCGTCCCTCGGTGTCGTAGTTGGAAAAAGAACTGCTGAACGCGAACAATCCCACGCCAGTCAACGGCTTGGCATCGGCCATCTTCTGCGCGACCTGCCAGAAATAGAGCCGGCTGTCTGCCGACTCCTCGCGGATACCGTTTTCATCGATGGTGATCGTGTCCATGCGATCCCAGAATTCCTGCGGCATCAGGTTGTAGATGCCAACACTCAGGATGGCAGCGACGATCACGGCTCGAAACTTGTTTTCCGAACGCAGCAGCATCACGCCGACCAGGGTCACGGCCCCGAGAAACCCGCCGCGCGAGTACGTACTGATGCCGCGCAGCAGGACGCCGATGCCGACGAACCTGAACATGTTCTTTTCCCACATGCGGGGGGTCGTTTGTATCAACGCGCCGATGATCGGCAGGAGCATCATCATGCCCATCGCGACGCCGTTGTTGTCACCGAGAAATGTGTAGGGATTTGTGTTGGGCTGGCCAGGCGCGCGGAAGAAGTTGGCCCAACCCTGTTTGGCTGCTTCGAATCCGAGGGACAGCACCATCGTCACCAGCACGAGCCGGTATTTGTGCCGATCGTCTACGAGCACGACGATGAGGTACGTGATCACGACAATGCGCCAGAGCTGGTCGAAGAAGATCCACGAGCGCGCGGGGGCCTCCGACATGACGGTGCCGACGAGCGCCTGCGCGAAGAACAGCCACAACAGAATCGTGCCCGGGTTGAGCTGAGGGTTGGGCAGCTTGGCCGCGGTCCGGACGATGATGTAGATCGCGACGATCAATGAAATGTGGAACTGGAAGAGGATCGGGTCGAAGACCCAGTACTCAGGCCGGAAGTACGCATTCCAGATGTAGAAGAGCAGTCCCTGGAACGGGCCCTGCGTCGAAAAGACCGCACCGGCGACGATGAGGATCGCGACGAAGATCATGCGCAGCATGGCAAGTCCTCAGGCGACTGACTGCGCGGCGCGGTGCGCGGCATAGAGATCGAAATAGCGCTCGATTGTGCGCTCGAGGCGGAAATCGGACCGGACCTTCGCGGCGCCGGCGTCACCGCAGGCGCGGGCGAACGACGGGTCCTCGAGCATCCGGATGAGGGCCGCCCCGATGGCCCCGGCGTCGCCCCGGGGGGCAAGCAGGCCGTCAATGCCATCACGAACGAGCTCCGGGTTGCCGCCAACGGCGGTCACCACCACCGGCCGCCCGGCGGCCATGGCCTCGAGGAGAGTGATTGAGGCGGCCTCGCTCACGGAGGTCAGGGTCACGACGTCCACTACCCGCAGAATATCGGCCACATCGCTGCGAACCCCCATAAAGAGGATGCGATTCGTGAGGCCGAGCTGGCTGGTCTGCCGTTCGAGGTCGGCCCGGAGGGCGCCGTCACCTGCCAGTAGGAGGTCAGCGTCCGGAATGGCCTTCGCGACGTCTGAAAACGCCGCGAGGAGCGTCTTGTGGTCCTTTACAGGGTGGAATCTGGCGACGCACGCGATGTACTTCCGCGCGGGGTCGAGCCCGAGCGCGCGCCGCGCGTCCCCGACGTTGGCCGCCGGTCCGTACTTCTCCGGAACGATGCCGTTCGGAATCACCTCGATCCGGTCGGCCCTGAACCCGTCTTTCGCAGCCAGACTGTCGGCGCTGAATCGGCACACCGCGTTCACTTCATCGGCAAGCCGGTCGAAGACCAGCCGGTTCAGGATCCGCCGCTTCGCCGGCACGACATCGGGATAGTGCCGGCCGTGCTCGGTGAAAATCACATGAGGACGCGGGCTGCAAAGCCGCGATGCCAGCGCAGAATAGAAGAACGGCGTGTATTGATGGGCGTGGACGACCTCGATGCGATGCGAGGCCAGATCGCGTGACATGCGTCTTGAAACGCCCAGGTCAAGCCCCGGCTTGCGACCGTAGGCGATGACTGGAACGCCCTGCTTCTGCAACTGTTCACCGATGCTGCCGATAGCGTCGAGACAGAAGATGGCCGGATCGATCCGGTCCTGGAGGTGGCGGATGGTGTCGGCGACGAGCACTTCAGCGCCTGCCACCTGCATCAGGTGGAGGACGAAACCCACCCTGATCTTCGAGCTCAAGATGCGTTTCCCTGACTCAATCCGGCTCCCGCGAGCCCAACAATATCATCGGCATTTCCACACTCTGGATCAGGGGTACAGATCCGTCATCGGCTTGACGTCTCGGCAGTTTTTCGGTTTTGCCTGTCTTGAGTCAGGCCGTTTTCTGGCTAGTCCACGGTTGCGCGTCTTGGCACATGCCTTGCCCCTAAGAGGGTATGACTCAGTCATACCGTGGCGACATCAAGCGCGGTGGCATCAACGCACGACCAAGAGCACTGCCACCATGCCCGATCCAACTACGTGGCTGATCATTCTCAGCCACATCATCACTTTCTTCGTTGGCAAGAGACTCAATCCGAAGTCGGTTGAGCGAAGACTCTGTGCCTGGCTCGACACCTGGCACAATGTCCGAGATCATTTGAACCGGCGGCGTCACTCGTGAGGCCATTCATTTACGGATAAGCTCTCTGGGTGACCGCTCGGTTCTAACTCGTCCCTTAATGAAGCGACAGGCATTCACGCTCTGGATTATCGAGACAGATTCGTCCGCAGCCCGACGGCCCATCGACTCTCCTCTCGCTGGGGATCGAGATTTCGGCCTGAATCTTACGGGGTCCACGATTGCGCGACTTGGCACATGCCTTGCCCTTACAGGTGTTTGCCCGCGCTGAACGCGTGGGCCCGGCGTAGGAGCCCAGTGCAATTATGAGCAAGCAGATCGAACAGAAGACTCAAGTTTCAGGACTGTCTGCCGACGACAAGCGCGTCAACCGCCGGCGGTTCATGACGTCCGTTGCCGTCGGCGCTGGCCTCGCGCCGCTGGCTGCCGCGCTCGGCAGCAAGGCGACCGCATCGGTTGGCCAGGCCGTCAACGACCTGTGCTACGGCACCGTCGCGCCCATTACGCCCAGTGACATGCGCTACCTCGGAGCGCTTCGCGTTCCGGACAGTGGATGCCGGCTGGACTACTCACGCGGCCCGCTGACGGGCCGTCGCGTCGGCAACGAGCTGCGTCTGTTCACGACCGGCCACGTGCTGCAGGGAGCGCCCGTCGCCGAACTGGCCGTCGATGTTGCGCCGAGCATGAACCAACTCAGTGCGCCGCGACTTCGCCTCGTTCGCAACTGGGGCGATGTCACCGGCGGCAAGCGCCTGTCGTGGGACGCGACCGGCGCCCCTCGTGCGCAGAACCTGTTCGAGCCGGCGGCGATCCACTGGAGCGAGCGCAATCAGATGCTCTATTGGACGTACTACGACATCTACAACGTCCTGCACCACCCTGACTTTTCACTCGGCGGCTCGCGGCTCAATTCCGACGGCACCTCGACTGCCTACGGGCCCTGGCGGACGTTCGCTTCCGGCAAGTACGGTCCATGGAGGACGATCAACCTCGCCGAGAATCCTGTCGATGGATCGATGTTGTGCGGCTCCAAGATTCAGAGCGGCAACTCGATTTCCCCGTGGGGCCCGGACATGTGGCGCGGCCAGTACCCGACGGCTTCGACGCCTTCCGGTCTAGGCTCTCCAGACATCCAGTTGTCGAAGTACCTGACGTATTACTTTCAGTACGTTGACAACGCAGGCAACTTCACCACCCCGATTCGCTCCTGCCGTCGTCCCGGAACCTACATCTTCGAGCCGACCCCGGTGGGCGAGAAGACTGAGATCGATCCCACGAAGAACAACGGTGTCGGCAGCTGGACGAGCATGGACCAGGTCAACGGCATGACCTGGATTGAAAAGGGCAACAAGCGCGGCGTCCTCTTCACGGGCCGCATGGTCGACGGGCACGTCTGGTACTCGAATGCCGGCGTCGGCACGTTGACCTGCACCCATGGGATCGTCGCTCCTCAGGGAACCACGGGCCCCAACGCGACAGGTGCCCATCCATTCATTGCGATTTACGACGCGGACGATCTCGAAGCCGTCGCGGCCGGACGCCTGACGGACTATACGGTCCAGCCGACGCTCATCGATGCGGGTCAGCAGTTTGGCTGCATCACTGCGCCGGTAAGCCGCGAGGGTTCGCTGGGCACGTTCGGCGGGTCCTACTTCGACCCGGTTGACAGCAAGCTGTACGTCACGGCGCTCGAGGCCGATGCAACGCTCGGACAGAGCTACCAGCTGCCGCTCATCCACGTTTGGGATATCTTGTAGACGCGCTGGATCAACGTCTACCGACTCAACGCGCGGCCGGCCGCATTCTTCTCCTCACCGAGCTCTATCCGCCTGCCATCGGCGGAAGCGCAGTACTTCTCGAAAACGTCTACTCACGGGTGGAGACACCCGTGAGTATCTTCACTGATCCGATCATCTCTGGTGGGTCGAACGGTCGCGCCGCCGCGCCCAATGTGCGCTGGGTCAACATCAACGGCCGCCTGCGCGGCGCCCGGCATCCCGCTGAGTGGCGTCAGCACCTGGCGCTTTCTGGTGCTCTTCGAAGAGCTTCGACACCCGACACAGTCGTTCACTGCGGCCGTCCCCTTCCGGAGGGCCTGCCAGGCCTGGTCGGTAGTTTGCGCCTCATCGGTCGCAGGCTCCCGTACGTCTGCTGGTCCCATGGAGAAGAGCTGACGGTCGCGCTCACCTCCAAGGAGCATCGTGCGCTGGCCACCGTCGTCTGCCGCCGCGCCGCCCTGATGCTCACCAGCAGCCGGTTCGCCTCATCGGTTGTCGCGAGCGTCGGCGTGCCTTCCGACCGAATTCGGGTGATACATCCCGGCGTCGACACGTCACGGTTCAACACTGCTCTCGAAGGCTCAGCGATTCGCGCGCGCTACGCGCCGGGGGCCGACTGCGTGCTGCTCACCGTTGGCCGGCTTCAGCGGCGCAAGGGGCACGACACGACGATCGCCGCGCTCGGTATGTTGCGAAAAGAGTTACCAGGCCTCCGGTATCTCATTGCCGGCGACGGTACCGAGCGCCCGCGCCTGGAGGCGCTTGCCGCGGAACGCGGCGTTGCTGATCTGGTGACTTTCCTCGGTCCCGTGTCTGACCAGGACCTGCCCGCGATGTACGCGGCGTGCGATGTCTTCGTGATGGCATCGAGGCAGGAAGGTGCCGATGTCGAGGGTTTCGGCATCGTGTTCCTGGAGGCCGCGGCAGCGGGGCGGCCGACAATTGCCGGGAAGACAGGTGGCATGGGCGAAGCGGTCGCCGATGGCCGAACAGGCATTCTCGTGAAGGGTGACGAGGTGCCGGAGCTGGCGAAAGCAATTCGCCAGCTCGCATCCTCCAGGGACCTTCGCATACGAATGGGAGAAGAAGGCCGACGACGCGTGCTCGCGGACTTCGAGTGGTCGAGGGCAGCGAGGCAGGTGGACGAGGCTCAAGCGGAGATCCTGGCGGGGCGATGAACATCGGGTTCGTGGAGAATGTCTCCGAAATCGGCGGCGCGGAACGGATGCTCGAGATCCTCGTCAACGGCGTGCGCGCCCGCGGGCACGCGCCATTCGTCACCTGTCCAGGCCCGGGGAAGTTTCCAGATCTTCTTACTGCTCAAGGCTTTGCGGTCACCTTCCAGGACCTCGTTCAGCCCTCGTGGCGTGAGCCCGTCGCGACCCTTCGCGGTCTGAAGGCCTGGTCGGGAATCATGAGGGCCGGACGCTGGGTGATCGCCCACGCGAACAACTTCCACGGCGCGAGATCGGTTCTTCCCGCCGCGAAGCTCGGCGGCGTTCCGGTCATCTGTCACGTTCACTTTCCGTTCGGCAGGGACTATCTCAACTGGGTGTTTCGCGGAGTTCCGAAGCCGGCCGGCTTTGTGTTCTGCAGCGACGACCTCCGCCGCGAGTCGGGTGCGATTCTGAAGGACTGCTATCCCGGCTCGAAGCAATGGGTGGTCCACAACGGCATTGACGTCACGAGATTCAGCACCTCCGCGGCGAATAATTCCACGCCGCGCGTTGGAATCATCGCGAACCTCCAGGAGCGCAAAGGGCACGAGGACTTCCTTCGAATGGCCGCGATTCTCACGACGCAGGGGCACGACGCCCGCTACGACATCATCGGTGGCGATCTGTTTCAGGAACCCAGGCAGCCGAAACTGTCGGCGCTGGCTCGCGATCTCAATGTCCTCGACCGAGTGACATTCCACGGACAAGTAAGTGATGTGCGGGATGTGCTGTCGGCCCTGGATGTCGTCGTCTGTGCCTCGCACGAGGAGGCATTTCCTGTCTCGATTCTCGAGGCCATGGCTTCGGGCAAGCCGGTCGTCAGCACGAACGTGAATGGGATTCCTGAGGCTATCGAGAATGGCTCGAGCGGCATCCTCGTTCCGCCTCACGCGCCCGAGGCACTGGCGTCGGCGGTCGGCAGGCTCCTGAGCAGCAGCGACACGCGCCGTTCGCTCGGGGAGCGTGGACGCGCCAGGGTCGAAGCCCACTTCACAAATCAGCATTTCGTATCGGGCGTACTCTCCGCGTACGACGAGGTCCTGCGGTCCTGATGGCATCGAATCCAGCACTGACGCCAGGATCCAGACTGGGACACGCGTGGCGGGTCCGTTCACCTCGTGGCATCGCGATCGCCCTGGTGGATGGAGCCCTTGAAACGGTCCTTCCGTCCTGGTGGCGAAGGAACCGCGGCTGGTATGCAGCGCGATTCACGTCCGCGTCGCGCCCCGTGATCGTCATTGACGGGCACCGGTTTGAATTCCCGCTGTCCATGGTCACAATCCCGCGCGGGTTGGCCTGGCTCGGCGTTTACGAGACACCCGAGCGATACGCCGTGGCCAGGTTCCTGAACCGGTCGCTGCCTGTCGTTGAGCTTGGTGGATCCGCCGGCGTCGTGGCGTGCATGACGAACAGCCTCCTTGTCGAGCCGGAGGCGCACGTGGTCGTCGAGGCGAATCCGGGAATGGCGGCCATCCTGGAGCGCAACCGAATTGCGAATGGACGGGCGTTCACTGTCGTGAATTGCGCGGTCGCGTACGACGGAGATTCAATCGAGTTCCCGGTCGCCGACGACTACCTTGCGAGCTCTCTGGTGGCCGGGTCAGGGAAGACGGCCCGCGTGCCTGCGGCAACCCTCGCGTCTTTGATGGAGTCGCGGGGATTCAGCGTCTGCAATCTCGTGTGCGACATCGAAGGCGCTGAAATGGAAATGGTGCGGCGTGAAGGCACGCTGCTTCAGCGGAAGGTCGCGGCGATTGTGATCGAAGTGCATCCGGCCTTTGTTGGCGTGGAGGCGGTCGCGGGACTGGAACGGGATTTTGACAGGCTCGGCTTTACGATCGCGTGGCGTGGCGCCGACGTCTGGTACCTGAAGAATCGCGCGCTCTGACGCCGTTCAGGCCGGCTTGCCGCTTCCGGCAAGATCGCGCGCGCTGTCCATGGACGCCCGCAGTTGCAGATCGGCGATACCGCCGTTTGTTCTCGTCTCGGCAACCGTAATCAGACCGGCCGGACTCAACCGCCCGAGAAAGCTCAGCGTCGGGTTGTGGTAGACGTAGCAGTCTGCATGGTATTGGCCGCGGACGAGATTCGCCGCAAACGTATAGTCGATCGAGAATCTGACACCCGGGCGAAGCGCCGGGATCTGAAGATCCCGGCTCGTGAAGTTCCCGTCGTAAACCACCAGCAGGTCAGTCGACCGGTGCACCATGAATCCGATCGTGAGGTCGTTGGCATCGACCTCCTTGTGCGCTTCATAGGTCACCCGCAGGCTGAGCTTCGCGCCTGGTGACACGGTGACCGCCGATCCCTCGCCGGTGAATTCAGCGCTGACCACGCTCACGTCGTCGCTCGGCGCGTGGCCGTGCGCGGTGGCCGTGTCCACGTATTGCTGTAGCACCTCGGCCGTCGGGCCGATCGCCTTGAGCTCACGCTTGATGAACAGCGTGCGGTCGCACAGGTCGCTGATGGCCTGAAGGTTGTGCGACACGAACACGATCGTGACGCCGGCCTTGCGGAATGCGTGCATGCGCTCGATGCAGCGCGCCTGAAAGCCCACGTCACCGACACTCAGGACTTCATCGCAGATGAGGACGTCGGGATCGAGATGCGCGGCGATCGAGAAGCCGAGCCGCGCGTTCATGCCTGAGGAGTAGCGCTTGACGGGCGTGTCGACGAAATCGCCGACGCCGGCGAAGTCGATGATCTCGTCCATGCGCCGCCGCACGCCCTCCTTGCCCATGCCCATGATGGCGCCCTGGAGGAAGATGTTCTCGCGGCCTGTCAGATCGGGATGGAAGCCGGCAGCAACCTCGATCAGCGCGCCCACGCGTCCGCGCACGGCGCAATAACCGCGATTCGGGCGCAGGATGCGCGTAAGCAGTTTGAGGGTCGTGGATTTGCCCGCGCCGTTGGGACCGATGACTCCGAGCGCCTGCCCGGGACGCACCTCGAATGAGACGTCCTTCAGGGCCCAGAACTCCTGGTCGCCTTGAAGTTCCTGCCGGCGCTGGCCGGCGCTGGCCAGGCCCTTGATCATGCTGGGCAGGAGATCGCGCAGCGTGTCGTGACGCTCGCCACGCCGGAACTTTTTCCACACGCCGTCGAAAACTACAGCCGCGTCGCTCACGTCAGATGTTCTCCGCGAATTCGAATTCCGAGCGGTGGAAGGCGACCCAGCCCGCGACGAGCACCACGGCGGCGACCCCGGCTGTGATGAGAAACGGTTGCATGGGCGGCCACTGACCGTGGAGCAGGATCGAACGGTAAGCGTCGATGATCGGCGTCATCGGGTTGAGTTGGAGCAGCCTGCCGGTCCAGCCGCCGACATTGTTGAGCGGATACAACACGGACGTGCCGAACATCCACGCCATGATCGCCACTTCGAACAGGTATTTCACGTCGCGGTAGAACAGGTTCCCCATCGAGAGCAAAAGGGACACGCCGGCCGTGAACGACACGTGCACGAGCAGGATGACGGGAAGCATCAGCAGCGCGGGCCCGATGGCGACTTTGTAGTAGACCATCATCGCCGCGAGCAGAATGGCGCCGACGGCCGTGTCGGCAGCCGCGACAATCACAGCTGAAAACGGAAAGATTTCTCTCGGGAAATAGACCTTGGTGACGAGATTCGGGTTCGACGTCAAAGACACGGTCGAGAACCGGCACGCCATCGCCGTCAGGTTCCATGCGAGCAGGCCGGTAAACGCGAATAGCGGGTAGGGCACGCCGACGTCGATCGGCGCCACCTTCATGAACACCACGGAAAAGATGACGGTGTTGAGCAGGGGCATGAAGATCGCCCATCCGAACCCCATGATCGACTGCTTGTAGCGCACGAGCAGATCGCGCCGGACCATTTGATAGAGCAGTTCCCGGAACTCGACCTGTTCCGAGACCATTTCCCGCACGTCCTGAACAAACCGTCCCATCAACCTCGCCTGTGTTCCGTCCAAAGACGGACCCCTATTGGTATCGGCATCCAGAGGCAGGACCCGTAGGAGGGCTGCCAGCCGGCCGGCGCGGCGTTACTTCAGGGAATCGAGGATCTTCTTCGCGTCATCCGCCCCTGCGAAGTTGCCTATCTTCAGGGCCTTTTCGAGTGCCAGCCGGGCGTTCGGGCGATCCTTGTTCAACGCATAGGCCGCACCGAGGTGGTAGAGGTACACCGCATTGTCGGGCTGTGCGGCGACAGCGGACTGCAGCGAGCCGACCGCGAGCGAGCCCATGTTCTTCTTGTAGTAGAGCCACCCGATCGTGTCGTCGATCTCGTGCGACAGTGGCATCGTGGACTTGGCGGTTTTCGCCAGCGTCAGGGCGACGTCCAGGTTCTGGTTCTGGTCCGCGTAGAGTTGGGCCAGGTTGTTGGAGGCGACCGGCGCCTTCGGATCGATGGCGAGCGCGCTCTCATACGCCGCCTTGGCTTTGTCGTTGTTGCCCTGTAGCGCATAAAGCACACCGACGGCGGTGTGGTTTGCCACAGACATGGGCTGGCGCTTCACGAGTTTTTCGAACTCGGCGGTCGCGGCCGGCAGGTCGCCGCGTTTCACGTAAACACGTGCGAGCGTGTCGTATGCCTCGATGTCCTCGCCGTTCGCGTTGAGTACGGTCTTCGCCATGCGCTCGGCGGCCGCCGCGTCGTTGAAGGACACGGCGTAGAGCTTGGCTGCGGCGAGCAGGAGCTCTCGGGACTTCGGTGATGCCGCCACGGCGCTGTCGAGACGGCGGCGCCCCGCGTCCTTCTTCCCTTCCTGTACGTCGAGGAGAACCACCGTTTCGATTGCACTGACCAGGGTCGGATCCAGCTTGAGCGCGCGCTCGAGGAGCTGGCGGCCGCCGGCGCGGTCGCCTCTGATCAGCCTCAGCCGGGCGGCTTCTGAAAGCACCGGCGGAGAGTCAGGGAAGTTGGTCGACATCAATTGAATGGAACGCTCGGCCGACACGGAGTCACCGACCGCCATCTGCGCACGCGCGAGAAGGAGATGCGCCTCGCCGTTGCCAGGTGCGGCAGTGAGGGCCGCTTGCGCAAGCGACACCGCTTCCGCGTACTTGCCCCCCGAAAGGGCGAGTCTGGCCAGTTCGGTGCTCGCCGGAGAGAACTTCGGCGAGGCTCTCAGCGCAGCCTTGAAGGCTTCCTCGGCGTCGACGTTCTGATACTTCGCCTGGTACAGGCGGCCGAGCAGGAAGTGACCCATCGGCAGGCCGGGGGCGGACTCGGTCGCTTTCTTGGCTGTGGCGATCGCTTGATCGATCTGGCCCTGGTCGTACTGCAGTCGCGCTTTTGCGACGAGAGCCTCAGCGTGGTCCGGTTCCCGCGAGAGAATCTCGTCGACCAGCTTTTCTGAACCGGCGCGATCGCCCTGGACCAGGCCCAGTGCCGCGAGACGCAGCTTGGATGCCGTCACTCGTTCGCCGCCTGCCGCGAGCCGCACATAGATCGCCTTTGCATCGTCGAAGCGCTGCAGGGCGACGTACAGGTCGGCGAGTTGGAGCTCGGCATCCGAACCCTTCGAGTTGGACGCGACAACCTTGAGGAACGGCTCCGCTTCCGCCGGCCGTTTCGTCTCGAGCAGCATCATCGCGAGCGCTCGATTGGCTAGGACGTTGGAAGGCTCGATGGCGACGGCTTCCCTAAGCTCCTTCTCGGCCTCCTGAGCGCGCCGAGTCGTCCAGTAGAGGTTGGCCAGCGCGAGTCGGGCCGGAGTGGACTTCGGCTCGGCCGCCACCGCGCGCTTGAACGCCGCCTCGGCCGCCTCCGTGTCTCCGCGGGAGAACTGCAGCGCGCCGAGGAACGAGTACCCGACGCCGGAACTTGGATTCGAGTCGATCGCTTTCTGGAGCGTGGAGATCGCGGCGTCGAAATCCTGGAGGCCGGCCAGGGCGTTGCCCTTCAGAATGTTTGCATCGACATTCATCGGGTCCTTGGCGAGCACGATCTCGGCCTTGCCACGGGCGTCCTCGAACCGCTTCACGGCCAGGAGCGCCTTGCCAGCCTTGAGCTGGAGGTCCATATCGTTCGGCAGGTAGTCGGCCGCCCGCACGAGCTCACCCAGGGCCCGGCCAACGTTGTCGGCCTTGAGGAAGGCCTCTCCCAGCTTCCGGCGCGCCTCGCCGGAGGTTGGCTCTATCTGGACCGCAGTCCTGTACTCGAGGGTAGCCTCCGCCAGCTTGCCTTCCGCTAGGAATGCATCGCCTCGCCTGAGATGCTCATCACTGCTGCCTTTGGGATTGGAGCAGGCGATCGACAGAGCGATCGCGAGTACAGCTGCAGGAACGCTGATTATCCGCATTTTCTGGCCAGAATAGCACAGGGCTCCCGGCGGCTTTTCACCACCGGGAACCCTGTGAACTTACGTGAAATTCCGTGCGAAACGCGGCTTACGACTTCTTCAGGCGACGACGCGCGATTGCCGCGAGACCGAGCAGGCCGCTGCCGAGCAGCACCATCGAACCCGGTTCCGGCACCGCGGCGTTGGACGCCGAGAAGCTGAAGTTCAGGTTCGAGTCCTGACCGCTGAAGTCGAATACGCCAGGCGTGTCGGTGAAGCCCGTGATCGACAGCACGCCCGTGCCGTGAAGCAGCAGGAACGACCCGCCGTTGTAGCCCTGCGAGATCGGCCCGACGGTGTTCAGCCGGAACGAGTAGGTGAGTCCGCCGGAGACGAACGTCCACAGTGGGTTCACCGGGCTCGGAGAGAGCGACGGACTGAAGGTGAAGTCCGTGAACACCACACCCGTGAGGAACGCCGGAACGACGGCGTAGCTGCCCGAGCCGGACGTCACGACGGCATTCGGGCTCGTGTTACCGAAGTTCACGCCGGTCGCGGAAGCCCAATCGGCGCCGCCCGACGGCGTCGCCTGACCACCGAACGAAACACCGCCCACGATTGCCGCGGCTTCGGCTTTTGGCGCGAACGCCAAGGCCGCCGCCACCATCGCCACAAGAACAAAACGCTTCATCTGAATCACCCTCCGGGCCGGAGCCCCTCATCCAATCAACTGCTGCAGAGGCTCATCCTCAAGTCCTGCAGCTTAAGCTCGGCCCATTTCTTAGCAAGAAGAATGCCCTTCCCAATAACGACCAGTTTTGCACGTCAACTATATGAAAACAAAGATCTTAATACGTTGTGACAGTACTGAAACTGACCCGAAAGTCAACCCTGCGAAGTACTTTAGCCTCGCTATCCTCGTTTCAGGCTCGAAAGGGTTGTCTTTGCCTCCGCCGCACCGGCGAACTGCGGATTGATGGACAACGCCTTCTCCAGCGAGGTTCGCGCCTTCGCCGGGTCGTTGAGTTTCACATATGTCATCCCAAGATGGAAGTGGACCGAGGGATCGCTCTGGTCCCGACGGAGGCTCTGTTCGAGGTGCCGCGCGGCCAGTTCGTAGACGCCGGTCTTGTAGTAAATCCAGCCCATGGTGTCGTTGACTTGGGGGCTGTCCGGCAGTTGTTTCAAGGCGGCTTTTGCAAGCTGCGCCGCCTGGTCCAGGTTGCGGTCCGAAGCCACGAGTATCCACGCGAGGTTGTTCGCGGCGACCGGCGATTCCGGATCGATGCCGAGCGTCTTCTGGTATTGCGTCTCGGCGGCTTTCGCGTCACCTTGCGCTTCCATGATCATGCCGAGCATCGTGTTCGCTGAGACCGAACGGGGATTGCGCGTGATGATCTCGGTGAACTGATCGCGCGCGTCCGCCAAGCGCTTCTGGCTGACGTAGAACGAACCCAGGAGTCCGTAGGCGACGAGCCGGTGCGGATCCACGTCGATCGCCTTCTTCAGCGCCTCCTCCGTGCGCTTCATGTCGCCGCTGGCACCGTACGTCCTTGCGGCCATCATCAGGAGTTCAGATGACGGCGCCATGCGCTTCAGGGCAGCGTCAACGCGGTCGACCGCCTCCTTCTTCCGGTTCTGTGCGAGGTCGACGGCAATGAGGCCCTGAAGCGACTCGAGATCGTTCGGCTGGATTGCCGCGACCTTCGCGTACGCCGCTCGTGCTGCGTCCACACGCCCGGTTGCCAGATGCCGGGTGGCCGACAGATTCTGGACGGCGAGGGAATTGGGGTACGCCTTCTCGAGGGTCGCGAGCTCCGACGTCGCGCGCGCGACGTCGCCTTTCGCGATCGCCAGCCGCACCATCAGCGAACGCGCCACGGGATTCGCCGGCTGGAGATCCGTCGCCTGCTTGATGTAGGTCTCCGCGCGATCCATGAAACCAGCCGCAAGGTACACGCGGCCGAGGTCGATTGCGGCGCGTACCGATCGCGGATCGATCTTTAGGGTTTCCTGAAATGCTCTGGCGGCATCGTCCGTTCTGTCCCGGCTTGCTTCGACCGCGCCGATCGCCAGAAACGCCTCGGCCGCCGCGGCCGAGCCGGGCTCGTCCTTCACCAGTGCCTGAGCGGCGGCCATCGCCTCGTCGTGCTTGCGATCCGCGAGGAGCAGGCGGAGGCTCAGCAGCCGGGCCGGAATGTATTTCGGCTGCTTTTCGAGAACCTTGTCCGTGAGGACGTGCGCGCCCGCGCGGTTGTCTCCCGCCGCTTCGATCGCCGCCAGGCGAACGGTGGCCGATGCGAAGGCGTTCGGATCCTTCGCGAGTTCTTCGAGCACCTTCTTCGCATCAGGCAACCGCCCGGTCGCGACGTAATAGTCCGAAAGACTGATCGACGCGTCGGCGGTCTTCGCCGTCTCTGCAATGGTCTTGAAGAACTGTTCTGCTTCGGGAGCGCGGCCCGTGGACATGTAGAACACGCCAAGAGCGCGGTTGGCGCTCGCATTCGTCGGCTCGAGGGCCAGCGCCGACTTGAACGCCTCCTCCGAGTCCTTGAACCGGGACGTCGCCCAGAGGAAGTTGGCCAGCGCGAGCTTCGGCCCGACCGATCCCGACGCCGCTTCGACGGCCTTGCGGAAGGTCGCCTCCGCCTGCGCCTTGTCGCCTCTCGCGAATTGGATCGCGCCCATGTTCGTGTAGGCGGCCTCCTCTTTCGGGTTGAGGGAGATGGCTTCCTGGTACTCCGCGATGGCGCCGTCCAGATCCTTGAGGCCTGCCAGCGCATTGCCCATGAGCACCAGCGCATCGACGTTATTGGCCTGAAGATCGAGCGCCTTGCGCGCGCGCGTCTGTGCGTCCTCGAATGCACGCGCGAGCAGCAGCATCTGGCCCGCCTTCACCTGTGCGAGCACGTCACCGGGCAGCAGGTCTGCCGCTTTGACGTACTCCCGCATTGCGGGCCCGAACTCGCCCTTGCGGATGAATGCGTCACCCAGCTTCAGGTGCGCATCACCACGCATCGAATCGGCCTGCACGGCGGCGCGATACTCGAGAATCGCTTCATTCAGAAGCGACTTCGTCATGTAGTCGTCGCCCTTGGCGAGATGCTCGTCCGCATTCGGCTTCGAGCACCCGGACAGGATTACTCCCGCCGCGAACGCGGCGGCGAGCCAGGAGGCGTTTTGTCTGTTCATGTTGTCAGTCCGGCAAGAAGGACGAGAGTTTCGGCAGCATCAGGTTCGTGAACGAGATCGCCTGCTGTTCGGCGAGGGCTTCGGCTTCCGGAGATCCGTTGGCGACGGGCACAACGAGCCGTACGAGCGCCGCATCGGTGCGGTTATACCTCGCGGCGTCGAGCACGAGATAGATCTTGCTCCAGTACTCACTGCCGACGACGCGGCCGCGGCTTTGATACCAGTACAGCACCAGCTGCCGGTCCAGCCCCTTGCGGATCAGATAACGGTTCACCGTCAGCGGCGGACCAGATGGATTGCGCGGGTCCGGGAACGTCAGCGGGCGCTGCGACACGGGTTCCCAGCCCGCCCCTGGCAGGCAGTTTTGCGGCGAGTGAATCGCGCCGCCTTGCTCCTGGCTTCGCCAGTAGCCGATGTAGAGATCAACGATCCCGCGGCCGGGCGTCTGGTAGTAGCGCGTCAGGTAGTCGTCGAGCGCCAGCACCTTGAGCACCGGGTCCGAGAACGGCGGACGTTGCGTGCCCTGCCATTCGCCGAGCTGCATCGGGAACAGCGCGAACGACATCCGCAGCGGCGTTTCTTCCTGACGATCCGCGCGGGCGACGGCAACCGATGCCGCGGCCAGCACGCCAAGCACGACGAGTACCCTGGTGCGCATGACTCTCAACCTCAACCGGCGTTTGGCGCGGCCGCAAGTCCGGCCGCCGGTCCGGCGCCCTTCGGCCGCGGCGCGATCCTCGCGATGATCCGCTGCAGCACCAGGATCATCACGAACGCGAACAGAAACACGATCCACCCGGAGAACTCGTGGAAGAACCCTTCCGCGGCTTCCTGGCCGATCCAGTGAGCGGCCATGCCCGTGCCCGCCACGCGCGCTCCATTCGCGAGAATCGCGACCGGCACTGCCGAGAGCACGATGGTCGTCCGCACCCAGCCACGCGGATCCATGAAGTAGCCGTACACGATACCGAGCGTAATCAGCGAGACGAGCGATCGGATGCCGCTGCACGCCTCCGCGACCTCGAGTGTCGTGTGCGCCAGCACGAGCAGGTTGCCTTCACGCAGGACGGGAATCCCGGCCGCGGAGATCGCCCACTCGCCCGTACGTGAGGCCAGCAACTGCAGGGGAAATGCAATCTGATTGAAGATGATCGCCGGGATCGGAATCATCAGAAACAGGAACGCGATAGGGAACGCGAGAATCCGCAGGTGCGCCCATCCGAACAGGAACAGCACCAGGCCGGCGATCACGGGCAGCAGCGCGATCCGGCTGAGGAAGAGCTCCGATCCCCACAAGCCGGCCAGCAGGATTAGGAGCCCGCCCACGAGCAGGATCAGGCCGAGGACGGACGGCTTCAGTGGCGCAGCCGCGAGTTGCGGACGACGTTCCCAGACGAAGTACAGCGCGATGGGCAGAATGAGAAAACCGTGCGAGTAGTTGCCGTCGACGATCCAGGCGTCAACCAGCCGTACGAAGACCTGCCAGAAGACCAGGCCGAGTCCGGCGAGGATCGCCAGCGTTGTCCCGAGGGTCTTGCCGTTCATCCTTTGATTTTCGCCATGATGGTCTGGACGTCCGCTCGCGCCTGCGCCTTAGGATCCGCCTTCAAGGCTGCGTCGAGAAACAGTTTCGCGCGCGCGGCCTTCCCGAGCGCCAGGTTCACCGTTGCAGCGTGCACGAGAACGTCGATGTCGGTGGGCAGCATCGCGGCCGCCCGTTCAATCAGCACGATGGCGGTATCCGCATGGTCCAGCTTGAATTGAACCCAGCCCAGCGTGTCCGCAATCATCGGCGCCTGGTTCGACAGCCGATAGGCCTTCTCGGCCAGCGGCAGAGCCTCAGCCGCCGCACCCTTCTTGTCGGCCAGTAGGTACGCCAGGTTGTTCAACGCGACCAGGTTTCCCGCATCGTGGACCAGAATTGCGCGGTATCGTGCGGCGGCGCCGTCATGGTCGTTGCGGGAGCTCATGGAATCTGCCAGGAGCAGATGCGCCGCGACCAGCCGTGGTTCGATTTCGGTGGCGCGGGTTAGTGTCGCTTCCACGTCGGCTGCGGTCCGGCCCTGCGCCCGCATGCTCATCGCCTTGAGATGCAGCTTGATTCCCTCGACCTTGAGATCCCCCGCACGGATCGCGGCCAGACGACGCTCCGAGAACAGCGCCGGCAGCTCAGTCTCCCGGTTGACACCACGATGAATCTGGCCGGCAGGGAGCGCCGCTGTGAGGAACGGCGCGCACAGCGGATCGCCGATCACGGTGGTCTGCCAGCTGAGATACGGCATCGCGAGGTAATAGGACTCCGCCAGCGTGAAACCTGCCAAGTAGGCGGGAAACAGAATCTGCGGCCGCACGATGCCGTCGAGGTACGGCTCGGACACATTGGCCGCGATGCCCGTAATCCCTTCGCGGATGAAATCGGCCGCGAGCGACTGGCCTCCGGTGGTGGCACCGGCCGGCGCTGGCCTCCACGCCGCCGGCGGTTCGCGGAACGTGCGGCCGTCCGTGCTGACGTACATGCCTCCGATGGCGCCGGGAGCAAAGTTGAATCCCAGCGTCCGCAACTGGTTCGAGGGATCGTTCGAGCCCCACGAAAAATATCCAAGCACCGGGCCATCCGCGGCGGCAAGCGCCTTCGTCGTTTCGAACGTGACCTTGGCATCCGCATCGGTGAGCCGCTTGGCGGCGTCAGCCAGCCACGCATCGCCGCCGCGATCGATCGACGTCGCTTTTTGATCGAGCACGATCGCGCCGCCGCGTGACGGGCGCAATCCGCGATCGATGAGTTTGATTGCCTCCTCCGCGGTGAAGGCATCGATGCGCGTCACGAGGTAGAGGTCGCTGTCGATACGGGAAAACCGTCGCGCCGCACTCAGGAGCCTGTCACCGAGGTAGTACGGATTCTCGACTCGCCCGGGCGCCAGGACCGCCCGGCCCGTCATCTTGCGGTAGAGCAGCGTCAGTTCGGAGTCGACGCTTGCGGTCGTGCCTGACTGTCCGTCGGTTCCATCCACGCGAAGCGGAACGCCCTTCGCGAGGACGATGAAGAGGATTTGGTCCTGCAACAGATGCTTCGAGACCCACTGACCGATCGGGCTTTCTATCGTTGATTCGTAGTCCGAGCGGCTGATGCCCTCGCTCGCCGGCGCCTTGATTCGAACGACATTCGCGGCCGGCAGGGCGCGGGCGCGCGCGTAGTGCTCTCCGACCCGGATGGAGTCTGGGCTCTGTTCGTTGATGACGAGGAGGACGTTCTCTGCAGACTGGGCGTCGGCAGCGGCCGGGTGCAGGACGCACCAGGCGGCGAAGACGGCGGCGGCTAGCTTTCGACGAACGTGCGCGGCAGGTCGGCGGCGGTTTGCTGCGCGGCCGAATCCCAGCCGGCAATCTGGGGCGTCACATGCTGGAAGACATGTTCGTCGGTCGTCTCGATTCGAACCATGTAGGCGACCGGCAGCATGTCGAGGACGCCTGAAAGAAGTTTGAGAACCGCTGGCGCGAGATGGTTTTCGTCGTCCTGGGTCAGCGTGGAGGTGATCTCGATACGCACGAGGGCCATATAAAGCAATCTGCGTTCCGGCGTCCAAGTCGTCCCTGCAAGCGGAATTACAAGACATGTCGTTCCTTGGTTGACAATGGTCTGCCGTATCCCGGCGTTTAGCCCACGACTACCCGAATTCCCGAGACTTTCGCGGTTCTTCTGCGATTCCTCACGCGGACAATGGAGCAACGGCGGTGCCAGGGGCTGGCGGTCTACTTGCCGAGCGCCTTCAGCAAAGTCCTGGCGGCATCCGCTCCGCTGAAGCCCGGATCGATGCGCAGGGCTTCGGCCAGCTCCTGGCGCGCTTTAGCGACTTCCCCGAGCTGATCGTACGCCACTCCCAGGTGGTATCGGACCAACGCATTACCGGGTTCGGCTTTGAGGGCCGTCTCGAGGTAGGGGAGCCCAAGGCGGGCGCGCTGCTTCCTCACATGGACCCAGCCGAGCGTGTCCACGAAAGCCGCGTTCTTCGGCCGGTACCTCATCGCAGAGGAGGCGAGCTGGAGCGCTTCGTCGAGGTTCGTGCCCTGGTTCGCGAACAGGCGGGCCAGGCGTGAAGATCCCGTCAGCTGCGCGGTCAACGTTTCCGTGGTGCCGCCTGCGATCTGGTTGTCCTGGATGATGCGCTCGTACTGGGTGCGTGCTTCCTGGAATTTCGCCTGCCGCTCGAGCAGGTCGCCCAGTTCGAGCCGCAGAAGCACGGACGTCGGGACCTTCTCCAGGGACTTCTCGATCGCCGACTGCGCGTCCGTGAGCCGGCCCTGCGCGGCGAGAATCGACGCGTACAGGCGCGCGGCGTCCTCACGCGCCGCGTCTTTGTCGAGAATCTGGCGCAGCGACTTTTCCGCCCGCGGCATGTCCTTTTCCGCCGCGGCGATCCTGGCCGTGAGCAGCAGGTAGGCCGGGTGTCCCGCGTGCGCCGCGGCCGCCTGGTCCACCTGGGCTTTCAGCGACGAGACCCGTCCGCCATTGATCTCCAGATCCACGAGGCCCGTGAGGGCATCAATGGAATTGCGATCGAGCTGCAGCGCTTTCATGAAGGCGCTGCGGGCGGCGTCCGTCTTGCCGCGTGCGGCTTCGATCGTACCCTCGAGCGCCAGCATGTCGGCGGACATCGACTTGCCCGCCGCAAACGGGGCCAGCGCGCGTTCGGCGCCTGCCAGGTCGCCCAGCCGCACGTTGGCCCGAGCCGTAATGACGGCGGCTTCCTTGTCGCCGGGACTGAGGCGCAGACTTTGATTGCCCAGGTCCTCCGCGACACCATCGCGGCCCAGCGCCAGCGCGACACCGGCCAGGGACTTCGCGACCGCGGCATCGCGCATGTCGCCGCGCCAGACTTCGCTGTACTCGGTGAAAGCAGCGCTGAGGTCGCCGTTCATATCGAGCGCGCGTGCGAGCGTCAGATGCGCTTCGCGGGACGCCGGCGCGGAGCCCACGGCGCTTCTGGCCAGCGCGAGCGCCTGCATATTGTCGCCGGACGCCAGGAGCACGTTGGCTTTTACTCGAAGCGCGGTGGGATCGAACTGTTTCTTCTTGAGCACGTCGTCCGCGCGCTTCAGCGCGGCCTCGTTCCGTCCGAGCGCCAACTCCGCATCCGCGGCTCGGGCCAGCGCCCCGCTGCTGGGGTCGTCGGTCGCGGCAAGGGGTTCGAGCACGGCCAGCGCGTCGGCGAATCGCTTCCGCCGGCTGAAGAAATCCGCGAGCGCCAGTGCCGAGACGCGGTCTCCGCCGGCCGCGGCGATACGGAGGTATTTCTCGGCGTCTTCGAACTTTTCACGGTAGTCGTAGTAGAGGCCGAGCGCGCGATTCGCCTGGACGTACTTCGGGTCCTTGTCCGCGGTGATCTTGAGGAGTGCGGTGCCATCCTCGTGCCGGCCGTAGATCCAAAGGAATCCTGCGAGCGCCAGCCGCGTGTTGAAGGAATCGGGCGCGAGCTCGTACGCCTTGCGCAGCTTTGCTTCAGCGTCGGGGTCGGGTTTCGAGAACGGGCTCGGGCTGAGGCGGATTCGCGCCCCCTCGAAATGCCGGCCCTTGAGCATTTCGCCTTCGAGCTCCCACAGGCCGAACTCCGCGGACTTGAGCTGGGCCTTCGCGAGTCCCACGTACATCAGGAGTCGGGGGTCGTCCGGCTTCTGCGCAAGAAGCGTGGTGGCTCGTACGGTCGCGTCGTAGTAGCGGAGGAGCGACAGCATCCATTCGACGGCTTCGACCTGATAGTCCCAGTTGTCGGGGACCTCTTCTGAAGCCGTGATGAACTGCCGCGCCGCCGGGTCCCAGCGCTGCGCGCCGCGCAGCGCGTAGGCCAGCTTGACGCGAACCTCGCCGCGGCCGCCGAGCGCGACGGCCGTCTCGTACGCGCTCACCGCGGCGCCGAATTTCTTCTGGCTCATGGCCTCATCGCCCTGCTTGATGGCCTCCTCCATCGAGATCTGCGGCGTTTTTCCAGCGCAGGCGGAGCTGAGGAGAGCAAGCGCGAGCACGGCACCCGAGAGCGTCAGGTAAAGACCTGTGATCGTGCGGCGTATTAGGATCACGCGCGTGGCCGAGACAGGTCCTGACATCTCAGTCGTTATTCCAGCATATTCCGGTGCCAGGACCATTGCCGACTGCCTGACGTCCCTGAAGAAGGCGACCGCCGGCCGGCGGTGCCAGATCGTTGTCGTCGAAAGCTCGGGCGATCTCTCGGCGTCCATCATCCGATCCGAGTTTCCTGACGTCGAGCTCGTGTGTGCGCCGTCGCGCCTGAGCGCGGGTGGCGCGCGCAACGAGGGCGCCCGGCGCGCGCACGGCGCGCTGGTCTTCTTCACCGATCAGGACTGCATCGTCCCCCCGGACTGGCTCGAGCGATTGGAGCGGCACCTCGAGGATCCAACGGTTGGCGCCGTTGGAGGATCTGTCGGCATCCAGAATCCGGAGAGCAACAGCGGATGCGCGATGTACTTCCTCGAATTCCTCCGTCACTTTCCCAGACGCAGCGCGGCCGTTCGGGACAAGAACTTTCTGGTGGGGTGCAACAGCGTGTACCGCGCGGAAGCACTCCGGGTCGTGAGCTTTCCAGACCGGACGCTCGGCGAGGACGTGATCTTCTCGCATCATCTGGGAAAGGCGGGGTTCGACGTGATCTACGACCCCTCCATCGAGGTGCGGCACTTCAATCGCATCGGCTGGAAGGAGTTTTTCCGTTACAACGGCGAGATGGGGACGTCGTCGGCCATTTACCACGTTGTCGTTCGTCCGTGGTGGGCCGGGCTCTTCCTTCGCGTGCCGGTACTCGCGTTCGTGGCGCCGGTCGTCATCCTCCCGAAAATCGCCATCGAGCTCGCGCGGTCGCGCTGGTCGTATCTCGCGAAGTTCCTGATGCTTCTGCCGATGTGCGTCGCCGGGAACCTTGTCTGGGCCAACGCGTTCCGGCGGCAGGTGAAACGGATGCGCGGCGCTGCCGACCAGGGCACCTGAGCCTGTTGTCCGGCCGCGGCGTGCTCCGCGGCGTGATCTGTCAGCGGAGGCCTGCGTGGCGCTTCAACTGTTCGTAGAGGCACGACTCCGGAAACGTACCGTCGGGATCGACGCCGCCGGCGCGCCACATCTGGTGCCACAGGTGAACGGCATAGGTTTCCGCGCCGAATGACGGCGCCCGCTCCGGTTCGATCAACACCTGCCAGTCGTAGAACGGCACTGGGCTGAACGCCTGCGTCGGGGCGAGATCGTCCTGCCATCCGAGCGCGCGCACGCCCTCATCAAGCAGCCGCGGTCCCACTTCTCCCCATCGCACCGAGTCCCGTTCGCGTTCCCGGCACGCGCGCCAGGCCCAGCGCATCAGGGCGCTGCCGGCCGGCTGCTTGATCACGCTCGATGCGGCGCCGATGTCCGCGCCACGCTCGCGGCGATCGCGCTGCTCGGCGGCGATGACGGAATCGGCAGCGAAGTCAAAGGGCTGGAGGCAGACAATGTCGGTGTCGACCCACCAGCCGCCGCGATCGAGGAGCAGTTTGTACCGGAAGTAGTTCGAGCCGGCGGAGTAGCTGCCGGCGCCGAAGCCGTCCTTGTAGGGGAACACCTGATCGCGGGGCAGGATTTCCCCGGCGTCCTTCAGGACCGCGCCAGTCGGGACGTCCGACACGTCGTCGTAGCAGTACAGGTGATATTCCGCGCCCGCGTTCAGGAAGGACTGCACGCCAAGCCGGCCCATGGTCGAGAGCCGATCACCGATCCAGAGGCTTTGCGCAATCACGGACGCCCTAAAGTACCACCCCGCCCGCAGGTTACACACCGCCACCCGAACGTCCGATACGGGAGTGGGTAGTGCAGGCTTGAAAAAGGAAGAGCTGATCCGGCGGCTGCGACAACTGAAGATGACCCTGGCGTCCGGAGGCGTTCCGCAGCGCCTGATGGTTCCCGCCGTCGAAGTCGCCGAGTTCTGGCTCAGCCATGGCTTTCGCGAAGTCATCACCCGCGCCCGAATGCGGGTAAGCGGCCGGAGCATGCCCCTGGCGCCGTCGCCGTCGATTCTGAGCCGGCGCCCGATCGATCCGTCTGTAGAGTTCGAGATTCCGGCAGCGCAGTCACCCCGAAGCTCGATCGTCATTCCCGTCTGGAACAATCCCGACATCACGCGCGACTGTCTGCGCGCGATCGCCGCCGAAACTCCCGCCGGCAGCTACGAAGTGATCGTGATCGACAACGCGTCGGAACTGCCGACGCAGGAGATGCTGGCCGGCATCAAGGGACTCCGGATCGTCCGGAACGAGGAGAACATCGGCTTCGTCGGCGCCTGCAATCAGGGCGCGGACACCGCGCGCGGTGAATTCGTCGTCTTTCTGAACAACGACACCATCGTGCTCTCGGGCTGGCTCGACGCGCTCGTGCGGACGTTCGAGCGCGACGCGTCGGTCGGCGCGGCCGGCGCGAAGCTGATCTACCCCAACGAACGGCTGCAGGAAGCGGGCGGCATCATCTGGAGTGACGGCGAGGGCTGGAACTACGGCAACAAGGAAGATCCCAATCGGCCCGAGTACAACTTCGTCCGCGAAGTGGATTACTGCTCGGGCGCGTGTCTCATGATCCGCCGGCAGGTCTTCCGCGACATGGGCGGCTTCGACTCGCGCTATGCGCCCGCCTACTACGAGGACACCGATCTTGCGTTCAGGCTGCGCGAGCAGGGACTGCGCGTCATCTATCAGCCGGCCTCGCGTGTCGTGCACCGGGAGGGCGCCACGGCCGGCACGGATACGTCAGCGGGGGCGAAGGCGTACCAGATCATCAATCACAGGAAGTTCAAGGAGCGGCACGCCGGTGCGCTCGCGGCGCAGCACCCGCACGATCCGTCTCTTCTGCGGCGCGCGCGCGATCGTCGGCAGGGGCTGCGCATCCTGCTGGTGGATCACATGGTGCCGCATCACGATCAGGACTCGGGCTCCGTTCGCATGATGGCCCTGCTCGCGATGCTGGTCGAGCTCGGACATCGCGTGACGTTCCTGCCGGACAATCTGGCGGGCCTCGAGCCATACACGACCGAGTTGCAGCAGATGGGCATCGAAGTGCTCTACGGTCCGTCGGAGTTCGGATACGTCGAGCGGTTCGGTCACGAGTTCGACTGCGCGATCCTCTGCCGAGCGCACTTCGCGAAGAGCTACCTGCCCGGCCTTCGGTCCGCGAAGCCGCGGCCCTTCATCATTTTCGACACCGTCGATCTCCACTTCCTGCGTGAACAGCGCCGTGCCGAGCTCGAGAACGACAAGCGGCTCGCCGAGGCGGCGGAGAAAACCCGGCTCGTCGAAACCGGCGTGATGCGGGACAGCGACATGGTCTGGGTCACGAGCACCCACGAGGCCGAGCTGCTCCGCCGCGACTCGTCCCTGCCGTCCGTGGAGGTCATGCCGAACATCCACTCGGTCAGGCCGCACGTGCCCGGCTACGAACAGCGGCGCGACATGCTGTTCATCGGCGGATTCCGGCACCCGCCGAACGAAGACGCCGTGCTGTTCTTCGTGAACGACATTTTCCCTCGCGTGACGAAGTCACTGCCGGAGGCCCGTTTCATCATCGTTGGATCGCACGTACCGCCGTCGATCGAACGGCTCTCGTCTGACCGCGTCGTTGTCAGGGGATTCGTGCCGAACGTGGAGCCGGTGTTCGACAGCTGCCGGCTGACGGTGGCGCCGCTCCGCTATGGCGCCGGCGTCAAGGGCAAGGTGACGCAGAGTCTGGCCTGGGGTGTGCCGGCTGTGGCCACGCCGGTCGCCGCCGAAGGCCTCGGCCTCGTGGACGGCCAGCACCTGTTGGTGGCCTCCGATCCCGAGACGTTCGCGCGCAGGATCGTTCAGGTTTACGGGGATGAGGCCCTCTGGACGCGCCTCTCTCACGGCGGTCGCACGCACATCGACGAACACTTGGGCTACGAGTCGGTGAAGCAGTCCCTCGCCGCCATGCTGGAGCGCGTGTAAGGCCCATGGCGCTCAGAATCGTCGCACTCGTCGCGGCCTACAACGAGGAAGACATCATCGGGCAGGTCGTGCGCGCGCTCATCGACGACGGGATCAGCGTGTACTTCATCAATCACCAATCCACGGACGGCACGCTTGCGGCCGTGCGAGCGTTCCGGGGCAAGGGTGTGATTGGCATCGAGTCCTTCCCGGCCGCGCGACCTGCGGGCCGGGGCGGGCACAAGTTCACGTGGGAGGCGATTCTCCAGCGCAAGGAAGAGCTCGCCCTGTCGATCGATGCCGACTGGTTCATTCACCACGACGCCGACGAGTTCCGCGAGAGTCCGTGGCCGAACGAGACGCTCGCGGCCGGCATCGCGCGCGCGGATGCCGCCGGCTACAACGCGATCGATTTCGAGGTGCTGAATTTCTGGCCGACCGCGGACGATCCGAGAGCCAGCGATGTCAGGAAGCGGCTGCAGTACTACGAGCCGGCCGGTACCTGGGACCGCGTCCAGATCAAGTGCTGGAAGAAGACGCGGCATCCCATCGCGCTGGCGCTGTCGGGCGGTCACAGCGTCGAATTCGTGGGGCGGCGCGTCTGTCCGATCAGGTTCCTGCTGCGCCACTATCCCATCCGCAGTCAGGCACATGGCGAGCGAAAGGTGTTCCGCGAGCGCAAGACGGCGTTCGATCAGAGCGAGCGCGCCCGGGGCTGGCACGTACAGTACGACGCGTTTTCGGAGGGCACCTCGTTCGTCCGGCCCCGAGCTGCGCTCGAGCGGTTCGATCCCGACGCGGTGCGGCTGCGTTTGCTCACGCGCCATCGTGAGGTCGAACGCCTCGAGCAGACCCTTGGGGCGAATCAGCGCGAAGCCGATCGCCTGACGGACTCCATCGTGGAGCTGCGACGGCACCTCGGCGTGCAGGACGAGGAGATGGCGGCGCTGCGCCGGCGCCTCGAGAGCGATTCGAAGAGCGCCGCGGAACTCGGACAGCACCTGCGGGACCAGGACGCGGAGCTCGCGCGGCTCCGGGCGGAACGCGACCCCCGAACTGCCGAGATCGATCGCCTCCGTGCCGAGCGGGTCAGCCACGAGACCGCGGTGGCCGATCTTCAGTCGCATCTCCAGATGCAGAACGCCGAGCTCGAGCGGCTCCGGGCCGAGCGGGTCAGTCACGAGACCGCGCTGGCCGATCTTCAGTCGCATCTCCAGACGCAGAACGTCGAGCTCGAGCGGCTTCGTACTGAGCGGCTCAGCCACGAGACCGCGCTGGCCGATCTTCAGTCGCATCTCCAGACGCAGAACGCCGAGCTCGAGCGGCTTCGTACCGAGCGGCTCAGCCGCGAGACGACGCTGACCGATCTTCAGTCGCACCTGCAGCGGCAGGATGCGGAGCTGGACCGGCTTCGGAGCGAGCGCACGGCTTCGATGCAGCGGCTCACCGACCTGGACGGCCGGCTTCGCGCCGTCACCGCGGATGCGGAGCAGCGCCGCCGGGAACATCAGGTGGTGCTGAATTCCCTGGCCACGGTGAAGGCCGATCTCACAACGGCCCAGGCGGAGGGTGCGCGCCGTCTGCAGGCGATCGAAACGCTGACTGCGGAGCGCGATCGACTGACCGGTGAGATCGGCGCGCTGGGCGGCGAACGCGACCGGCTGTTGCAGGACGTCGATACCGCGCGCCGTCAGGCGGAGTCGCAGGCCGCCACCGCCGAGCGGTTGCGGCGAGAGCGGGACCGGCTGCACCGCGAGATCGAGTCGCTGCGCGCGCAACTGCTCGCTCAGGACGTCGAGGCCGATCGCGTGCGCCGGGAACTGTCAGACGTCGAAGGCGAACGCGCGCGTGTGAGCCGCGAAGTCGCCGCGAGGAACACAACCATCGAGTACATGCTCGCGTCGCGGAGCTGGCGCATGACCGCACCGCTTCGTGCGGCAGACAGATGGATGCGCGGCCGGGCCTCCGAGTCCACGGGCCGCGGTCTCGCGGTGGCGAACCTCCCGATCGGCGGCGGGCTCCGCCTCGCGAGTGACGTCACCGGATTCTGGGGTGATGGCTGGGCCGGCCAGGAGATCGGTTTTCAGTTCAGCGCATCGCGCCCCGTCGCGGCCATTCGCCTTCGCGGCCGGGTGCCTTATGAACTCGCCGAAGGGCAGGATCTCCAGATCGAAATGGACAATGGCCGGTCTTCGCACCACGTCAATCCCGGAGCGTTCGAATTACTTCTGCCTGCTGCCCTGGAGCCCGGCGGCGCGGGCCGGATGCGGATTACGGCTGCACGTTCGTGGCGTCCGAGCCGGCACGGCGAGTCTCAGGACGACCGGGACCTCGCGTGGGTCGTCATCGCGATCGAAGGACGATAAGTCCGCCAGAGCCGGGCCGCTCCCCATAACGCCAGAACGCCGGCAACGACAGCCTGAAGTCGAAGCAGCCACACGAAGACCCACGGCCGATACTCGAAACGAACCAGGTTCGATCCCGGGTCCACCAGCACTCCGATTTGATTGAGATTGATCCGGAGCGCCGGTGCTGGAATTCCGTTGACCGTCGCGATCCACGAATCGCTGAAGTACTCGTTGAGCACCACGATCGCCTGCCGGTTGGTGTTCACGCCGAGCTCGAGGACGTTCAGCGTCCGCCGCTCTTCTTTGATGACAGCCTGCAGCACATCAGCGGGCGTCGCCAGCAGCTGGTTCAACTGTGGAATGCCAACGGTTCGATCGAGAAAAACCTCACGCGCGGCGTCGAAACCAGCCTCGACGCGTTCGATGAATTCGTGCGGAGTTTCAAACAGGCCCGCGACCCTGCCGACAGCGAAGTAGAGCGGAAGCGCTGAATCCGCCTGATAGAGCTTGTACCCCTCAATCTGCCGGACAGGTCGGTACGTCGTCTTGTCCACCTGCGTGCAGGCGCCGCAGACGTAGTACTTGCCGCCGAGCAGCGCGTAGTAGTGCCGTATACCCTGGGCCTGCCCGACTTCCGTGAACTGGCGGGCGTCGGTCACGGGATTCTTGAACGCCTGGAAGGAACGCAGCCCGTAGTAGCTGCCGTTCATGGCCCAGAACATGGATGGCAGCTCGCCCGACTCGAAGACGGTGCGGTACCAGCGGGCGTCCGGAATCCGTCCGACCTCGGCGAGCACACGATGGGACGACAGATTGGCCGGCCGCAGGTAGTCGTTGACGCGAAGCTGCAGGTTCGCGTGGGGATGAGCCAGGTTTGCCGAAAACGCCAGGATGGCTGCCGCGCCGAAGGCCGCGCCGCGGATTGGCGCCCGAAGCCACATTGCGGACGCCAGCATAGCGATGCAGGCAACGAAGGCCGCAAGAACGGCCCACATGGGTACCGTCCCCGCGTATGCGAGCGATGTGCGCGAAGCCAGCGCCACGATGACGAGGAACAGGGCCGAGGGGATCGCGAATCGCTTCAAGCCCTGCGCTCGCGCGCGATCGGATTCCGCGATCGCCGCGGTCAGGGCATCGAAACCGAATGCCGCGAGAGCCGATGCGCCGAGCATGAACACCACCATGTGACGCGGCGGCTCACGAATCATGTTCAGGAACGGCACGTGGTAGTTGATCTGCGCGAGGCCGCTGTGGCTGCCCATCGCTGACAGCAACCCGTACAGGGTGAGGAGCGCGAGGGGCCCGACGAGCCAGTTCCGCCGGATGTCGACGAGGCCGAAGAGCGCGAACAACACACCGCCGAGACCGATGAACCAGCTGCCGACAATCAACGGCACCTGCAGCGGCATGATCACCGACGCCAGTTGCGCCGGGGCCATCTGGGCGATCAGCGTGGCTTCGAAGGGCATCCGGCTGTTGCCGGTGATCGGCGGGAAATCACCGAGGAACCGAATCATGTGGCCGAGATTGAGGAGCGACGGCACGACGCTCGGCGCCGAAAGGAGAAGCGCCAGCGTGCCCATCGCCAGGATGGCGCCGATCGCGCGGCGCATCGGCAGTCCATCCCGCGCGGCCAGCCAGGTGAGCGATCGCCCGAGGAACAGCACGCCGCCGATGAAGATCGCGTGGATCAGCGGCTGCGACGGCGAAGCCAGAGTGAGGAGCGCGAGCGTGATCGCGCCAACGAGCACGGGCCGCCGCTCGTGACGTCCGTCGAGAACGAGCGCCACGGCGCCGATCACGAGCGGCAGCCAGGCATACGACGCCGTGATGTTCACCCAGCCGGCGTAGCTGATGCTGTTCTGGCTCAGCGCGAACAGCGATGCGCCCAGAAACGCGGCGAGCGGCCTCGCCCGCATGCATCGCAGCATCACGTACGAGTTGAAGTAGAGGACGAACAGGTGAAGGACCGTAATCCAGTGGATGGCCGACATCGACGCGAGCGGCGTGCCGAACCAGTCGAACCGCAGAAAATAGAACGGATACGCCGGTGAAAAGTCGGGATCGTTGAACACCGACATCCCCGACAGCACGGTGTTCATCCAGTACGGATAGTCGCCGGTGACAAACGCATGAGAGAGGAAGCTGAAGATCGGCACGAGCTGGTACGTGTTGTCCTGCTGTGTCGCAAGATTGCGGTCGGGAGCGAAGAGTTGACCGAACGCAATCCGGAAGACAATCGCAAGCACGACGGCCGCAAGAAGCAATTCCGTGCGCCTCGACGCGGCCTGACCGGTGCGATCGGCTGTCATTCAGCGCGGTGAATCATATCGCGGTGGCTCGATCCCGAAAAGAATTGTAGGATGCGTCGGAACATGTTCGCCGTCATTCTGGCGTTCGCATGCGCGGCGGCGCCGGCATTCATCGAGCCGGCACTCGCGACAACTGAACAGGGCGGCGCGGCACAGAAGCCCGCCTCGATCACCGCGTCGCCGAATCCCGTAGCGGCAGGCGCAGGTGCCGGAAAGACGACGATCACGTGGACGACCGGCAGCGACGCCGATGGCGAAGTCCGCGTCTCGATCGCTGGCGCTCCCGATCGCCTGTTCGCCCGCGGCAAATCTGGCTCGACGGTTGCCGACTGGATTCAGGACGATACGACGTACGAATTCCGCCTCTACACGACCGGGTCTCCACCGATCGTCCTGGCTCGAACAACTGTCGTGCGCATCGCGTCGCCGAAGCCCGCGACGCCACCGCAACCGAAGACACGGCCGTCGATCGACGCTGCTCCGCGAATTGTTCCGGCCAGTGACAAGCCGGGCTCGACGACCGTGACGTGGAGCACAGGCGATGGCAGGGATGGCGAGGTTCGCGTTTCAATCAACCAGGGACCGGAAAAAACCGTAGCCAAAGGGAAGACCGGGACGATTTCGGTCGATTGGATCCAAGGCGGCGCCGCGTACGACTTCAGGTTGTACGCAGGGCAGGGCACGTCGTCCGTGGCCACTGTGCGGGTCATCCGCGCGGCTGCGCTGCCGGGCGCGGCGGTGATCAGCGCCTCGCCGAATCCCGTGCCGGCAGGCGCCGGGCCCGGCGAGACGACGATCACCTGGACCACGGGCAACGGCGCCGAAGGACGTGTGAGAGTGTCCACTGACGGTGGACTCGAGCGGACGGTGACGCAGGGACCGGCAGGGACGCTGCCCGTGAACTGGATTAACGGCAGCGCGGTCTACGAATTCCGTCTGTACGCGGCTGCGGCTCCGTCAACGCTGCTCGCCAAGGTCAGCGTTTCGCGGGCGGCATCTACCGCAATCCCACGCACACCTCCCAGCATCGATATCAGCCGCGTGGATACACCCAACGCATCAGGGCCTCCGCGCTACAGAATCACGTGGACGACGGGCGACCGTTCCGACGGCATTCTCAATGTCTCGGCCAACGGTAATCCGCCCGACGTCCTGGGACGCGGACCCGTCGGGGCAGAGGTCATCAACTGGCTGCTGGACACGCGGACGTACGAATTCACCCTGTACTCAGCCGCTTCGAAGGCCCTTCTCGCCTCGGCCTCAGTCAAGGCGAGTGCCTCCGGTTCGGCCGCCGCTCCCCTCGAACCGCTCTCGCCTGAGAAGGCAGCGGCGGTTCGCTCGCGCTCGTTCCTGACGGCCACTCCGAATCCGGTGCCGGGAGGATGGGGCGCCGGCAACGCCAAGGTGTCGTGGAATCTCGATTCGCTGGACCACGGACGTGTGACTGTCGCCGTGAATGGTGCTCCCGAAGTGGAAATCGGCGCCGGAGCCTCAGGAACGACGACGCTGCCCGACGTTCGGGCGGGTTCGACGTACGAGCTGCGCTTGTACGGCGGTGAGCCGAAGGTGCTCATCCTTTCCGCGACCGTCACGCGTAACAGCGCGCCGCCCTGGATGGTCCCGGGCGGCGGCATGATGATGATCGTGATCATTGTGATTGCTGTCGCCCGGCGCCGCCGTGCGCAGCGGCGCGCATCGTCGGGATCGTGACGGGACCCGGGACGCGATGCCGACGTCCTGTGTAATCGTTCCCTGCTACAACGAGGCGAACCGCCTCGACAGCTCCGAGTTTCTTGCATTCACCTCGGCGCAGCCGGATGTGCATTTCCTGTTCGTGAACGACGGCAGCCGCGACGGAACCGCTGAGGTGTTGTCGCGGCTCTCACAGGAGCGTCCGTCGCAGATACACGCGCTCAACCTTCCACAGAACCAGGGAAAGGCGGAGGCCGTTCGCAGCGCCGCCAATGCCATCGCGGGCTGGAAGGCCTTCGACTACGCCGGCTTTCTGGACGCCGATCTGGCCGCGCCCCTCGCGACGATCGGTCAACTCCAGGCGGCGCTGGACGCCGAGCCCTCGCACGAGTTCGCCATCGGCAGCCGGGTCGCGCTGCTCGGGCGCCATATCCGGCGGCATGCCTCGCGCCATTACACCGGCCGGGTATTCGCGACGGTGGTCAGCCTCATGCTGAGGCTGCCGGTGTACGACACACAGTGCGGCGCGAAACTGTTCAGGGCGCGCCTGATTCCGGAGTTGTTCGGCGATCCGTTCGTTACGAAGTGGTTCTTCGATGTGGAGCTGATCTTTCGGCTGCTGCGCTCGCGCGGTCACGCCGCGGCCGCAGGCATGTTCGTCGAGGTGCCGCTCCTGGTCTGGACCGACCAAGCCGGCAGCAAGCTGCGGGCTTCGGATTTCCTGAGGACGCCGCTGGAGTTGTTCCGGATCTGGCGGCGGTACCGCGAATCGCGGTGATACGATTCCGGCGCCTCGGCATGCTCATGCTTTCCTGGGAGCGACGGACTCGGCCATGAATCAGCCGCCCGGCGCCCGCGTCGCAGTTGTAATTCCCTGCTACAAGGTCCGCGACCTTGTCCCTGGCGTGATCGGCGCCATCGATAGAGATGTCTGGCGCATTTATGTCGTCGACGACAAGTGCCCTCAGGAGACGGGCCGTTACGTCGAGCAGCGAGCCGGCGACGACCGGGTCCGCGTCATCTACAACCCCGTCAATCTCGGAGTCGGCGGCGCCGTGATGGCGGGCTACCGAGCGGCCATCGTCGACGGCGCCGACATCATCGTCAAGCTGGATGGCGACGGACAGATGGATCCGGCGCTCATTCCGTACTTCGTGGCGCCGATTCTCCGCAGGGAAGCGGATTACACCAAGGGCAACCGTTTTTACGACCTTGCGCAGATAGGGCGGATGCCGCGGCTGCGGGTCGTGGGGAATGGCGTGCTGTCGGTGCTCGCCAAGCTGTCCACCGGATACTGGGACCTGTTCGATCCGACGAACGGCTTCACGGCGATTCACGCGCGCATGGCCGCGCTGCTGCCGCTCGAACGGATCAGCCGCCGGTTCTTTTTCGAAACCGACATGCTCTTCCGCCTCAACACCTTTCGCGCGGTGGTCGTGGACGTTCCGATGGACGCGCGCTATGGCGACGAAGTCAGCAATCTCCGGATCTCCAGCATCGTCTTCGAGTTCGCCGGCAAGCACTTCGCGAACTTCCTGCGGCGCATCGGCTACAACTATTTCCTGCGCGACGTGTCGCTGGCATCGCTCGAGTTGCTGGCGGGTACCGGGCTGCTTGCGTTCGGAATGACTTTCGGCGGCTGGCACTGGCGGCAGTCGCTCGCAGCCGGAGTTGCGACACCGGTCGGGACGATCATGATTGCGACCGTCGCCGTCGTGAGCGGGCTGCAGTTTCTGCTGGCGTTCTTCGGACACGACATCGCGAGCGTGCCGAAGCGCCCGGTTCATCCGCTTGCGCCGGCCCGCCGCGATCCCGCCTGATCAACGCCCGTTCCAGAACTCGAGGAAGATTCGCCGTTTGTCGTCGAGGCCGGGCTCAGCCTCACCCTTGCGCAGCGACGACTCGAGCAGCAGCGACTGCGCGTGCGACGGTCCGAACCACGGTCCGCCGAGCATCACGCGCCGGTAGTACTCGAGGCTCGTCAGGTTGCCGATGACAAGCGCCAGAAGGACGACCTGAACGATACGCCGCCCGCCGGCGCTGAGCCGGCCCAGCAGCCAGTTCAGGCCCACCGCGAGCCCAAAGAGGACAACGACGAGGTACGTCAGCGGGAAGTACCAATAGCGGTGGTCGGGCCAGTCGTTCACGTAGTGGTGTCGCGCGATCATGATCGCGAACATCGCGATGTGTCCGAGGGCGAGAAGCGCGGCGTACGCGAGCACACGCCGCGATCCGGGCGACGCCACGCCATCTGGCCGCGCGAACACACGTTCCCGTATTGCGAGGGCCAGAACGGCCACGAGAGCCGACGCGCTCATCGGCCAGAACCCGCCCGCGAGTGCCCACGCGTTCTCAGCCAGCAGACGAGCTGCGGCCACCGAAAGCTGTGGCAGTTTCGCCAGGTCCTCGGCTGGAATGTGCTGGTAGTAGAAATCCGGCCAATAGCCGTTGAGCGCGTGGATGATCCATGGCGCGAGCCAGAGGTTGTACGCCTGCAACACTGCGACGGCCGCGGCAAGCGCGATGATGAAATCGAGCAGTCTTCGCGTCATGGCGAAATGCACGGCGAGAAGCGCCATCGCCATCACCGCGTAGAACAATCCCTGACGGTCCAGCATTCCCGCCGCGACCGTCATCAGGAACGCAAAGAGACTGTCCGTCGTCACGAGACCCGGCGGCCGGCCGGATTGATCGGCGCGTCGGCGGGCGACCTCGCGGAGGTGAAACAGGAACGCCGCAAGGACCACCATCAACCCTGCCTTGCCGGATCGATAGAAGATTCCCATGGTGGTCATCACGACGAATGTAGTGGCGAACAGGCCGAGCAGCAGCGCGAGCGTGAGGCGATCGGTATTTGCAAACGTCCGCCTGGCGCCGCGTACGAAGACCAGCAGAAGGCCCAGCGTCAGGACAATCCCGCTCGCGGGAACGAAGTACCCCGGATCGATACGGCGTGTCAGCGATCCGTACACTCTCGCGTCCGCCCAGTCGACGACGTAGCTCAGCTCGCGGGCCTGGTAAGCGTCGAAGTCGTTCAAGTGGGGATCGAAGATCTTGGGAAAGAACGGCCGATCGGCTGAGTACTGCGTGACGAAGTAGACCGCTTCGCCATCGAGGACGCCTCGGTCCCAGAGGACCGAGGGCGCGATCGCGGCAAACACACACACCACGACGATGGGCAGGGGCGTTTCTGCCAGGCGGCGCAGACGTCTGCGGACGATCCAGCAGACGCCGGCCACGACAAGCGCGAGAGCCCACGAAACAGCGAAGGGCTTCAACACCGCCGGCCGCGGCATCAGTTCGAGAGGAGACGGATCGGGGACGCGCGTGACGCGTATCGCCGCGAGCGGTGGGCCCGCCGGATCGCCACGGTGCAGCCGGAACTCGTACGTCGATCCGCCGGCGATCCACGGAGCGATCTCGCTGCCACGCGAGCCGGCCGCGAAAAGATTCGGTGCGGCGCCGTCCGTTGATACGAACACGCGCGCGTCGGGCTCGTTCCCGGCATCCCAGGTGATTGTCGTGGCGCCGAGTCCGTCGGCCCGCGGAACGGGATTCGGCGACGCGGTGATGAATGGCGGCGCCTGCGTCTGAGACGACGCCTTTTTCGCCAGGGCAGACCCACCGATGGCGATCGTGGCGAAGCCGACAGTCGCCGCCACCCGGACGATGGTGTTCACGCCGGGCTCACGGATGCGAGAACAACACCCGAGGACTGTCGATCCGGCAAAACCGCAACCGGCACAGCACGGAACGAACGCGCGCGCTCAGATCACGTTCGGCAGCGAGGTCCCGCCGGATCTGCCCCCAATGGGACACCAGTGTCACCGTGTCCCCCTTCGTCTCGTCGACGGGGCTGACGTTGAAGTAGATGGGCCCTGAGCGCGGCGGCGCCGCCACTGCGACTTCGGCGACCGCGCGGCCATCCAACCCGCACGTCAGCCACTCGTATTTCGCGACGGGCTTGCGGTCCGCGCCAAGTACGTCCGGCATCGTCCAGCTGAACGCGTAGGGCGCCGACGGCCGATTGCAGGCAAGTTCCACGCGGGCGTCGAACAGGATCGGATGATCCCGGGTCAGGATGAACTTCACGCCGATGTGGTTTGCCGGAAGCGCTTCCACCTCGCCCGGCGCAGCCTGGTTCGGGAGCCGGTAGAGATCGGCGCCACCGAACGAGGCGACTACCGGCGCTTTCGCATCGGTCAAGTACTTCAGAAGAGCCGGCGTCGCGTCTCCGTCCCGGACCAGCACGTGATTGGCGCCCGACTGCTCGATGACTCGCTGCCAGCCATCTGCTTCGGTCGGTGCGGATTCGTAATGGTGCTGCAGCCCCGTGTCGTACCAGTTCATGACAAACGCGTGGCGTCCGAACTCGGCCATGTACGCGTTCCCGGTCGCCACGATAAGCGTCCGATCGCTCTCGGTCAGGTGTTCACGCTGGTACTTCGCCACGAGCCGTTCTGGAGCGAAGCGTTTCATCACCGCGTCACGGCCGCTGTCGAGAAGGAGGGGCAGCGCGTCGTGGTTGAGAATCCAGCTCGCCGACGGAAGGAAGGCGACCTGAAGGGCCGACACAGCGAGGGCCGCGGCTGACAACCAGGCTTTCGAGGAAACAGTGGCCAGGCCGGCGAGCAGGGCCGGTACCACGAGCACCATCGAGGGATGGGCGTATCGCAAGTACTGAAGCTGGCTCAACGGCAGGATCCAGGCCGCAGCGGCGACGAGCATCAGAGGCCGGATCCGTGCGTTCCAGAGCGCAGGCAGGAGGCCGCCGAGGAGCGCGAGGACCACGAAGCCTCCGGCGCCCTGTACTCCTTCGAAATACTCACCGGACTTGAAGGTCAGGTCGTACGGCAACAACGGGTTGAAGCCCTTGACGAACGAGGTGTCCACCCAGCGGTCGGTTGGGAACCACGGCGATCGAAACACATCGTTGAAGAGCGGCAGCACAGGATTGCGAGCGAGCACTGCGGAGTACGCGAAGCTCGAGCCTCCGACGGCCACTACGACCGCACCCATCAACGGAAGCAGGCGCCATGGGACCGCCGTCCGCCACTGCCACGCGAGCCACAGGAGCGCGGGCCCGAGAAAAACGAGGTTGATGACCTTCGTTCCCAGCAGGAACGCTGAAAGCACCGCAACGAGAATCGTTGTGCGCGTGTCCGGGCGCGCTCCGGACTCCATGACGACGGCGGCGAGCGCCGCCAGTCCGGCCGCCGTCGCTGTTTCCGTCTGCATGCTCATCGTGAGCGCGCCCGTCATGGGAATCGTGACGTAGAGCACGGCGCCCAGCCACGCCAGGCCGTTGGACAGGCCGGCCATCCGGCCCAGGCGCCGCACGAGAAGCGCGGTAATCACAAGCCACGCGATGTTGAGAGGCCCGACGGATTCGGAGCCTCCGACGAGAGTGACCAGACCATGGCAGACGTCCACCATCCATGGCGCCAGCGACCAGACCTGCGAGCCCACGTCGAGGCGGTAGACGCCGGCCTCGGACAATTGCGTCGGGATCTGCAGGTGCGTCGACAGATCATCGGACATGAGCACCGGCAGCCAGGCGGGCGCCGTGGACGCCGCGATTGCCACCGCAAGGCCGAGGGCTCCCCAGCGATCGCCCGCCGCCGCCATCGCCTCGCCGTGCAGGCCGGTCCTGAACGCGGCGGCGATCGCCCGCCACCGGACGACGACGATCAGCAGGAGCGCACCGCCCACAGTCGCGACGGAGAACACAGGAAAGGGCAGGAGCCATCCGGCCGCGCCGGCGATGATCGCGAGTCCTGCCATTGTTGCGACGAGCGGCTCGCGATGCCGGTCCGGAACGACGGCGGTACCGACGCCGATCGCCGCGAGGAGCAGCAACACGGCCGACAGGACCGCGGCCAGTCCTTGAAACTGGATCAGGGGAACGAGCGCGATCGCGACGGCGAGCATCCACGGCAGGAAGCCCGTGACCCTCGAGAGGATCAGCGCGGCGGCAAGCAGGATCGCAATTCCCTCAGCGGCGCCGATCGCGTGCGCCGTGAGAACCGGCGCCCACATCTGGTGGGTAAGAAAACCGATGACGAGAATCAGGATGCCGAGGAAGAGCGCGCCGGCTCGCAGGATCCGCATCAGAATTTGGCCGAGAGTATACCGCCGTCGTGCGCCATGGGACTCAGCGCGAGTCGCCAGGCCGGCGCTTGCGTATCAGCACGAACTCCGTCTGCCTGTTGTCTGTGACCCGCGTCACGGACAACTTCTCCGCGCGGGCTTCGACGCGTTTGATGAAATCGAAGATCTCCGGCTCCCGGTTCTGCCAGCGAATCCAGTCGCCGTCACCGCGCGTGTCCCGGCAGAGCCGGTAGACGATCGCCGTGCTCTCGTTCTTCTCCACGTCGTCGAGCAACTCGTCCTGGTACGTGGCCGTGAGCGCAGTCCACGCCAGGTCGTGCGTTCTGAAGCGGGCGTTCGAGAGCACGAACAGAGGGCTTCCCAGCGAATAGTTGAGCGTCACCACGCGATCGGGATGGGCCGCGTCGGTGGCCTGATAGATCTCGTACAGCGCTGGAGAGGTCATGCCGATGCCCTTCATCGCGTCGAAGCGTCTCACCATCGTCAGCCCGTGAACCAGGCCGAGACCGCTGGCGGCGGCCAGCGCAACGGCTGCGACAATCCCGGCGGCGCGCGGCCGGCCGATCGCGGCGCCGGCCGAAAGCGCCACATGCACGAGACCCATGAGTCCGATCGCGTTGACGAGCGGCATCATGATGTACAGGTGCCAGGGCCGGTTGAGTCCGGCGAACGCGGGGTATGCCAGGAACGACGCGGTCAGCACGGCGGCGGTCACGGCCACGAATCGGCCGTGTTCGCGCCAGCCCTGGCGAAAGCCGCCCAGGAGAACCGAGCCGCCGGCGAGCGCGAACGCCGTCCACGCCAGGAACGGCGGCAGCTTCATCGAATCGGCAGCCGGATCGATCGTCATCCGCCCGTACCAGTCGACGCCGTCGAAGAGTGCAATCCCATAGCCGAAGTTCTGGAACAGCGCCGTGAAGTACGGCGTGCGCGTGGCATCGGTCATCGAGAGCAGATCGGCCGTGCCCGCGCGCGCCAGGTAGAGGAGGTGAGGGAACAGCGGCACCAGGAATACGAACACCGGAAGAATCAGGCGCATCGAGATCGCGTCCGCGGCACCCCGTTCGAGCCGCGCTCGGCGCAGGCCGGGCAGAGACACAAGCGTCGTCACCACCACGAATCCGATCACCAGGGGAATCGCAGTGAGTTTCTGAGCCAGCAGCGCGCCCTCGAAGAATGCCGTGAGGAGCAGATGCCTGGTGGAGCCGGTGGCCACGTATCGCAACAACGCACCGATCGAAAGCGCGCCGAAGATGTACTGCGTCAGTGACGGACCCGGCTCGTGCGGCATCGTGACGAGCAGGTTCGTGTCAACGAACGGCACGACAAACGCCAGCCACGCCAGGCGTCTGCCGACGGCGGGGACAAGCGCCCAACTGAGCGCGAGGAGGTAGGCGAATGCATAGACCGCGTTGAGCGTCGTGATTGTGCGTGGCGAGGTGCCGAAGATCTTGAGCAGAGGCACGAGCGTCCACGTGCGCGTCGCGCCCTGGTATGACCCGGTCGTCAGCGGGACGGGCCTCCCGCCGATGCTGATTTCCTGCGGTTCGTAGATCGAGATGCCGTTCGCCATTCCCACGGCTGGGTTGTAATCCCAGAGCGAGTCCTGAAACTGGCCGACGCTGCTGCCGATGACTCGCGCCGAGTGATTGAGAAGCAGAAACGCCGCGAGTGCGGCGCCCACGAACAGCAATCGCGAGTTGAAACTGCCGGCGGGTGGGAGGGCCATCGCGTCAGCGCATGTACTCGCTGTATTGCCGGACGACGTCACCGGCCGGTCCCTCCGCTTTCAGCTGGCCGTGATCCAGCCAGACGGCGTCGTCACACATCTCTTCGATCTTCGAACCCACGTGCGAGACGAGCAGGATCGAACAGCCCGCGGCACGGAACTGCCGGATGCGGTCGAGGCACTTCTGCTGGAAGGAGATGTCGCCGACCGCCAGGACCTCGTCAATGAGGAGGATGTCCGGTTCGGTGTGGACGGCGACCGAGAAGGCGAGCCGCATCTGCATGCCGGTGCTGTACGTGCGAATCGGATTGTCGAGGGCGTCCTGGATTTCGGCGAACGCGACGATCTCCTTCATCCGCTCGAGCACCTGCCTGCGCGACAGTCCGTTCAGGATCCCGGCGAGCACGGCGTTCTCACGGCCGCTGAGTTCGGGATGAAAGCCCGCCGCGAGATCCAGCAGCGCTCCCAGCCGCCCGCGCACTTCGATCTTTCCGGCGTCGGGTTTGCCGACGCCGCCGATCAACCTGAGAAGCGTGGATTTGCCCGAGCCGTTTGCGCCGACGATGCCGACCGTGCGGCCCGGCGGCACATCGAAAGTAATGTTCTTCAACGCCCAGAAGCGGTCGATCGCCCCCACTTTGCTGAGTCCCCGGATGCCGCGCGCCACCGTCTCCTGGATCGTGCCGGGCCGATCGTGGTGATAGCGGCGGAACGTCTTGCCGACACCGGTGACGCGAACAGGGGGGATCATCAGAGTTCGTCCGCAAAACGGTGACTCGCGTGCCGGAACCATGCCAGGCTGACCGCGAGCATCATCAGGGATCCAATCGTGAGGTACGCAATGCCATGCAGATGCGGCAGCTCGCCGCGCAGCAGCACCGCGCGATATGCGTCCACCAGATGCGCCAGCGGGTTGATCTTGTAGATCCAGGACAGGCTGGGCGGCACGGTGCGGACTTCGTAGAACACCGGCGTCAGGTAGAACAGGAGCTGGAGGGCGATCCGGAGCAGGTGCTGCGTGTCCCTGAACCAGACGTGCACGATCGCCACCGGATACGCGAACGCCAGAATCATCACGAACTCGAGAACGATCAGCGATGGCAGAAGAAGCAGAACGGCCGTGAAGCTGACGTGGCTGACGAGGAGCAGTCCGAGCAGGATCGGCAGCGAGAGCACGAAGTGCACCATGTTGCTCGCGACCGTGACGATGGGCAGGATCATGGTGGGCACGCCCGGTCTTCGGACGAGCTCGCGGTTGCCGACGATGGCGCCTGTCGCGAAATTCACCGAGTTCTGAAACCACCCGTACACGATCAGGCCAATGAACAGAAACGCCGAGTAGTTGGGGATGTCGACGCGCAGGACGATGCCGAACACGAAGAGCAGGACCAGCAGTTCCGCGAGCGGGTTCAACATCGTCCAGAGGACGCCGAGCACGGAGCCGCGGTAGCGGAGCTTGATGTCGCGGCCGATCAGCTCGCGCAGGAGATCGCGCGTACGCACCCAGCGATACGGCAGGATCCAGCGGCTGGGGGATGAGGCTGCCATGGTTTCACCTGGCGGAGCCAACGAGGTCCCTCAGGCGGATGCCGAAGTCACGTGAGCCGAGCGGCAGATCGATCTTGATTTGTGTATCGAGATCCGCGGGTTGCGCGTCCAGGTATTCGTAGACGATGAGCTCCAGCCCGGGTGCGGCCGTGCTGGTGACCGGAAATCGTCTACGCTCCGCGAATCGGGGGCCCTGCAATTCGACGTAAAGCGCATAGCGGCCGTCGTAGGCCCTCGGTCTCGACTCCATCACGATCCAGCGTATGCCGAGGCGCTTGAGCCAGTCGCGCACTTCGAGGCGATCCTGCTCCGGATTCGCGGATCCCCATCGGAGAATCTTGTCCGAACGCAGCACCAGTTGGCGTCGCGCCGGGTCGTGCTTGCGCGTGAAGAAGACGAAGTAGCCCGTATCGATGTAGCTCGAGTACATCACCGCGGGCTCGTGATTCTGCTCGAGCACGTATTGCGCCGCGGCTTCGTAGCCGCCTGCCCCGGACGGGCGAACACCGCGGATTTCCCACAGCTGCCACCAGAGCGTAGCCGTGAGCAGCACGGCGGCCATCGCCTTGGTTCGCGGTGAATGTGCTTCGGCCGCGAGTGCCGCGATGAGCAGGGCATACGCCGGCATGGCGCCGAAGGCATACCTCGCCGGCTCCGTCGCGCCTGCGAACACGATGCTGCCGACGACGACGGAGATCACCCAGACCAACCCGATCAGGACCTGCCGCCGTCTCCGGATCACAAGCAGCACGATGCTTGCCGCCGTCACGACGATCGTTGGCAGCGTCAGGTGCGCCGAGATGATGCTGCCGACGAGCGAGCGAATGGCGAAGTCCCGATGTCCGGTCAGCAGCCTCGTCGAGTTCGACAGCGCGATGCTGAAGTTCGCCGGCGACAGGCCGACGGTCATGATCGCCATCGGCACGAGCAGGACGAGTCCGGCGCTGAAGGCGAGGAGCGCGCGCTTGGAGACGAACGTCCGCCATCCCAGAGCGTTCACGAGAATCGCGACGTAGACCGGGAACATCAGGACGGCGAGCTGCTTGGCATAGATACTGGCCACGACCAGCCCCACGAACCAGATGAATTGACGCGCCCGGCGCCTTTCGCAGAACACCAGCAGCGCGTGCACGGACCACAGCACGAGCGCCGTCATCGGCATTTCCGAGAGGAGGTACTGGCCCGCACGCAGGACGACCAGATTCGTGACAAACATGGCCGCCGCCCAGGCGGCGACCTGCCAGTTGAAGAGTTTCTTCGTGATGGCGTACAGGCCCAGGGCCGCGGCGACGAACCAGGCCAGTGCCGCGGCGCGCGCCGCGAACGTCGTGATGCCGAACAGCCAGAAGAAGGGCACCGCCGAGAGATACGGCACCGGCGGATGGTGGCCGAGCGAGAGCGCGGGGTATCTGGCGTAGTAACGCTCGGCGTACCGGACGAGATCCTCGTAATTCGTCGCGCCGCCATCGGCGATGAAGTCGCGCACGAACACGGCGTCCATGATGTAGCGCGCCATGTCGCCGCCGAGCATGACCGCCGACTCGTCCCCGATGCCGCGCGCGCCGAGCAGGCAGGTCACTGCGAGCAGGCCGGCGAGGACGAGGCGCCGCCGTCTCGTGTCGTTCTGCGGCGGGACCGTCATCAGAGTGGCCGGGCCACGGCGCCAGGTGCGCCCGTACCGCCCTGCCAGATGGTGGCCGGCAGCGCGCCCGGCAGCCGGATTCCCAGACGTGTTGCGAGGTGCGCGGCAGTCCCCGCGACAAACGACACACCATTGCACAGGTGGTACAAGAGGTGGGCTGGGACCACGCGCACCGCAAACCACCAGCCGCGGCGGTCAACGAACCAGCGGTAGTACTGAAGATTCAGCAGCACCATTGCGGCAATACAGGCGACAGCCAACACGCCCGCAAGTGGCAAGAACGGTACCGCAGCGGCCGCGGCTACCGCGAGATAGGCGAGGACCACGGACCACCGCAACTCGTGCCGCGTGTTCAAGTCATTCGCCAGGCCGCCGTACCGGTGAATCAGCTGCGTCCACGGAATGCCGCGGGCGGTGACGTCGATCACGATGCTGCCCCAGATCGTCCACTTCTTGAGGTGTTTCCCGCGGAAACGGGGATCCAAGCGGAGTCTGTGGCCGGCTATCCGGATACGGTAGCCGAGGTCGATGTCTTCCACGCTGGGTTTGGCGAAGCGTTCGTCGAATCCGCCCACTTCCCGGAACACACGGGTGCGAACTGCGCCCAAACCGGCCCAGAACGTACGGGCTTCGGGATTGCCCAGTTCGTGCACGCACGCGTGCGACAGGTTCTTGTACTGCGACATGAAGTTGCGCTCGCCCGGGTCCAGGTCGTACGCGCCGAAAACCCCCGCGACGTCGGACTCCCGTTCGAGCACACCGCAGAGGCCCCCGAGCGAGTCTGCAGCGGCAATGACGTCGGTATCGACAAAAACCAGGACGTCGCCGCTTGCTTGCGCGGCGGCGCGGTTTCGCGCGACCGCCGGACCCTGCGGCCCGGGCACGTCGATCACGCGGGCGCCGTGCTCGCGTGCGAGGGGCCGGCAGTCCTCGATTGCCCCGTCGGCGGGAATGATGATTTCAGCGTCTGGGAGTGCGCGTCGCGCGGCAGGCAGGCTCAACTCGAGCTGCCGCAGGTTCCGATGAAACGGAATGATGACCGTCGCAGTCAAGCGGGCTCATTTTATCTCCGGTTATGTTCGGCACAACGAGACAGAAGTCTGCCCTTGGGCAGATAATCATCGCTGCCAAGAATGCAGGAGTTCGCCCCAGGCGCTGACTGGCAGCGATCGCATCAATTGCCTTCCGCCCTATTTCGGACTGACTCTTGCATTTTGGGCCGTGCCGTACCGCGATTGGTGTTTCTGCGTGTTGTCCGGCCGTGAATCGGTGTGAATTCAGTTCTGAAACGATGACACAACCGTCGCCCGCGCCTCGTACGGTCCGCCAGATTCGACCAGGAGATCACGTTGTCGTGATCGGCGCCGGTCCCGCTGGCCTCACAGCCGCGTACGAACTCGCGAAGAAACCCAATGTCCGCATCACCGTGCTCGAGGGTGATGACATGGTCGGCGGCATCTCGCGGACGGTGCAATACAACGGCTACCGCTTCGACCTTGGGGGCCATCGCTTCTTCACGAAGATCCCTCCCGTGCAGCGGATGTGGAAGGAGATTCTCGGCTCCGAATTCATCAAGGTGCCCAGGCTTTCCCGCATCTTCTATAACGGCAAGTACTTCGACTATCCGCTCCGGCCGATGAACGCACTCACCGGCCTCGGTATCTTCAATGCCGCCCTGATCGTCGCGAGCTACATCAAGTGGCACTACCGGCCGTATCCCGTCGAAGAGAACTTCGAGCAGTGGGTCACGAACCGGTTCGGGCGGCGGCTGTACATGGCGTTCTTCAAGACCTACACGGAAAAGGTGTGGGGCCTGCCGTGTACCGAGATTCGAGCCGAGTGGGCGGCGCAGCGCATTCAGGGTCTCTCGCTCGCCCGGGCGGTCCTCAATGCCACGGCGCTGAACAAGCGGTCGACCGACATCAAGACGTTGATCAACGAGTTCGACTACCCGCGACTCGGCCCGGGCCAGATGTGGGAAACATGCGCCGACCAGCTCGTGAAGAAGGGCCATCGCGTCCTGATGAGCCATCGCGTCACGCGCATCGAGATGGTGAACGGCGCCGTGAAGGCGGTCCGCGTCGAGTCTCCTGACGACGCCACGACGATTGCCTGCGACCACGTGATCTCGACGATGCCGCTGAGGACACTGGTGCGCAGCATGGCGCCGGCGGCGCCGGCCGCGGCGCGCGAAGGCGCGGAGGGCCTCTCCTACCGGGACTTTCTCGTGGTAGCGCTCATGCTCAAGCGCGAAAAACTGTTCCCGGACAACTGGATCTACATCCATACTCCCGGCGTGAAGGTCGGCCGCATCCAGAACTTCAACAACTGGAGCGCGGCGATGGTGCCGGCAAAGGGCATCACCTGCATCGGCATGGAGTACTTCTGCTTCAAGGGCGACGGCCTGTGGTCGAGCGCGGACTCGGATCTGGGACGGCAGGCGGCCGCCGAGCTCGCCAGCCTCGGACTGGCCAAAGCTGAGGACGTGGTCGACTACAAAGTCGTGCGGGTGCCGAAGGCCTATCCGATCTACGACAGCGTCTATCGCGATCACCTCAACAGCATTCGGGGGTTCATCGACGGGATTCCCAATCTCCACACCGTCGGCCGCAACGGCATGCACAAGTACAACAACCAGGATCACTCGATGCTCACCGCGATGATGACCGTCGAGAACATGGTGGGCGGTTCGCACGACGTCTGGGCGGTGAACACGGACTTCGACTACCACGAAGAGCAGAAGGTCGAGCAGCCCAGCGAGGAGCAGGCGGCCAGCTAGTCATGCGCATTGGTATCGACGCAACCTGCTGGGCCAACACGCGCGGCTACGGCCGTTTCACCCGCGAGCTCGTGGAAGCCATGGTGACGGAGGGCCGCGGACATGAGTTCGTGTGCTTTCTCGACGAGTTGTCGTCCGCGGGATTCAGCCTGAAGGCGCCCAATCTCTCGACGATCGTTGTCGATCAGGTCAAGGCGCCGACGATTGCCGCCTCGTCCGGCAGCAGGCGCAGCGTGCGGGACATGCTGCGGCTCACTGCCGCGGTGCGGCAAGCACGGAAGGACGGCCTCGACGCCTTTCTCTCGCCGTCCGTGTACGGCTACTTTCCTCTTCCACCAGGATTGCCGGCAGTCGTGACAATCCACGACGCCATCCCCGAACGTTTTCCCGAGCTCACGCTGCCGACCTGGAAGGATCGGCTGGCGTGGCGCGCCAAGGTGAAGCTCGCGCTGCGGCAGGCGAAACTCGTCCTGACCGTTTCTGAATACGCGGCGCGCGAAGTCGCGAAGTATCTTCGCGTTTCGCCGGATCGTCTGCGCGTCACGCTGGAGGGCGTGTCCGAGGTGTACCGGCCGAGCCGGTCAACGGCCGAAGTGCGCGCGGCCGCGGACCGCGCTCGGCTGCCAGAGGGCGCGTCGTGGCTGATGTATGTCGGCGGCTTCGGTCCGCACAAGCACGTCGACCTGGTCGTGCGGGCGCACGCCGAAGTCATGAAGCGCCACCCCGATCGCAAGCTGATGCTCGTGCTCGTCGGCCATCACCAGGACGGGTTCCATTCCGACGTAACTGGCATCCGATCCGTCATCAAGGACTGCGGCACCGACCATCTCGTTCGTTGGGTAGGGTTTCTGCCCGACGGCGAGGTGCGCCATCTGCATAGCGGGGCGCTTGCGCTCGTGCTGCCCTCGGCCTCCGAAGGGTTCGGCCTGCCCGCCGTGGAAGCCGCACGATGCGGCACGCCGGTCATTGCGACCACGGAGAGTCCGCTTCCGGAGATTCTCGAAGGCGGCGGCATCTTTCTCAAACCGGGCGACGTCGGGTCGCTCGTGGAAGCGATTGAGCGTATGTGGGCTGACGAGGCCGGGCGCAAAGCAATGGGCGCGAAGGCGCTGGAACGGGCGTCCGCCCTGAGCTGGCCCCGCGCGGGCCGGGTGGCCCTGGCCGCGCTGGAGGAAGTGGCCGGGGCGGCCGAGAAAGTTGAGTCGAATGCCCACGCCCGGACATGAGCAGGCGGCCGTGCAGCCCGGCCCGGTCCCGGCACCCGTGCCGGTCCCGGACCTTGCCGTAATCCTCCCTGCGTTCAACGAGGCGCAAGGCATCGAGGGCACCCTCGCACGGGTCCGCCAGGTGCTCGCCGACATCCCCTTCACGAGCGAGATCCTCGTGGTGGACGACGGTTCCACCGATGGCACGGGGCAGCGCGCCAGCGCGGCCGGCGTGCGCGTTGTGACGCACGCCTGGAATCGCGGCTACGGCGCGGCCCTGAAAACGGGAATCCTCGCGACGCGCGCCGCCGCGGTGATGATCATGGACGCGGACGCGACCTACGAGCCGGACGCGATCCCTCGTCTCTACGCGCGGCTCGATGGCGCCGCGATGGTCGTGGGCACGCGCTGGCTTCGCTCGGAAGGCGTGTCGTGGATCCGCCGCATTCCGAAGTGGTTCCTGAATCGATTCGCGTCGTATCTCGTCGGCCGCCGTATTCCCGATCTCAACTCGGGCCAGCGTGTGATGAAGCGCGACGTCGTCCTGCGCTACATGCACCTGTGTCCGAACGGCTTCTCGTTCACGAGCACGATCACGCTCGCGATGATCGCGAACGGCTTCAACGTGATCTACGAGCCGATCGAGTATCTCAAGCGGACCGGCAAGTCCAAGATCCGCGCGTCGCACTTCGCCAGCTTCGTGCTGCTGGTCGTGCGATCGATGGTGCTGTTCAATCCGCTGAAGGTCTTCCTGCCGATTGGAGCGTTCGCGTTCCTGGCCGGCGTCGCGAAACTCATCGAGGACATCTATCTCTGGAACCTGTCTGAGACGGCGGTCATGGCGTTTCTTTCGGCCATGACGATCTGGGCCGTGGGTCTTCTCGCGGACATGATCTCGCGGCTGCAGATGCAGCCACCCTGGCGGCCCGAGGAGTAGTCGCCGTATGCATGTCGGAGCTTCCCGGGCTCCCTGGGCCCGTTGGCTCATCCGCGCGGCCGTGTCGGCGGCAGTCATCGCGATTCTGCTGGCGTTCGTTCCGGTTGCCGCGGTCGCCGGCGCGCTCTCACGCGTCCGCCCCTGGACCTGGATTGCCGCAGTCGTCATCTTCTTCGCGGGCCACTACCTGAACGCCGTGAAACTGTGGTTGCTAATGAGCCCGGGCGTCGTTTCCGGGTCCACAAAGGGCCAGGAAGTGCCTTTTTCTCAGGGCGTTAGCGCCTCAGCTGCTGGCGGAAACGACGCCCGGGCTCATTTCCTCTGCGTTCGCGCCCAATACGCTGGACTCGTCGCGAACCTGGCGCTGCCGGGCATCGCCGGTGGCGATCTGATGCGCGCCGCGTATCTCGCGCCTACCGTGGGACTGGCGCGTGTGACGGTGGCCAGCATCGCTGACCGAATCATCGACACCGCGACGCTCTTTGTACTTATTGCGATCGCCCTGCCGCTGGCGGGCCTGCCGCCGGCCGTCGCAGATGTCGTCCGTCAGGCGGGTCTCTGGATTGCCGTCGCGATACCGGCCGCAGTCGCCGCATTCCTGGCAGTACGCTTGGTGCTCCGAAGGCCGGCGATTGCCGCGAAGTTCGCCAGCCTGCGATCTGCATTCCGGGCCGGCGTGCCCGCCATTCTCGGGGCCGTCGCCATCTCGCTCGCAGTGCAGTCCGCGTTCGTGATGACCAACGTCTGGCTGGCGCGTGAAGTCGGCGTCACGACAGCGCTCGCGGCGTGGTTCGTGGCGTGGCCGCTTTCCAAGCTCATCGCGATTCTTCCGATCAGCCTCGGCGGTCTCGGCGTGCGCGAGGCCGCGCTCGTGTCGCTGCTGGCGCCGTACGGCGCATCGAACGACGCCGTGCTCGCATCAGGCATCCTCTGGCAGTCCGTGCTGATCGTCACCGGTTTCGTCGGCCTGGCCGTGACGCAGCTCCTGCCGCAGGCGCCCGGGACCGCGCCGGCGGCGAGGGGAGTGTCGTAGATGGCCGGTGCCCCCACGCCATCATTCGTGATCCTCGGCGGCGGACCCGCCGGGCTCGCAGCGGCCTACAAGCTTTCGCAGCGGGGCTTCCGCAACGTCACCGTCCTCGAGCGAGCCAGCAAGGTGGGCGGCAACGCAGGGAGCTTCGTCATCGAGGGAATCCCGGTGGACTTCGGCAGCCATCGGCTTCATCCAGTGTGTCCGCCGGACGTCATGGCGGACATTCGAAGCCTCGTTGGACAAGATCTGCTCGATCGGCCGCGTCACGGTCGCATCCGTTTGCGGGGCAGGTGGGTGCACTTCCCGCTGAAGCCCGTCGATCTTCTGACCCGGCTGCCGCCTGCATTCATGACCGGCGTCATGGCGGACGCCATCCGCAAACCCTTCACCGGCGCGCCGGCGGTCGAGACCTTCGCGTCGATCCTCGAGCGCGGGCTGGGCCGGACGATCTGCCGGGACTTCTACTTTCCTTACGCGCGCAAGATCTGGGGCCTCGCGCCCGAAGCGCTCGATCCGGAGCAGGCCAAGCGCCGTGTCTCGAGCGGCTCGATCGGCAAGATGGTGCGGCGCGTGCTCGGCGCTGTACCGGGTCTCAAGAAACCAGGCGCGGGCCGCTTCTTCTACCCGAAACATGGCTACGGACAGATCAGCGACGCGCTCCATCGCGCCGCCGTCGAGTCCGGCGCCGCGGTGCATCTCGACACGAACGTCACCGACGTCGTCCTCGAGAACGGCCGCGTCAGCCACGTGCAGGCGACGGTCGGCGGCGCGTCCCGGCGCCTGGCCGCAACACACGTCCTGTCGACGATTCCAGTGACCGTGCTCGCGCGTCTCGTGCGCACGACCGGCGGCGGGCCGCCCGAGGCCGCCACCGATTCGCTGGCACAGCGCGCGATGGTGCTCATCTATCTGACACTCGAGTCGGATCAATTCACCGAATTCGACGCGCACTACTTTCCGGAAACGGTGATCCGGATCAGCCGCCTGTCCGAGCCGAAGAACTATTCGTTGACGTCACGGCCGGGCCGCACCGTGCTCTGCGCCGAGCTGCCATGCGCGCAGTCGGACGACGTGTGGGGCATGACGGACGAGGCCCTCGGCGCCCTGGTCGTGCGCGACCTCGAGACGGCGGGCCTCGCGCCCGTGCCGCGTGTCCTGCACGTGCAGACGAAGAGACTGCCGCACGCCTATCCCCTCTACACCCGGGGTTATCGCGAGTCGTTCGACGCGCTCGACCGGTGGATCGGCGGTATCGACGGGCTCACGACCTTCGGCCGTCAGGGCCTGTTTGCGCACGACAATACCCACCACACGATGGCGATGGCCTACGCGCTGGTGAGCAGTCTGGGGCCCGACGGTTCGCTCGACCGCGACGCCTGGGCCCGGGCGCGCAAGTCATTCGAGGAGCACGTTGTTGAGGACTGACGCCGTGCGAACACTGAGTATCGTGATCCCGTGCTTCAACGAAGCGCGGACGCTCGAGTCCTGCGTCGACGCCGTGCTGAAGATCCAGGACGACTCGCTCCGCCTGCAGCTCATCATCGTCGACGACGCATCCTCGGATCGCAGCCATGCGATCGCGCAGGGGATCGCGAGCGCGCATCCGGAGGTGGTGGTCCTTCATCACGAGGAGAACCAGGGCAAAGGCGCGGCGCTTCGCACCGGCATTGCGCGCGCGACCGGCGACTACGTCGCGATTCAGGACGCCGACCTCGAGTACGACCCGCAGGATCTCCGGCGGCTTGTAGCGGTGCTCCGGGACGGCACTGCCGACGTCGTCATGGGATCGCGATTCCTCTCGCAGGGCTATCACCGGGTTCTGTACTTCTGGCATTCGCTCGGCAACCGGTTCCTGACGCTCCTCTCGAACATGCTGACGGACCTGAACCTGACTGACATGGAGACCTGCTACAAGGTCTTCAAGCGTGAGGTGATTCAGTCGATCCGCATCGAGGAGGATCGCTTCGGCTTCGAGCCGGAAGTCGTCGCGAAGATCTCGCATCAGGGTCTGCGCATCTACGAGATGGGAATCTCGTACAAGGGCCGCACCTACGCCGAGGGCAAGAAGATCGGAATGAAGGATGCGTGGCGCGCTTTGTACTGCATCCTGCACTACAACCTTCCGCACGCGCCGGCGTTCGTCCAGCTCGCGTTCTATTCCCTTGTCGGCGGGCTCGCAGCGGCCCTGAATCTGGTCACGTTCCTGGTCATGATCTCGGCGGGCGCGCCGGTGGCCACGTCCGTGCTCACGGCGTTTGCCCTGGCGGCAGGCCTCAACTACTTGGTGTCGATCGCCCTGATCTTCCGGCATCAGGCGCGTCATTCCGTCGCGATCGAAGTGCTGCTCTATCTCGTCATGGCCGCCGGTATCGGCTGGGTCGATCTGTACGCGACCGTGCGATTCCTCGAAGCCGGCCTCCGGCCCATCTTCGCCAAGCTCGCGGCGAGCGGCGTCATTCTGATCCTGAACTTCACGGCGCGGCGGTACATCGTGTTCCCGCAGCGCGCGGCCGCCGCCTGGCAGCCGCAGAACCCGGTGGATCCTCGATGAAGATGACGGGGTGGGGAGCAGCGGCCGCGATCACCGTGGCTGTTGCGGCTGCGCTCCGCTTCTACGGTCTCGGGTCGCAGCTCTGGTTCGACGAGATCGTGACGCTGGTCGAGTCGGCGCGCCGGCCGCTGCTCGACGTCCTCACGTATTTTCCCGACGTCAACGTCCATCCGTTCTACAGCGTGCTCGCGCACGCGTCGCTCGAATCGTTCGGCGAGTCGGCCTGGGCCCTGCGGCTGCCCGCGTGCCTTTTTGGGATTGCCTCCGTCGCCATGGTGTTCGCCCTCGGAGGCAGGGTGACCGACCGCGTGGAGACGTGGGCGGGGGCCAGCGTGCTTGCCGTGTCGTATCAGCACATCTGGTTTTCCCAGAATGCGCGCGGCTACACGATGATGGGCTTCTTCGCGCTGGTCTCCACCTATTTTCTCGTCCGCCTGGCCGAAACCGAGCGGCGCGCTCATTTCGTCTATTACGCGCTCGCCTGCGCCGCGGGCGTGTACACGCATCTCACGATGGCCTTCGTCGTGGCCGGTCATGCGGTCGTCCTCGTGGGCGGCAAGCTCGCCGGCTGGCGCGCGGCCGATCGTCCGGCGCTCGCGCCGCTCCTCGCGGCGTGGGCCGGCGCCGCGCTGCTGACGCTGGGACTGTATGCGCCGTACTTCCCGGAGCTCCTCGAACACTTCGGGGGCAGCGACGCTCCAAAGCAGGCCGCGCAGGTGGCGACGGGGAAGTGGGCCCTCACCGAGATCCTCAGGAATCTCTTCTCAGGCTCGGGGATTGCCGGTGCGCTGCTTACGTCGATGACTGCCGGAATCGGAGCTCTCAGCTTTCTCAGACGCGATCGATTCACGTTTGCGCTGCTCGTGGTGCCCGCAATCGTCGCCGGCCTCGCGATCGTCCTGCTTGGGCAGCCGATCCGCCCCCGCTTCTTCTTCTTCATGGCCGGTGCCCTTGCAATCTTCGCGGGACGCGGCATTGGTGTCCTCGCGCGAATCGAAAACCCACGTTCGACGCCGACGGTGGCGACAGTCGCCGCGCTGACTCTTGTCGTGATCGGCGTCTCCGCGTTCGCGCTGCCGCGTAACTATCTGGTGCCCAAGCAGAACTTCGACGAGTCCGTTCACTACCTCGAAGGGGAGTTCGCCGCGGGCGCGGTGATTGGCGCCGCCGGTCCCGCCTGTTTTCCTGTCGAGCGTTACTACGCGAAGGCCGACTGGCCCTGTCTCAAGTCGGTAGCCGACCTGGACGCGCTCGCCGCCTCGAACAGACCTGTGCTGGTGCTGCACACCCTGGGTGACTACATCGACGACGGCGCGTTGCGCGATCGGATCAAGACGGCATGCCGCGAGGTTCGGCGTTGGCCGGGCACGCTGGGCGGCGGCGACATGGTGGTGTGCAGGCCATGAGGTGGCTGGCGTCGCGGCGCGGCCGCATCTTCGTCGTCGCCTGGATGTTCTATTCGCTGCACTTCGCGACGAACGTCGTGCGCGAGCATTACCCGGCGTTCAGCATCGCCCAGCACGGAACCTTCCGGGTCGACGAGTATCAGGGTTTCCACGCCGACATCTTCGTGCACAAGGACGGGCACGCGGTCATCGGCAATCAGGTCTTCGTGTCGATGCTCGCCGCCGTGCCGCTGTTCGTCTTCAACCCCGTGCTGGATCGCATCGAGGCCTACAGCAAGGCGAAGATTGCGAGCGAGGGCGTCCCGGCCGGTGGATACCGTATCGACAAGCCCAATCGACAGAAGTTCTTCCAGCTGGTGAAGGAACGCGGGCTCGATCTGCGGTTCGGAGCCGCGACGGCCGTGACGTCAGTGTTCTTCATGGCGCCCATCACGGCGGCGTTCCTGGTGTTCTTCTATGGCGTCCTCTTGACGCGCGGACTCGAGGCGCGGACGGCAACAGGGCTCACGTTCCTGCTCGGTTTCGGCACGCCGTTGTTCTTCAGGACATCGACGCTCAACCACAACCTGTTTGTGATGTACGCGATGTTCATCGCGTTCGTGCTGCTCTGGCTGCCTTCCCGCGGTCTGACCACCTTCGCCGAGGCTACGGTGGTCGGCCGAAGCCTTGCGCGAAGGCCGAAGGCCCCGGGCTCCAGGCGATTCTGGGCGGGCTTCTTCGGAGGGATCACGCTCGCGACCGACTACGTCGGCGTGATCATTCTGCCGCTCCTCTGGATCTATTTTGTCGTCACGCGCGCGAGAGCGTCCTCGTGGCGGACCGCGCTGTCCGAGTCGACGGCCATCGTCCTCGGAACGCTGCCGCCGATCGCTTTTCTTCTCTACAGCCAGTGGTCGATGTACGGCAATCCGTTCCTGCCCGGCCAGTACTGGATGCCGAATCAAAACGTGTTCGTCGACGTCGGCGCGCGCGGGTGGACGCTGCCGGATCCGCAGCTCTTTCTCATGAACTTATTCGATCCGTCGTTCGGTATGTACGTGTGGGCGCCGATTCTGCTGCTCGCGCTCGTGCCGGTTCGGCGCTATCGCGACGAATCCCTGATCCTGCCGCGCCCGGAGCGGCGATGGCTCGCCGTCACCTGGGTCGCATTCCTGGTTTTTGCATCGTCGAACCAGTACTCGCGGCTTCAGTTCAACAGCGGGTTTCGCTACCTGGTGCCGCTGGTGCCGTTTCTCATGCTTGCACTGGCCGATCACTGGGTCAGGCTTCCGCGCGGCTGGCGGGCGGGGGTTGCCGGGGTGGCGATGCTGCACGCCTGGGTGCTGACGGTTTTTCGCGAGCCGGTTGGGCAGTCCTGGCGCATGTTTCTTGCGGAAGGGCCGCAATTGCCCTGGTACAGGGTGCTCGGCCTGACCTCCAGCCCCGATAACCCATGGCTCGGCACGTGGCTCGTGCCGACATTACTGATGGCCCTGACGGCCGCCATCGCGGCGGGCTTCTGGAGGCTTGGTGACAGGTGGGAGCAGACCCATGGCGTCTAGTCCGCAGGTGAAGACCGGCCTGGTCTCCCTCGTTGTTCCCGTGTTCAACGAGGAAGAGGTGATCGGCGTGTTCTACGAGCGCGCGTCGACCGCGCTCGCCGCGATTCCAGGCATGTCCTACGAGCTCATCTTCATCGACGACGGCAGCCGTGACACGTCACTGAAACAACTGCTTGCGTTCGCGGCGAAGAACCCCCGTGTAAAGGTGATCAAGTTCTCCCGGAACTTCGGGCATCAGATCGCGATTTCCGCGGGCATCGATCTCGCGAAAGGCGACTGCGTCGCCGTCATCGACGCCGACCTCCAGGATCCGCCGGAGGTCATCGTGGAGATGGTCGATCAGTGGCGCGCGGGATTCGACGTCGTCTACGGCGTGCGATCGGATCGCGCCGGCGAAACACGCTTCAAGCTCTGGACCGCGTCGGTGTTCTACCGGATGCTCGGCCGGTTGACGAACATCCACATTCCCCCGAATGTGGGCGACTTCCGCCTGATGAGCCGGCGGGTCGTCGATCAGGTGAAGACCCTTCGGGAAAAGGACCGGTTCGTCCGCGGCCTGGTCAGCTGGGTCGGCTTTCCGCAGACCGGCGTGACCTACAAGCGCGACGCGCGCTATGCGGGCGAAACGAAGTATCCGTTCAGGAAGATGCTGAAGTTCTCGTTCGACGGCATCACGTCGTTTTCGACGGTGCCGCTGAAGCTGGCGACCTGGATGGGCACGGTCACCGCCATCATCGGCCTGCTGTTTCTCATTGGTGTCTTCGTCGCGAAGTTCCTGGGCTACACGATCCAGGGCTGGACGACGATCATGGTCGCCGTGCTCTTCCTCGGAAGCGTGCAGCTCATCTGTCTCGGCATTCTCGGCGAATACCTGGGCCGCGTCTTCAACGAAGTCAAGCCGCGTCCGATGTACGTGATTGAGGAAGTGACGTCGGGTGACGTCGATCAGATCCAGCCCTTGAACCGGTAGTAGACCAGGGCGGCCTGCTCATAGATCGCGTCACGGCTGAGCTTGAGCGCCGCCGTGCTCGGCAAGAATCGCCCGGCACCGGACGTCGCGGGTTCCCGGTTCGCCGGTGAGGCGACGACGATTACGTCCAGGCCCTGTCGAGCGGCCAGCGCCACGACCCGCCGCGCCTGAACTCGCGACACGACGAGGATCGCGCGCCGCACTTTGTAGTACTTGATGAGCTTGCGGATCTCGGAGACCTGATCGTACGTCGTGCTGCCGTAGGCCATCCGCGATCGATCCTGTGGGAGCCCGCGACTATAGAGATCGCCCCGGAGATCCCCGGGGCCGACGATCCAGATGGTCCGCGCTTTGATCGCCCGATCGAGAGCGATGGTCAGTTCGGCGCGCGCCAGGTTACTGTCGCCGTCGAGTGCAAAGATCTCGTCGAACGGCTGCATCCGCGCCACGTCGTCGAGACTCGGTGTCGGGGACCAGGGAACGATCGACGCGGCAACGAACGGCAGACTGAGGACGGTGTACGTCGCGACAAGCGTGACAAGAAGGATCCTGCCCGCACGCCGCGTGCGAGGCCGGACGAGGGCCAGCAGGCCCAGTGCCGCGAACGTCACGAAGAACCCGGTGGAGCCAGGCGCCCCAATTGCCTTCAGAAATCGGAACACGTGCGAAGCCGTCCTCCAGCCAATACTGTATCGGCCCTTCCCCGAAAGCCGTTCGCGCGGCCGGCCGATAAGAAAAGGGCTGTCATGACCTTCAGGAATCTCAACGTGGTCGCCCATCGCTGGATGGGCATCGCCAGTTCCATCGTCCTCGTCATCGCGGGGTTGACCGGCGCCCTGTTGATCTGGCCCATCGGCCAGCCGTGGGGCAGCAGGATGGCGCACCTGCACGTCAATCTGTTCATGGGAGGCCCGGGCGAGATCATCGTGCTCGTGTGCACGTGGATCGGTGTTGTCCTGATCCTCGGCGGCCTCTACCTGTGGTGGAAGACGAAGACGTTTCGAATCCGCACCGCGTCGGGCTGGCGGTCGTTCGTCATCGATCTTCACTATTCGCTCGGCGTCTTCACCTTGCTGCTGACGCTTGTGATTGCGGCGACCGGCGCTCTGCGTGCGCATCTCGGTCCGGGCCGGGCGCGGAACGTCATCAGCCGCTTCCACACCACGGCGCGATTTCCGCAACCCGTCAAGGCCGCCTATGCGGTCGGGTCATTGGCCTTCGTTGTCGAGGGCATCACAGGCGTGGTGATGTGGGCGGCGAAGCAGAGGAAGGCCCGCAGATCGTGACCGTGGATCCCCGGCACCTTCGCCGCTACGGCCTGCTTGCCGGGTACTTCTTTCTCTCGCTGTATGTGATGACGGTCTTCACCATCGGCCAGGGTTTCGGCCTGGGCATCGATCGGGTCGAGCGGATCATGCACGGCGGCGCGCCGCGCCCTGTCCCTTATCGGATGCTGGTCCCGACCCTCAGTCGAATCGGCATTGCGCTCGTGCCCGGCTCAGTTGAGGAGCGCATGAGGCCGCTCCTGATCTCCATCCGGGACAGCGAGCCAGGCCGGCTCATCGTGGCTCAGCGTTACAAGGGCGAGGGACATCCACCCAACCTCCAGGACGAGCGGATTGTCGAGACTGCGGTCGTCACGGTCATCATCTATGCGTTCCTCCTGGCGTTCATTGCGATGTTGCATCGCCTGGCGCGGGAGGTAATACCTGGGTCTCCTGCATTTGCCGCAACGGCCCCGCTCGTGGCGTTGTTCTGGCTGCCTGTCTTCTGCGCGAACTGGGCCTACTCGTACGACTTTGCTGAACTGTTCTTTTCGTGCGCGTGCATCTTCCTGCTCCACCGCCGGCAGTGGCTCGCTTATCTCGTTACATTCGGGCTCGCCACTGTGAATAAGGAAACGAGCCTGTTCCTGCTGGTCTTCTATCTGGCGTGGATGTGGGGACGGCTACCGGTGCGCCGGTATCTCCAGCTGGGTGCCGCGCAGCTGGTGGTGTACGCCGCGATCAAAGGCGCAATCACGCTGCACTTTGCCGACGTTCCCGGCGAAATCATGGCGACCGCGCACAGCAGGCAGCTGGCGCACATGCTTGGCGCCTACGGCTTCGAGAGCGCGGTGGCCATGATCGTGGTCGTCTGTCTCACGACATGGAAGTGGAGGACGAAGCCGGAGTTCCTCAGGACTGGCCTGTGGATGCTGGTGCCGAATGGGTTGGCCTACTTTGCGGGCAGCAATCCCGGGGAGTACCGGTCCTTCTACTGGTCATTGCCTGTCGTCATCCTGCTCGTCACGCACACGCTGGTTGGCGCCGCAGGATTTCTCGAACGCTCATCGGCCGACAGAGCCTGAGAGCGCGGAGAGATTCCGGTCCCGCCAGACGTCCTCCCGAACGAACAGCCGGACAGGTGGATTGACGAACGTCGCGGGCCGCCGCGCAAACAGCGACGGCGTCTGGAACACCGCCGCCGTGCGATAGCCGAGTCCGCCCGAGATCAATCGAGCGTAGATGTCGTCCGGCAGATTGAGGTCGTGAACTCTCTCGTAGTCCTCGAGGGGGAGTGACAGGAACCATTCTGGCCCCGTCGCGGCGTTGAGCCGCGCCGCATCCTCGCTCGTGAACCTCTCGCCGCGCACCATGCCCGGGAGCGCCGGCAGATGAGCAACAGGCTGAACATGCCCGACACGATCGCCTGGCCGCGCCGCCTTCTCGAGCCACGGTGCCACGGTGTGGCGGCCGTCGAACAGCATCTGATAAGTCAGATCGGCTCCGTGCACGGCCGCCCAGCCGACGGCAACGACGAGTGCGAGGCGCGCCGTGAGTTTCACCGCCGGCAGACGGTGCGCCCAGCCGGCCGCAAATAAATCTGCAGCGGCCAGCGCGCCGACGTACGTGATCGCCATCACGAAGCGCAGCAGGACAAAGCGCACCGGCAGGATCACGCCGGCGAAAAGCGCGGCCGCGGGAATCACCAGCGCCAGCGCGCGGCGATCGCGCGCGGCCCACCAACCCACGCCGGCAATGGCTGCGGCGAGCATCGGCAGTCCCATCGAGTCCACCAGCTGTTGCCAGAACTCCTGAAGAAAACTCAGATAGCCCGCCGCTGTTGCCGGATATCTCTGATAGAAGAGGCCTTTGGTTCCCGTGGTGATGAACTGCAGGTGCTGTTCAAAGCGGCTCGGCCGGAAGACGAGGCCGCTTGCTGTCACGTACAGCGCCGCTGCGGCGATCGTCGCCACGAGCGGAGCACGGAGAATCGAACCAAGACTTGCGCCGGCGCGTCGCGCACGGCCTGCGTCACGGAAGAGCATCACGGCGCCGGCAGAGAGGAAGACGGCGTAGGAGGCATCCTTGGTGGCCGTCGCGAGCGCGCCGAACAGCCCGAAGGCGAGCCATCGGCGCGGCGTCGAGCCATCAACGAGGCATGCCGTGAAAACATAGAGCCCAAGCGCCGTCCAGAACTGTGCCCCCATATCCACATTGCTGGTGCGCGAGTAATAGAAACTCGTGTACTGCACGAGCACGAGAATTGCCGCGATGAGACCGGTCATTCGATCCCGAAGCCGCAGGCCCGTCCGGAAGGCGATGCCGATCACGGCCGCGCCCATGAGCAGACTTGGGAGACGCGCGAGAACCGTCATCACCTTGAGCTGGAGTGCCGGGTGATCGAGACCGAATGGAAACAGCGGAGCCGGATACGAAATGTGCCCGGTCAGCCACAGTGCGCCGTAGTACGGTCCGACGAACGCGAGCTGCACGAGGTACTGGAACAGCGGGTACTTCGGATTGAACGACGGGTTGTTCGCGAGAAAGACGCCGTAGACTTCGTTGATGCAGCCGGTCGGTCCGTTCTCGTCCGTGCCCCACGGCCGATCGCGGCCGGGCACGCCATCCGGGAGTCCCCACCAGATGCCCGGCGTGTACAGGACGAGCGCCAGGAGAAACAGCAGCATCGGCGTCCGGTTTGCGCGCAGCCAATGAGCCGCCCGGGTCAGCAAAGCGGGACGATGTTCTCACAGTCCCGGATGTCGATTTGAGCAATGCGAGACCGCAGATTCAGGTGCCTCGAGCCGATAACACGGGGCTGATGCGGCGCGTTGTCTTCGTCACTGGTGGGGCCGGGTTCGTGGGTCAGCGGCTCCTGCCGGCCCTGGTCGCCGCCGGCATGCGTGTCGTCGCGCTGGACCGGTCCGGCACGCTGGCCGGTACCGTGCCGGATGCTGAGAGCGTTCGCGGCGACCTCCTGAACCCTGAGGACTACCGCGCCGCGCTCGCCGCCTGCGACACGGTCCTCCACCTCGCAGCGGCCACGGGTCGCGCGTCGGCAGCGGAACACCATCGCACCAACGCGCGCGGCACGGAAGTGCTCATCGAAGAGGCGCGGCGGGCCGGCGTCAGGAAGTTCCTCTTTGTCAGTTCGATCGCCGTGACCTTCGACGACCTCACGGCGTATCACTACGCACAGGCGAAATCCGCGGCAGAAGCGACGGTGCGCGCGTCGGGCCTGCCATTCCTGATCGTCAGGCCGACGATGATTTTGGGAGCCGGCGCGCCGCTGCTCGCGTCTCTCGAGAAGCTCGCGCTCCTGCCGGTGGCGGTGCTTCCCGGAAACGGGCGCGCGCTCGTGCAACCCGTTCACGTGGACGACGTCGTCGCCGCTCTCGTGCGCGCGGTTGAAGCCGACGCATTCTCGAACGAGACCATCGCGATCGGCGGTGCGGATCGCGTGTCGATGGAACAGCTCGTGCGCGAGCTGCGCGCGGCGCGCAAGGGCGCGGACGGACCGCTCCTGCATTTCCCGCTGCCGTTGCTCCAGATTCCACTTCGCCTGGCGGAGGCGATTGGGCTCGGTGGGTTCCTGCCGATCACGGCGGGGCAGTTGTCGTCATTCAAGTTCAACGGACTCGGCGAGATGAACCGCCTGCAGCCGGCCGGGGAATCGATGGCGACGCTCGCCGACATGTTCGAACGAGCGCCCGCGCCGCCACCGGCGATGGCCGGCGATCCGCAGCCTCCGGCCGAACTCGATGCCGAGTGCCGCGTGTTCACGCGGTATCTCACCGGACAGGATGCGACGGACTACGTACTGCAGAAATACCGGGCGGCGCATGAGGTGAGCAGCCAGCTCCGTGCCGTGAGCTCGACCGATCACGTGCTCGTGGACTACGCGAGTCGCGGAGTGATTTCCGCGAAGCTCGCGGACGCGCACGCCGCGCTCCTTGCGCCGGCCTCGCTCTTGCGCAAGAAGCTCGTGCTGTTGCTCGCCATCCTCGAGACGTGCCCTCCGTACCACAACGTGATGGACTCGCCGGTGGGAGGCAGTCCGGTGCCGGCGTTCCTGCGGCTGGCTGTTACAGGCGTCGTCTCTCTGGCCAGCCTCGCCATCGGCTCGTTGATTCTGATTCCGGTGCGGGTGATTGGATCTCCGAAGTCGGGAGGCCGTTCGTGACGCCGTCGGTCACGGTTGTCGGTTCCGGTGCGAGCGGCGTCCACTTTGCGCTGACCGTGCTGAAGAAGGGCGGTTCGGTGCGGATGATCGACGTCGGCAGGGAAGGCCGGCGTCCGGTGCTTCCAGAGGCGACGCTTCGCGGACTGAAGGATCAGCTCCCCGATCCGGCCGAGTATTTTCTCGGTTCGTCGTTCGATGCCGTGCTGCTGCCGGGCGTGAGCGACGAGTACTACGGCATTCCGCCGAGCAAGGATTTCGTGTTCGATCATCCGCGCGGTTTCGGCCACCAGAGCGCGGGGTTCTCCCCGTTGTTTTCGTTCGCGCGCGGTGGACTCGCCGAAACCTGGACCGGCGGCTGCTATCCGCTTACCAGGCAGGAAATCGAGGACTTTCCCTTCGATCACGCCGCGCTTGCGCGCGGGTATGACGAAGTTGCCAGTCGTATCGGCGTCACCGGCGAGGCGGACGATCTGGCCCGCTTCATGCCGGTGCATGGCCATCTCCAGACGCCGCTGCGACTCGATGCGCACTCCGAGCGGCTCATGGCGGCCTACGCCCGGAAGAAGGCTGCTCTCAATGCCGCAGGCGCCTACTTTGGCCGGACGCGCGTGGCGACGCTCAGCCAGCCCCTCGGATCGCGGCAACCCTGCGACTACACCGGCCGCTGTTTGTGGGGATGCCCGCGCGAATCGCTCTACACACCGTCGCAGACACTGCGCGAGTGTCTGACCTATCCGAACTTCGAGTACATCGGCGGCGTGAGCGTGAGCCATGCGAAGCTGGGAGCGGACGGCGCCGTGCGCGCGCTCGTTGGCCGCGCCGTCGAGACGGGTGAGGAGCGCGAGTTTCCGGTGCTACGCGTGGCGCTCGCGGCCGGCGCGCTGCTCTCCGCGCGGATTTTCCTCACGACGCTTGCGCGCGAACAGGGCAGGCGTGTTCGTCTCGACGGCCTGATGGACAATCGGCAGGTTCTCGTCCCGTTCGTGAATCTGGGCATGATCGGGCGGGCCTTCTCGTCGGAGACCTACCAGTACCATCTGCTCGGGATGGGACTGGACGCGGAGTCACCGAAGGACTACGTGCACGGCCAGATCACCACGCTCAAGACCGCGCTGACGCACCCGTTGATCCAGCGCGTGCCGCTCGATCTGGCGGCCTCCACGCGCGCGTTTCGCGCCATCCACGCGGCGCTCGGCCTCGTCAACGTCAACTTCCGCGACACGCGCCGGCCGGACAGCTTCGTCGAGCTCGCGCGCGCGGACGACCAGAAGATCCGCATCCACTACCGGCCGGATGCGGGCGAACGCGATCGCATCCGCGTGGCGCTCGCGCGCGTGAAGCGCGCGCTGCGGACGCTATCCTGCGTGGTGCCGCCCGGCATGGTGCACGTCCGGCCCATGGGCGCGAGCGTGCACTACGCGGGCATGCTGCCGATGACGCCCGACTCCGACGCCCGACCGCTCACGACCACGCCCACCGGGGAGAGCCGTGACATTCGCAACCTCTATCTTGTCGACGGCGTGACGTTCCCGTTTCTTCCCGCCAAGAACCTGACGTTCACGCTGATGGCCAACGCGACGCGCATCGCCGAGGCGGCGTTCTGATGACGGCGCTCCGGTTCTGCTCGCTGACGACCTTCTATCCCCCGTTCAACTTCGGCGGGGACGGCATTGACGTGCAGCGCACGGCGCGCGCACTGGCGTCACGCGGGCACTCCGTCACCGTCGTGCACGACGTCGACGCGTACGAATGGCTGGCCGGCAAGCGCCTTCCCGATCAGCCCGCCGACCAGGACGGCGTTGAAGTCATCGGCCTGCGCAGCCGTCTCGGTGTCGTGTCGCCGTTTCTGACCCATCAGCTGGGCTTTCCCGTGATGCACGGCCGGCGCATCCGCGATCTCATCGCCGCACGGAACTTCGATGTCGTCATCTTCAACAACGTGTCACTCGTCGGCGGCCCGGGCTTGCTTGCGATGGGCGGGCGTGCGCTGAAGGTCTATGTTGCGCATGAGCACTGGCTCGTCTGTCCGACCCACGTCCTCTGGCGGTACAACCGCGAGCCGTGCGACGAGCGTCACTGCACGTCGTGCGTCCTGAGCTACCGGCGTCCGCCCCAGTTGTGGCGGTACACGGGTGCGCTCGAGCGGCACACGCCGAACGTCGATCTTTTCATCGCCCGAAGCGAGTTCAGCCGCCGGAAGCATGCGGAGTTCGCGTTCGAGCATCCGATGCAGGTGCTGCCGTACTTCCTGCCGGGTGAATTCCCGGGACGGCCGCAGCCTGAGGCGAGTGCGCGGCCGCACGCACGGCCGTATTTTCTTTTCGTCGGCCGGCTCACCAGCATCAAGGGCCTGCACGAAGTAATTCCTGCGTTCCGGCGCTATCCCGGCGCGGACCTGCTCATCGTCGGCGACGGCGAAGAGATGGCCGCGCTGAAATCGCTGGCGTCCGGGATGCCCAATGTGCGCTTCGCCGGCCGGGTGTCGAACGACCAACTGTCGCAGTACTACGCGCACGCGATCGCGGCCCTGATGCCGTCGAAGGGCTACGAGACGTTCGGCATCGTGCTGATCGAAGCGTTCCGGTTTGGCGCTCCCGTCATCGCGAGGCGGATCGGGCCGTTCCCGGAGATCGTGGACGTGTCCGGTGGCGGCCTCCTGTTCTCCACCGAGGACGAGCTCATTGGCGCCATGACGCGCCTCCAGCAGGATCGGGCGTTCCGGGACGAAGCGGCACGGCGCGGCTACGAGGCGTGCCGTGAGCGATGGTCCGAGCGCGTCGTGATCGATCGCTTTCTCGAAATGGTGGAGTCCGCGAGGACGGCAGGTTGAAAGCGATCCTGACCTATCACTCGATCGACCCGAGCGGTTCGCCGATCTCGGTCGATACGGGAACCTTCGACCGCCAGTTTCGCTGGCTCACGCACGGGTCGGTGCGCGCCATTCCACTCGACGACCTCGTGACCGGCCGCGCGCCTTCGGGCGACGTTGTCAGCGTGACGTTTGATGACGGTTTTCTGAACATCATCCCCGCCGCCGATCGCCTGCTCGACGCCGGCGTGGTGCCGACCATCTTTGTCGTGACGAAACACGTCGGCGGCACGAACGCGTGGGGTGGCAAGAATCAGGCAGGGATTCCGACGATGCCCCTGCTCGGCTGGACAGATCTGGAGCGGCTCGCGAAGCGCGGCGCTCGCATCGAAGCCCATACACGAACACATCCGCACCTGACGCGGGTTTCAGCCGAGCAACTTGCTGACGAGCTCGATGGGAGCCGCGACGATCTGGAACGGCAGCTCGGCCAGCGGCCGGGGCACTTCGCCTATCCCTACGGTGACGTCAACCATGCCGTTGCGGAGCGCGCCCGTTCGGCATTTGCCTGCGCGTATACGACGGAGATGAGCGCGCTCGGCGGCCGTGACGACGCGGCGCGGCTGCCGCGACTGGACATGTACTACTTCCAGTCGCCGGGGGCCCTTGATCCCTTTGGCGCGCCGGCGTTCGCGCGGCGTCTTGCCTGGATCCGCGCTCGCCGCGCGGTGAGAGCCCTGGTGTTTCGATGAAACGGCTCGCACTGCTGGCACTGGCGTGGGTGCCCCTGATCGCCGGACTAGGCGCGATTCCTGACGCCGCCGGACTTGTTGCCTTCGCGTCCGGGCCGAATCCGTACTTCGTGCCGGAGCACGCGTGGCTGCTGTATCTGGTGGTTCCGATGGTAGCCGCAAGTGCCGGCCTGGCCTTGCTGACGCCGGGGCTGCTCCTCACGTGGTCGAGCCGTCGCGAGGGTTTCGCGGTGTGGTTGATGCGCGCGAGTGCGGCGTCGCTTGCCGTTGTGAGCATCGGCGCCTCGCTATCCGGGCTCGTCCTTGGCGCGCCCGTGACGGGCCGGACCTTCGTCGCCGTACTCGGTCTGCTTTCGATCGTTGCGGCCGTGGTGACGAGGCGTTCGTGGCAGCACGACACCGCGCTGTCCGGCTCCGGCGTTGCCATCTCGCTCGCGCTCCTTGTGCCGGCGGCACTCGTCGCGATACTCGCGCCGAAGTTCCTCTGGGAGACCTTCAACGGCGACGGCGCGCATGCCTTCGAAACCGCGCGGCTTGCGGTGCGCCAGTTCGTGCCGTTCTGGGATCCGGCGGCCGGGCCGCTGGCGACATTCCCCGGCATGTCGACGGTGCTGTTCGCGTATCCAGCGTCGTGGTTCATGCGGCTGTTCGGTGAGACCGAAGCCGCGGTCAGGTTGCCGTATCTGCTGGTGCTCGTCTCAACGCAGGCGGCCATTGTGGCCGTCGCGGAGCGGGGGCGGGACGCGTTCGGCCGCGGTTCGTACGTGCTTGTCTGGCTCGCGCTCGTTGCCTATACCGTCGTGCAGGCATTCAGCGCCACATATGACCCGTACTCGGCGGACCTTGCGATGCCCGGGGTCCCCGATACGCTGCAGGTGTTCACGTTCCTGGGTTTCGTGCATTCGTATCTCTCGCGCCGGTGGGGGTGGACCGCCGGGTTCCTGCTGTTGACGTTGATGAGCTCACCGTCAGGTCTAGTGCTCGTCGTCTTCATGCTGGCGGCGATGTTCTTGTGCGCGGGCCGCGGCGAGCGGCCCGCTATCCGCCGGGCGACACTGATGCTCTTTGGTGTGATCGCTGCCATGGCCGTGGCGCCGCCGGTGCTCGGCGCGTTGTCACTGCCGCGGCCGGGCAAGGAGCACGGCATTACCGGACTCCTGCTGCGCTTCGCGTTTCTTCAGTTCACGGACTGGCACCGCGTGCTGTGGGTGGTTGTGCCGTCCGGCATCTTTCCGTTTGCCGCATACCTCGTGTGGCGCCGGCTCGATGCGGCGGGGCGGGCGCTTCTCCTGGTGACGACGGCGCAGTTTGCCCTCTTCTTCCTCCAGGCCTACGTAATGATTCACCAGTTTGCGCCGGCCATGCTTCTGCCACTGGCGGCGGTCTGGCGGCGGCAGGACGCGGCGTGGCGGCCGTGGCAGGGAGTGGTGGCCGGCTTCGCCGCTGTGGCGGCGATTTGGATGTCATGGCCCACGGTTGCAGGGCCCGTTACGGCAGCACGCGCGGTCGGGCACGCGATTGAAGACCGCGGGCCGGGATATGCCGAGCTCGATCCGCGGGCCTTCAACCGTCAATCGCTCCTAAATCATTTGTTTCCAGAGGATTACAAGCCAGGGGTTCCCGCTGAAACCTACGGGGGATCTGCGCTGGCTTGGGCGATCTATTCTCGACGGAACGCGCCGGTTCCGGCCGATATCAATTACGTCCTGACTGACCCCGGTGCGCCGGCACCGGATGGGGCCAGGCTGCTCGCGACAAACGGCGCGGGTGCGCTGTACGTGAAAGACGCCGGCGTGTGGCAACGTCACCGGGCGCTTCGCCCGCCCACACCTGCCGGAAGCCGTCTGTACTGGACGCCGCGAGGGATGCTGTTCCGTGGTGCCCCTGTCGACGGCGGGCCATGGATTCTCGATATTCCGGCGTGGCTGGCGCGCATGGGTGTGGATGTGAACGCCATCGCGAAGGCGCTGGGGAAGTAGCCGCCGATCGATCGGCGGGGGAGTTTGATGGAGTTCAATCGGGAAGACGGCGGCGGATCGGGTTCTGGCGTTCGGAGCGACCAGGCGATCGGAGAGCTGTACGACGCGTACTTCAAGACGCGCTTTGCCTTCGATGCGCGGCGAGACCTCGTCTGGAAAGAGGTCGTGCGCTGGATTCAGGAGCGCTACATTCCAGACGGTTCGCGCGTGCTCGACCTGGGCGCGGGCTACTGCAATTTCATCAACCACGTCACCGGCGCTGCCGCGCGTCACACGGTAGACCTGTTCACCGAGGGTCCGAAGTACGCGGCGCCCGGCGTCGTGACGCATCTGCACTCGGCCACCGACCTCTCCTTCCTTCCGGAGGATTCGTTCGACGTCGCGTTTGCCAGCAACCTCGTCGAGCATCTGACGCGACAGGAGCTCATCCTGGCGCTCCACTCGATTCGCCGGGTCCTGCGCAAGGGCGGCCGGCTTATTCTGATGCAGCCGAACTTCAAGTACTGCTCGTCGACGTATTTCGACGACTACACGCACATCCAGATCTTCACGGACGCGAGCCTCTTCGATTTCTTGGAGGCGTACGGGTACAAGGTGATTCGTTCGGTCCCCCGGTTCATGCCGGTCAACATGAAATCCACCCTGCGTCTCAACCTGCCCATGCTGCCGCTCATCGTCCGGGCGTACCTCGCCCTGCCGTTCAAGCCGCTTGGCGGTCAGATGCTGATGGTGTCGGAGAATCTCAAGATAGGGCCGGCGGAGCGCTGAGGCCGGAGGGATGACTATGCTTGCTCTGATTGCCCCTGATTGCATGAGCCACTTGCTGCCCTGGGTGGCGCTCTACATCGGTCCCGACGTCTTCCTTCCGATCGCGTCCGGGCTCGCCGCCGTTGGCGGCGTCCTGCTGATGTTCTGGCAGAAGATCCTGGGCCTCGTTGGCCGGCTGCTCGGGCGCCCGCCGAAACCGAAGGAATGAGCTGGCCCAGCCTCCTCCTGACGGCCGGCGCGACGTTCCTGGCCGGCCTGTTCTACCTGTTCTGGTACTTCCGGTGGGAAAGCCGGAACACCGAAGGCGTGGCCTATTTCGGCCGGACCCTCAAGGAACGCCGCGCGCTCAAGCGGCGCATCAGGCTGATGTCACTGCCCGCACTGCCCATGGCGCACCTGCTCTCACCGCTTGCCCGCCGGCAGAAGGGATTGCCGTCGTTCGAGTACGGGGGCGTGCACGGTCCCATGAAGGCCAGCAGCCCGGAGGTGTTCGCGCAGGCGAAGGGCTACACGCCGCGGCCTGAGGACATCTTCGTCGCGACGCAGATGCGATGCGGCACGACGTGGATGCAGCAGATCGTCTACCAGATCATCACGCACGGCGCTGGTGACTTCACTGATTCCGGCATCCGTCATCTCAACACGCTCAGTCCCTGGATCGACGCGACGAATACCGTGACGATGGCCGCGGCGCCGCTCGCAGGCACGCCGCCCGCTCGCATCGTCAAGACCCATCTCCCCGCGGAGCTGTGCCCGTATTCGCCGGACGCCCGGTATGTCTATGTTGCGCGCCACCCGGTGAGCTGCTTTGCGAGCATCATGGACTTCAACCGCACCATGCTCGGGCCCTTTCTCCCGCCGGTCGACACGATGGCGGACTGGTTCTGCAGCGACCGGATGTACTGGCTGCCCTGGCCGCGACATGTCGAGGGCTGGTGGCGTCTCTCGCGGGAACGGTCGAACGTCCTGTTCGTGCACTTCGAGGAGATGAACCGTGACTTCGGCGGCGTCCTGGACCGCATCACCGCGTTCCTCGGCCGTACGCTGACACAGGATGAGCGCGCGCGCGTCATCGAGCGGTGCACGTTCAAGTACATGAAAGATCGGGAAGAATGGTTCGAAATGGCGCCGCCGACGATGTTCTCGGTGGCGGGCGGCGCGTTCATGGCGAGCGGCAGCGAAAAGCGCCACGAGGACGTGACGCCGGCCGTCCGCGACCGCATCCTCGCCTACTGCCGGGCCGCGGCCGCCCGTGGCACGTACCCGGCCGCGCGGTTCTATGGAGATCTCGCATGACGCCGGTCCCGGCCGCGGCCCAGCGCCAGCGCATGAACATCGTGATCGGCGGCCACGTCGATCACGGCAAGAGCACGATCATCGGCCGGCTGCTCGCGGACACGGGATCGCTGCCGCAGGGCAAACTCGAGCAGGTGCGCGCGTTGTGCGAGCGCACGGCGAAGCCGTTCGAATACGCGTTTCTTCTGGACGCGCTCAAGGACGAGCGCGCGCAGGGGATTACGATCGACGCCGCACGCGTGTTCTTCAAGACACCGGCGCGTGACTACATCATCATCGACGCGCCCGGGCACATCGAGTTTCTGAAGAACCTCATCACCGGCGCCGCGCGGGCGGAAGCCGCGCTGCTCGTGATCGATGCCAAGGAGGGCGTCCAGGAGAACTCGCGGCGGCACGGGTACATGATGTCGATGCTGGGCGTCGCGCAGGTCGCCGTCCTCGTCAACAAGATGGATCTCGTCGGCCACGATCGCAGCCACTTCGAGAAAATCGAGGCGGAGTACCGCGCGTTCCTCCGCCAAGTCGGCGTCACGCCGGTGGCGGTGATTCCGGTAGTGGGCCGGGACGGCGAGAACATCGCCACACGATCGAAGGCGTTCCCCTGGTACTCCGGGCCGACGGTGCTCGAGATGCTCGACGCGTTCCCGGCACTCGCCGACGAGCGCGACCGCGCATTCCGCATGCCCGTGCAGGGCGTCTACAAGTTCACGAACGACGGCGACGATCGTCGCATCATCGCCGGCACCGTTGCATCGGGCACGGCCCGCGCCGGCGACGAGGTCGTGTTCTACCCGTCGGGCAAGCGTTCGGCGATCAGGAGTTTCGAGGCATTCAATCGCGAGCCGGCCACTGCGATTCACGCGGGTGAAGCGGTGGGCTTCACCCTCAAGGAGCAGATCTTCGTCAATCGGGGCGAAGTGGCGGCGCTCGCCAGCGAGCCGCGCCCCGAGATCAGCTCCCGCTTCAAGGTCAGCCTCTTCTGGCTCGGCCGCGACCCGCTGGTCCCGCGCCGCGACTACGGCCTCAAGATCGGCACGACGCGTGCGACGATGCGCGTCGAGGAGATTCACCGGGTCATCGACGCGTCCAGCCTCTCTGCGTCGGAAACGAAGACCGCAGTGGCCCGCCACGAAGTCGCGGAGTGTACGATTGCCTGCAATCGCGCCGTCGCTTTCGACGTCGGCGAGGCGCTCGCGGGAACCAGCCGCTTCGTGATCATCGATCGCTACGAGATCAGCGGCGGTGGCATCATCCGCGAGCCGCTCGGCGACAAGCAGGATGCGGTCCGCGAGCAGGTCCTCCTGCGCGAGTACAAGTGGGAGCCCAGCTTCATCGCGCCCGAACGGCGCGCCGCGAGGTTCGCGCAGCGCCCGACGATGCTGGTGATCACGGGGCCGAAGGAAACAGATCGCAAGACCCTGGCGAAGCAGATCGAGGCGCGGCTGTTCGACGAGGGCCGCATCGCCTACTTCATCGGCATGGGCAACGTGCTCTACGGCATCGATGCCGACCTGGCGCGCGGCCGCGAGAACCGGCACGAGCATGTGCGGCGACTCGGCGAAGTCGCCAACCTGATGCTGGATGCCGGCCTGATTCTGATCGTCTCGGCGCAGGCGTTGACGGAAGAGGAGATGAATTTCATCAGAACGAGCGTCGATCCGTCGCGAATACTGACGGTCTGGATCGGCGACCGCGGTGAATCGGATCTCGCGTGCGATTTGATGCTCCTGGCGGGCGAGACGGACGAGGAAAGTGTCGCGCGCATTCACCGGCTCCTCGTCGACCAGGGTGCGGTGTTCCGGCCATGGTGACGCCCGCGGTGATCTGGTTCACGGGTCTGTCGGGCTCCGGGAAGAGCACGCTGGCCGAGTGGGTGGGCCGCGAGCTCCGGGCGCGCGGCGCGCGCGTGGAGATGCTCGATGGTGACGCGCTGCGGGGCGTGTTTCCGGCGACGGGGTTCAGCAAGGCCGAGCGCGACGCTCATGTCAGGCGGGCGGGGTACATGGCCAGCCGGCTGGAGCACCACGGCGTCGTGGTGATCGCGGCGCTGATTTCTCCCTACCGGGAATCGAGGGATTTCGTGCGGAGTCTCTGCCGGCGATTCATCGAAGTCCACGTGTCGACGCCGATCGACGCGTGCGAGCGCCGCGATGTGAAAGGGCTGTATGCCCGCGCGAGGCGCGGTGAGATCGCGGAATTCACCGGCGTGAGCGATCCCTACGAGCCGCCGCTGTCGCCGGAACTCGTGGTTGACACGTCGAATCTCAGTGTCGAGGACGCCGGCCGCCGCGTGCTCGACACCGTGCTGGGAGCAGGGTAGACCGCGCCATGCATCATCTAGATTCGCTCGAAGCCCGCAGCGTCTTCCTGTTTCGGGAGGCTTACGCCAGCTTCCGGCAGCTCGGCATGCTGTGGTCGATCGGGAAAGACAGCACGGTGCTGCTGTGGCTCGCGCGCAAGGCCTTCTTCGGTCACGTGCCGTTTCCCCTGATCCACATCGACACGTCGTTCAAGATTCCGGAGATGATCGCGTATCGCGATCGGCTGGCGGCCGAGTGGCGCCTGAACCTCATCTACGGCGAGAACCGTGACGCCCTCGACAGCAAGCGCACGTTCCCCGCGGGCGCGGTGGATCGCATCACCTGCTGCGGACTGCTGAAGACGGAGGCGCTGAAGAAAACGCTGTCGGGCGAGTGGCCGCGCTATCGCTTCAATGGAGCGACCAGGAAGTACGAGGTCGATCCGAACACGGAGCCGTTCACCGGCATCATCGCCGGCGTGCGCGCGGACGAAGAGGGCAGCCGCTCGAAGGAGCGTTACTTCTCGCCGCGCAATGTGGAGAACACCTGGGACGTCGCCGACCAGCCGCCGGAATTCTGGAATCAGTACAAGACCGAGTTCGCGCCCGGCACGCACGTGCGCATTCATCCGTTGCTCGACTGGACGGAGCTCAACATCTGGGAATACATCGAGCGCGAGAACATTCCGACCGTGTCGCTCTACTACAACCAGGGCGATGGCCGCCGTTACCGGTCACTCGGCTGCTATCCATGCACGAACGCGGTCGAATCGGATGCCCGCACGCCAGCCGAAATCATCGCGGAGCTCAAGACGGGCAAGTTCGCGAATATCGCCGAGCGGTCCGGCCGCGCGCAGGACAGTGAAGACGGCGGCGGACTCGAGACGCTCAGGCGCGACGGCTACATGTAGACCAAAGGTTTCGGCCCGAAGTGCCGAAATAGTAGGGGATTGGAGCCCTCCAGAGATGAAGTCCTACTCATTCCGTAGTGTCGTCCTCTATTGCCTGTTCACCGCCGCGGTGACCGTCGTTGCAGGCTATGCGTTCGGGAAGCTTGTCTACACGCCCTGGCAAATCAGCAAGCTCCAGGCGCAGAGCGACCTGCGCGACCCCGCGACACTGAAGGCGTCACGCGAAGCCGGCGAGCGCATCGCCGCCAGGCGCACCGAGAAACTGGGCCCCGAGAAGCAGAAGGAGCTGCAGATGCTCTGGCACGAGCTGGGCATCTGGGGGAACCTCTACTACATGGGCATCAGGATTCAGAAGAATCCGATGGACCTGTACATGATGCAGCAGCTCATCTTCGACGTTCGTCCCGACTACATCATCGAAGCGGGCACCGCGTACGGCGGGTCGGCGATCTACTGGGCGCACATGCTCGAGGGCATGGGCCTCGACGACTCCAAAGTGCTGACAGTCGACATCACGCGGTACGAGGAAGAGGCCGAGAAGCTGCCGTTGTGGAAGAAACACGTCGAGTTCTTCCTGGGCAGCTCGACCGATCCTGCCATCGTGGAGAAGATTCGGCAGCGCGTGGCCGGCAAGAAGGTCCTGGTGGTGCTCGACTCGAACCACGCGGCCGCCCACGTGTTCGACGAGCTCACGGCCTACGCGCCGATGGTCAGCAAGGACAGCTACATCGTGGTCGAGGACACCAACCTGGATGCGCTGCCACTGCCCGACCTGAAGTACGTGGAAGGAAACGGCGGCGGGCCGATGGCCGCGGTGAACAAGTACCTCGCCGGCGAGGGCGCGGGCAAATTCGAACAGGATCTGCTCCGCGAAAACTTCGTGCTGACGTTCAACCCAGGTGGCTGGCTCAAACGGAAGTAGGGCGGAAGCCGGCGGGTAGCTCCGCCGCCGCACTGATGGAGCGCTCGTGATCCGTTGGTTTCCAACATGGCTCGAAAGGATCGCGGCGGGACTCTCCGCGCTGGTGGTCGTGGCGGCGCTCTCCGCCGCCTGGCCACTCGACAAGCCGCATGCCGTCGTCGCTGCGCTCGGGCTGTGCGGCATTCTCCTCTCGAGCGCCACCTTTCGGCACCGGTGGAAGCGGATCCTCGTTCGCTCTACGGAACAGTCTCCGGCGCTGCGTGAGGCTCTGGCCACCCGCGCCGCCGGACTGGCCCCGACCATTCTTTCGATCGCACTTCTCGTGATTGCCGGCGAAACCGGTTGCACGACCTATCGCAAGGAGATCATTGGCTCGGCCTTGACGGGGTTCGAGTACTTCCTGCGAGTGCCGCTCGGCGATCTGATGTTGTTCGGCGTCGCCGGCGTGCTCACCTACCTCGCCGGCCGGCCGTTCAGGCGCTCTGCGCCATGGTCGCTCAACACCACTCTATTCATGGGCGTCCTCGCCTGGGCGCTTCTCGCGGTCAAGAGCATTCACCACTGGGCGCTCGTGTTCGTCGCGTTGGGTGTCGCAACGCAGCTCGGTCGCGTCGCATGGCGGCACCTCTGGCTCACGCAGCAAGTCTTCCGCCGCGCGCTTCCGTTCCTTGCTGGTCTGGTCGTGATACCGGCTCTCGTGGCCAGCTTCGGTCCGGGGTGGCTCGAGTCGAGGAAGGCGCGCGATCTTCCGCCGGCACCCGCGAATCGCCCGAACATTCTGCTGATCGTCGCGGACACGCTGCGGGCGAGCAGTCTCGGCACCTACGGGTACGCGCGTGCGACGAGTCCTAACCTCGATCGTTTTGGCACGAAGGGCGCCGTGTTTGAAACGGCGATCGCGCCGGCTCCATGGACCCTGGCGTCCCACGCCAGCATGTTCACCGCCCGGATGCCGAGTGAGCTGACCGCGGGCTTTGCCACTCCCCTTGATGGAACCTATCCGACGATCGGGGAGGCGCTGACGGCCGGGGGCTACAGGACAGCGGGGTTCGTGGCGAATCCGCTGTACGGAAGCAAGGCGTACGGATTGGCGCGGGGGTTCCAGCACTACGAAGAGCGGAAGACGGATCTCGAAACATCGTTGCTGTCGACGTCTTTAGGATCGATGCTCCTGCGGGATACCAAGCTGCAGAATCGCCTGCAGACGAACGACAACTTCGGGCGGAAGAGCGCCCGGCAGATTCGGGAGGACTTGATCGCCTGGATCGACGGTAATGACGGGTCGCGCCCGTTCTTTGCCTTCTTGAACCTGTTCGACGCGCACGCCCCGTATCTCCCGCCCGGGGAGTTTGCCACCAGATTCAGCCCTACTACTCCGCGAGGCAACCTGGAGTCACGGCCGTACAACGAGTGGTCACCGGCCGAGATTCGAGAGCTGAACAATGCGTACGACGGCGCGATCGCTTACCTGGACGATCAACTCGGCCGCCTCTTTGAGCAGCTCGCCGAGCGGGGTCTGATCGATAAGACCGTCATCGTGATCACCGCCGACCACGGCGAGCACTTTGGAGAACACGATCTGCTGGAGCACTCCGCCAGCCTGTATCTGCCGCTGTTGCACGTGCCGCTGATTGTCGTACATCCACCAACGGTGCCGGCGGCGTCGCGTGTGACGGACATCGTCAGCCTGCGAGATCTGCCGCTCACGTTTCTGGAGATCGCCGGCCTCGCGAACGGCCAGGGTTTTCCCGGCCACTCGCTCCTCCGGATGGCCACGGGCGGCGGTCACGGGGACGGTGTCGTCATGGCCGATGCGGCTCGGGTCACCACCGCGTATCCTGATTCCTATCCGGCCCGCAAAGGGGCGATGAAGACGATCTTCGGCGAAGGGTTCCAGTACATCCGCAATGAGGGAACGAAGCGTGAGGAACTCTATTCACTTCGGGACGATCCTGCGCAGCTGAACGACCTCGTGGGGGCCAATTCGCCGGTGCTGAGCACGCTCCGTCAGCGCCTGGACGCGGACCTGGCACGCCGCCGGCCGCGGATCAGATAACGACGTCAACGATCTTCCTTGCTCCACGATTTTCGCATCGCGGGCAGCAGCTCCGAGCGCCACGGTTCCGGCCAGCCGATCATCCGCCAGTCGCCATCCACCGCGAAGCCCCGTTCGATATGCGCCGGCACCCGCAGGCGGAGGTTCGGCGCCGGATTCGGGGTGCACAGCACGTCGGAATACCAGCACCGGCCGAACCTGCCCTGCGGCACCTGCAGCACGAGGCCGCTTTCCGTCGTGAATGGCGTTCTGATCGTCCGATCCTCCGTCACCTGGAACCACTCACCCGGGCTTGTCCCTTTGAGATTCGCCGCAGCCACGCTCGACGCGATCGCGACCGGAGACGCGCCGCGAAACACTTGCGGCCAGGCCGGCGTGACGATCGCCGGTGAAACAGCCATCAGCCAGAGCCAGGCGAAACGTCTGGATCCGATCCACTGTGTAGATCGAGCATGGATGGCCACGCTCGCGATGGCGGCAGCCAGAATCCAGAGGAACGACGTACCGTAATGCGGCATCGGCGCGACCAGCCACCACGCAAGAATCGCCGGCACCGCGGGCGCGACCACGGGGACCGCCCATGCGACGCGGCTGGCTGACAGACCCCTTCGCCGAATCACGAGACTCGCCGCGGCCGCCAGCGCGACGAGACCGGGGATGATCACGTCGTAGAGGTCGTACAGCGTGCTCTTCACCCACGGTCGGATCCAGATGAAGAATCCCTGAATGTCGCCGGCGACGAACGGATACTTCTCGGCCGTGCCGAGGGACGAGTGCCTGACGAAGTCGAACTCCGCCCGTGCATGTTCGAACGGCACGCGCCAGTCGACGGGCACGGCGAACGCCGGGCTCGGGAAGAGGGGATACCCGCTGAGCACGATCCCGCGGCCGGTCCAGGCGACGGCGATCGCGGTCACGAATACCGCTGTCCAGGTGAAGGCGCGGACGCGGGCGTCGCGGGACGCGACGCGTCTTGTGAGGCCCCAGACGGCGACGCCCAGCGTTCCCGCCGCGAATACGGCCGCGCTGCTCTTGACCGCCACGGCGGTGGCGGCGAGCGCGGTCGCCGCGAAGAAATCGAAAGCGCGTTCGGCGTCTGTCCGGCCAGCGTCGACGGCGCGTGAGATCGCGACGCTCGCGGCAACAACCAGGAGCGTCATCGGCACCACTGTTCCGTAGCTTGCGACGCGTCCATCGAGGGCGCTGTTGACCGCCAACGGAAGCAGCAGGAGACAGAACAGCGCGTGCGGTGACGACCCGCGTCTCCCGCTCGCTGTGAACAGAAGCTGGACGCCGAGCATGCACGCGAAGACGCCGTTGGAAACGTGCCAGCTTGCGCCGTTCCACGGACCCACATTCAGCATCGCGTCATAGACGAACGACCCGTTGTTGAAACCGAGCGGCCCGAACAAATTCGCGAGACCGGGAACGACCGCGTACTCGTGCGCCCATCGAACGCCCTGCATGTGGTACAGCGCGGTATCGAAGTACGTCATCGCGCCGAGCGAGAGGTTCGAGACCCAAAGACAGAAGACCGCGGCAGCGACGATGACCCAGCGGGGCGGAGCGGGCCGAATCGCGAATTCGTCGAGGCGAAGCCGGACAAACCAGAGAACGGCCGCGGTGCCGAGCAGCATCCAGTACGCCACCTGACCGATGGGGACCAGGAAATTGGCGGCCAGCAGGACGGTCAAGACCGCGCCGAATCCGGCCCAGAAGGCCTGGAACAGATCCTCGGTGTCGTGGCGTTTCAGCCGGAACGCGTGCCGTAGTGACAGACCAACGATCGTGAACGCTGCCGCCAGGGTCGCCGTGAAACCGAGTGTGGCTATGGTGGCAACCAGCGTGTTCAGCGGTTGTGTCATCGGCGGGGCAGTCCCTGCCTGAGCGAGGCGATCTCCTTTTGCAATCCGGGATCTCCTGTGCCGACGAGATTTCGCGTTTCCGCCGGATCGGATCGGTAGTCGAACACTTCTTCGCTGCCGTCGGCATTCACGATGTAGTGCAGTCGGGCCCCAACCCGCGAGAGCATCGGGCCATTCGAATTCAGAAACGCCGGATCCACGTTACGGCCCTTCTCGAGTTCCGCCATGACGTCGCCATGAACCGCGACGCCCGGCTCTCGCCACGTCGAGGCCAGCGACTGGCCTTCGAGGGCGGAGCCCGGGAGGCCAGCCAACTCGACGACCGTCGCCGCCACGTCTCGCAGTGAGACGACCGTCGCCACCCGTTGGCCCGCGGGCACGCCGGCCGGGAATCTGATGAGCAGCGGCACGTGTAGCAACGGAATGTACATGCTGTTCGCGTGCCCCTTCAGGCCGTGCTCGCCGAACAGCTCGCCGTGGTCCGAGGTGACGATCAGGATCGTCTTATCGAGCACGCGGCGTCTCGCAAGCTCATCGACCAGGCGGCCGACCGTCTCGTCCATCCACGCGATCGCCGCATCGTACTTGTCGATGATCCGGCCGCCGGGAAACCGTTCGAGGTATCCGGTCGGGGCGCGATGGGGGCCGTGCGCATCGAACAGATTCAGGAAGGCGAAGAACGGACGGCCGCCCGTCGTGGATTGCCAGTCGAGAAAGGACCCGACGATGCGATCCGCGGCGCGAAAATCGTCGGCGGGACTCAATCCGGTGGTCGCGATTCGCGTCGTGTGAAGCCGCGCGAGAGCGTCGCCGAAGGACCGTGCTTCGGGAACGCTACTCTTGAGGTCGAGTTTCCAAAGCGGAGTATGCGCCAGCACCATCGGCCACGAAAACCGATAGTCGTCGTAGTGGGCAAAGCCGCGGTTCACGCCGGATTCGTACGATGTGTAGAGCAGGTTCGCGACGAAGCCGCCGGTCGCATAACCATTCGTCGCCAGGACCTCCGCCAACGTCGGGACGTCGTCCCTTAACGGCCGAAGCCAGCTGGTCCTGGTCGATCCCGCGCCGAGTCCGGTGAACAGGCTGGCGTGTGACGGCAAGGTCCAGGGTGCCGTCGAGTACGCCTGATCGAACACCGTGGATGACAAGGCGAGTGATTCCAGCCGGGGCGTGGTCGGGCGCGTGTAGCCCTGCAGGCTCAGATTCGCGGCTCTCACGGTATCGAGCACCACGATTACGACGTTCGGTGCTTCGGGCCTGGGCGCTGGCAACGTCGAAGTGGCCCGGCGCTCCGCCACGAGCCTGGATCCCGTCGTTGCCGCGGTCGCCACGCCGATGACACACGCGGCCACCATTCCGGCTCGCCGGACGAGCGCAAGAATGCGCTGGTTGTCCGAGCGCGCCAGCGCTTTCGATACCTGCCGGCCGAAGCCCGCGGAGAGAATCGCATAGGCCCACCAGCCGATCGCCGTGTAGGGCAGCAGCATCACAAAGGCGAGCAGGCCGGCTGAAGTGCCGACGACGAACGCCAGACTCGGCGGTTTGCGGATCAACTTGAGCAAGAATGCGCCAAGGACGGCGACCGGAACAGCGACGATGAGAAACGCCAAGGGCGTCTGCCACCAGAAGTCCGGACTGAGGAACACAATTCGACCGAGCGCGTAGCGCTTGAAGGCGGCGATCCCCGCTTCAAGGCTCCCGGCGACTGTCGCGAGTGAAACCGAGACGATCGCGACGTCAAGCAACCGCGCGCGCGAGGTCAACTGAGGAGATCTCCGTACCACGGCAGCGTCTCGGCCAGTCCCGTCTCGAACGTGAAGCGCGGTTTCCAGCCGAGCTCGGTGCGTGCCTTCGTGCAATCCAGGTACTGATTGAGGATCTCTGCCGATGCCTCATTCAGAATCGTCGGCTTCAGGTCCGTCCTGCCCATCGTTTTCAGAATCAGCTCGACGACTTCCAGCACGGTGTACGGCTGCTCGTTGCCGAAGTTGAACGCCTCGCCGGAGAAGCGGCCATCGACCATCTGCTCGGCCAGCGTGAGGTAGGCGTTCACCGCGTCGCGCACGTAGAAGTAGTCGCGCCGGAACGTGCCGTCGCTGCGGATGATCGGGGACTCGCCGAGCAGCGCCGACCGAATCGTCCCCGGAATGAGCCGGTTGAAGTTGAGGTCGCCGGGGCCCCAGAGGTTGCCGCAGCGCGTGACCGCTACCGGCGTGCGATACGAGTGGAAGTACGACAGGGAGATCAGATCGGCGCAGGACTTCGACGCGTCGTACGGGAAGCGGCCCTGCAAGGGCGCGTCCTCGCGATACGGCAGCTGTTCGTGCTCGCCGTAGGCCTTGTCACTCGACGCGACGAGGACGCGTTTCACGAGTTTCGCGTTCAGACGGCAGGCCTCGAGCACGTTCCAGGTGCCGCGGATGTTCGACTCGAACGTCGAGATCGGCGACCGGTGCGCGGTGCCGACGATGGTCTGCGCGCCCAGGTGAAAGACGGTATCGATTTCGTACTCATTGATCGCGCGCACGAGCAGATCGCGGTCCTGAAGATCGCCGCCGACGATGTTCGCGCGCGAGGCGGTGCCTGACTGGAGCAGCCGGCTCGACGGCACCCAGTCCCTGATCAGGCACGTGACATCCGCGCCGCGGTCGGCGAGCTCGTTCACGAGCGCGGACCCGAGCAGACCGCTCGCGCCCGTTACGAAGACGCGACGCGTCTGCCAGGATCCCGGCTTGGGCGCAGCCATGGTGCTTTTTTCGTTTGCCATAATTCTTCGAGGAGTTGCTTCTCCCTGATGGTGTCCATCGGTTGCCAGAAGCCTTCGTGCGTGAATGCCATCAACTCGCCATCGAGCGCCAGCCGTTCGAGCGGACCCCGCTCGAGCGGGCCGTCATCGAGATAATCGAAGACTCCGGGTTCGAAGACGAAGAAACCGCCGTTGATCCAGCCCTGGCTCGTTTGAGGCTTCTCGGCAAAATGCCGGACGGCCTGACCGTCGAGCACCAGCTCGCCGAAGCGCGCGGGGGGCCGCACCGCGGTGATCGTCGCCAGCTTGCCGTGGGCCTTGTGAAAGCTCACCAGCGCGCCGATGTCGATGTCGGCGAGCCCATCGCCGTACGTGACCATGAACGGTTCGTCGCCGATGATTCTCCGCAGGCGCCTGATTCGGCCGGCCGTCTGCGTGTCGACGCCGGTATCGACCGCGCCAACCTTCCAGTCGAGCTCGCTCTTCCTCAGGATCTCCACGGCGCCACTGGCGAGATCGACGATGTAGTCGCTCGTCCGGTGGGAGAGGTTCCGGAAGTAGTCCTTGATCGTTTCGCCGCGATAGCCGCACGCCACGAGAAACTCGCTGTAGCCGTACGACGCGTAGAGCTGCATGAGGTGCCAGAGCAGTGGCCGCCCGCCGATCTCGACCATGGGTTTCGGCCGCGTCGACGTCTCTTCGGCCAATCGCGTGCCCAGGCCGCCCGCCAGAAGAATGACCTTCATGTCACCTCACCTCAGATCAGCCGCGGTGCCGGAATCGGCACCACAAAGCGGCCCCCGCGGGCCCGGAACGCCGCCTGCTGCTGCATGATCTCTTCGGCAAAATTCCACGCCAGAATCAGCACGGTGTCGGGGGCGTCGGCGCCCTCCATCAGGGCGCCGACCGGCCGCACCGGAATGTGCATGCCAGGCGTGTACAAGCCGACCTTCAGCGGATTCTTGTCCACCGTGAACGGCACCAGATCGCGACCGATCCGGCAGTAATTGAGGAGCGTGTTGCCTTTGGCCGGCGCCCCATAGGCGGCCAGCCTGGCGCCTCTGGCCTTGAGATCCGTCAGGAGGCCGACGATGGCCGTCCTGTGCGCCCTGACGTCCTCGGCGAATCGACGGTACCGCGCGGCGTCTGCCGCTCCACCCGGCCGGCGTTCCGCGGCTTCCATCGCGCGCGGGCCCTCGCCGTGCGCTCCGGCGCTCCGAGACAGATACAGCCGCAGCGAGCCGCCGTGCACCGGCACGTGATCGATGCGCACCGCCCACAGGCCCACGCGCTCGCACAGGCGAAGCAACGACGTGACGGAGAAGTACGAGAGGTGTTCGTGATAGACCGTGTCGTATTCCACGCGCTCGAGGAGCTCACCGACGTACGGCACCTCAATCGTCACGAGTCCGTTGTCCGACACCAGTTGCCGGCAGCCATCGAGAAAGTCCGCGGGATCGTCGACGTGGGCCAGCACGTTATTGCCGATGACCACCCGCGCGGGCCCGCGGGCGGCGAGGTCCGCGCCCAGCTTCGATGAGAAGAATTCGTTGATGGTGTCGATGCCGGACGCGCGCGCGGATGCCGCGAGGTTGCGCGCGGGCTCGATGCCGAGTGTGCGAATGTCGTGGTCGTGGAAGCAGCGCAGGAGGCTGCCGTCATTGCTCGCAACTTCAGCGACGAGGTCTGCCCGCGTGAGGCCGAGCAGATCGCGCAGCGTCCTCGAGTATTCGCGATTGTGCGCGGCGATGGTCGTCGACGTGCCCGTCACGTAAAGGTAGTGGCGGAACATGACCTCGGGATCGACGACGTCGAGCAACTGCAGCAGGCTGCAGTTGTCGCAGAAATAGAGATCGAGTGGATAGGCGCGTTCCGCCGCGAATTCGGATTCCGATTGCAGGAACGAATTCGCGAGCGGCGTTGGCCCGAGCTCGATGATCTTTTCGAGCGCGGCGGCGCCGCAGCCGCGGCAGTCGAGACGGTGGACGAGTTCCGGGCGTGTCATCGGTTCGATCGGTCCTGTTCCCAGGTTCTGTGCACTCCGTCCGTGATGCTCACCGCCGGATGCCAGCCGAGCACGCGATCGATGCGCGCGGTGCTGACTTCGCCGTGATACATCTCGCCAGGCTGTTGCGGCACCGCGCCGAAACGGAGACGGTCGCGCGGAATCGCCAGGACGGCCGCGGCGGCTTCCGCGAACTGCCGCACCGTTGTGAGCCGGCCGGTGGCGACATTCAGGAGCTGTCCGGACGCTTCCGGCCGCGCTCCCGTTCGCAGCAGGCCTTCCACGGCGTCGTCCACATAGGTGAAATCGCGCGGCTGATCGCCGGTCGTCAGGCTGACGGTCGCACCGAGGCGCGCGGCATTCATGAGCGAGGGCAGCAATCTCGTCGCGTGCTCCCCAGGACCGTAGACGGTGAACAGCCGCACGACCGCGGCGCGGATTCCCGACTCGCCGGTCGCATCGAGCACGGCGTTGGTGGCGGCGAGCTTGGTTCGGCCGTAATCGGTGTCGGGCGCCGGCGTGACCTCCTCGGTGATGGCGCCGGTGACGGGTCCGTACTCCAGCGCCGATCCCACATGGACGAGCTGGAGGCCGCGCCACGCGGCGTCACCAGGAGTCGCGGCAAGCGCGCTGCAGAGGTCAGTGACGAGCGTTGCGTTCATCGCCTGCATGCGAACTGGATCGCGTTCCGACCGGTCCACGCCGTAACCTGCCAGATTGACGGTAATGGCAGGCGAAGTTGTGTGGACGACGTGGGCGATCGCGCCCGGCGACGTCAGATCCGCCACGGTGATGGAGGCGGCGCCAAACGCGGTGAGACGCGCCGTCTGCGCGGTGTCACGCACGACCGCGTGCGTCGCCGCTCCCGCCCGAGCGAGCGACCGCACGGTCCATGCGCCGATGAACCCGGAGGCGCCCAGCACCAGTACCCGCACTCCTGCATATGCGCCGGTCATTTGATCTCCCGGAGGAGGTCGAGAGCGGCGACGGGACCGGATGACACTTCGAAGCCACGACCCGTGATCGAGGGGCCGTCCACGACCCAGACGCGGCGATCGCGGTACTCCCGCAGAACGGCCGCGCGCGTTTCCGCGTCGCGATCCCAGGCATAGATCGCCGTTCGGGCGTGGAGATCAACGGGATTTCGTTCGAAGGCCGATGCGTAGTCGGGAAACCGCTGGCCGCGCACGAGCACGAGGTCGGCGCCGAAGGCCCGGCTGTCCGCAATCGCCCGCAGGTCCGCCCGCATCCCACGGTAGTTGTGGTACTTGTCGGCGGCGCGCCACGGCAGGTACGTCACGAGCGTCATCGCGGTGAGCGCAGCCGCGGCGAGCCAAACGCGAGTGCCGGCGGATTCCGCGACCGCCTGCATGCCCCGGACGGTCAGCGCGACGAGGGGAACAATCGCGGGGAACCAGTAGCGCGCGCCGAAGTCGGGCCCGCCGCTGAAGTAGTACGGAAAATAGGCAAGCGGGAACGCCACCACGGCCGCCGCCATCAGCGAGTCCTGCCGCCGCCACGCGCGTGAACAGAGCAGCCATGCCACGAAGACAAGCGAGCCGGTGATCCATCCGAAGAGGTCGGTGTTGATCGCGAACGTGTTCAGATTCGCGTTGATGACGCCGTCAACTGGCGAGTGTCCGGGATTCGGATCGGTCGCCCATCCCATCCCGCGGTCCGGTCCGAAGCCGTACGCGTTCGCGCCCGGCGGGTGGTGCTTGTCGAGGTACCCGTTGATCGGAAAGATCAGCGGGTCGCCTGTGAGCATGCGGTTGTACGGGAACACGGCTGCGCCGACGAGCGCCGTCCCAAGGCCGAGCATGGCCAACTGTCCAAGTCGGAGGCGGCGTCCGCCGAAGCCAAGGGCCCACAGGGCCATCAGGGCGCCGACGATCACGCCGTCGAGGGGACGGACGAGACTGACGCCTCCGACGCCTGCTCCCGCGACAAACGCCCAGGCCGCGGAATCCGCGCTGCGGCGCGCCAGCACGATGCCGACGGCGGCTACGAGCGTGAAGAAGAGTGTGATCTGATGCGGCATGTAGCTCATGCCGAGGAACAGAAACCAGGGCGAGAGCGCGAGCAGTACCGCGGTGCGCCGAGCGATGCGCCGCGAGTAGATCTGCGCGATGAGCACGTGCGCGAGAAGAACGTTGAGGCCGGCGAGGACCGGATTCACCAGCCATGGCACGCCGGCTGCGGCACCCACCGCGAGCGCGAACGGCCAGCCCGGCGGCACCGGCGAGAACCAGCGCCCGGGCTGGTTGTCCATCAAGTCCAGTTCGAAAGCTGCCGGCACGGGCGGCGCCGGCATCGTCAGCATCCCCTCCGCAAGGTACTTGGCGTGATGCAGGTACGCGACCTCGTCGGGAACGTGCGGCAGGCGCTCGTACGCGAAGAAACTCAGTACCGCCGCGAGTACGACCGCAGTGCCCGCCGCGATCCAGGACTGGCGATCGATTTGCACCCGGTCGTCGGGAAGGTCGTCCTCGGGTTGCTCACGCGATCTGGCGCGGCGCTCCTTGAGGGGTGGCGCGTCGAGCGCGATGAGCGCGACGGTTGCAATCGACACGAGTTGCACGGCGATCGCGACGGCAAGTTCCGTCACGTAGCGGCGCACGTCGGGCGACACGGTCGCCGCGGTGATCGTCGAGAGCACGGCAGCGACGGCGATCCGCTTCCAGTGCGTCGAAGGCACGGCCCCGGTTCGGAGGCGGTCGATCCAAGCCCACAAGACGATCGCGGTTTGAACGACAAGCACGGCCAGCAGCGCCGGATGATTGGCGGCGAGGACGGGCAGTGGCGCGTAGTGCTGATAGTGCGTCCCCGTACCGGCGTCGATCATCGAGAGCGCGGCGCCCTGGCCGAGCGACGCGAGCGCGAACCACAGAGCCGAGCGGCGCCAGGGGGTCGAGACGGCCGCGGCGATTCCCGCGAGCGCGGCAAGTGTGCCTGCCGTGGCGAGAGGCAGGGACATCGGCTAGACGGCCGCGTTCTCGGGGCCGGATCGGATGACGAGCGGCGGGTGCGTGCGGCGCCATTCGCTCAGCGCGCGGCCGAACTTGAACTTGACCAGTCCCGTGAAGAATTCGAGGCACGTGGACGCGCGCACGTGGCTGAGGCCGTTGGATCGCATGCGCGCGAACACGTTCATTTCGAGCACGCGAATGCCGAGGTAGTGGGCTTTGACCATCATTTCCGGATCGAGGAACCACTGCTTCGACTGCAGGTTCATCGCTGCGATCGCGTCACGATGGATGATCTTCGGGCTGCCGTTGACGTCGATCGAGCCGAGCCCCGGCCACAGGACGAGGACGAATCCGTTATAGGCAATCGACACGATCTTGCGGAGCATCCCGTCCATCCGGAAGCGGCGCCGCACCTTGCCGAGCACCTTGCCGTCCGAGTGCTTGACCACCTGGAACAAGCGCGCGACGTCCTCGGCGTCGACCTGCCCGTCCGCGGGGATGATGCCGATCCACGGTGCCGTGCACACGGGGATCGACTTCAGCACGCCGTTGCCGTAGCCCTCGTTCGGCTCGACACGGTGGTAGACGATGGGCATCCCCTTCGCGGCGAATTCCCTGATGATCTCACCCGTGCGATCGCTCGAGCCGTTGTCGCAGGCGACGAGCTCGAGGCGATGCCCCGCCGCTTCAAACGCCCGGACGAACTCCGGGATGGTGTACGGGATCACGTCCTGCTCGTTGTAGCAGGGCATGATGAACGACACTTCCGGCAGCGGCCTCATCCCGCGACCCGATCCCCGGTCACTGCGGCAATGCTGCGGCGCAGATCGCGGGCGAACATCGTGCGCGTGAATTTGCCGAGTCCCGACGGATGCTCACCGAACGTCGCCACTTTGGTTTCGATGAGCGCCCGCGTCTCGGGCGTCGTTGCCGCACGAAGCGTGCGCGCCGACGGGAAGGCGTAGGCAGCGAGCGGCTTCGTGAACCGGTCCCGGGTCCAGGACTCGACGTCGTACGTCGTGGTCCAGCTCACTTCGCGCGCGACCGCCGGGCCGAACGGCACGTGCAGGGCGACCGCGCGCAGGTACGACATGACCGTGCCGATCGCCGGAGTCGACGCCCCTCGTTCCGCAAGTACCGTCGTCAGACAGCGCTCGAGGAAGTCGAAGGAGGGCAGCGTCGCGTAGAAGCGGCCAATCATCGAGTACTTCGAGAGCAGGTTGCCGCCCTTGGTGCCGTCGACGAGCGCGTCGTAGTTCGCGTGCGCCCAGTCCAGGCAGGCCTGGCGGGTGGGGAAGATCTCTTCCAAACTCTCGGCGAGAAAGTCGTCGATCACCTCGCGGAATTCGGCGGGCGCATCCGGCAGCATCTTCTGCAGCCGCACGACCAGGTCGAACGGCTTGATGCCGTGCTCTGACGCAAGCGCGAACGCCTCTTCGTAGTTGCCCTCGTAATAGAAGATCGTCAGGAGCAGGTGGAACACGCGCGTGTCCAGGTAGTCCTGGAACGTGAAGTCGGGCGTCGAGACGACCATTTCCTCGACCTCGACGACGCGGCCCGTGCCGTATTCGCCGATGTTGCGCGCGACCACGCGAAAACGCGTGTCGAATCCGAACTTGGCGCGTTGATCCGGGTTGCCGAGCTCCGCGCCGTGCAGCAGCATCAGCTGGTGCGCTGAGATCCGTTTCGCGCCGGCGTCGAGCAGATCGCTCACCGCCTTCATGAACGTCGCGCGGCTTTCGCCGGGCAGGCAGAGGATCAGCTCGCCGTAACTCTGCATTCCCTGGCGATCGAGCTCTTCCTGGATCAGCTTGTACGTCTCGAGCTTGATGTTGTCGCGCTTGATGTTCTTGAGAACCTGCGGGTTCATCGACTGCACGGCGGCCGTCATCGGCAGCGCGCCCTTCGCCTTCCGCATCACGCGAATGATGCGCTCGCCGTTGTTCTTACCGGTCGTCGTGCGGATGTACTTCGGCCAGCGGTACGTGTCCTGGAGCCAGCCGATGTAATCGGCGATTTCTTCGTCACGGGCGTACATCCCGAAGTTGTCGTCCGCGAGGCACAGGGTGATCTCCGGGCGGATGCGTTCGGCGAGGTAGAGCAGATCCGCCTTCACGTTCTCGACCGTGTGCGCGTAGATGCGGCTGTTCGAGCTGACGCCGGAGTTGCAGAAGGCGCAGGAAAACGGGCAGCCGCGCGCGATCTGCATCATCGGGAAGTAGCCGGTCTGGAGGAACGGGTCCATCCATCCCAGCAGATACGGCGACGGAATCTCGTCGAGCTCCGTGATGCGTTCAACCTTCGAGGCCTTCACGAATTCGCCGGTCCGGTGATCGAACCGCGTGATGCCGGGAATCGGGGCTTCGAACACGCCCTCGATACGGCAGCCCGTGTCGTTGAAGCGTTGCAGAACGTTGAGGAAGGCGCGTTCACCCTCGTAGGTTGGACCGTCAGCGTAAACATCGACCTGGGGAAGCCCGCGAAGGAACTCAGCCTGCACCGGCTCGGTCAGCGGCCAGTTCGGGCCGCCCATCACGGTGAGCGTGGCGGGCGACGTGGTCTTGACGTACGAGGCGAAGTTGGCCGCGAGTTCCTCGTTCCAGGCGTAGGTCGAGAACCCGATGACGTCCGGGGCCTCCCGGTCGATCGCGGACTTGAGATCCTGCGGCTCCCGGAACAACTCGATTTGGAGCCGGCTGCTGGTCTTGAGGTTCGCGATGGCGTACGTCGCCAGGTTGGCCACCCCGAGGGGATAGACGTCGGAGCTCTTGGTGAGCAGGTTGTGGCCGAGGTCCGCTAGATAAACACGCATGCGTCGCGCACCTGATATCGGCCCGGAACCACGCCAAAGTCAGCGCGGGCTGGACCAGACTTCCATTAGAAAGCACAGGTTGTGCCAAGTGATTGTCCGGACAGACTTTCTGGGCCTCGGGACACCGTTGTGAGGGGGCCGCCTAGACGAACGAAGTCGCTCGATTAGCCTCCTAAAGTCAACCCGGCGTGTGTTTTCACACTCCTGCACCAGTGCTGGCCCCGAGCGGCCGATAACGACCGACGTGACCGCTCTCTGGCCCGTAGCCCGTCCAGTCGCTCTGTTCGCCGCCGTCTGGAGCTACGTCCGGCTCTTCCGCAGCACGTTCGTGGACGATGCATTCATTTCGCTGAAGTACTCGGCGATGCTCGCCTCGCGCGGCGAGTGGGGGTTCCTACCCGAGAGGGCGAGCAACACCGCCACCTCGCCCCTGAACGTCATCGTGCACGCCGCGGTGGTCCGGTTCACACCCTCGATGGTGGACGCCATCGTCCTGCTCACGGCGGTTGAGCTCACGCTGATCCTGGCGCTCCTGTTGCGACTCTCGCGCCGGCTCTTCGGACATGCCTGGTTCGGCTGGCTGGCGTTCGTGACGCTTGCGACCAACTGCCTCCTCGTGTCGACGTTCGGGCTCGAGGGCGTCCTGTTCACGTTGCTTTTCGTCTGGGCGCTCGACCGTTTCGCGGCCGAGGATTGGACGTGGCTCGCGGTCGCGCTCGCCGGCGTCGTGCTCGCGCGTCCTGACGGCGCGCTCTTCGTCTTCATTTGCGCGGGTGCGCTGGTGTGGCGGCGGCAACTTCGGTGGAAGCACGTAGGTGTGTTTGCTCTGATGGTCGCACCCTGGCTCCTCTACTCATGGATCCATCTCGGGTCGCTCGTGCCGGACACGCTGCAAATCAAGCTTGGACAGCGAGGATGGGGGCGGAACCTCACGCTCTTCTCGGGTCTGGGCTTCTACTACAAACGCTATCCACTCGAGACGATCGCGGCGTTCTCACTCGCGCCGTTCGCGCTGGCGGCGTGGTGGACGAAGAACACCGCCGTGAAAGCCGTAGCCTCGCTCGCGGCACTCTACGCGCTCGTGCACATGGCGGCGTACTCGGTGGCAAAGATTCCGCCCTATCACTGGTACTACGTCAACCAGGTCACTCCCATCGCCATCGTCGGGGCAATCGGCCTCACGAATCTGGTGACCTCGCACTGGCAGCGCGCGGCGTTGTCGATGCGCGTCGTCCTGGGCGCGGTCGCGGCCGCGCCCGCACTCGGCCTGGTCATCTCAATGTCGCACCTTGGATTTCCGCTGAAGGAAGCACCGATCCACACCAACTGGGGAACGTTCGAGCAATACCGCGAGGTAGGCGAGTGGATCCATGCGCAGATTCCCGCCGCGGTGCCCGTCTACGAGAACAGCGAAATCGGCACGGTCGGCTTCTACGCCGATGACCGCCTGATCGTCAACGAATTCAGCGACGCCAATCGTACGTATGGAGCGATTGTCGAGCGGTACCCTACGCTGCCGCGCCTGGCCAGATTGGTCATTGATCTCAACTACTTCTGGCGCAGCGTTCAGCCGGAGCTTCCTGAGCCCGGCTATGCGCTCATGCACTACGTCGTGCCTCTTCCCAAAGACGCGAAGGTCGACGAGAACGTCGTGATGTCCTGGGAGACCTCCACGCGGTGGATTCCCCACGGCCGGCTGTACCTGTTCCGCCGCACCGTCTCGGGTTCGGGCCGGTGACAAGCGCCGCGCCCACGCCGCCCTCGGCCCGCAGCTTCACCGTTCGCTATTTGACGCTGTTCGGCGGCGAGGCGGTGAGCAAGCTATGCGTGATGGCGGCCTTTGCCTATCTCGCGCACGTGCTGACGCCGGGTGAGTACGGAACGGTCGAGCTGGCGCTGTCGATCACGCTCTTCTTCGTGCTCAGCGTCGAGAGTGGAATGGGGTTGTACGGCGCAAGCCAACTGGCGGCAGCGCCGGCGCGCCTGTCAACGCTCGTGCCGCAGGTCATGGTGCTGCGGCTACTGCTGGGCGCGCCACTGTTTGCGCTCCTCCTCGCGGTTGCCTGGCGTTTCGCACCGGCGTTCCTGGGCATTCTCTCAGTCAACGGGCTGGCGGTGCTGCTGACACCGTTCCTCGTGCAGTGGGTGTTCCAGGGTCTGCGGCAGATGCAGTGGGTGGCCGCCGGCAGCGCGCTCCGCAATCTGACGTTTGTCGCGCTCGTGCTCCTGCTCGTCGGACCCGGTGCCGACATCCGCCTGGCTGCCGTGGCCGAAGTCGGCGGCATTACCGCGCTCGCGGTGTTCAACCTGGTGGTGCTGCGCACCCGCATCCACGCCTCCCTGGACTGGCGTGGCTCCGTTGCCGGTGCGCGTCAGCTCTTCTCACGGATCTGGTTCATGGGTTTTGGCGACCTGACGTGGGCGTGCATCTGGTACGGGCCGGCCGTCGTCCTGCGCTGGATGGACTTGCCCGACGAGGTGGCCTGGATCACGGCATCCGTGCGCGTCGTGGTCGCCCTTCACACGTTCGTGTGGCTCTATTTCTTCAATCTTCTGCCGAATCTCTCGAAGGAGCTGGCGACGGGGGTTGATGCTTGGCGCCGGCTCGTATCGCGATCGCTTGGTGCGGCGCTCTGGCCGGCCCTGCTCATCGCGGTGGCAGGCAGCCTCGGCGCTCCGGTGGTGATGCCGCTGGTTTTCGGCAGCGGGTACGCGGCGGCGATTCTGCCGGCACAGATCGCTGTCTGGATGATTCCGATTACCTGGTACAGCGGACACTTCCGATTCAGCCTCATCGCGGCCGGCCGGCAGCGCAACGAAGTCGTGATCTCGGCAATTTCGGCTGTCGCCGGCGTTGCCGGCGCTCTGGTGCTCGGCCGGACCCATGGCGGCGTCGGCGCGGCGGCCGCACTTGCAGGCGCCGGAGTCCTCAACGCCCTGCTCGCGACCCTCGCGGCATCGCGCCTCATTGGCGCTGTCGGTGTCGGCGCGAATGCCATTCCGGTAGTCGTGGTGACGATTGTGTCGCTCGCCATCGGCTTCGCGACGACGTCAGCCGCTGGCGCGCTCGCGGGCGCGGCTGCTGGCTGCGTGGTGTTTGCGGTGGCGGCGGTGCGGTACAACAATGAGCTGGTGCGAACGCTCGGAGGACTGGTAACCCGTTGATGCAACCGTTGCAAATTGGATTGATCGGCGCCGGAAAGATCGGACGATTGCGGGCGCGATCGATCGTCATGAATCCGAACACCCGGCTCGTGGCTGTGATGGATCCGTCCGTGGACGCCGCGCGAGCCGTCGCGGCGGCCGCAGGCGCCGCGGCAGCTACCGAGCTCGAGCCGTTCCTCGCACACGAGCTGGACGCGGTTGTGATTTCCTCGCCGAGCCACACACACGAAGAGCCGTGCCTTCTGGCCTTCAGCCGCGGCCTCCATGTTCTTTGTGAGAAGCCGCTGTCAAACACGGTGGAGTCCTGCCGGCGCATCGTCGATGCAGCGATGACGGCGAAGCGCGCTCTCGCTGTCGGTTTCAACCTGCGCTACTACCCGGTGTTCGACTTCCTGAAGCAGACCATCGCCCGCGGAGAGATCGGCAAGATCGACCACGTGCGCGTCTTCGGCGGCCACGAGGGCCTGCCTAAGTTCGCGCACGAGTGGGAATACAAGGCACCGATGTCCGGCGGCGGCGCGTTGATGGATGTCGGCATTCACATGACCGACCTGACGCGATACGTCCTGGGCGAGATCACCGAGGTGTCCGGCGTCGCAACTGAATCAATCTGGCGCGTGCCGGGCTCTGAGGACAACGCGATGGCGCTGTTCAGGAATCCGGAAGGAGTCACCGCGATCTATCACGCGACCTGGACGGAGTGGAAGGGGTACGGGATCGCGATCGAGGCCTACGGCGACAAGGGAATGGTCCGAGGCGCATATGCTCCGATGCGTGGTTTGCTCATCACGCAGGACCGCCCTGGCGGTCCGCAGCGCGTCACGCGGCAAACGTACCTTGGGATTCAGATCCGCGAACGATTGAAGACGTGGCAATCGACCGCGCTCCAATCGTTTTGCGAAGAGTTGGACGACTTTGTCGCATTGACCAGGGGTGACACTGGCCGGCGAATCGCCGACGGCTTCGCCGGGCTTCGATCCGTCGAGATCGCGCACGCCATCAGACAAAGCACCGAGACGCACGCGAGCGTGAGCTTGCCCCCGCTTGGCGTGATGCCTGCTATCGGAGGCCGGGCCAGTTGAGCGCTCCACTTCTCAGCATTGTCGTCACGGTAATCGACGGTGGGTCGGTCCTGCGCGATTTGCTGGCGTCGCTCACGACTCAGCGGAATTCGCCGCGGCTCCAGATCATCGTTCCGTACGATGCGAGCATCGCCGCGGACACAGAAGCTGTCGCGAAGCAGTTCGCGAGCAGCGGCGTTGAGATTGAATTTCTGCCTCTCGGGAAGATTACGCCGGTTCGTCCGATCGAGAGCGCCGCGGGGCAGCACGAGCTGTACGACCGGCGCCGCTCGGCGGGCCTGCACGCAGCGAAGGGCGATCTGATTGCAATCATTGAAGATCGCGGCGTGCCCCGCGCCGATTGGGCGAGCACGGCCGTCCGCCTGCACGAGCAGCCGTTCGCCGTCATCGGCGGTGCGATCAATGGCGCACGGGGCACGGTGCTCAACTGGGCTTTTTACGTCTGCGACTTCGGCCGTTACGGCCTGCCGTTCGAGAGCGGCCCCGCGGAGTGGGTGAGCGACGTCAACGTCACGTACAAGCGCCGCGTGATCGACGACACACGGGATCTCTGGAAGGAACGATTCCGCGAGCCCATCGTCCATTGGGCGCTGATCGAACGCGGAGAGACGCTTCATCTTTCATCGGAGCTGGTGGTCGAGCATCGACGGCCGCACGCGCCGCTATCGGTGCTCCTTCCTGAGCGCTTTCATTGGGGCCGCCTCTTCGGCCATATCCGCGCGATGCACATGAGCCTGCCGAAGCGGCTTGCCGCATCCGCGATGTGGCCGCTGCTGCCTCCCATGCTGTTCGTGCGGCACGCTCGTACTCAGTTTCGCAAAGGGAACTTCGGCCGGTTCGTCCGCGCGGCGCCCGCTGTCGCCATCCTCCTCGTGGCCTGGACCTCCGGTGAGGTCTGGGGCTACCTGACCAACCGGTCCTGAGATCAGATTGGCGACCTCAGATATCTACGATGCTGTTGTCGTGGGTTCGGGCGCGGCCGGCGGCTGGGCCGCCAAGGAACTGACGGAGCGCGGCCTGCGGACCGTTCTGCTCGAAGCGGGACGTCGCCTCGATCCAGCAAAGGATTTTCCCGACCCATCGGGACAATCTGGATCGCGCGTCCAGCTTGCCGCCCGCGTGCGCGCCACGCTCGGCGGGCAGGCAGTCCAGGCGCGCTGCATGTCGTTCTCTCCGTTGACGCAGCATCTCTTCGTCAGCGACCGGAAGAATCCCTACTCGACAGGCGGCGGACGCTTCAATTGGTTTCGGGGCCGGCAGGTTGGCGGCCGGCTGCATCTCTGGGGCCGCAATGCGCTGCGCATCTCGGATCTCGATCTGCACGCCGCGGACGCCGACGGCTTTGGCGAGCGTTGGCCGATTTCCTACTCGGACCTCGCGCCCTGGTACGAACGGGTGGAAGCCTTTCTCGGTGTGCACGGAACGGCCGCGCGCATTCCGAATCTTCCTGACGGGCGATACGACCGGCCGCACTCCATAACTCGCGCTGAAACATCGCTGCTTGAGACGCTGAAGAAGAAGTGGGCCGATCGTCCGGCCACGACTTCACGCATCGTCAAGCACAATCCCGGGAGGATTCCGCTGCCCATTCTTGCCGCGGAGTCGACGGGCCGGCTCGAAATCAGAAGCGATGCCGCCGTCAGCCGCATCTCGATCGATCCGCAGTCGGGCGGTGCCCGCGGCGTCATGTACATCGACGATGCGCGGCGTGAACACGAAGTGCGCGCCAGGGTGGTGGTGCTCTGCGCATCGACGATCGAGTCGGTCCGGATCCTGCTGAATTCCGCGTGCGCTCGGCATCCCGGCGGCGTCGGCAACTCTTCCGGCACGCTTGGCCGTTACCTCACGGACCACGTCATGGTCTTTCAGGCCGGCATCCACGAGCCGATCGAGGGCGGCGTGAAGGAGGACGCGTACGACTTCGGGGGCCAGACCGGCATCTACATCCCGAGCTTCCGGAATGTCGGCGGCCAGACGACGAAGGACTTCCTCCGCGGGTATTCGCTGTTGGGTTCCGTGGGACGGATTTCGCCGGGCTGGTTCTTCATCGGTACCGGCGAAATGCTTCCGAGGGCCGAGAATCGCGTCGAGATCGATTCGGCGAAGAAGGACGGGTGGGGAATACCCGCGGCTCGCATCACGTGCGTGCATTCCGAGAACGAGCGCGCCATGGTTCGTGACATGAAGGAAGCGATCGCACAGCTGGCCTCGGACTGCGGCCTTGAAGCGAACATGCTCGGCCGCGAGAGTCTTCTCAACAAGCTGGTGTATCAGTTCGGGGCCCGGTTCGTGTACACGCCTGACGGCGCTCTCGTACCCGGCTCGGCCATTCATGAAGCAGGAGGCGCGAGAATGGGCGCCGATCCCAGGACGTCGGTCTTGAACGGTTTCAATCAATGCTGGGATGCGAAGAACGTCTTCGTGACCGACTCGGCCTCCTTCACGACGTCGCCGTTCCAGAACCCTGGTCTCACGATCATGGCGCTCTCGGCCCGCGCGTCCGCGTACATCGCCGACGAGCTTACGCGCGGAAATCTCTGATTCGCCGCGCCTAAAGGCCCGGCCTACGGATCGCGCCTGCGTAGGCCGGGGCTTCAGCCCCGGTATGGCCCTAGACGCTCCTGGTCAATGCATCCTGCCAGGCCAGTCGCGGCGACCAGCCGAGTACCTGTTTCGCCCGGTCGTTGGGATAGCTCAGTGGCTTGCAGCGCGGGTCCAGGCTCGCCGGGCGCAGCAGATCCGGCAGCGGTGCTTTGCCGCGGAGGAGCACCCGATTCGTGCCGCTCGCGACTGAGGCGCAGAGGTGTATCAGGCCCCACGGGATGTAGCCAATCAGCGGCCGGGGCGCCGCGTGTTGCGCGAGCGTGCGCAGGTAGTCGCGGCGTTCCGGGGGATTGTCGTCCACGACGTTCAGGGTTGCGCCTGCTGCTGCCGGAGTCTCAGCCGCAAGTACGATCGCGTCGGCGCAGTTCTCCACATGCGTCAGCGGCAAGGCCGATCGGCCGGCCAGGCCAATCCATAGGCGCGGCGACGGCGCGATCCCGAGGTGATGGAACCACGTGCGCCCCGGTCCGAAGACCAGTCCGGGCCTGAGGATCGTGACCCGCCAGCCGTGGAGCCGGCCGTACTCGCGCACGAACTCCTCCTGGGCTTTCTTGACGCGCACGTACGGCGCGCGATCGCCCGGCGTCTCATCGAGCGGCGATTCTTCCGTCAACGCCGAGCCGGCCGGAATGCGCCGGTAGTCGTACAGCGCGAAGGTACTTATCAGCACGATGTGCGCCACGCCTGCGGCGGCCATCGCATCGAGAAGGTTCTTCGTCCCGTCGACCGTGACGGCCTGCTGGTCGTGCTCGCTGCCGTTCAGGAGCGCGGCGCAGTGAATGACCGCATCGACGCCACGCACGATGTCCGCGAGGCCCTCGCGCCTCCGGAGATCGTGCGCCACGCTTTCCACGGAACCATTGGCGGTGCCGGCCGCATCTGCCGTGTGCGTGAGCAGGCGGAGCGCGTGGCCGCGGTCCCGCGCCGCCGCCGCGACGTGACGTCCGATGAAGCCGCTCGCACCGGTGACGAGAATTCGCATCGCGCGAAGGGTGTACCATCTGCGCGTGACGAGCAAGGGCTCCGGGCGCCCGGGCTTCCTCATCCTCATCGTCGTGCTGCTCGGGGCCGCATTCGTGCGGTACTCGGACCTGGCTGGGCGTGGCATCGGTCACATCGAGATGTACACGCCGAACATCCCGCTTCCGGCCGGGATTTCCGATCCACCGCCGAGGCTCACGCTCGTGTCCACGCTGACGGGATCGCTCTGGGAGCCGCACCCGCCGGCCTGGTACCTCGCCATCTATCCGTGGACGAAGGTGTTTGGCGTCTCGCCTGTCGCTCTGAGGTTGCCCTCGGTCATCGCCGGTGTGTTCGGGGTGCTGCTCGTGTGGTGGTTCGCGAGCCGAGAGCGATCGCAGCCGGTCGCGTTGGTGGCCGCGGCGCTCGTCGCCGCGAATGGGCTGCACATCATGTGGTCGCAGTTGTCGCGTCCCGTGATCTTCGTCTCGACGATCGGGATCGCATCGTCGATCGTGCTATTGCGGCTGGTCGGGTCACAGGCGAGGGGCAGGCTTGCGGTGTACTTGTGCCTGTCGCTGGCGGGACTCGCGACGGATCACTATTACTGGTTCCTGTTCGGCGGCCAGTTGGTCTGGGTGTTCCTGCTCTCGAGAAGGTGGCCCGCTCTGGGAGGACTCGTCGACTGGCAGCTCGCCGCCATGGCGGTTGCGAGCCCGCTGATTACGCTCGCGAGCGCGCAAAGCCGCGAGTCGTATCTGGGTTCGAGCCTGCTCGAGACCGCGATGAACTACGCAGGTTTTGGTTTGCTGTTTCAGACGGTCGAATCGACGCATCCGGCGGCCGCCTGGTTGCCGATCCTGGCAGTTGCGTTTGGTCTGGTGCTGGCGATCAGCGGCTTCGTCAGGAGCCCTCCCGCCGTCGTGCCAGAGAGCGCATCGATCTCTCCACCAGGCGCCGCGCTGACGCTGCTCGTCGGCGCCGGTGCGATCGGCGCCGTGGCGGCCACCGCATTTATCCTGTCGTCCGCGGGGATGGGCAGATTGACGCGCATGCTCGCGACCGCCGTCGCTCCTGTGCTGTTTCTCCTGCTGGCTCGTGTGATCCGGCGGCTTCCGTGGCCGAGGTTGGCAGCCGTGCCTCCGCTGTCGTCGATTCTCTGCACGGTTCCGGTCGTGACGGTGTTCGCCATTTCCCTGGCGATGCCGTTCGTCGACACGAAATACTTTCTGCTGTTCACGCCCTTCGTATTGATCCAGATCGCCGAGGGGTTGACCGGGATTCTGGAAAGCCGGACGACGCCGGTCCGCGCTTTGGGCCTCGCGGCCTTGATATTGGCGGCCACACTGCACTGGAGCAGTTGGCAGTTGTATCGCGGCGTCGATGCGACACCGATTGATTTCCGGGCGCTCATCGCCGATCTTGAGCCCGCCCTCGCACCCGAAGATCGGTTTCTTGTCTACAAGCACTACGCGATGACGCCCGTCTTCTACTATCTGCATCGCGATCCGTCACGGTACGTCGCCGTGAACCACGCCGCGATTCGGCAGGATGGGCCGTCGCGCCTCTGGTTGATCTCGTTGCGTGATACCGGCATCGACGATCCGCCCGGCTACGCGCTGGCCACGGCCGGGTGCCAGCTGACACAGACAATTACGGCCCGCCGCATTCGCGCCGAACGGTACGAGCATTGTCCGGCCAGGTAATGGAATTCGGCCCGACGACCCGTCGCGCACTGCGTCTGGGAGCTGTGGCGGCGGCAGTGGCGGCGCTTGCGGCCTGTGTGGCCGTCATGGTCACCCGGCTGACGTATCCCTACGAAGCCGAGTGGATCGAAGGCGCGCTTGTGGATGGCGCCGCGCGAATCCTGTCCGGTCAACCGCTCTACGCCGAGCCCTCGGTCGACTTCGTCGCCGCCATCTATGCGCCGCTGTATTTCTACACGTCCGCGGCAGTCGCCTGGCTGACGGGCGTCGGGTTCTTTCCCCTTCGGCTCGTATCCTTCGTCTGCACGGCCATCGTGTTTGTTCTGATCTACCGGTTGGGCAGGCGTGATGCCGATGATGCCGCCGCGGGACTTGTTGCGGTCGGTCTGTTGGCTGCGATGTACCGCTCGACAGGCGCCTGGTTCGAGATCGGGCGTGTGGATGCGCTGGCGCTCGCGCTTGCCGTCGGTGGCGCCACTCTGGCCCGCGCGGGCCGCAGCACGCTGTCGATCGCGATCGGCGCGGGCCTGCTCGGTCTTTCAATCCACACGAAGCAGTCCATGATCTTCGTTGCCGCCGGTGTCACGCTGTACGCCGTCTGGCAACACACACGTCGTGACGCTGCAATCTTTCTGGGCGCGCTCGCCGGAGTCGCCGGCCTGCTCACCGCTCTTTTCATGGTCGTCTACGGCGATTGGTATCGGTACTACGTCTACGAGCTCGGCCTCTTCCACGAACCGTATCCTCCGATGCGGCTCGGGTTCTGGCTGGGCGATCTGGGCCGGCGAATCCCGGTCTTCACGCTTCTTGCGGCGGCCTACCTGTTGAGGCGCGGCGAACCCCGGGAGCGAAAGCGGTTCTACCTCTGTCTTCTGGCCGGTGCGATCGGTTGCTCGTGGTCGACACGCATGAAGGTCGGCGCCTGGTTCAACGTGTTGATTCCCACGTACATGGTCATCGGCCTGATTGCAGCCCTCGAGCTCGCGCGATTGTGGAGGACGCCGGCATCCGATCGTCGAAGTCCGATCTGGGCGGCGGCCGCCGGCGTCGCTCTTGTCGTGCAGCTCGTCATGATTGGGTACAGGCCGTGGAACCAGATGCCGTCCAGCGCCGGCCGCGCCGCGATCGACCAGTACGTGCGCGCGTTGGCCGCCATCGATGGCGACGTCTGGGTATTGAGTCACGGGTATATCGGCCTCGCGGCCGGCAAGCCATCGCACGCGCATTGGCAGGCTGTGGCGGATGTTTTGAGGAGCGAGGACGGTCCAATCCGGCGTGCCTTCGATCTGAAGATTTCCACCGCTCTGCGCGAGCAGCGATTCAAGGCGATCGTCATTGACGGCTGGGAGCCAATGCTGGATCACCTTGGTCTGCGGACGTACTACACGACGGTTGATTGGCCTGCCGGGCTTGGCCCATGGCCGAAGCCAATTACGGGTGCGCCGAACCGTCCGAAGTTCCTCTTGGTGCCCCGCTAGCGGCGCCGCCGCATTACCAGTCGTTTCATTGCAACGGTGGCGAGTCCCAGTACCAGTCCTGCCGCGCCAATCTCCGCGAGTCTCCAGCGCAACGACGACCACCACGCCAACTGATTGGCTTCGTTGACTTCCCACAGCAGCGTGGGCGGGTGATACATGACACCGCCCTTGACGACTCTCCAGACGATCCGCAGGTTGGCGGCATTGCGGAGCGGATCGGCGCTCACCACGACGAAGTCCGCGAGTTTGCCCGGGGCGATGGTGCCGATGTCGTCTCGACGCAACGCAACCGCGGCATCACTCGTCGCCGCCTGAATCGCCCTCATTGGTCCCAGACCGCAGGCGCTCAGGAATTCGATTTCATCCGACAGCCCAACGCCCGCCGGTCCCGTGTCCGTTCCGGTAACGAAGCGAACGTGCGCGTCAGCGAGTCCGTGCAGGAATTCGCACATCCTGTCGAAGGCCGCGTCGATTCGCCTTCGCCGGTCGGCGAGCGCCCAGCGGCTGCCTCCGCCCGCCGGAATGAACGGCCGCACCTGGTCCCAGAGGGACGGCATCGGCGGCGCGAACGCCGAATAGTCATCGATTGGATAGGACAGCGTGAAGTAGCGGTCGATGGCGATGGTGGGTTCGAACCAGATCTGCTTCGCCACCATCGTTCTGGTCGCGCTTTCGAGCGCGGCCTTGTCCACGCTGAGCCAGCGTTCGCGGGTTCGCAGCCAGTACTCGGTGGAATTCCTCCCGGCGGCGTCCTCTCGCTCCGGTGTCGTGCCGAACACCGAGAAAGTCGCCATGTGTGTGACGCCATCGATGCCGGCATCCGCCGCACGCGTGAAATGTTCGGATTCGATCGTCCACGTGTGGCCCCATACCGGGACGCCGGCGGCATGAGCGCGAGAAACGATCGTCTTCCACATCTCGGGAGAGAACGGCTCTTTGATCTTGATCGCGTCGGCGCCCGCGGCAGCGAGCGCGGTGACGAGGTCGGGGTAGCCGGTGGTCCCGTACTTGGGGAGGTACTCGCGATCGAGCAGCGCCGATACGATCAATCTGGGCTCCGACATCAGGCGGTCGGCGGCGGTTGCACGATGCGCGAGGTTCGCGTCGAGACTGTCGAGCGATCCGGCATCGCGGGTCGTCGTAATGCCGTACGCAAACCGGATGCGCTGTTCGCGCGCGGCCGAGGCGGCATCCACCCACCGCGGGTGCACGTGCGTGTCGATCAGGCCCGGAAGCAGCCACTTGCCAGCGGCGTCCACCACTCGAGCGCCGGCAGGAATGACGCAGCTCGCCGCGGTGCCGGCGCATGTGATTCGATCGCGGCTTCCGACCACGACCGCGTCGTGAATCGGCGTGTCAGTGCGACCGTCGATGAGCACGGCGCCGCGGATCGCCCACGCCGATCCGAGATCCTGGGCGTTGCCGGCGGCGACGAATCCGGGCAGGAAAACCAGCAAAAATGTCAGTCGAGTGAGCCTGCCGCTGTGGGCCTTCACGTGAGGTGGCTATGCTAACATCGCGGCAGAACCGCATGCCCGACACGCCAGAAGCCGCGCCAAACGTTCAGGCTCAGCGTTTGTTTCCGCGCGCACACAAGAGCGCTCTGGGTCTCGCGTTCGGTGCAATCGCAGGCCTCGGTCTGTTTGCGATTACCGCGTTGCACGTCGTGACACGGCCCAACGGTCTGCCGCTCTATCTGCTCTCGCAGTACTTTCAGGGATACAGCGTCACGTGGCCCGGAGCCTTCATCGGCTTGGCATGGGGCTTCGGCGTCGGCTTCGTTGGCGGCTGGCTGCTCGGATTCGTCCACAATTTCACGGTCGGCATGTGGCTGTTCATCATCCGCACCAAGCAGGACCTGCGGCAGACCAAGAACTTCCTGGATCACATTTGAGGCGCGATGAAACAGGAACTTTCGGATCAGGAAAAGCGGGACCTGCAGCGTGCGTTTCAACGCACGAGCGAGCAGGGATGGGGGCTGGCCCTCGGTTTTCTGGCCGCGCTCGCCGTCTTCGCCGCCACCGTCGTGCTGCTGTTTCGAGGCGGTGAAAACGTCGGCCAGCACCTGTCGCTGCTCTCGGTGTATCTGCCCGGCTACTCCGTGACGTGGCCAGGCGCCCTCATCGGCGCTGGCTACTTCTTCTTCATCGGCTACGGCGCCGGTCGAACGATCGCAACTATCTACAACCGCGTCGCCCCGAGATCGTAGTTCGCCGGCCGTCAGGCCCGCCTATTTCTTCACGACCTTCGGTTTCCACAGCGCAAGCCATTCGCCGTTCACGCAGAGTCCGACGCCTCCGTTCTTTCTGAACGGATCGGGCTCGCTGCAGCCGCTAGGTACGGTGCCCTGAACTACGACCGCCGGTGAGACAGTGGCCGTCGCAGGCGCCTGCGGCTTCGTGGCCGGTGCATTTGGAGTCGTCACGCCTGCCGATACGGTCTCGGTTCCGGCGAGCGACTTCGTCGATTCCGAACCACTGGTGTTGTTCACTGCCGTCGATGTTCGCGGCACCGCGGTGCCCTGGATGGTCTGCGGCACGTTCGGCGTAAACGCGCCGACCTCAGAACTGCCGGTGTCAGCCACGCGAATTCCTGTCGACCGCACCTTGGTCTTGCGCGAATCGGCACTGCCCCTGTCGCTACCGGCGCCGGCCCGCGGGACAACAGGCGCTGGCGTCGGCGAGGGCGTTGGCGTTGGCGCGGGCGTCGGCGAAGGCGTCGGGGTCGGTCCCGGACCCGGTGCCGGTGCCGGTGTTGGGGTCGGAGTCGGGCTTGGCGCCGGGGCCGTCCGCGACGGTTCGCGCGGTGCAATAGGCGCTGGAGTAGGCGTAGGCGTCGGCGTTGGCGTGGGCGTCGGAGTTGGTGTCGGTGCGGGTCCCGGTGCCGGTTGACTGCCGCCCGTCACGTTCACACGCACGTTGCCGGATGTTTTGCCATTGACCGTCGCGGTGATGTCGTACTGACCATTCACCGGCGATGTCATCGTCACCATCAATTCCAATCGCGTCGCGGTTGACTGCACCGAGCGGTTCCAGTTCTGCGCGATCACACCCGACGAGTTGCGCATCTGAACCTGAACGTTCGAGGCGCCGCTCGGGAACAGCACTTCCACGATGAAGCTGGGATTGACCGTCGAGTTGGCCACGGGCAGCGTGACGTTTGGTCCACCAATCGGCGATGGCGCCGGTGTCGGCGCCGGCGTGGGCGTCGGGCCAGGGCTGGGCGGCGGCACGAATGCCGTCGTGTTGTTCACCATCACCGTGACCGGCACCGACACCAGCGTGTTGCCATACTGGTCGACGCCATAGGACTGAACGGTGTGAAGGCCATCTGAGAACTGCGTCGTGTCCCAGTTGGACCGGCACGAGCCTGACGTGATGTTCGATCCGAAATTCTGACCGTCAATCTTGAACTGCAGCGAAACCACACCCGCGCTGTCGGCGACCGTATACATGCTCACGGTTCCAGACACGTCCTGATTCGCGATTGGGTAGAGAACAGACAAGGTCGGCAAAAGGTCAAAGGCGGCGACACTCACGGGCGTCGTCACTGCGAACCCGAGGGCCAGACCCATTGCCAGGTTGACTGCGTTTCGCGCGCGGGTATTGCGGGCGTTCATGCCCCTACCAAGGGCAAGGGGCATACCAACTCGCGCAGCGCTACGCACAAAGATGCAGGCGGCCTAAGTCATTGACTCAAAAGAGAATCATGACTCAGACCGCCCGATCACGAATCCGTCCCCGGGTCTCAGAGGCGTCCTTCGGCAAAGTGCCTTACTGAAGTGTCGAGGCGAATCCTCTGCTGTCAGCTCGCGCTTGTCAGTAGACAAAGCTCCCAGTTGCCGACGTGTACATTCCTGAGTACGTCGCGGACGCGGTGACTCGATACGTGCCCCGCGGGTCTCGGCTCGACAGCCGGCCTTTGATCACGGCCGTCCCCGTCGAGTTCGTTGTGGTGGTGTAGGTCACCTTCGAGCCTCGCGGATCTGTAATCACGACCGTCACGCGCACTCCGGATATTGCAGCGACTCCCAGCTTGAGCTTCACCGTTACGCTGAAGTCCCGTCCACCGATCGTGGTCAGCGTCATCCCAAGCGTCGGCGTCGGCGTCGGCGTTGGCGTTGGCGTTGGCGTTGGCGTGGGCGTGGGCGTTGGCGTGGGCGTGGGCGTTGGTATCGGTGTCGGCGTCGGCGTTGGTGTCGGTGTTGGTGTCGGCACCGGAGTACCCAAGTTGATGCGAACCGGCAGCGAACGGACGCCGTTGGCCACGATATACACGTCGTACTGACCGGCTGGAGTACTTGGATCGGTCGTGATCAGATTGAACTGCGTGGAGACGGCCGTCGTGCCTGCTGCTACCGTGCGCGGCATGAATCCACAACGAACGCATGCGCCTCCGGGCGTCCACACTTCCGGCACCCAGTTCGTGGTGGATCCGGCAACGATGCCGGCGACGGTTACGACTCCGTCAATCCATGCGCCAGTCGCTGGCTGAGTCACCACCGGCGCTACCGGCGTCGGCGTCGGTGTTGGTGTCGGCGTCGGCGTTGGTGTCGGCGTCGGTGTTGGTGTCGGCGTCGGTGTTGGCGTCGGCGTCGGTGTTGGTGTCGGCGTCGGTGTTGGTGTCGGCGTCGGTGTAGGTGTCGGTGTTGTCGTTGGCGTCGGTGTTGGCGTCGGTGTTGGTGTTGGTGTTGGTGTTGGG
>DATNEY010000051.1:0-63269 GCA_035606665.1 Vicinamibacterales bacterium | reverse complement strand
CGCGTCAGGAAGTGCTTGCCGGCGAGCACGTCGTCCTCTTTCGCGGCCGGCACGAGCCGTTCGATGTGGTCGCGCATCACGTCGAGCACTTTCGGCACGCACACGAGCACCGAGATGCGGCGGGATTTGATCTGGCGAAGGATCTCGACGGGGCTGTAGCCGTGGGAGAAGACGACGGTGCCGTCGAGCATGGGTGGCACGAACGTCGCCATCGACTGCCCGAACATGTGGCTCATCGGCAGCAGGTTCAGGAAGCGGATCGGGTGAAACGGCCGCATGTAGCGGCGGTACTTCGCGATCTCCTTCTCGATCGGAATCGTGTTCGCAAGCACGTTGCGATGGGTGATCGTCACGCCCTTCGGATCTGCTGTAGCTCCGCTTGTAAAGATGATCTCCGCCAGACTTGTCGGTTCAATGGTTCCGGGCGCAGGGTTCAGGGTTCGAGCGTCTGGTTCCGGGTTCCACTGGTCGAGTCGCTGTGTGGTTCTTGTCGTGGCCAGCTCGCTGACCTCCTGACCAATGAGAATCAACTTGGCATCCACGATGTCGGCGATCCGGACGACGAGATCCGGCGAGGCTCTGAAGTCCACGGGCACGATGACGACTTTCGCGAGCAGGCAGCCCCAGAGCGCGATCACCCACTCGGGCCGGTTCTCGGACCAGATGACCACCTTGTCGTCGGGGCCGATGCCGGCGGCCTGAAGCTTCGCCGCGAACGCGCGCGCTTCGGCGCCGAGCTCGCGGTACGTCAGCTGGCGTACCCGGTATCCATCGTCATGGACGATGAACATGTCGTCGCGAGCGGTGAAGTCCTCGAAGAAGTCGAGGAGTGTGCGCCGGGTCATTTGAGGGAATAATACTGAGGCCCCACCTATCGAAGCGCTGAGGAAAGGGTGAGGAAGGTCTCCAGGAGGAGTGCGATGAAGCGTTTTGCGACAACATTGGTTCTCTCGAGCGCGATGCTGGCGTCGGCGACGCTGTTTGCGCAGGGTACGGGACAGGCAGCCGGGGCCGGCGCGCCGCCGCAGGGACAGATTGAGGTGCCCTGGAACGACAGAATCCCGGCCGGCACACCGGCACACGCGACGAAGGCGCTGGCCGAGTCGACGCGACACGGCGAATGGGTGGACATCGCGCTGCCCGGTGGCGGCAAGCTCAACTCGTTCGTCATCTATCCAGAACGCAAGGACAAAGCCGGCGTTGTCCTGGTGATTCATGACATCAACGGCATGCGCGACATCCCGCGCGCGGTCGGAGATCAGCTCGCGCAGGACGGCTTCATCGCGATCGTTCCCGACTTCCTCTCCGGCAAGGGGCCGGACGGTGGCGGCAGCGCATCGCTCGGTCAGGGTGTGGGCCAGGCGATTCGCGCGTTGACCGGTGAGGAAATGACGACTCGCTTGAACGCGGCCATGGAATACGGCCGGAAGTTGCCGGCCTCGAACGGCAAGACCGGTGTGGTCGGCTTCTGCTGGGGTGGTACGCAGAGCTTCAACTACGCGATCGCTCAGCCGAACCTGGGCGCGGCGGTCGTCTATTACGGCAATCCGACTGCGGGCCGGCCGAGTCCGGAAGTCGCGACCGACGAGGACTACACGAAGATCAAGGCGCCGGTGCTCGGACTTTATGCAGGTAACGACGCGCGGATCGGCGCGACGATCCCCGCCACGGAAGAGGCCATGAAGAAGCTGAAGAAGTCGTACGAGAAGCACATCTTCGAGAACGCGACGCACGGCTTCATGGGCAGCCAGGCGGGTGCGGGCGGCGCGAATCTCAAGGCGTCAGAACAGGCGTGGCCGGTCACGATCGCGTTCTTCCAGAAGCACCTCAAATAGAACCAGTTCGTTACCTGTCCTTCCCGTGTCTTTGGTCTCCCTCTCTTCAATTCGTGATGCTGCGGCGCGCATCAGTTCGATCGCGCGCCGCACGCCCGTCATCGACGTCTCCGACTTTGCGGGCCGGCCGCTGTGGCTCAAGTGCGAGCCCCAGCAGCCGGGCGGCGCCTTCAAGATCCGCGGCGCCACGAACATGCTCAAGCGCCTGTCCGCGGAGCAGTTGAAGCGCGGCGTCATCACGTTCTCCTCCGGTAATCACGGCCAGGCGGTGGCCTTGGCGGCATCGAAGCTCGGCGCGCCGGCGGTCATCGTGATGCCGACGAACGCTCCCGCCGTGAAGGTCGCCGGTGTGAAGCGATGGGGCGCCGAAGTCGTTCTCGAAGGGACGACGTCAATCGATCGTCGGAAGCGCGCGGAGACGATCGCCGCCGAGCGGGGACTCACGATGGTGCCGCCGTTCGATCACGAGTGGATCATCGAAGGACAAGGCACCTGCGGCCTTGAAATCCTCGAGCAGGTACCGAACGTGTCCATCGTTGCCGTGCCCGTTGGCGGCGGCGGCCTCGTTTCTGGCGTGGCCGCAGCCATCAAACAGGCTCGTCCGGACGTGAAGGTCGTTGGCGTCGAGCCCGCGGGCGCCGCAAAGATGAGCGTGTCCCTCGCGGCAGGTCATCCAGTCACGCTCGACAAGACCGTGTCCATCGCCGACGGACTGATGCCCGTACGACCCGGCGATCACACGTTCGAGCACGTCAAAGCCTTCGTCGACGCCGTCGTCACGGTGGACGACGCGCAGATTGCGCGCGCGGCGCTGTGGCTGTTTCACGAGGCGAAGCAGGTGGTGGAACCGAGCGGCGCTGCCACGGTTGCCGCGACGCTCTGGCCGCCACCGGGAAGTCCGCTCGCGGACCAGTCCGAAGTCGTCGTCGCGATTCTGAGCGGCGGCAATGTGGCGCCGGAAACGCTCGCTGCTTTGACCGATGCCCGCTAAGATCAACCGCTTACGCTAGTCCTTTCAGGGAGTTTGCACATGCGCCGCTCGATGTCCATGTTCACGGCCGGTCTCTGCGCGTTTGCCGCGCTTGCCTTTGTCGCCCTCCGCGCGCAGCAGGCGCCGCCTTCCGGCCGAGGCCCCGCCCCGGTAGCGTCGGTGCCGAAGCCGCCGCAGATGGCTTCTGTCGATCCGCTCCTGTTCCGCGGGATGAAGTTCCGGTTGCTGGGCCCGTCCCGTGGGGGTCGCGTGACCGCGGTCACCGGCGTGCCGTCTCAGCCCGCGACGTTCTACATGGGCGTTGCGAGCGGCGGTCTCTTCAAGACCACCGACAGCGGCGTGACGTGGACGCCGATCAGTGACGGCAAGATTCCGGTTGGCTCGATGGGCGCGATCGCCGTCGCGGACAGCGATCCGAACGTGATCTACGTCGGCACCGGATCCGACGGGGTCCGCAGCAACGTCTCCACGGGCCGCGGCGTGTACAAGAGCACCGACGCCGGCGCGACGTGGAAGTTCAGCGGTCTCTACGATAGCGGCCAGATCGGCGCGGTGCGGATCCACCCGACCAATCCGAACATCGTCTGGATTTCCGCGACGGGCGACATCTTCAAGGCGAACGCCGAGCGCGGCATTTTCAAGACGACCGACGGCGGCGCGACATGGAAGAAGGTGCTGTACCTGAACGACACCGTCGGTGCGATGGACGTCGAGCTCCAGCCGGGCAATCCCAACGTCGTCTACGCGTGGATGTCGCGGCTCGAGCGCAAGCCGTGGACGATCATCAGCGGCGGCAAGGAAGGTGGTTTCTACAAGAGCACCGACGGCGGCGAGACGTTCACGAAAACAGGAACGGGCCTGCCGAATCAGCTCATCGGCAAGGCCAACATGGCCGTGACCGCCGCCAACCCGAGCCGGATCTATGCGCTGGTCGAAGCCCTTCCGGGCGGCGGCATGTATCGATCGGACGATGCCGGTGCGACGTGGGGAGCACTGCCGTCACCTGCCGCGATGATCTACCGGCCGTTCTACTACACGACGATCGGCGCGGATCCCTCGAACGCGGACGTCGTGTTCGGCGGCGCGGAGGGATTCTGGAAGTCCACCGATGCCGGCAAGACGTGGGCGGCGATGCGCACGCCGCACGGGGACAACCACGACATCTGGATCAACCCGAAGAACAGCAACATCATGATCCAGTCGAACGACGGCGGCGCGAACGTCTCGACGGACGGCGGCCGCACGTGGTCCACGCAGATGAACCAGGTGACGTCGGAAATCTACGGCGTCTGGATGGACAACGAGTTCCCGTACAACGTGTACGGCGCGCAGCAGGACAACAGCACCCTCATCATCACGAGCCAGGCCAATCCATTCGATACGAGCGACTTCCGCGGCGGCCCGGGATGCGAGACCGGCCCGATCATGCCGCACCCGAAAGATCCCAACATCGTCTATGGATCGTGCAAGGGGCAGTACGAGTGGATGAATCTGAAGACGGGGCAGTCGAAGCGCTACTGGGTCGGCGCACAGTCGCTGTACGGGAATTCCGGCAAGGATCTGATTCTGCGGTTCCAGCGCGTGTCGCCGATGAACACGTCGCCGTTCGATCCGGACGTCCTCTATTACGGGTCGCAGTACCTGCACCGCACGCGCGACAAGGGCGTGACGTGGGAAAAGATGTCGCCCGATCTCACGGAATTCGATCCGTGCTGCCAGGATGCGAGCGGCACACCGATCACGCGTGACGTCACAGGCGAGGAGTTCTACAGCACGCTGTATGCGATCACCGAGTCGCCGATCGAGCGCGGTGTCATCTGGACCGGCTCGAACGACGGACCCTTCTACGTGACGCGCGACAACGGCAAGATCTGGACGAAGATCACGCCCAAGGATCTGCCGCCCGGCGGCCGCGTGGCCTGGATCGACGCATCTCCGCATCGCCGTGGCTCCGCGTACTTCGCGGTCTACCGGTACCTGCTCGGCGACTACGCGCCGTACATCTACAAGACCGACGATTACGGCAAGACGTGGACGAAGCTCACCGACGGCAAGAACGGTATTGCCGCCGATAATCCCACGCGCGTCGTTCGCGAGGATCCGGATCGCGCAGGCCTGCTGTACGCGGGCACCGAGTTCGGCATGTTCATTTCGTTCGACAACGGCGGACACTGGCAGAACTTCAACTTGAACGTACCGATCGTGCCGATCAACGACATCAAGATTCACAAAAAGGATCTCGTTGTCGCGACTCAGGGCCGCGCGCTGTGGGTGTTCGACAACCTGACAGCGTTGCATCAGATGGCGCCGGCGGTGACGCCGATGAATCCGTACCTGTTCAAGCCGCGCGACGGGTACAAGACGCGGACGAACCCGGAGCTGCTCGGACCGATGATCGAGTACTACCTGCCGGCCGCACCGGCAGGACCGGTCGTGGTGGAGATTCTCGATGCCAAGGGAGCCGCGGTGAACCGCTACACGAGCGACGCGCCGGCCGGCGGTGGACGCGGAGGTGGCCGTGGCGGCCGCGCGGGTGGAGCCGGTGCCGGCGGCGGAGGCGACGATCCCGAGGCCGCCATGGCGGAAGGCCGGCCCGGCCGCGGCGGTGGTTCCGGCGCGCCGTTGGCGATCGTCACAAAGAACCCCGGCATGAACCGCTTCGTGTGGGACGTGCGGCATTCGAACGGCCTGGGTGCGCCACCCGCTGCGTACGAGGCGCGAGTTACCGTCGACGGCAAGACGTTGACAACGAAGTTCAATGTGCTCGTGGATCCGAATCTCGCGGCCGAAGGCCTGACGGCAGCGGACCTCGTAGAGCAGTTCAATCACAACGTGAAGGTTCGGGAGCTTACCGCGGCAACCAACGCCGCGGTCGCCCGTGCCCGCGATCTGCTGTCGACTCACAAGAACGATCCCGTCAGGCTCAAACAGGTCGAGGAGATTGCTTCCACGCTCCTGACGCAGCCCGTGCGTTACGGCAAGCCGGGGCTCCAGGCGCACGTGCAGTACCTCGCAGGCATGACGAGTGCGGTAGACCAGAAGGTCGGCCGCGATGCGCTCGAGCGCTACGCAGTCCTCAAGAAGGAGCTCGATTCGCTTATCGCAGTGCTCGACAAGATCAAATAGGAGGCCGGGTCTTTAGACCCGGCATCATGACGGTCACCGATCTCTTCGCCCGTTCATTCAGGGAGCGTGCGGGCGAGCCGGCACTCGAGTTCACCGGCCGCGCCTTCACGTTCGGCGAACTCGACGCACGCGCTGATCGCGTTGCGGCGTTGCTCCTGTCGCGCGGATTCTCGGCGGGCGATCGGCTTGCGGTCTACCTCGACAACCGCGTCGAGTTCATCGATCTGTTTCTGGCGTGCACGCGGCTCGGCGTCATTCTTGTTCCAATCAACATCCTCTATCGCGAACGGGAGCTCGCGCACATCGTCTCCGACGCGGAACCCAGGGCGATTGTGTCGAGCGGACCGGTGCCTGGCGGATTCGATCACTGGGAGGTCACGGAGATAACCGCAGCTGCGGAGGAAGGCGGAGCGCAGAACGCGGCAGCCGTAGGCCGGGGCTTCAGCCCCGGCGCCACCACGCCCGCGGCGATCGTGTACACGTCCGGCACGACTGGAACCGCAAAGGGCGCCGTGCTCACGCAGGGCAACTTCGCCGCGAATGCGACGACACTCGTCGATGCCTGGCGGATCACCAGCGTGGATCGGTTCCTGTTGCCGCTGCCGCTCTTTCACGTGCACGGGCTTGGCAACGGCCTGTGCTGCTGGCTCGCGTCGGGTTGCAGGATGAGGCTGCTCGTCAGGTTCGACGCGGCCACCGCGGCAGCCGAGTTCGAATCGTTCGCACCGACGCTCTTCTTCGGCGTTCCGACGATCTACGTTCGCCTGCTCGTGCTGCCGGCCGGCGTCGCGGCATCGATCGGCGAGCGGATGCGGCTCTTCGTGTCAGGGTCAGCGCCGCTCGCGGCCCAGGTATTCGCAGAGTTCCAGGCGAAGTTTGGCCATGCGATTCTCGAGCGATACGGCATGACCGAGACCTTCATGAACATCGGCAACCCGTACGACGGCGAACGCCGGCCGGGAACGGTAGGGAAGCCGCTGCCGGGCGTCGAGGTGCGCATCGTCCCGCCCGAAGGCGGAACACCAGATACAGGAGAAGTCCAGGTTCGAGGCGCGAATGTCTTTGCCGGATACTGGCGACGCCCGGATGCGACTGCGGCAGCGTTTGTTGACGGGTGGTTCCGCACGGGAGACGTCGGTCAGCGCTCGGCGGACGGTTACATCACGCTCTGCGGGCGCATGGGGGACCTCATCATCTCCGGTGGGTTCAATATCTATCCGCGCGAGATTGAGGAGACTCTGCTCGCCCATCCGGGCATCCGGGAGGCCGCCGTCGTCGGCGCGCCGGATGCGGCGCGCGGCGAAGTGCCCATCGCGTACCTCGTCGCCGACGACACCGTGGAAGACGAGGCCGTTCGCGAGCATCTGAAGCGCGAGCTTGCGTCGTTCAAGATGCCGCGCGCGTTCGTCCGGATGGACGCGTTGCCGCGAACGGCGCTCGGTAAGGTCCAGCGCCACATGCTGCCCAAGTGGAACGGCGCCAGCTGACAGCCTCCGATGAAGATCGCTGACGGGCGGCTGCAACTCACCGCAACCGATCTTGGCAACTTCCTGGCGTGCCGCCGGAAGACCGGGCTCGACTATGCAGTGGCTGTCGGAACGCTCGAGCGGCCTCGATCGGACGATCCCGTGCTCGAGGTGTTGCGAAAGCGCGGGATGGAACACGAGCGTCGCTATGTGGACGCGGTGCGGACATCCGGCATCGATGTGGACGAGCTTGAGGGCGTGGATCGCTTCGACCGCCCGGCGGCGATCGCCGCCACGATTTCAGCCATGCGCCGTGGCGCCCCCGCGATCGTTCAGGCCGCGCTCGCCTCGAGAGACGGCCGGTGGTTCGGCGTCATCGATATGCTCCGGCGGGTCGAGGCTCCAAGTGCGCTCGGATCATGGAGTTACGAAGCACTCGACACCAAGCTCGCGCAGGAGACGCGCGGCGCGACGATGCTGCAGCTCTCGCTGTATTCGGATCTGGTCGCCGAAGCGCAGGACGCAGCGCCTGAGTACTTCCACGTCGTCACGCCCGTTAGCGAGGAGCGGTACCGCACTGGTGATTTCTCGGCCTACTACCGCCTCATGAAGGCCGGCCTCGAGACCGAGGCCGGCCTGCTGGCGTCAGTTACCGCCCGCGGGCCTGCCGCGGCCGACGCCGCGCTGCCGTATCCGGAGCCGGTCGCCCATTGCGGTATTTGTGTGTGGGCGGGCGCTTGCACGAAGCGGCTGCGTCAGGACGATCACTTGTCCTTCGTGGCCAATTCGTCGCGCCTGCAGCGCAACGAATTGGCGGCGCACGGCATCACGACGCTGGCCGCGCTCGGGCGCGACGGCCTGCCCGCCGGGTTCAGGCCGTCGCGCGGGACCGCGGCCACCTACCTCCGTCTCCAGGACCAGGCGCGCCTGCAGCTCGCGGCACGCGAGCTGGACGCGCCTGGGTTCGAAGCGCTGCCGCCCGAGTCCGGGCTCGGCCTCGCGCTTCTGCCCGAGCCCTCGCCCGGCGATGTGTTCCTGGATCTCGAAGGCGCTACCTGGGCTCGGGAGGGTGGACGCGAGTACTTGTTCGGGCTCGTCACGCGCGGGAATGCTGACGGGCCACGGGACCTTCTGTCCGGGCTGGAAGATCCGAAACCGCCCGTCTACGAGGGCCTGTCGGCATTCACGGACGCCGAGGAGCGCGCCGCGTTCGAGGCTGTCATCGACCGCCTGACCGACGCGTTCGACAGGCATCCCGACATGCACGTCTATCACTACGCGCCGTACGAACCGGCTGCGCTGAAGCGCCTCATGGGCCGCTACGCCACACGCGGTCCCGAGCTCGACCGGCTCTTGCGCGCGGAGCGGTTCGTGGATCTGTACGCGGTGGTACGGCACGCCGTCCGCGCAGGCGTCGAGCGGTACTCGATCAAAAACCTCGAGAACTTCTATGGATTCACGCGGGAGGTCTCGCTCGACGAGGCGGGGCGATGCCGCCGCCTCGTCGAGCAGGCGCTCGATCTCGGCGCACCGGAGCGAGTGAAGGCCGATGAGTTTGCGGCCGTCAGGGGCTACAACCGCGACGACTGCGTCTCCACCCTCGCGCTGCGCGATTGGCTGGAGACGCTACGAGCGGCCGCCATTGCGGCGGGACAGGCGATACCGCGACCTGTCGTGGCAGTCAAAGAGCCGCGTGACGTCGGCGCGCTGGAGAAGCGGGCCATCGAGGTGCGCGGCATTCTGCTCGCCGGTCTTGCTTGCGATCCCGCGGCATGGACCGACACCGATCGCGCGCGTTGGCTTCTCGCCTACACGGGGGACTGGCACTCACGCGAATCCAAGGCCGCATGGTGGGAGTACTACCGGCTTCGCGATCTGCCGATTGAGGACCTCGCGGCCGAGCCGATGGCCGTCGTCGGACTCGAGTTCCTCGACCGGGTCGACATGAAGCGGAACAAGGCGACGGGGAAGCCCACGGGTACGGTGACGGATCGGTACCGGTACGCCGATCGTCAGGAAATGGAAATAGACGAGGGTGACACGCTCACGCTCCAGGACGAATCGGATTGGGGAGAGGTGGTGGCCGTCGACCGCATCGAGCGGACGATCGACGTGAAGAAAGGGAAGACGATGGCGGAGCTGCACGCCTCGTCCGCGTTCTCCTTCTTTCACGTGTCCACGGACGTCATCCAGAAGTCGGTGCTGGACTTCGCCGAGGACGTTGCCGCGAGCGGTCTCGAGGACACCGCGAGGCGCGATTGCCGCCGCGAGCTTATCCTGCGCCGCCCACCACGCCTGGCCGGGATGACGTTCGAGCCGCTATCAGACGAGGTCGCGGGTGACTTCGCGGTGAGGATTTCGACGGCGCTCGACCGCACCGTTCTCGCGATCCAGGGTCCGCCCGGCACCGGCAAGACCTACACCGGCGCGCGAATGATCTGCGCGCTCGTCAAGGCGCGTAAGAAAGTCGGCGTCCTGGCTGGCAGCCACAAGGTCATTCGGAATCTCCTCAAGGGAGTACAGAAAGAGGCGGCGAAGGGAACCGATCCAGTGCGCATCGCGCATCGGATCAAGGAATCGCTCGAGGACGGCACCGGTATTCTCGAGGACAACGACCTCGACAAGCTCGGCACGATGCTGGCCGGCGGGACGCTCGATGTTCTGGGCGGCGTGGCCTGGACCTTCGCCAGTGAGAAGGCCATCGATCTCGTCGACGTCCTCTTCGTGGACGAGGCAGGGCAGATGTCGCTTGCGAACGTGCTCGGTTCCGCGCGTGCTGCCGGGAGCATTGTTCTGCTCGGCGATCAGCAGCAGCTCGATCAGCCCACGAAGGCCAGCCATCCCGACGGCGTCAGTGTGTCTGCGCTCGATCACGTACTGGCCGGTCGCCGCACGATGCCAGAGGGACACGGGATCTTTCTGCCGGTCACGCGCCGGCTGGCTCCGGGGATCGCGGCGTTCACGTCGGAAGCGTTCTATGAAGACCGCCTGACCGGACTCCCCGAGCTCGCGAAGCGCCGTCTCTCGAAACTCCCGGGCGTCGATTCCGGAGCGTTGTGGGTGATGCCGGTCGAGCATCGCGGCAACCAGGGCTATTCCCAGGAAGAGGTGGCGGCGATTGTGTCGCTGGTGAACCGGCTGACGTCGGCGCCGGTGTCATGGGTCGACTGCGACGGCGTGGAGCGGCGCATGGCGCGGGAGAATATTCTGATCGTGTCGCCGTACAACGCGCAGGTCGCGAGACTCAGACGGGCGCTGCCTGGCCTCGCGATCGGTACGGTCGACAAGTTCCAGGGACAGGAAGCCGCGGTCGTGATCTATTCGATGGCTACGTCGGCGCCCGAGGATGCGCCTCGCGGCATGGAATTCCTCTATTCGCTCAACCGCCTCAACGTCGCCACGTCGCGCGCGCAGTGCGCGGCCATTGTCGTCGCAAGTCCGGCGCTGCTCGCGCCGCTCTGTTCGTCGCCGCGCCAGATGCAGCTCGCGAACGCGCTCTGTCTCTATCGAGAACTTGCCGGAACCTGGAACCCTGCGCCCTGAACCGCAGGATTCTTATCTGACCCTGTGTTCGCTTTCGACGAGCACCACGCCGCCGCCCGGCAATTTGATCATGTTGTTCAGCGGCCCGAGGTCGAAACCCTCGCGGATGGTTCCTCTGGTTTTTACCGACGCGCCCTTTCGGGGCACGCCGTGGTCCGAGAACACCCAGAGGCGACCGGTGCTGTCTTCGATTTGATAGGCCCCGCGGCCGACGATGGAGAAGCTCTCGGTGACGTGGCCGCTGACGGTGACCTCGCGATTGCGATAGCGAGACGGGTCGGAGGTCACCTTCTGAATCGACTGCGCGCAGGCCGCCGCGCCGGCCGCGAGGCCAACAAGAAGAACGCCGAGAGCCATGGAGCGCCGGAGTGGAGTCATGGTTCCACTATATGGCCCGCCGTCAGGAGTGTCATCGACCCGACGAAAGAAGTCGGGAGCGTTCCTGGTTTTGCCCGGTTTTCGGCCTGATTTCGCAGGTACGTCCCTTGCGACAGTTTTGGTCGATGCCTTTGCTGCCGCGCGGCGCTGAACGCCGCCAGTCGCCACGTATAGACGTCAGGACCAGGGTGAAGGGCCAGCTCGTGGCGCTGGACACTGAGATCGTCATCCACGACATCAGCCGCACCGGCTTTGCCGTGGTGAGCGAGCTCCTGTTCGAGTCCGGGCAGCTCCTGGACTTCCGGCTGATGGCGAACGGAAGCCCGGACGTTGCCGTCACCGCGGAAGCCGTCCATTCGCGTCCGCTGCGTCCGTCGCGCAACCTGTATCTCACCGGTTTTCGTTTCCTGCCCGGCAAACTCACGGGCTACGTCCCGCAGGCCCGGATCGATCGACTGATCGAAGCCGTGATCGACTCCAACGTGCAGTTCTTCGAAATGGCCGGCAAGTAGGCCGGCCGCTACACTAGGTCACCGATGTCCATCGCCCCGAGCAGAGCATTCGTGCGTCTGGCGGCCGTGCTCGTCCTCGCGCACGTCATCGCTTGCTCGCGCAAGCCGGCGCCGCCGCCACCCGATCCCGAGGTTGATGCCGCGTCCCGTACGTTCTTTGCCGCGTTCACAGCCGGCAATCTCGGCCTCGTCGCGTCATTCGCGGATCGCGTCGACGTGATCGGTGATCTGGCGTTCATCGGCGGCACCGGCCGCGGCACGAAGCAGGTCAGCCGCCAGGAGATTCTGGAGGCATACGCCCGCCTGTTCGATCGGCTTCGGCATCAGGGATGGGCGAAGTTGATGGAGGCCCGGCGGCCGCTGCTGAACGTCGCGATGCACGACGGCCATCACGCGGACTATGCGAAGGCGGGGGACTACGTGTTCGAAGTGGGCCGCCCCGGCACCGATGATTACCATCCGATCTACGTGTTCGTCTTCCGTAAGGTGGACGGTAAGTTCCAGATCGTGATGCAGGCCGCCGACTACTGAGGCGGCCGGGGCCGTCCCACGGTCGTGACGCACTCGGGCGCGCCCGGCTTGTCGGGCGCGAGCGCAGACGCGAGTGGGGCCGCGCCGGCCGGCGGATCTCCGGGAATGCCGGCCTTCTTGTTGACCAGCAGCACCTGATACGCGAAGTTCGGGAACGGCGCGAAATCCTCGGAACAACGCCAGTTGTTGAAGTGGACGGAGACCAGGTGGAAGTGTCGCTTCAACTTGCGCAGGCCGTCGAGCACCTCCTGCGCGTCGGTGCCATGCAGCTCCATCGGCATCTGCACGATTGAGTCGAACAGCTCGTCGGGCGCCGCGAGAATGGACTGCCACTCGGCGCCCTCGATGTCGATCTTCACGACCTTCTTCTTGCCGGTGTCACCGTTCTTCGCAATGTGGCTCGCGAGCGTGTCGAACGAACGGCCGTCCTGCGTCTCCTGCCGCGGGCCGATGCACTCGACGTTGAGCCGCAAGTCGCCGCCGCGCTTGCAGGGAGGCGACGCCGGATTGAAGCAGTCGTACTGGTGAACCGGGACTTTGTACGTGGTCGAAATCTGACAGCCCCAGTCGTCGTTTCCGCCGATGCCGTACGAATACGCGGTTTCGATTCCCTCGAGCAGGTTGCCGCACATCGCGTAGCCGCCGTCGTTCGCGCTGCCGACGCGAATCCACTCGCAATTGCTCAGCGCGATCGGGACCAGTTCTTTCTCCAGTTCCGCGCGGATGCGCCGGACCTCGTTCTTGACGCTCGGCTGAGGTTTGTTCTGCGCGCTCCAGCGCCACCATCCGACTGCCGCGCCAATGGCGACGGAAATGAGGGCAACGACGAGGAGTGGCCGCGAGCGCGAAAACATCACGGCGCGATCATAGCCGCCGCCGCGCCGACCCAGCTCAGTCCCTTGTTGTGGTCGACCCCCATCATCTTTCCCCGGCCCATTCGGATGAGGGGAAGAACAAGTGCGAGTCCCGACCCCGAGTTGCCCACGAACATGAGCCTGATCTCCGCCTGCGTCGCGCCGAACGGCGTGTCGATGACCGGCGTGAACTGCACGCGTTCCTGGAGGACGTACAGGTGACGCTGGCCGGCCGGAATCGCGTCAATGTCCGCCTGCGTCGGTCCGAAAATGATTCCGCCGCCGGCGTACGAGAACAGCGGCTTCAGCAGCCAGTCCGGATCGCCGGCCCTGAAGGGCCGGCCTGCGGTGGTTTCGTAGGCCGGGGCTTCAGCCCCGGCTTCAGACAGGAAGTGCGTTCTCGGTACCCACGGATGTCTGAGAAACGGAATCGAGAACTTGCTCAGCCTGAAGAACCAGTCCGGACCTCCGGTCCATTCGACGTCGAGGTCATCGCGGTAGTCGAAGGGAAGCGATATCCCAGAGCGCGACAGGTCGTCGGGAATCACACGGTTGTAGACGCGGCGGATCCGCGTCCGGCGGCCATCCCGGTCGTAATAGAGATGGCGGCCTTCGCGGCTTACTGCACGGACGTCAACGGCGCGGACGCCCCACAACCGCTCGGTCATCGCGAAGTCCGGCCGTGTCTTCTGCTTCTCCGGGTCGATCTCCATCAGCACGACCTCGGCCGGATCGTGGCCGCCGACGATCGCCGCACCGACGCTTTGCAGATACGTCTCGCGATCGAGGCCGTTCGGAAACGGCGACACTCCATCGAGCTGCCAGGTCTCCCGCGCCGTCTCCGCCAGAATCATCTGGAAACCGTACAGCGATGGAAACGCCTGGAGCTCGACGAGGCGGCCCTCGATGCGGTCGCCTGCGCGTACGAGGCCGAAATCGACCTGAACGAACGTAGGTGAGACCTCGCCGTTCGGTATGCGGAATTCGGGCGGCACGATCGCGTCAGCGGCGCGCCGGTAGTTCCGGTCGCCGATGAGCTGATCGATCATCGCCCTCGCGGCGGTCTCGAGTTCAGCAATGAGTGATGAAGGGAAGAAGCAGGGCGTCTCCGACAGCCGGAAGTCGATCGAGCCTCCGCAGCGCTGCGTCAGAGTTTCGATAAGAGCCTGGTGCCGGGCGTCGGTGTAGGAGCGGTTGAACGCGTGTCTTAAGACCGGAATCATAGGCTCACATGAAGCAGTGAAGGCCATGAAGCTCGCTTTGGGTTTGCCCAACCAACCTTCACTAACTTCACTCCTTCATGTGAATAGCTCTTAGATCAGGAACTTGCCAGCGTGCATGATGCTCTTTCCATCGACTTCAATATCGAAGTTCGTTCCCACGACGTCGATGTGGGTGGAGGAGTACCAGTCGGCGCCGGTGTGCGCGCCGTAAGGATTGCCGAACGCGATGTGCACGCCCGGAAACTTCTCGTCCTGCAGAATGTGGCCGATGACGTGTGTCAGCTCGACGTTCGTGCCGATGGCGAACTCGCCGACACGGTCGCTGTTGTCGTCAGTATGCGTATAGGCCCAGAAGTCGTGCCGCAGCGCCAGGTTCTTCGACCTGGCGGCTACCAGCCGGTTGTCGTTGATTTGCAGCGTCAAGGGCGTCTTGTCGAGCAGGCCGTATCGATCGCAGAGCCAGTCGCCGACAACGCCGTCAATGACGAACGTGCCGTTGACATTGCCAGGAGTCGTGAAACACTCGCCGCCGGGGAGGTTGCCCCACTTCTCGGGTGTGATCAGGCCGCTCGTCTTGATCCAGCGGTAGTTCGGATTCATTTCGGCCGTGATGTCCGTGCCGGAAGGCGTCGTGGCACGAATCACGCGGGCGGACCGGACAGCGTCGATCACCTTCTGGCTGATGCGATCGACGACCTTGAAGTCGGCGCGCATGCCCTCCGTCATGATCCGCGGCGTGATGTTGACCATGTGCGCGTGACGCATCCGCCGGCGATTCACGATGTCCGTCATCGTGATGCGCGAGCCCAGCTCGTTTTCCTGCACGCGGGCGGCGAAGATGCTCACGTCGCTCTTCTCCAGGTCCGCGGCAATCGCCGGCGGCAGGCCCGCAAGCGGCCGCGGGGCTTCGTCCTCGAGCACGAACGACGCGTACGACGCGCCGACGCCTTCGACTTCCCTGATGAGCGCCGCGCCGATGTCGCGGCAAGCGACATCGCTGATGACGGTGACGCGTTCGTGTGGCTGGACGTTCAGGCAGACGCGCACCGCGTTGGCCGCGCCGGGTTGCAGATCAAACTCCAACTTTCGTCTCCGAAATCATGAAATCGACGACGGCCGGCAGGTCGCGGCCGGCCGCCTCCCAGGCGCGGATCTGGCGGTCGGCACCGGTGCCGTGCTCGAGGATCCACCGGATGTGGTCCACCGCGTCCCGGCTCCCCAGCTCATCCAGCACATCGTCGACCCACGCGAGGTACTCGGCGAGCAGCGCGCGCTCAGGCGTCTCGCACTCCTGGCCGAAGTCGATCAGCGCGCCGTCGATGCCGTACCGCAACGCGCGCCACTTGTTCTCCATCAACAGCGCCCGGCTGTACTGCCGCCAGCTCTGATTCTTCTCGTGCAGCCGGTAGAGCTTTACGGCGGTCGCCTGAATCAACGCGGCGATGGCCAGGGTCTCGTCCACGCGCATCGGGATGTCGCAGATGCGTATCTCGAGCGTCGTGAAAATCGGATGCGGCCGGATGTCCCACCAGATCTTCTTGGCGTTGTCGATCGAGTTCGTCTTCACGAGCAGATTGACGAACGTCTCGAAATCGGCCCACGAGCTGAAGGTGTCGGGAATGTTGGTGCGCGGGAAACGGTCGAACACCTTGCACCGGTAGGACTTGAGGCCGGTGTTCATGCCGATCCAGAACGGCGAGTTGGTCGAGAGCGCGAGCAGGTGCGGCAGGAAGTACCGCATCTGGTTCATGAGGTGGATGAGGGTCTCGCGATCCTCGATGCCGACATGGACGTGCAGGCCGAAGATGAGATTGGCGCGCGCGACGATCTGCATGTCCTCGACGACCTGCAGGTAGCGTGCGTCGGGATAGATGTCCTGCACGCGCCAGTCGGCGAACGGGTGCGTGGCGCCCGAGACAAGGCGCAACCCGTTTTCTTCGGTGAGCGAGATCATCTGGCGGCGCAGGTCGCGCAGGTCCGTGGACGCCTCGTCGATGTTCCGACAAATACCGGTGCCGACCTCGACCACCGACTGGTGCATCTCGGCCTTCACTTTCTCCTGCATCCTGCGCTTGCCCTCGTGGACGATTTCCGTCGCGATGTGCGATCGCAGGTCGAAAGTGACGGGATCGACCGTCTGGTACTCCTCTTCGATCCCCAGGGTGAAGGACGGTTCTTTCATAGCCCGAACTCCGCGTTCGCGGGTTCTCTCACAGAAACGCGCTCCAGCGCGTCGGCGCGGGATCGGTGGGCGCCGCGAGCGCCTTGCGGACGGCCATGTCCGCGACGGCGTTCACAATCCACTGGAAGTTCACCGGGCCCACCGAGCGCAGCTCGGCGTCGGGCGCGGGATTCATGAAATCGATGGCGTAGGGCACGCCGTCCTCGACCGCGAACTCCACGGTGTTGAGGTCATAGCCGAGCGCGCGGCAGAGCGTGAGCGCGTCGCGGGTCACGCGGTCGATGAGCGCCGGATCGTACGCGGGCGGATCCTTCACGTACCGCTCCGCGTGGGGCCGGCGCGGATCGTAGGGCATGATGTGGACCGATTCCTGCCCGATCACGTAGCAGCGGAAGTACTCGTTGAAGTTCACGGCCTTCTGCAGCGTCATGCAGAGCGTGCCGGTCTGGTCGTACGCGTCGAAGAACTCCTGGGGCGACCGCACCTGATACACGTCGCGCCACCCACCGCCGTCGAACGGCTTCAGAAACGCCGGAAACCCGATGTACTCGAAGACCGTGTCCCACTTGAGCGGGTACTCGAGGTTGCGCAACGACCGGTCGGTCGTGTTGGGCGGGTGCGTCTTGTGCGGAAGCAGGACCGTGGGCGGAATCGCCACGCCGATGCGCGCGGCCAGCGCGTAGTTGAAGAACTTGTCGTCCGCGCTCCACCAGAACGGATTGTTGATGATGGTGGTGCCTGCGAGCGCCGCGTTCTTCAGGTACGCGCGGTAGAACGGAATATCGTGCGAGATGCGATCGACGATGACGCGGTAGCGGGCGGGCTCATCCATCCGCACCGCGCCGACTTGAACGGCCTCGGCAACGATCCCCGGCACCGCCATCGCATTGATGCGCTCGCACAACGCCGGCGGAAAACTCTCTTCCATTCCGAACAGCACACCGATAGTCATGGCTGCACTAGTGTATCTATGGAATGTACGCCCCGGCCATTTTGAGCCATTCCGGCCAGTCGTGGTGCGAGCCGTGGCCCCAGACGTGGAGGCTGTGCGGGATCTGCCTTGATGCGAACAGGCGAGCGACGTCCTCGGTCGGGCCGCGGCAGATGTCGGCTTCGCCGGTGACGAACACCCACTTGTTCCGGCGGATGCGATCGAGGAACCAGGCGTCGTTGAGACCCGGCAGAAAGTGCGGAGGGCAGAGCAGGTAGGCGTCGTGGTCGTAGTAGCCGTCGAGAAAGCGCGTCAGGTCGAACGCGCCGCCCATGGTGACGCACGAGGTGAACAGGTCCGGATGCCGCAGGGCCATCGTCAGGGCGTGGTACGCGCCGAAGCTGCAGCCCGTGGCGCCGAAGGTGCCGTGCCCGGTGACGTGCGTCGCGAACGGCGCCATTTCGTCGAGCAGCGAACGCTCCCACTGCAGGTACCGAACGAGGCGATCTCGCGGTGGGCGGGGCGCGTAGAACGTCTCGCCATCGAGCGTCTGCACACAGAACAAGCGCAAGACCCCCGCCTCGATCTTGTCGGCGAGCGCCGTCACCATGCCTCGATCCTCGTACTCGAAGAACGATCCCATCGACGTCGGAAAGACGAAGTACGGCTCGCCCGAGTGACCGAAGATCAGCATTTCCATCGTGCGATGGAGCGCCTGCGAGTGCCAGGAGTGATAGTCGCGCCGCATGCGGTCGGCAGATACTACGACAGTGCTCGAACACTTCACCATTGCCTCACCGCGTTCGCCCGCACGCCTGGTGACGGTGTACGTCCCGTCCGGCAGCACGAAAGACGCGCCCGTGCTGGTCCTGCACGACGGCCAGAACCTGTTCGAGCCCGCGCGCGCGTTCGTCCCCGGCCAGTACTGGCAGGTGGCCGAGACCGCGGACGCGCTGATTGCCGCGGGCCGGATACCGCCATTGGTCATCGCGGGCGTCGATCATCTTGGGGCCGGGCGCAATCGCGAGATGACGCCGACAACGGGCGACCGCGATGGATGGGGCGGCGGCGCGGTCTACGGCCGCTTCCTGATGGAGGATCTTCTGCCGTACCTGACGCGCGCCTACGGCGTCCGATCGGATGCCGATGGCGTCACCCTCGGCGGATCGTCACTCGGCGGACTCATCACACTCGCCATCGCCTGCCAGTATCCGGGCCGTCTCGGACGGCTGCTCGTCATGTCGCCATCGGCCTGGTGGGACGACCGCGTGATCCTTCGACGGCTGCGGCGAAGCGGACTGCGTCCGCGGCCGCGCGTCTGGCTCGACATCGGCCGGCGCGAGGGCGCGCGCACCGTCGCGGACACCCGCGCGCTGCGCGACGCGCTGATCTGGCAGACTTCGGCGCTTCGCTACTTCGAAGATCCAGGCGGGCAACACAGCGAGTCAGATTGGGCACGCCGGCTCCCTCAGGCGCTGACGTGGCTCTATTCCGAGAGTACGTAGATCCGCGGGCTCTGGCACGACTTGTGAAGTTGACGTGGTGTGGCTCGGATTCTCGCGCTGGTGCTCGGAGGTCTCTGCGCGGTTTCCTGCGCCGACCACCGTGCGAGCGTCACCGCCGCGCTCAATCAGCGCCTGGTCGCGGATGCGCGTCACGCGGCTCTGACGAAGTCCATCTGCGGAGCCGCCACTGATGCAGCGTGTGAGAAACGCGCAGCCGAGGTCTGGAAGGATCTGAACGCGTTCTATGGCGCCAGGTCCGGCTCGCCGGTCTGGGTCAATGGCAAGAAGCCGGGATACGCCGCGACGATCGCACTGTCGTCGCTCCAACGGGCAGCCGAACACGGTCTCGATCCTGAGCGGTACGGTGCGTCCACGCTCAAGGCAGAGCTCGCGCGGCTCACGCAGGCCGGTGGCAAGCAGGACGAATCAGCCGGAGACCTTGCGAAGTTCGAATCGGAAGTGACGTCCGCGCTCCTCGCGCTGGGGCGCGACGTCGCGGTTGGCCAGCCTGGGGCGCCCCCCGCAGGCACCGGCGATCGCCGCCGCGAGCCGCCGGAAATCGCGACGCGCCTTGCGGCCGTTGTTGACGAGGGCGACATCGCCACATGGCCGGATGAAGTGCGGCCCACGCATCCTCAGTACGCGGCGCTGCAGGCCGCGTTGCTGAAGCCGGCCGCGCCGGACGCCCGCAATGTCATTGCGCTCAACCTGGAACGCTGGCGATGGATGCCGGACGATCTCGGCGAGAAATACGTTCTGGTCAACGTCCCCTCATTCCATGTTTGGATCATGGAGCACGGCGCGCCCGTTCTCGACTCGAAGGCCATTGTCGGCCGGCTCGGCGACGAAACCCCGCTCTTCAGCGCGACGATGACGACGGTGGTGTTCAGTCCGTACTGGAACATCCCGGAGTCGATCGCGGCAGGGGAGACGGTGCCGTCGATCCTGAAGAATCCGGCGTACCTCGCGAAGAACGGCATCGAGGTGCTGCGGAGGACGTCAGGCGGCGTCGAACGTGTGGACCCGGCCAGTGTCGACTGGAGCAGCGAGTCGGAGACGAGCGACCTCTCGCTCCGCCAGCGGCCCGGGCCCGGCAATGCGCTCGGCCACATCAAGTTTCTGTTGCCGAACCGGCACAACGTGTATCTGCACGACACCCCAAGTCACAAGCTGTTCGACAAGAACGGCCGGGCGTTGAGCCACGGGTGCGTGCGCATCGACGAACCGGTCAAGCTTGCCCGGTACTTCCTCGCGGACGAGCCTGAGTGGACCGAGGAGGCCATCACGAAGGCCATGCACTCCGGCCAGGAGCGAGGCGTCAAGCTCCGGCAGCCAGTTCCGGTCCATATCGTCTACTTCACCGCCTGGGCCGAGCCAGACGGCTCGGTAGCCCTGCTCAAGGACGTCTACGGACGAGATCGGCGCTAATTCGACAAGTAGGGCGGCCCTTAGGGCCGCCGATTGCCGGGCCTGAAGGCCCGGCCTACGTAAGGCCCTGCCACGTTTGCACCCGCCTGCTACACTTTCTCTGTAACTTCCGTAATGCGCCGGTCCGTTCCATCCCGACTCATTGTCGTTGGCCTGTCTGTGGCGATTCTGGTGGCAACCGCCGCTTCGCCACTTGTGTGGGCCGGTGGCACCGACCCGGACCTGACCGTCACCCGCGGTGACTTTTCGACCATCGGCCGCGTGAAGCCCGCGGTGCTCGATCTGGCACTTGGTGCGGCGGCCTGCGCGGTCAAGAGCGGTGTGGTCGAGTCGCCGGCAACGCTCACAGTCATTGATTACTCATTGCCCTCGACTGCCAAGCGGATGTGGGTCTATGACCTGAACGCGCGGACCCTGGTGTACGAGGAGCTGGTCGCCCACGGATCGGGTACCGGCGACAACCTGGCGCGCGACTTTTCCAACACGCCGGAGTCCCATCAGTCGAGCCTGGGTTTGTACGTGACCGAAGAGCCGTATGTCGGAAAGAACGGTTACTCGCTTCGGATGGAAGGGCTGGACGCAGGCTTCAACGATCGCGCCCGGGAGCGGGCGATCGTGATCCATGGCGCTCCGTACGTGAGCGACTCGCTTGCGAGGTCACAGGGCAGGCTCGGACGGAGCTGGGGGTGCCCCGCGGTGCGCGATGTAATCGCGCGCTCGCTCATCGATCGCGTCAAGGGCGGCGGGCTGGTATTCGCCTACTACCCAGATCCGGCGTTCCTCGCCGAATCGAAGTACGTGCAGTGCGCGAACAACCAGCCCAAGCTGCCAACCGACGAAGCGATCGCGCCCTAGACGAGTTTTCTTCGTCCTGCCGTGGCTCGGTAGATCGCCAGCAGAGCAACGGCTCCGACCAGCGACATCAGAAACCCAGCCGGGTCGCCGGGCCCGTAGAAGCCCAACGCACGACCCAGCCAGGCGCCGACGACCGAGCCGACGATTCCCAGCAGCATCGTAACGACGACTCCGCCCGGATCGTTCCCAGGCATGACCAGCTTTGCCACGGCGCCGACGATGAGACCGAACAGAATCCATCCGAGAATGCCGAACATTTGTCTTGCCTCCGGAGTTGATGTTGAGCAACAGCCGTGCCGGAAAAAGAGCAAGAATTGTGGCGGCCGGTCTGTCGCTCGCGCCCCAGACTTGGCCAGTCAATGCCACTGATCACACTCGAGCACGTGCACGTCGCGTTCGGCCATCTTCCACTCCTCGATGACGTCGCCCTAGCGATCGACGCGCGTGAGCGGATCGCCGTGCTCGGCCGCAACGGCGAGGGAAAATCCACGCTGCTGAAAGTCCTGTCCGGCGAGCTGGAACCGGATCGCGGTGCGGTCTGGTTCGAACCGGGCGCACGCGTTGCCCGGCTCGCGCAGGACGCCGACGCGCTGCCGGCGTCTTCGCAAGCCACCGTATTTGAGGCAGTTGCGGACGGCCTGGGGCCCATCCGCAATCTCGTGAACGCTTATCACCACGCCGCGGCACGCATGGGCCATGACGCCAGCGATGAGGCCATCGCGGAGTTGGGCCGGCTGCAGCACGAGCTCGAAGAGCGCGACGGCTGGCGCCTCGAGCAACGCATCGAGACGGTCCTGACGAAGCTCTCGTTGGACTCGGATGCGCGCGTGGCCACACTTTCGGGAGGATGGCGCCGCCGCGTGGCGCTCGCGCAGGCGCTCGTCTCTGAACCGACGCTGCTCCTGCTGGACGAACCCACCAACCACCTCGATCTCGAGGCCATCGTCTGGCTCGAGGAGTTCCTCGAGTCCTACGTGGGCGCCGTGGTCATCGTCACGCACGACCGCGCGTTCCTGCAGCGCGTGGCGAAACGCATCATCGAGCTCGACAGAGGCCGATTGACGTCATGGCCCGGCGACTATCGAACGTTCCTCGAGAAGAAGGAAGCGTGGCTCGCCAACGAGGCGCAGGCCAACGACATTTTCGACAAGAAGCTGGCCCAAGAGGAAGTGTGGCTCCGCCGGGGCGTCAAGGCCCGGCGCACGCGCGATGAGGGCCGCGTCCGCCGCCTGATGGCGATGCGCGAGGAACGCGCCGCTCGTCGCACGCAGGCCGGCGCCGTGAGACTCGATCTTGGCGCGGTCGATCGCTCCGGCCACGTCGTCTTCGAGGCCGAGCACCTTGCGAAGTCATTTGGCTCGCGCGCGATCCTCCGCGATTTCTCGACGCGCGTGATGCGCGGCGATCGCATCGGCCTCGTCGGCCCCAATGGCGCCGGCAAGACGACGTTGCTGAGGATGCTGGTGGGTGAACTACCGCCGGACAGCGGCACGGTCGAGCAGGGGACGAACGTTGAGGTGGCCTACTTCGATCAGCAGCGCGCCGCGCTCGATCCAGAGAAGACCGTCGTTGCGACGGTTGGTGACGGCAACGACAGGGTCACCGTGGGTGGCAGGACACGCCACGTCTTCGGCTATCTCGAGGACTTCCTTTTCCCGCCAGAACGGGCGCAGGCAAAGGTGAAGATGCTGTCAGGCGGCGAGCGCAATCGCCTGCTCCTGGCGCGCCTCCTCACCCAGCCCGCGAATGTGCTCGTACTGGACGAGCCGACGAACGATCTCGATCTGGAAACACTCTCGGTGCTGGAGTCTGAGCTCATGGATTTTCCAGGCACCATCCTTGTCGTCTCGCACGACCGCGTGTTCCTCGAGAACGTCGTCACGAGCACCTGGCTGTTCGAAGGCGAGGGCCGGGTGCAGGAGTACGTCGGCACGGACTTCGATCGGTCGACACAACGGAGTCGGCCACCCGCCAGAGAACCCGCAGTACCCGAACGTCCTGCAGCACCCGTCGCACCAGCAGGACCCGCCCGCAAGAAGCTGTCGTTCAACGAACAGCGCGAACTGGCCGCGCTGCCGGCGAAGCTCGAGGCCCTGGAAGTGGAGTCGCGCGCGCTCAAGGAGCGCATCGCCGGGCCTGAGTTCTACAAAGAGGGCGCCGAAGCCATTCGGATGGCCCTGGCGCGCGAGCAGGACGTCACGGGCGAGATTGAGGCGTTGTACGCGCGATGGCAGGAGCTGGAAGCCCGATCCTGACGGCAAGACGCGCCTGGCCGATCACGATCTCATCGCCCGACTGAAGTCCGAGGCCGCGCGATCCCCGAGGCACCGCAATACCGCGGCCTCCACGAACGACGCTGGTGCCCTGCGCGCTGTTGTCATCGACGAGCCGCGTTCGTCCGGTCGCCGCGTCGAGCTCGATACGAGCGTGCCGGCGCGACACCGTCTGGTTCGCTTCCTCGCCGCCCTCGACGAATGCGACGTGGTTGATGCGCAGGAGCTGGTTCCTGCTGTCGCGCACGCTGGGGCCCCGGCCGATTGCCACCGGGAACGAGGTGAAGCTGTACTCCGCGCATTCGGCCGTTCCCGCGGTTACGGTGAGCACGATCGCGGTCTGCGGCTCGGGCTGCATTCGCGACTCGGGCTTCACGCGCGCCAGCGCAATCTGAAACTGCGGGCGTTTCCAGTCCGGCGCCGGTGCCGCCGCAAAGTCGATAGTGACGTCGACGTCAGCATCGGAACAACCGGCGGAAACGAGTCTCCGCGTGACACGCTCATCGATTGAAGGCGGTCCAGCGCAAACCGCCTCGAAGCGTGACTGATCCTCAGGCGTCGGCGCGACGAACGTGATCGTGATGCTGTTGAACGGAAACGAGTAACGTCCGCGGCCGGCCGGCTGCACCTCGCGCGCGATCTCGTCCACGGCCATGTCGATGATCTCGAGTGGCGGAGGCGCGTCATTCGTCCCCGCGACGGTCTGTGCCGCCTGCTCGAAGGCAGTCGTCAGGCGCGACTCGAGCACGCGCGTCCCCGTAAGCAGCTTTTTCAGATGGTTCTTCATTTGATGATTCCGAGCGTGGTCGCTGACGTCGCCACCTGCCCCGCGACGTTCGCGGCGGAAACTCCGCCGTACCCGGCGTTTTCCAAAACGACGGCAAAGGCGATCCGTCGGGTGGACGGACTGTACGGGGCGAAGCCGACGAACCAGGCGTGCGACGCGGCTTCGTCGAGCTCCGCTGTCCCGGTCTTGCCGGCGATCCGCGCCGGGTGGTCGCGCAGCAGGCGTCCCGTGCCGCCCGTGACGGCGTCGCGCAGGTACGATGCGATCTGCCGCGCCCCGCCAGGCGGCACGAACGCGGTTTCAATTCCAACCAGCTTTGGTGCGCCGGCGCCGGTGGCGCGAGGCATTGCGAGTGGAGCCTCGCGGAGCATTCCGTCGGAGGCAATCGCGGCCACGACGCGCGCCATGCGAAGAGGCGTGGTGACGACTTCGCCCTGACCGTAGCCTGCGTGAGGAAGATTGGCCCGGACGCGATCGGCCGCCTTCGATGAATTGAGCGTGATGCCGGCCGTGGCCGCGGTCTGCGCCAGCGCATCCGATCCCAGCGCGACTGCCAGCTGTGCGAAGTACGCATTGCAGGACCGCACCATCGCGTCATGCATCGCGATGTCGCCGTGCGGATCCGGATCCTTCACGTCGTCGACGACGGGCGGTCCGAAGCCGGGAATGCGGACGCCGATGCGGTGGCTCGGCAGACGCGTGCAGGAGAAGTGCTGGTCGGCGGCCGCCGGGTTCTGCCGGAGCGCTGCCGCCGCGGTGACGACCTTGAAGGTTGAGCCCGGCGGATAGAGCGCGTAGCGGGCGCGATCGAGAAAACGACCTCGGGAGTCGTTTTCGCTCGAGGGCTCGGAAAACGACTCCCGAGGTCCTTCTGTCCCCAACGGCCAGCTGACACTGGCCAGCACCTGGCCCGTCGCGGCGTCGAGCACCACCACGGCGCCTTTGCCGCTGCCGGAGGCCTTGACCGCCCGCTCTAGAATCGACGCGACCGCGAGCTGGAGTCGGCCGTCGATCGTGAGACGCACGTCGCGCGATCGGGTCAGCACGGCCTTGGCGTCCGGGTGATCCGGTTCCCAGCGATGGCGGACGAGCGGCACAACAGAGGCGTAATCCCGCCGCACTGCCACGGTGTTGTGACCGTTGCGATCCGTCGTCGTTACCGTCGTTGCGTGATCGTCGAATCCGCGGAGCAGATCCTCCGAATCGCGTTCGACGTACGACGAGTTGGCGGCGCTCCAGTTTTCGCGCGTGTTCGTGTCGCCGAGAATGTGGAAGAGCGCCGGCCCTGCGGGATAACACCGTTTGGACGAGTCCGCGCAGGCGCCGGACGCCGGGCTCTTGGAACTCGCATTGAGCTTCGCGATGGTCGCCGGATCGCTCGTCGCCAGTACGTCGCCGCGCGCGTCGTAGATACTTCCACGCGGGATGTTCCTCAGCGCCTCGAGCACGCGCGGGTTGTACTGGAACCTTCGTCCACCGTCGGCCTGCACGCTCAGTTGCGGCCGCACGAGATACTCATCCGCTCGGACCGTCTGGACGCCGGCGGCGACGACAAGCATCACCCCGGCCGCCGCGGCCGCCACGCGGCCAAGCCACCGCACCGGTACCCGGAACGGCGCCAGGTCGGCCTTCGCGCGCCATCCTCGATCGCGATCGATTGCGACAAGGAGACCGAGCGAGACGAAGTTCACAGCCATTGCCGATCCCCCATAGCTCAGAAACGGCGTCACGACACCCGTGAGCGGCAGCACGCCGAGCACGCCGGCGGCCATCACCAGCGCGGGTACGACGGTCGCGAGCGTTAGGGCTATCGCCAGGAAGAAGCGGTAGTCGCTCGACGCGCGTCTCGCAATCTGAACACCGCGCGCCGCAATCAACGCGAATGCCGCAGCGGTCACGATGAGCCCTACCAGCCCGAGCTCCTCGCCGATCGCGGCAAAGATCAAATCGGTGTGGCCCTCCGGAATGAACCGGGTGTTCCCGAGGCCAGCGCCAGTGCCGCTCACGGCGCCCGCCGCGAGCCCCCAGAGACCCTGCGCGACCTGATCGCCGCCACGGACGGCGTTGTCCCAGGCGCTGCCCCACATCGCGAGGCGGCCCGTGAGCGTGCTGGAGATGTTCGCGAGATACCCGATGCCGAAGCCCGCGACGAGTCCGGCGAGCCCTGCGCAGGCGAGCCACGCACCACCTCTTGCGATCGCGAACAACGACAGGAACATCAGCGAGAGCAACAGCGCCGGGCCGAGGTCCTTCTGGAAGAAGAAGAGGACGAGCGCCATTCCGACGCCGGCCGCGACCGGAAGGACGTGATCGAGCCGCGGAAGATTGATCCAGGCCGGCAGGCGGCGGTTACGGATCGTTTCCGTGCGCACCTGTCTCAGGAGCTCCCATCTGCGTGCGAAGTAACCCGCGAGGAACAGCGCGAGCAGCAGGCGAATTGCCTCGATGGGCTGCACCGGCCCGAGGTTGACCTTCGCGGAACTCGAGCCGGGACCACTGCCGAACAGGATCAACAGGACAGACAATCCGAGCGCGCCCACGAGCGGTAGATACGTGAGCTCACGGAACGCCGCGCGATCGAGGTTGATCAAGGAAACAGCGGCGAAGAGAACCAAGCCGATCACGACACCGGCCGTGTAGCGTGAGATGAGCAGCGTGTCCCGCAGTGGATCCGGACGGCTGATCATCATCACGAAACCGATGCCGACGAGCAGGTGGGCGAGCGTGAGCAGCGTGCGATCACCCGGCACGCCGCGCAACCTCCAGACGAGGGACACGAATTGGAACGCCAGAACGGTGGCAAGGGAGCACCACAGGACTGCGGATCGGAACTCGTCGATCGTCCTCACGCTCAGTAAGGGCTTGAGCGCGGCGACTTGTGCGCCGGTGAAAAGCGGCTGATCGCCGTTCTTCATTCTCGCGAGCGCGCCGACATTCGACAGGGGAGTCGCGGCGGCGATAACCGCGGCCGCCGTTTTCCGTTCCGCCGGCGTCGCGATGACAGCCGCGAGCGCGGGCTCGATCTCCTCGGGTTTGTTGATCGAGTTCAGATTCACGGGCGCCGCCTGGCCCTCTTTGCCCCAGGCTTCGGCGCGGACACGGCCCGCGTAGGCGAGGGTAATGGCCAGCACGACGACCAGCGAGGTCGCGACGAGCAGCTGTTCTCCGAGTGAGATCGTCGAAACGCGCGTGCGTTGCTGGACGAGGTCGCGTCCGTGCGTGTATGTCAGTCCCATGGCCACCACTTCGACAATTCCCGCAGCCGCTCCTCGACGCGATCGAGGCGCCGCTGCGTCTCGCGGATGCTGGCGGCGGCATTGCCGACGCCAGATACGGTCGAGTACCGCGTCAGGGCTTCGTTGAACGCCGTGCGCGCGCGCTCGAGGTGGTCGCGCTCCTGCGGCATGCCGCGAAGCGTCTGCGCCGAGCGCAGGAGCGCTTCTCCGTTTGCGCGATATCCATCGGCGAGCTGGATGGTTTCGCGTTCACCCGGGTGGTGGCCGTACTTCTCGGCAAGCGCAAGCGCGTTGGCGCCGCGGTCCACATCCTCGAGGCCGTAGATGAACGTCCGTGCGAGGCCAAGGAACGGGTCCGGCCAGTTCTCCCGAAGCGACGCCGCTTCACGGAATGCGACGACCGCCTCGGTGAACAGCTGCTGGGCCTTGTCCCGCTCGGCTGCGGACGGCGTCTCCCGATTGCGCGCCTTCGAGGCCTCGCCGTCTATGCGGAACAGGTGGCCCTCGCAGTACCGAAGCGAGGCTCTGAGCGAGTTGTCGCCGGGCCGGATGGCAACCGCGCGTGCCAGCGCCTCGCGCGCCTGCTTCCACTGGTTCTCGCGGACGGTTGGCTGCGGCGATCTGTAGTTCGCCATGACGCGCTCGGCGAGGATGCCCGTCTGCGTCGTCAAGGCGGCCTCCAGCTTGGAGACGCCGGCGCCGCCGAGGAAGCTCCAGCCCGCGAGCCGCTCGTAGTTGGGCCACAGTTCGGCCAGACCGGCGAAGTCCTGCAGTGCGACGGTGTGCGACAGACGATTGGCCCTGGACGCAACGCAACCCTCGTTCAGGGCGAGCGTGACCGCGATGATGAGGATCGACCTTCCGAACAGGCCCGGAAACCTGGACCGGGGTGGTGGCGGCGGTGCCGGTGCGGGAACGCCGATGGGCGCCGGCGCAGGCGGTGGAGCAATCGGCCGCGTTGCGGGTTCGTCGTGCGTCCGGCGCGTCGGCGTCGTGTCCATTTCGCGAGGCCATCCCTCCGCGAGCGCACGCGTCTCCTGTCCCGCGAGCGCGCTCGCGAGGTCGGTACGGATGTCCACCGGGTTCCCGTAGCGATCGTCGGGGTACGGTGCGAGCAGTTTCGCGATGACGGCTTCGAGCGCGGGAGGACAGAGCCCTGAGATCGACTCTGGTGTCTGGCGCGATCTGATCAGGTGTTCGAGTCTGCGCGTGTCGTCCGCGCGGTACGGCTGGCGTCCGGACACCATCTCATAGAGCAGCACGCCGAGCGCCCAGGCGTCGGTGTGGATGTCACGATCGCCGCTTTCCAGGCACTCGGGCGAGAGGTACGCGGTACTGCCGAAGTCGTTGCGCGTGACCTTGCGGCTGAGCGAGAGCGCCTTGGCGGCGCCGAAATCGAGGACCTTGATCGCGTCGCCCTCGACGACGCGGATGTTGCGCGGTTTCAGGTCATTGTGCAGCAGTACGCGCCGCGAGCCGGTGCCCGCCTCGAAGCGATCCGCTTCCTCGAGGAACTCGCAGAGCTGCATCGTGATGGTGACCGCGCGCTGCCAGGGCAGCCGGCCGCGGTGAATCGCCTGCGAGAGGTCCTCGCCGGCCACGTACTCCATCGCGATGTAGAAGTAGTCGTCCGTGAAGCCGACGTCGAAGACCCTCGGTACGAATCGGCTGAACTGGCAGAACTGCTGCTGCAGCTCGGCGCCACGCTGCTCGGACTCGAGGATCTCGCGCGCTTCCTGGTCGGTGCCGAGCTGGACGACCTTCAGCGCCACGCGCGCGTTCGCGGATTCGGCCCGCGTGTCGCGCGCCAGGAACACTGACGCCATCCCGCCCTGGCCGATCGGGCGCTCGATCAGAAACGGACCGATCTGGCCGAAGACGGTCTGGGTCACTGGCCACCCCGGCCACGGCCGCGTGCGGCGCCGGCAGGGGCCGCCGCACCCGAGGTAGCCGTGCCACCCCGGGCGCCTGCGGCAGCTGCCGCACTCGGAAACCAGTTCAGATTCTTCAATTGAATCTTCGCGGCGACATCGAGATTCGTGAAGCTCTGCGGTTCCAGATTGTGAAAGAAATTGCCGGCGAATGACGGCAACGCGCCCGGCTCGATCACCATCGCCGATGAGGTCTGTGTCGAGCTGCCGTTGTTGCTGAACGTACTGTGCGTGATGCGTGGCGTGGCATTGGCGCGGAGCACGAGACCGGAGCCCGGGTTGTCGTGGATGTCACTCGCGAGCAGCATCAGGCCGTCTCCAGGGCCGAGATCGAACGCCGCGCGCGCCGCGCCCGAGACCTCGAGATCGACGAGGCGCACGCCGGATGCGCGCGCGATTACGCCGGTGCCGAGCGGCGTCGCGGCGTCACCCACGATGCGGAAACCCGAGATCTCGGCATTCTTCACGTCCGTGGCCACGACAGCCGCGTCCTCGTCGGTCGCGTCGCCCGGCAGCCGCAGCACCGCGCCGCGCGAGGTCAGGCTGATCAATCTGATGTCACCTTTGAGCGTGAGACGTTCACGATACTCACCCGGTTCGACGAGGATAGTGCTGCCCGGCGCGGCCGCGGTGATGGCCGCCGCGATGGACTCGCCGGGCTTCACGACAACCACGTTGGCGCCGGTAGGGCGGGAAACCAGGTAGTTCGCGACGATGTCGGGGATGGGATACCCGGCCCACGCCCAGACGGCGGCGAGGGCGGCGAGCAGGAGCAGGACGGCGAAAAGGGGCCGGGCGCAATTTCTGGAGGAGATTTCGCCCGGCCCCGGTTTCGTCGTGAACCGCTCGCCCTCGACGTAGACGACCGTGATGTTGTCCTTACCACCGGCATCGTTGGCGGCCTTCACCAGCGCGCGGCTCACGTCATCGGGATGCCCTGCGTGCTGGTCGACGACGCGGAGGATTTCATCCGACGTGACCAGGTCGGTCAGCCCGTCGCTGCACAGCAACAATGCCGAGTCTGTCTCCATCGTCGTGTCGCGTACATCGATGAAGTCGGTGTCGCCAATCTCGTGCGGCTCGGAGCCGACGTCGCGGTAGACCTCGTTGCGGCGCGGGTGCCGCATCGCATCGGCTTCAGAGATTTCGCCGGCATCCTCGCGCTCGCCGACGGGCGAGTGATCGGGCGTGACTTTCTGTATGCGGCCGCCGCGCAGCTTGTAGAGACGCGTGTCGCCGACGTGGCCGACAACCGCGCGATCGCCGTCGATGACAACCGCTGTGAGCACGCACGCCATGCCGTGCCACTCGGGACGCGACGCGGCCTGACGGTGGACCTCATTGTTGGCGAGCGTGATGGCCTCCCGCATGCGGGTGCCGAGCGCGCCATTGCCGGTCGTGAGGCGCGTGCGGAGGACGTCGAGCGCTGTGTCGGCGGCCCGGCCGCCCGCGGCCTGGCCGCCGACGCCGTCGACGACCGTGAAGATGCCGCGCTCGGGGTCGCTGTAGAAGCGATCCTCGTTGACGTCGCGCTGGACGCCGACGTCCGTCGCGCCGGCGGCACGCAGTCTCATTCGCGTTCCTTCACGACGGCCCAGCCGATGGTCGTGACGACCGCCAGCAGAGCCGCGAGCAGGCCGAATCGTGCCCAGAGCAACAGGGTCATTGGCCCCTCAGGGGGGAGGTCATTGGCCCGCCTGTTCGAATTCGAGGAACACCGTATCGGCGAGGCCGATGCGCGCACGCGCCGGCAACGCCGTCTCCGTCCCATTCTCGTGCTTAACGCCGTTCCGGTCCTCCACGCCGCGCGGGACGTGCCGGCCGTTCAGTGTCGTTCCCAGCGAGCTCAAATCGATCAGAAAGAACTGCCCGGTTGCCGCATCCCGCCGGATCCGCGCGTGCTCGCGGGACACATCCTCGGAAGTCACGACCTTTACGTCCACCGCGAACGCCCGTCCGCCACGCCCGATCGTCGTCCGCTCGCGAACAATCTCGAAGACATGCGTGCCCTCGTTGTCCGTGTACGTGAGCCGCCCGAGGACCGGTGCGGGTGGGGTCAGACCGGGGTCAGACCACCTGGGAGTTTTTCCAACGTGGTCTGACCCCGGTCTGACCCCGGTCTGACCCGTGTCTGACCCGGAACTGAAACGCGTCGTGATCCGGCGCGTGCGTTCGCCGACGCCGAGCTCCGGATCGGGAGCCAGCATCAGATCCGAGTGGACGATGATGTCGCCCGGCGCGGCCAGTTCGCCGTCGGTATCGACGAGGAATTCGATGTGCCAGCGCGGGCCCGCGTTCTCCGCGGCTGGTCGCTGCCGGCCGGGGAGCCACCCGGCCTTGCGCCGCAGCCAGTTCGGCCGGTTGATCTTATCCAGCTCCTCGTTCAGCGCCCGAATCGCTTCGGCCTGCAGCCGCGGAAGAATGCCCTCGAGCCGCGTGTACTCGGCCTGCGACAGATACACCGTGTAACGGCTCGGCGCGAGCGTCGCGTACTTGAGCTCCTCGAGGTTCTGACGCATGTTGTCGACGATGGCGTCGATGAGCGCGCCGGAGGGACGTCGGCTCGAGCGCTTGGCGTCTGTCATAACATTCATGCCATTCATGGAAGTCACGCTCACTATCGCGTACCGGCGGGCCGCCCAACTTCAGGGAATTCGTACGAATTCCCTAAGGAGCCGGGGTCTCTAGGCCCGGCCCTGCGTCCGACATGAGGCTCGCGTTCGCTGACTTCACGCTGGATTCCGAGACACGCCAGCTGGCTCGCGGCGGCGCGTCCGTGCACTTGTCCCCGAAGGCGTTCGATCTCCTCGTGATCCTCGCCACCCAGCGTCCGGCCGTCGTGGACAAGGACAGCCTGCGCGACAAACTCTGGCCGGGTACGAACGTCGTCGATGCGAATCTGAACAACCTGGCGTCGGAGATCCGGACGGCGCTGGGGGACGACGCGCAGCAGCCGCGGTTTCTGAGGACGGTACATCGTGTCGGCTATGCGTTCTGTGGCGTGGCGGCGGAGCAGCGGGACGGCGCCGCCGCGGCGCCGCCGGCGCGGGCGTTCCTCGTGTGGCAACAGCGGCGATTCATGCTGACGCCCGCGAGTCAGACGATCGGCCGCGATCCGGCGTCCGCGATCTGGATCGATGCGCCCGGCGTGTCGAGAAGGCACGCAAAGATCGCGCTCGCCGGCGATCACGCCGCGGCGACGATCGAGGATCTCGGCAGCACCAACGGGACGTTCGTGGATGGCAGGCGAATCAGCCGGGCCACGCCGCTTGTGGATGGGCAGTCCATCAAGATCGGCGAGGCGACGCTCGAGTTTCGAACGTGGTCCGAAGCCGGCGCCGCGACGAAACGGATTCGCGGACCTAGGGCGCGCAGTACGTCCCGGTAAAGTCGCGGCAGCGCTCGAGTTTGAACGCCGGATCGAGCGCGGGTTTCTTGTCCGCATCAGCGACTGCGCGGCCAGTCGCGTACATCCAGCGAGTCATCTTCGTCAGTTTGGCGACGTCGATCCGATCGGGATTGTCGAACGGCGTGTGGTAGTCGGCGTGCAGCAGCGTCGAGAAGAACAGCGACGGAACCCCGTTGCGCGCGTAGGGCAGGTGATCGCTGCGGTAGTACCAGCCCTCGCGGTGGTTGGGATCGTCCCACGACGAATCGATCGTGAACTGCGAGACCGCCTTGTTGGCGGCGTAGGCCGTCTCGACGAGCTCGGGTGAGTTGCGATGCGGCCCCACCGCGCCCAGCAGCGCGGCCGTTGTCGGATCGTTCCTGCCCATCATGTCGCCGTTCAGGCACGCCACGATGGACGCGAGCGGCACGATCGGATGCTTCACGTACCACCGCGAGCCCATGAGGCCGCGCTCTTCGGAGCCGTGCCAGATGAAGAGCGCCGACCGTCGTCCGGGCGAGGCCGCCATGGCGCGGCCGATCGCCAGCAGCGCCACCGCCGTCGTCGCATTGTCGTCGGCGCCGTTCCAGATCTTGTCGCCGTTCACCGTGAAGCGCTCGCCGTCGTGATCCTGATGGGCGCTGAAGAGCACGTACTCGTCGCGGAGTTTCGCATCGCGGCCCGGGACTTTGGCAATGACGTTGACGGACGGATACGTGAAGCTGTCGGTGAAGATGGACGCGGTCAGGCGGGCGCCGGTCGCGACGCCTCCGCCGGTCGCGGATTCGCGGACGAACAGCAGGGGTACACCTCGCGTGGGCGTCCTTTGTTCGGCTGTGCCGTCCGGATCCAGTGCGTAGGTGCCGCGCACAAACGGTGCGGCGACCCGTTCCCACTGATCCTTCTGGTCGTCGGCGATGAGAATCACGATCGCCGTCGCGCCTGCGTTGGCGACGGATCGCTGGACACCCGTGGCGAACGTGCGAGCGGCGACCTGTGATCCCGGGCCCGCCTGCGGCGCCGCCGGGGCGGCCGGCGTCGCGGGGGGCGTGTACTTCACGACGATCGCCTTCCCCTTGAGATCCATGTTGGCCAGCTCATCTGCCGCCGCGACTACGAGCGGGGCATCGACATCCGCCAGCACCACCGCGCCCGTCACCACGTCCCGTCCCATCCGCAGGGCTTTCCCGCCGACGCTCACGATGCTGCTTGCGGAGACGCGGTATCGCTCGAGGGGGAAGAACTGAAAGTACGTGCCGTTGTCGCCGGCAGGCTGGAGCCCCGCCTCCCGCGCGCGCTCGGCGACCCAGGCCGACGCCGTCATCTCGTCGAGCGTCCCACCCTCGCGGCCCCGCATCTCATCGCCCGCGAGGGCAAAGAGATCGCGTTTGATGTCCGCTTCGCGGATGCGGCTGATGGGGTCCTGAGGGGGCCGTTGAGCGGCAACGGTGAGGGCGACGTATGAGGTGGCGAGCAAGGCTGCAGCCGCCGTTTTGTGGATGCGCATGTGGGGATTATGAGCCCGGGCGTCGTTTTCGGATGAAAACGACGCCCGGGCTCGTTTCTTGCTGAGCCTGGTGCGTGCCGCATCGCCGTCCGACTGGTACCGGCGGAATGGTCTTCCACGTTCTCAACCGTGGCGTTCGTCGGCTGCGGCTGTTTGACCACGCAGGAGACTATGCGGCGTTCCTGCGAGTCATGGCCGCAGCGCAGCAGAAGGTCCCCATGCGGTGCTTGTCCTACTGCCTCATGCCCAACCACTTCCACCTGGTCCTGTGGCCGCAAGGGGACGGCGATCTCTCAAGATTCATGTTCTGGCTGCTGTCTACGCACAGCAAGCGATGGCATTTGTGGCGCGGGACGAACGGGACCGGCGCGGTCTACCAGGGACGCTTCAAGGCGATTCCCGTTGCGACCGACATCCACTTCTATCGCTTGTGCGCATACGTCGAAAGGAATGCGCTCGTGGCGGGACTGGTCCAACGAGCTCAGGATTGGCCTTGGTCGAGCCTGTCGCAACGGATGGGCCGTTCTCTACCCGTGGAACTGGCTGCATGGCCCTTGGCATACCCCGATGGGTGGCTCGAAGTAGTCAACGCCGCCTGGGCCGCAGACTCGTCAGACATCAGACGGGCGGTTCGACAAGGACGCCCGTTTGGCCCGGACGAGTGGGCCCAAGAAACTGCTAGGCGACTGGGCTTGGAGCGGAGCCTGCGACACCCTGGCCGACCCCGAAAATGAGCCCGGGCGTCGTTTTCGATCGAAAACGACGCCCGGGCTCATTACGCGTCTAGTGTCTTGTCTCCAGATCCTGGATCTCCGGCTCCGCGGACGGAGGCGGCAGCGTCGGCAGGGGACCGGCCAGCGCCTGGCGCAGGACCTCGTCCATCGACTCGACCAGGTGCACGTTCATCACGTCGAGGACGGCCTTCGGGATGTCCGCGAGGTCCTTCTCGTTGTCCTTCGGCAGGATGATGTTCTTGAGACCCGCGCGGTGCGCGGCCAGCAGCTTTTCCTTCACGCCGCCGATCGGCAACACCTTGCCGCGGAGCGTGATCTCGCCCGTCATCGCCACGTCGCGCCGCGTTTCGACCCGCGCGAGCGCGGACACCATCGCGGTGGCCAGCGTGATGCCCGCTGACGGTCCGTCCTTCGGGATCGCGCCCTCGGGGATGTGCACGTGCACGTCCGAGCGCCGATTGAAGTCGCGCGGAATGCCGAAGTCCTCCGAGCGCGACCGCACCCAGCTCATGGCCGCCTGCGCGGACTCCTGCATGACGTCGCCGAGCTTGCCCGTGAGCGTCAACCGCCCGCGGCCTGGCATGAGCGTCGCCTCCGTCACCAGAATCTCGCCGCCGACTTCCGTCCAGGCGAGTCCGGTCGCAATGCCGATCTCGTTCTTCTCCTCGGCCATCGACGGCCGGAACCGCGGCACACCCAGGTACTCGGTGACCTTGGCCGCGTCGATCGTCTCCGAGAAGTCCCCGCCGGACACGACCACCTTGCGCGCGATCTTCCGGCAGATGGACGCAATCTCGCGCTCGAGATTGCGCACGCCGGCTTCACGCGTGTAGCGCTGGATGATCTGCCCGAACGCGTCGTCCTCGAACTTCAGCTGCGTGGTCTTCAGGCCCGCGCCTTCGACGGCCTTGGGCGCCAGGAACCGCTTCGCGATTTCGGTCTTCTCCTGCTCGGTGTAACCCGCGAGCTGCAGCACTTCCATGCGGTCCCGCAGCGCCTGCGGAATCGTGTGCAGCACGTTGGCCGTGCAGATGAACATGACGTTCGACAAGTCGTACTCGACGTCGAGATAATGGTCGAGGAACGTGCTGTTCTGCTCCGGGTCGAGCACTTCGAGGAGCGCCGCCGACGGATCGCCGCGGAAGTCCATCGACATCTTGTCGACTTCGTCCAGCAGGAAGAGCGGGTTCATCGTGCCGGCCTTCTTCATCATCTGGATGATCTGGCCGGGGAACGCGCCGATGTAGGTGCGGCGATGGCCGCGGATCTCGGCCTCGTCGCGCACGCCGCCGAGCGACAGGCGCACGAACTTGCGGTTCATCGCGCGGGCGATCGACTTGGCGAGCGACGTCTTGCCGACGCCCGGAGGGCCCGCGAACGTGAGAATCGTGGCCTTCGGCTTCTTGACGAGCGCGCGGACCGCGAGGAATTCGGAAATTCGGTCCTTGATCTTCTCGAGGCCGAAATGGTCCTCGTTCAGGATCTGCTCGGCCTTCTTCAGATCGCGGCTCTCCTTGGTCTTCTTGTACCAGGGCACCGCGACGAGCCAGTCGAGGTAGTTGCGCGAGACCGTCGCTTCGGCCGACATTGGCGGCATGGCCTCGAGGCGCTTGAGCTCCTCCAGCGCCTTGGCGGCGACGTCCTTGGGCATGCGCGCCTGCTCGATCTTCTTCTTCAGATCGTCGGCCTCGCTGCCTTTCTCGTCCTTGCGGCCCAGCTCGCGCTGGATCGCCTTCATCTTCTCGTTGAGGTAGTACTCCTTCTGCGCCTTCTCCATCTGCTTCTTGACGCGAGACTGGATGCGGCGATCCACCTGGAGCTTGTCCACCTCGGCTTCGAGGACGGTGATGATGCGCGAGAGGCGCTCCATCGGCGCGACGATCTCGAGGAGGTTCTGCTTTTCCTCGACGCCCACCTGCAGGTGCGCGGCAATCGTGTCCGCCAGCCGGGACGGGTCGTCCACGCGCACGGCGGCCACCATCGCGTCGTACTGCAGGTTGTTCGAGAGCTTCACGTACTGCTCGAACAGGTTGACCACGCGGGCCATCACCTGCTCGGAATCGGGCGCGGGCTCCGCCTTCTTCGGCAGCACCTTCACGGTGACGCGGTAGAAGCCCTTGTCTTCCTTCCACTCGACCGCGCGCGCGCGTTCGACGCCCTCGACGAGCACCTTGATGTTGCCGTCGGGCAGCTTCAGGGACTGCACGATGTTCGCGACGCAGCCCATCGTGTAGATGTCCGCGGGCTGGGGGTCGTCGTTCGACTCGTCGTGCTGCGCCGCCAGGAAGATCTTCTTGTCGGTCGCGAGCGCGTGTTCGAGCGCGCGGGTAGACGACGGCCGTCCAATAACGAACGGCATCATCATGTGCGGGAAAACTACGACGTTGCGGAGCGGAACGACGGGAAGGGTCTCGTATTGATCCATTGGCCCCCGGGAAGCCTGATTGGCGACTGGCTGGCTAAGTTGCTTAACCGGCCTTCTCAATCACGGTAATCGGCTTCTCCTTCGACTCTACCACTTCGCGTGTGATCACACATTCACGGATTTTCTTCTGGCCCGGCAGCGTGTACATCAGGTCGAGCATGATGTCCTCGATGATCATCCGCAGGCCGCGCGCGCCGATCTTCCTGCGCAGCGCCGCTTCCGCGATCGCCTCGAGCGCGTCGTCCGTGAAGCGCAGCTTGACGTTCTCGTACTCGAACAGCCGCTGGTACTGCCGCGTGATGGCGTTGCGGGGTTGAGTGAGGATCTGGATGAGCGCGGCCTTGTCAAGCTCGTGCAGCGTGCCGACGACGGGCAGGCGGCCGACGAACTCGGGAATCAGGCCGTAGCGGATGAGATCCTCCGGCTCGAACTGCTCGATGAGCGTCGCTGCCTCGCGCGTCTTGGCGGTCGTCGTCTTCAACTCGGCCTTGAAGCCCATCGTCTTCTTGCCGAGGCGCCGGGCGATCTGCTTGTCGAGACCGACGAACGCGCCGCCGCAGATAAAGAGGATGTTGGTCGTGTCGACCTGGTAGAACTCCTGGTGCGGGTGCTTGCGCCCGCCCTGGGGCGGGACGTTGGCCACCGTGCCCTCGAGAATCTTGAGCAGCGCCTGCTGCACGCCCTCTCCCGACACGTCCCGCGTGATCGAGGGATTCTCGTCCTTGCGGCAGATCTTGTCGACTTCGTCGATGTAGATGATGCCCTGCTGCGCTTTCTCGATGTCGCCGCCCGCAGCCTGCAGGAGCTTCAGGATGATGTTCTCGACGTCCTCGCCGACGTATCCGGCCTCGGTCAGCGTCGTCGCATCCACGATCGTGAAGGGGACCGACAGCATCCGGGCCAGCGTCTGGGCCATCAGCGTCTTGCCGGTGCCCGTCGGGCCGATCAGCAGGATGTTCGACTTGGTCAGCTCGACGTCGTGCCGGCTGCGTGACTGCTTCTGGATCTCGAGGCGCTTGTAGTGGTTGTAGACGGCGACGGCCAGTTTCTTCTTCGTCTGCTCCTGGCCGATCACGTACTCGTCGAGGAACTTCTTGATCTCGACCGGCATCGGCAGCGTGGAGCGCGCGCCGCGATCGAACTTGTTGTCGTCCGCGATGATGTCGTTGCAGACCTCGACGCACTCGTCGCAGATGAAGACCGTCGGGCCCGCAATCAGCTTGCGGACGTCGTTCTGATCCTTGTTGCAGAACGAGCAACGGAGAACGTCATTTTCGCCGGTCTTCTTGGTGGTCATCGAGTTTACCCGTGCCCCGGGATTATCGGCCGGCCCGGCGCGTGCCGTTAGCCGGGCAAAACCCGTGTTCAGGCGCGCCGATTCAGAACGTCATCGATAATACCGTATTCCTTCGCCTGGGCCGCTCCCATGATGTAATCGCGGTCCGTATCCTCCTTGATACGCGCGAGCGGCTGGCCGGTGTGGAGCGCCAGGATTTCATTCAGGCGCTCGCGCATGCGCAGGATTTCCCGGGCATGAATGTCGATGTCGCTGGCCTGTCCCGCGAGCCCCGACATCCACGGCTGGTGGATCAGGATCCGCGAGTTGGGGAGCGAGAACCGCTTGTTCTTCGCTCCGGCCGTGAGCAGCACCGCCGCCATCGAGGCCGCCTGACCGATGCAGTACGTCTGCACGTCCGGCTTGATGAACTGCATGGTGTCGTAAATCGCCAGGCCGGCCGTGATCGAGCCGCCCGGGCTGTTGATGTAGAGCAGGATGTCCCGCTCCGGATCCTCGGCCTCGAGAAACAGCATCTGCGCGATGACCAGGTTCGCGATCTGGTCGTCGATCGACGTGCCGATGAAGATGATGCTGTCCTTCAGCAGGCGCGAATAGATGTCGTAGGCGCGCTCGCCGCGGTTGGTCTGTTCGACCACCATCGGGACGAGTTGGGCGCGGATATCGGGTAAGGGCATTTGTCTCCTAAAGGACCTCGGGAGTCTTTCCCATTCAGCAGGACTCCCGAGGTCTTATGTCACGTTGGCGTGCTCGATCAGCCAGTTCATGGTCTTTTCGCGCCGGACACCGGCGCGAATGCGGTCGAACGCCTCGTCGCGCTCGAGGCGCGCCCGGACGGCGGCCGCGGTCAGTCCGGAACGCTCGGCAAACTTGGCCACCTCTTTTTCGACATCCTCGTCGGTGGCCTCCAGTCCCTCGCGCCTTGCGACCTCGTCGACGGCGACGGTCCCCTTGACGCTGTCGGCGGCCGGCCCGCGCTGGCGTTCACGGAACTCCTGCCAGTCGATCTCGGTCTTGGCCGGATCGATGCCCTGGTCGACCAGCCGGCGCAGGAACTCCTCCAGCCTCCGATCGATCTCCTGCTCGACGAGCGCCTCCGGCACGGCCTTGATGCGGCCGGAGAGCTCGGCGAGCAAATCGTGCCGGAGCTTGTGCTCTGCATCGTGCTCGGCGCCCTTCTGGAGGTCTTGCTGCACCTGCGACCGCAGGGCCTCGAGCGAGTCGAGATCGCTCACTTCCTTTGCGAAGTCGTCGTCGAGCGGCAAAAGCTCCTTGCGACGGATCCCCTTCAGCCTGATTTCATAATCGACCGTGGCGCCCGCAAGTTCAGGTACGGAGTAGTCGGCCGGGTAATTGACAGGGAACTCACGAGTTGCACCGACGGGCGCGCCGGTGAGCTGCTCGTTGAATCCCGGCGGGTTCGCTTGGTTGCCGACCTCAATCGAGACGTTCTCGAGCTTCTCGGGCTTGCCCTCCATCTCGTCGGCCGGAGTCGCCTCGCCGGCAAGCTGGATGAGGCGCCCGCGTTTCGTGCGCGTCAGGTCCACAAGAATCGTGTCGCCGGCATCAGCCGGCCGGTCCTCGACAGGCAGCCAGCGCGCCGCGCGTTCGCGCAACTGCTCGAGCGCGCGATCGACCGCGCCGACTTCCAGCACCGCCGGCTGCTTGCGCAGCGACAGGCCGCTGTATTCACCCAGCTCGATCGACGGCATCGTCTCGAAGTCGGCCAGAAACGTCATCGGCCGCCCTTCTGCGAGCGTGATGTCCCTGATGTCTGGCGCCGCCACGGGCTCCAGCCCACGCTCGCGCAACGCCGCGCCCACGACGCGCGGAATCAGGTCGTGCGTCACGTCGTGGAGGATCTCCTCTTTATATCTCTGGCGAACGACGGCGACGGGGACCTTGCCCTGCCGGAAACCCGGCACCTTGGCGCGCTTCGAATAGGCCTGCGCCACGCGGGCGATTTCGGCGTCCACGGCTTCAGCCGGAACTTCAAAGGTCAGGTGCTTGCGGGTCTCGGAGACTTCGGTGAACTCGGTCTTCATTCGGACTTCATTCTATCGGTTGTCGGTTCAGGGAGCAGGGTTCAGCGTCGGGTTCGGGCGTTTGGTTCCGGGTGCTGGTGCGAAAGGGGGGAGTCGAACCCCCAAGGCCTTTCGGCCACCGGATCCTAAGTCCGGCGCGTCTGCCAGTTCCGCCACTTTCGCGCGACAACTAGTCTACTTCCGCGAAAACGTCAGGACGTATTTGTCCCTGAAGAGCTTCGCGTCGGCGGTCTGGACGAAGCCCGCCTCCGTCATCCACCCCGTCAGCTGCTCGCGGGAGACCTGCAGATCGGCCTGCTGGGCATGCGGTCCCTGGCCTCCTTCGAAGTCGACGACGAAGATGCGGCCGGTCCTGGAGAGGTACTTCGAGAGCGTCTTGAGGTACGGACCGCGGTCCTGGATGTGATGCAAGACGTCGTGGAAGAATGCGAGATCGATGCGCGCTACCGGGAGCTTGGGATCCGTGAACGTGCCGAGTACGGTCTGGATGTTGGCGAGGCCGTTGTCGGCCGCGCGTTTCTGGATGGCGGGGAAGAAGCCCGCGTCGATCTCGACGGAGTAGACGCGTCCTTTCGGACCGACCGTCTTCGCCACTGGCACGGACAGCAGGCCTGATCCCGCGCCGATGTCCGCGACGGTCTGGCCCGGCTGCAGTTTCATGGCCGCCACGACCTCGTCAATCTTCAACGACGAGACGCGCGTCGTCCCATCGAGCGTCTTGATCCATTCCTCCGCCGGCCGGCCACCGAGTTGTGCGGCGAGCGAAGCCGAAGCCGCCAACGCCAACGCAATCGCGACAGTTAACCTGCGCATGAGATTCCCCCGTGCCTTTCCCTTCGCGTTCGTTCCCGTCGTTCGCATTTGTTCGCGTCGTTGCAAACGTCTACCTGAACCTCAATCTCCCTTTCCACCAGTCATCGTCGGCTGCCGTCGCCGGGCCCATCTTTCCTTTGGCGGATGCGAAGAGCTCCGCGGCGTCGTAGAGCACGCCGCGCGACATGACGAGGTGGACGTTACGGGTTGCGGTGATGTCCTGAAGCGGATTCCCGCGGACGACAAAGAGGTCCGCCAGCTTGCCGGCTTCGATTGTGCCGAGCTGGCTGCCCATGCCCATGGCCCGGGCGCCGTTGATCGTGGCCATCTTGAGGACGGCCGCGGGCGGGATGCCGGCGAGCACGAGCGCCTGGACCTCGCGATGCGAACCGAAGCCCGACAGGAATTCTCCCCAGCTCGGATGATCCGTGCCGACGGTAATCAGCCGTCCGCCGCCCGCGTCGTAGAAGCGCTTGATCTCCTTCATCTTGACTTCGTAAATGCGCTTGAACTGTTCGTTGGGCTTGCGAGGAAGGCGTGAATTTGCGACCGCGCGAGCGTGCGGCGTCAGGAAGCTCTGCTCGTCCATCCACGTCTTGAAGACGCGCATGTCCTTCGGGTCGTACCAGTACCCGTAGGCCGTCACCGTCGCGTCGTAGTAGACGTTCCGTTGCAGATACAGCTTGATGATGTTGTCGACTTCCGGCCGGTTGACGTCGAGCGCCTCGAGCGACGCATACGCGCCTCGGGTCGCGAGAATGGCGTCCCCGCCCATGAAGTGTTCGATGCGATCGATGCCCATGAAGATCGCATCGCGCGGGTTCACCGAGGTGCCGCTGCCCGAGTCGAGGTGCGCCGTGACCGTGAGGCCGTGGCGGTGCGCGCGCTCGATGAGCACTGGCAAATGGTCCCGGCTGATGCCCTTCGCCTTGAACCCGCGCGCACCCTTTGCGGCCCAGGTGTCCACTTCCGCGCGGATGCGGTCGGCGTTCCAGTCCGCGTTGCGCCAGCCGGGCCGGGCGGTGCCGAAGTAAGGGCCGGAGCTCAGGATGCGCGGCCCAACCTGCTCGCCGCGCTCGATCTTCCGCCGCGCCGCCATCATGCCTTCCGGATCCACTTCGCCGCCGGGGAAGGTGGACGTCACGCCGTTGGCGAGGAAGATGATCGGATTGATCGTGTACTCGTCGACGCGCTCCTCGCCGAAGAGGTCAATCGCGTAGTGCGCGTGCAGATCGAAGAACCCCGGCAGCACGGTCTCGCCGGCGTCGAGCCTGACGACACGCGCCGCGGACACATCGCGTCCCGCGAGCGACGCGCCAACCTCCAGGAGGGCCCCGTTCCTGACGACGATGCCTGTGTTGGGCGTGAGCGTGTCGCGGACGCTGTCGAACAACTGCCCGCCGGTGACGACGATGTCGCCAGACTGGAGAGGGGTTATGTGCTGGACGGGCGCGATGAGCGCCAGGACAAGCGCTAGCGTTGGTGCGAGTAGGCGCATACGCGCCCAATGATACGGCGGGAGGTTGGGGGATTTGGTGATTTGAGGATCTGGCGATCTGGTGATTTCAAATCACCAGATCACCAAATCACGAAATCGCCAGATTCAGCGCGCTCAGAGGTTGAACCAATGACTGAACTTGATGAGGAACAGGTTCGTCGCCGGTGCGTCAAACGTGCGGCCGAAGTCGCGGCTGAAGTCGAACTGGCCGGTTGGCGCGAAGTCCTCGCGGCCCTGCTGCCAGACCACGAACATTGCCGAGCCTGGCCGGTACTCCCAGCGGAGCACATTGGTCGTTCGGAACGATCGGACGTTGAAGTCGGGCTGGCCCGTGTAGGCGAAGGGCGCATACCGCGCGGCGTACGCTTTCGCGCGGCCGTCGACGAGTTCCTTGAACTTCGTATAGTCGCCGGCCGAGACGAACGGCTGCGCGTACATCTGCAGCGATAGCGTCGGCGAGAGCGTGTAGTTGACGCGCGCATTCAGGCGCCAGGTGGTCTGGTCGATGTGCCCGAACACATAGCGCGTGCGCCCGTCCAGGGTTGTGTTGGTGATCCACTGCGAATCGGAGTTGTTCCGGCTCACGCCGAAACCGCCCGACACCGACAGCGCCCGGCTCGGCCGCAGGACGATCGACGGGCTGAAGTCCCAGCCGTGAGAATCGAACTTGTCCTGGAATCCCGACCAGCTCAGGCTGAGCGATGCGAACTTCCGGTTGTCGGTATTGAGGTACGTCCAGCCGCTGACGTTGTTGTTGCCACGCACGCTCGGACCGCCGCGGGTGATTCGGTCCTGCAGGCCGTTGTAGTTCAGGTTGAATCCGCCGCCCATGGACCAGTTGTTGACGAGCACGTAGTGCGAGTTGATGTTGATGCCGTAGTAGCGCATCTGCCCGCCGGTGTTCCAGCCCGACCACTGATTGAAGTTGATGTTCCGATTGCGGAAGAACCGCGTCGGCTTGTCACTGCGGACCTGGAACCAGGTACTCTGCGACACCTCGTCGGCGCGCTGCTGGAAACCCAGGTCGTTGATGTCGAATCCCGCCGACTTGTAGCCCGCGTAAAAGTTGAAGCGCGTCATCTGGCCGCTGATCTTGTTGAAGTTGATCGCGCCGGCATGTCCGCTGAGCGACGTTCGCAGCGGGTCGTAGGTCAGATGCGTCGCGTCCGGCTGCTGGAAGCTGTGCACGTTGCTGCGCTGCAGGCGATCGATCGCCGACGTCGATCCCGCCACGCGGCTCGCGGCCCACCATCCATTGAGGCTGTACTTGCTGCGCTTCAGGCGCCAGTCGCCCTCGACGCCGCCCGTGACCGCGTTGCGCGCGAGGAACGTCAGTTCCGACGGCAGACCGCGGCTGGTGTTGGTCATCGCGAACGAAAGCCGCGACTGGTTGGCGAATTCGCGGCTGGCCCGGCCGACGGTGTAGCTTGTCGCCGGCTCGACCGGGGACTCCGAGATCGGCAGGCCCGCGCCGCCGGTGAGGCGCGCGTTCTCACGGGTCGTGACGGCCTGCAGCACGCCGACCGAATAGCGGCCGACGCGTCCGGTCAGTTTGGCTGCGCCGGCGATCGTCGAATTCGTGGGCTGAACGGCGAATCCGCCGGCCGGCGCCGACGCGAAGCGCTGGGGAGAGCGCCCGATCCGCCGTGAATAGAAGAGGCCGGTGCACTGACCGTCATTGCAGTCGATGTTGAACGAGAAGTTGCCGGAGCCCTCGACGAAGAACGGACGGCGCTCCGCAAAGAACGTCTCGAACGCACCGAGGTTGACGACCGCCGGGTCCGCCTCGACCTGGCCGAAATCCGGGTTCATCGTTCCGGTCAGCTGCAGACTGCCCATCCTGTACTTGAGGTCCAGGCCACCGGCCGCATCGGCCGCCGGCGACTTTGCGAGCGGATTGCCCGGCGCGAGCGGCTTGGACGAGAGGCTGGACGACGCGTACGGCAGCAGCTCGAGCTTCTTCGGAGTCTTGGGAAAAGTGAGACCCGTGAGCTCGCCGAACGACGACACGTAACCGCTGGCGCTGCGCGCGAGCAGCGGCCACGTCGACGTTTCGTTTTCGTGGGCAATGGTCCGCATCACGGCAAATCCAAACATGCCGCCGGCGGCGGTTGGATCGAAGCGCAACTGCGAGAAGGGGATCTTGAACTCGGCGGACCAGAAGCCGGCACCGCGATGCACGGAAACGTCCCACACCGCGTCCCATCCGGTATCGCTGTTGGTGTCTGCGAACCAATAACGGTCCTGCTTGACGCCGGCAACGTTCACCGCGAACTCGTACGCCGTCCGCTTGTCGCGATACGAATCGAACGCGATACGAACCCAGTCCGAGGGCGAGCTCTCGTCACGCCGCGTGAGCATGCCGACGAGGCGATCCTTGTCGGGCTCAGCGGCGCGCACGGCGACGTAGATCGCGTCGCCGTCGAACGCGACGCGCACTTCCGTCGGATGGGTTGGAGCAGCGCCTTCCTTCGGGTCGCGCTGCAGGAACTCGGTTACCGGCGTGGCCTTCGCCCACACTGCGTCGGACAACTCGCCGTCGAGCTTGACGGATTCAGCGGGCGTGGCAATCGCCACGGCCGCGATGGAGCGGCTCGGATCATTGGCGCGAACTGCCGGGCCGGCGAGCAACACCGCCACCATCAACAGTCCCGCAGTACACAACCGTCGCATTCCCACAGACCTCATGAGATTGAAAACCGCATTGGAAGTTGCGGTCGTCTGCGTTAGACGGGGGCTTACTTGGAAAGGTTGTTGTACTGTTCGCCGATGCGGATTCCCGCTGTACTCACCGTCGCGCTCACCTTGTCCGCCGCCGTGTTGAACGGGATTGCACATCGCGCGCAATCGCCGCCCGCGTCGGCAGGTACGCCGTTCGCGTATGCATTCGCGGAACCCGGAATCTCGGCGGACGGCCGCGAGATCGCCTTCAGCTCCGGCGGCGACATCTGGACCGTGCCGGCCATTGGCGGCGCGGCCCAACTGCTCGTTGCAGATCCCGCGACAGATCGGCGGCCATTGTTTTCACCCGTGGGCCGAGAGCTGGCTTTCATGTCGACGCGTACGGGTGGCGGCGACATCTACGTTCTCGATCTTTCGAGCGGCGACACCCGCCGGCTGACCTGGGACGATGGACTCGAACAGTTGGAGGGCTGGTCGCGCGACGGCAAGTGGATCTATTTCAGCACCACCGGCCGGGACATCGCCGGAATGAACGACATTTTCCGCGTGCCGGCGTCGGGTGGCACGCCGCTCGCGGTCACAAGCGAGCGGTACACGAATGAGTTTGGCGCCGCTTCGTCGCCAGACGGCACGCGACTCGCGTTCGTCGCGCGCGGCATCGCATCGAATCAGTGGTGGCGGAAGGGGAGCAGCCATATCGATCAGTCGGAGTTGTGGATACTGAACCTCGAATCGTCCGTCCCCGAGTATGAGGAGATCGTGCCGCGTGGTGCGCGCGTCATGTGGCCGATGTGGAGCGGCGACGGCCGCTCCATCTTCTACGTCTCCGATCGCGGTGGCGCCGAGAACATCTGGATCAGGCCGTCGACGAAAGGCGGCGCCGATCGCCGCGTCACCTCATTCACGAACGGACGTGTTCTCTGGCCATCGGCCTCGTCCGACGCGGGAACGATCGCGTTCGAGCGCGACTTTGGCCTCTGGACGCTGGATACCGCGAGCGGGCAGGCCCGCGAGGTACCCGTGCAACGTCGCGGGGCGCCGACAACCCCGTCGCCGGAACGCGTGAGGCAGACGAATCAGTTCAGCGATCTCGCGCTCTCGCGCGACGGCCGGAAGGCCGCCTTTGTCGCGCGCGGCGATCTGTTTGCCGTGTCGGCGCGCGACGGCGGTGACGCCACTCGCGTCACCGCGACCACCGCGATCGAATCCCAACCCGAGTGGGCGCCGGACAGCCGCCGGCTCGCGTACGTGAGTGCGACGCACGCCGGCGGGCACATCCATCTTCATGACTTCACGACGGGCGCGTCCGAGGCCCTGACCTCCGGGGCGGCCACCGACTTGTCCCCGGTCTTCTCGCCTGACGGCCGCCGGCTGGCATACCTCCGCAATCGCCGCGAGCTGCACGTTGTCGAGCTCGCGACGAAGGCGGATCGCGTCGTGTCGACGGGCGTCTTGGCCGACACGGTCGACTCGCCGAAGCCGGTCTGGTCGCCGGACGGGAAATGGCTGGCGTTGTTCGCGATTGGCACCAAGGCGTTCACGAACGTCGAGCTGGTGCCCTCAGCGGGCGGCACGCGTGTGCCCGTCAGTTTTCTCGCGAACACCCACGCGAACTCGATCGCGTGGAGCGCGGACGGAACGTACCTGTTGTTCGATACGCGCCAGCGGACAGAGGACGGCCAGCTCGCGCGCGTCGATCTGATCCCGCGAACACCAAAGTTCCGCGAAGATCTCTTCAGAGACTTGTTCACCGAACCCCGAACCCCCGAACCCGGAACCAGACAAGCGAACCCGGAACCCGCCACCCTGAACCCTGAACCGGTATTCGCGGACATCCGCCAGCGGCTGACGCTCGTGCCAACGGGTCTCGACGTGAACGACGTGGCAATAAGCCGCGACGGGAAGACGGCCGCGCTTCTTGCGGCAACCGCCGGACAGGCCAACATATATTCCTGGCCCCTCGACGACCTCGCCACCGAGCGGCCGGTGGCGCGCCAGATTACGACGACGGCCACGGCGAAGTCGGACGCGCAGTTTCTCCCGGACGGCCGCGAGGTGATGTATCTCGACGCCGGCCGCATCCAGATCGCCAACCTCGATCGGCGCGATTCGCGTCTCTTGAACGTCACGGCCGAGTTCACGTCGGATTTCTCGGTCGAGCGTCAGGCCGTCTTCGATCAGGCCTGGACCCTGCTGCGGGACAACTTCTTCGACCAGGCCTTCCACGGCGTGGATTGGGAACGCTCGCGTGAACGGTACGGCGAGCGAGCGGCGTCAGCGGCCACGTCTGACGAGCTGCGACGGGTGATCAGCCTGATGGTCGGGGATTTGAACGCGTCGCACCTCGGCGTCAATTCACCGGCGGCGCCACAGATCGCCGGTCACATAGGCCTTGGATTCGATCGGCGTGAATACGAGCGATCCGGGCGCCTGGTCGTAAAGGACATCGTGCCGCTCGGTCCGGCCTCGTTAAGCGGAGCGATCGGTGTTGGCGATGTGTTGACGGCAATCAACGGGCGGGCAGCCGGCGCCGGCGTCAACATCGACGAGCTGCTCGCCCACACCATCGACAAGCGGGTTGTTCTCACACTTGCCGGTGCCGGTGGTGCGGCGGCGCGAGACGTGCCGGTGCGGCCCGTGTCGCAGGCGACCGAAAAGAGCCTCCTCTATCGTCAGTGGGTCGAACACAACCGCGAGTACGTCCTCAAGGCCAGCGGCGGGCGGCTCGGCTACGTGCACATGATCAACATGAGCGCCGCGGCACTCGATCAGCTGCACATCGATCTCGACACCGCCAACCACCAGCTCGACGGCGTCGTCGTCGACCTCCGGAACAACAATGGCGGCTTCGTCAACGCGTATGCCCTCGACGTGTTCACGCGCCAGCCGTATCTTCGGATGGGCACCCGTGCCGTTCCGGAGGCGCCCGCGCGCAGCGTGCTCGGGCAGCGCGCGCTCGAATCCGCCACGACGCTCGTCGTCAATCAACACTCCCTGTCGGACGCCGAGGATTTCACGGAGGGCTATCGCACGCTGAAACTCGGACCCGTGGTTGGCGAGCCGACCGCGGGCTGGATCATCTACACGTGGGACGTGAGGCTCGTCGATGGATCGACCCTGCGGCTGCCCCGCATGCGCGTCAAGGCGGCCGACGGCGCCGACATGGAGTTGTCACCCCGAAAGGTTGATGTAGCGGTCACGCGAAAACTGGGTGAGTCGGCCGCAGGCATCGACACGCAGCTCGACGAAGCAATCAAGGCGCTGTTGCGACGGCTGGGACGAGCTGAATGAATCTACGCAGGCCGTCCTACTTCTTTGGTATGTGGACCTGTACCCGGCTGCGCACGGTCACGTTCTTCGCGGTCGTCTCGACTCTGATGTAGTGCGGTTTGCCGTCCCGATCGTCGTCGGACGGTTCAACGCCGAGTACGTAGTAGGACTCCGTTTCCCGCAGCACGCGCGCGAGCACGTAGTCGGGCGTGCCGGCCTCGACGGAAAACAGCGCGCCGCCCGCGCGGCCCGCCAGCTGCTCGAGGCCTGACGTGAGAATCATGCGATCGGCCATCACGCTCTCGAAGCGATCCGCGGGCCGGAACGACGGCTTCGCGAGCGCTGAGTACGCGTCGCTGAACGCGGTGTCGAGGTGCAGAACGTAGAGGTTCGCCTGCGCGTTCGCAATGTCGTCTCCGACGCGCTGCATCATCGTGCGCACGTCCGGACGGCCGCCCGGCCGTGTGCTGGCGATGAGCCCGCCGCTCACCAGCACGATCGTCTTGCGTCCCTGGATGTAACCCAGGCTCTGCGCGAGACGAATGAGATCGTTCATGCGCTGCGCGGCCTCGCCCTCGAGATGGTTGGCGAGGCCGTGCGCCTCCATGCGCACCATGTCCGGGCAGAGTGGATCGGCTGCCGATGGGCATTCACGCGAGATGACCTTGTTCGTCGTCTCGGTGTCGTTGGCTGTGATGTCGGAGATCTCGGACGGCGACAGGCTGAACGAGCCCATGTTGGACTCGCGCATGCCGAGGATCCCGTCCACCGCCCGGCCCACCGCTCTGTGGTCGTGCGTGATGTCCAGCTTCGGGGCGCGGTACGGAAACTCGTACAGCGCGATCATGTCCTGCGCTCGAAGCTGTCCAAGAAACTTCTTGACGGATTCGCGGACGGGCATCATCGCGGCGGCAGACAAACCCATCTGATCGACCGCGAGGATGAAGACGCGCGCGTCTTCCGGCACCGTGCCCGGCGTCCGCATCGGTCCATCAACGGACGAGGGCTTTTCGTAGGTGAAGTTCACGAGCTCGGCGGAAACGACGCGGCGGGGCCGGCCGTCGAGCCACGCCTGAAAGTCATCCAGGCCAAGCCCGACCACGGGACTGCCGCTGCGTTCGACGACCTGCACGTCCACGCGCACGAGCTCGACGCGCGACGTGAACACCGGAACCTGTCCGGCCTGCTGGGCCCGGAGCGCCGGCTCGTAGGTATGGAGAAGCAGCGCCGCGCCCGAGACGACGACAGCAGCCGCCGTCCAGCGGAAAGGCTCACGCAGCATGGTTGAACCCCAGATCGCTATCTTACGCGCGCCACGGGCCGATTGGCACCGGCTTCACTCGCGTAGCGCGCCGCCGCCCGGCCAAGCTCGTCGGCGACCGAGGCCGCCAGGTGCGCCGGCTCGAGCACGCGAACGCCGGCGCCAAATCCCAGGATCCAGCTCCTGAGAGCCCAGTCATTGGAGACGTCGAGCGCGACGTTCAACCGCCCATCCGGAAGCTCGGTAACCGTTTGGGACTCGTGCCAGACCCGTCCGCGGACAAACGGTGCAACGGCTGCGTCGAACTCGAGCACGATGCGTTCGGGCTCCCCCCAGAACACGCCCAGCGACGAGGAAAACAGGTTGTCCGGCAGCTCGCGATTCCGCCTGAACGTCTCCTCCTGCACCGTGAGGCGCTCGATCCGGCCCGCGGCGAACGTCCGGAATTCTTCGTACGCCGGCACCCACGCAATGAGGTAGACACCGCCGGTAGCGAGCGCAAGCCGGTACGGATGCACCTCGTATTGCTTCGATTGATTCCGGCTCGCGGAGAAGTACCGCATCGAGACGATGCGGCGCGACCGGGTTGCTTCGAGCAACCGGCGGGTGACATCGACAAGCTCGCCGCCGGGAATGCCGCTGCCCGGGCCGGCTTTTGCCGAGAGGACCTGGGGGAGGGTCCCAAGGAACTCCCGCATCCGATCGTTCAGACTGCGCTCAATCTTGGTAAACGCTTCCTTCAGTTCGGCAGCCAGCGGCCAACCCGGCATCGCTTCGACCAGCGCCCTGCTCAAATAGAGAGAGGCGACGTCGGAGACCGAGAGACCGTCCTGAAGGGTCCGGAAGGGCTGGGCCTCGAGCTTCCACCGTTTCGTTTCGTTCTCCTCGCCCTCGTCGAAGACGGCAAACCCAGCTTCCTGAAGGGCTTGCAGGTCGCGGCGTATGGTCCTGGTCGTGACGCCCGCCTGGCGCGCCAGATCATGGATGGTGACCCCGGTCCGGCTGGCCTCAATGCTCTTGAGGACCTGCCACTGCCTGATGACTTCAGCGTTCCTCATGTCGGAAGGCCGATTGTACGACCGGAAGAAAGGTCGGATGACCGACAGGGAAACCCCGAGGGCCCTCAAAACCGTCAAACCGTTGTGTGACCTTGTTTGTCACACGCTTTGCATAGCCTAGGCAGGTAAGGAGAGCACAGATGGCCCGTACAGAAGGCACCTCCGCCCGCCAGTTGGATCTGCTCGACGACGTCCCGGCTCCGGTATTCCGGCCGCGACAGCCGACAGCAGTTCGACCGACGCTCCGGCTGCTGCGCCGTGACGTGTACGCTGAGCTCGCGCGCCGGCGCCGCCGTGCGCAGATCGCCGCGCGCCACGAGTTGGAAAAGGCGTAGGCCGGCCCTTCAGGGCCGGCGGGTTACGGGAAGACCCCGAGCTCCAGGTAGGAGCGGCCGATCTTTTCGATGGCCGTCCGGAACGCCGCCGCACGCAAATCGCCGAGCGCCGGCTCCTTTTTCAGCGCTTCCCGGATGCCGTGATACGCCACGATCATCGTCTCCTCGAGTCCCGAGTTGACGATATCTTCCTCGCCCGGGCCGCTCACGAGCAGTTTGCGTTCGTCTTCCGAGACAGACTTTCCCGTCAATCGTTCGATCGCTCGTACGAAGTTCGCCTCGTCGCGTTCTTCGAGGCGCTTCTGCATGCGTCCGAAACGCACGTGCGAAAGATTCTTCAGCCATTCGAAATAGGACACGGTGACGCCGCCGGCATTCGCGTAGATGTCCGGCAGCACCATGATCCCGCGCTGCCTGAAGATCTCCTCCGCTTCCGGCGTCGTGGGACCGTTCGCGCCTTCGAGAACGATTTTCGCCTTGATACGCGCGGCGTTTGCGGCGGTGAGCACGTTCTCGAGCGCCGCGGGAATCAGGATGTCCGCGTCGAGCTCGAGCGCGGCGGCTGACTCTTTGATGTCCGTCGCGCCTGGGAAACCCAGGATCGACGTCGTCTGTTTCCGGTGCGCGGTCACAGCGTCAGGATCGAGGCCGTTCGGGTTGGCGATCGCGCCCTCGTACTCCGCGAGCGCGACGATGATGGCGCCGCCCTCGTGGCAGAACTTCGCGGCGTGATAGCCGACGTTGCCGAGTCCCTGGACGATGACGCGCTTGCCTGCGAGGCCTGCCGTCAACCCGATCGCGCGCATGTCTTCGCCGACGCCGCAGGCTTCGCGTATCGCAAAGTAGAGGCCGCGGCCCGTCGCCTCCTTGCGGCCGCGCACGCCGCCCTGCGTGATGGGCTTGCCGGTGACGCAGCCCAATCCATCGAGCTGGCCCGGATTGAGCGCCATGTAGGTATCCACCATCCACGCCATCTCGCGCTCGCCGGTGCCGTAGTCGGGCGCCGGGACGTCCAGGCCGGGGCCGATGAAATTCTTCTTCACGAGCTCGTGCGTGTAGCGGCGCGTGATGCGCTCGAGCTCCTCCGGCTGGAACAACTTCGGATTCACCTGCACGGCGCCCTTGGCGCCACCGAACGGAACGTCGACGATGGCGCACTTGTAGGTCATCAGCGCGGCAAGCGCCTTCACTTCCTCCTCGTCCACGAACTCGGCGTAGCGGATGCCGCCCTTCGTCGGCATCTTGTGGTGGCTGTGCTCGACGCGCCACGCGTTGATGTTCTGCAGCGATCCGTCCGCCTTCCTGAACGGAAAGGTGAAGCGGTAGACGCTGTTGCAGGCCTTCATGATGTTGAGCAGGCCCGGCGGGAACGCGCTGCCCACGGCCGCGCGATCGAAGTAGATGTTGACGGCGTCGAACATGCTGACGGACATAGATTCCTGATACGACCCCGGGGGTCTTTGGGTGATTCCTGCTAAGACCTCGGGGGTCTTTGGTGAATGGGGAAGGACCCCCGAGGTCATATTCTCTCGAACATCGCGGCCACGGCGGCACGCAGCTCCGCCGTGCTCTCAGTGTATGCGCCACGGCGCGCCTGGATCGGCGGGCCAAACTGAATACGCACCGTGTTCCTCCAGGGCAGCAGCGCGCCCCAGTTGAACGAACGGCCGCGAGGCCAAAGCTCGAAGAGTCCGTCCATGGCCACCGGGACGATCGGCACGTCGAGATGGGCGGAGAGAATTGACGCGCCCTTCCGGAATTTCTTCAGGCTGCCGTCGATCGATCGCTCGCCCTCGGGAAACAGGATCAGCGCCTTGCCCATGCGCAGGCCCGCGGCGCCGGCCTGCATCGCGCGCACGAGATTCGCGTCGGGGTCGACGGGAATCAGGTTTACCGCGCGCGCCATGCGTCTGAGCAGGGGAGTTTCAAAATACTCGGACGCACCGACGTAGAACATGTCCCGGATCGTTCGCGCGGGGAGGACGGCCGCGAGAAAGAACGGATCGAAGTAGGACTGGTGATTCGGGCTGATGAGAAACCCGCCGCCGCGCGGAATGTGCTCGCGGCCGGAAATACGCAGACCCGGCGCGACGCGCAGCACCAGGCCCGCGAACCGCAGGAACAGATAACTGGCGACGACGGCAAACGGCCGGCTGCGGCCCAGATCGGCCGCGAGCGCCGGGTCACCGGGCGACGCGAAGATCTTGTCCCACGGCATCTCCGTGGAGTCCTCCGCGCTCGCGGCGGCCTCGGCTGAACGCGGGGCCGCCTCGACGGCCTCGACGAGCTGCCGCACGGTGAAGATCGTCGCCCGCATTTCAGCCGTGACGCGGGTGCCGGCGCGCTGCTCCAGGAGCGTCAACAGCTCGACCCGCTCCATCGAGTCCAGGCCCAGGTCCAGCTCGAGATTCGCCTCCGGCATCACGCGCGGCTTGTCGAGTCGCCGCGCGATGATCTCGATCGTCGCGGCGCGGTCGCCGGTCGCACGCCACTGCGATTCCTCGGCGGATTCCTCGCGATCCACGCTCGTCGCCGACGACTCCCGATCGCGAAGCTTCCGCTGGATTTCGTGGCGCCGGATCTTTCCGGTCGTCGTGCGGGGTAGCGGCTCGAGCGAGATGTCGTAACTCAGGATTCGCTTGTGCGCCGGCAGCTGCACGGAAAGGCCTTCGACCTCGAACCGGATCAGTTCCTTCAGGTTGACGATCCCCTTCTCACGCATCGCGACGTCGTCGGGCACGATGACGGCGTGCAGCCGTTCCGACGAGGGCTCGCCCGGGCGTGAGACGCCCAGCACACACAACTCCTTGATGAACGCGGACTGGCGGTAGTGCGCCTCGATCTCCTCCGGGTACAGGTTCTTGCCGGACGCGAGGACGATGATCTCCTTGATGCGGCCCGTGATGTAGAGCCGGCCGTCGGCGTCCAGACGCCCGAGGTCGCCGGTGTGCAGCCATCCGTCCCTGAGCGACGTAGCGGTCGCGTCGGGGCGGTTGAAGTACTCGCGCATGACGATGGGGCCGCGAATCAAGACCTCGCCGTCGTTCTCGTCGGCCGCTCCGGCGGCCTCGTCGTGTCTGTCGATGGAGGCCGGGTCTGTAGACCCGGCGTTCGCTTCGCGTGGAGCAATGCGGATCTCAATTCCCGGGAACGGCTGGCCGACGGATTCGTTGAGACGATCGTCCGGCCGGACGATCGTCGCGCCGCCGGATGTTTCCGTAAGGCCGTACGCGTTGAGGATCGTGAAGCCGAGCCCGTAGAGATCGCGAGCGATGCCCGGATCGAACTTCGATCCTCCCGTCACGAACAGCCGCATGCGCTCGCCAAGCATCCGATGCGCGCGCGCGAAGATCCGCTTCGCAGGATTCCAGCCGAACCGGTCGCGCAGCCGCACGTTGACGGAGACGACGGTTCTCAGCATGACGCTCGCGATCACCCCGCGCTTCTTGACCTCTCCGGTGATGCGCTGGTGAATCAGATAGAAAAACTGCGGGACGCACGCAAAGATGGTGATGCCGCGCGCCGACAGGGCGGTGACGAGCATCGACGAGCTCACGGTGTCGAGAAAGACGACGCGCGCGCCGACAGCGAGAGGCAGCAGCAGGTTCGCCATTTGCGCGAGTGCGTGAAACAGCGGCAGCACGCCGAGAATCGCATCGGTCTCGACGACCTGCACGATCGCGAATGCGCCCTCACGCTCGGCGTCAAGATTGGCGTGCGTGAGCACGACGCCCTTGGGATCTGATGTCGTCCCCGAGGTATAGAGAATGACTGCCGCGTCCGCAGGAGCGACGTCGAGCACGGCCGGCGCACGTTCCGCGCCGCCGAAGTCGGTGATGAGAACCGCGTCCGGCCAGCGCTCGCGATACTTTTCCGTGGCGAACAGCAGCCGGGCGCCGGAGTTGTCCATGACCGTGGCGACCTGCGCTGCCTTGTAGGCGGTATCGAGCGGCACGGCGACGGCGCCGATGCGAAGGATGCCGAGGTAGGTGCCGATCCACGGCGCGCCGTTGTCCGCGAGAATCGCGACGCGATCGCCGCGGACGATGCCTTTGCTCTGAAGCCAGGTGGCGACGCCTCTCGACCACGCGTCGAGCGCGCCGTAGGTCGTGCTGTCTACCGATCCATCGGCGTGAAGCTGTTCGATGGCGACCGTGTCAGGTTTCGCTGCGGCGACGGCCGCGATCCGTGCCGCGAAGTTCGACATCTAGCTGATCCACTGATTCACAAGCCGGATCGCCTGCCACGCTCCATTAGTCTTCTCCATGATCAGCGTGGCGCCTTCGTAGTTCAATCTGAAGGCGATAGCGGCCTTCGTCCGCGCGTCGTCCAGAAACGTGACGTTCACGATGATGGGGTAGGTCTGAACAACCCACTGGCCCATGTTGCCCTTGTGCGTCGCGAATGAGGCGTTCCAGAATTTCATTGCGCCGAGGTCGGCTTCTGTCGGCCGGTTCGGAGCCTGTCCAGGCGCGGCCGTCGCGGGCGCTCTTGTTCGGCCAAGTGTGCCGACGAGCCGCTGGGCGAACGCGATGTCTTCCGTCGTCCAGAAAATCGTCCGCGTCTGCTCTGGGATCTCCTGATAGACCGTGATCCGAGTCGTCTTGCCGTCGGCCATCGTCACGCGGACATCGGGATTCGTCACGACGTACCCCGCGACAAATGGGTCATGCTCGCTGAATGCCACTCGTGCCAGCTGCTCGAATCTGCCGGCAGGGCGAAAGAGCACGTTGCGGATGGCGGCGATGTCGGCCGCAAGCGGCGATGCCGGAACCGCCGCGCGGAGCGATTGCTGACTGTCACGCCACGCGTCGAGCGTGGCGTTCATCGTGATTCTGGCGTGTTCTTCGGCGCCGTTTCTGAACATCACCGTGCCCTTCGCAAGCCCGGCGAATCCGACGTTCGCATCGAACGGCAGGGGTGCGATGGCGTCGAGCGCTTTGAACGCGCTGATGGCGTCCGGCCCCTCGACGGCGAGCAATTCCATGGCGAGCTCGAGTTGGGCCCGGTGATCGAGCTGCCGCACCGCGGTTCGATCCGAATCTGTCCGCGAGGCCTTTGCGGCTTGCGCCAGCGTGCTGCGTGCATCAGCGAAGCGGCGGGCATCGATCTGCCACGCCGCGCGCTCGAGCAGGGGACCGACGGAGGTTTTGAGGTTCCGCTCGAGCGATGCCACTCGATCCGCCAGGTTCTCTTGCGTGATGGCCCGGCGCGTTGTGGATTCGCCAGTAGCGGGCCGCGGCACGCGCGCCTGACTTGGCGCCGGCGTCAGTTCAGGGCCGTAGTCATTCGACCAGGAGGCGAGCGCACGTTGATAAGCGGCGAGGGAACGATCGAAAAGTCCCATCGCCTCATACGTCTGCGCGGCCAGAGCCGATCCGAGCACGACGGCCACAGGTTCCTGGACCTCAACGGTCGCGAGGGTTTCGAACATCGCCGCGGCTCTGTTCAGATCGCCGAGCTCCACCAGGCATTGAGCGGCTCGGAGGCGGGCCACCCAGGTCCACGGACTCGCCGGATACCGCGCGACGTAGCTCTCGTACGCCACAAGGGCGCGTGAATAGTCGCGCTCGTACATCCGCCGGCTGGCGAGGAGCGCCGCGGCCTTCCGGGAATAGAAACCGGCAGTCGCCTCAGCGAGCGTCGAGAGCGCGGCGTCGGCTTTCTCGAATGGCACCCGTCCGCTACGAGACTCCCGCAGGAGGAATTCCGCACGGAAGAGTTCCACGGCTCGCTTGTCCTCCACGTGCGTTTCCAGGTCGGCCAGCGACTTCTCGACGCCGCCGACGCGATCGCCCTGTATCGCATAAAGCTCGGCCATCCTGCTGCTCAGCAGGTACCCGAGGTTGTTCGCGAGGTCGATCCCCGTGGCTGCGGTGAAGTGGCTGCGAGCGAAACGCTGATACTCAGTCAGCATCCGATCGATGCTCCCCGGTTTGAAATTCACCGGGGGCGACGATCTGAAATAGAAGCTGACGACGAGCTCCGACGGGGCCTTGCGCGCCCATTCGGAGTCCGGGTACTTGGTCTCCAGGTCCTCAACGATTGCCAAGACCTGCAGAAATCGATCGAGTGGATCCTCTCCGTACTTCTCACCTCCAACGCTCTGAGCGTTGTGGCCGAGGTCGAAGCCCTTCTGGTAAAGGGCTGCCGCGGCAGCATCAGTTCCGGGATGGGCTCTGGCGAACGCATCAAGCGCCGCCTGGCTACTTGGGCTGATGTTGCCCGCAGTGATCGCTTGCACTTCCGCCAGCGAGCCCTGGCGCGTACCGCGGTATTCCCCGACGTACGCTGCAAGTCGCTCGCGCCAGCCTGCGCTGCCGCGATTGCCGAGCTGGTTTTCGAGGCTCATGAGCCTCCACGCCAGCCTGGCGGCGTCCTCACGAGGAAGCGTAGCGAGGCGCCCGCGAAGGGGGCTGACGATTGCTGCCACGCGCTCCACGTACCCTCGCGCTGCGTCCATCTGGAATTGGTGCATCCGTTCGCCGAGCGCATCGAGCATCGCCATGAGCTCGTCGAACGATCCCCGAGTGCCGGCCTCGAGCGACTCGATCGCGTCGTCAAGGCGATGGGCTTCGACGAGTCGCCGCATCGTCGCAGCGGCGCCGGGAGCCTCCCGCAGCCCGCGTTCGGCTTCGCGCGCGTTCATAGAACGCTGCACCAGACCGAGCAGCTGCCAGTCGTCGGACGGGAACTCCCGTCTCAGTGCGGCGTCCGGCGTCAGCTCCTGCGATTCCAGAGAGTCACCTGAAAACAGGAGAACGACCCCGGCAATTCCCGCGACTAGGGTTCGAGTCATGTTGAGACCCACCAAACGATACATGCGAACCCTGCACCCTGAACCCTGAACCAGACGGGCGAACCCTGAACCCGGCACCCTGAACCCTGAACCATCTGGCTGGAGTAATATCCTTGCTGTATGCGGAAATGGACACTGACCGGCATCTTGTCGTCGATCGGTGCAATCGTCTTCGCGGCCGCGCAGCAGCTACCGGGTGGCCAGCCGGCGGTGGAACTGAAGGAAGGCGACAAGGCGCCGAACTTCAGCCTCGCCGGTAGTGACGGCAAGACGCACAAGCTTGCCGACCTCAAGGGCCGGGCCGTCGTCCTCGCGTGGTTCCCGAAGGCATTCACCGGTGGCTGAACAGCCGAGTGCAAGTCGCTCCGTGCGAGCGGCGAGGCGATTCGGAAGTTCGACGTGGCGTATTTCATGATCAGCACTGACGACGCGGAAACGAATGCGCGTTTCGCGAAGGAACACGACGCTGATTTCCCGATCCTTTCGGATCCGGAGAAGGGTGTCGCAAACGCATACGGCGTCCTCGGTGCGACCGGTCTGGCAAACCGCTGGACCTTCTACATCGGCGGTGACGGGAAGATCATCTATATCGAGAAGGGCCGTGGCGCCGTTCAGACCGCGAACGCCGGCGACACGATGATTGCCAAGCTCGGTGAGCTTGCCGACAAAGGGCTGATCAAGCGGAAGAAGTGATCGATCCGATTTCGAAATACAGAGACTGGTACAACGATGCGGCTTTGGGGCCCGGCGTGGACCCCAAAGCCGTTTGTCTCTCCACCGTCGACGCCTCCGGCCGTCCGTCCAGCCGGATGGTCCTCATTCAGTATTTCGATGAGCGGGGATTCGTGTTTTTCACGAACCTCGAGAGCCCCAAGGCGCTCGCCATCACGGCGCACCCGGCCGTGTCCTTCTGCGTGCACTGGCCGCACATGGAGCGTCAGATTCGCGTCGAGGGATTCGCCGCGCTCGTGCCGCCGGCCGAGGCGGATGCGTACTTCGCGACTCGGCCGCGCGAGAGTCAGATTGGGGCGTGGTCCTCGAAACAGAGCCAGCCTCTCGGCGCGCGCCGCGATCTCGAGGCGCGCGTCGATGAATTCACGCGCCGCTATGAAGGGCAGCCCGTTCCGCGCCCGCCGTCCTGGTCAGGCTACCGGATCATTCCAGACAGGCTGGAGTTCTGGACCGGCCGTCCCGGCCGGCTCCACGATCGAGAACTGTTCGCGCGCGAAGGCACGTCATGGCGGACGACGCTCCTGTTCCCGTAACGCCGGCTGCGGGCGACCCGGCGCCCGCGCCCACGTCTTCACCGCCGGCCATCCCCACTGCGCGCAAGGCCAAGCCGGGCTCATCCGATCGCCAGTTCCTCGACGGCCCGCACTCGCGATGGCGGGAGATCCAGCTGCTGTTTCGGGCCACGCGCGATTTCATCAAAGGCTTCCGCGTCCTGCACTTCGCCGGTCCCTGCGTGACGATCTTCGGATCGGCGCGCTTCGGCGAAGCCCATCCGTACTATCCCATCGCGCGGGAGCTCGGCCGGCGCGTCAGCCTCATGGGTTTCACCGTCATGACGGGTGGCGGCCCGGGCCTGATGGAGGCCGCGAACCGCGGTGCGCGCGATGCCGGCGGCACGAGCGTCGGGTGCAACATCGAGCTGCCGCACGAGCAGGACGTCAACGCGTACGTCGATCGCCACGTCACATGCCACTATTTCTTCGTCCGCAAAGTTCTGCTGTTCAAGTATTCGTACGCCTTCATCGCATTGCCGGGCGGATTGGGCACCCTCGATGAACTGACGGAGGCACTGACGCTGATCCAGACACGAAAAATCCAGAACTACCCGGTCGTGCTGATCGGTGTGGAGTACTGGGCGCCGTTCATCGCCCTGCTGGAAGAGATGGTCCGGGATGGGGCCGTGTCTCCCGGCGATCTCGACCTCGTCAAGGTCACGGACGACTTGGACGAGGCCCTCACGCACCTCGAGACGAACACGATCGGCTCGTTCGGCCTCAGCCGCGAGAAGCGCAAGCCCAGCTGGTGGCTGGGCGAGCACTAGGCCTCGCGGTTCAGGGCGCAGGGTTCAGAGTTCCAGGTTCCGTTCTCAATTACGCGCTACGGCGCTGGCGTCGCGCTTGAGTTCCAACGCCCGCGTTTCGCCGTGCACGCTCAGCACCGGAACCGGTGAACGGCGGACAACACGTTCCACGACGCTGCCGAGCAGGAGATGGCCGACCATGCCGCGCCCGTGCGTACCGAGCACCACGAGATCGATGTTCTCCGCGGCGATCGTTTCGAGAATCTGATCGACCGGCGTGCCGATCACGACTCGCGTGATGACCGGGCCGCGCGGCAGGTGGATGCCGGCCGCGATCTCACGCAACCGATCGTCGGCGTCCTTCTCGGTCTGGGCCAGGATCTCGGTCAGCGGCATCGTCGACATCTCGGAGCCCCACGGATATGCGTACGGCTCAGGCACGACGTGCAGCACGATCAGGCGGCCGTCGAACTCCTGGGCGAGCGTAGCGGCCCACTTCAACGCGGTGGCCGCGGGCTCACTGAAATCCGTCGCGACAAGGATGCGGGCAACAGGGACCATTGGCAGCCTCCGCGGTCGAAACGAGCAAGCTGCATGCCGATGCCGTCGCGGCTCCTGTGTGGCGGTGCGCGGTTAATGTGTGCAAGAACCCGGTAACTGTTCCCCGGGGCGGCGCCCATTAGTTCCCGCAGGCGCGCCGGTTAAGATGATCGATACCGTTGGGAGGAGCCCTCACGATGACGTTAGTACGACTGCTGGTGGGAATGTGCGTGGCGATTGCCGTCGTGGCAGTCTTTGCGGCGCCGGAAACGGCTGCACGCGACACGGCCGCCGGTGATCCGATCAGAGGCAAGAAGGTGTTCGACAGCTCGGTGCCGCAGTGCAGTCTGTGTCACACGATACGCGGCCGCGGCGGCAAGCTCGGCCCGGACCTCACGAAGGTCGGCGTCACGCGTAACGCGGCGTGGCTTACGAAGTTTCTGCCAGATCCCAGGGCGACCGATCCGGTGAGCAAGATGCCCGCGGTCGCGGCGAAGGGGAAGGAGCTTGACGATCTTGTGGCTTACCTGATGACGCTGAAGGGCAAGTAACGCAGTCCTCGCAGGGACCGCCAAGCCGCACTGTTCGGAACGGATACTCGCAGATCCACACCATCGTTCTCAGTGACAGATGCCCCCGGGTGGGACCCTGGACGTAAGACCAGTGGCAGGCGTGCGGCGAGGTCGCGGGCGCGGACACGCGGCAGGGAATGGCAAGGGGTGTACCGCCCTGAATCGGCGGGATTGCTCAGCAATCCCGGGAGACTCGCCGCGCCAGGGGTTATCGCGGTTGCAACTTGGGTCCGGTCTTGTGCAGATCCGTAAAGGCCGTTGGAGCCTCATAAAACACGCGCTCGAGGAACAAGCCCGAGGCCGGGGCGGTGAGCTTCGGAGGAAGATCCGAATCACCTGACAGCAGCGTCGCGACTTGGTCCGTCCGCAGCCCGCCGCGCCCCACTTCGACCAGCACGCCGACAATGCGCCGCACCATCTTCCAGAGGAAATGCGAGCCGGTCACGCGCACGAGAATCAGCGCGTCATCTTCGGCAATCTCGATCGCGTCCAGCAGCACCGTCGTCGATTTTTCTTCCGGGTCGTCATCGGTGAACGAGCGGAAGTCGGCGAAGCCGGTGAGCGCGGCCGCTGCCTCGCGCATGCGGGCGACGTCGAGATCGTCGCGCACCCACCAGACGAACGGCTTCGCGAACGCCGTCCGGCGCTTCGCGATCTGATACACGTAGCTCCTCGCGACGGCCGAGTGCCGGGCGTGAAACCTCGGCGCCACGCGTTCGGCATCGAGAACGTTGATGTCCGCGGGAAGCGCGTCGTTCAGGCGCGCGACAAGTGTCGCAGGTGGAAGAGTGGCCGCGGTGTCGACGTGCGCCACCTGGCCGAGCGCATGAACACCCGCGTCGGTCCGGCCCGATCCATACGTTTCGAACTGCGCTCTGCCGAGGGCCTCGCCGAGCGCCCGATGGAGCTCGCCCTGAACGGTCTTCGCGTTCTTCTGGATCTGCCAGCCGCTGTAGCGCGTCCCCGCGTATTCAATTGTCAGTTTGAAGCGGGGCAGCTACGATTCCTCCCGATTCAGCCAGTTCTCCCAGGCCTTGTAGTCGAACGGACGGCCCAGGAAGTCCGCGACCAGGGCCGCCGCGGGCTTCGAGCCTCCGGGCGCGAGCACGGAGTTGCGGTACTTCGCGGCGACGGCCGACGCGAGCAGGTCGTTCCGGTCGAACTTGCTGAACATGTCCTTGGCGATCACGAGCGACCACATGTACGTGTAGTAGACGGCGGAGTATCCGTCGAGATGCCCGAACGACGTCTGGAAATGCGTGCCGTCGACATACTGGAACGGCGTGTACCTGTTCTGGATGTCTTTCACCATCGCCGTGGTATCGACGTTGGCCGGATCGCGATCGTAGATCGACAGCGACAGCCGCGCGTACATCATCTGCCGGCGCACGGTCATCGCCTTGCCGAACTCGCTCGCGCGGCGCAT
>DATNEY010000048.1:0-7634 GCA_035606665.1 Vicinamibacterales bacterium | reverse complement strand
GACGAAGATGTCGCCGTTCTGCGCGATCACCAGGTTGCGCGCGACGCCGAGGTTGTCGGCGATCACGGCCGCGCAGAACCCGGGCGGCAGCGTCAGCCCGCCGTTATCGGGATCGCAGGCGAATCCCTTCGGCTTCTGACCATGGAGCGTGGCCGGGCCGACGAGCGCGGCAACCGCCAGCAGCGCCCCGGCCACCAGAGGATTCACGAGTACAGCAGGACGATGTCCGATCGAGTGCATAAACGTCTCCTCACGATCGTGTTCTATGCGTCAACTCTCTCATGTCCGGAGCTTCCCCACCTACGAACCTGCGCGACCGGCACCTCATCGGGGTGGCTGGCTCGTGAATTCCATTCATGATTCGATGAAGAAATCGCACTGTGGCGTCGGAGAACCCGGGGCTTACAGTCGTGGTCATGCTGACATTCGCGCGCGAACTGCGCCACGCCTGGCGTTCATTACTCCAGCGCAAGGCGTACTTCCTCGCCTGCGCCGGCACCCTGACGCTGGTGCTCGGCGCCAACGCCGCGATGTTTGCGGTCGTCAACGCGACGATGCTGCGGCCGATGCCGTTTGCGACCGCCGGCGAGGTCGTCCATCTGTTCAGTCAGCCACCGGGGACGACCGGCGCGTTGCAGCGAAACCCGTTGCAGCAGATGGAAGTGCCGCGCCTTCGAGAACGAGTCCGCACGCTCTCCCGGCTCGAGGGCTACCTGCTGTCGGAGCGCGTGATTACCCTGAATCAGGAGCCCGCTGTGGCGCAGACGGCGACGGTGACGGCTGGCTTGCTCGCGATGATGGGGGCCCCGATCGCCCACGGGCGGACGTTTTCTGAGAGCGAAGGCCAGCCCGGGCACTTCGTTGCGGTGATCAGCGATCGTTTCTGGCGCGACACGCTGGGCGGCGGCAGTGCCCTCGGCTCAACGCTCGTGATCGACGGACAGCCGCACACGATCATCGGCATCCTCGCTCCGACCTTCGCGGTGCCGTTCATGGACGCGCAGATCCTGACGCCGCTCTATGCGAACCCGGAGCCGCAGCCGCGTGCGCCGCCGCTGTCGGTCCAGGCGGTCGCCGAGCTCGCTCCCGGCGCAACCGTCGCGCACGTTCGGGAGGAACTGGCCTCGATCAACCGGCAGCTCGCGCAGGAGTATCCGCGCACCCATACCGGCTGGTTACTCGGCGTCGAGCTCGCACGCGAGTGGCAGTACGGATCGATGCGTGCGCCGTTGCTGATGCTCCTGGCGGCAACGGCGCTCGTGCTCTTGATCGCGTGCGTGAACATCGCCAACCTGACCACGGCGCAGGCGATTGCGCGGTCCGGCGAGCTCGCCCTTCGCCTCGCGCTCGGCGCCGCCACCGCTGACGTGGTGCGCATGCACGTGGCCGAACTGCTGGTGATCTGTGTTGCCGGCCTGATCCCCGGTCTGCTGCTCGCGTCGGCGACCGTCCCCGCACTCCTGGCGATCAATCCAACCATTGCGAGAGTTCTCGGGCCCGTCGAAATCGACTGGCGCGTGCAACTGTTCAGCGTCGTCGTCGCGATGCTGACGGCAATCGGCGCGTCGGCCCTCCCGGCGACGCGCGCGATGCGCGGCCACCTGTCCGGGGCGATCGCCGCGGGCGTCGGCCGGGCGACCGGTTCGCCGCAGGCCGTCCGGCTGCAGCGCACGCTGGTCGTGATCGAGGTGGCATTGTGCGTCGCCCTGCTGATGGCGGGTGCCGTCGTCGTGCAGGGTCTGCGCGACCTGTCGCAGCGCGGCCCCGGCTATCAATCAGCGGGCGTGTTGACGGCACAGATCCGGCTGCCCGATGCCGCATACAAGGCGCCGGCATCGCGAGCGGCCGTGGTCGAGAGGATGCTCGCCCGGATCCGTGCGCTGCCCGGCGTGATCACGGCGAGCACGACGCAGAACGTGTTCGTCCCCGGGTTCTCGTATCAAACGCTGCTGAACGTCAAAGACCGGCCGACACCGGATCGCCAACCGCACACGGTGCAGTTCCGGCGCGTCAGCACCGACTATTTCAAGACCATGCAGATCAAGGTCGTGCGCGGGCGCACCTTCGTCGACAGCGATGTGGCGGATCAGCCGCAAGTGGCGGTCGTCAGCCGGCTGTTCGCGGAGCGCCTGTTGCCCGCCGGCGATCCGATCGGCCAGATCCTGATCCGGAACTCACCGAACCCGCCACCGGTCACCGTTGTCGGTGTCGTCGACGATGTGTTCGATGTGAGCGTGACCGAGGCGTCCGAGCCGACGTTGTATCTGCCGTGGGCCCAGAACAACAACTCCAATGTGCCCATCGCCTTCGTCATCCGCACCGCGGTCGACCCGGCGTCGATCGCGCCGGCGGTCAGGGCAGTGGTCAAGGAGATCGACGGCACCCTGCCGCTGCGTCGCGTGCAGCCGTTGGAAACGTTCGTGACTGAATCAACGGCCCCTGAGCGTTTCCGCACGATGGTCCTCGGCATCATCGCGATGCTCGGGCTCGTCCTCGCCGCCGTCGGCATCTCCGGTGTCACCTATCGTGGCGTCATCGATCGCACCAGGGAGTTTGCGGTGCGCCTCGCGCTGGGATCGGAGCCGCGCGACATCCTGAGGCTGGTGCTGTCGGAGGCCGCGCGTGATCTCGCACTCGGTACGGGCGCCGGCCTCGCTGGCGGTGCGGCGCTGTGCGTGGTTCTCCGCAGATCGATGGAGCACATCGGCACCGTCGACGCCCTGGCAACTGGCATGGCCGCCGGATTGATTGCGGTCGTCGGGATTGCCGCTGCGTGCCTGCCGGCGCTGCGCGTCCTGCGGGTGGAGCCAGCGCAAGTCTTGAGAGGCTAGTCACAAAAACCGCGTATCTGACTCAATTCCGTCACCGGAGGCACGCAGATATGCGGACATGACGCCTTTCAGCGTGGCATCGTCGTTGCTGCCGAGAACGACACGCAGGCTCCTTAGAATCCGTTTCAAAATTGCGCGCGGGCTCATGTAGCGCAGGCCTTTAGGCCTGCAACCGCCGCGCGGGCAGCCCTGAAGGGCTGCGCTACGAGTAATTTTGAAACGCACTCTTATGAGGACACGATGATGAGACTCCTTGCAGCCGCGATGGTCGGTGTTGTTCTAGGCAGCGCGACCGTGATCGCTGATCCGAAGCACGGGCCGAAGAAGTCCAAAGACGCGAAACACGCCTCCGCACGCGACGATGATGCGGAGGTCTCGGCAACGGTCGTGCGAGTGGTCTGGACCAGGCATGACGTCGAGATCATCCGCCGCCACTACCTGCCCCAGTATCGCAACCTCCCGCCGGGCCTCCGGAAAAAGTACCAGCGGACCGGACAACTCCCGCCAGGATGGCAGAAGAAGATGGAGCCGTTTCCCGCAAGCCTGGAACGGGAGTGTACGCCGCTCCCCGCAGGCTACCGGCGAGGCGTGGTGGATGCGCATGCCGTGATCTACAACACCCGCGGAACGATCATCGACGTCGCGGTCCTGTATTGATCGATCGAGGCTGAACACACCGAACCGGTAACAAGCCCGCCAGTGACACGATCGTCCGGCGCGTGAAGGTTCAGAGCGCGGGTACGTCCCCGGCCAAAACGTCTTCGAGCTGCATCAGGAAGATAGCGCGCCGCCCTTCCAACCACGAGGCGCGGCCGGTCGCGACCGAACGCGCCAGACGTGACGCCAGAAACGGTCGCCGCACCAGCGGTGCGTTCCGGCGGCGAAGCGCCTCGCGTGCCAGCGCCCAGGAGAAGCGCCGGTAGTACCCGGGCGCGGCGCCGCACGCCGCCTGCGCGTTCTCGTATGGAAGGTCCGCGTACTGCGGAAACGCCCGGGCGATCGCATCGTCGCGCAAGCGACCATTGGCCAGCGCCGAGAGTGGGAGCGTCATGAGAAAGGCGGCGAGATCGCGATCGATGAAAGGCGTGACGACGCGACACGCGCGCGCCAGCAGGCCGAACGGCAGCAACGCGACCGACCGCGCCGTGCGATTGGCGAAGCGATACGCGCCAAGAGGATTCGGCCACTCGAGATACCGCGCCAGTTCATCGGTGACGCACGCCTCGGCGATGTCGAAGGCGAACCGGCGGCGCGCGTCGGGCCTCAGCATGGCCTGCAACGCCGTCTCATCGCTGTGCTCGGTCAGCAGCATTCGCGCAAGCTCGCGGCAGCGTCCGCTGGCGAGCAACGCCAACGCTGGCGCCGAGCGTTCGAGCCTTGCCCCGGCGAGAACATCGCCGCCCAGCCCGTCGTAGATGAGATCGGCGCGCCCGGGCAGGTAGTCGACGAGCGGCAGCATCTGCACGTGACGATCAGCACAGAAGCTGGTCATCACGTTCTTGCGTCGCTCGGCCTCGACGCGACGCCGGGCGAGCGGCAGAACGACGCTGGCCACGCCGACTCGCTCTGCCACGGTCAGCGCGACGCGCGCGTCCTCGTTCGCCTTTGGCGGGTAGTGGTGAATCGTCACCGTCTCGGCCGGCCGGCACCCTTCTTCGAGGAGCTGGAACAGGAGGAGACGCGAGTCGCGTCCGCCGCTCAAGGGCACGATCGCGCTCTGATTTTCCGCGGGAAGCCGGCGGCGAAATGCCTGACGAAACAGCGTCACGTAGCCGTCGATCGCGCTCTGCGCCGAGAGCGGCTGCGCGGTCGGCGGCGTGACCGCGCTCGACACGTTGAGCACGCCGGCGCGCCACGTCAGCAGTCCGTGCCGCGGCAACGAGCGAATCGCCTTGAACGGTGTATCGGTTCCGAGGAAATAACTCAGACGGAGGAACACCGCCATCGCGCGGTCGTCGAGCGCCGCCGGCACGCCCAGCTGAAGCAGACGCGGCAGCCAGGTCGAGACCACAATGCGATCGCTCGTCGCGGCGTAGAACAGCGGTTGGAATCCCCACGCATCGTTGCGAACCGTGAGCGTGTCCCCATGCCACGACCATTCGGCGAAGACGTCCGACTGCTCCGGCGTCCGTGGCCAGGGATGAGCCACGCGCGCCGCCGGCTCGCCGAGCACGTCATACCCTGCACCGTTGCGCGTGACCGCCACGAAACGGTCGATGTCGGTCCCGGATTTCGCCACGGAAACATCGTCGACGAAGCGTGGCGACATGGTCGCGACAGGATGACGCGAAGATCCGGCGAGCGCAACCTGAGGTCTTGCAAGCCGGCGCCGCAACCGTCACCATGACAGACACATTGGCCACGCCACCGCCTCAGACCGACCTCCCCGGCGCCACGCTGGGCGTGCTGATCATCGTCACGCTGATTGCGCTGACCATCTGGATTCTGCGGCCGTTCCTCGCCGCGATCGTCTGGGCCCTGATGATCGTGGTGGCGACCTGGCCCGTGATGAGCCGGCTGCAGGCGTGGTTGTGGGGCAGGCGCACGCTGGCTGTTGCCGCCATGATCGGGGCGCTGCTGCTCCTGCTGGTTCTGCCGTTATCGCTCGCCATCGGCACGATTGTCGCCAACACCAATGTGATCGTCGAATGGGCCTCGACGTTGCGGTCGTTCACGCTGCCGCCACCGCCTGCGTGGCTGGGCTCGCTGCCTCTCGTCGGGACCCAGGCCGTGGAGGCATGGCAGAAGATCGCCGCCAGCCGGCCGGCCGACGTCGCGTCGGCGGCGACGCCGTACGCCGCGGCAGCCATCCTGTGGATGGCGGGCACGATGCGAGGCGTGGGCCTGCTGCTCGTGCAGTTCCTGCTCACGCTCGCCCTTGCCGCGGTCATGTACGCGAATGGCGAGCGCGCCGCGGAAGGACTGCTGCGCTTCGGCCGGCGCCTGGCGGGAGAACCGGGCGACCGTGTCGTACGGCTCGCCGCGCAGGCGATCCGCAGCGTCGCGCTGGGAGTGGTCGTCACCGCGATCGTGCAGGCGACGCTGGGCGGGATTGGCCTGGCGGCAGCAGGCGTACCGTTCGCGGCCCTGCTCACGGCCGTCGCCTTTGTCCTGTGCATCGCGCAGGTCGGCCCGATGCCGGTGCTCGCACCGGCCGTCGCCTGGCTCTACTGGCACGGCGCGGTCGGATCGGCGACCGGTCTGCTGCTCTGGACGCTGGTGGTCGTCACCCTCGACAACGTCCTGCGCCCGATCCTGATGACCAAGGGCGCGAATTTGCCGATGCTGCTGATGTTCGCCGGTGTGATCGGCGGGCTGCTCGCGTTTGGCCTGATCGGCATCTTCATCGGTCCAGTTGTCCTTGCCGTGAGCTACACGCTGCTCGGCGCCTGGCTCGGCGGCCACCCTCCGTCTCCCGCGGAGAGCGACGTTCGAGCGGCAGGCGGTTGAAAACGGCGGGAGGCTACCGAAGTAAGTCATTTATTTATAGCCGCTTATAAGCGGGACCGCAGATCCTCGCTACCTCATCAGCCGGTACAATTCGTGATAATCGTAGACGTTTGATTGCAATTGAACACATAATCCGGCCCCTCCCATGGGGCCTGACGAGCTACGGGTTCCGACGTTCCATCGCGCTTGCGAGCGACACTTCGCGCCGCTTGCGCTCCTGGTGCTCGCGCTCGCCGCCTTCAACCTCACCTACCGTCTCGACCGCGAGGTCGTCACAGACTGGGACGAATCGCTCTACGCCATCAGCGCATCGGAGATGGCGGCGAGTAATCACTGGATTGGCGTGACCTATCTCGGTGAACTCGACTACTACAATTCCAAGCCGCCGCTGAACGTGTGGCTGATTTCGCTGGCCTTCAAGGCGTTCGGCATCACGCTGTGGTCGCTTCGTCTGGTGTCGGTGACGGCGGCCTTACTCACGGTCTTCGCCCTCATCGTCTGGGGTCGCCGCTGTTTCAACGCGGCCGTCGGTCTCACGGCTGGCGTTGTTCTGTCGACGACGTTCGCATTTCTGTACGTGCATGCCGCGCGCAGCGCGAACACCGATGCGCTCTTCACGTTATTCGTGCTGTTGACGGCGATTGTTCTCTGGGCTGGCGACGAGAACCCGTGGACGCAGGTGTGGCTTGGGGTGCTGCTCGCCGCCACGTTTCTCTTGCGCGGAATGGCGGTGCTGATGCCGCTGTCGATGGTCGCATGCGTCAGAGTGTGGCGCGGTACGCGCTCGCGAACGCCGTCGCCGATGGCCATGCTGGCGACTGTCTGCCTTTTCGCAGCGCCAGTCATGCTCTGGGCGATCGCTCGCTGGCGACTCGACGGACCGCGCTTCTTCGAAGTCTTGCTCGGCTACGACTTCATCGCGCGCACTCGCGGTGCGCTCGAAGGACATGAGGGCAGCCCGATCTACTACGTGCAGATTCTGGCCAAACATCACTACGACTGGTTGCTGGCCGCTCTCGCCGCGGTGGTTCTGTTCCCCATGCCTTGGCAACGAATCCGAACGGCGTTTACACGAGACGCGAACGTCCGGGATGTCGTGCTGATTGCCTGGACAGCCAACGCCATCCTGATACCAACATCGATGCCGACGAAGTTGCCGTGGTATCTGAACTCGTTCTATCCGGTTTTCGCTCTGGCCATCGCCTGGCTCGTTATCTATTGCCTGACGATCGCTGCCACGACAGCGAACTACCATCGTCGCGGCGCGGCGCTCGCCCTGATCGTCGCGACGATGCTCGGCGTGGCCGAAACCAAACTGCATTGGTATTCATTCCACTACCGCGACCTGCGCCG
>DATNEY010000055.1:0-5143 GCA_035606665.1 Vicinamibacterales bacterium | reverse complement strand
CGTCACCAGCGTGCCGCCTTTCGCCAGCGCCTCCGCGACTTTCGCGGGATCGACGTGGATACCTGCGGCCGGAGCGTGTTGCTGCGCGTGCGCAAGGGCGCCCAGGGTCAATGCCGACGCGAGTGCCAACCAGAGTCTCATCGTGCCCTCCAATCCGCTCAGTCCCTCCTCCCGGTATCGGCCGGTCGTCGAGGTGGTTCGTGATGCTACGCCAAAACCTGATCGATCGCGAAGAACGGTCTTCGTTTGCGGGCGCGCTCTGCACAGCCACGCCACATCGACAAAGATCTTGCGTCGCCAAGGCCATCTTCAATCGTGCGTCGCGCGCATCCCGGTGCCGCGAACCCGCCTCGAGTGACGCTACTCCATTCGCGTGAGCTTGAAGGTCGTCGGATTTGCGATTGGACCAGATTCGTTGGCTTTCTGAACGAAGGTGACCGTGTCGCCCTGCAGCTTCATCGAATAGGTTTGAGAGGCGTGGTTGTTCATCGCGTATTGATTCTTGGCAACTATCACCTTCCAGGTGAGCGTGTCGCCAACAACCTCATACGTGCCGGCGTTCGCAGTAAACAGGTTCCACGCCGCGCGGAGTTCATCGGCGGTGGCAGTGTCGATCTTTGACGGAGGAAGGGCGAGGCGTGGCTCGTCGCGCGCCGACGTCAGGTTGGCATAGTGCCTGGCTGTGAACACAATCATGCCCGGCTGGGGGTTTTTGATGGTTCTTGCATTTGGCCCCGTCAAGGTGATCTCCGTGACCCGCCACGCGCCCTGAAGCGCCGCGGGCTTCGATTGCCCGGCTACCGGACTCAACATCGCACACGACACGACGGCTCCGAGCAACATCGCCTTCATAGCACTCAGCCTTCCTGTTGATTTGCCGGCGCCGCGCGGGAACCGCTTACGGCTGAGCCGTTGTATCACAACACGAGAGGTTCCCCGGCAATATCGGGCGTAGCGTCCAAGCTGATGATTCGAGAGCAAGACGCGGAGTGCAGGGCGATTTCCAGGACAGTAATCTCGTCGCGTCGCCATTCGTTACGGGCCCGCGGCTAGGTCGCCATCCGCGGGCACTGGCCAACAACCGTAGGCGCGCGAAGGGATTGATCATGTCAAGGGAACAGGACAACAAAGTCATCGTCGGCCGATGGTTCACCGAATTCTGGGGCAGCACCTGGAATCCCGGAATCGTGGACGAGCTCTGCACCGCCGACATCCTCTTGCAGTACTCGCTGCATGCGCCACGCCGCGGTCATGCGGATGTGAAGGCATTCATGACCGCATTCCGCGAAGCATTCCCCGACCTGAGTTTCTCGGGCGCTGCGGACCTCATCGCGGAAGGCGACTACGTCGTCGGTCGCTGGGTGGGCGGTGGCACGCACACGGGGCCGGCGTTCAGTGACTTCCTTCAGGGTTCGCTCCCGGCGCGCTCCGGACGGAAGATGCGGTTCAGCGGAACGACAGTCCTTCGTCTCGAAAACGGCAAGATCGCGGAGGAGATCGGGCTGGACGATGGCGTGACCGCGTTGACGCAACTCGGCCTCATACGCGCAGCCTGATCGCTCACCGCGACTAGTGCCGGATCGCCGACTCGATGACTACCGCCGCGCCGGCTCCTTGATGCCGTACTTCTGCAGGCGCATGTAGAGCTGGGTGCGTGTCAGCCCGAGACGGTTGGCCGCCCGCGTCTTGTTCCACCGGCATTCGTTCATCACGTGCGCGATGGTCTCGCGCTCGATCGTGCCGAGATCGGTCGCGGCGGCGCCCGGCGCCTTGTCGACGACGGCGCGAAGCGCCAGGTGCTCGGCGCCGATCAGGCCGCCCTCGCAGAGAATCGCCGCGCGTTCGAGCACATTCCGGAGCTCGCGGACGTTGCCTGGCCAGTGATAACGCAGCAACGCCTCCAGGGCGTCCTGCGTCAGGCCGGCGGGCGGCCGCGCGAACGACCGGCCGATGTCCTGCAGAAGCGCCTTGCTGAGCGGAACAATGTCAGTGCGCCGCTCGCGCAGCGAGGGGATCGCGATGTCGAACACCTGCAGGCGATACAACAGGTCCTCGCGAAAATCGCCGCGCTCCACCGCCTTCCGGAGATCACGGTTGGTCGCGGCGATCACGCGGATGTTCGCCTTCAACATCCGCGTGCCGCCAAGCCGCTGGAACTCGCGCTCCTGCAGCACGCGCAGGAACTTCGCCTGCGCCGCGAGGCTCATCTCGGTGACCTCGTCCAGAAACAGCACGCCGCCGGACGCCAGCTCAATCTGGCCCGGCTTCGCCTGATGCGCGCTCGTGAAGGCGCCGCGCTCGTAGCCGAACAGCTCCGACTCGAGCAACTGCTCGGGGAGGGCCGCACAGTTCAGGGCGACGAAGGGTCCACGGCTCCTGGCCGATGCACGATGGATGAACCGCGCGACCACTTCCTTCCCCGTACCCGACTCGCCGGTGATGAGCACGGTCGTGTCCGTTTCAGCGACCTGTGTCGCCTTCTTCAGCACGTCGCCCCATTCCGCGGATTCGCCGACAATGCGCGTCTTCGAGTCGAGTTCCTGCGACAGCATCTCGACACGCGCTTCGAGCCGCTCGGCGCGCGCCTGCGCCTCCGCGATCCGCCGCTCCGCTCCGACCAGCTGTTCGTGCGAGACCGAGAGCGCGACGTAATCAGCGATTCGGCGGGCGACCGGAAGGTGATGCGGTTCGAACGCCGCCGGCCGCTTCGACCAGAAGGCCAGTTCGAGGACCTGCTCGCGCGCCGGGATCCTGACGCTCAAGAACGAGCGATAGCCGGCCGCAACCACCGGCGCGAACGCATCCGCGGGTTCAACCGCCGGGATTCCCGCGCTGATGTCATCGATGATGAAGTCCTTCGGCATCGGCGCAGTCGTCGTGACGCGCGGCGGATCGGGAAAATCAGCGGGCGACGCCGCCTGGCGCACAAAGTGACGATCGCGATCGACGAACACCATCGCCAGCGCGTCGTGCGGCAGGATTTTTCCGGCGATGTCCGACACGCGGGGAAACACCGTGCGAATGTCGAGGACGTCGGCGATGGTCCGAAGCAGTTCGGCGGACGCCTCGATTTCGGCCAACCGCTGTCGTTCGGCCGCCGCATCGCGGGCCTGGTCCGCCAGCCGCTGGCGCGCCAGCGCCAGCGACACGAAGGTGGCCAGCCGCTCGGCGTGGGTCAGGTCCGACGACGAATACGCGTGCGGCCGGCGTGAAAACAGAGCCAGCGCACCGACGACCTGAGTGCCGATCTTGACAGGAACCTTCAGGCCGGACTGCAGCCCACGCTCCGGCCCGGGCACAGTATCGAGAAGCTGCGACTCGCTGCCTTCGCGGATCGTCTCGCCAGGGGCGGCGTCGGTCTGCTCGAACGCGCCCGCGTGGGTGTACGCATACCGGCGCGCGGCGAGCTGCCCGCTCGACACGACGAGCTGCGCCTCATCGTAGGGGATGAGACGCGGGCCGACCGCGCAGAGATGCTGAAAGAGGTCGCGCACGTCGGGGCCGCGGGCGGATGCGGCGAGCAGATCGTCGATCACACCGAGCTGTTGGCTGTTGTACGCCGACCGATCTGAACCGACCACCGCGCCTCCCGTGTAAAAGGGGCCCGAGCCGTCTGGCGAGCGTGACATCCATCGCAGCACTGGCTGCTTCCCCGGGTGATACGCGAGGTCAAGCAGGGGCTGTGCCACGTGCGATGCTACGCGGCCGCGCCCGAGGGCACCAGCCTTATTGTGTGGACCGCCCGCCTCACTCACGCGTTGCGTGCGGCGGCACCACGTCTGATTACGCGCACACCGTCTGAATCCACACAAATGGCGCCGCCAGACAGCGGCGCATTCGGGCCGTTTTCGTGAGACCGCCTCGGCAGCGGCGTTGCTCTGTCCCGGATGGCAGCAACCCCGGATTGGGTTGCGCCGCAAGGCGAAACAGATCGGAGCGTATGACCGTGGCGCAGAAAAACGTGCAGCTGATCATCGGGCGGGTCCTGACAGACGAGGAGTTCCGCGCCGACTTTCTGGAGCAACCGATTGCCACGCTCGCGTTGCTGCGCGACCAGGGCTTCGAGCTCACGAACATCGAAGTGGACGCGCTGACCTGTACGGATGGTCAGTTGTGGCACTGCGGCGCCGAGTGGATTGACCCGCGCATTCAGCGCTGCCGCCTCAACAGCGGAGATGCCAACCGAGACTCCAGGTGAAGGAGCCGCATGTGATGTCTTCAGCAAGGCCGTCAGATATGTCCATTGACATCGCTTCGTGTGCACCGCGCGAGACGATCGTCGCCAAGACCGGCTCGAGCGTGTACGAGCTGGTCGTTCTCGAGGACGGCCTCGGGCGGGTGCTGGTCCGAGGCGGCAAGCATTTCACGACGTTCTGCCCTGTGTTGTTTCTCGGGTCGCCGCGCCCGCGTGGCCCGATCGAACGGCACATCATCGAGATCGGCCTGCGCATGCAGTTCTGCTCCGAGCATACGGTCATCGTCACATCGGCGGTCGAGTCGATTGCCCGCCATCCCGCGACCGCGCCGACAGCATGCGTCGCGTGCACACCGTCAGAACACGAGCCGACGTCATGAGCGGACCATCGCGCAGGGTCGTCGCCGATGATGCGCGGGTTCGATTTCCAACTCCGTGATGATGCCGCGCCTGAGGCCCAGCACGGCCGCCTGGAGCGCCGCCACCACACTCGATCCCCAGGCGGCCGGTCACGCTGATGCGCTATTTGAAGGTCCCGGCGAGGTTTCGATGTCCATTTCGCGCTACGGCAGCAGCGCGTCACCAGCGACGCGGCGACTGGAAGGGCGCGTGACATATGACACCGCCAGCGCCGCCAGCAATGCGACGGGCAGCAGGAACAGGGGCTTGTCCCCGGCCAGGTAGTGCGCCACGGTTGCCGCGATCCACATGAACGTAAAGCCTGCGTAGGCCCATTCCTTCAGCAGCCGCAGCCCTGGCGCGAGCAGCACGATGGCGCCGGCCAGCTTGCCGACGCCGAGCAGGACGCGCAACTGCTGCGGGTATCCCACGTGGCGGAAGTTCTCGACCGCTTCTGGGCTGCTGGTCAAATACGCGAACGCGGCGAGCAGCGGCACGATCGTCACCAGACCCGTCGCTGTCCAGTACGCGATCGTTCGCGGCAGGTTG
>DATNEY010000049.1:0-3268 GCA_035606665.1 Vicinamibacterales bacterium | reverse complement strand
GGCCGCGCGATCCGCGCGCCGATTGCCGGTCATCAGTAGAGTGAAAGGGCATCAGCCGTGATGACATCTCGTTTTCTGTTGGCGTTCGCCTTCGCGACCACGGTTGCCGCCGCGGCCGGATGCCAGGGTCGCGCGGCGGCGGCGCCGCTGCGCGTGCTCGTCACAGTGCCGGCCGCGCCGGGGGCGAAGCCGCTCGACGGACGCCTGCTGCTTTTGTTGTCGACCGACCAGCGGACGGAGCCGCGGTTTCAGGTCTCCGACGGCGACCGCACCGCCCAGGTCTTCGGAGTGGATGTGGAAGGCCTCGCGCCCGGCCGTGAAGTTGCCATCGACGCCAGCGTGCTCGGCTATCCGGTGCAGAGCCTCGGCGACATCAAGCCCGGCGAGTACTGGGTGCAGGGGCTGCTGCACGTCTACGAGACGTTCACCCGATCGGACGGGCACACGGTCAAGCTTCCCCCTGATCGCGGCGAGGGGCAGCAGTGGTCGAGCGCGCCCGGCAACCTGTACAGCGCGCCGGTGAAGATGCGCATCGATCCGTCGAGCGATCGGCCGATCCGCGTCGCGCTCGACAAGACGATCCCGCCGCTGCCGGATCTCCCCGACACCAAGTACGTCAAGCGGATCAGGATCCAGAGCGAACGGCTGACCAAATTCTGGGGGCGGCCGATGTACCTCGGCGCCCTCGTCCTCCTGCCCGAGGGGTGGGACTCGCATCCGCGGGTGCGCTACCCGGTGGCGATCTATCACGGGCATTTTCAGCGCGAGGTCTCGGGGTGGCGCGAGACGCCGCCCGACCCGAAGCTGCCGCCGGCCGACGTGCCGAACATCGCGAAGTACTGCCCCAACGGCCACGAGGGAGAGTTCTGCGACAAGTACGGCTACGAACGGATGATGCAGGAGTACGGGTACCAGTTCTACAAGCAGTGGACGGGCCCGGGCTTCCCGCGCGTGATCATGGTCACGATCCAGCACGCCAATCCGTACTACGACGACTCCTACGCCGTGAACTCCGAGAACCTCGGCCCCTACGGCGATGCGATCACCTACGAGCTGATTCCTCACATCGAGCAGATGTTTCGCGGCATCGGCCCGTGGGCGCGCGCGGTCTACGGCGGCTCGACCGGCGGCTGGGAAGCGCTCGGCGTGCAGGTCTTCTACCCGGACCAGTACAACGGCGCCTGGGCGAACTGCCCGGATCCGATCGACTTCCGAAGCTACACGGTCGTCAACATCTACGAGGACGCCAACGCCTACTACTCCGAGGGGCCGTGGAAGCGCACGCCGCGGCCGGGGAAACGCGACTACCTCGGGCAGACGCGATCGACGCTCGAGCAGAACAATTTGATGGAGCTGGTGCTCGGCACCAAATCACGATCGGGCGGGCAGTGGGACATCTGGGAAGCGGTCTACTCGCCGGTCGGCGCCGACGGGTATCCCAGGCGCATCTGGGACAAGCGGACCGGCGAGATCGACAAGACGGTCGCCGCTTACTGGCGCGAGCATTACGATCTCGTGCACATCATGCAGCGCGACTGGGCGACGCTGGGCCCCAAGCTGCGCGGCAAGATCACGCTCAACGCCGGCCTCTCGGACAACTACTTCCTGAACAACGCCGTCTATCGAGCCGAAGAGTTTCTTCAGTCGGCGAACCCGCCGGCCGAGGCGCGTGTCGACTACGGGATGAAGGACGAGCACTGCTGGAGCGGCGATCACGAGCACGTCAACGCGATCTCGCGCCTCACCTATAACGACCGGTTCATCCCGCAGATGTCCGATCACTGGACGAAGACGGCGCCGAAGGGCGCCGACGTCAAAAGCTGGAAATACTAGATGAACCAGTCACCAGTGGCCAGTCGATGAATCAGTCACCAGTGGCCAGTCGATGAACCAGTTACCAGTGGCCAGTCGATGAACCAGTCACCAGTGGCCAGTCGATGAATCAGTCAACCGTGGCCAGTCGACGACAATGACTGGCCACTGGCGACTGGTTCATCCAGACTGGCAACTGGCGACTGGTTCATCTACTCAATTGTTGGGCGCGCCGTTGGTGATCCACTGTCGGATCAGCGCGATTTGCTCGGTGGTCAGATACGGCGGCCCATTGCGCGGCATCCGCAGCCCGACGATGTCGGAGGCGCCTTCGAGCTTCTGTATCAGATAGCTGCCGCTCGCGTTGCCGGCGATCACGCGAACGGCCCCCGCCTTGCCGACGCTGGCCACCCCGACCAGCTGCGAATGGGAGACGCCCGACCTCAGGTTCAAATTGCTGGCCGGCGTGCGCCCCTCGTCCGTGTGACAGGCCACACAGGCGGGGTTCAGAATCTGTTGCTGAATCTGGGTGGAGAAGGTGACCGTCGGCGCGGTGTTCGTCGGCGCCGCCGGCGTGTCCTTTCCGCATGCGGATGCCAGGGACACCAGGGTCACGACGGAGATGACCGACAGAATTCTCGCGATGGGCGCACGCATTCTCATAGGGGGCCTCTCTTTGGGGGTTGGATAAGAAGGCGGCGTGAAACGCGAGCGCATATGAGTTAAGACGGCGGAGCATACCGCTATCTCGGCGATGCGAACGACAATCGTTTACAAATTTTGTTCTGGGAAATCCGCGCGTACCAATTTGTTGGATCGCGGAACATGGCGCGAAGTCCCGTCGTTCCGGGACCTTCGGACCATCGTGCCCGCTCCCGGGTCTTGCCGGGTCCCGGCGGGATGACCGGCAGCACGACGGGTGCCGCGTCTCGTGGGACGATCGCGGCCGTCAGGATAGACATCCGAGCGCCGAGTGCCGGACTGCTTCGATCGTGGCTTGATTGCTCGAGATGACCGGCACGCCGAAGCGCGCCTTGACCGCCTCGATGGCGTCGATCGCCTGCCAGTTGGTGCAGGAGAGGAAGATGCAGTCGGCCGTGGCGCTGCGCATGTGTCCGTCGACGAAGTCCACGATCTCTGCCGGCGCCACCTGGCCGATCTCGCGGTTCGAGAGGATGCCCATGCCGGCCACCGGGCCGAGCCGGAACCCTGCCTCCACCACGCAATCGGAGACCGTCCGAGTGAGCTCCTCGCGGTACGGCGTGAAGACGGCCACGGTGCGCGGCTGAATCGTCTTCAACTGCTCGACGACGGAGCCAACGACAGTGAGTGCCCGCACGCCGGTCAGTTCCTCGATGCGCCGCGCGATGCCGGCATCGCTCTGCAGGCCGCCGAGCGATCCGGCTGAGGTGCAGCCGAACACGATCACATGCGGATCGGTGGTCTTGATCAGCCG
>DATNEY010000061.1:0-3456 GCA_035606665.1 Vicinamibacterales bacterium | reverse complement strand
GGCCGGCCCGCGTGGGAGACGTTGGCGCACAGTGTCGCCGACCTCTACGCCCACGGGCTCGACCTCAACTGGCGCGAATACCACCGCGGCCATGCCGCTCGTCCCGTCCCCCGCCCCCTCCCCAATTACCCCTTCCAACGCGAGGAGTTCCGGATCGACGCGGCGCCTCGTGTGCGGAACGCGATCGCGGCGGCTGACGCGGAGACGTCGCTCTACGAAATCCGCTGGAGGCGAAGTGAGCCGCCTGCTCGCGATCCGGTACCGGATGGAATCTGGGTCGTCTTCTCCGATTCAGGCGCTTTGGGTCGTGAACTGGTCGAAAGGATCAAAGCAGCCGGCGTGCGTTGCGAATTCGCCACGGTGAGCGAAGGTCCGGCCAGTGCAGACGAGTACCGTCACGCACTGCCGGACGCCGCGGGCGAACCTTTGCACGTCGTGCATCTGTCAGGTGTCGGGTCGGACGTCACGGAAGACGTCTGGGCCGCGCAGGAAGCCGGCAGCATCAGTGTTCTCGCGTTGACGCAGGCGCTCGTGACCTTGGGGTCCAGGACTCCGGCCACGCTGACGATTGTGACGGAGCAGACCCAGGCCGCCGGCGATTCCACCGCGCCATTGCGTCCGGAACACGCTCCGGCCTGGACCTTGGGCAGGACCATCGCATCCGAACATCCCGAGCTGCGGTGCCGGCGGATCGATGTGGGCGCCCGAATCGATGTCTCGCTCCTGTTTCGCGAAATCGCCGAAAACTCTCGCGCCGGCGCGTCCGAGGCTCCAGAGGTCGTCCTTCGTGGATCCGATCGCTACGTGCCTCGCCTCGAAAGAGTCGATGCGAGCGAGGCTGATCTCGGCGTGGGGGATCCTGCGATACGCGACGACGGCGCGTATCTGATCACCGGCGGATTCGGCGGGCTCGGGCAGCGGATCGGTGATTGGCTCAGCGAACGCGGTGCCGGCACGATTGTGGTGCTGAGCCGCCGCGGGGCAAATAGCGACGACGCGCGAGCCGCCGCCAATCGTTGGACGGAGCGCGGCGCGCGAGTCGAAGTCTACGAAGGTGACGTCGCGGACGCGAAACGGTTGCGTGAAGTCTGGAACGAGCTGCGCCGGGGACCGCATCGGCTGCGCGCGATCATCCATGCGGCGGGCATCCTCGATGACGGTGTCCTGTTGCAGCAGGCGCCGGAGCGATTTGCTCCGGTCATGGCTCCGAAGGTTCAGGGTGCATGGAACCTGCACCGGTTATCGCTCGAGGCAGACGGCCCGCTGGATTTCTTCGTTTGTTTCTCGTCGCTGGCTTCCGTGCTCGGTGCGCCCGGCCAGGGAAACTATGTCGCCGCGAACGGCTTTCTGGACGGTCTGGCTCACTATCGCCGGCAGCTCGGGCTTCCGGCGACAACGATCAACTGGGGACCCTGGGCAGGACCGGGGATGGCCCGGTCCGTGAATTCGTGGCAGGACCAGGGAATCTCGGCGCTCGTTCCCGAAAAGGCGTTCGAGCTGCTCGAGCTCGCGATCCGCCTCGACAAACCGCAGATCACAATCGCCTCCATCGATTGGGAGCGATTGAGCCGGAAGTACGGCGCGCACGGATTTCCGCCTCTGTTGCAATCATTCCAACCAACGGCAGCGCGGCCGATCGATTCCGGTCGTGTGGCCAGAGGTCTCGTCGACCTGGCGGTGTCGGAGCGGCGCCCGCGGTTGGTGGCTCACGTTCAGTCCGTGATTTCAGAGGCGTTGGGCTTTGATGGCGGTCGCGTCCTTGGCGTGGACGATCGCCTCTTCGATGCAGGCATCGATTCGCTCATGGCCGTGCAAGTAGGAGATCGGCTTGCACGTGACTTCGGCATCACGATTCCGGCCGGCCTCGTCTTCAACCATTCCACGATCTCGCAGATCGCGGAGTTCCTCGGCGGAGAGCTGCGGCTCGAGCTGGAGGCGCGTCCCGCTCGAAGGGTTGCCGGCTCGGCGGCGTTCCTGCGGCCGGTGCGGGAGCCCGTGGCCATCGTGGGCATTGCCTGCCGCTTTCCGGGCCACGTCACTTCACCCGATCGCTACTGGCAGCTCTTGAAAGATGAGGTTGACGCGATTCAGGTCGTGCCGCCGGATCGATGGGACGCCGACGAATACTACGATCCCGATCCCGACGCGCCCAACCGCACCTACACCAGACACGGCGGGTTTCTGGACGACATCGACTACTTCGACGCGGGGTTCTTCAACATCTCCGATCGAGAAGCCGAAAGGATGGATCCGCAGCAGCGGATCCTTCTGGAAACCACCTGGGAGGCTCTCGAGAACGCAAGCATTTCAGCAGCGTCTCTCGCGGGCAGCAGGACGGGTGTCTTCGTTGGCATCGCCGGCTTCGACAATGCGCTCTGCCTCGCGCGAGTCGAAGCGGAGGCCGAGCCCTACCTCGGCACGGGCAACGCCCTCAGCGCCGCGGCCGGCCGGTTGTCCTACGTATTGGGGCTGATGGGCCCGTCCCTGTCGGTTGATACCGCGTGTTCGTCTTCGCTGGTCGCGGTTCACCTCGCGTGTCAGAACCTGCTGAACAGTGAGTGCGACGTGGCAATCGCGGCTGGCGTCAACCTGATGCTGTTGCCGGACGTGACGCTCAATCTTTCGAAAGCGAGGATGCTGGCGAAGGACGGGCGGTGCAAGACCTTCGACGCGCGCGCCGACGGCTATGTCCGATCCGAGGGGTGCGGAGTCGCCGTCCTGAAGCGCTTGTCCGATGCGTTGGCGGCGAACGATCCGATCTGGGGCGTCGTTCGTGGCTCTGCCGTGAACCAGGACGGCGCCAGCGGCGGCTTCACCGTGCCTAATGGCCGCGCGCAGCAATCAGTGGTCAGCGAAGCGCTTCAGCGAGCGGGCGTGCACCCGCACGACATTCAGTATGTCGAGGCTCACGGCACCGGGACGTCTCTGGGCGATCCCATCGAGATAGACGCGTTGGCGAACGTCTACGGCACGGCTCGGGCCGAGAACCAGCCGCTCACCGTGGGGTCCGTGAAGACCAATCTCGGTCATCTCGAAGCTGCCGCCGGAATCGCAGGGCTCCAGAAAGTTCTACTGGCGCTGCGACACGAAATGATCCCGCGCCACCTGCATTTCTCCGATCCCAATCCGCACATTCTCTGGAATCGTTCGATCGCGATCGCGCACCGAAGCCAGCCGTGGAAAAAGAACGGAGACGAGCGGCGGCTTGCCGGTGTCAGCTCCTTCGGGTTTACCGGCACCAACGCGCATGTGGTGGTGGAGGAGGCGCCGGCGGCGGTGCGGGGGGAGGCGGGAAGCGAGCGGCCGAGTCACGTGGTGACGCTGTCGGCGAAGACGGCCGCGACGCTGGCGGCGCTGGAGGCGCGGTATGCGGCGTATCTGGCGGCGCCGGACGCGCCGGCGGTGGCCGACGTGGGGTTCACGAGCAATTGCGGGCGGGATCACTTCGCGTATCGG
>DATNEY010000059.1:0-31538 GCA_035606665.1 Vicinamibacterales bacterium | reverse complement strand
GTGGCTGCACCGCTACCGCCGCCTCGCCGTCCGCTACGAACGCCTCGACTTCGTCCACGAGGCGTTCCTCACCCTCGGCTGCATCCTCATCTGTTGGAACCAATTGAAGGCGGCGAGCTAATTTTGCAACGCACTCTAAAGCCCCGGCCTACGTAGGCCGGGCCTTCAGGCCCGGCGTGAGGGACAATTGACCCATGAGTGAAGTCACACGAGAGGCCGTCCTCGAAGCGCTGAAGGCGGTCAAGGATCCCGACCTTCATAAGGACATCGTCGCGCTCGATTTCGTGAAGCGCTTGGAGATCAAGGGCGGCGCCGTGTCGTTCGCCATCGAGCTCACGACGCCGGCGTGCCCGGTCAAGGATCTGCTCAAGGAACAGGCTCGCTCCGTCGTCTCCGCGATTCCCGGCGTCTCGTCGCTCGAGATTGAGATGACGGCGCAGGTGCGCGCGGTGGGGCGCCCCGAGCTTGGCCGCGCGCCGGTCGAAGGCGTGAAGAACATCATCGCGGTGGGCGCCGGCAAGGGCGGCGTTGGCAAGACCACGCTTGCCGTGAACCTCGCGGTTGCGCTCGCGCAGTTGGGCAGCCGCGTCGCGCTGCTCGACGGCGACATGTACGGTCCAAACGTGCCCATCATGCTCGGCCTCAAGACGAAGCTCGAGACCGACGGTAAGAAGATCGTGCCCGCGGAGCGGTACGGCCTGCAGGTCGTCTCGATGGGATTCCTCACGGAAGACGACTCGCCGGTGATCTGGCGTGGACCGATGCTGCATGGCGCCATTCAACAGTTCTTTCGCGACGCGGCCTGGAGCCAGATCGACTACCTGCTCGTCGACATGCCGCCTGGCACGGGCGACATCGCGCTGAGCCTCAGTCAGTCCGTGCCGGTCGCGGGCGCCGTGCTGGTCACGACGCCGCAGACAGTCTCGCTCGCGGACACGCGCCGCGCGGTCTCGATGTACCGCAAGCTGAACATTCCGACGCTCGGCCTCATCGAGAACATGAGCTATTTCGCCTGCCAGCGTTGCGGCGAGGAAGCCGACTTGTTCGGCCGCGGCGGAGGCGAGGCGCTGGCGAAGGAACTCTCAGTACCGTTCCTTGGTGACATTCCGCTTTACGCCCCCGTGCGCAAGGGCGGGGACTCGGGCGTGCCCATTGTGATCGGGGAGCCCGAGTCCGTCCCCGCGCGCGCGATTGTCGCCGCGGCTGAACGCGTGGCCCAGCAGATCTCCATTTCCGCGCACGTCAGAAGAGCAATTCCGCTCGTGCAGGTGTGAGAGTCGCGTTCGAGAAGCAGGTCCTGCCAAACGGCCTGCAGGTGATCGTCCACGAAGACCGCCGTGTTCCGCTCGTCGCGGTAAGCATCTGGTATCACGTCGGATCCAAGAACGAGCAACCCGGCCAGACAGGGCTCGCGCATCTGTTCGAGCACCTGATGTTCGAAGGGTCCGAGCATCAGCCACAGAGCTACTTCGCGCCGCTCCAGGCCGCAGGCGCGTCCATCAACGGTTCGACGAGCGCGGATCGAACGGACTACTGGGAAGTCGTTCCCACCGAGGCGCTGCGACTGGCGCTGTGGATGGAAGCCGATCGCATGGGCTGGCTGCTGCCTGCCGTGACGTCGCATCGGTTCGAGGCGCAGCGCGGCGTCGTCCTGAACGAGCGACGGCAGAACTATGAGAATCGCCCGTACGGACTCGTCCCGTTCTCGATCGCGCGCGCGGTCTTTCCGAACGGTCATCCGTATTCATGGCTGCCCATCGGCGAAGTCGAGGATCTCAACGCCGCGACGGTCGCGGACGCGCACGCGTTCTTCAAGCGGTTCTACCATCCCGGCAATGCCTCGCTGGTAATCGCGGGCGACGTCACCGCGGGCGACGCCTTCGGCATGGCGGCTGATTTGTTCGGTGAGATCCCGTCCGGTCCCGCGATCGCTCCAGTTGTCGCCTCGGAGGTGGCAGCTCGACACGAACGCCTCGTCATCGAGGATCGCGTCGACCTCGTACGCCTATATCTGACGTGGCCGTCCCCGCCGCTCTTCGCCGCCGCCGACGCGGACCTCGACCTGGCTGCGGACCTGCTCTCGACAGGCCGGACATCGCGGCTGTACCGGCGCCTCGTCCACGATCGCCGTTTGGCGACCGAAGTCTCCGCGGCCCAGAGCTCGCGCGAGCTCTGCGGCCAGTTCCAAATCGTCGCGACTGTCGCGCCCGGGCAGAATCCAGACGACGTTCGGACGGCCATCTCTGAAGAACTGGACCGGTTGCGGGACGGCGGGCCGGACGACGCCGAGCTCGAGCGCGGCCGGGCCCGTGCCGAAGCCGCATTCGTCTACCGGCTGCAATCACTTGGCGGTTTTGGCGGTAAGGCCGATCAACTCAATGCCTACAACGTTTTCCTGGGACAGCCGGACTCGTTCGACGAGGATCTCGCGCGGTATCTCGCGGCCACTCAGGCCACCGTGCAGACGGCCGCGCGGAAGTTCCTCGATCCGCGCAAAGCGGTCGAGCTGATGGTGGTGCCGAAGTGAGCTCGAACTTCGAACTTTGAACTTCGAACTTGATCACGATGTCTAGATTCACCATTCCCACCGTCGGCGCTCCGACCTCCGTGCTGTTCCCTGGCGTGCAGCGCCGCAGGCTCGGAGGCGGATTGCGTCTCTGGGCCATCGAGCACACCGCAGTGCCGGTCGTCACGGTGACCTGCCTCGTCGAGGCCGGCACCGCGATCGATCCGCCTGAGTTGCCCGGGCTCGCCACCCTCACGTCGGCGCTGCTCACGGAAGGTGCCGGATCGTACGACGCTATCGAGCTCTCAGATGCGCTGGCTCGAATCGGCGCGAATCTTTCGACCGAGACAGGTACTGACACCGCGTCACTCACCCTCACGACCCTGTCGAAGTACTTCGATCGGGCGCTCGCGATCATGGCTGACGTGATTCGACGGCCGCGCATGGCGGCGCCGGACTTCGCTCGAGTTCGGGATCTGCGCCTCAGCCGTCTGAAGCAGTTGGCAAGGACACCGGCGGCGGCTGCCGATCGCGCGCTGCTCTCCGCCATCTATGGGCAGCACCCGTATGGCCGTGGTGCGCTCGGTACGACGCGTGCTGCTGAACGCGTCACGCTCGATGATGTCCGCGCGTGCTGGGCAAGTGCCTGGCATCCATCGACGGCTGCCATTCTCGTTGCCGGAGACATTCAGCCGGTACGCGCACTCGATGCGTGTGAGGCTGCTCTGGGAGACTGGGTCGCCGCCGGAAATCCTCCCCGGGAGACGCCGGTCCCGGTGTTTCAGCAGGCACCGGACATCCTCTTCGTGGCCTGGCCGGACGCACCGCAGTCGGAGATACGCGCCGGCCACGGCGGCCCGGCCCGGAGGACGGGCGACTATCCCGCACTCGTCGCGCTCAATGCGATCCTCGGTGGCCAGTTCATGAGCCGTATCAATCGCAACCTGCGTGAGGAGCGCGCCATCACCTATGGCGCCCGGACATCGTTCGATATGCGGCGGGTGGGCGGAGTCTACTCCTGCGAAGCCAGCGTCCAGAGCGATGCGACCGCCGTGGCACTGGCCGAGGTCCTGCGCGAGACGCGGGGCATACAGGCAGAGGGTTCCATCACCGAGGATGAGCTGGGCCGCGCTCAGGCCGCGCTTGCCCGCGGCTACGGCCGGCACTTCGAGACCGCCGGCCACCTCGTCCGGGCGATGTCGGAGCTCGTGAGCTATGGACTGCCCGAGGACACCTTCGATCGATTCGTACCGGCGATAGAAGCGCTGACGCCCGACGTCGTCACGCGCACGGCACGGCAGTTTCTCCGCCCCGACGACTCGGCGCTCGTCGTTGTCGGCGATCGCACCCGCATCGGCACCGGTCTCGAGTCCCTCGGCCGGCCGATCGCCGAGATCGCACCTGAGTTCTGATTCCGGCAAAGCATTTCAACGTGTAGGGCCAAGTAGGGTGCCCGAGGTCCGGGTCTGGCGGCCGCCTGCGGCGGCCGGCTGACGTGGGAGAGACGGGAGAACGCAAGAGCACTGTCCTATCTCCTGGCTCTTGCGTTCTCCCGTCTCTCCCACGTCAGCTAGCCCGGCGAAGCCGGGCCACCAGACCCGGCTCCATCAGTCCTGCAGTCTTCATGTCTTCATGTCTCCAAGCTTCATGTACCTCCATGCCCTCCATGTTGAAAGCTCTTCGTTGATTCCCCTGTTAACCCGCGTGCCGCGTGCGCGTTATTGATACTGCGGAGCGTTCCGCACGGTACTATCCACGCCATGAAGGCGGTGCGGTTTCATCGTCATGGCGGGACGGACGTCCTGGTGTACGAGACGGCGCCAGATCCAGTGGTGCGTTCCGGCTGGGCCGTCGTCAGGGTTCGGGCCTGCGCGCTGAACTACCTCGATCTCTGGCAGCGGCGGGGCCTCGAGCGCGTCACGATTCCGATGCCGCACATATCCGGGGCTGACGTCGCTGGTGAGGTCGCAGACGTTGCGAGCGACGCGCCCGAGTGGAAGACAGGGCAGCGCGTGATGGTGCAGCCGGGACTCAGCTGTGGGCGGTGTCCCGCCTGCCTCGCCGGGCGCGACAACTATTGTCCGCGCTACGACGTACTGGGCTACCAGTCGGCGGGCGGCTATGCGGAGTTTGTTGCGGTGCCGGTGCAGAACCTCATCGCGTTGCCGGACCATATCGGCGACATAGAGGCCGCCGCGTTTCCGCTGGCATTTCTGACGGCGTGGCACATGCTGCAGTCGCGCGCGCACGTCACTGCTGGCGAGACCGTGCTCGTGCTCGCCGCGGGCAGTGGCGTCGGGCAGGCCGCGGTTCAGATTGCACGGCTGATGCAGGCGCGAGTGATTGCGACGGCCGGCGGCGCCGACAAGATCGCGAAGGCAAGGGAGCTCGGGGCTGACGAGGTCATCGACCACTATGACGAAAACATCGTCCAGCGCGTTCGTCAGCTCACCACCAACCGCGGCGTCGATGTTGTCGTCGAACACGTCGGAGCAGCCACGTGGGAGAAGAGTCTCAAATGCCTGGCGCGCGGCGGGCGGGTGGTAACGTGCGGCGCGACCACCGGACACGAGACGGCGCTCGACTTGCGACACCTGTTCGCGCGGCAGCTCTCCGTGCTCGGGTCGTACATGGGCGGGAAGGCGGAGCTCCTGCGGGCGGCGGCATTGTTCTTCCGTGGCCGGTTCGCGCCCGTGGTGGACTCGACGTTCCCTCTCGCCGACGCGGCGCGCGCGCAGAAGACACTCGAGTCATCCGGGCACTTCGGAAAGATCGTTTTAGTCCCGTAACACCGTCAATGCCGCCAAAAGGCGGTGCTAGACTGGCTGAGGCCATGAGCTTCGTCCGATTCAGTGTGAGTCTCGTCGCCATCATTGGATTGATGGCTGCGACGATCGCGGGCGCAACCATCTGGCTGCTCCTCACCGACCCCGTCCGTACTGCCGACGCCGCAAGCGATCTCGCCTCCGGCAACATCAGCCCGTTTGTCCAGGCGATCGGGTCGGTCATCTACGACGCGATTCAGGGTTTGATCAAATACCTGTAGTCCAAAGGTCCAAGGGTCCAAGGGTCCAAGGGTCAGAGTTCCTGCAGCATGTTCTTGACGATGTAGTACCCATCTATGAACTTGAACGGTGTCTTCCCCGTCGTGTAGTGCCCGCAGGGAAGCACCGCGGTTTTGTGCGGCACGCCGCGCCGTGTGAACTCCTTCAGGAACATTCGAGATAGGTCGACCGGGAAGGTCAGGTCGTACAGCGCATAGATCAGAAGGATGCGTCTGTCCTTGACCCGGTCGATGAACGGCCACGGGCTGATTGGCATCCAGTACTCGCGCAGAGCCTCGAGGGTCACGTGGCCTTCGAGGCCGTCGTGCACGTGCGTCGTCGAGAGTCCCCGCCACACGACGTCGGCGAAGTACGGCGAAATGTGATTGAAGACGCCGGCGCGGATGCGGGTGTCGTGCGACATCGTGAGCATCGAGAGGCACGAGCCGAGGCTGGTGCCGATGATGCCGATCCGCGTGTAGCCCTGATCCTCAATCCAGTCGATCGCGCGGCGTGCGTCGAGCACCGCCTGGCGGTTGGCCACGAGCGTCTGGCCGACGTTCGAATTGACGATGTACTCGGCCCGCTCAAGATGCGGTGGGCGGCGCTGCTCGTGATACGGAAGCACGAGGCGGACCGCGGTGATCCCGAAGTACGCGAGCCCCCTGCACAGTCCCACATGGCCGCCCTCGTCGGCGTTCCACTGCGGCAGCACGAGCACGGCCCGGGTCGGGCGGCTTTTGTCGCGCGCGCGGGCGGGGAAGACGCGCAGCCGGACACGGTTGTTTACGGGGAACGGGCTGGTGACAGCGCTCTCGAATTCGAGATTCTCACCGTCGAAGTCAGACGCCGGAAGGCGAGGCGCCGCGTAGAATGCGTCAGTCGCCGCCATCGCGTCGGCCGAGAAGCGGGCGATTGTCGCTGCGGGATCGGACGAGTCGGCGGGTAGTCCGAGCCAATCGAGTCCCCACTCGAAGGGACGTGCGAAGCGATTCTGATCGACGGACGCGAGTCGGCGTTCCCACGCGTGGAACGCGGGGGCAATCACTCGTCGATGCCGGCCTTGGCGGCCAGGTCTTCGTACCGCCGGCCGGCCGGCGCGCCGGTCTCTACCGGCAGGCCGCTCTCCTCCCAGCCCGGATCGATCGAGCGGCCCATCGGATCTCGCATACCGGCGAAGCCGCCCTTGATGTTGCTGACGTCGCTGAACCCGAACGACTCGAGCATTCCTGCCGCGCGCATCGATCGCCCGCCGACCTGGCAGCCGATGAGGAGCTTGGCGTCGGGCGCAAAGAGCGCCTTCATGACGTGGATAAAGTCCGGGTTGGGGCCGGTCCGCTCGGCCAGCGGGACGTTGAGCGCGCCCTCCGCATGGCCGGCTTCGTACTCGGCGCGCGAGCGCACATCGACGTATGTGCCGCCCTGCTGCTGGAGGGCGTGGGCTTCGGTGACTGAGACGTGTTTAGGCATTCCCGATGATTTTCTCGCACGCCGCCGCAATCGCCAACAGGCGGCCGGTGCCGCCGTGCCGGCCGACGATCTGCAGACCGGCGGGCAAGCCGGTCATTGGCATCGGCAGCGAGATCGCCGGGTGGCCGCTCATGTTGAAGGGTTGCGTGTGCTTGAGCATCGCGCTGCGCATTGGTGTCTTGTCGCCGACGGCCGGATCGATAGTGATCTCGTCACTGCCGAGTAGTGGCGCGGTGATCGGCATCGTGGGCAGCACGATGGCGTCTGCGCGCTCGAAGAGCGCATCGACATCCGCTCGGAGCCGGCGGCAGAACTCCATGCCGTCCACGTACTTCACTGCCGGGATCGACCGGCCGCTCTCGAAGCGGGCGCGCACCGTCGGCGTGTAGTCGGATGCGCGCGAGTCCAGGTAACGCGCGTGCCACGCCGCGCCCTCGGGGAGCACGATGTTCACGTAGGCGTCGAGAATGCCCGCCGAGTTCGGAAGCACGGCTTCCGTGATGCTGCAGCCAGCCGCGCGCAGCGCGCGAAGCGTGCCCTCGAAGGCTGTCCGGATACCAGGTTCCACCGGCCGATCGAAGTACTCGACGAGCCGGACGAGACGGAGACCCTTGAGTTCGGCGCCCGCGGCGGGCATCGGCGCACCGGACAGCACACTCCAGAGCGCGGCCGCGTCCGCGGCCGATCGCGTGATTGGACCAGCGTGATCGAACGACGTGCTCAGCGGAACCACCCCCGCGGTCGGCACTTCGCCAAAACCGGGCTTGAGGCCGACGACGCCGCAGACCGAGGCGGGGATGCGGATCGATCCGCCGGTGTCGGTGCCAATCGACGCCAGTCCCATTCCGCACGCGACGGCGGCAGCGGACCCACCGCTGGATCCTCCCGGCGAACGCCGCGGATCCGACGGATGATGAACCGCGCCAAACGCCGACGCCTCGCTCGTGGTGCCCAGCGCGAACTCGTGAAGGTTGGTCTTGCCGATGAGTACCGCGCCGGCGCTCCGCAGCCGCGCGACCAGCGGCGCGTCGGCCTTCGCGATGTTTTCGGCCAGCACGCGCGACGCCGCGGTGGTTGGCTGTCCGGCGATGTCCACGAGATCCTTGATGGAAATCGGAATGCCATGAAGCGGACCGCGATCGACGCCGCTGGCGAAGTCGCGGTCGGCACGGGCCGCGGCCGTGCGCGCGCCCTCGGCGTCCACTCTGATGAACGCGTTCGTGGAGGGTTGGAACCTGGCAATCGCGGACAGGCTTTGCTCGACGAGGTCGGTGGCCTTGAGGGCGCCAGCTCGCAACTGGGCCGCAGCTTCGGAGATGGTCAGGAGCACGCCGCTGATGATGCCATGACCAAAGTCGGGGCCGGACGTAATTTCCACGAAAGGGGATCGGAAAAAACGCCGGGCCCCACTATCATTCCTCCATGAAAAAGCTGTTAGTGGCGACGCTGGTCGCCGTATTCACGCTGGTGGTCACGCTGCCGGCCAGCCAGGCCGTCGTCAGGCGTTTCGGCTTCGACGACTTCTCCAAAGTGAAGCGCGTGAGCGATCCGCAGTTCTCTCCCGACGGGTCGTCGCTCGCCTACGTGCTGTCGGTGCCGAACCTGGACGAGAACCGCCACATGGCGTCACTCAACCGGATCGCGGTTGCCGGCGGCGCGTCGAAGACGCTCGTGGATGGCACGAAGTACGTCAGCGTGTCGTTCCCGCGCTGGTCTCCAAGCGGCCAGCAGGTTGCCTTTCTTTCGAACGGACCGATCCCCGGTCAGAGTGGCGCCCAGATCTTTGTCGTTGACAGCCGTGGCGGCGAGATCAAGCAGCTGACAACCGCGCCAAGCGGCGTGCAGCAGCTTGCGTGGTCACCGGATGGCAGCACGATTGGATTCGCGTCGGCGGATGTGCCGGAGAAGAAGCCGGGCTACCAGCGCTGGAACGATTCCTTCGAGGTACAGCTCAACTTCCATCTGTTCATGACGGCGCCTGTGCCGCCGACCCACGTTTGGACCGTGCCGGCGAGCGGCGGAGCCGCGAAGCGTCTGACGTCGGGTGAGTGGACGCTGCCGGTCACACGCCCGCCGGGCGCGCCGTCCTCGATGATTACGTGGACGCCCGATGGCTCCGCGATCGTGTTCGCGCGAAGCGGCACCGCCGGAATCACCGGCGGTCTCCACTCGGTCACGATCGCGGACGGGACGATCAAGCAGCTCAATCTCGGAGGCACGCATCCGGTGTTCTCCGCGAAGGGCGATCAGATTGCGATGTTGAACAACGGTGCGGCCGTTGCGCCGGCGAAGGGTGGCGCCGCGAAGAACGTGACGCCATCCATCGACCGGGGCATCGCCCGCGCGCTCTGGATGCCCGACGGCCTGTCGCTCATCGTCGGCGCCAACGACACCGAGCGTGTGTCGATTTGGCAGCAGCCGATCGACGGCGGCACTCCGAAGAAACTCGATACCGGCGACGCCAGCCCGAACTCGGCGTTCTTCGTGGACATGGCCATCAGCTCGACCGGAGCGATTGCTTTCAGCGGGACGTCGCCGACGCGCCCGGGTGAGATCTACATCAAGACGTCGCCTGACGCGCCGGTCAAGCGGCTGACGACCGTCAACGATGAGATTGCGTCGCTGCCGCTCGGCAAGTCGGAAGTGGTGAGCTACACGTTCGAGAAGTTTGCGCAGAACGGCATCCTGACGTTCCCGCCCGACTTCGATCCGTCGAAGAAGTATCCGCTGGTCCTGCTCGTCCACGGCGGGCCGCGCGCGGCCTCGCTGATGACATTCAGCGCGGGCGCCCAGCTCATGGCGGCGAAGGGCTGGCTCGTGTTCCAGCCGAACTATCGCGGCAGCGACAACCTCGGCCGCCAATTCCAGGGCGCCATCAGTAACGATGCGGGCGCTGGTCCAGGCCGCGACGTCATGGCCGGGGTCGAGGCGCTCAAGCAGCGCGGATTCGTCGATGATTCACGGATGGCTGTTTCCGGCTGGTCCTACGGCGGGTACATGACGACGTGGATGATCGGGAACTACCCGAACGTCTGGAAGGCCGCGGTGGCCGGCGCCGCGGTGACCGATCAAATCGACCAGCAGAACTTCAGCGACGGCGCCGGTGGCCGTGGCAACAACTCACCGTGGGTGAGCGCGGACCGCATGACCAGCGTGCGGGAGCAGTCGCCGATCAGCTACGCGGGAAAGATCAAGGCGCCGACGTTGATCCTCGCGAACACCGGCGACTACCGGGTTCCCATCACGCAGTCATACAAGCTGTTTCATGCACTCAAGGACGCGGGTGTCACGACGCAGTTCATTGCGTACCCGATCAACGCTCACAACGCGAGCGATCCCGTCCGTCAGCGCGACGTGCAGGAGCGGTGGATCGGGTGGCTGGAAAAGTACTTGAACGGAGATCGGTGAATATGGCGATCTGGTGATTTGGTGGTCTGGTGAGTGAAATCGCCAGATCACCAGATCGCAAATCACCGAATCCCCATGCCTACTGTCATTGCCGCCGTCATGCCTGCGCCGCGGGCGCGGATCGACATTCGCGAATTCCAGGAACCTGACCTTCCAGTTGGCGGCGCGCTCCTGCGCACGGCTTTCTCCGAAGTCTGCGGCACGGATGTGCACCTGTGGCATGGCCGCCTCAGCGGAGTGCCGTATCCGATCATTCCCGGCCATGTCACGACGGGCACCTTGGACAAGGTCCGCGGCGGTCTACGCGACGTCACCGGCGCCGAACTGCTCGAGGGCGACCGAATCGCGTTCTTTGATGTGCATCGCACGTGCGGCCGCTGTCTCGCGTGCACGGTCCACCGGACGCCGACGCGATGCTCGTCGCGCAGGGTGTACGGCATCACGGACTCGGCGGCCGAGGGACTCTTCGGCGGCTGGTCGCAGAAGGTCTACCTCGAGCCCGGCGTCATCGTCGCGAAGCTGCCGGATGCCGTGACGTTCGAGGCCTACATCGGCGGAGGTTGCGGGCTGCTCACGGCGGTGCACATCATCGAACGTTCGCGAATCACGATGGGCGATACCGTTGTCGTCCAGGGCGCCGGCGCGGTGGGAATGAGCGCGGCGGCGCTCGCGCGCAAGGCGGGCGCGGGACAGGTGATCGTGATTGGCGCGCCGGCCGATCGATTGGCGCTGGCAGCCGACATGGGCGCGGATCACGCCATCGATATCGATCACGTCTCACCGGACGAACGCCTGCAGCGCGTCCTCGAACTGACCGCCGGCCTCGGCGCGGACGTCGTCATCGAAGCGGCCGGATCGCCGCGGGCATTCGAAGAGGGCCTGCGCATGGCGCGCAACGGGGGCGCCTACGTGATCGCCGGTCACTACACGAACACCGGCGACAGCACTATCAACGCGCACGAGCACATCAATCGCAAGCACCTCGAGATTCGCGGATGCTGGGGCAGCGAGGCCGGCCATTTCCTGCGCGCACTGCGCGCCCTCGAGCGATACGGACACGAGGTCCCGTGGGCCCGCATCGGCGCGGCGACGTACGGACTCGGCCAGCTCAACGAGGCCCTCGAAACGGCAGAAGCGCTGAGGATTCCGAAGGCGCTCGTTGATCCCTGGCGGTAGCGGTTCAGGGTGCAGGGTTCAGGGTTCCGGGTGCGCCGCATGGTTCAGGGTTCCAGGTTCGCTCTTGCGGTCATCTGTGCGGCAGCATGCGTGCTGACACTCCGCGCGCAGTCGTCAGCCTCCGTTCTCGAACTCAAGGTCGTCCCCAATCGATTGGTCAGCGTCCGCATCAACGCGCCGGCCGCGAAGGACGTGAAGGTCCTGGTCGACACGATGGCGGTGACGGCAGCGATTCCGCTGACCCGGGGCGTCGATGGCGTCTGGAGCGGCGTGCTCGGGCCGCTCGCGCCGGACATCTACATGGCGGTGTGTCTGGTGGACGGGCAGCAATTGGTCGCCGGCTTCGCACACATCGTCGGTCCGACACCCGAAGCGTGGGATCCCCGCAAGGTGCCGCATGGCGCGGTGACGAAGCGCTGGTACGATTCACGATCGCTCGGCGTCGCCCGGAGCGTCTACATCTACACGCCGCCTGACTACGATCGCGGAAATGCGACATACCCGGTGTTGTATCTCTTGCACGGCAGCGGTGGCGTCGAGTCGTCCTGGATCAACGACGGCGTCGCGAACGTGATCCTCGACAACCTGATCGCCGATGGCAAGGCGAAGCCGATGATCGTCGTCATGCCGTTCGGTCATCCGGAGGCCAGCGTTCGGATTGGGACAGTGCCGACCTTCGCGCGGCGGGATCTCGGCGAGTTCTCGCGCGATCTGCTCGACGAAGTGATGCCGATGGTCGAGCGTCTGTACCGCGTGAAGCGGGACGCGGACGCCCGCGCGATTGCGGGACTGTCGATGGGCGGCAACCAGGCGCGGCAGATCGGCCTCGGACGGATGGATCTGTTTCATTACGTCGCGACATTCAGCGGATCGATGGGTGTCATTGGCGGCACGGTCAGCGCCGACTCCATTCGCCAGACGTTCGCGCCCAACTTTGATGCTCCGGAAGAAACCAACGCCACCCTTCGTTTGCTATGGGCGAGCGCCGGGACCGAGGAAACGAATCTACTCGCAAGCCACAAGCTCCTGACGACGCTTCTCGACAACCATCGGATCCGCTACACGTTCATGACCTACCCTGGCGGCCATACGTGGCACGTGTGGAGACGAAGTCTTCGCGACGTCGTTCCACTCCTTTTCCAGAGGTGAGTGCTATTCTCAGCGTCCCATGGAGCGTTTTTCCCGCGGTCTCTACCTGCTGATCGGCGTCCTTTCGATTGGATCGGGAATCGTGGTGCTGTTCGCGCCGTCGCTGCTGGCGACTTCCGACGACCCGGGAATCGTGAGCCATTTGCTGCGCGAGGAAGCGGCGGCGTTTGTCTTCATCGGCCTGATGTTCTTGCAAGCCTGGCGTCATTTCGATCGCCGGCGAATATTCCATACGGCGTTCGTTGTTTTCACTGGCCTATTCGCTGCCGTTCATTGGATCGGTCTTTTTGGCGACGACCCGGTCTGGTGGCCGTCGGTAGTCAACACGGTGCCATTTGCATTGATGTTGATCACGATCCCGCGCGGGGCAGAGAAGCAATGACACGCAAGCGACCGTCCGGACGGTAGCCCTCGCCGCGCCGCCGTACGGTGTCGCGTTGCCAGCTTCTGACCCACTCGTTCCCAATCTTGCTCATTGATCGGCGAAAAGCAGACGCATGGCGTGGCATTTGACTTGCAGCCCGATTGCTCGTCGGCAGTTGATGATCTTCAGACGATACCGGCTGCTCGCGGGACTCTCGGTGCTGGCATCGCTGGCGACAGCCGGGACTGCGTTCGGCCAGACGTCGCGGCCGCGCACGGTGGAGTCCGGAAAGCCCGCCGATCCACCTCGGGAATCCAAGTGCGCGGTGCTGATCGAACAGGCGGTCGCGCGCTCGAAAGCCGGTGACACGCAGGGAGCCGAGCGCCTCCTGCTCGATGCATCGACGCAGTGCCCGGAGAGCCCCGCTGCGTGGCGCGAACTGGCGGGCCTGCGCTTTGTGAACTCGCAATGGGAGGAGGCGCGTCTCCTGGCCGCGAAGGCCGTGAAGCTCGCGCCCGAGGACCGTCACGCCTGGAAGATCCTCGGCGCGACTCACTTCCTGCAAGGCAACGCGCTCGAGGCGCTCCGCGCCTGGAACCGTGCGGGCGAGCCACGCATCGAGGCGATCGGCGTGTCGGGCGCGGCCCGTACGCATCAGCCCGTCATCGTCGATCGGCTCGGCGTGGCGCCGCGCGACCTCCTCACGCCGTCGGCGTTTCGGCGAGCGGCGCGGAGAGCGGCGGATCTGCCGTCGATGACGGACGCCGTCGTGCGATACGTTCCTCGCGACAACAGCGAAGCGTCGCTGGAAGTCGACGTCACCGAGGGCAAGTTGTACCCGTGGGGATACGCGAGTTGGGGGAACATTCTCGGGCGCGCCCTGCTGCTGCGCGAAGTGAAGCTTCCGTTCGCCGGTTTCACCGGCATCGGTGAGCGGCTCGACGTCGAGTACGGATGGAAGCGCAACCGTCCCCGCTGGGCCCTGCGTGTCACCGCGCCGGCACCCGGCTTGCTGCCAGGCCTGCTGGTCGTCGAATTCGCGAGGAGCCGGCAGACATTCAGCGCCGAAGGGCCGTTTGGACCGGGCCGGCTTGTCGAGGACCGCGACGGCGTCCGCGTCGGACTCGAGGACTGGGCGACCGGACGGCTCCACTGGCACGCAGACGGGCGCTACCAACGGATCGAACAGGCCCGCTTCGTCGCGATCGGTGGTGGCATCGACTCACACTTCTGGGACGACCACGTCGCGTTGCTTGTCGATGCGTCAGCGTGGTCGAGCACCGGCGCCGGGCCTGGATTCCGGCTCGCCTCGTTCACCGCGAAGTGGCGCCAGCGCGCCGCGCCCGGCGCGGGCGGCTTCTCGGCGGAGGCGGGGACGACGGTTGCAAGTGCGGACACGCCGCTCAGTCTCTGGTCCGGCGCCGATGTCGGATCCAGCCGTGAGGCGTACCTGCGCGCGCACAAACTGCTGACCGACGGCGTCGTCACGAGCGCCGTTTTTGGCCGCCGGCTGACCTTCGCCAGTGCCACCTACGAACAGCCGATACGTTCATTCAAGTTCGGCACGGCCACGGCCGCGGCGTTCCTCGACACTGCGAGGGCGTGGGAGGGAATGGTGCCGGGCCGCAGGGCGTCGCAGACCGACGTCGGCCTTGGGCTTCGATTTCACAGTCCCAAGTTCGGCAGTGTGCGCGTCGACTTCGGCTACGGGCTGCGCGACGGCGCGACCGCGGTGTCCGCGGCGTTCGTGCGTCCCTGGCCGCGCCGCTGATCCTGGCGTCCGTAGGCAGCAGGCTTCAGCCCGCCGGCTACGTACGTCAAGGCTGTATCATCGGCCCTCGTGACGAAAGGACGTCTCGAAGCGTTCAGTGATGGTGTAATCGCGATCATCATCACCATCATGGTCCTTGAGCTGCGGGTGCCCGAGGGTTCCGAGCTTGTCGACCTCACGGCCGGGCGTCTGCACGTGAAGTTTCTGTGTTACGTGCTGAGTTTCATCTACCTCGGCATCTACTGGAACAATCACCACCACATGCTGCACAGCATGCGGCGAGTCACGGGCGGCATCCTGTGGGCCAACATGCACCTGCTCTTCTGGCTCTCACTCGTGCCGTTTGCGACGGGATGGATGGGCGAGCACTTCGCACCCTGGCCGACGGCGTCGTACGGCGTCGTGTTGCTGGCGGCAGCGATTGCGTACTACATCCTCCAGTCGATCATCCTGAGGGTGGAGGGACCGGACTCGCGCCTGGCCCGCGCCGTCGGCAAGGACTTCAAGGGCAAGGTGTCGCCCATCCTCTATGCCGTGGCCATCCCCGTGGCATTCGTGAACACCTGGATTTCGGCCGCGCTGTTCGTCACGGTCGCGCTCATCTGGCTGGTCCCGGACCGGCGTATCGAGCGGGTCCTGTTCGAAGAAGACCACAAGTAAACGTATTGAAAGAGTCGGGGACTCGGCGCACAATTCGGCGTGCTCCCACGAATCCTGGCGCTCTCCGGAGCGCTTGCGCTCAGTTGCCTTGCATTGTCCGCCCAGATCCCGCAGGGCGTCTTCACGGAAGTCTTTCCTCCTGAAGAGTTTGCGGCTCGCCGCGCGCAGGTCATCCAGGCGATCGGCGACGGCGTTGCCATCATGCAGGGCGCCGTCGAAAAGCCGGCAGAGCTCCCGTTCAGGCAGGGCGCTCAGTTCTTCTATCTGACCGGCGTCGAAGTTCCTCGGGCAATTCTTCTGATCGACGGCCGCGCGAAGACCTCGACGGTCTACATCGAGCCCGCCGGCTATCGCGTGCGCGCGCTGGGACCGTCGCTCACCGCAGGTCCTGAGGCCGCGAAAGTCTCGGGGCTGGACGCTGTGCTTCCGCGCGATCAGTTCACGGCCGCCGTACAGGCGATCGGCAAGGAGAACCGGAAGGTCTTCACCTCGTTTGGGGAGAACGTGGTCGGCGGCGGGTCACGCGCCGAAGCGAACGGCGTCGAGAGCTCCAGCAAACGGGATCCGTGGGATGGACGGGCGACGCGCGTCGAAGCCTTTCAGGACAGGCTTCGCGCGGCTACTGGCCGGCCGGATCTCGCGATCGAGAACCTCGACCCGTTCATCGATCGGCTGCGCGCCGTAAAGTCGCCGCGCGAGATCGCCGTGATTCGCGAAGCGACGCGCATCGCGGGTGTTGGAATCATGGAAGCCATGCGCGAAGCCGAGCCCGGCATGTACGAGTACGAGCTTCAGGCCGTCGCGGAGTACGTGTTCAAGAAGTACGGCTCGCAGGGGCCCGCGTATTTTTCGCTCGTCGCGACCGGGCCCAACATGGTGTATTCGCACTACCATAAAGGCACGCGCAAGCTCGCCAATGGCGATCTCGTGCAGTTCGACTACGCGCCGGATTTCCAGTACTACGTGTCCGACGTAACTCGTGTGTTTCCGGCGAATGGGAAGTTCACGCCGATGCAGCGGGAGTTCTATTCGATCTATCTCGCGATGTACAGAGCGCTGATTTCGGAGATTCGTCCGAACGTTCCGGTGCGCGATCTGCTGCAGGCGGCCGGCCGGAAGATGGACGCCGCGATTCAATCCACGAAGTTCACGAGCGCGGCAATCAAGAAGGCCGCTGAGGATTTTGCGGGGCGGTATCGAAACAGTCAGGGCTCGAGCTTCGGACACTCGATCGGGCTCGAGGTGCACGACGTCGGCCGCGGCCGGCCCGCCGACGGCTCGCCGGTGACGCTCGTTCCGGGCCAGCTCTTCACGATTGAGCCGGCGCTTCAGGTGCCCGACGAGGGCCTTGCGATGCGGCTCGAGGACGCATTGCTTGTGACGGCGACGGGCGTAGAGAATCTGTCCATGTTCGTGCCGCTCGACATGTCCGCGATCGAGAAGCTGATGGCGGAGCCAGGAATCAGCGCGCTCATCAGGACGCGCAAGGGAGGACGGCCGTGAGGTCGCGCGTTGTCTTTGCTGCGGCGCTCGTTGGGCTGCTGGCGGGTCTGACCACGCCCGCGGTCGCGCAACTGCCGCTTACATCTCTCAAGGCGTCCGGCCAGACCGTATCGCCCGCGTACGAGGGCTGGTACAAGAATGCCGACGGCACATACACGCTGTCGTTCGGCTACTACAACCGCAACACGACGGAAGTCGTGGACATTCCCATCGGCAAGAACAACTTCGTCACACCCGGCGCGCAGAACCAGGGGCAGCCGACGCAGTTTCAGCCCCGCAGGCACTGGGGCGTGTTCGGCGTGAAGGTGCCGGCGGACTTCGGCAACAAGGAAGTCGTGTGGACGCTCACGTTCCGTGATGCCACCTACGCGATTCCGGGAACGCTTCACGCGAACTGGCAGATAGACGCCCTCGAGGGAGAAGCCAGTTCCGGGAACACTCCGCCTGTGCTTCGCTTCGCGGAGACAGGGCCCGAAGGCCGCGGACCGTTGGGCGTCACCGCCGGCCCGGTCGCTGGTGTTGCCGGACAACCCGTGACCCTGACGGTCTGGGGCAAGGACGACGGAAAGGGCGCGGGCAGCATTGCGACTGCCGGCCGGGGCGGCACGTCGGCGGCGACGACGATTACGTGGTTCAAGCATCAGGGGCCGGGCAGGGTGACGTTCGATCCGGCAACCGGACGGATAGCTGCCGCGGGAGGTCAGGTGACCACGCGCGCGATCTTCAGCGCACCAGGTGACTACATCGTGCGCGTGCGTGCCAACGATTCGGCCGTCGCCAGCGCGGGCCACTCGCAGTGCTGCTGGAGCAATGGATTTCTGAAAGTCACGGTGAAGTAGGGGGAGTCATGAACTCTGCCAGGTTTCGCGTAGTCTCGGGCGTCGTCGTCATTCTCGTGGTTTCCACCTTCGCGCTGCGCGCTTCGGTGGACAAGGGCGGCGCCGCACAATCGGCGTCAATCACCTTCTCGAAGGACGTCGCGCCGATCCTTCAGGAGAAGTGTCAGGTCTGCCATCAGCCGAACTCCATCGCGCCGATGGCGCTGATGAACTACGCCGACGCGAAGAAGTACGCGAGCGCGATCAAGACCAAGGTCGCCGCGCGCGTCATGCCGCCGTGGCACATCGACCAGACCATCGGCGTCAGGGAGTTCAAGAACGACCGCAGCCTCTCAGACGAGCAGATCGGAAAGATCACGGCGTGGGTCGACGCGGGCGCGCCCGAGGGCAACCCGAAAGACCTGCCGCCGCCGGTGACCTTTCCGGATCCGGGCGAGTGGCAGTTTGCAAAGCAGTTCGGACAGCCCGACCTCGTGATCAAATCGCCGCCCTATACCTTGGCGGCGCGCACGCAGGACAAGTGGTTCCGGCCGGTGAGCGACACTGGCGTGACCGAACCCCGCTGGGTGCGCGCGATCGAAATCCGGCCGGCGTCCCCCGACGGCCGCCGCATCGTGCATCACGTGCTGACGACGCTGGATCAGGGCGAGCAGGGCGTCACGGGCCTCGCGCACTCCGCGCATGACGTCCAGACCGGGCCCGGCCTCTTCATGGAATGGGCGGTCGGCAAGGCCGGCGAGATCTTCAACCCGGACGCGGGCAAGCTGCTGCTGCCGGGCGCGAAGATCCGCTGGGAAATCCACATGTTCGCGATCGGCCGCGAAGTGAAGGACAACCAGGTCGAGCTCGGCGTGTACCTCTATCCGAAGGGTTTCACGCCGAAGAACCGCACGGTGCTGAGGATGTTCGACGTGAGCCGCGGTTCGGAACTCGATATCCCGCCGGGGGAAGTGGCGATGACGCAGAACTTCTACGTCATCCAGGCGCCCGCGCGCATGGAGAACTTCCAGCCGCACATGCACATGCGCGGCAAGGCGATGTCCGTGGAAGCGGTCTATCCGGACGGCCGGAAGGAAGTGATCAGCGCCGTCAACAGGTTCCAGTGGAACTGGCACAACAACTACATCTATGCCGACGGCGCGGCGCCGCTCCTGCCGAAGGGGACCGTGCTCATTTTCACAGCGTGGCACGACAACACCGAGAACAATCCGAACAATCCCGATCCGCGCCAGTGGGTCGGGTGGGGTGATCGGACGGTGGACGAGATGGCGCACGCGTGGGTGGATCTGACGTACCTCGAGCAGGAGGACTTCGACAAACTGGTCGCGGCACGGAAAGTAAGGAAGTGAAGAAACCTGCGGAACGAGATCACATGAAGACTGAAGATCTGAAGGCTTCTTGGGGCAAACCAAACTAGACTTCAGTTGTCTTCAGTCTTCATGTGAAATCGCTTTATCGTTCGACTCGCATCATCGCCACCGTTGGACCCGCGAGCCGGAGCCGTGAGCGGCTCCGCGCACTCATCGCGGCCGGCACAGATGTCTTCAGACTGAACTTTTCCCACGGCACGGCCGCCGGTCACGCGGAGGCTTGCGCGGAGATTCGACGGGCGGCGGCCGACGCGCGCCAGCCCATCGCCATCCTGCAGGATCTCGGCGGTCCGAAAGTCCGCATCGGCGTGCTCGCGCAACCGATCGCTCTGTCGGCAGGGCAGTCGCTCGTGATCGAGTTCAACCCGGACAACGAGCTGGCGGCGCCGGCGGGGCGAGTGACATCGGCGTTTGCTGCGCTCTTCACGTCCGTCCATCAGGGCGCGCGCCTGCTTGTCGACGAGGGCCGGATTGAGCTCGAGGTCTCGAGCGCGACGCCGGACCGGATCGAGACGCGCGTCGTGACGGGCGGCCGCCTCGATTCTCACAAGGGCATCAACGTACCCGGCGTCGATCTCCGGACGTCCGCGATGACGCCCAAGGACGAATTCGATCTCAAGGCCGGTGTCGCGATGGGCGTCGATCTCGTCGCCGTGAGTTTCGTGCAGTCGGCCGCCGACATGGAACGCGTGCGGGCCGCCGCGACGGCTGCTGGTGCGCCCGGCCTGCCGCTGATTGCCAAGATCGAGAAACCGAAGGCGGTGGATCGCATCGAGGAGATCCTCGAAGTCTCGGATGGCGTCATGGTCGCGCGAGGCGACCTCGGGATCGAGATGCCGCTCGAATCGATTCCGGCGACGCAGAAGCGAATCATCCTCGCGGCGCGCGATCGCGGCGTGCCGGTGATCGTGGCCACGCAGGTGCTCGAGTCGATGCGGTCAGCGCCGCGACCGACGCGCGCCGAAGTGACGGACGCTGCGCACGCGGTCGATGAGGGCGCTGACGCGGTGATGCTGGCGGGCGAGACCGCGATCGGCACGTATCCGGTCGAGAGTGTGGCGACCCTCGATCGGATCCTGCGCGAGGCGGAACGGGCTCCCGCGGTTCCGGTGGCGATGGCGCATCTCGGCGCGGGTTGGGCGCCGCACTCGCGTGCCCTCTGCGAAGCCGCGGTCGCGCTGGCCTCACGGTCCGGGGCGGCGGCAATCGTTGCCGTGACCCAGGCCGGCCGCACCGCGCGCCTGCTGGCTGCGCTTCGTCCGCGGGCGAGGATCATCGCGGCCACGCCGTCGGCTGAAGTGGCGGCTCGTCTCAATCTTCTCTGGGGCGTGACGCCGTTTGTCGCACCCGCCAATCCCGCGGAGCTCAGGCGCGCGCTGATAGAACGCGAACTCGTGGAACGCGGGGTGATCGTGGTGTTCGTGTCCATTGGTCCCGCGCTCGGGCGCACGGACGCGAATTTCGTGCACGTAGAGACGCTTTAGTTACTCTGGGGGCTTTGCCCCCAGACCCCCGACACACTCGCTCGTTCGATTCGGCTCTCTTGAAGAGCACTTCGCCAAATCTCACTTCGCTCGTGTGGCTCGCGGGCTGACCGCCCGCTCGCTGCGTCTTCATGGGTGCCCTAGGCGCGCGCTTGGGTCTCCGCGTAGCGCTTGAGCGCGGTCAGCGAGATCTGCCAGCCGCGGGAGACGACGGCGTAGTAGCGGCGCCAGCGCGGCGATTCCTCGTAGCCGTCCTGCCGGACGTCGAGCCTGCAGCCTGCGGGATCCTTCAGGCAGTCGACCTGCAGCGCCATCGGTCCGATCGGGTCGCCCTCCGGCGGGATCCACCACGCGTCAGCCACAAGGAAACCCTGGCCGGGGCGCACGTCCACGATCGTGCCGTGGAACACGCCGCCAAGCGGGCCGAGCAGGTCGTCGGTGTAGGGCGTGCGCGGCCATTCGACCGCGAAGACGCCGAAGGGCACCGGCGTCGTGACGGATCGGATCGTCTGCCACCACGCGCGCAGCGCGTCCGCGCTGAAAAAACAGTCGAAGACCACGCGTGGATCGGCGGCGATGGTGAGGTGTTGTTCGAACCGCTCGTTGAGATCCGCATCGGCCTGTCCCATAACTGCCGTTGCTAATAAAGCAGGTACTTCTCGCGAATATCCGAGAAGGCCGCCATCTCGCTGTTCCATACCGCGGCGAGCGACGCAGCCGTCTCGCCGCCGTCGAGACCCTCGCGGAGCCCCGCCGATCCGTACAGGATGTCGATCGGCAGTTTGACGTGCTCGTACTCGTACGGCGGCTCGCGCCATTGGAATGCCGATGGGCCGGCCGACCGGAAGGCCGCGATGATCGCGACGCCGGCCTCGACGGCTCGGAACGCGGCGCGGTCCGTCACATGAATCTGGCAGCCTCCACACGCGATACGCGCGTGTTTGTGGAAGGTCGGCTCGAAGACCGCGGGACGGAAACGCACGCCCGGCAGCCCGAGCGCGTCGAGCTGCGCCGAAATCCTGCCTGCATCGGCCCACGGCGCGCCGACGAGCTCGAACGGCTTGTTCGTGCCCCGCCCTTCAGAGATATTGGTTCCCTCCAGCAGGACGGTGCCGGGATACACGACTGCGGAATCCACGGTCGGAATGTTGGGAGACGGCAGCACCCAAGGGAGGCCGGACGATTCCCAGTAATCGCCACGCGACCAGTTCTGCATCTTCACGACCTCGAGCTTCGCGTCGAGGCCGAACCGATCGTTGAAGAGCCGGGCCAGCTCGCCGATCGTCATGCCGTGCCGCATGGGGATCGGAAACTGGCCGACGAACGACTCGAACCCCCGCGCGAGCATGGGGCCCTCGACCGCGTCGCCGCCGATCGGATTCGGCCGATCGCACACGACCACCGGCAGGCCCTGTTTGCGTGCGGCCACGAGGCAATTCGCCATCGTGTAGATGTAGGTATAGATGCGCGTCCCGACGTCCTGCAGATCGATCACCAGCGCGTCGAGCCCCGCGAGCATCTCCGCCGTCGGCTCGCGCGTCTCGCTGTACAGCGAGTAAACGGGGACGTTCCGCCGCGCGTCGCGTCCGTGCGGCGACTCGATCATGTTTTCCTGGAGATCGGAATTGAATCCGTGCTGCGGACCGAAGATCGCGCCGACACGCACGCCGGCGGCGCCAGCGCGATCCACGACGTGCCGGAACTGACCGTCGATCGAGGCCGGGTTGCAGACCAGACCGATCGTCCGCCCGGCGAGCAGCTGGCGATCGAAGAGGACGTCAGATCCGAGAACGACAGGCACGGACTACGGAAGCCGGTGGATGAGGTTCTCGACCACTCCGTGAATGTTCTCGAGCACGGTGAGTGAACCAGCCACGAGCAGAACGGCGATCAGGCGAACCGGCCATGTGCGCTGCGGCGGCGTTGCGGCAGGCCCTCCTGCATCTGTGAGCCGGCGCACGCGCCGATCGAGGCTTTCGCCGCGGTAGAGCGCGCTCGCGGGAATCGCCGACTGGCTGCGCGAGACTGGCGCGAGGCGCGCGACCTTGACCAGCGCCTGCGCGAGCCGCAGATGCCCGTCGGCGCCGCTCTTCACGGCGTCATCGTCGGCCGCATCCTCGGCGGCCTGGCGCCAATCGGCGAGCAGCCGGGCGGACACGGGCAGCCAGGTGATGACGTCCGGCGCCATGCCGATGAGCAGGCGGCGCAGGTTGTCGCCGCGATCGATGTGGCCCTGTTCATGCGCGAGGATCGCACCGAGTTCCTCGTCGTTGCAGGAATCGAGCACCTTGCGCGCGATGATCAGTTTCGGCCGGAAGAATCCGATGGCCGACACGACGGGGAATTCCGTGTCGACGACGAATGCTGGAACCGCCGTCCCGGCGAGTTCGACGGGTTCTGCGGCTGCGAGCCAGGCCCGCGTGGTCTGGTACGTCGCACGCACCAGTTGGAGTCCCCGCCAGAACGAGCTGCCGATGAGGAGGATCGCGAACGCCGCAAGCATGGGCAACGCGACGCCCACTTCCTCGCCTTCCCAGCGCGGCTCGAATTCGGCGAACGAGGTCAGCACGATGATGCCAATCGCGGCCGCGGCGGCGGCGGGCAGCAGGCGGACGGCCGACAGACGGCGCGCCCGAAGTGCAGCGGGGCCCGCCGATTCCCGGCCAGCGAGCAGGAGGACGATGCCGGTTGTCAGCAGGCTCACGCCAGCGAACACCGCGAGCGTCACCATCAGAATCCTGAGTTCGACCGTCATGACTTCTGCCTCGCCTCGGCACGGCGCTGGGCCACGAGTGCCTCCAGCTGATCGAGCAATTCGCGATCGCGATCGCCGACCGCATCGACCAGATACGACGCCAGCGGCGCGAGCGAGCCGCCGTTCCTGAGCGCGGCGCGCACGGCGTCACCGGCCCGGGCCGACTGGAACTCCGTGCGGGTCAGGCGCGGGCGGTACACGAATGCGCGGCCCAGCTTCTCGCGCTCGAGGATGCCTTTCCGATGCAGCCGATCGAGCGTGGTCATGAGCGTCGTGTACGCGATGTCGGTGAAGTCCGGAGTGAGATCCCGGACCGAAGCCGGCGCCTCGCGCTTCCACAACGCCTCGAGCACGTTCCATTCGAGTGGACCGAGGACGCCGAGGGCCCGGTGGGGATCGTTGGTGCGGGAAAACCAGAAAGTCATGGACGGGACAAATCTTACTTCAGTGTCTGCAGGTACGTGACCAGCGCCGCCAGATCCTGCGCGTTGAGCCGCGGTTTCATCGTCGACATGCGCAGGGCCGGCATGCGGGGCAGCGCGGCTTCCATTTCGGCGGGGCTCACGAGCCAGCGCCGGAGCTGGTCCTCGGTCAGGCGTGACGCGACGCCATCGAGTGGATACCGGCTGTTGCCGCGCCTGGCGATCTGGTGGCAGGTGGCGCACTTCTCGCGGTCGTACACCTTGCGTCCGGCCTCAGCCTGCGCTGGCGAGGCCTGTGCCGCGAGCGTCGCGACGGCGGCGAACCCGGCCGTGACGAGAAGAAGAGCGAACCGCGCCACACCGGGATTCTACTTCCTGCGGAGCAGCAGACGAGCGGCCTCGGTCAGGAATGAAAACGCGATCCACCCAAGCGCGACGATCACCGGCCACGCGAGCGCGCGCGGCCGCCAGAAGCCGAGCAGGGCGAGCGCCGCGAGCACGAGCCCGACGAAGATGAGCGGCGCGGATTCCCATTCCTCGAGCTGGCGCGAGCCCAGCACCGCCGCGCCGATGCTGTGGCCGACGCCGGTGACGGTGCGCAACGCCTTGCGGGCGGTCCGCCTCGCCCGGCCCCGTCGAGGATCCAAACCAGGGAGGCGCCGAGGACGTGACGCCGCACGCACGATTTCCGTCGAGTGCGAGAGGTCTTCCTCGTAGTGCGCCTCGAGTGTCTGGGCGACGGACGCGTCCTCGATGGCCACGTCGAGCTCCCAGTTGCCGACCCAGCTGTTGAGGTTGAGATTGGTCGAGCCGATGCGCGCCCAGCGCGAATCCGCCACGGCGGTCTTGGCGTGCATCATCGAGCCGTTCCACTCGAAGATCCGGACGCCCGCGTCGAGCAGCGAACGGTACAGCGTGCGCGAGATCGGCACCGTCCAGCCGACGTCGCTGCCCTGCGGGAGGAGCAGCCGGACGTCGACACCATCCAGCGCGGCGTGCTGCAACGCGGCGACGTAGGGGCCATGGGCAACGAAATAGGCGTCGGCGATCCACAGCCGCCGCCGCGCCATCGCGCTGACGAGGAGATCCGTCCGCAACATCGCGGCGGTGAACGGCTCGGTATAGATGAGCCGGAGATCGACGGCGCCGGTCGCGGGGACGTCGCTTTCGACCGGCAGCGCCGACATGTCTATCGTGCCGCCGGAGAGCCGCCAGCTCTCGGCGAACGCCTGCTCCGCATAGGCGACGGCCGGGCCCGAAATCTCCATGCCCGTGTCCCGCCACGGATCCTGATGCTTCTCGGGCCGTCCTTCCCACATCCGGCCAATGCACAGTCCAGCGACGAAGGCGACGCGGCTGTCGATGGCGATGTACTTCCGGTGATTGCGCGTGGTCCAGCCGAGCGCGGCGACGAATCTCGGCGGATTGAAGACCCGCACTTCACCACCGGCCTTGATGAGCGGGCGGAAGAGGCCGAGGAGCGGAGACCAGCCGCACCCGAACCAGTCATAGATCACGCGGACCTTGACGCCCGCGCGCGCCCGCGCGGCGAGCAGGTCGATGAACCTGCGGCCTGTCGCGTCGCGATGGATGATGTACATCTCGATGTGGATCGACGTGCGCGCGGAAGCAATCGCCGCTTCCCAGGCGGGGTAGTTCTCGCGCGCGTCGCGGAGGATCCGGACGCTGTTGCCACCGATGAGCGGCGCCCCGGCGGCCCGGCTGAACACTTGATCCGCACGGGACCGCAGGGTCCGGACGAGGGCCGCGTGGTTCGAGACATGCGTCAGGGCGGGGCCGGTCACGAGCCTAATGATGCCGTAGCTTCAGCGAGGACGGAGCCTGCCCGCCGCAGCCGGCGCAGGTGGGAGCCGCCCACCGTGGCCGTGAGCGCAGCGAGCGTTCGGCGAAGGTGGGTTTGACCCTGTAACGAACAGCCCTGTAGAGTCTTATACGGAAGAGACAGGTGCGCAGAGCACGTCGCCAGATCACCGCATGGGCCGTCACGGCGTCACTGGTTGTCGCCGTGGTACTGCCTGCGTTCGAAAAGCCGGCAGTCGCCGATCCCGACGGCGCCTGTGGTCCGGTCCTGGTTCTCGCGCACTCCATCGAACACTTCGAAGCGCCGGTTGCCGCGCCGACCGACCACTGCGCGATGTGCCATCTGTGGAATGCGATGGCCAATGCGTCGATCTCCGACAGTGCGCAGGTCACGGCGCCAGACGAAGCCGTCGATACGGACAGCCCCCGCAGCCCGCATCGCGCTTACACCTCCGACCTCAGTCCCTCGTCACCGCGCGGCCCGCCCGCCATCGCGTAGCGCTTTTCCTCTCCGCGGCGCGCGGAGTCCATTTTCATTTTCGTAGGCCGGGTCTCCAGGTCCGGCGGGTGAGGCCGGTCACCGATCCGGCAATTGAGGAAGCGATGGCACGTCTGCGTCTCTCATTAGTGTGTGGTTTGTGGGCGCTTGCCGCGACGACCGCGTCGCCGGCTCTGGCGCAATCGTCAACCGCGGCTTCGGTGCAGGCCGCAAAACCCGCAGGTCCGGATGAAGTTCGCCGGGTTCGGGAGGAGCTCGATCGGCTTCGGCAGGAGTTCGACTCCCTGAGGCGCGTCTATGACGACCGCCTGCAGCAACTCGAGCAGCGGCTGTCGCAGATTGGGGGCGGGCCGCTGGTTGTGACGCCGCCGGCCGTGCCCGTCGCGCCGCCCGCGACGCCGCAAGCCGTCGAACCAGCGCCGCCGCAGACCCAGGCCCCGGTTGCCTCCAGCAAGGTGTTCAACCCGGACATGTCGGTGAACGGCAACTTCATCGGGGCGGCCGGCAGGAATCCGTTTGCCACGCTGTCGCCGATGCAGATGAGCGAAGTCGAGGCGGCGTTCCAGGCGGTCGTGGATCCGTACGCGCGCGCCGACTTCTTCCTCGCCGTGGGCCGCGAGGGCGCCGAGGTCGAGGAAGGCTACATCACGTTCACGTCGCTGCCGGGGAACCTTCTGCTGAAGGTCGGCAAGATGCGCGCTCAATTCGGCAAGATGAACACGCTCCATACGCACACGCTGCCGTCGGTCGATCGCTCGCTCGTCACCGAGAACCTCGTCGGCGGCGACGAGGGTTTCTCGGACGCGGGCTTTTCGGTGTCGCATCTCGTGCGGAATCCGTTCATGTTCGTCGAGCTCACCGGCGAAGCCTACGCCGGCACGTCCGAGCTCTTCCAAAGCGACCAGCGTTCGAAGCTTGCCTACGTCGGCCGCGTGCGCGGCTACCGCGATCTCACGGAGTCGTCGAACATCGATCTTGGCGTGTCGCTCGCGACCGGCCCGACGCGTGTCGAGGTCGGGCCCGGGCTGCTCGCGGGTTCGATCTCCACGCCGACGCTCTCGGCGGTCGGCCTGAATCGCAGGCTCGTTGGCTTTGACGCGACGTTCCGATACCGGCCGCTTCGACGCGCGATCTATCAACGGTTGAATCTCCGGACCGAGCTCATCTGGAGCCGCCAGGAGATGCCGGACGCCCCCTACGAGCGTGCCTTCGGCATGTATGCGAGCGGCGAGTATCAGTTCGCCCGCCGCTGGTACATCGGCGCACGTGCGGATCGCTCGGGCCGCGCGCTCGACGCCGCCGCGATCGATAAGGGCGGCGCGGTGTTTCTCACGTTCTGGCCGACCGAATTCAGTCAGATCCGCGGCCAGTTCCGCCGCATCAACTTCGCCGAGGGCGCCCGCGCCAACGAATTCCTGATGCAGTTCAACTTCTCGATTGGCGCGCACGGCGCGCACGTTTTTTAGGAGCAAGCCATGACATCAAGATACGTTCGTTTTCTTGCGGCGCCGGCGTTGGCCGCGGTACTTGCGGCAGTCGCGGGCGGGGCGACCGCCGCCGGGTCGGTCGCGCCGCTCAAGGTCGTCACCACAACCGAGGACCTCGCGTCGCTCGCCCGTGAAGTGGGCGGCGATCGCGTGACGGTCGTCGGACTCGCGAAGGGCTACCAGGATCCGCATCAAGTGGATCCCAAGCCCAGCTTCATCCTCGAAGTCAGCCGCGCCGATCTGCTGATCGCCGTTGGACGCGAGCTCGAGATCGGCTGGCTGCCCGCGCTCGTGACGAGCAGCCGGAATGCGAAAGTGCAGGCCGGCGGCACCGGGTTCCTCGACGCTTCGAGGAACGTGAAGATTCTGGAGATTCCGACCGGCCAGATCACGCGCGCGATGGGTGACGTGCACCCCGAGGGGAATCCGCACTACTGGCTCGATCCCGGCAACGGCCGGCAGATCGCGAAGGCCATTCGCGACAAACTGATCGCGCTCGCGCCCAACGATCGCGCGGTGTTCGAACAGCGCTACGCGCAGTTCGACACGCGTCTCGCGGCTGCGGAAAAGAAGTGGGACGCCGCGCTCGCGCCGTACAAGGGCGCGAAGCTCGTGACGTACCACCGCTCCTGGCCGAACTTCATGGAGCGGTGGGGCCTGAACGTCATCGGGTACGTCGAGCCCAAGCCCGGCATCCCCGCGCCACCGTCGCACATCATCCAGCTCATCGACGAGATGCAACGCCAGGGCGTGAAGCTCATCGTCGTGGAGCCCTACTTCAGCCTCAAGACGCCGCAGTCGATCGCGAGCCGCATCGGCGGCACGGTACTCGTATTGGCGCCGTCGGTCGGTGGCGTGAAGGAAGCGGGCGACTACATTCAGCTCTTTGACTACAACGTGGCGCAACTCACGGCCGCGCTGAAACAAGCGACGGGACGGTAATGCGTTGATGGATACAGTCCTTCTCGAGTTCCTGGCGGCGCCGATTGCGGCCGCGCTCGTCGTCGCCGGCATCCACGCCTATCTCGGCCTCCATGTGGTGGAACGCGGCGTCATCTTCGTGGACCTGTCGCTCGCGCAGATCGCGTCGCTCGGCGCGACGATCGCCGTGCTCGTGCCGGCGCTCGGCGGCGATCCACACAGCCCGGGCGTCTACTGGATGAGCCTGGCCTTCACGCTCGTCGGCGCGTTGATCTTCGCGATGGTGAAAGGACAGGAGGCGAAGATCCCGCAGGAGGCGATCATCGGCATTTCATACGCGGTCGCATCCGCCGCCGTCATCGTTGCGATGAGCAAGGCTCCCGGCGAGAGCGAGCACCTGCGCGACATGCTCGTGGGCAACATCCTGTCGGTGCAGTGGCCTGAGGTGTGGACGACGGCCGCCCTGTATGCGCTGATCGGCGCTTTTCACTTTGTCTTCAGGCATCGTTTCCTCGAGATCTCGGTGTCACCGGAGAAGGCGGCGGCGCGCGGCGTGGCCGTCCGATGGTGGGACTTCCTTTTCTACGCGTCGTTCGGGTTCGTCGTGACACGCTCTGTGGCGGTCGCCGGCGTCCTGCTGGTGTTTTGCTATCTGATCGTCCCGTCCGTCGGGGGGATGCTGTTTTCCTCCAGAATCGGGCCACGCCTGGCCATCGGATGGGCGATGGCGGGGGTCGTGTCCGTCCTTGGGATGTATTTCTCGGTGCTGTTCGACCTTCCGACAGGCGCGACGATTGTCTGCACGTTCGGCCTGGCGCTGGTCGTGATGGCGCTGGTCAAAGTGGTGCTACCCAAACGGACGTTACAGGCGTAGACTGAAGCCGTGCGGGGCGATTCCCTCCGCGACCTCTACGCCAAGACACTCGCCGTACTCGGTCTTGGTCTGCTTGCCGGCGCCGGCGCCGCGGTGGATTACTGGCCGGTCGGATCGGCGTTGCCCTCCGTGCGCGCGGTGCGGCTGCCGGCACCGGACGTCCCGATGCTCGCGCAGAACCTGGAACGACGCATTCCCGCGCCAGTTCCCGAGCGCCGCGTCATCGTTCGCGGCACGATCCACGCGAAGAACATGGGCACAGCGAGATTCCTGCCGCCGGGTCTGCCGGCAGCACGGATAACGGAGGCAGTTGTCGAATCGCCGGCGCCCGTAATGCCGGATCTGACGGCGCCGGTCGGCGAACCGACTGAACTGGTCGTGCTGCAGGGAACGATCGCGCTTTACGAGATCGATCTTCCGCAGTCAGCGCCGGCTGCTCCCGCCACGGGATTCGTCAGCGGCGCCCTGAAGAAGACGAAGGATTCGATCGTCCGCACGGGCGCCGTCACCGGCGCCACCATCGCCGACGCCTTCAAGGGCGTCTTCGGCGCGTTCAAGAAAGTCACACCCTTCTAATCTTGGCTGGGGGACTTCGTCCCGCCAGACCCCTTTCGCCGTCGCTCGCGGGGCCCCGTTTGCCCCACTCCGCTCCGGCGGGCCGCGCCGTTGGCGCAGCCGCTAGCCGAGCGCGCGGATGACGTCCCAGCGCGTGATGATGTAGGTCTCCTGGCTCTTGAAGTCGCGGACGAGTACGGCCGGTGTCTCCGGCGTGATCATGCGTGACAGCGCCTCCATTCCCATCGAAATATCCGCGAAGGGGAACGCGGGCTGCATGATGGTCTCGACCTGCCGGCCTTTCACTTCCGGATCCTGCACGATGGCCTGATACAGGCGCGTTTCGCTGACCGATCCGATGAAGCGTCCGCCATCGGTAATGGGAATCTGCGAATAGTCGTGCTCGGTCATCACGGTGACGGCTCTCGAGACGGTGTCGTGCCGGTCAAGGCTGAAGAGCGGCGTCGCGGGACGGACCGCGACGATGTCGCGTGCGGTGAGGCCGGCCTTGTCGAGGTAGCCCTTCTTGCGCATCCAGTCGTCGTTGAACATCTTGCCGAGGTAACGCGTGCCGTGGTCGTGGAAGATCACGACCACCACATCGTCTTTCGTGAAGCGATCGCGGAGCTGGAGCAGGCCGGCTACAGCCGCGCCGGCCGAGTTGCCCGCGAAGATGCCTTCCTCGCGGGCGATCCGCCGCGTCATGATCGCGGCGTCCTTGTCCGTGACCTTCTCGAACGCCTCGATCAGGCTGAAGTCCACGTTTTGCGGCAGAAAGTCCTCGCCGATACCCTCGGTGACGTATGGGTAGATCTCGTTCTTGTCGAAGACTCCCGTCTCTTTGTATTTCTTGAAGACTGACCCATACGTATCGATGCCCCACACCTTCACCTTCGGGTTACGTTCTCTCAGGTATTTGGCGATGCCACTCACGGTCCCGCCCGTGCCGACACCGACCACGAGGTGCGCGACCTTGCCGTCGGTCTGATCCCAGATCTCCGGCGCGGTCTGCTCGTAGTGCGCCTTGGTGTTCGACGGGTTGTCGTACTGATTGGCCTTCCACGCGCCAGGGATCTCGCGCTCGAGCCGTGACGACACCGAGTAGTACGACCGCGGATCCTCGGGATCGACGTCGGTCGGACAGACGATCACTTCGGCGCCGAACGCCTTGAGCGCATCCACCTTCTCTTTCGACTGCTTGTCGGTGGTCGTGAAGATGCACTTGTAGCCTTTGACCACCGCCGCGATGGCGAGCCCCATGCCGGTATTCCCGGACGTGCCCTCGATGATCGTGCCGCCGGGTTTGAGCAGGCCGGCGCGCTCGGCATCCTCGATCATCTTCACCGCCATGCGATCCTTGATCGAGTTGCCGGGGTTGAAGGTTTCGATCTTGGCGAGGACCGTGCCCTGGATGACGCCGCGCGGGATGCGGTTGAGGCGCACCATCGGGGTGCCGCCGA
>DATNEY010000053.1:0-206511 GCA_035606665.1 Vicinamibacterales bacterium | reverse complement strand
ATCGGCGCCGGACGCGGAATCCCCTGCGGCCAGTACGCGAGCGGGCGGTTGGTCCAGATGTGCACTTCGCGCACCTCGCCGATCGCGCCGGCCGCCAGATACTCCTGTCCGCGCCGCGCTTCGTCGTTCGAGTGCCCCTGGTTGCCCATCTGCGTGACGACCTTCGTCGCCGCCGCCTTCTTCGCCAGATGGCGCGCTTCGTGGACCGACCAGCACAGCGGCTTCTGCACGTACACGTGCTTGCCCGCGTCCATCGCCGCCGACGCGATCACTGCGTGCATGTGGTCCGGCGTGGCGACGATCACGGCGTCGATGTCCTTCTGGCGATCGAGCATCTCGCGATAGTCGCGGTACTTCTTCAGGCGCGGAATCTGCTCGCTCACGAACCGCGCGCGACTTGTCGCCAGCGGCGTTTGTGTCCATTTCGCGTCGGCCGCTTTCTGTAGCGCTGACGCACCGAAGTTGGTGAACGCTGGTCGCGCCGGAGCCGCGGCGGTTGCGCCGGCCTGCGCGCCCTGACCGCCGGCTCGTCCTTGCCCGCCTGTGTTCGGTGCCGGTGGGGGCGCGTTGGCCGCATCGGTCCACCGCTTGAGCCGATCCTCGAGCAGCGCGAAGTCACAGTCGCAGATGGCGACGATGTTCTGGCTCATGACGGCTTGCGCATTCGCGGCGCCCATGCCGTTGATGCCGACGATCGCGATGTTCACGAGATCGCTCGGCGGCGTCAGGCCCTGGCCGAGCACATGGCGAGGGACGATCATCCAACCGGCCGCCGCAACGGCGCCAGTGGCGATGAACTCACGACGGGTCTTGGACGAGTCAGGATTGGACATAGCGTGTTGGGGCCGCGGTCATTATAGGAGCCGACAGGTCTAGAATGGCCGCGCACCTTTGGAGAACCCATGAGCAGTTCCCGTTCCCTGGCCGCAGTTCTCGGGCTGCTCCTCGGCGCGACGGCATTGGCGGCGACGAGGCAGGACGCTCGCGTCGAGATTAATGTCGACACGCGCGTCTCCATAGGGGCGTTCAAGCCCGTATGGGCGTGGTTCGGCAACGACGAACCGAACTACGCCTACATGAAAGACGGGCAGGCGCTCCTGACCGAACTCGCGTCTGCGAGTTCCGTGCCGGTGTACTTCAGAACGCACAACCTGCTCACGAGCGGCGACGGGACCGCGGCGCTCAAGTGGGGATCGACCAACGTCTACACCGAGGACGCGAACGGGCGTCCCGTCTACAACTGGACGATCCTGGACCGCATCATCGATACGTACCGGGCGAGAAAGATCCGGCCGTTCTTTCAGCTCGGATTCATGCCCGAGGCACTCTCGAGCCGGCCGCAGCCGTATCGTCACTTCTGGAAACCAGGCGACAACTACAACGACATCTACACCGGCTGGTCGTATCCGCCGAGCGATTACGCGAAGTGGGGCGAGCTGGTCTATCAGGTCGGCAAGCATGTCGCCGAGAAGTACGGCCGGCGTGAGGTCGACGAGTGGTGGTGGGAGGTCTGGAACGAGCCGGACATCGGATACTGGCACGGCACGCCCGAGGAGTACATGAAGATGTACGACTTCGCAGCTGCCGGGCTGCGACGTGCGCTGCCGAACGCCCGAATCGGCGGGCCGGAAGTCACGGGCCCGAACGGGGCGCGCACGCAGGGAATCCTGCGCAACTTCATCGACCACTGCCTGCGCGGCACGAACTACGCGACCGGCGGGACGGGTTCGCCGCTCGACGTCATCACCTTCCACGCCAAAGGTGCGCCGCAGGTCATGCCCGACGGCCACGTCCGGATGGGCCTCGGCAATCAGCTGCGCGCCATCGCCAACGGGTTCACGATCGCTGCCTCATTTCCAGAAACGAAGAACACGCCAATCGTGATCGGCGAATCGGATCCAGAAGGCTGCGCGGCGTGTCCGGTTCGCACGAATCCATCGAACGCATACCGCAACGGCACGATGTTCTCGAGTTACACCGCCGAACAGCTCGCGCGGACGTACGAGTTGGCGGATCGTCACGGCGTGAACCTGTTGGGCGCGCTATCCTGGGCGTTCGAATTCGAAGACCAGCCCTACTTCGACGGATTCCGGGATCTGGCGACCAATGGCGTGGCCAAGCCGGTGCTCAACGTCTTCCGCATGCTCGGTCTGATGCGTGGCGACCGTGTCCGTGTCAGCAGCGCTGGCGCGCTTCCCCTCGACGAGGTGCGCGATCGCGGCGTCAGGAACGCGCCTGACATTTCGGCGCTCGCATCGGCTGATACCCGCTCCGTCAGCGTTCTCGTCTGGAACTATCACGACGATGACCTGCCGGCGCCGCCGGCGACGATCACACTGACCATCGAGGGCCCGCCGGACGGGCGCGCGACGCTGACTCACTATCGCGTGGACACGGACCACAGCAACGCGTACAGCGTCTGGAAGACCATGGGCTCGCCACAATCGCCGACGCGCGCGCAGCGGGAATCACTCCTCAAGGCCGGACAGCTCGCGACACTCGGTTCGGCCGAGCGAGTCGTGGTGACCAAACACCGGCTAATGGCGTCATTTGCGTTACCGAGGCAAGGCGTCTCGCTCGTGCGCGTCGTCTGGTAATTCCAGAAACGTCAAGACGGCATTGCAACCAACGGACCCTCGGCCGTAGCATTCGCTTTACAAAACATTCCTTCCAACGCCGCCGGGCCGCCCGGCTGCGCTGACGCGAACCTACATCTGTTTGAGAGGAGCAACGAAAATGAGTCGCTCGTTTGGCTTATTGGCGCTTGTTGCCGCGATCGCATGCGCGACGCCGGCAGCGGCGCAGGTCAGTATCACCGGTGGCATCTCCGGCACAGTGATGGATACCACCGACGCAGTCGTGCCCGGCGCAACGGTCACGCTGATCGACCAGGGCACCGGCGCGAAGAAGACCACCGTCAGCAGTACGGATGGCGCGTTCGCGTTCCGCGATCTGAACTTCGGCTCGTACCAGGTCACGGTCAAGCTGCAGGGCTTCCAGGCCGCGGTCTACAACAAGGTCATCGTCGAAGCGGGCCGCGTCACCGACATCCGCGTTCGGCTGACCGTGGGCGGAGTCGAACAGAACATCACTGTCGAGGGCAAATCCCCGGTCCTCGAAATGTCATCAAATGTCCTCTCCACCACGCTGAACAACAAAGACGTGAACGAGCTGCCGCTCGCCTCCCGCAGCGCATTCACGCTGGCGCGCCTGGTCCCTGGCGCCGTGGCGCCGCAGGGCGGCGGCACGCACTTCAACGGCATGCCCGGCGGAACGATCAACCCGACGATCGACGGCGTCAATAACTCCTCGAACGGTTTCAAGAGCGGAGGCACGAGCTTCTTCGGCACCGTTCCGGCGCGCCTCGGAGCGGTCGAGCAGATCACGGTGGAAACTGCCGGCCTCGGTGCGGACGATGGTGTGACCGGTGGCGTCAACCTGAAGTTCGTCACCCGGCGCGGCACCAACAAGTACCAAGGCAGCTTCGTCGAGCAATATCGCACCGACAAGCTCAACGCCAACACCTTCGGCAACATCGCGCGGAACCTCCCGAAGGAGAAGCTGCGCCGCCACGACTTCGGCGGCAACTTCGGCGGCCCCATCATGCGCACCGGTCCGCTCGCCAACAAGCTGTTCGGGTTCGTGAATTATGAAGTGGAGTGGATACCGCAGTCAGCGAACCAGTCCGTCACGATTCTGACCGCGGAAGCGCAGCAAGGCATTTTCCGGTATACGGACGCTGCCGGCGCGTCGCGCACCGTCAACGTGTACCAGCTGGCGGGTGCCGGAGGATTCCAGTCGACGGCGGATCCCACCATTGCCGCAATTCTTGCCAAGCAGGCATCAGCCCGGTCATACGGGTCGGTCGAGCCAGGAACCAACCTGCGGACGGAAGTTCTCAACTGGCTCGAGCCGCAGAAACAGATCAACTACTACCCGACCGTCAGAGTCGACTATCAAGTCAGAAACAACCTCTCGTTCATGACCAGCTACAACCGGTACAACCAGGATGCGCAGGGCCGTCGCGTCTGGCCGATTCCCGGCTTCCCCATCAACACCGGCACCTTCGACTCGGGCTGGTGGGTGTGGTCGACCGGCACCAACTGGACAATCGGTTCGAACATGCACAACGAGCTGCGTTTCGGTATTCAGCACAGTGGCGACACGAACGAGGTCGGACGCCAGAAGGAGTTCTTCGATCTGAACGGCATCGTGAACGGCAAGGCGGCCAGGTTCGGGCAGGGCGCCGGCGCCTCGCTCCCGCTGGTTTCCCTGCTGGTGGCCGACGCGGCCCCGGTCATCGGCAAGCACTACATCACCACGATCACCGATACGTTCACGATGGTGAAAGGCAAGCACACCGTCAAGTTCGGCGGCAACTTCCGCGACACGCAGTGGCGCGATCGGTCTCTCGACGGATCCGGCACCGGCGGCTACCTCGGCCTGCCGAAATACAACCTGGGCATTGCGACGGGCGATCCGGTCGCCAACATGTTCACGACGGGCACCATGCCGGGCGCTGCAACGGCCGATCTCACGGCGGCCCAGACGTTGTACGCCTTGCTCACCGGCAGGGTCACGGAAGTGCGAACGGGTGGCGTCGTCGATCCAGCCACGCTTCAGTATTCATCGTCAATCTTCCGCGAGAACTGGACGTCGGCGCAGTTCGCCGGCACGTTCATCTCCGACGCCTGGCGCGTGAACCGCAACCTGACGCTGAATCTTGGTCTGCGATACGAAATCAATACGCCGCCGTACAACCACACGGGCACCGTGGCGTTCCCGGACGACGCGAATATCTACGGTCCTTCGACGGCGCTCTTCGCGCCCGGCCAGCTGAACGGCGTGCAGAACCCGGTCTTCGCGCGCGGCAAGAAAGCGGCGCCGACCGACAAGCTGAATCTTGCGCCGCGCGCCGGTTTCGCATGGACGCCGCACTTCGAGGGCGGCCTGGTGGCGAAGATCTTCGGCAAGGGCGACGAGACGGTCTTTCGAGGCGGCTTCGACGTCACCTACTTCGACGAGGGCACGAACATGTTCGCCTCGACGGCCGGCAACAACACCGGACAGTCGCAGGCGCTCGTGGCGACCGCCGGCACGCAATTCCCCGTCGGCAGCCTGACGCTGCAGTCGCCGCTGCCGCCGTTCCAGGCGTCGCCGACGACGTATCAGGAGGTATGGAGCCAGGCGGAAATCGCGTTCGTGAACGGCCTCGGATCGATGTTGAGCGGCCTCGAGACCGGCTACGTGAAGGCGTGGAACATCGGCGTCCAGCGCCAGATCGCGAAGGACACCGTCCTCGAAGTGCGCTACGTGGGCAACCGCGCCGACAAGGTGTGGCACTCGTTCAGCCTGAACGAGGTCAACATCTTCGAGAACGGATTCCTGGCGGAGTTCAAGAACGCGCAGACGAACCTGCAGATCAACGAAGCCGCCGGCTCGACCGGGTTCGCGAATCAGGGCCGGCCGGGTCAGGTCGCGCTCCCGATTTTCGACGCCGCCTTCGGTGCGCGCGGAGCTGCCGCCGCCCTTCCGGCTGCCCAGGCCTACACCAGCAACGGCTTCATCACGAACCTCCGGAATGGCGAGGCGGGACGGCTGGCCAACAGCCTCGCGAGCAGCGCGACCTACCTCTGCCGCATGGTGGGTAGCACCTTCAGCCCGTGCGTGAGCGCGGGCCGCAACTTTACGGCGCCGGGACCGTATCCCATGAACTTCTTCATGGTGAACCCGTACGCGGTGAACGGGCTGACGGTTGTCGATGACGACGGCTGGAGCGACTACCACGCGCTTCAACTGCAGCTGCGCCGCCGCTACGCGAACTGGCTGACGGCGAACGTGAATTACACGCTGGCCAGAAACAATGGCAACGTGTTCGCCGACAACGCGACGCAGAGCGCCAACTGGTTCACGCTGCGCAACAAGGCGATGAATGACACGCCGGCGCCGTTCGACGTGCGTCACGTGCTGCAGGCGTATGGCACCTACGATCTGCCGGTCGGCCGCGATCGGCACTACAACATCACGAACAACGTGCTGAACGCGATCGTCGGTGGATGGACGTTCGGCGGGATCTTCACGATCCAGTCCGGCACGCCGTTCCGGCTCACGAGCGGACGGCAGACCGTCAACACATCAGACGCGGGCGTGGTGCTCATGAACGGCCATACGGTCGAGGAGATCCAGAAGCTCCTCAGAATCCGCTCGCATCCAACGGTGAGCTCGCGGTTCTGGGCGGACGAAAAGTTGATCGGTGCGGATGGCCGCGCCAACCCGGAGTACCTCGCGCCGCCGACGACGCCCGGCCAGTTTGGCCAGATCATCACGCTACGTGGCATGAACGTGTGGGCGTTCGACGCGTCGCTGAACAAGACGACGGGATTCATCGGCAAGTCGGCGATCACGGTGCACATCACCCTCCAGAACCTGCTCAACCGGCCGGTCTGGAGCACTCCGGGATTCCTCGGCACCGCCGACATCACAAGCACGACGTTCGGCGTCTCGACGAACCCGGTGAACAACACGACGCCGCGGAGCCTGTATTCGAGGTTGACGATCAAGTTCTGACAGGGAGGCCACGGAAGCGCGCGGGGAACGACCGTTCCTCGCGCGCTTTCGTCCGCGCGAACCGCGCTAGTCCGAGAAATCCAGGTTTTCCGTGATTCTCGTCCCGTCAGCGTTGAACGCCTCGGCGAGCCGCTGAATCCGTCGTTTCGCCTCGGCCAGATCGTTGTTGTTCAAATTGATGTTCAGCAGATCGATGTACCACGGCAGCTTGGCGTCCGCATCCAGGTAGGCCTGGACGATCTCGCGGGCGATCGGCAGTGTCGTGGTCTTGGACGCGTCGTACACATCCCGATTCGATGCCGCGAGGAGCTTCGCGTACTCCTCGTCCAGCAGGGCGGCGCAGCGCTCCCTGGTGAACGCGCCGCCGCCGTCCGTGAGCGACGCGCGCTTGTGGATCCACTCCCACAGGATGCTGAGGCGAATCTCCCCTGTCGCCATGTCCTCCATCAGGTAGAGCACGTCGTCATTTCCAAAGAAATCCGCGGGCTTGAGCGCGGCGGCCTGGAGGCCCTGGCCGAACGCGTTGCCGTACTGGAGCGCGACGCTGAGCAGATCGCGCGCGCCGCGCTCCGTCCTCGGCGCGAGTTCGAGCAGCAGGAGTCCGTCCGCATCTGGCTGAGCGTGCGTCAGCGGCGGAAACGAGCGGCCGAGCTGGTTGTCGCGTCCTGCCCGTTCCCACACTGGCCGGACGATGTGCACCATTTTCCAATGGGCGACCCACTTGCCGCTGGCGCCCTCGCGCTCTTCGCGCTCCGCGCCGGCAACGGCCCGCGCCATGCCGCTCTTTACCCCCGCCTCTGAACCGACGGGAATGTTCGGCTCCATCCCGCCCTGCCACAACGCGAACCGTCCGAGACGGTCCGGCGTGTTGACGGCGCGCCGCACGCGGTCCTCGTAGTGGCGCATGTAGCCGTACGTCATCGTGATGGCGTCGATGTTCGGATTGACGAAGGACTCATCCCAGGCCATCGCGTCGGACACGCTGTTGATGTAATCCCACCGTCCGGTGTTGAACCCGACGAACCGCGGCCCGAGGGCCGCGCGGATCTCCATGAGCTGAAACGCCGCCTCCAGTTGCTCGACGAGCACGTACGTCTTCACGGTGCCGGTCGCAACACCAAGGTGGGCCTCGAGCGCGGACAGGATGTCGTGCCACAGGGCAGCTTCTTCCGCTGTCTGAATCTTCGGAAGGTACAGCACGAGCGACGCGCCGGCGGACTGCAACGCCCGATGGTTGTGCACGACGTAGAGCGTCGCATCGACGATCGAGGCCGAGAATCCCCCGCCGGAAGCGTGACGGATGTGCCGGTCGTCCAGGTGGAGTCCGCGAGGCCGGAAGATCTTTGTCGTGAAATCGAGCTGTTTCCGCCAGTCGGCGATGGTCGTGCGGCCGAAGAACGCCTTCGCCCACTCGTTCATTTCGGTAGCCACCTGCTCCGCGACGGAGAGAAACGCCGGATCGCGATGGATGGCCAGCCGCAGGTTCCGTTGGTTGTCGAGGGACATCGTCGATACCTGACCCAACGCATCTTCGCCGTCGAACATCCAGCCGTCGGCGCCTGAGAGCAGCGCGTAGGCAACGTTCCTGATGCTGGTCGCGAGCGGCACGCGAGGCCTGGCCGCCGGTCCCGTGCCCTGAATCCACTGGCGTCTGAGATCGGGTGGAATCTCGCTGCCTTCGAATGCGCCGGCTCTGGCTTCAGCAACAGTGAGATTCATGCGGGGAATCCGCAGGCCGGGCGGCAGGAAGGCAATGCGTTCGCGATTGCGTTCGCGGGCGGAACGTCGAGCAATGCGCGCGGCCATGACCGCCTTCCGATCCGCGTCGAGGGGCGCGAGGGCGTGAAGCGCCGCCAGCACGTCCGTGGTCAACACATCGGTGTACTCGTGCTCGAGTCCGCCGCGAATCTCCAGCAGCTTTGTCATTACGCCGTGACCTCGAGGGCGAGTGCGGGCAGATCCAGACCATCAACAGTGGCAGTCCAATGCTCACCGGGTGCGATGAGGCGCGACGTCGTGAGCGTTCCGGTGCTCACGAGCTCGCCGGCCGTAAGCGGTTCGGCGGAGGGCTGAGCCGCAATCGCCGATGCCAGTTCCGCAAGGGCCAGCGCCGGACTGCGAAGCACGTTGCGACCGGATCCCTCTTCCACGACCTCTCCGTCCTTCGACAGCTGCACTTTGAACTTGCCCAGCGCCTCGACGAGCTCGGGGATACTGCCGGCGTCGATCTTCATTGGCGCGCCGACGACCAGCCCGGCGTGGAAACCATAGGCGGCCACGAAATCCGCGGGCTGGAATTTCCAATCAGCGAAACAGCAGTCGATGATCTCGAAGCCGAGCGCGCACCACTGGACGGCGCCGAGCATCGCCGCTGGATCGGACGTCGCCGGCGGCGGCGCCGCCAGCTTGAACACGATCTCCGGCTCGATCTTGGGCGCAAACATCCGGCCGGCTGAGAGCGACGCATTGTTGTTGGTCGCGTGCTGGACGGTGTCGTCGTACATGCTGCCCCACGCGACGGTGTCGAGGCCCATCACCCGCCAGAGCGCCTTGTTCGCGAAGCCAATCTTGCGTCCGACAATGGCGTGTCCGGCAGCGCGGCGGCGGCGCGCGAGCTCCGCCTCAACCTCGTAGGCGACGGCCAGCGGCAGGCCTCCATCCCGTGCAGACGGTGGCGTCGCTATCGTCCTCTTCACTGCGCGCGCCGTCTCGATCTCATCGGCGAGCGCGCGGGAATCGATGGCGCTCATCTGGACCGCCCTCCATCGACCTGCGGCCCTGCACCGGGCGCGCGCCTCGAAATCGACGCATGGAGTCCGGCCGCCATCGCGCAGGCGACGAGCGCCATCGCGGCGCTGCCGTAGAAGCCGACGGACCAGGTACCGAACGCCTCGAACAACTTGGCGCCGACCCACCCGCCGATGATCGATGCGACGCCTTTGGCCGTGTACAGCACGCCGTAATTCGAAGTGGCGTGGCGGCTGCCGAAGTAGTCGGCGGAGATGGACGGAAACAGCGAGTAGATCTCGCCCCACGTGAAGTACACCAGCACGAGCGTGAGGATGAACCACGTCTCGGACCATCGGCCGACCGCCACGACCAGGAACAGACAGATGGCCTGCAGGAAGAAGGCGCCGATCATCGTGCGTTCGCGGCCGACCCGGTCCGATACGAGGCCCCAGAAGATTCGGCTGGCGGCGTTGGCCAGCGGACTCAACGTGCCGGCGAGCTTGAGCGCGGCGGCGGAGAGACCCCACGACTTCGCCATCGGCCCGGCGTTCGCGGTCACGAGCAGGCCGCCCGTCGCCATGAACACGAACATCGCGTAGAGAACGTAGAACTGGGAGGTACTCAGCATCTCCGGCGTGGTGAAGTGCCGCTTGCCCAGTTGCGTCGACGCCGCCGCAGCCGCGGGCTTCGGCGCCGATGCCGGTTCGGACGCCGGATGCCGCAGGAATTGCGCGACGATAACGATCACGAGACCCTGCGCGAGTCCCGTCGCCACGAACGTGGACTGATACCCTCGCTGCTCGATCAGGCGGGTGATGATCGGGATGAAGAGCGCCGTGCCGCCGCCGAACCCCGCCGCCATGATGCCCGAGGCGAGGCCGCGCCGATCCTTGAACCATTTCAGCGCCGATCCGATTGACGCGCTGTACACGAACGCCGCCCCGATACCGGCCGCGCAGTACGCCGTGTACAGCATCGGCAGCGACGTCACGTAACCCATGCCCGCCCAGCCGAGTCCGCACAGGAGCCCGGCGGCGCTGATGAAGCCGCGCGGACCAAGCCGATCGATGAGCCATCCATCCAGGGGCTGCACCCAGGTCTGGAAGAGGATGAACAGCGTGAACGCGAACTGGATGTCGGAGAGCTGCCAGCCTGTCTTCGCCTGCAGCGGTGAGACGAAGAACGTCCAGGCGTACTGCAGGTTGGCGATCATGATCATCGCGATCACCGACGCGCCAAGCTGGAACCAGCGGTTGTTGAGCATGTCAGCTTCCGATCGTTCTCGAGCGTTGCCTTCCTTCATCCAGCAGTTTCACGCACGCATACACCGCGCGCGTCGCCGGCATCGGCACCCCGAGCCGCTCGCCCAGCTCGACGACCGCGCCCACAACCGCTTCGATTTCCATGGGCCGGCCCGCCTCGAGATCCTGCAGCATCGACGTCTTGTGCGCCCCGGCCTTCTCGCCGCCGGCCATTCGCTGATCGATCGAGATCGGCAGCGCGATGCCGAGCTTCGCCGCGACCGCTTCCGCCTCCGTCATGATTTCGCGGATCAGCCTCGAGGTCTCGGGATGGCGCACCATTTCCTCGAGCGTGGCCCCGGTCAGGGCGCTCACCGGGTTGAAACTCATGTTGCCGAGGAGCTTCACCCAGATCTCGTGGCGGAACCGGATCGAAATGGGACAGCGGAATCCCGCGGCGATCAGCGCCTCGGCAATCTTGCGCGTCCGATCGGACCGCGTGCCGTCGGGCTCGCCGAAACTGATCCGATTGCCCTCGTTGTGACGGATGACGCCCGGCTCGACGATATCCGTGGCAAAGTACGCGAGCGATCCCACAATCCTCCGCGGCTCGATGGCGGACGCGATGACACCGCCCGGGTCCACTCTCTCCAGCCGCAGCCCGTCGAGCTCGCCGCCGTGACCCTGGAAGTACCACCACGGAATGCCGTTCTGCGTGCTCACGACCGTCGTGTCTGGTCCGAGGAGCGGCGCGATCTGCGGCGCAAGGCTGGTGAGTCCGTGCGCCTTGACGCCGAGAAAGACGACGTCCGCGGTGCCGATTGTCTCGAGGTCGCCGGACACCTGCGGCCTGACCTCGAAGTCACCCTCGGCGCTCGTCACCCTCAGGCCGCGCTCCTGCATCGCGCGCAGGTGCGCACCGCGCGCGAAGAGCACGACGTCGGCCCCTGCGTGCGCCAGTCGGGCGCCGATGTAGCCGCCAATGGCGCCGGCTCCCGCGATGACGATCTTCACGATTTCTGCGCGAAGGCTTCCGCGACGACACGGCGCTGGATCTTGCCGGTGGCCGTCCGCGGAATCGTGTCGGTGATGTGAATCTGCTTCGGGCACTTGAACGTGGAGAGCGAGCCCTTGCAGTGCGCAAGCAGGTCCGCCGCGCTCGGTTTCTCCGCGGCGTCGGGCTTGAGGACGACCGCCGCCGCTACTTCTTCACCCCATGTGGGATGAGGCACGCCGAAGCACACCGCCTCGGCAACGGCGGGATGCGTCAGCAGGACTTCGTCGATCTCACGCGGCGAAATCTTCTCGCCGCCGCGATTGATCAATTCCTTGAGCCGGCCGACGAGCGTCAGGTAGCCCTTTTCGTCGAGGACGCCCTGATCGCCGGTGCGGAACCACTCGCCGAAGAAACCGGTCGCGTTGGCTTCCGGATTGTTCTCGTAGCCCTTTGTCACGTTGGGCCCGGAAATGCAGACCTCTCCCCGCTCGCCCGGCGCCAGATGTCTTCCGGACGCATCCATGATGCTGATGCTGACGTCCGTGCCGCGGCCCACGGATCCCGGCCGCCGCTCGCCTGGCGGCAACGGGTTGGACGACATCTGGTGCGCGGCTTCCGTCATGCCGTATGCCTCCAGCACCGGCGCGCCGAATGCCGCTTCGAGGTCGTGCATGACCTGCGGCGGCAGTGACGCGCTGCACGAGCGGATGAACCTGAGCTTCTCCGCGCCAGCCGGCCTGGGCGCGCCCGGATCCACGCGCGCGAGCAGAAGCTGGTGCAGCGTCGGCACCGCCGAGTACCACGTGGCGCCGTACTCCTGCGCCGTTCGCCAGAACGACAGCGGATTGAACTTGCCCGGCACGATCACGGTGCCGCCGGTCGCGAGCGTGGCCAGGGTCGACGCGACGAGGCCGTGCACGTGGAACAACGGCATCACGCACAGTGAGACATCGTTCTCGGTGAGCGCGTACGAACGGGCAACGTTGCCCGCGGAAATCGAGAGATTGGCGTGGCTCAGCGGCACCCGCTTCGGGCGGCCGGTACTGCCGCTCGTGTGGAGAATCAGCGCGACATCGTTCTGGATGTCTGGCGCGTCGGCCTTGCCCCCGCCCGCGACACCCTGAAGGGTCACCGTGCCGGCGTCCTCCATGACCACCGGGATCACCGGTACGCGATCGCCCGCGGCCTGCCGGGCTTCCTTCGCGCCGTCCGGTGGCAGCAGGAGCACCTTCGCGTTCGTGTCTTCAAGAAAAAACTTGAACTCGTCTTCGCGGTAACCCGGGTTCAAGGGCGCGGCCGTGCCGGCCATCGCGGCGGCCAGAAAGGAGACGATCGTCGGCAGACCGTTGGGCAGCGCCATGCCGACCCGGTCGCCGCGTCGAATCCCGGACGCGGCCAGGGCGTCCGCCATCTGTTCGACCTGGCGCCGTAAACCCCCGTACGAAACGCGGATGTTCTGTTCCGGAACGATGATGGCGGTGCGATCGGCCGGGCTCGATTCGAGCAGCCCGAGAAGAGTCATCGGCGTGGATTTCGTTGTGGGCATGCGGCCCTAAGTCTGCCATGAGTTCGGGTAAAGTTTGCCTTCATGCTGCGAATCCTGAGCGCCGCCGTGCTCGTGCTGCTGACCGCACAGGTCGTGCGGACCGGCGACCCGTACAAGCGCGGCTACACCGACACGGACTTTCCGCGAATCCAGAAGCTCGCGGACAACGTGTACTCGTACGAGCAGCTGCGATCGGCGGGGACCGAGAAATTCACCACCGTCAGCCTGTTCGTCGTCACGAGCGCCGGCGTGGTGGTGGCGGATGGACAAGGAAGCGTGGCCGAAACGGCGCGGATGATCGCTGAAATCGGGAAGATCACGCCGCAGCCGATCACGGACGTAGTTGTTGGTTCGGACCACGGCGACCACACGGCCGGGAACGCCGCCTTCCCCGCCGGGGTGAAGTACTGGATTCATCCGACATCTCACGCGATTCTGAAGATTCCCGGCGCGGAAGTCGTCTTCAACTGGACCGCCATCAATCGCGGCGGGACCGAGATTCAGATCCGCTTCCTCGGCAGGGCGCACACCGGCGGCGATCTCAGCGTGTACCTGCCGAAGGAAAAGATCCTCTTCATGAGCGAGGCCTATCTCAATCGCATCTTCCCGGCGATGCGATCGGCGTATCCGTCGGAATGGGTCAAGGCGATCGAGGCCGCCCAGAAGATGGATGTGAGCATCTTCGTCCCCGGCCATGGTTTCGTGGAGTCGCCGGCGATTCTGAAGGAAGAGCTCGAAACCTTCCGCCGCGCTCTCGTGCAGGTCATCGCCGAGGCCCGGCGTCTCAAGGCCGCCGGCCTCGATGCGGATGCCGCCGCCGCGCAGGCGAAATTCGGCGAACTCGAGGGCTGGACGCTCCGCTCGAGCCAGGGCGCCATCGCGATCAGGCGCGTCTACCTGGAACTGGACGGCAAACTGGGCGGCGGCTAGTCACGGCCAAGATCGCCGCATTGTTGACACGGAGCGGGAGTATGATTGCCGGCTCACATAGGAGGCGCTATGAAAGTCAACGTCTGCCACAACGGCGACGATGTGTTCATTGGCTGGAAACCTGCCGGGTTCATCGCCGATTGCAGAGGATTCGCTCTGCTGCGTCGGCGAAACGGCGTGGAGGAAGTCGTCTCGACCTGGGTCGGCTTCGAGGACGACGACGCCAAGGACGGTGAGCGCCGCGCATCGACGGACTGGCCTATCCAGAAGTACCAGTGGACGGACTACATGGCCCACCCCGGAGACCACCTCCAGTACCGGGTCGTGCCCATGGTCGGGCCGGACAAACGGAACCTTCGGGCCGACACCGCGTCGGCCAGCCCATGGACCGCGCAGATCACCCTGTCGGCGGAGGCCGAACCTGGCATTTCGACGTACTTCAACCGCGGGATCGTCGCCGCACAGTGGGTGTCTCGCCGGCTCGGGGTCACGAACACCAATCTGCAGACGACCAAACTGCGGAAGGTGATCACCACGCCAGGGGATCCCTTTCGTGAGTACCTGTACGGCCCGCTCGGCGCGCGGTTGTTCGAGTTGCTCGCGGAGGTGGCGCAGGATGGCCGGGAGATTTATGCGGCCCTGTACGAGCTTGACGATGTGCAGCTCGAGGGTGCGCTGAAGACGATCGGCAAGAAGGCCCACGTGGTCCTCGCGAACGGAAGCGTCAAGAAGAAGGGGCAGGACCAGAATCAGCCGGCGCGAACCGCGCTTGCATCAAAGATCGATCTTCACGATCGGATGATCTCGCCAGGCGCCCTCGGGCATAACAAGTTCCTCGTCATCTGCGATGGGACCGGAACGCCACGATGGGTCTGGACCGGCAGTCAGAACTGGACGAAGACCGGCCTCTGCACCCAGGCGAACAACTCCGTCCTCATTGACAACCCGGGCCTCGCGGCCGAGTACAAGAAACAATGGGAGGCGCTGAAGCAGGCGGCGGACTCGACGCCGGCGTCGCTGAAGACGAGCAACACGGTCTCCAGACCGCTTGTGGCCGGTTCCACAACGGGTACGTTGTGGTTCACGCCGACCGTCGGGCAGGTCGACCTCGACGAGGCGCGCAACCTCATCATGGGCGCGCAACAGGCGATCCTGTTCCTGATGTTCAACCCCGGACCGGCGGACACCCTGCTGAACAAGATCATCGATCGTGCGCGAAAGGGGGCCACAGGCAAGGCGCTCTACGTTCACGGTGCGATCAACCAGGATCCGGGCACGACCAAGAATCCGGTCCAGCTCTTCGACGAAAAGAACTGGGAGAAGGCGGACTTCGAAGTCGTGCTGCCGGCCGCCATCGACGAGGCCACCAAGTTTTTCAGACGGGAGATGAAACAACTCCCGGGGACGTTCGCGATGGTCCACAGCAAGGTCGTGGTCGTCGATCCGTTCGGCGCGCACCCGATAGTGATGACCGGCTCCCACAACCTGGGGCCCAAAGCCAGCGGGATCAACGACGAGAACCTGCTGATCATCAAGGATGCGCCCGGCGTGGCCAGGGCCTACGCTGCCAACATCATGGCCATCTACAACCAGTATCGCTGGCGCTTCCGCCGCCACACACAGCCAAAGTCCAAGCAATGGAAGGGGCTTCAGGACACGGACGCGTGGCAGAACGGGTACCTCAAACCAGGCAGCAGAGCGCTTCGCGAAATCGATTTCTGGACTGCGTAGCCGGGAAGCGGTTGATCTATAGTCCGTTCATCCACGGACCTGCTGGAGGAACCCATGCGTACGCAGTGGCTCGGCCTCGTTCTGTTCCCGCTTCTGACCGTTTCGATGTCGGCTCGGCCGCAGTTGACCCAGGGCGCCGCGCAGCAACCGGTGCAGGCGGGCCACGCACACAAGAGCGCTTGGGCCGTGGCGATCGAAATGACCCTCGCAGCCGGGGACGCGCCAGCGCTGCAGGCACCAGCCGCGGCTGCGACCAATCCCCGCTTCGGCAAGTGGCGCCTCAAGCCGACGGATCCGGCCGCGCCACCCTCGACAAACGTGATGACCTACGAGCCATTCCAGGGCACGGGCATGAAGGTGACGATCAACCGTCTCGAAGCGGACGGCTCCCTCACGGCGCAGTGGGGCTACACGACGATGTTCGACAACAAGCCGACGCCGATGACCGGCTCGCAGAGCTCGCAGGACGCGGCGGTCCGCATGATCTCGGACCGCACGGCCGAGATCACCTACACCAACCGCTCGACCGGCAAGATCGCCCGGCAGCTGACGAACGTCCTCTCGCCCGACGGCAACACGATCGGCATCATCTATGTGAACTTCGGCGCCGACGGAAAGCCGGACACGGTGACGTTCGCGACGTACGAGCGGATGAAATGAAAACTCGCGTATTTCTCATTTCGACATTTCTCATTTGATCTTGGGGTTCCGGGTTCGACCTCCATACCCGCAAAATGACAAATGAGGAATGTCCAAATGGATAGATACACGGCGAAGCCTCACTCCGCCCAGATCAACCCGTAGCTCTCCCCAGGCCTCCTGAACTCCGCGACGATCCCGGGCCCGTACCGTTCGATGTCGGCGACGACGAGACGGTACTTGGCGGGCGTGATGCCGAGCTTTGAGAGAACGTTGTAGGAGCTGAAGCGCATCAGCCAGAGCGGCAAGTCAGATTCAAGCTTGCGTCCGGACTCCGCTTCCCAGGTAATGAAGTGCAGCGTCGTGGCTTCTTTGCCTTCGGGATGGCGTGTCTTGTTGATCCGGATGTCTCCGGCCTGGGGATTGATGATCTCGACCAGGGGCGGCCGTTCCGGATATCTCGCCTTGATCGACTCGAACTGTTTCAGCGTCGCAGCTTCAGTCGTGGTACCGGTCTCGAGGTGGCGGAGGAAGTAGTACCCGCCGACACCGGCCAGGACGCTGAATAGAACGATGGCGAGCGCGACGCCACCAAGCGTCCACTTGACCCAGCGGCGCATCAGGAATTGATCGATTGATCAATCGAGCAATTGATCGATTGTTTCGCGCTCATTTGCACGCGCGGCAGTTGTGATTGTTTTTCGCGCCCATGCCTTCCAGCAGCTTGATCGTGTCCGGGAACGGCTGCGTGCGCTGTTCCGGGCTGTTGGCCATGTCCACCGTCGTCTGACCGGCGCGATTCACCGCCATGACGTCGGCGCCCTTCTTGACGAGATACAGAATCATCTCGTTGTCGCCGCGCGCGGCCGCGTGATGAAGCGCGGTGAAACCCTCGGCGTCGCGGATGTTCACGTCCACGCGGAGTTCCTCGAGGAAATACCTCGCTGCGGGCATCCAGCCGTCGGGCACGTGACGATGCTGCTGGGCGACGCGCGAGGTGCCGTAGCCGACACCGCTGGCTGCGTGGAACGGCGGCACGTGCGGCCCGCCGGCCGGAACCGCCGGGAGGCCGGTCATGTCGGTCGGCCGCTTCGCCACACCGAACGTCATCGTCGGAATGCCAGGATCGGCGCCGTACTTGACCAGCAGCCGCATCGCGTCCACGTCAAGCGCGTAGGCCGCGCGCCAGAACGGCGTCGCGCCTGTGAACTCCACGCCCATGCGGCCGGTGTTGTACGCGGCGTACCAGATGTGCGACACCGTCCGTGCGTTCGGATCGGCGCCCGCTTTGAGAAGCGATTCCATCACCTGCAGGTACGACGCCTTCTGCTGTGAGCCGGCGGTCGGCTGCGGATACCACGTGCGCAACGCCCACTCGTTGTTGAGGATCGCGAACAGCGGCGCCACGCCATCGTCGCTCGCGAGGTTCGGATCCGCTCCGCGCTCGATGAGGTTCATCACGAGGTCGTACTGGCCATTGATCGCCGCGACCACCATCGGACTCGAGCGATCGCCCTCGGTCCGGCGGTTCTTGTCCATGCCGGCGTCGAGCAGCAGCTTCGCGGCGTCGGTGTAGCCGTCGCGCATCGCGTAGTGCAACGCGGTGAAACCGCCCTGGCGTCCGATCTGTTCGATGTCCGAGGGACCACGCGCGGCGCCGCCACCGCCGCCGCCCGCGCGCGCACCGGCCGCCTGCGCTCCACCGCCGCCACCAACGCCGCCCACCTGTCCCGTAGGCGGCGGATCGTTCAGGTTCAGGCCGGAATTCGTCGCGCGGCCGGTCTTCTCCGTAATCGCGCGATCGCGCGCTGCGCGTAACTGATTGTCGAGAGCCGAGCGCTCGCGATAATCGACGACCGTCGTCGCGAGCGCCGGGTCGGCGCCGCGCGCCAGCAGCGCCTTCATCGCATCGGTCCGGCCGAGCGACGTCGCGAAGATCAGCGGCGTGCGTCCGTGGGTCGTGTCCTTCGCGTTCACGTTGGCGCCGCGATCGAGGAGCGCGTTCACGGAGGCTGCGTCGCCTGCCTGCGCCGCGAGATGCAGTGGCTGGACGCCGGTATCCGTCACCGCACCCGGACGGCTGCCGGCCGCGAGCAGGCGTGTCACGGCTGCGGCGTGCCCGCGCGAGCTTGCGAGATGCAGCGGCGTGTACGACCCCAGCCTCGTCACGGGCTCGACTTTTGGCTTCGCCGCCAGCACCGCATCCAACGTCTTCACGTTGCCGTTGAGCGCGGCCCAGTGCAGTGCCGTCATGCCGTCGGCCTGCGCAACGTTCACGTCCGCGCCCTTCGTCACGAGCGCCGTCACTGCGGCGGCATCGCCGCGTTGCGCCGCATCAGCGACGGGAGACTTCGAGGACTGGGCGAGAAGAACTCCGCCCGCGATCACGCCGATCGCTGCGAGCAGACTTGCTGTAAGGCGCTTCATGGCTCCGTTCCTTCCGTCAATCTCGCCAATCGGTCAATCGGTCAATCTAGACGTTCACCGCAAACTCGCCCGTGCTGTCACCGAACGTGTCGATGTCCGTGACACCCAGCTTGTGCAGCAGCGTCAGCATCACGTTCGCCATCGGCGTGGCATCCGGGGCCTTGAGGTGCGCGTTGCCTTCGAGAATGCCGTTGCCGTGACCGAGCAGCAGGAGCGGGCAATTGCGGTGGTTGTGCAGGTTGCCGTTCGACATGGGCGATCCGTAGATGATGAGCGTCTTCTCGAGCAGGTTCGACTCGCCGTCCATCGACGCCTGCAGCTTCTCCATGAAGTACGGCAGCAGCGAGACGTGGTACTTGTTGATCTCCGAGTACTGACGGATCCGCTCCTCGGTCGCGCCGTGATGCGACGCGTCGTGGAACCCGCGGTCGATGCCACTCTGCGGGAACACGCGTCCGGACGCATCGCGGCCGAACTTGAACGAGAAGACGCGGGTCGTGTCCGACTGGAACGCGAGCACCTGCAGGTCGAACATCAGCTTCACGTGCTCGTCGAACGAGTCCGGCACGCCGGCCGGCGCGCCCGGCAGCTCGCGCACTTCCCCGCTCAGATTGCGCTTCTCGATTCTGGAAATGCGCTGTTCGATCTCGCGGATGCTGTCCGCGTACTGCTGCAAACGCTGCCGATCGGACGTGCCGATGGATCGGCGGAGCGTGGCCATCTGTTCCGACAGCAGGTCGAGAATGCTGCGATCCGTCGCGCGGCGCGCGGCGCGCTGTTCCGGCGTGCCGCCGGCGCCGAACATCAACTCGAACACCATACGCGGGTCGCGCACCATCGGCAGCGGCTGATCGGGCGCGGCCCAGCTGATCGTGTCCGTGTAGACGCACGCATAGCCGTACGCGCAGCCGCCGGACTGATCCACCGGTTCGATGCTGAGCTGCATCGACGGGATCGGCGTGTCCTGGCCGAACTTCTTCACGTAAAGCTGATCCATCGACGTGCCGACGTGGACGTCCGATCCTTCCGTGAGCTTCGGGCGCACGTGGGTGTACATGACCGCGCTCGACCGGAAGTGATCCCCGCCGACCTCAGCCGGCGTGGACGCCTCGGCCATGCGCGTGTCGGTGTTGCTGACGATGGTGAGGTGCTTGCGGAACGGCTCGAGCGACGCGAGGCTGCCCTTGCTCAAGTCGAAGCCCCGGCCGGTGACGGCGGGACTCCAGAAGTTCTGGCTCATGCCGTACTCGCTGCAGCCGGCGGCGCCGTGAACCTGCTCGATGCAGACGAGCCGCGTCCGGCTGGCCGCCTGGCCCGCGGCCGACTGCGCGAGCGCCGTTCGCGCGGGGATCATCGACTCGAGCAGCGGGAGCGCCACGGTGGCGCCGAGGCCTTTCAATGCAGTTCGCCGCGACAGATGCTTGCCGGTCAGAAACATGTCAGTTCTCCGCTTTAGCCGTCCTGAAAGCCGCGCTCTCCACCACCCCGATGATGATGGAGGACACGCGGTATTCGTTCTTTGCCGCGTCCCTAACTATTCTTCTTATCGTCGGCATGTCGTAGTACTCCACACGCCGGCCCAGGGCGTACGCCATGAGCATTTCCGTGAAATGCGTCATCACGACGTCGGAGCGCGCGAGCAGCGCCGCGCGCAGATCCGGAGCGCCGTTAATCTTCGTGCCGTCGTGGAGCTCGCCCGCCGTCGTCACCGCCACGCCGCGATCCTTGATGCGCCAGGCGCCCGTGACGTCGAACTGATCCAGCGCCAGGCCGATCGGATCGATCACGTTGTGGCACGAGCTGCAGAACGGACTCGCCCGATGCATCGCGAGCTGCTCGGCCACCGATCGGAAACGGCCGTCCTTGGCCTCGTCCGTCTTTTCCAGGTCAGGCACGTCCGGCGGGGGCGGCGGAGGCGGACTGCCGAACAGCACCTCGAGCACCCATTTGCCCCGGAGCACCGGCGACGTGCGGTTGCCGTGCGACGTCAGCGTGAGGATGCTGCCGTGCCCAAGCAGGCCGCGGCGGCGATCGTCGGGATACGTCACCCTGCGGAATTCCGGTCCGCTCACGCCGGCGATGCCGTAGTGCCGCGCGAGCCGTTCGTTGACGAACGTGTAGTCGGCCGTGACGAGTTCGAGCACCGGCCGATCGGCGCGCGCGATGTGATCGAACAGCAGCTCCGTCTCGCGCTCCATCGACGAGGCCAGCGACTCGTCGTAGTACGGAAACGAGAGCGCGTCTGGCTCGACCTTGTGGAGATCCTGCAGGCGAAGCCATTGCGCCGCGAATCGTGTCGACAGCGCCGCCGACCTCGGATCGGCGAGCATGCGGCGCACCTGCAGCCGGAACGTCTCGGGCTTCGAGAGCTGGCCGGCGCGGGCGGCGTCGATCAGCGCGCGGTCCGGGATCGTGCCCCAAAGGAAGAACGACAGGCGCGACGCCAGGTCGACGTCGCTGATCCGGTACGTCGCGCCGGCCTTCGCCGTCGCCGGCATTTCCTCGACACGGAAAAGGAACGGCAGGCTCGACAACATCGCCTGGATCGCGGTGCGGATGCCGCCCTCGAAACCGCCCGGCTTCAGGCCCAGGCTGTAGAACGGCATCAACTGATCGACGTCGCGCACCGACAACGGACGCCGGTACGCGAGCGTGCCGAGACGCTCGAGGATCCGGCGCGCGCACGGGACCTGCTCCACGGCCGTCGCCGGCTTGCACACAAAGATGCCGCGGCGCGTCGCGTTGTCCGAGACGCCGGTCACGTTGTACGGACCGACGACCGCCAGGTTCCTCAGATGGGGCAGCGTCGTGACGCCGTAGCCGACGCCGATCTGCGTGTCGGCCAGCGTGTGATCGATCGGCTTGATGAGGTCGTCTTCGGAGCCCTCGAATTCCTGAATGAACGTCGCGGCGATCTTGTGGGCGCCGGCGCGCACGTCGATCGGCGGCGTCGTGTACGACAGGCCCTCCGGATCCGACTCGGAAATCCAGCGATCGACCTTCATCAGCGCGGCGCGCGTACCGTCAATCGCCACTTCCATCTGAATGTCGCGCACGGTGCGGCCGAAGAGCAGCCCGGCCGGCTCTCCATGCAGCAACAGCTGGAACTTGTACTTGCCGTCGGCCGGGAACACGTGCGTGACCACGGTGCCGCCGCGCGTGCCGAACGGCGCGCCCTCGACGCGGCCCTTCTGCGACTGCGTGCGCGGCACGTCGTACTGCGTGGACGAGGGATCGAATGACGGATCGCCGACCACCACGCGGCTCACGTAGGCGGCCGCGCGCATGTAGCCCTGCATCACTGTCGCCGACGGCGTCTGGACGTCCGCGATATTGTCGAACCCGGCGCTGATCGTGTCCGCCGGCAGATACGTGCTGACGTCGATGTCGATGCCGAACAGCGCGCTCACGGCCGCCGCGTACTCGGCCCGATTCAGCCGCTGGAACACGCGGCGCCCCGGATTCGGATTGGCCACCGCGGCCGCGTCGAGCGCGGTCTCGAGGGCGTTGACCAACGCCATGCGCGTCGCGCGATCGGGCTGCGTCGCGGTCTTCGGCGGCATCAGCCCCATGCGGAGTTTCCGCACCATCTTTTCGGCGATCTGCGGATGCTCGGCGGCCTTGATGATGTCGAAGTGATCGAACGACAGCTCGCCCTTTTTGGAACCGTCGTTATGACAATCGCCGCAGAAGAGCTCGATCGTGTCGTTGAGATTCTGGGGAACGGGCTTACCGGCCGTCTGGGTGGAGGCCTGGGAACCAGCCTGGACGCGCCAGCCGAAGGCGGCGCAAAACGCGATCCCCAGAAGCACAGGCGCGAGCTTCTTCATCGATTTCCCATAAAGCTACACCTGGAACGGCCGTAAGTCAGCCGGAATCTATGGGATGGGGCGAAGCGGAGGCAGCCGTTTCAGGCCGAAATCGAAGCGGTAAGGCCATCCAGCCAGTTCCGTAACAACCGGGTGGCGACCCTCCGGCGGTAATGCGCGGTGGATCGCAGATCGTCGATGGGGCTGATGTCGCCCGCGAGCGCGTGTTCGGCCGCGGCGATCAGCGGCCGATCGAGGATGCGGCCGCGCAGCGCGGCTTCGGCGGCGCGCGCCCGGACGACCGTCGGCGCCACGCTGCCCAGAGCAATTCGAACGTCATCAACCCTGATGACGCCCATCGCAGCGTTCGTGCTGATCGCACCGGCGAAGCAGACCTTCGAGATCGCCTGCGCCTTACGGGTGCCGACCTTGCGGTAATGCTCTCTCCAACCAAGTTCAGCGGGACTGAAGCCCCGCCCTACGTAGGCCGGCCCTTCAGGACCGGCGCGCCGCGGCAGCAGCACGCGGGCAATCAACTCATCCGGACGAAGGTCCATCTTCTTGTAGCCGTGATGGAACGCGTCGTAGCGCACGCGTCGCGCACCTCGTGTGGAAATCAGCTCGAGTTCCGCGTCGTACACGATCAAGACCGGCGACGTATCGGCGGCCGGCGATGCGTTCGCGATGTTGCCGCCGATGGTGCCACGATTCTGCGTGGCAACGCCTCCGGTCTCGCGCGCGGCTTCGCAGAGCATCGGGAATTCCCGCCGCACGTGTTCACTGGCAAGGATGTCCGTATACGTTGTCAGCGCGCCGATGGCGATTTCGTTGCTCGCATCGCGTATGCCGCGCAATTCTGGCAGCTTCCACAAACCCAGGTAGCGTCCCTCCGGCAAAGCACCGGACTCGAGCTGCACCATCAGATCGGTACCGCCCGCGAACGGCCGCCAGCGGCCAGGTTCGGACGCGAGCAGCGCAAGTGCATCACCGAGGCGCGATGCAACTCGCAGCTCGTATGCCGGCAGGTAGCCCCTCACCTGGACGGCTCCTGCGATGCGCGACGCACAGCCTCGAAGATCCGCATATAGCCGGTGCAGCGGCAGAGGTTGCCCGCAAGACCCGCACGAATCTCATCGTCGCTCGGATCCGGACATCGCTTGAGCAGCGTCATCGACGCGAGCACCATGCCGGGCGTACAGATGCCGCATTGCGCGCCACCGTGTTCGATGAATGCGCGTTGAACGGCATTGAGCACGCCGTTTTCTCCGGCGGCTCCCTCAATCGTCGTCACCTCCGCCTCGTCGACCTGGAGCACGGGCGTCAGACAACTGTTCACGAGCTCGCCGTTCACGAGCACCGAACACGCGCCGCACTCGCCCTCACCGCAGCCTTCCTTGGTTCCGGTGAGATGAAGCTCGGTGCGCAGAACGTCGAGCAGACGGCTCATGGGATGCGCGCCGGTTTCGCAGGCGCGGCCGTTGACGATGAATCTGATGGACGACGCGTAGGGCTCAGGCACGCGCGGCCTCCACTGAGTCTGATTCAGCTCGCTCGATTGCCGAGAGCACAACTTCCGGTGTCGCAGGGATGCTGTTGATATGCACGTCTGTCGCGGCTTCGATCGCGTTGACGATTGCAGGCCCCGGGCCATCCATCGGAAGCTCGCCGATCCCTTTGGCGCCGCCGGGACCGTGTTCGTACGGCTGCTCCTCGAAATAGACGCGGATCGTCGGCAGGTCCATCGACGTCGGCATGATGTAGTTGGTCATCTGGGCGTTGGCCATCCGGCCTTCGCGCCAGACCACGTGCTCGTAGAGCGCGTAACCGATTGCCTGTGCGACGCCGCCTTCGATCTGGCCCGTCGCGAGCACGGGATGAATCACGCGCCCGACTTCCTGAAGGGCGACGAAATCGTCCACGCGTGTTTCTCCGGTAGCCGTATCTACCGAAACCTCGGCGACATACACAGCCCACGCATACGCGCCGTAGGCATCGCCTTCGTACTTCTCGTCGTCCCACTGGATTCCCGGAGGCGGTTCGTACCGGCTGGATCCGCGAAGAGCGCCGTGCTGTTGCCGATAGGCGGCGCACGCCCGCCTGAATTCGTCCGTCGTGTACGACTCGCCGACAAGGCCGCTCGCGACGAGCGTCTGTTTCAAGCCTTCGCACGCCGCTTCGACGAGGCGGCCGACCACCATGCACGTTCGCGATGCGACCGTCGGCCCGCTGTCCGGCACCTCGCCCGTGTCGGGTTGCGCGATCTCGATGACATCCATGTCCACACCAAGGGCGTCGGCGGCAATCTGGGTGAAGATCGTGTTCGTACCCTGGCCGATTTCGGTACTGGCCGCGAGAACGCGAACGCGTCCTTCCGGCGTCGCTTCGACATCGACGACGGAGGCGAGATGCACTTCGCCTGAGCCGGTGAATCCCGCACCGTGCATGAACGTCGCGAAGCCGATGCCTTTCTTCACGCGGTTACCCGCGTTCTGTCGAGCGAAGTGCTTTGTCTTCGCGTGGTAGCCGGAAAGCTCCAGCGCCCGGTCCAGCAGCCGGTCCATGTTGGGCGGCTCGCGCATCACCTGACCGACCGCGCTCGTCTGTCCCTGCCGGATGAAGTTGCGGCGGCGGAACTCCTCCGGCGAGAGCCCGGCCGTTCGTGCGACGACATTCATGTGCCGTTCGAGCGCGAACAAACTCTGTGGGGCGCCGAAACCCCTGAACGCGCCGTGCGGCGGCGTCGATGTGGCGACGGCCCTGCCACGCACGCGAACGTTCGGGCAGAAATACGGCCCGGCGGCGTGGATCGTGCCGCGCGACAGGACGACGGGAGAGAGCGTGCAGTACGCGCCACCGTCGAGCACGAACTCGATGTCCATCGCGATGAGCCGGCCGTCTCGATCGATCGCTGTCCGGTGCCTCGTACGTGACGGATGCCGCTTCGTCGTCGCGGCCATGTCCTCGGCGCGGTCGTAGATCAATTTCACGGGCCGGCCGGACTTCCGCGCGAGCAGCGCCGCATGCGCGGCGATGAGCGACGGGTACTCTTCCTTGCCGCCAAACCCGCCGCCGGTCTCCATCTGCACGACGCGGACCTTGTGGGACGGCAGGCCGAACAGTTTCACCAGCGCGTTGTGCACGTAGTACGGACACTGCAACGAACCGCGCACGGTGATGCTGCCGTCCGGCAGTGCCTGAGCAATGACGCCCTGCGGTTCGATGTACAGCTGCTCCTGTGCGCCCGTCTCGTACTCGCCGTCGACGATGGTTGTCCCGGGCTCCGCCATCGCGGCGTCCGCGTCTCCCCGCGAGACGAGAAACGACTTGAAGACGTTGTCCGTGCCCCAGATCACCGTCCGGGCTTCGATCGCGTCGTCGATCGAATGCACCGCCGGCAGTGGATCGACGTCGATCGACACGAGCCGCCGCGCCTTCTCCACGATCTGTTTGTCGGGATGCGCCAGCAGAACGACCGGCTCCTCCGGATGATTGATGACGTCGCCGGCGAGGCAGGGCTGGTCGTCGAGAATCAGTACGAGGCGATTCGGCGCTGGAACGTCCGACGCGGTGACCACCGTGATCTCGTCCCAGGGAACGGCGTCGCCGAACCGGATGCCCCGGATCCGGCCACGCGCGACGCTGCTCCTGACCGTCGCGCCATGCAGCATTCCGGGCAGCGTGACGTCGTCTATATAGCGCGCGGCGCCGGTGACCTTGGCGCGCCCTTCGGTGCGCGGAACAGATCTCCCCACGAAGCCGGGCATGGCTGAACCTTACAACACGCGGGAGTAGACTTCTCCACCATGGCTACCAACCGACGTGAATTCCTGAAGACGGCCGCATTGGCAGCGGGCGCCGCAGGCGCCGCCTCGCTTCGAGGCGCCACCTCGGAGGTCGCAGCGGCCGATCAGGCCGTGACTATTGCCGGCTCTGGCGCCGCCTACAGCCACGTGCCCGGGCGTGATTACCCGATTCAGCCGAAACGCTTTTCCGAGGTGCGTCTGACGGACGCCTTCTGGAAGCCCAAGGTGGACGTGAACGCCAGAGTCACGATCCCGCTCGAGGTCCACAAGTTCGTGGACGGCGAGCGTGAATTCGGCGGCAACATTCTCGAAGCCGCGATCATGTCGCTGAAGACGCATCCCGACGACGAGCTGAAGAAGCTCGTGGATGCGCAGATCCGGTCCACGGGCCAGGCGCCAGGCCGGGGCAATAATGGCTTCGAAGTCGCGGCCACGTACTTCAGCGTCACGGGCAACCGCGACTTGATCGATCGCGCCATCGGGGCGGCCGACGCGCTCTACGACGACTTCACGAAGCGCAATCCGCCGTTCTCGGGCGGCGAGCGGGATGCGACGAACTGCATCGCGCTCTATCGCGTGACGCGCAACAAGAAACATCTGGATCTGGCGAAGCACTATCTCGACATCCGCGGCCTTTCGAACTCCGTCAATCGCAGCCGGCACAACCAGTCGTACCGGCCCGTGCTCGAGCAGCGTGAAGCCGTCGGCCACGCGGTGAACGCCGCGACGCTGATGGTGTCGATGGCCGACGTCGGCGTCCTCGCGGGCCTGCCCGCATACCTCACGGCCTCGCGTGCGATGTGGACCGACGCGGTGGAAAAGAAGCTGTACGTCACGGGTGGCATCGGCACGACCGGCAACGAGGGCTTCGGCGCGCCGTATTCCCTGCCGAATCTCTCGGCCTACGCCGAAGCGTGCGCGGTGCTGATGTTCATGACGCTCAGCCACCGCCTCTTCATGGCGACCGGTGACAGCCGTTTCATCGACGTGATGGAGCGCGGCATGTACAACAACGCCCTCAGCGGCATCTCGAGGAGCGGCGATCGATTCTTCTACGTCAATCGCCTGGCCAGCGCCGGCGACGGTCGTGACTCGCGATGGCTGCGCGCGTCGCTCGAATGCTGCCCGCCGAATCTCGTGCGGTTCATGGCGGGGATGCCGGGCCTGATCTATGCAAAGGGGCCGGGCGATTCGATCTACGTGAACCTGTATGTGGGCAGCGAAGCGACCTTTGGCGATCTGACGCTCGCCGTCGAGAGCGAGATGCCGTGGGGCGGTGGGTCGACGATTACAGTCCGGTCGGACAAAGCGGCGCGCGCCGCGCTCAAGCTCAGAATCCCGGGCTGGGCCCGCAATCAAGCGGTGCCCGGCGGGCTCTACAGGTACACGGACAAGCTCTCGCGCGCGGCCACGGTTCACGTCAACGGCAAGGCGGTCCCGGCGACGCCCGACATCCACGGCTACGTGACGATCGATCGCGTCTGGGGCAAGGACGATCGCGTTCGCATCGAATTGCCGGTGGAGGCGCGCCGTGTCGCCACCGACGATCGCGTCAGGGAGAATCGCGGGAAGCTCGCAGTCGAACGCGGGCCGCTCGTGTACGCCGCTGAGTCGCAGGACGCGGCGGACATCAAGATCTTCGATCTGCACGTCGACGCCGCCAGTCCGCTCACGGCGGCGGCCGGAGACCAGCTCGGGCGTGTCACGGTCATTCGCACGGAAGGCCGCAGCCTTTCGAAGCCCGCGTCGCGCGCGGCGGTGACGTTGATTCCCTATCATCTCTGGGCGAATCGCGGTCCCGGCGAAATGTCTGTATGGATTTCGTCACGCGCATACGCGCCAGGAGATGTGGGCCCGTCCGGCGGCTTCATCTTCTACGTGAATCCGAACTTCGAGAAGGATGGCTGGCGCTATCTCGAGGCGGCGCCGTACGACCAGAGCGCCGGCACGAAGTGGGGTTGCTTCCGCACGCTCATCAAGGGCGCGCGCGGCTCAGCGATCGGCACCGGCCGCCAGAACACGATCGACATTCTGGCGGCATGCACGGAGCAGGGCTCGGCGGCTCACCTCTGCTCCATCCTCGACGTCCGGGGACTCAAGGGCTGGTTCCTGCCGTCGCGCGACGAGCTGATCGAAATGTACAAGGCGCTCAAGGCCACGGGCGTCGCCGACTTCGGCGATCGCGGCGTCTCAGACAACTTCAGTTACTGGGCGTCGACGCAGCTCACGGCGGACATGGCCGCGCACGTGGACTTCCCCGATCTCGGCCGTGCGCACTTCGACGACAAGGATTTTCCGAGACGGGTCAGGGCGATACGAGCCTTCTAGTATTGATGGATTGATGGATTGATCCATCGATCAATTGATCGATCAATTGATCGATTTGTCCGGCCTGAACGTATAGTCGTCCATGGCCTTGTTCCAGGACATCAAGTTCGGGCTGCGCCTCCTTCTTAGGGACCGCAGTTTCACCATCACGTCGATCCTTACGCTCGCCGTCTGCATCGGCGCGAATGCCGCGATGTTCAGTGTCGTGAGGTCGGTGCTCCTGAAACCGCTGCCGTTTCCAGGCTCCGAGCGGGTGGTCCTTCTCTACAACAGCTATCCGAACGCGGGCGCACCTCGCGCCGCGGCGGCGGTACCGGATTTCTACGACCGCCTCGAAGGCGTCAAAGCCATGAACGAGCAGGCGCTCTTCCAGCGCGGAAGCATGACGCTCGGCGACGCCGAGGGCGTTGAGCGCCTGATCACGATCCGAGCGACGCCGTCCTTTTTCAAGGTTGTCCCCATCGGCGCCTTCCGCGGTCGCATCTTCCAGGAATCAGACGGCGAGGTCGGCAAGCACCAGAAGGTCATGCTCAGCTATCCGTTCTGGCTCCGGCGAATGGGCGGACGAGACGACGCCGTCGGCAAGCAACTGCGGCTGAACGGTCAGCAGTATGAGGTCGTGGGCGTGTTGCCGCGCGAGTTCTCGTTCCTGCAGAACGACGTCGATGTGTTCCTGCCGGCGGCCTTCCGGCCGGAGGACAAGGGCGACGACCGCCGGCATAACAACAACTGGCAGATGATCGGGCACCTCGCGGATGGCGCAAACATCGATCTCGTCCGGCAGCAGGTCGATGCGGTCAATCGGGCAAACGACGAGCGGCTCCCCCACTTCAAGCAGATTCTGAAGGACGCGCAGTACCGCGTGGTGACGGTGTCGCTTCACGATGATCTCGTCCGCGAGATCAAGGGCTCGCTGTATCTGCTGTGGGGCGGTGTGCTCTTCGTGCTGGTCATCGGATGCGTGAACCTTGCGAACCTGACGATCGTGCGATCGGCCAGCCGAACACGCGAGATGGCGACGCGGCATGCCATCGGGGGCGACCTCGGCCGTCTCGCCCGTCAGCTCCTGACCGAAACGACAGTGCTCTCGCTGACTGGTGGTCTCGCCGGCGTGCTGCTTGCCGTGTGGGCGACGCGTTCGGTCGCGGCGCTCAACCTCGATCAGCTCCCCCGCGGCTATGAAATCCAGCTCGACTGGGTCGGACTCGCCTTCGCACTGGCGCTCACCGTGGGAGTCGGCCTGATTCTCGGCGTCGCGCCGGCGTACCGCCTCCGGTACATGAATCTCAACCGCGAGTTGCGCGAAGAGAGCCGCGGCGGCACGAGTGGACGCTGGGCGCAGCAGGTACGCCGCACGCTGGCCATGGCGCAGGTTGCCATCGCGCTGGTGCTCCTGATCGGTGCAGGTCTGCTCCTCGCCAGCTTCAGCGCCGTCATCAACACGGATTTCGGCTTCCGCCAGGAGAACGTCGTCACCGCGAACGTGAACCTGCCCGGCGCCAACTACGCGCAGCCGGCGCAGCGCGGCGCGTTCGTGACCCGGGCGCTCGAGCAGCTTCGCGCGATTCCGGGCGTGACCGCGGCGGGCGCGACGACGGCGCTGCCGTTCAGCGGTACTTTCAGCCCCAGCCTGATCATGGCCGAGGGTCATGTCATGAAACCCGGCGAGTCCCTGCTGGCTCCCACGTCGGTCTTCGCATCGACCGGGTTCTTCGAGGCCATGCAGATCAAGATCGCGAAGGGCCGCGCGTTCGATGCGCGGGATACCGCCGAGGCCACGCAAGTCGCGATCATCGACGAGCGCCTGGCCGAGCACTTCTGGCCGGGCCAGGACGCGCTCGGCCGGCGGCTGTACCGGCCGTCCGATCCCAAGGACCTGACCAAGATCACCAAGGAGACGCCGTTCTTCACCGTTGTCGGCATCGCCAAGGAAGTCGTCAGTCAGGACCCGCGGCCCGATTTCACGCCGGTCGGCACGTACTACTTTCCGATCGAGCAGGTGCGCCCGGGCGGCATGACGTTCGCGGTCAGACTCGCGGGACCGTCCGCCACCATTGCCAGCGACATCAAGCGCGCGGTCACCAGCATCGATCCTGAACTGCCGGTCTTCAGGATTCAGCCGATGCAGGAGTGGATCGATCGCGCGCTCGTCGGACGCCGCGCGCCGATGCTCATTTCCGCCGGCTTCAGCGCGGTCGCCCTGTTCCTCGCGGGCCTCGGCATCTACGGCGTGCTGGCCTACGGCGTCACCGAACGCAAGCGCGAGCTCGGCGTGCGCATGGCGCTCGGCGGCACCACCAGCTCCGTCTTCCGGCTCGTGCTCAGAGACGGACTCTGGATCGTCGCTGCGGGTCTCGTCGCCGGCCTCGCCGGTTCCTACTTCGTCGGTCGCGTCATGCAGACGCTGCTGTTCGGTGTCGCGCCCATGAACCTGGCGGTCGTCGGCGCCGTGACGACGATCCTCGGGGTGGTGGCATTGCTCGCTACCGGAATCCCGGCTATGCGGGCGAGCCGGATAAACCCTGTCGTGGTGCTGAGCAAGTAGATACGCACAGATGTATCGATCCCTTTGATCTACTTCGCTCTCAGTCTTCGCTTCGCGTCATGAAGCTCGCGGCGGCGGCGGTGTGACAGATCGGGCACGCGCAGATCGATGCTCTGCAGCGTCTCGATCACGACCTGCGCCAGCGCCAGGCGTGTGAACCACTTGTTGTCGGCCGGCAGGACGTACCACGGCGCTTCGAGCGTGCTCGTCGCGCTCATGGCCTCCTCGTAGGCGGACATGTATTCCTTCCATCGCAGGCGCTCGTTCACGTCGTTGATGGAAAACTTCCACTTCTTGGCCGGGTTACTGAGGCGCTCGAGGAACCGGTTGCGCTGTTCTTTCTTCGACACGTTGAGGAATATTTTCCGGATGACGACGCCGTTGCGGCCGAGGTAGCGCTCGATGTCGCGGATGTCCTCGAAGCGCTCTTTCCAGATGCGTTTCGACACCGCGCTCGGCGGCAGGTGCTGGCTCGCGAGCACGTGCGGACGAACCCTGGCGACCAGGACTTCTTCGTAGTACGACCGGTTGAAGATGCCGATGCGACCTCGCTCTGGGAGGGCCGTAAGGCAGCGCCACATGAAATCGTGGCCCATCTCTCGTGCCGATGGCGGGCCGAACGAATGCACGTCCGTGGCTTTCGGGTCCAGGCCGCGCAGAACGTGCTTGATCGCGCTGTCTTTGCCCGCGCCGTCCATCGCCTGAAGGATGAACAGGACCGAGTACCGGTTCTGCGCGTACAGGAGTTCTGTGAGCTCCAGCAGGCGGCGGGTTGTCTTCTCGAGGATCCGCCGCGTGCCCTTGCTGGACTCGAACGGCGCGGTGTCCGAGGGATCGTATCGGGCCAGATCAACGCGTGCGCGCTGACGGACGCGGAATCGCTCCGTGTCTATGCGCGTGCGCATACCCACCAGGCTCCGCCAGGAACGACCAACACGGCCCCATCAGTGCATGACGTGTGCCAGCGACCGCAGTGACGTGGCAGTCGTACTGGTGGGCGGCAGGTGAGACTGTGAGCCTAACTCGGCCGGAAAGATCCCGCCGGTAGCCCAATAGGACGGCGCCGCTGAACCTCCGCCGCAAGCGCGAGAACGGCTTCCTCCCCTTGCGGCCGGCCGAGGATCTGCAGGCCGACCGGCAAAACGACCTCGGGAGTCGTTGCTCGTGAGTCCGCGGAAACGACTCCCGAGGTCGTTTGTCCGCACGGAACTGAGGCGACGGGCAAGCCTGTCATGCTCAAGACGAACGTCGGCGCGATCCAGTCGATGTAGGTCTGCATCGGCTTGCCCGCGATCGAATCCGGATAGTTCTGCTCCACCGGGAACGGCGGCACCGCCATGCACGGCGTGAGCAGATGATCGAAGCGGCCGAAGAACTCGCGGAAACGGTGCCAGAGCAGCCCGCGGAAGTTCTCGGCCGCGGCAATGTCCGACGTTGTGGTCGCAAGGCCCGACTTCACGTTGGCGGCGACGTTCACGCCGAATTCGTCGCGTCGGTCGAGACGCGGAAACATCTGACTCACGAACCACTCGCCGCGAAGCGGAAGAAACGCCGTCCGGCCCTCGCTCAAATCGAGATCGATCACCTCGACGTGCGCGCCGGCCGCTTCGAGCGCCAGCGCCGCATCGCGGCAGACGCGTTCGATCGCCGGCTCGATCCCGATGCCGGCGATGTCCGGACAGTACGCGATGCGAAGACCGCGCGCGGGCCCCTTTCTTACGGCGCCGATGAAGTCGCGGCCGGCCGCCGGCTGAGCCAGAGGCGACCAATCGCTCGGTCCCGCGATCGCCTGCAGCATCAGCGCGACGTCCTCGGCGGTCCGGGCCATTGGCCCCGTCACCTGGAGCGTGTCCCAGACCCAGTCGATGGGATGCGTCGGCACGAGGCCGACCGATGGACGCAGCCCCACGACGCCGCAGAACGACGCCGGAATGCGCAGCGATCCGCCGAGATCTGTGCCTTCGGCCAGCGCGATCATTCCGCTCGCCAGCGCGGCCGCGCCGCCGCCCGTCGATCCGCCGGCGCTCTTCGAGACGTCCCAGGGATTCCTGGTCCGGCCGAACACTTCGTTGAACGTATTGCCGCCCGCCGCGAACTCAGGACAGTTGGTCTTGCCAAGGATCACGGCGCCCGCATCGCGCAGCCGGCGAACGACAATCGCATCCTCCGCCGGGACATGATCCGCGTACAACTTCGATCCGTACGTCGTCCGCAACCCGGCGACAGGCGTGACGTCCTTGATACCGGCCGTGACTCCACATAACGGACCGGGATCCTCTCCTCGAGCCAGGCGCGCATCGAGTGCGGCTGCATCATCCATCGCCGCCGGATTCAAGGTGACGATGGCGTTGAGCGTGGGATTGCGTTCTTCCACGCGCGCGAGAGTGGCAGTGACTACCTCGCGAACTGAGAGCTGTCGCGCAGCAATCAGGCGGACGATTTCAGACGCTGGTTTGTCGACGAAGTCGTTAGCCATCAAGCAATCGAACACAAGAGCTCTAACCATGGAAATTCATGGAGTTCCATGGATCTCCATGTTGAAGCTCTTAAGGTTTCCACTCGCCCGTAAACGCGACCGCGCGGCAGAACGCCGCCTCCCCTCCTCTGAACTTCCACGGGAAGCATCCGAGGATCAATCGCTTGTTCTGCAGCTCAGGCGCCGTGATGTCGCCGCCGAGGTTTTCGATGTGCATGCAGTGCTTCGGGAACAGCGCGTTGTGCGTGAGCTGATACGCGGAATCAGGAAAGAGTTTCGCAACGCCTTCGGGGCCGCCGAACTTCTCCTCGCACTGTTTGCGCACGCGGTCGCAGTGGCCGTGCATGCCTTTGCCCAGAAAGCGGCCGATGGGCAGGTTCATCGGGTGATCGGTCGAGATGCAGTCGACGCCCCAGATGTGGATGCCCTTCTCCAGCAGCCACGGCACCATGTCGGGATGCGCGCCAGGATGCCGGTGGATGTACTTTTCCTCGTCCGCCTCACTGCCGAACTGCGAGTGTTTCTCCCAGCCCGTGTGCAGGAACAGGAGGTCGCCTTTCTTCACCTCGACGCGATCCTCGATCATCTTCGGCGTGTAGATCGCGAGCTCGTCCATCTCGTCCGTGAGATCGACGACCACGCCCGGACCGCACAGCCATTCGACCGGGATTTCGTCGATCGTCATGCCGTTCGTGACGAAGTGCCGCGGCGCATCCAGGTGCGTGCCCATGTGGTTCGACGTCTGGATGTACTGCGCGTTGACGCCGTGCTCGGCCTTCCGCTTGATGTACTTCACTTCGAACGGCGGGTAGTACGGCCAGAACGAACACTCCTGATTCAACGGCTGCGAGAGGTCGTAGATCTTCATCTGTCACTGCCTCCGTACCTACAAACCGACATGAAGACCGAAGAGACTACACAATGAAGATTGAAGGCATGACGTTGGCTTTGGGTTTCCCCAAGACGTCTTCATATCTTCATTCTTCATGTGTAACTCTTGATCTTTCAAAAGCTCTTGCTACGACGCGTCTCGTCAGCACTCCCGCCAGGTGCCGGCGGTACCGGCTTGACGCGTGGATGTCGCCGGTCGGATCGATGTCCTCGCGTGCGGTCGCGTCTGCCGTGGCGCGCAGGAGATCATCGGACACCGTCTGGCCTTCGAGCAGGCGCGCGCCTGCGGCTGCCGCCATCGGCCGATCGCCGACGCCAAAGAGTGCGATCCGCGCGGAGACGCACGTGCCGCGCTCGTCGGTGGTGACTCGTGCGGCCACGCCCGCAAGCGCGAAGTCTCCATGGCGTCTCGAGAACTCCGTGAACGCCGTGCCGGTTCGTGGACCGGTCGCTGGAGTCACCGGAATCTGAATCTCGGTGACGAGCTCGCCCGGCTCGAGCGCGGTTCCAAAAAGGCCAGTGAAGAAGTCCGTGGCGCGAATCTCGCGCGCGCCCCGGACGCTCTCAACGCGGAACGTCGCATCAAGCGCCAGCATGACCGCAGGCAGCTCGGCGGCTGGATCCGCATGCGCGAGGCTGCCGCCGATCGTGCCTCGGGTCCGTATCGCCGCATGCGCGATGAACGGCATCGCTTCGAACAGGAGCGGTGCCGCACGGCGAACGTCTTCACTGCGTTCGACATCGCGGTGCCGCGTCATCGCGCCGATGCGCAGCACACCGGAATCAACGCGCATGTACGCGAGATCGCCGACGCGGTTGAGATCGACGAGCACCGCGGGCGTCGCGAGCCTGAAATTCATCGCCGGAATGAGGCTTTGACCGCCGGCGAGCGGCTTGGCGTCACCACCGTGCTGCTCGAGCAGCGCGAGCGCCTCGGGTCGCGTGTCGGGCCGGTGATACTCGAAGGCGGCGGGTTTCATTTCTTCACGCGCGCCTCGAGCTCGGCGTTCAAGGAGTCGAGCGCCTGCTTCATCATCATGCGGCCGACGGACTCGACGAGCCGCTGGCCCACGGCGGCGATCCGGCCGCCGATCTGAATGTCGGAGGCGTACGTCATGACCGTGCCACCATCCGCGCCTTCGGCCAGGTCGACGGTGGCGGACCCTTTCGCGAATCCCACGCCGCCCTTGCCGTCGATCTGCATCGCGAAGTGAGACGGCTCGATCTCGTCACTGAGCGTGACCACGACCGCGAACTCCGCCGCGGTCAGCGGACCGATGCTCACCTTCATCGCGCCTTCATACCGGCCCGGGCCCGCGAGCGTCAGCGTCTTCGTGCCGGGCAGTGCTTTCGCGAGGACCGCCGGATCGTGGAGAAGAGCCCATACGGTCGCGCGAGGTCCGGCGAACGTGAACGTGCCCGCGAGGTTCATGCCCGCTCCTTCCCACTGACATGCATGAGCTCGAAGAGTTGATTCGGACTCATCGGGATCTCGTTGATCTCGACGCCGGCGCCGGGCCCGAGCGCGTCCTCGACAGCCTGGGCGAAGACGGCGCCGGTTGGAATACACCCCGCTTCACCGACGCCCTTGAGTCCGAGCACGTTGAATGGCGACGGCGTCTCGCGATGCGCGGTCTCGATCGGTGGAACGTCGGTGGCGGTCGGCAGCAGGTAGTCCATGAACGAGGCGTTCATCAGCTGCGCCTGATCGTCGTACACGAGCGACTCGAAGAACGCGTTGCCGATGCCGTGCGCGACGCCGCCGTGGATCTGCCCTTCCACGAGCAACGGATTGATGATCGTCCCGCAGTCGTGGACGACGAGGTACCGTTTGATTTCGACAGCGGCGGTCTCGGGATCGACTTCGACGATCATCGCGTGGACGCCGCTCGCCGTGCTGCCGCGATCCGGACCGAAGTAGGCCGTGCTCTCGAGTCCCGGCTCGGTACCGGGCCGCACGGCACCTCTCAACGGGTTGGCCCTGCCGGCGAGGTCCCCAAACGCGATTCCCGGATCGTTCGATCCGGCCACCTTCACGCGACCGCCTGACAGTTCGAGGTTGTCCGCCGGCGCCCCAAGGATCGCACTCCCGAGATCGAGAATCTTTCCACGCACCGACATCGCCGCAGCGTGGCACGCGCTGCCGGCAACGACGGCGCCGCGGCTGGCGAACGTGCCGGTGCCCCAATGGAACTCGCGGGTGTCGCCGGTCACCACGCGTACGTCCTCGACGCCGACGCCGAGCGCGTCCGCGACGATCTGCGCGAGCACGGTGAAGTGCCCCTGTCCCTGCGTGCCGACGCCCGTGGCGCACCGGACGGTGCCGCTCGGTTCCACCGTGACGCGAGCGCCTTCGTAGGGACCGATGCCGGTGCCTTCGACGTAGCAGCAGATCCCGACGCCGACCCGCTTGCCCGACGCGCGCAGGCGCGGCTGCTCTTCCCGAATGAACTTGTCGTAGCCGATGATCTCCGCCGCCTGCTCGAGCGTCGGGAGGTAGTTGCCGCTGTCGTACACGAGCGGCGCGGAGTCCTGAAACATGATTTCGTGGTTGTGCGGAAACCGATCGGGCCCGAGCAGGTTGCGCTTCCGGATTTCCACGCGATCGATGCCGAGCTCCCTCGCCGCGATGTCGAGCAGCCGCTCGCTCACGAACACGCCATGCTGCCGCCCCGCGCCGCGCACGGGCGTCACGATCGGCTTGTTGGTAAACACCGACGTGAATTCCGTCTCGTAGTTCGGGATGTCGTACGGACCGAGCAGCGTGCACTGCGTGTTGATGGGAATCGTCAGGCCGTACGGATCGTAGGCACCGGTGTCGCACAGGAACCAGTCGCGGACGCCGAGGATCCGGCCGTCCTTCGACAAGGCCATCTCCGCCTCATGCACCTGTCCCCGCTCCTGCGTCGTCGCGTAGAAGTTCTCCTGCCGATCCTCGGTCCACTTCAGCGGCCGATGAAGGCGCATCGCCGCCCACGGCAGCAGCAGCTCCTCCGGGTAGAACATCATGATCTTCGGACCGAATCCGCCACCGACGAAGGGCGCGACGACGCGCACTTGCGATTCGAGAAGCCCGAGCATCTTGGCGAGTCCGTTACGAATCGGAATCGGCGCCTGGGTGGTGTCCCAGATCGTCATTTCCTCCGCGCGCGGATCCCAGTCAACGGCCACCGCCCGGTTTTCGATCGCCGCCGCCACTCCGCGGTCGTAAAGGAAGCGGCGCTTGACGACGATGTCAGCTTTCGCCCGCGCCGCGACGTAGTCGCCCTTGCGCTGAACGACGTGCGCGGCCGCGTTCGACTCGAGATGCGGATGCACGAGCGGAACGCCCGGCTTCAACGCGGCTTCGAGATCCACGACAGCATCGATCGGATCGATGTCGACGATTACGTCGGCGAGCGCGTCCTCCGCCACGTAGCGGCTCTCGGCCACGATCATCGCGATCGGCTCACCGACGTACCGGACCTTGTCCTTCGCCAGCGGAAGCTGCGTGCATCCGTGAAATACATGGCCCGGCACGGGAGGCGGATTCACGAGCACGGGCCCGGGCTTGCAGTAGTCGCCGAGATCGGCGGCGGTGTACACAGCGACGACGCCGGGTCTCTGGCGCGCGGCAGCCGCATCAATTCCCTTGAGCGTCCCGTGCGCCATCATGCTGCGCACGAACGCCACGTGCAGCATGCCCGGCAGGTTCACATCGTCGACGAACATCGCCCGGCCCGTCAGCAGGCGGGCATCCTCGTTGCGTCGAACGCGCTGACCGAATGAAGGCCTGGTCACTCGGCGTCCTCCGCACGCGTGCCGGCCGCGATCTGAACCGCATGCACGATGTGCTGATAGCCCGTGCAGCGGCAGAGATTTCCGGAGATCGCTTCGCGAATCTGCGGCTCGTCGGGTTTGGGGTTGTCGCGGAGGAATGCCGTGAGCGTCATCAGCATGCCCGGCGTGCAGAAACCACACTGCAGGCCATGGGCCTGACGAAATGCGGACTGAAGCGGATTGAGCGTGCCGTCAGGCGCGGCAAGACTCTCGATCGTGAGGATCTCGTGGCCGTCCGCCTGCGCGGCGAGCATGATGCACGCCCGCGCGGGCTCGCCGTCGAAGAGAATCGTGCACGCGCCGCACACGCCGTGCTCGCATCCGACGTGCGTGCCGGTCAGGCCGAGATCCTGTCTGAGAAAGTCGCTGAGGAGCAGCCTGGGCTCGACGTCGCGCCGATGCCTGGTGCCGTTTACCGTGACGTCAACACGGACGTTCGCGCCCACGAAGCGCGAAGTCTAACAGGTAACGATGGGTCCCTGCCCGCCCGCGGCCCCGACACGAATGCCGGGGCCGCGACATGTCACCCCAGCGAGTAGTTAGCCTCGAACGACGGTCGTTCCGCCGCCCCCGCCGCGAGCAGCCATGACGATGAGCAGGATCAAGAGCACCAGGGCGATGCCGCCGATCGCGATCCACACCGGACTCGCGTACCACCGGCCACCACCACCCTTGTTGACTTCCACGTTGATCTGCGGGGCCTGCGATTCGGCAGGCTGCGTCACGTGCGCGTCGAGTACAGCGACTGCGGCGCCGACCATCGGCAGCCCAACCGAAGCGCCGTTATTGTGCGATACGGGCAGAATCAACACACCGAACAGAATTCCAAGCGTCAGGACCAGAGTGCGCATGTCAGTCCTCCAGACACTGAGCAGGGCAAGGAGGGTGCCAATGACCCGCCGCTCTGGCGCACGCAATCCGGCGCCCGAGCTGTGCCGGCAACCGGGAGTGGGAAGAACGCGTCTACTCGATCTGGCTAAACTGCTCCACCGGAGATCAATGTCCCTGAACCGACGACGCTTCTGCTTCATCGCGGCCGGCACGCTCGTGTCACTTCCATTCGGCGCGGGGTGCGACGCCTTGACCTTCCCGGCGAGCGCCGCCGCGGCGCGCCTCAAAGCGCGACCCAAACCAGGGTCAAAAACAACCGCGACGGGACGTTCGACGCTGAACCTCGGCGGCGCGCGGGACGGGATCCTTCAGATGCCGGCAACCATCCCGGCGGGACGCCTGCCGCTGCTGGTGCTGTTTCATGGAGCTGGAGGGAGCGGCGAGCGGCAGCTTCAACGGTTCGGGTCGATTCCGGACGAGACGGGTGTGCCCGTCCTGGCGCTCGATTCGAGAGGGCCGACGTGGGATGCAATTCGCGGCGGCTTCGGTCCCGACATCGAGTTCATCGATCGCGCGCTCGACAAGGTGTTCGGTCAGGTCGCGATCGATCCCACAGAGGTGGTGGCCGGTGGATTCTCCGACGGCGCGACCTACGCGCTGTCACTTGGACTCGCCAACGGCGATCTCTTTCAGCGCATCGTCGCCTGGTCTCCCGGCTTCATCGTGGACGACCGGCCCCAAGGCAAGCCGCGCATCTTCATTTCGCACGGCACCAAGGACGAGATCCTGCCGATCGACAGTTGCAGCCGCGTGCTCGTGCCGGCGCTTCGCAAACGCGGGTATGACGTGACCTACAAGGAATTCGACGGACCGCACACCGTGCCGGCGGAACTTGCGACCGAGGGATTCAAGTTCGCTAAGGCGTGATCGCCAGGACCCGCAGCGGACTCCCGCTTCCATTGACCAGCTTCAGCGGTGCCGCGATGACGATGGCGCCCGTCGGCGGCAACTGATCGAGATTGCGAAGACTCGCGAGACCGAACTTGCCGGCGCCGTGCATGATGTTGTGATTCGGAAACGGCGGATCGAATCCGCCGGCCTGACCTGCGTCGGTACCTACCGTCTCGACACCGACGCCAAGCACGTCGCGCTCGTGCGCGAGCATCCGGGAAGCGTCCGCGTGAAACCCTGGCGTGTGCGGACCGTCCGCACGGACGTTGAGGAAACTCGGGGCGTCCGCGCGAGCGCTCCAGCCGGTTCGCAGCAGCACCCAGGCGCCGCGCGGAATCCCGCCGTGCGCTGATTCCCACGCGCGAATCCGATCCGGCGTCAGCAGAAAGTCCTCGTTCGCCGCAACCTCGCTCGTCACGTCGATGACGCATGCCGGCCCGATGAATCGGCGCGCCGGAATCGTGTCGCACGCGTTGTCGGGCAGATCCTTGCCGGTGATCCAATGCACGGGCGCGTCGAAGTGCGTGCCCGTGTGCTCGCCCATTCTGATTGTGTTCCAGTACCACGCGGGTCCCTTGTCGTCGAAGCGCGAGATGACGTCGATCGAGACGCCGGGAGACGACCCGAAGATCGGCGGCAGACCGATGACGGGCGTCTCGGGACCGAGAGGTTGCGTGAGATCGATGACGCGAAGCGCGCCGGACTCGAGATCGGCGATGAGTTGCGTAAGGGATGACATGTCAAATGCCTCGGAAAATGCCGGGGCTAAAGCCCCGGCCTACAGCCCCGGCCTACGGCTTGAGCGTGGTCAGATGCCGCTGAAATTGGTAACGGTTCTCCAGCAGCGAGAGGTCAGTTACAAATGCCTTCGGCCCCACCGCCTCGACCTTGGCGACGAGCGTGGTGAGGTCGCCGGCGGCAAGTGCGTCTGCAAACGCGCGCTTGAACTCGTCGAGCGAGCGCACGGTGTTCGCGGACGGGACGCCCGCGGCGAGCGCAATCCTGGCAAGGTCGGATCCCGTGCCTGTTGCGGTCGGAAATCCACCGACGGAGAGCAGGCTCTCGTTGTCGAACACGACGTGAATCAGATTCTTCGGCCGGTACCGCGCCAGCGTCGTCAGGCCGCCAAGATTCATGAGCAGCGATCCATCACCGTCGAACACGATGACCCGGAGCTCCGGCCGGGACAATGCGATGCCAAGGCCGAGCGAGCTCGCGAGCCCCATCGCGTGCTGCAGATAGAAGAAGTTCGGGCGATGGCCGACGTCCTGGAGCTCGGCAGCAACGGCGCCCATGATCGTGACGACGACGGTCCCCTCGCGTTCGAGGTCGGGGAAAACGGCCGCCAACGCGTCACGGCGCAGCATCACTCAAGCCTCCGTGAACTTCCGTTGGCGTCGTTCCCGCCCGTTCGCGTCGTTCCCGTCGTTGCGAGCGTCACTGCTCCTCCCACATGAGGCGACGGCCCAACAGGATCGCAACGGGCCGGCTCGACGAGTACGCCAGCGTCTGCGCGTGGTTGATCGTCCGCGCGACTTCGGAAGCTGAATCGAGGCAGATGCGCGGGATGCGCAACGAGTCGAGCACGTGCTCGGTTACGAGACCGCCCTCGGTCTGCCACGGATCGCGCTCGCCGAACGAACCACGTGCGCTGATCAACATGAGCAGCGGGATGCGATAGAGCTGCGCCCCGGAGACGACGCCGTTCACGGCCGCCAGGAAGCCATGGTTCTGCATCAACATCGCCGATTTCACACCGGCCAGATGCGCGCCCATGGAGATGCCGACGCCTTCCTCTTCTTTCGCGAGCCGCACCAGCGTCATCTCAGGGTCGTCGTCCGCCAGGCGAATGAGATGCACGAGCCACGTCTCTGGAAGCGCGGAAATGATCCGCACGCCGGACGCGCGCAGGCTGTCGTAAATCAGTTGCGAGGCCGCGGCGGAGACCGGCACGGGGGCGATCCTAATTCAAGTAGCAAGTGACAAGACACAAGTCGCAAGGTCGGCAAGAGCCCCACTTGCGACTTGCAGCTTGCAACTTCAGCAAGTCAGTCCGCCCGCAGCGCTTCGGCGGGAAACACGGCGGCGGCTCGCCTCGCGGGCCAGACACCTGCCACGAGTCCAACGGCGGTGAGGATCGCAAGCGCGCTGATCGCAGTCACGAGGGAAATGTGCGGGCGGGCACCGGCTGGGACGGACGGGATGAACAGCGCGATCTTCGTGAGTCCCCAGGCGACGGCAATGCCGACGACTCCGCCGGTCATCGTCATGGCGAGCGCTTCGATCAGGAAGCCCGCGAAGATGGCGCGCCTCGTTGCGCCCACCGCGCGTCGTGTACCGATTTCAGCCCGGCGTTCGCGCACCGACACCAGAAGGACGTTGGCGACGCCGACCGCGCCGACGAAGAGCCCGATGCCCCCGACGAGCCCGACCACCATCTTGATGGCGTTCAGCACGAGGTTCATCTCCGCCATGCGCTCGATGTTGCTCACGATGTTGAAGGAGCCGGACGTCTCGCCCCGCTGCTTCCGCAGCCCTTCCAGAATCGCGCGCGTGTCCGTGATGGCTCGCGCCGAATTGTCGGGATCCTTGAGCCGGAAGTAGAAAGAGCCGGCCGATTCGCTTCCCCGGAAGGTCGCCGCGCAGGCTCTGAACGGAATGAAGATGCTGCGGTCCTCCTGACTCGAATCGCCGGCATTCGGGTCGCCGACCCAGCCGAGCACGCCGATCACCTGGTACGGCCATTGGCCCATGAAGATCGTCTGGCCGATGGGCGCCTCGTCGGCGAACAGGTCCTGCGCGATGTCGGCGCCGAGGACGGCGACACGCGTGCCCATTTCGTACTCGCTCTCGAGAATGAAACGGCCGCGTTCCAGGTGCACGTCGCGGACATCGAATCCCTGCGACGTGATGCCGCGGATGCTTGCGTCCTGACTGGTCCGTTTCGCGGTGCGAATGATGCCCTGACCAAAGTTCTCGGCAAGTGCAGCGTCGTAGTGATTCACCGTCCTCAGCACGGTCTCCATGTCGGACGGCTGCAGAGTGACTGGGAAACCACGTGGGTCACGGGCGTTCCGTTCGAATGTGTTGGCCGTCACACGGATGATGTCGCCGCCGACGGAGCTGAATTGCTCAATCGCGTACCGGTGCATGCCCGACACGATCGCCACGAGCAGCACGACCGCAGCGATTCCCGTCGCGATCCCGAATGAGGACAGCGCGACCTGGAGTCGCCGGCCACGGAGACTGGCGAACGCCTCGCTGAGGATGTTTCGCGCGATGACGGAGCTGGCAACGATGCGCATTACCGATTCCGGCAGACGACCGTCTGGCCCTTGTTGAGTCCGGTCCGGATCTGCATTCGATCCTTCTGCACGACGCCGACCTCGACCATGCGCATTCGCGTGTCGAACCCCTGCTTGACGATGACAAAAGACCGGCCGGACGGATCCGATCGCACGCACTTTTCTGGAACGACAACCGAATCGACGGTGGCGGACAGCACAATCTCAGCCTGCGCGGGCACGTTCACCCAGCCGCCGGGCGGCTGCGCCTTGAGACTGATGACGATCGGAAAGGTCGTGAGCCGCGTCGATGGATCCACGTCACCGGCGGTGGACACGGACAATACGACTGCCGGCAATTGCTGGGCCGCGTCGGAGTCCAGCCGAACTCGCGCGGGCATGCCGAGCTTCAGCCGCCGCGCGTCGGCAGCCGTGGCTTTGGCGTAAAGCGACGATTCGCGCGCGTCACCGAGCGTCATGAGAATCGTGCCGCCCGATGCCGACTGGCTGACTCCCGCGACGCCGCTGCCCACTTCCACCTGCCGCCGCAGCACGAACGCATCGAAGGGCGCGCGAATCGACGTGTGAAGCAGCTGCGTCCGCGCCTGATCGACGGCGGCCTTCGCCTGCGTGATGCGGGCCTGGCTGCTCTCGATGCTCCGGCGGGCACGCTCGAACGCCCGGGTCTGGGTCCGGTAGTCGAGCTCGCGCTGTTCGAGTTGATCCTTCGGCAGCAAGCCCTGCTCGTAAAGCTTCTGCGCCCTCTCCATGTTTCGCTTCCGCAGCTCGAGCGACTCTTCGTCGAGATCGAGCCGAGCGGAAGCGTCCTGCAACTCCGCCTGCCGGAGGTTGGCCTCAGCCTGATCGACGGCAGACTGCGCCAGTTTCGAATCGAGCCGGACGAGCACCTGGCCTGTTGCGACCCGGTCGCCCTCCTTCACACCGACATGCTCGACGATCCCTGAGGCCTCGGCCCTGAGGTCGATGGTGACGGCCGGCTTGACCTGCCCCGCCACGAGCAGGACGTCCTCCATCGTCATCATTTCGGCCACGAATGTCTCTTCGGCCTGCGCGCCTGCCGGTTGGCTCGGCATCAGCCACTTCCAGAGGCCATATCCCACACCGCCGATGACGACCAGCGCGAGTACAACCCTCAGCAGAATCCGAAACAGGCGTTTGACCATTTCGCATACCTACGCACGGCGGCGCGTCAGGTTCACAGCTGCCGGTATGATGCCTCGATGACGCATCCGATTCTCGGCCTTCATCACGTCACCGCGACAGTAGACGATGCGCAGGCGGATCTGGACTTCTGCCTGAACGTGCTGGGGATGCGGCTGGTCAAGAAGACGGTGAACTTCGACAACCGCAGCGTCTACCACTTCTATTACGGAACGGAACGGGGCGCTCCGGGGACGATTTGGACGACGTTTCCCTACAAGGGCAAGGGCGTGCGGGTCGGTGTGAAGGGCGCAGGCCAGGTCGTCGCGACCTCTTTCTCCGTTCCGGCCTCGTCGCTCGGGTTCTGGGCGCAGCGGCTGCGCGACCAGAACGTCGAAACCCGCGAGGCAACCGGCCGTTTCGGAGAGGATGCGCTCCAATTCGCGGATCCCTCCGGCCTCTGGTTCGAGCTCGTCGGTACGGCACGTGATACGAGGACGCCGTGGACCGGGAACGGCGTCGGCGCCGATGCCGCGATTCGCGGCATTCACAGCGTCACGATGACCGTGCGCTCGATCGAACATACGCGCGAAGTAATGACCGATCTCCTGGGCTACCAGGTCGTTGACGAGGCGGCGAACCGCACACGCTTCGCGGCCGGCGGCGATGCCCCCGGTCACGCCATCGACGTCGTCGTCGATCCCGAAATGGGGCCGGCGATCAACGGCGTCGGCACGGTGCATCACGTCGCGATGGCCATCTCCAATGATGACGAGCAGTTACGGTTGCGCGAGGAACTGCTGCGGTACGGCCTGCGGCCGACCGACGTGCGCGACCGCTGCTACTTCCATTCGGTCTACTTCCGCGAGCCCGGTGGCGTGCTGTTCGAAGTGGCCACCGTCGCGCCGGGATTCACCCTCGACGAAGAATTGCCGGCGCTCGGTCGCGGCCTGCAACTGCCGCCGTGGGAAGAGCCGGACCGGCGTGCGATAGAGGCCGGACTTCCGTACGTTGAGTACCGCTGATGAGGCCGGGCCTGAAGGCCCGGCCTACGGAGCTTTGTGACGATGGAACCGCATGGCGGACAACCAGTCGCGGAAGCCGGTGCGCCGCTCGGCAAGGCACCGGTCGTCGTGATCATGGTTCACGGGCGGAACGCGGGGCCCGCGAACATCCTGGATCTCGTTCCGAGACTCGGCCGGCCCGGTCTCACGTACCTCGCGCCGGCCGCGGCGGGAAGAACGTGGTACCCGCTCAGCTTCATGGCGGAGATCGAGAAGAACGAACCTGGCCTGTCGTCAGCGCTCGCAATGCTCGAATCGCTGGTGGCGCGCGTCGAATCCGCTGGCGTGCCTCGCTCTCGCATCGTACTGCTTGGCTTCTCGCAGGGCGCGTGCCTGACGTCGGAGTTCGCCGTGCGTCACGCGTCGCGATTCGGCGCACTCGTCATCTTCACGGGCGGCCTCATCGGCCCCCCCGGTACGACGTGGAATTACTCCGGTGACTTCGCTGGCACGCCGATCTTGATGGGCAGCGGCGATCCCGACAGTCACGTGCCGGTGTCCCGGGTACATGAAAGCGCGGCCGTCTTCGCGCGGATGGGTGCAACCGTCACGAAGAAGATCTATCCGGGCCGCGGACACTACGTCGGCGAAGACGAGATCGAGATGGCGACGGCTCTCATCGATCAGGTCGTAGCATCGGCGGCACAACCGGCGATCGGGGCGGCGACGGCGCCGTCCCCGTTAGTCGCATATCAGTGGCCGCAGTGCCGCGTCCTGTCCGGTGCCGGCGCGGTCAGTCAGATTCCGGCAGAGCTCGAGCTAACGGGCTTGAGGCGGCCGCTGATCGTGACAACACCCGGCAGATCTGACGTCGTCGACAGGATCGCGTCGCCGCTCGGTGAGCGGCTCGCGGGCAGGCTGACAAGCGCCGCGCAGCATGTGCCGGCAGAAACGGTCACGGCGGCGCTTGCTGAGGTTGATCGACTGAAACCCGACTGCACGATCGCCATCGGCGGCGGCTCTGCGATCGGACTGGCCAAAGCGGTTGCGATCAACAGATCGCTGCCGATCGTTGCAGTGCCGACGACGTACGCGGGCTCTGAGATGACGAGCATCTATGGGATTACCGAACACGGCGAAAAACGCACCGGTCGCGATCCCCGCGCGGCGCCCCGGATCGTCATCTACGACGCCGAGCTGACAATGTCGCTTCCTGCCGAGGAAAGCGCCGCGAGCGGCATGAACGCGATCGCGCATGCCGTCGAGGCGATGTATGCGGTCAACGCATCGCCGCTTGCGGTGGCTGCCGGCGCCGAGGCCCTGCGGATTCTCACGACGGCCTTGCCGCAGGTCGTGGCGAATCCCGCCGATCTCGCCGCACGGGCGCTCGCCCAGCGCGGCGCCCACGCGGCAGGTTTCGCACTCGAGACCGGGATAATGGGACTCCACCACCGCATCTGTCACGTGCTCGGCGGCACGTTTGGAATGCCGCACGCGCGCACTCACGCCACTCTGCTTCCGCACGTCGTCGCGTTCAATGCCCCAGCCGCGCCGGCGGCAATGGCGCAAATCGCCGCAGCACTCGGCACGACCGACGCGGTAGCCGGCCTACGAGCACTCAACGCGAAGCTCGGCCTCACCTCGCCGCTGACAGCGCTGGGCTTCAAGGCCTCTGACATCGGCCGGGCCGCCGAGCTCGTCGTCACGGGCAACTACCCGAATCCGAGAGCGGTGACGGCTGATGACGTCCGCGGCATTCTGGCCGCGGCGCTTTGACCGGCGGAAGGCAGGGTCGGGACTCGTTTCCGCCTTAATCGTCAGGAAACGAGTCCCGACCCTACAATCGCTTTGTGCACGCACCGTCGGGTGTTGAGCCGGCCCTCGCCGCGCGGCTGTACGAGCAGTCGAACGCGGGGCGATGGCGGGTGTCGCGCGAGCAGTTCGAGGCGGCGCTTGCGTCGAGCCTGACGAACGCGCGGGCGGCTGCGTCAGCAGCGGCGTCGATCGATGCCGAACGCTACCTGTCTGCATTGCATCTCGAGGATCTGGCGCTCGCCGTGGCGTGCGGCGACGGCGATGAAGGTGCGTGGGAGCATTTCATCGCCGAGTACCGGCCGCTGATGGCGCGCGCGGCGATGGCCATCGATCCGGCCGGTGGATCGGAGCTCGGAGACTCCCTGCATACCGATCTGTTCGGTCTGCAGGTGAAGGACGGTGCGCGACAGTCGCTCTTCCGCTACTTCCACGGCAGAAGCAAACTCGGCACATGGCTTCGCGCGGTGCTGTCGCAAAGACACATCGACAAGCTGCGCACGTCCAGGCGTCACGAACCGCTGCCGAACGAGGACGAGGAGAAGGCGGGCGCTGCGTCGGTCGCGGCGGTCGCCGGCGGCGCCGACTCGAGTCCGCCGGCAGCCGACAGGGCGCGATTCCTGGCGGCGATGCGCGAGTCGCTCGCATCCGCCGTTGACGGACTCGAGACCCGCGACCGCCTGCGACTCGCCTGTTACTACGGACAGGACATGACGCTCGCGGCGATCGGCCGCATGACGCGAGAGCACGAGGCGACCGTCTCACGCCAGCTCGCGCGGACGCGCAGGAACCTGCGGGCCGCGATTGAGACGTGCCTGCGCGATCGACACGGCCTCGATGACGCGGCTATCCATGAGTGTTTTCAATCAGTTGCGGGCGACGCCGGAATGCTGGACCTGGACGAGCTCTTTGGGCCTTCGGAGGGCGATCGCTCCGCAAGAAGCACCGTGCCGGATCGTTCAAGAGAATAGGGAGTGGGTGTGGCGAGCGAATTCGATCGCGACAATTCAGTCGACCATCTCCTGAAGGGCGCGCGCAGGAATGCCGGTGCGGCGCACGAGGCCGGACCCGCCTGCCTCGACGCAGAGACGTTGGCGGCGTGGTCCGACGACGGAGTCGACGCGGATCGCGCGCGCGAGATCGAGATGCACGTCGCGTCCTGCACGCGGTGCCAGGAAATGTCCGCGGCATTCTTTCGCACCGAGGAGGCGGCTGCGACGCCTGCAGCGGCAACGACTGTCCTTCCGTTCAAGCGCAACCGGTTGATGTACTGGTTGCCAATCGCCGCCGGCATCGCGGCCACGGTCGTGGTCTGGCTCAACCTACCGCAGCGCGAAACACCTGCTGCCGACCTTACTTTGAGCAAGGCAGCGCCGGCGGAAGCGCCGGCGTCTGCATCGCCGACGGCCGGCGGCTTTGGACGTGCACAGCCTCAGCAGGGCCAGTCGTCGGCAGCCGCCGGCGCCGGGGCGGCGAATCGACAACTGGCCGAGCAGAAGTCCGTGCAGCGTCTCGACCAGCTGACGGCAGCGCAACTTCGCAAGGAGCGCGTGGCGAAACCAGCCGCGCCCGCCCCCGTCAAGCCGGATGCGGCTCCGATCCAGCCTCCGGCCGGCAGAGTGGGCGGCGTGGTTGGCGGCGTGGCCGGTGGACTTGCCGCGGCAGCACCACCGCCCCCGCCGGTGATCGCGCCGCCGCCAACACCGACGCCGACACCAGCGGTCACAGCAGCCGCGCCGATCATCGTGCCGACGCAGAACGCACAAACGCGTGCGGCGAGCGAGTCATTTGCCTTCCGCGCTGGGGTCGAGCCGCGCGTGGTCGCGGAGTTCTCATCCAATGACCAGGCCTTGTCATTGACGCTCAGCCGCGTTGCGGGTGGCGGCGCCGGTGCAGGCGGAGGACGCGGAGGGGGCGGAGCCGGACGAGGCGGAGGACGCGGAGGTGCACCGGCCATGGTGGTCGCGGACGCGAGCAAGGCCGAAGGCGTCGCTCACTGGCGAATTCTGGCGACTGGCGCCGTGGAGAGATCCCCCGACCGTATGGTGTGGACGGCAATCGCGATCGATCCACCACCGCAGGGACTCGCCGCGGGCGCGGCCCCCTTCCCGAACGTGTGCTGGCTCGCAGGCAAGGGCGGCCTCGTCCTGCTCAGCACGGACGGCCGAACGTTCACCCGCGTGACGGCGCCGACGGACGCCGACCTCGACGCGGTCGCCGCTTCGAACGCCCTTCAGGCCACAGTCCGCACGATCGACGGCCGGACCTTCATAACGACCAACGGTGGGAAGACATGGCGATAATCTGCAACCAACAACCTGCAACCTGCAATTGAGGGACAAGCCAGACGGCCAAAGCGGTCCGGACTTGTTGGTTGCAGGTTGTCGGTTGTAGGTTGCAAGTTTCCAAAGCGGCCCCGTTCTAGGGACATGGAGGCCCCAATGTCCGGTCGCTTTCGCATCGCAGTTCTGGGATTCATCGCCTGCACCCACTTCATGGTGGCGCTGCCATCCGCCAGTGGCGCTGACCCACTGACCCAGGCCGCCCCCCAGGCCAGCACCACCATCACCGGAACCGTCGTCAACGCCTTGCTCACGCCCCTCGCGGGCGCGACCGTGACGCTGGAACAGAACGGCCGGCAGGTCGCGAAGGCCGTGACGGATGCCAAGGGCGCATTCCGATTCACGGGAATTGCAGCCGGTGCGTACGAGGTCCGGACCGTGCTCGCCGGGTACCCGGTGACGTCGCGTACTCTGCGAGTGCCCGCCGGCGCCTCGACGGTGACGCTGCCGGTCGTGCTCGCCAAACCAAGTGAGGCTCTGGCAGAGAGCAAAACCGACACGATGACGTTGCAACGCCAGGCGGGTCAGGCGGCCGGCCTGCCGGTCGCTAGCCCACCTCCGCCTCCCAGCATCGTCGGTGGCGCTGTCGGCGGAGTCGCTGGTGGAGGTGGAGGACGCGGCGGCGGAACGGCAGCTTCAGGTCAGATGGGCCAGGTCTACCGCGACGATTACTACCGCCCGTACTACCCGGAGTCCGGCGAGAAATACGCGCCGATCGATCCAAACCGGTTCCAGTCCACACGCGAGCGGCCGCTCTCGACCTTCGGCGCCGATGTCGACACCGCGTCGTACGCAAACGTCCGCCGCTTCCTTTCGAGCGGACAGCTCCCGCCGAAAGACGCGGTCCGCGTCGAAGAGCTCATCAACTACTTCCGGTTCGGCTACGCAACGCCGCGGGACGGCCGGCCGATCGCGCTTACGACTGAGGTCGGCGACTGCCCGTGGGCGCCAGGCCACAAGCTCGTGCTCATCGGCGCGCGCGCGGCCTCCACGAGCAACCGCGAAGTTTCGGGGCGCAACATCGTGCTCCTCGTCGACGTGTCGGGATCGATGGCGCCGCCAGAGCGGCTGCCGTTGATCAAGACGGCCCTCTCGATGTTCGTGGACACGCTGAAGGCGGACGACACGCTGTCGATCGTGACGTATGCGGGATCCAGCGGCGTGGCGCTGCGCCCGACGCCGGCGAGCCGCCGCGACTACATTCAGGGCGCGATCTCTCGGCTGAACGCCAGCGGATCGACGAACGGCGCGCAGGGCCTCATCACCGCCTACCGGATCGCGCGCGAGGCCTACATCCCCGGCGGCGTCAACCGCGTGATTCTGGCGACGGACGGCGATTTCAACGTCGGCGTCACGTCCCAGCACGATCTGCTCGACCTCATCGAACGCGAGCGGGACTCCGGCGTGTTCCTGTCCGTCTTCGGAGTGGGCTCCGGCAATCTCAAGGACGCGACGATGGAGATGCTTGCGGACCGCGGCAACGGCAACTACGCCTACATCGATTCGCTCCAGGAAGCGCGACGCGTGCTGATTCACGAGGGCGACGCCACGCTCGAGACCGTGGCGAAGGACGTGAAGTTCCAGGTCGAGTTCAATCCGGCGGTGGTGGCGGCGTGGAAGCTCATCGGGTACGAGAACCGCGCGCTCGCCGCACGCGATTTCAACAACGACCGCAAGGATGCGGGTGAAATCGGCGCCGGCCAGACCGTGACCGTGCTCTACGAAGTGATTCCCGTCGGCGCCGAACGCGCCGGCGGCGACCGTGACCTCGACGGCTCGCGGCCGGAAGTCGATCCGCTGCGATACCAGAACCAGGGCCAGGCGCGGGTGGATCGTCCCGCTCCGCAGCCGACGTCGAGCTCGAACTTCAGTGGCGAGTGGCTGATGGTGAAGGCGCGCTACAAGCTGCCGGACGATGAGACGAGCCAGTTGCTGTCGTTGCCGGTTCGCGCGGGTGGACGCGTCCAGTATCTGCCGCTGGCCTCGGCGGTGGCCGAGTACGGGCTGCTGCTTCGCGACCAGCCGAGGAACGAAGCACGCTGGGACGCGCTGATGCGGCGCGTTGATCGCCTGACGGTGCCGGCGTCCCAGTCGCAGGACGTCGATGGTTTCCGGGAACTGGTGGCCATTGGAAAGGGCCTCGCAAGGATCCGGTAGAAACCGCTGGCGTCAGAATCCTGACCGTTCGCCAGAATGAAATCGGTCCGAAGTTGTGACTTGCGTCTGGTTAGTTGTAACTTCCCCAATGGATGAAGAGAGAAGCGCCTCGTTCGTCGCGCCGACGGTACAAGGACTTCGTTCACAAGTACCGCCAGCGGACTCTCGACAACGAGGAGGATGCTGAGTCCAAGAAGGACAAGCAGCCGGAGGCGGACGAACCGGAGGACAAACGCACCGCTGCTGCGGCGCCCGAGAAGAAGCTCAGGCGCCGCGAGTACATGCGCGAATACCTGCGGTGGCTGAAGCCGCATTGGTTCGCGGTCTTTGCCGTATTCGCCCTGTCACTGACGGGGGCCGGCCTGCAGATGGTGGAGCCGCTGTTCATGCGGTTCATCATCGACCGTGTCCTTCTGAACTCTTCGCTCGACGTCGCGTCACGCATCAGCTGGATCAACCTCGCCGGCGCGACGTTCCTGACGGTCATCGTGCTCTCGAGCCTGGTGTCGATGCTGCGCGACTACCGGCAACGCGTCCTGAACACCCGCGTCATGCTCTCGCTCCGGCGGGCGCTGTTCGATCGGTTCCTGCATCTTCCGCTGCCCAAACTCTGGGACATGAAGACGGGCGGCATCCTGTCGCGTCTTACCGGCGACATCGACACGACGACCGGCCTGATGCAGATGGCCGTGGTCTCGCCGGCGATTTCCATCATCAAGCTGATCGTCGCGATCGGCGTCGTGCTTTACCTGAACTGGCGGCTGGCGGTGATGGCCCTGTCGATCATTCCGGGCGCCATGATCATGAGCTTCGTGTCGGCCCGGCGGATCCGCCCGATCTATCGATCGATCCGCAAAGACGCCGAGCTGGTCGATGGCCGGGTGGGCGAGACTTTTTCGGGCATCCGCGTCGTCCGCGCGTTCGGGCGAGAGATTCGCGAGCTGCTCGACTACATGCGCGGCCGGCACGGCATCCTGCGGAAGGAACTTTTCGCACACCGGCGCGAGCTCGTGCTGTGGACGTCGTGGGGCCTGCTGGTTTCGGGCGTGAGCGTCGTGATTGTCTGGTACGGCGGCTACCTGAACATCCAGGGCCGCGCGTCGATCGGCGACATCATGGCGTTCCAGTGGTACACGTTCCTGATCCTGAATCCGGTCTGGAACCTCGTGAACTCGTTTTCAGAGCTCCAGCGCTCGCTTGCGGCGATGGAACGCGTTTTCGAGATTTTGGAATTGCCGGCTGACAAACCCGACAAGCCGGATGCCGTCGACGCACCTGCGGTCGTCGAAGAATTGGAATTTCAGGACGTGGAGTTCGAGTACCGCGAAGACCGGCCGGTAGTGCGCGACCTCAACGTCCGCGTTCCCGGCGGCACCGTGGTCGCGCTGGTGGGACGAAGCGGCGCCGGCAAGACGACCGTCACCGATCTCGTGGCGCGGTTCCACGATCCGACGCGCGGGCGAATTCTGGTGAACGGCCGGGATATTCGCGACTTCAGACTGAAGACGTACCGCGATCTTCTCGCGATCGTCCAGCAGGACGTGTTCCTGTTCGACGGATCGGTACGCGACAACATCGCGTACGGGCGTCACAACGCGTCGGACGCGGACGTGCTCGACGCGGCAAAGCGCGCCAATGCCCACGAATTCATCGAGCGCCTGCCCGATCAGTACGACACCTTCATCGGCGAGCGGGGTGTCAAGCTCTCAGGCGGCCAGCAGCAGCGGCTGGCGATTGCGCGCGCGGTGCTCAAGGCGCCGCAGATTCTGATCCTGGATGAGGCGACGAGCAATCTCGATACGGAAAGCGAGCAGCTCATCCAGAGCGCACTCGCAGGACTCCTCGCCGGGCGCACAACGTTCGTCATCGCGCACCGGCTCTCGACGGTCCGCCGGGCGACCATGATCCTGCTGATGGAAGACGGCAAGGTCATCGAGCGCGGCACGCACGACCATCTCATGGCCGCGCGCGGAACGTATTACGACATGGTCATGCGTCAGAAGACACACGACAGGGACGAGGAACAAGTGCTGGGGTAGGGCGGCCCTTCAGGGCCGCCGAGCAGCGCGCCGGGCCTAAAGGCCCGGCCCACTACCGGATGATTTTCGTCATATCTATCGCCGTGTACGTCGCATTGCTGTACCTGGCGCTGGCGTCGAACGTCGCGCGCCGCCCCGCGGTTCCGGCGCCCATGTTCGACATGCCGGTGCCGCGCTCGTACTCCTCGAACGTGTGGTTGGCCTGCCTGGGCAGCAGAAGATTGAGCTTTGGGTCGGGCGCGTAGACGACGTTGATGCGCGCGACGTCTGACCCTGACTGAATCCAGAGCTCGGTTTGGTGGATCGCGCCGGTCGCGGGATCGACCCATATCCGCCCTGACGCGGACGGGTTCGATGGCGTGCCGAGGATGTACTTCTTTCCGTCGGCCTGCTTCTCCTTGAAGCCGACGCCGATGACCTGCGCGTTGTTGATTCGCTTGCCGCCCTCGAGCTTGTAGGTAATCGACGACTGCCGATCGGCCTCGATGAACTGAAGCGCGAGCATCGGATCGCTGTACCAGACGGCGACGTTGGATGCGAGAAGAAACGCGTTCTCACGCGTGAATTCCTGCACGCGCCGCCACGCCGCGAGCGTCGGATCACTCAGCTCGCGGACGATCCGTGGCTGTTTCTCCCTCAGGGCCTTCGTATCGATCGCGAATGGATCGCGGAGGCCCATCAGACGTTCCGTGATGTTGACGAGCACGACGTCCGAGGTCAGGCGCCTGGGCACTGCCTGGTTGATGTTCATCTGTGTCAGGAGCAGTTGCTCCTCCAGCGACACACCCGAGACCCTGCTCCGGTACTGCGCGACGTAGTCCGCCGCCCTGGTCAACGCGTCCGGCAGCGACGGTGCCTGCGCAGACACCGACGACGCCGTCGCCGCCAGAATGACGAGGAGAGCCCGCACTGCTCTATCTGCTCTTGTCGAGCAGCGGCACTCCTTCAGTCAGCCACTTCGGTGCTGGCGCACCTTTCAGGTAGTGATTGAAGAACTCGAAATATCGAATGGTCAGATCCTTGCGGTTCGCCATGCCGCGCAGGCCGTGGCCTTCGCCCGGATACGCGAGGAGCACCGCGGGCTTCTTGTAGTACCGAAGCGCTTGATAGAAGTTCATGCCCTCGGTGAACGAGACCGTCGGATCCGCCGTGCCGTGCATGATGAGGAACGGCGCCGGCGCGTCCTTGACGTGCGTAATCGCGGACTCGAACCGGTACACCTCGGGGTTGTCCCACGGCGTGAAGCCCCAGCGGCCCTGACCGTAGAGGTAATAGTCGTGGCCGTTCGCGCCGCTGCCGCCACTCACTTGGTACGTCCAACCCCAACTCTGGTTGAAGTCGGAGTAGAGATCCGTGACGCCGGCGCCCATGCCGACCGCCGCAAACAGCTTCGAGCGCACGCCGATGAACGCCGCGCCCTCTCCACCGTAGCTGTGGCCGTTGATGCCGATATGCTTGGGATCGACGTAGCCCATTTCGATGACCTTGAGGACCGCCGCCTCCACGCACTCGAGCATGTCGCTGTGCGACGAGCCGGTGTTGAAGTGGATGTCCGGCAACATCGTGAGGTAGCCCTCGGTCACGGCCTGCATCGGGACCGCGCCCATGCCCGTGACATACGACGGCGCGCTGTAGCGGTGCATGTTCTGTGAGTTCTTCTCGTAGAAGGTCACGATCATCGGCCGCTTCTCGCCGGCCTTGTAGTCATCCGGAATCGCGAGGATGCCCTGGAGCCTCAGGCCCTTCTTGTTCTTGTAGTCGAACAGCAGGCGACGACCCCACAGGTATTCGCCCTGCTGCGGGTTCGCGTCCGTCACTTTCTTCGAGGACTTGAAGTCCGCACCGGAGATCCTCAGGTCCGGGAACTCGACGAACGTCTGGCGCGTGAAGAGATACGTCTCGGCCTTCGCCGCTCGCACCGGCGTGCTGAACGACGCGTCCTCGTACACGATCTCCTTGAGCTGTCCGTTCGCGAGCTCGAAGAAGCCGGACTTCTTCGTCCACTCGCCGTACGCCGAGAGCGTGATGGGCTTCGACAGATCGACCAGCTGCCGCTCCGCGGTGGCGCCTCCCGGACCGTATTCCGCCATCGGATCGAGCGGGACGGGCCGGACGATGCGGAGGCGGATCTCGTTCTTGGTGCCGTAGCCGTTCGTCAGATTCGTGGCATTGGAGCCGTCGAGCGGCACCATCCAGAGGTCGTAACGATGGAGCGCGATGACGGCCTTGCCGTCCTTGGTGTAGCCGCTGAGACCGTACGACGACTTCGGCCCCGGATGGTCGTCTTCCATGTCGGAGAAATTCGGCGCCGTCGTTCCGCCGAGAATCTTCGACGCGCCCGAATCCAGGTCGAACACATTGATCCTGTTGTCTTTCCAAAACACGAAGGACTTGCCCGACGGCGAAATCCCGAGGCCGTTCGGGTTCATCAGCTTCTTGAACATCAGCGTCCGCTCGCCGGTCGTCGTATCGACGCGATAGACGTCGGCCTCCGGACGGCCGTAATCCTTGACGAGGCCGCGCTGGTCACGGCCAACGGCCCACTTGCCTGCGATCGCGATGTCGATGTCGCGCATCGTTTCGTCGGCGAGCTTGATGTACTTGCCTCCGGCGACCGCCATGCCGGATCGGAACGTGAAGTTGCGGTCCTGCTCCTGACGAATCATCTGCATCGACTGGATGCGCTCGTCGATGGTGTTCCAGACGTCGACGTCAGCGACCTCGTCCGTGCTGGGCCGGCGCGCGGCAGCCGGCGTCGGCACCTGTTTCTTCATGCCGAAATAGACGCGCTGGTTGTCGTCGCTCCACGACAGCGCCGCACGATCGCTCACGACCCAGCCCTTCGGGAACGTGTCCGACTTGGCGGCATCGAGGATGACTGGATTCAGTGCCGGTGCATTCGGCGCCGCGAGCGATGCGATGTTCGTATAGACGACGAGCACGTTCTCGCGCTCACGCATCTTGTCGACGTCGGCGCCCTTGAGCACCGCGACGGAAGTGCCGTCCTCATTCCACGTCATGCGGTTGTAGGACTTCGCGTCGTTCTCGAGAGGATTGACGCGGCCGTTCTTGAGGTCGAACACGAAGAGTCCGTTGCCGTCCTTGGGCGCGGCATCGACGGTATAGGCGAGGAACTCGCCGGATTTGTTGAAGGCGACGTCGCCGACGCTGCCGAGCAGCTGATCGCGGCCGGTCGCGAGGTTATGAATGATGTAGTCGACGCCACGCGGACCCGCCGGCGTTTCGGCCGCCGCGCCACCCGCGGCGCCACCACCGCCGCCCGCTGGTGCGCCATCGCCGCCCGCGCGGCCCGCGCCGGCACCTGCTGCCTGCGCCGGCCGGCGGCGCAACAGAAGGTGCGTCGAGTTCGGTGAAAACGTGAACGACTGAATGTCCTGCCACGCCTTGATCGCGCCCGTCGAAAGATTGCGCAGCTCGACGCGCCGCGGCTGCTGCGGCTGGTTCGCGTTGGCGCCCCGGCCCTCAGCGGGCGCTTGCGGCGTCACCTGAGGAGGTGTTGTTTGGGCTCCCCCTCCGCCACCTCCGGGTGCCCCCGCTCCGTTCCCTCCGGCCCTTCCTCCGCGGCCTCCACGGCCTCCTTGTGAAGGATCAACCGTATACGCCAACCAGTTCGAATCCGACGAGAATCCTCCGCCGCTCGCATCCGCGACGTTGACGGTCTCGTTCGTCTGCAGATTCATCAGATACAGGACTGGCTTCGATTCGTTCGGCGCGGTGTTCGTCTGCGCCATCCCGTACGTCAGCCACTTGCCGTCACCCGAGAGCTCAGGCGCGTTGATGCTTCTCCACTTCGTATAGTCCTCGACCGTCAGGGCTTTTTTCGCGGGCGCCTGGGCCGACGTCACGGCGTAAGTCGTCGCTGCAAGGACGGCGAGGAGCATCGCGACGCGGGCGAGTGAGGACGACGAGGAACGGCGGATTACTTTCACAGCGGGGCCTCCAGAGATGGGGCCGATGATAAGCGCTTTCCCACATTAACGAAACTTAATCTCACGCTCATGGTGGGCTCATGTCGCCCGCGTCTACTGTCTTCAGATGACGCGACAGTGAGCCTCCGCGAACGCCGTGTCATCACTACACGCAACCAGGAGATTGCATCATGCGCAGAATCGCTCTCACCTTGTGCCTGTCGGGCGCGCTCGCAACCGTACCGATGATGGCGCTCGCGGCCCCGCAGGCCTCCTCCCCACAGTCAAAGTCCTCGTCCAAACCCGCTCCGAAGCCGGCGACCCACGCCACGGCCGGCACCGTCAAATCCGTGGACGCCTCGAGCCTCGTCATCACGAAGCCGGGCGCGAAGCCGTCGGACATGACGTTCGTCCTCAACGCGTCGACCGAGAAGAAGGGCGACCTCGCCGCGGGGGCGTCCGTGCAGGTGCGGTACACGACCTCTGGGAAGCAGAACATCGCGACGGCCGTGACCGTGCAGAAGAAAAAGTCGTAGCGCTCTCTCGACAGTGGATGTCGTGGTCACGGCAGCCGGCCCTCCGCTCCGCTCTGCCACCCACGGCATCCACGCTCCACAAAGGGCAGAGGGCACAGGGCAAAGGGCAGAGGGAGGTCAAACCTCCCTTTGACCTCTGCCCTGTGCCCTCTGCCCTTGTATCGTTAGTACCGTGCGCGTCCTCATAGTCGAAGACGACGAGAAGCTGGCGGGCTTCGTCCGCAGCGGCCTCGAACGCGAGGGCTACTCGGTCGACGTCCTCCACGACGGCCGCGACGCCGGCAGTCAGGCCGCCGCCATCGACTACGACGCCATCGTTCTCGACCTGATGCTGCCGGGCGTGTCCGGCTTCCAGGTGATGCGCGACGTGCGCGCCCGCAAGGCGTCACTGCCGATTCTGATCCTCACGGCGAAGGACTCACTCGAAGAACGCGTCGCGGGGCTCGATGCCGGCGCCGACGACTACATGGCCAAGCCGTTCGCGCTGGCCGAGCTCAGCGCGCGGTTGCGCGCGCTGCTCCGGCGCGGCGCGCCTCGCGAGACACGGCTCAAGCTCGGCGACCTCGAAATCGACACCGTGCGGCGGCTGGTCTCGCGCGGTGGCCAGCAGATCGACCTCAAGCCGAAGGAATACGCGCTGCTCGAATTCCTGATGCGGCACAGCAACCGCCCCGTCACGCGATCGCTCATCGTCGAACACGTGTGGGACATCCACTTCGACAGCGTGAGCAACGTCGTGGAAGTCCATATCAATGCGCTCCGTAACAAGATCGATCGAGGCTTTCCCACGCCGCTGATCCAGACCGTGCGGGGCGTCGGCTACATGCTGACCGACGCGCCACAATGAAGCGAGCGAGCGGCAGCGAGCGAGCCGCCGGAGCGGCGTGGGGCGAAGGGGTCCCCGCGAGCGACGGCGCGAGGGGGTCCGGCGGGACGAAGTCCCCCGGCCAGGAATGAAACCGTTTTCGCTGCGAACGCGCCTGGCGCTCTCGTTCGCGATGCTCCTGGCCAGCGCGATGACCGCGCTCGGCTACGTCTACTACCGGTCGCTCTCGACCGAGCTCGACGCACAGATGACGCGCGACCTCGGTGAGATCACGAGCGCCATGCACGGTTTCCTGCGATTTGGCAGCGATGGTCCGGCGGTGACGTGGGACCGCAACGATCCGGACGAGGTGGCATTCATCGAGCGCGCGACGCGGTACTACCAGATCTACGAGAGCGGCACGGGACTGCTGCTGCTCGCGTCACCCGCGATGGATCCGCTGGGCCTGCACTACACGCCTGATGAGATTCGCGCGTTCGGCACGCGGCCCCAAACGCAGGACGTCCAGACCGATCAGGGAAGGATCCGGCTGACCACGAGCATCATCACGCCCACGCCGGACAAGTCGTACCTCCTGCAGGCCGGGATTTCGCTCGACGACATGGACGCGGCACTCGGCCGCTTTCTGCGTCTGCTGCTGCTCATCGTCCCGGCCGGTATGGCGGTGGCGGCCGTGGCGGGACGCTGGCTGGCCGCGCGAGCGCTGGCCCCGTTGTCGCGCGTGGCCGAGGCCAGCCGCACGATTGACGTCTCCGATCTGACGCGGCGGCTCCCGGTGCGCGGCACCGGCGACGAGCTCGATCGCGTGGCGGACGCGTTCAACGGCACATTGCAACGCCTCGAGGCCGCCGTCGCCGACATGAAGCAGTTCAGTACTGCGCTCGCGCACGAGCTGCGGACTCCCCTCGCCGTGCTCCGCGCCGAAGCTGAGACGGCGCTCACGGATGCTCGATCGCCCGAGGAATACCGGCGTGGCCTGACGAGCCAGATCGAAGAGCTGGACCGGCTGACGCGATTGATCAATCAGGTGCTGACGCTCGCGCGGGCCGAGGCCGGCGAGATCGTCCTCGCGAACGCGCGTGTCGACCTCTCTACCATGGCCGCTGACGTGACCGAAGAACTCGAGGCTGTCGCGCAGTCGAAGCAGGTGGCGCTCTCCTGCTCAGCCGATGCCAGCGTCGCGGTGATGGGTGACGCTGGATGGCTGGAGCGGCTGTTGATCAATCTGATCGACAACGCCGTGAAATTCACGCCGCCGGGCGGGCGCGTCAAAGTCTCGGTGTCACGCGAAGACGCCCGAGCAGTGCTGCGCGTCGAAGACACCGGTATCGGCATCGCGGCCGACGCGCTGCCTCACATCTTCGAGCGGTTCTATCAGGCGGATGCGTCGCGCTCGCGAACGGCGGAGGGCGCCGGCCTTGGCCTCAATCTCGTGCGCTGGATCGCGCAGAGGCACGGCGCCACGATCGGTGTCACAAGCGAGCCTGGCCGCGGCACTACGGTGACTCTCCGTTTCGCCTCCGTGCCCAATTGATCGATCGGTCAATCGGTCAATCGGTCAATTAGAACGTCTTCCTCGCCACCCACTCCCGCATGAGCGAATCGACGACTGCGTACCTTCCGTCGTCTTCGCGCGCGACCACGTCGAGCCGTTGGAGCGCCGCGAGTGACGTCTGCACGCTCGATGCTCCGCCGAGGCGGTGACGATTGCGGACGTCCCCGCCGAGAATGGACGCGCCGCGCTCGATGACAACGGCGCGGAGCACGGCGCGCTGGGCGAGGGTCAGGCGCTGCCAGATCGTTTCGAAAAAGACTTCCTGTTCAGCCAGCAGCCGGCGCAGCGTCTCGTGCACGTCCTCGAGGCCAACGCGCCGTTTGCGCATCACGCTCGCGTCGTCCCACGTTTCGTGCGCGAGGCGCTGCACGTCGTACGGCAGGTTGCCGCTGACCTCGACGATGGCCATGCCGATGCCGGGTTCGGGCGTGAGGCCGGACTTGCGGAAGCGATCCTCGATGAACTTCGCGAAGACGTCCTGATCGATGCGGCCGAGCCGAAGGACGGGGCCCGCCTTGTAGAAGGGCCGCCGCGGGCTGACCATCTGTTCCATCAGGCTCGGCTCTGAGCCGGCGAAGACGTAGCCGACCTGCCGTTGCTGCTGCACCGCCGCGCGAAGCGCCTCCTCGACACCGGCGCCCTCATAGCTCTCGATGGCCTGGAACTCGTCCATGGCAATGACGAGCCGGCGGCGCAGCCGGGCGGCGATCCGGGCTGGCAGCGCGAAGACTTCGGCGCCGAGTTTCGCGGCGTCCCGGGCGGACCGGACCGAGGGGAACGAGATCGCCATCCCGCCGCCCGCTTCGGGCCTGACCTCGGGCGTGAAGCTCGAAAAGAGGCCGCCCAGCCAGGAGCCGGCCGGGGTGGACTGGTCGAGCGCGGCCAGCGCGCGTGTATACCCTTCGAGAAACGCAACGTAGGAACTGAAGGAGCTGACGGTGATCTCGAGCGTGGCGATCTTCTTCCGGCCGAGGCCGGCGAACGCCTGGGCGATTAGCGACGACTTGCCGTACCGGCGCGGGGAGATGAGGAAGATCTTCTGCCCGTCGGCCAGATCGGCCGCCAGCCGCCCGAGCTCGACCTCGCGCCCCACGAACGCCGACCGGGGCACGACTTCACCGTAGACGAAGGGGTTTTCAGCCATAACGTTAGATGACGTAAGCATAACGTAGGTTGACGTTATGAAGGTTCAGGGTGCCAGGTTCCGGGTTACTCGTTCGCCTGTCTGGTTCCCGGTTCCCGGTTCCGAACGTCGAACGTGGAACCGTGGGGGCGAACCCGGCACCCTGAACCTTGAACCCTGAACCGCTCAACCACGTAAGGCCATCGCATGAATAACCTGCGCCAGGATCTGCAGTACGCGCTTCGCATGTTCGCCAAGACGCCCGGCTTCGTGGCGATCGCCGTGCTGGTGCTGGCCGTCGGTATCGGCGCGAACACGGCGATGTTCAGCTTTGCCAACGAGATGCTGTTGCGGCCGCTCTGGGGCCGGGGCGGCGAGCTGGTGGGCGTGTACAGCCGCGATCGGACGGTGCCCGACTCGTACCAGCTGTTCTCCTACCCCACCTATGCGGACGTCCGGGCCGAGGGCCTCTTCGAGTCCGTGATGGCGCAGACGTACACGATGGCGGCCACGCCCGCCGGCGACAGCACGCGCCGGCTGCTGGCGGCGGTCGTCTCCTCGAACTACTTCGACACGCTCCGGGTGAAGCTCGCAGCCGGACGGCCTTTCACGCCGGACGAGGAACGGCCGGGCGCGCGCATTCCGGTGGCGATCGCCACCCACGGTACGTGGAGGAAGTCCGGATTCGATCCGGCGTTCATCGGCCGGACGATCACGATCAACTCCGATGAGTACACGATCATCGGCATTACGCCGGAGGGCTTCTCCGGGACGCTGGCGATGCTGTCGCCTGAAGTGTTCCTGCCGCTCGGCATGTTCGAAGCCGTCGTCGACAATCAATACAAGAACAACGGACGCGGGCTTGCGGATCGATCGAACTTCGGTCTGTCAGTGTCCGGCCGGCTCGCGGCCGGCGTAACCGCCGACGGCGCTGCGGCCAGACTCGAGCTGCTCTCCAGGCGCCTCGAGGCCGCGTATCCCGCCGATCACAGGAATCTCGAGATCAGTTCGGCGCCGCTCTCCCGTCTCTCCGTGAGTCCCGGGCCACAGAACAACGGCGCGCTGGCGACGTTCACCGGTTTCCTGCTCACGCTCTCGGGGCTGGTGCTGGTCGTTGCGTGCCTCAACATTGCCAACATGCTGCTCGCGCGCGGGGCGGCCCGTCGCAAGGAGATCGCCGTGCGGCTGGCGCTCGGCGCGAAACGATCGCGCGTGATCCGTCAGCTCCTGACCGAAAGCCTTCTGCTCGCAGCGATTGGCTCCGCGCTCGGCCTGGCCGTGAGCTACGGAGCGATGCGCATCTTCGTCAGTTCCCTGGGCGCGCGACTGCCCTTCACGCTGTCGCTCGATCCGCGGCCGGACATCGCCGTGCTGGCTGCGACGGCCGTCTTCATGGCGATGGGCACCATCGCGTTCGGTCTCGGACCAGCGCTGGGACTCTCGCGACGCGATCTCGTGGCGGACTTGAAGGATCGCAGCCAGGCGGGCGCGGGCTCGGGACGGTGGTTCAACACAAGGAACGTCATGGTCGTGAGCCAGGTCGCGTTGTCGCTCGCGCTGCTGACCGCGGGAGGCATCTTTACCCGTACGACAGTCAACGCAGCGGCCGGCCGGCCAGGCTACGAGTACACGGGCCAGATCCTTGCGCGCATCGACATGAAGCTCGCGGGCCTCGACAGCGGCAAGAGCGCCGCCGCCTACCGCGACATCCTCAACCGCACCCGCAGTCAATCCGGCGTCGTCGCCGCGACCGTGGCGTCGAGTATCCCGTTCGGTGACTCGATCGACGGCCGCCTGATTGAGAGCGTTGGGACCTCTCCGGTTCAGGCACGTGCTCGCGCGTTCCGTACGGTCGGTGCCGGCTATTTCTCGATGCTCGGACTGAAACTCCTCAGGGGCCGCGAATTCACGAACACCGAAGAGGCCACCAGCCTCGGGCCGCGCGTGGCCATCGTCGACGAAACGCTTGCCGAAAAACTGTTCGGCTCGGGCAGTCCCATCGGCCAGGCGATTCGCGTCGCGCGCGACTCCGGAGACCTTGCGACGGGCGAGGGCGAGCCGATGGAAATCGTCGGCGTAGCGCCTCCGCTCCGCGAGGAGATGCTCGACCACTCGCGCGTCGGTCACGTTTACGTGCCGTTCGGCCAGAACGGCCGATCGGGAATGTTCGTGCAAGTCCGTCTCGCTGCCGGCGCTGATCCACGGGGGGCCCTCGACGAACTGCGGCGAACTATCCGCAGCGTCAATCCGCGAATCCCGATTCTGTCCAGCTCGACGATGCAGGCATTTCACGACGGCAGCCTGGAGCTCTGGGCGCTCGGCACCGCTTCGGCGGCGTTCTCCGCGCTGGGCCTCATGGCCATGCTGATCGCGTCGATCGGGGTCTACGGTGTGCGGGCCTACATGGTCGCGCAGAGGACGCGAGAGATTGGAATTCGCATCGCGCTCGGCGCCACCTCACGCGAAGTCATGCGACTCATCCTGAAGGATGGCGCTTTCCTCACCTTCGGCGGACTGGCGATAGGCATTCCCATCGCCCTGCTCGTCTCTATCGCACTGCGCTCTGTCTTTGTCGACGTCGGCGGCATCGACGTCGTAGTGCTGCTCACGTCAGCGGTCGTGCTCACGGCCGCTGTCACGCTCGCCGGTGCAATTCCAGCGAGACGCGCGACGAGAGTCGAACCGTTGACGGCACTACGGACTGAGTAGGCGCCTCAGACACACACGGAGATCACTAAGAGACAAAGAGACCACCAAGAATTTGTTTTGAAAGCCAATACTCTGTGATCTCTACGTACCTTGGTGATCTCCGTGTGTGTTTGGAGTCGCCAGCGACACGGCCAGCGCAACGATCGCTGTTACCACCGCGCCAATGAACGCGTACCACGTCCAGGCGACGCTCGCGTTCCACCAGAGGAACACCAGGGTCGCCGCGCCCGCGATCATGCCGGTGAGCATCGCCGCGGCCTGAACGCGCTTCGTCAAGACGCCGACCAGGAACGCGCCGAGCACGGGACCACTCGCGAGGGACAGCACGGACAGGCCTGCATCGAGGACCGAGCGGTTCATCCACTGTGCCGCCACTCCCACCGCGATCTGCACGATGCCCCAGCCGATCGTGGACTGTCGCGCGAGCCGCATCTGTTCGGCGTCCGTCGCGCGCGGATTGATGAACTTCACGTAGAAGTCGCTGACGGTCACCGCGGCCATCGAATTGATCGACGGCGAGAGCGCCGCGGCCACGATGGCCGCGACGATGAATCCCGCCACGCCACCGGTGAGCGTGTTCACGACGAACGACGGAAGGATCTCGTCCACGCGGCCCAGCACCGGCGCCGGCACGTGCTGGTAGTAAGTGAAGAGCATCACGCCGATCAGAAGGAACAGCGTGAACTGCGCGAACACGATGAATCCGCTTAGCACCAGCCCAAGGCTGGCCTCCTTCTGAGACCGCGCCGACAACAACCGCTGCACCAGAAACTGATCCGTGCCGTGCGTCGCCAGCGTCAGCGCAATGCCGCCGACGAGGCCCGCCCAGACGGTGTAGGTCGCTTTGGGATCCGTGGAGAAGCTCAGCACCACGAACTTCCCCGCCGCCGTGCCGCTCGAGACGACCTCGCTCCATCCGCCGGGAATCCGATCGAGCAAGGCCCAGAACACAAGGCCGGCCCCGCCGATGTACACGAACATCTGCACGACGTCCGTCCAGATGACAGCCGACGCGCCGCCGCGCACGGTGTAGACGATCATCGCGCTGCCGAGCAGGACCACGGTCCACGTCACGGGCACGCCGGTCACGACCGCGATTACGAGCGCGGTCGCGAACAGCCGGATGCCGTCCGCGAGCGATCGCGTGACGAGAAAGATCGCTGACGCCGCCGTCTTGACCGGCGCTCCGAAGCGGCGCTGAAGCAGCTCGTACGACGTCACGAGCTCGCCCCGGAAGTACGCCGGAATGAACAGCAGGCTTACGAGAATGCGGCCGACGATGTAGCCGAACGCGAGCTGGAGAAACCCCATCGCCCCCGTGTACGTCTGGGCGGGAACGCCGATGAACGACAGCGTGCTGGTTTCAGTGGCGACGATCGTGAAGCAGATCGCCCACCAGGGTGACGATCGATCGGCGAGAAAGTAATCGCGGGTGGTCTTCTGGAACCTGGCGAACCACGAGCCGAAGGCCGTGATGGCGACGAGATAGAGCGCGATGACGAGATAATCGCCGGTGGACAGCGTCATTTGGTCCCAGCGGTGAGCTGCTTCATCCAGTTCACCACCACCGTGATCGGCTGAACCTTGGCGGTCGCGGCCTGCTTTGGACGAATGAAGAGGAAGCGTTGGCCATCCTTCGTGGGCCAGTACTCATCGAGATCCAGACGGGGACGGGTAATCGGCGACTGGAACAGCTCGACCGGAGCCGACACGTCCAGAGTGCCACCGGCGGCCTGCGCCAGCCGTACGGCCATCAGCTTTCCCCCGGGCGACATGTAAAAGAGCTCTTTGCCGTCGCCACGCCATTGGGCTTCGCCGCCGCCCTTGGGAGATACCTGGCGGCGCTGGGTGAATTCAGGAAACGACGCGACCCAGACTTCCATCGCGTTCTGAGACTCCTCGATCAGGTACGCGACCCACTTTCCGTCGGGTGAAATGTGGGCGCCGTCGATCGGCCCGGGCGCGTCGAGCACGAGCTTCACCGACTTCGGATCGCCCGGCGTCGCTGTGAACAACTTGTTGCCGGCATGGAAGAGGAGATGCTTCCCATCCGACGACCAGTCAGACAGCCATTGCGTGCGGCCTTCCGGCTGGACGGATATCACCGCGCTGCCGCTGCCGATCTGTTGCAGCTGGATCACGTTCTCTTTGCCGTACGCGACAAACGCGATCGAGTCGCTGGTCGGGGACCAGACTGGATTGAGTGCGGTCGCCTTGTCCGGCGTGAGAGGGCTCGACACGCCATTCGCGAGATCGAGCACCCACAATCGCGAGGAATCAGACTGGCCGTTGGCGGCCTCATACACCACCTTCCGTCCGTCCGGCGATACACGGACCTGGCGGAACCCCAACGTCTCACCGATCGTTCCTGTCGCTTTGCCCGACCTGTCGACCCATGCGAGTTCCCCAACTTCAGAGAAGGACTCACCCTTTCGGTACGCCAACACGCCGGTGCGCGAGACCGAAAACGCCGCGTATCCATACGGATGCATCAGAATGCCGTCCGCTAAGCGGACCGGTGTTCCTGACAGCGTCCGGCTCGCCTCATCGAATGGCTGCGCAAAGAGCACGCCCGACTGAAGAAACAACAGGTGCCCAGGCGCGACAACGGGATTGCCCTCGCTCGAAACCAGTTTGACAGGCTCATCGCCATCGATCGACCCGACGTACAGCGCGCGGCTCGCTCCGTCGATGGCCCAGTCGACATACACAAAGTGCCTGTCGTCTCTCAACATTTCCGGGTAGACATAAGACAGTGCGGTGGCGGCGGCTTTGGGCCGGGGCAATTCCACTGGAATGCCTCCCTGCGCCGGCACACGGAATAGCTTTCCTTTCTGGCCGTCGAAGGATCCGACGATCACGTCACCACCCTGCATGAAACTTGCGCCGGCGAAGTCATGAATTTCGCACAGTCTCTGCGGAGTCCCTCCGCCGAGACTGGCCCTGAAGAGACCGCCGCTCTGGAAGTAGCCGATCGCATCGCTTTGAGTCGACCAGAAGAGCCCGGAGGCTCCCGACGTGCCAGCTAGTTGCCGCGGTTCCAGGACGTCCAGCTGACGTACCCAGATCACGCCGATGCCGTTGGAGCCAGATGCCGGGGCGACCCAAGCGACCAGACGGCCATCGGGCGAGATCTTCGGCGCGATCTGAAAGACCGGGCCGTCGGCGGTTTCGACGACAAACTCGTAGCCGGGTACACCAGCTTGTGGCGCACGCGGTGACGATGTGGCGTACCAGACGATCGCCACAAGTGCGGCGCCGGCCAGCGCAGGCCACAGCCGCGAGAGCAGCGTGCTGCCTCCGCGAACCTCCGCGCGCTCCGCTCCGCGCCCTCCGTCCCCTCCGTGTCCTCCTTCTTCTTTTTCGTCGAGCTCCAATCTCGCGTCACCGATCGCGCTCAGTCGCCGCTTCGGATCCTTCTCGAGGCAACGCCGCAGCAATCGCCGGACCGGCGCCGGCACATCCGCTCGCAGCGCATCCCAGCGCGCCTCTTCCTTGATCACATTCGCGAGCGTGACCGAGATGTCCTCGCCTTCGAACGCGCGTTTGCCGGTGAGCATCTCGTAGAGGACCACGCCGAATGCCCAGATGTCGGCGCGGCGATCAACAGCCTTCCCGCGCGCTTGCTCGGGCGCCATGTACGCCGCCGTACCGAGGACGACGCCCATCTGCGTCGCTCGTGCGCTGAGCGTCGGCGAGTTCGCCAGGGCGTCCATGGAGGCCGGGCCTTCAGGCCCGGCAAGAGCTTTCGCCAGGCCAAAATCCAGCACCTTCACCGTACCGTCGTCGCGTACTTTGATGTTCGCCGGCTTGAGATCGCGATGGATGATGCCGTTCTCGTGCGCAGCTTCGAGTGCGTCGACGACCTGCTTGGCGATGGCGATAGCGTCGGCGAGAGGCAGCCCACTCAGCCTCGCGCTGACGCGCTCGGCTTCGGGGGATCGCCGCTTGATCAGCTCCGACAGGTCTTCGCCTTCGACCAGCTCCATGGCGAGATATGCCGTCGCACCATGGCGGCCCGCGTCGTAGACGTGCGCGATGTTGGGGTGATTGAGTGCGGCCAGCGTCTTCGCTTCGCGCTCGAATCGTGCGAGCCGATCGGGATCGGAAGCGAATGCCTCTGGAAGGATTTTCAGCGCAACGTCGCGGTCGAGCTTCGTGTCACGCGCGCGGTAGACCTCGCCCATTCCGCCCGCGCCAATCGGCGCGGCGATTTCGTAGGAGCCAATCCGGGTACCCGGGGTGAGAGTCATTCGCGCGGCAAGTGTAGCGGACCTTCAGGACGTCCGGGCCCGGCGGCAGCTAGAGTTCCGGGGCGTCCGTCTGCTACGCTCGGCGGCCAAAGCCTAGTCGCTCGACATGGACCGGTTGAGATCGAATGTCCCGTTCGCCTGCACCATCGGCGCCAGCGTTGTGCTGGCCTGCGCGATAGCGTCAGCATCGGCCGGAGAACAGAGTCAGACCGCCGCGAGCCCTGCCTCAAAACCGCCACCCGCCACGGCCAAGCCCCAGACCTATTCCGCCGAGCAGGTGAAAGCTGGAGAATCGCGCTTCATCGCCGAGTGCGGGTTCTGCCACGGCCGGGACGCCGCCGGCGGCGAGAACGGTCCCGATCTCATTCGATCGGCGCTCGTCGCTGCCGACGATCACGGCGACAAGATCGGACCGCTCATCCGTCAGGGACGTCCAGACAAGGGCATGCCCGGGCTGAGCCTGAGCGATTCAGATGTCGCGGCCATCGTCGCGTTCATCCACGATACGAAAGCGAAGATCGCGGCGCTTGGCGGCGGCCGCCGTTCAGTTGACGTCGAGGATCTCCAGACCGGTGATCTCGAAGCGGGACGGCAGTTCTTCAACGGCGCGGGCGGATGCGCGAAGTGCCATTCCGCCACCACCGGCGCCTTCGCGAAGATCGGTTCGCGCTACAAGGGGCTCGCGCTGCTGCATCGGTTGCTCTATCCAGGTTCGGGCAGCGACGCGGGACCGGCGCCATCGCGGCCAGCGGCCACCCTGACGCTGCGTGACGGACAAACCGTCACAGGGAAACTGGTGCGGCAGAGCGAGTTCACGATCACCATCGTGGATTCGGACGGCTGGACGCGGACCTGGCCGATGGATCAGGTGCGGGTGACGATCGACAATCCGCTTCAGGCGCACGTCGAACTGCTCAGCAAGTACACCGACAAGCAGATGCACGACGTCTTCGCGTATCTGCAGTCATTGAAGTAGAGACACGCATGTCGCGATCAGGAGCGTGCATCACGATTCTTCTCGCCGGCGCGGTTGCCGCAGCCGTCGGCGCGCAAAGTGTCGATCCGAAGACCCTTCTGAAGCCGCCCGCCGACAGCTGGCTCACGTTTCACGGCGACTACACCGGTCAACGGCACACGAAGCTCTCAGCCATCACGCCGGACAACGTCCACCAACTGACGCTGGCCTGGGCGTTCCAGACGAACCAGACGCAGGCGCTCAAGATGAGCCCGATTCTGGCCAACGGCGTCATTTATCTCACCGCGCCGGACAACGTCTGGGCAATCGACGCGCGCACGGCGCGGCAGTTATGGCGCTATACCCACCCTTCCAACGACGCGTTCCACATCGGCCAGCGCGGAGTCGCGGTTTACAAGGATCTCGTCTTCTTCACGACGCCTGACGCGCACCTCGTCGGCCTGGACGCCCGCGATGGGAAAAAGCGGCACGACATCGTCATCGCCGACGCGAAGCGCGGCTTCTGGTCCACGATGGCGCCGCTCGTCATTCGCAATCACATCATCGTCGGCGTGGCGGGAGACTTCGACAACCTGCCGGGCATGCTGAAGTCCTACGACCCGGACACCGGGGCGCTGCAGTGGACGTTCTACAGCACGCCGCCGCCGGGCACGGCTGGCTCGATCTCTGGCGGCGCGACGGGCGGCCAGATGTGGATGACGGGAACCTACGATCCGGCGCTGAACCTCATGTACGTCGGCACGGGTAACCCGACACCGGTGCTGAACGGCGACGCACGTCCCGGTGACAATCCGTGGACCTGCTCGATCGTGGCGCTCAATCCGGATAGCGGCACGCTCGCGTGGGGATTCCAGGCGTCGCCGCACGACACCCACGACTGGGATGCGGCGGAAGTCCCGGTGCTCGTCGACGCTGAATTCAACGGCGCACCGCGCAGGCTTGTGCTGCAGGCGTCGCGCAACGGCTACTACTTCACGCTCGATCGCGCGACGGGCAAGGCGCTCGTGACGACGTCCTTTGCCGCGGTCAACTGGGCTAAGGACATCGACAAGGACGGGCGGCCGATTCCGAATCCCGACAAGGAACCGAAGCGAGACGGACGACTCGTCGCGCCGAACGAGGGCGGCGCGACCAACTACAGGTCACCGAGCTTCGATCCGAACACCGGCCTGCTCGTGGTCAGCGCGGTGGACGCGTTCGGGATCTACTTCTTCAAGAAAGAACACGGTGACTACGGCTGGGCCGGGGCAAACTCAGGGCTCTACTCGCGTTCGGCGTTGCGCGCGATCGATTACCGGACGGGAATGGTCAGGTGGAGCCACGACATCGGCGACGGCGCGGGCGCGGCCGGCGTGCTCACCACGACGACCGGCGTCGCATTTTCAGGAGACAACCACAACAACGCGCTGGCGCTGCGAACAAGCGACGGAACGACGTTGTGGCACTCGACGATCGGTCGAGTGAACAATTCTCCGATCTCGTACGAGCTCGACGGACGTCAGTACGTCCTGTTCGCCGGCGGCACCGCGCTGTACGCGTTCGCTCTTCCCGAGGCTCGACGGAAATAAGGACTGGCTGAAGTAGCCCTCAGCGCTTCGACTTCAGCGGAGCGACCATTTGTAAATCCCGGACTGGTTCGTGCCGATGTAGACGTCCTCACCCACGACGGCAATGGCCGTGGGCGTCTCCCCACCGGGTGCATTGAACGTCCGGCGGATCCGCCATCGACCCAGATCGGTGGACGACCAGATCTCCTGGCGCCGATTGAGCAGATAGGCCGTGCCGGCGCTCGTCGTGACGTCGACGACGGCGAATTGTGGATCGCCCGCCGCGTCGGGCGGCCCGAACGCCCGCTCGGCACGCACACCGTCAAAGCGATAGAGCCCGACCAGCCGGTGCGTGGCCCCGGTGTGTTGATCGAGGTACATCACCTGACGGCCGACCGCGAGCGGCCGCCACGGGAATGCGTCAGGGATAGTCACTTCCGGAGGAAACCAGCGGGGGCCGTTGCTCCATCCGACTCCGTCGTAGACCAGAGACGTGGGCCGGACGCCCCCGGGAAAGTCGACGACCTGCGTGTGGAGTTTTCCGGCAAGGGAGACCCCGCTGTACATCCGCGCGAAATTCCCCGCCGCGCGCGGAGGCACGGTGAGTGCGCTGATCCAGGTGCGGCCATCATCCGTCGATCGCCATGCCACCGCGTTGGAGCCGAGCGACCCGAAGAGCCAGAGATCGCGGCCGTCATAGCTCGCCACGTCGAACACGTGGGTCGCCGGCACCACCTTCTCGTCGGTCCAGGCGACCGAGCCCGGGCCGGCGATGCCGCGGGCATATCCGCCGCGGCTCGCCCGCCTCGGATCGATGTCGGGCGCAAAGAGTTCGTCGCCGATTTGCCGGTAGCTGAAGATTGCCTCGGACGCAAAGCTGAAGCCGGAGTCGTGAATCGTGTCCGTCGCCAGATCGATCGAGACGATGGTGATTGGCCCGGTGTCGGCGGTGTAGTCGCCGTAGCCGACATACAGCCGTCCGTGGGACGGCACGAGCGTGGCGATCGATCGCCCCACAGGCGTCCGCTGGGCCGCCGCGGCCGCGATGCGGCCGAGAAGCACCGGCCGGCGGCCTTGCTCGCGAGTCAGAGCCGCAGGCGTCAGCACCGCAGCCATCAACAACACGCCGGTAATTCGGTACGGAAGGATTCTCGTTCCGGGTTCGACGATCAACGTCCGCCGCAGGGGCGGGTCGTGCGCGTGAAGTCGAAGCGGACTGGTCCGTCAAACGCGCGCAGCCGCGACACCGCTACGGGGAACGTCCGGACGGCGGCCGTGTCACAACCGGCGGCCGGCGCGAACGCCGTCACGTTCACGACGAGGCCGCGATCCCTGCGGGAGACGCCGGTGATGCTCACGCCGTAACCAGCCGTCGCTTTCTCGCCGAGCGCGACGATCACGAGCATCTCTTTACTGAAATCGATCGCGGGCGCCTCGCGCCGGCCCTGAAACACCAGCGCCCAGACCGTCCGCAGCGTTGCCGCATCGCGAATGACGTACGTCGTCTCTGCGCGGACGTCGCTTGATGTCTCGACGGACTCAGAAAGACTGGTGAAGGCAATCGCCGACGGCGACGCCGGGTTCGCACACGCTGAAAACATCAGCGTCACTCCAAGAGCCAGTACCAGTCCAGCCTTGCTGTGAATCCCGCGCATCATGAGGCCTCCCCTTAGGCGCGCCAAGTGTAGCGCACCCCGCACTACGCACTGGTCTTCCCCGTCTTCCGGTCGTAATTGACGATGTGCGCCCATTCGTCGGCATCCGAACGGGCGACGACGGCAACCACAGGCTCGGTCTGGCTCATGTTGAACACCTCGTGCGGGACACCGGGCTCGATATAGATGAGGTCGCCGGGTCCATTCTCGACCGTTTGCTTCAGGTGGTCGCCAAACTCATGCCGCACCCGGCCGCTGAGGATGTACAGCATTACCTCGAAGCCGACGTGGATGTGCGCGTATGCCACTCCGCCCGGGGGCACGGTCGCGATGTTCATCGACAGGTGCTTCGCGTTGACGTTCTTCGCGGAGAGACCTGCCTGGTACTGGATGCCGTTCCAGGCACGGACGTTCTCACCGCGGCGAATGGTTGCGATGCCGTTGTGGTCTTCGACGAAGGATTTGAGATCCATAAGTTCAGGGCGCCGGGTTCAGGGTTCAGGGTCTCTGCAGTCATGGCAAGTATAGAATCCGCGCAGTGCCGTTAACCCCCGGTTCTTCGTTTGGCGCCTACCGCATTGTCGACAAACTCGGCGAAGGCGGAATGGGCGCGGTGTATCGCGCGCGGGACACGAAGCTCAATCGCGAGGTCGCACTCAAAGTACTACCGGAGCTGTTCGCGGACGATCCTGATCGGCTCGCGCGCTTCACGCGCGAAGCGCAGGTGCTGGCGTCGCTCAACCATCCGAACATCGCGGCGATCTACGGCCTGGAAGGCACCGCGCTCGTCATGGAGCTCGTTGACGGCGCGGACTTGTCCGCCCTCATCGCGCGCGGACCCATGTCGCTCGCCGATGCCCTGCCGGTCGCCAAGCAGATCGCGGATGCGCTCGAAGCCGCGCACGAGCAGGGCATCGTCCATCGCGATCTCAAGCCGGGCAACATCAAGGTGCGACCGGATGGCACCGTGAAGGTGCTCGACTTCGGTCTTGCCAAGGCGCTGACCCCGGATTCGGGATCCGGGGCTCAGGACTCGCAGAATTCCCCGACGCTGACGGCCCGCGCCACGCAGATGGGCATGATTCTCGGGACCGCCGCGTACATGTCTCCCGAACAGGCGCGGGGCAAGGCGGTCGATCGACGCGCGGACATCTGGGCCTTCGGCGTCGTGCTGTACGAAATGCTGACGGGCAAACGGGCGTTCGAGGGTGATGACATTTCAATCACACTCGCAAACGTGCTCAAAGACGAGCCGAAGTGGAACGCGCTGCCCGCCGATCTGCCGGCGCCGCTCGCTCGCCTGCTGCGGAGATGCCTTGAGAAGGAGCCGAAGCGTCGTCTCAGCAGCATCGGCGACGCGCGATTGGAGCTCGAAGAAGGAGGAAACGGAGGGGACGGGGGCCGCCGAGCGGAGGGCACGGAGGCGCGCGGAGGCAGCACGCTGTTTTCGCGGCTGTGGCCCGCGCTCGCTGGCGTCGTCATCACCGCAGCCGTGGCTGCTGCCATCTGGCCGCGCGGTGGAACGCCGTCGCCGGCATCGGCCGCGGCAGGCCTGCAGCGGATCTCTGTGATGGCGCCACCCGGTGAAGCGATCTTTCCGGACTCCACCGGTATCGCCATCTCGCCTGATGGGACGATGGTCGCGTACATCATCGGAACGGTCTCGCGATCGGAAACCGAGTTGTGGGTGCGATCGATCGACTCCCTCACGCCACGCAAACTCGAGACGGACGGCGGGCCGGCTCTCCCATTCTGGTCGCCGGACAGCAAGCGAATCGGCTACTTCACGAACACGAAACTGAAGACCATTGCGGCAACCGGTGGACGCCCCGAAGCTCTCTGGGACACGCCCGGTGCAAGAGGTGGCGTCTGGACCGCCGGCAACGAGATCATCTTTGCGCCCGACGCGGGCGGTCCGCTGTTCAAGATTTCGGCCAGCGGCGGTCAAGCTCTGCCAATCACGAAGATCGATCCGGCGCTCAAGGAATACAGCCATCGGTTTCCCACCCTGCTGCCCGACGGCCGTCATTTCCTGTACGCGTCCGTGCCGGGCAAGAACGGCCGATTCGACATCTATGCGGGATCGCTGGACGACTCGTCGCGAACGCTCATCGGCCCGATGGAGGCCGCGCCCGTCTACGCGGATCCGGGCTGGTTGCTGTATGCGAGGCAGGGTGTGCTGGCGGCGGTGGCGTTCAACGCGCAGACGCTGAAGACGACGGGCGAACCAATACTGTTGGAGGACGAGCCCGCCAGCATCCTGGAACCATCGGTGTCGTTCACCGCCGGTCGTTCGGTATCGGTGTCGTCGACGGGCGCCCTCGCGTACTACTCGACTCCGTCCACGAACACGATTGCCACGTGGTTCGACACGAAGGGGATCGCGCTCGGTGCGCTGAACGTGCCGGCCGGTCACTACGAGTCCGCGACGATCTCACCAGACGGCAGGCGCGCGATCCTGGTGAAGTCGACGTCGCCTTCGGAGTCCAGCCTGTGGCTTGTGGATCTCGCTCGTGGTGGAGCCGTGCCGTTATCCACGGGCGCCGGACGCAATGACAGTCCGGTGTGGGCACCCGATGGATCGCGGGTGATCTGGGGCAGTGATCGCGATGGTCAGCAGCAGCTGTACATCCGAAACGTGAACGACGGCACGCCAGAGAGGCTCTTCTATTCGTCGGAGGTCGTCTTCAAAGGGCCGGTGAACTGGTCACCCGATGGCAAGTGGATCATCCTCGTGCAGCTCGACGCCCAGACGGCTCAGAACGTCTGGCTGCTCGATGCGTCTGGCACGGTCGCACCAACGCTCCTCGCCGGCGGCCCGGCCCGCCAGCCCGCGGGCAGGGTCTCGCCGGACAACAAGTGGCTGGCGTTTCCCTCTGACGAAACCGGCCGGTTCCAGATGTTCATCCAGCCATTTCCGGGAGGCGGCCGCAGGACGCAGGTATCGGAAAAAGGCGGAGTCTTCGCCTTCTGGTCACGTGACGGGCGCCGGCTGCTCTACGTTGGTGACGATCTACGGACCGTGTGGGAGGCCGACGTGAAACCTGGAACCGTCGCGAACGTCGGACCGCCACGGCAACTCTGCCAGCTGCCGGGCGATATCGTCTCGTTTACCGCGACGCCGGATCTTCAACGCCTCCTGGCGATTTCGCCCGAGCGATCCGGCACCGGCTCCGCAACCGTCGTCCAGAACTGGCGCGCTGCTCTGAACAAGAAGTAGGCGGCCTGCCCCTGCTCCGGATACACCCGTTCGAAGTCCGGCCCACGCCGCGTAGCCGATCGCGAGCTGCGTCCTCGCGCGCAGTGCCGAGTGCAAGGGTTCTTAGAACGCCATGAGGTAGGTGAACTTGGCGACGACGGCGCGGTCGATCAGGGCGCCCGTCACCGAGTGCCGCCGCTCGTTGAACACCAGATAGAAATCGCTGAGCGGATGGTGGATGAAGTTGAATCGCACGTTCGAGCTCCACTGCCGCGCGTCGGTGTTGTACTGAACCAGCGCGTTCACGTACATCTTCGTCGTAAAGAAATAGTTCACGCGCGTCGTGACGAGCGTCGTGTGGAACGCTCCGGCCGGCAGATCCACGTCATTGAGCGACGCGTTCAGCGACAGATTGAAGTGCGCGTTGGCCCGGAGCGTGGCGCCGAGCGTATATGAGGTCCGCTCGCCGTCGTAGAAGGCGCCGGTGCCGATTCGCGCAGTACCGGACAAGCGTCGTCCCGAGTTGGTCGTGACGACCGCGAAGTACTCATTGAACGTGTACCGGCCGGGAGTGATGTTGATCCCACGCTGCCGGTTGACGGAAAACGAGTCGCGGATCACTTCGACGTTGGGGTTGACGCCGATCTCGACGAAGGTGCTGTCCTGAAACGTGAACGGCAGGTGCCAGTCCATGTAGCGGGACTCGGTGCCGCCGCCGTGCTGGCGCGAAAAGTTCTCGAGTTGCCAGTGCGGGAAAATGTCGCGCACCCATTTCCTGATTCGCTGCGGCCGGAAGTGCATGCCCGCGAACGTCAGGCCGTTGTTCACGCCCCGGCGAGGCACGAATCCCATCTCGTCGTTGAAGCGTTCCCCAATCGCCTGGTAGAAGGCCCGCAGATCCCAGAACGAGCTGCGGTACGACGCCGTGGTCCTCGAGTACCAGTCGCGACCGGTGCCCGGGGTCACTGATCCCGGAGACATCGTTTTCGCCACCGCGGCGTTGAAGCGCAGGTCCGTGAAGAACCGGAAGTTGGCGTCGGCGCCCACGACGCGATTCGTCGTGGCGCCATCCTTGTTCAGCACCATGACGCCAATGTCCGACGCCCTGAGAATGTCGCGCCGCAGTCGCAGCGCGGTGAAGTTCGTCGCGGCCACGCCGTCATGACGTCGCTGCTCCACATTCATGACGCCGACGGAGAAAGGTCCGGCACGGCCGGTGAGTCTCAGGCCGGCAAGAATCGGCAGCGCATCACCGGCTGCCGAGAGACCGATCTGACGGCTGAAGAACAGCGTCATGTCCTGCGACGGATTCTGCCGGCCGCCCCCGCCTCCTCCACCCATGTTCAAGGCGCCGGCGCCGAATTGAAATACTCCGGAATTCTCGAGGAAGAACTCGCGCTTCTCAGGAAAGAAGAGACTGAAGCGCGTGAGATTGATCTGCTGCTCATCGGCCTCGACCTGCGAAAAATCGGTGTTGACCGTCGCGTCGAACGTCAACCCGTTCGTGACGCCGAGCTTCAGGTCGAGCCCCGCGTCGCCGTCACCCGTTGTCTTGCCCGGAATGCTCGTGGCACTCGCGAGCGCCCAGGGCTTCAGACGGAAGCTCCTGCCGGGACGAACCTGCTGAAGGTTCTCCACGGTGCCGGCAAGCGAGACGCGTGACAGCGATTGAATCCTCGGGATCGGCGACCAGAAGCTGTTCTCGTTCAGCCGGCGATTCCGCCGCTGGAAGTTGATGCCCCACGTCTGCGTGTCTTCCGGCTTGAACTTCATCGTCCGGAACGGAACGCGAACCTCGGCATACCAGCCGTCGTCACCAATCCGCGCCGCGACGTCCCAGATGCCGTCCCAGCTCGCGTTGGTTTCGCGGCCCTCGTTGGACATCTGTCCGTCCCACTTCGCCCCGCCGGGATTGATCGCGAACATGTATCCGTTCCGGAGATCGCGGAAGCTGTCGATGATGAAGATGAAGGCGTCGCTTCGTCCGGTGTCGAAATCCTTTTTCAATTCGCTGACGATGATCTTCCCCGGAGAGTCGTCGCGGGCAAATAGGCCCAGGTAGATCGCGTCCGCGTCGTAGAGGACCCGTACCTCGGTGTCGAAGGTCGCCGGCGCGCCCTCGCGTGGGTCGTTCTGGAGAAACCCCTTCGCGAGCGCCGCCGAAGCCCAGGCAGGCTCATCGAGGCGCCCATCCAACGCGATCGGTGAGGTCAGACGCGGCGGCACGAGCTTGCGCGATTCATGCGCGCGTTCGTAGTCGATGGCCACTGATGACGCTGCGCTCTGCGCCGCGGCCGGCGCCGGCAGTGTCAGGAACACAGTGAGGATCACCCCGCGGCACGCGAAACGCATCCGCGGAATTCTATGCCGCCGGCCGGTATTGTCGCGACGTCCTACTTGCCCGCTGCCCGCCGCACCTGATCGGCGTAGGTCTTCGACAGGGATGCGCTCGCCTCGAGGACGGCCGCGCGCACGCGGTCGGTGGCGGCGGAGTGTCGCGCGATGCTCTGGAGCACCTGCGCCTGGTAATGATCCGAACCGATTGACTTGCTGCTGGCAATCACGTCGAGCAGATCGCGCTCGGCAAGTCCCCGCGATCTGAGCAGGGCTGCGAGGACCTCGGAGTGATAGTGGTCCGACTCGATCGTGGCGGTGGCCTCGAGGAACGCCCGGCGAACGGCTTCCTCTGACACGCCCCCGCGCGCCAGCGCGCCCAGCACTTCCGCCGCGTTGTAGTCGCTGTTGATCGACGCGGTCGCTTTCGCGATAGTCGCGCGCTGCGTCGCATTGAGATCGGCCCTGAGCACTTTCATCAGGACCTCGCCCTTGTAGTGGTCCGATGTCATTCGCGGCACGAGCCGCAGCAGGACCTCCAGCTCTGTTGCCCCGGGAGCGCCGGGGCCGAGAATTGCGGATATCGACGTGGACTGGTAGTAGTCGGACTTGATGCCTTCCACCAGCGCGATGAGCGCGGCGCGCACCGTCGCGTCCTGCAGCCCGGCCGGCGCATATGCGGCGACGAGCTCTGCCGAGTAATAGTCGGAACTGTTCATCGTCGAGGCCTGCCGAAGGATCCGCGCGGCCTCTGCGGGCGTGACCTTCGTCGCTTTGGCCGCCTTCGTGTAGTACTGATGGCGGACGTAGTCGCTGCTCATCAGCGCGGTTTCCTTGAGTACCGCGTCGATACCGCCCTGCCGGATGAGCATCGGCAACCGGACATCGACGCCTATTCCGGTCCGGCGATCGAGCTCGATGAGGAACGCCGCGAACCATGCACGCGCGTCCGCGTCGTACGGCCGCTCGCGTCCGTCCACCCGCCAGGTGCGCACCAGGTTGCCGTCGCGCGGACCAGCTTCAATCTCGAGCTGGCGGCGCACGCCGCGGTCGGTCACGTCGACGCGGAAGAATCCACCGGCCGGGATGCGGGTGATGTCGGTAAAGTCCGCGTTGAACTCGAAGCGGCCCTCGGCGCGCAGATCCACCGAGCAGCCTTCACCTGAAAGTTTGACCGTCCAACTCCGTTTGTTGTCGTCTTCGTGGATCGAGCTCGAACTGCGATCGAGCCCGCGTCCGGCGCACAAGCGGTCGCTGGCTGCCTGGGCGGACTCGACAGCTGTTGTCGCGTCCTCAACCGGCGCAGCTGCGGCTGCTTTCGAAGGAGTCACAGCTCGCGTCGCGGGCGTTTCCCGCACGGCTGCGACGGCCCCGGCCGTGGCCTGACTCACGACAGCGGGCGCGACCGCCGCGACCGTGGGCGATTCGCGCTCGACGAACTCAACAGCGCCAACGACGCCGGTCGCAATGAACATCATTCCAATCACTGCGGATGCCGACTGCCAGGTGAGCCGATCACGCCTGGCGGACGGGTTCAGGATTGCCGTCACGCGTTCGTAGATCCGTGACGGACGCGCCATCTCCAGCGCCGCGGCCGATTGAAGAACGCCGGCGGTCGACTGCGAGAGCGTGACCAGGCTGCCGGCGTATGCCGATGGCCGCACGCCCGTCCGCAGCACCACGTCATCGCTTGCGCGCTCGCGGAGCGTGCTGGCGCGCCAGGCGCCGTACCATGTCAACGGCACGAACCAGTACACGGCACACGCCAACTGCCCGAGCAACTGACTGAGTCCGTCGCGCCGGGCGACGTGCGCCAATTCATGGACGACAACGAGCCGACGTACGTCCGTTGGCCAATCGGCCGTATCGATCGGCAGCAACAGGATCGGCCTGACGAGACCGGCGATCGCCGGCACGCTGGTGGCACCGGTCGCGCGCACGGGCACGCCCCGGTCAATGCCGAGGTCGACTCGCGTGTCGTCCACGAGCCGCGACCATTCGGGACCGGCGGGACTCGCGTTCGCCGCAATGCGGTTCAACTGCCGGTGGCTCCGGACGATGCGCGCCACGAGAACGAAGGTGACGAACGCCATGACAACTGGAATCACTTCTTCCGGTTTCAAGCCAGGCAGCGCCGTCCCGCCGGAGATGTCGAAGCTGCGATTCACTGATTGAGCGACGGGCACAGCCGCCACATCGACGACGGACCGAGTCGTCGCGCTCGCGTCCGCGATGCCGGCGCCAGGCTCTGATCCGGCCGGCTCCAGCGGCGCCACCGGAGACGAGGCCCAGATCGGCAGACGCCACGACGGTACCGCGGCGCTGACGACCGGCAGCAGAAGCGCAGCGGCGAGCGCGGCGGTCCAGATTGCCGCCCGCAGGGACGCGGATCGGCCGCGCAGAAGCGCCACACCCAGGCCTGCAACGCCAAGCAGCACCAGCACGCGAATCGAGAGATCGAGCACGTCGAACATGGCTAACGTCCTTCCTTCATGGCCTGGTCGATGAGGCGGGCGATTTCCGTCAGCTCAGGGCGCGACAGCTTCCCATCCGGAAGCTCGAACAACGCCGAGGCCGCGGCCGCGGTGGACCCGCCGAAGAATGTCGTGACGACGTGCGCGAGGGCCGAACGTTGCGCATCCTCGGCGGCAACGACAGGCAGGTAGACGTATCGAAGACCGTCGGCCTCGTGCCGGAGATGGCCCTTGTCCTTTAGAAGGTTGAGCATGCCGCGCACGGCCGAATACGACGGCGGATCGTCGAGCTGATCGCGCACCTGGGCGACGGATGCGCGTCCGAGCCGGTAGACGGCGTCCAGGATCTGCCGTTCGCGGCGGCCGAGGGCGACGGGCGGTGCGGGACGGCGGCGTCTGGGTGACATGTGCCAACACACTAGCACGTGCTAATGCATTAGCACAACCCCCTCTCTTCGTCAGCGGTTGACCGGTACGCGGACTGTCACCGGCGACAGCAGCCGGACCGTAGCAGCGTAACCTCGGCCCAGCCGTACCTCGGGTCCGCGCGTCGACATCGCCACAGCCGTTCCGCCCCCACCACCCGCAGCCGCGCCGATCGCCGCGCCCTTCTTGCCGCCGACAATCGCGCCGACGATGGCGCCGCCCGCGGCAGGAATCGCGATGGTCTTCACGTCCCGGCCCTTCGTCGATTTTGCGGTGCGAGAGACGACGCTCGTGCGAATCGCGTGGTGCTCGTTCGTTCTGGCCGGCGAGAGGCTGTCGAAACGGAACGCGACGTTCGCGCGTCCGCTGACCCGCCCGCCGCGCTCAACGTGAGTAATGTGCCCCACCAGTGCACTGCCCGCCGGAATCGCAACGACGCCGTTCACGAGGACGGGCTGTCTCACGTGCGCGCGCACCGGGCCTTCTATGCGGCTGGTGTCGGACGCCACGTATGAGTCCAGCGTGACTGAAAGCAGCGTGCCGGCTGGGAGGGTCACGTCACGGTAGCGGGCCATCTCGCGATCGGTTGCGGCCGCAAGGCCGACCGATCCCAGCGCGATCGTCAGCACCGCGAGAGTCGCAGGAATCCATCTGCTGCGCATGTGAACCTCCTGCCTGCTGAGGGAGCACGAGACGTGCCAGCGGCTGACATGTTCCGGCACATGACAGAAGTCCTTTGATTGCAACGCGCTGCGCGGCTACGATTCAGGACGGGATCTAAACGTTCCGCCCCCCGCGAGGACGCGCGGTCCCTAATAGAGGACGGGCATGCTGCGCAGGCGACTCCTTCTGTTCTGCTTGGTCGCAATCGCCGTTCAACTCGTTGCCATCGGGAGCGCCAATCAGGCGCGGATGTCGCTCGCTGGCAAATGGATCCCGGTCCCCGTCCCGCCGAACACGATCCCGCGAGGCATCGAGGGGCCGTGGGGCGCTGAGGTGACGATCACGCAGGACACCTACGCGCTCACGATCGACTACGTCAGCGGTGGTCGAAGTCACGCGCCGGTGAGGCTCATCTACAACTTCGACGGCACCGAGCGGCGGGTGCCCTATGCCGCGAGCGTCGCGCCCGCCGAGCGCATTACGCGCGCGCAATGGCGCGAGGCGGACCTGGTGCTGACGACGACGTGGCCTCGCGAAGATCCCGGTCCGGTGGTCATCACCGACGTACTCACGCCCCTCGCGCCCGACTCATTGCGAGTCACCCGGACGCAACGATTCGGCGAGAACGCACCTAGCGCGTCCTGGTTCTTCCGCCGGGCAAAATAGCTGGAGCCGGGGCTGAAGCCCCGGCCTACTTGATCTTTCCGTACTGTTGCAGCAATCCGGGCTCCGCGATCGTCTTCTCGACCGCCGCGATGCTGCGTGGCACGAACTCGGAGAGGATCTCCGCCTTCGTCGGCGTGATCACGATCATGTCCTCGAGACGGATGAAGATGTTCTCTTCGGGGATGCGGAACTCCGGCTCGATCGTGAACACGAGGCCCGGGCGCATCGTGCCGCTGCCGCCGCCGAAGTCGTGGGTGGCCATGCCGACCGCGTGCCCGAGGTTGCCGCGTCCGCCGTTGGCCGACGTTCGATACCGCTCCACGAACGCCTTCGCGGCATTCGCATACAGGGGCTTCGAGAACTTGATCGACGCCAGCACCTTGTCCATCGTGGGCAGCGCCGCCTGCAGCACCTGCGCCGACGTGATACCCGGCTTGATGTTGTTCAGTACCGCCTCGTACACACCAAGATAGAAGCCGTACAGGTCGCGCTGATCCTGCGTGAACTTGCCGTTCACGGGCCACTGACGCGTGATGTCGCAGCGGTAATAGCCGAGGTCCGGGCAGTAGTCCATCAGCACGAGCTCGCCGGACTGCATGATCTTTTCGCCGGCGCGGTGATGCGCGTTCATCGCGGCCGGGCCGCTGGCGACGATGTCGCGGTACGCCTCGCCCTGTGCGCCGTGACGGACGAAAATGAACTGCGCAAGTGCGTCGATCTCGAACTCCGCCAGGCCCGGCGCGGTGCTGCGCATCGCTTCGATGATGGCTTCCCCGCCGATCTTCGACGCGCGCGTGATGATCGCGATCTCGGCCGCGCTCTTGATCTCGCGCATCGAGTTGAGGATGGGTGACAGGTCCTTGATCTCGAGCCGCGGCGCACGGGTCTTGAGGAGGTCGCGAAGATGCGCCTCCCGGCTGATCCGGCCGTCCCACGGATCGGCGGCCACGTCGGCGGTGCGGCGGCGCGCGCCGTCCGGGCTCTCGCTCGAGCCCTCCGTCGGCGCGAACGGCACGAACACGGCCCTCGCCCGGCTCAGCGCGTTCAGATCCGCCGCAAGTTGATCGGGAGACTTCACCTCGTCGGCGCCCGTGATTCTTGCGGTCGCCGCTGGATCATCTGATGAGATCAGCTCGCCTTCCGTCGCGGCGCGACTCGCGTTCTGCTTCGGCAGATACAGCGTCGTGCGCCTCGACGCGCCGTCCATCAGCACGAGCGCCTGCGGCGCGACAACGCCGGTGACGTAGAAGAACTCGTTCGACTGCCGGAAGATGGCGGACGAGTGCACGGACGGCAGGCCCTGCATGATCGCGACGGCCTCGGGCCCGATGGCGTCGTAGATCTTCGCGCGCCGGTCCGCGAATTCCTTGAGCGTGAAGTTCGTCGTGAAAGCCCGGCCCGCCTGCGCGCGGCCGGCCGGCATCCACGTCGCCGCAACAAGCGCCACTAGAAGCAGTGCGGGCGTCAGTCGTCGCATGATCGCTCCTCATTAGCCGGGGGACATTCGTCCCCCGGACCCCCTCGCGCCGTCGCTCGTGGGGTCCCCATCGCCCCACTCCGCTCCGGCGGCTCACTCGCGAGGCTCGTTCGCAAGAGCATCCAGCTCCTAGCGCGGATTGAAGGCAAAGCTCCGGACCGCGAGGTCCTCGGAGTCGAACGTCTCGAACACGAATACGAGGCGCGTGATTCCAAAGAGATGGAGGCCGCGCGTATTGAGGTTGAGCAGTTTCATGTCGCCGCCGCGCTCCCGCAGCGTCTTCATTTTCGCGACGACCATGCCGACGCCGGCGCTGTCGATGTAAGTGACGCCGCCGAGGTTCACGACGACCTTGAAGCGGCCGCGCTCGACGAGGTCGTGGATGCGCCGGCGGAACACGAGATCGCCGTCGTCGAGCACGAGCTGTCCCGAGAGCGTCAGGACGGTGACGTCCCCGGCTTCCCGCTCGTCAATGGAGAGCTTCGACTGCATCAGAGGCCGCGATTATACGCCTCGCTGCTCAGGGCTTCGCGACAAAGGTGCGCGGCGCGCGGACCCGGCGGAGGCGACGGTTCGACGCGGACCAGCACGATGACGCACTCCGTCTCCTGTGCGCGCGCGACGACATCCCGTTCACTGTTGACGCTCGATGTGTCTTCACCATCGGAGAAAAGAAGAATTGCCTTTCGTCCCGGATCGAAACGGATCGTCTCCGTGCCCGATATCAGCGCGTCGAACACCGACGACGCGTTGCCGAACGACAGCGAGCCTGCGGGGCATGGGACTTTTATCTGCGCGGACGGGGACTAATCGAGACGATTGCTCCATCGCAGGCTCCGCCATCCTCAGAACCGATTGGCACGATAGTCGCTGGAGTTCGGCGGCTCGAGGCCAACTGTATGCGAATAGTCACGTTCATCAGCGCGATTCTGGTGGCCGGCTCTCTCGGCCTCGGGTCAGCCCAGACCCAATCCAAATCACATCGAACCGCCGGCATTCTGACCGCCGATACCCGTGTGTACCTCGTCGCCGCTCCTTCTCCGGCGCGGCGACCGCTGAAAACGGTGCCGGCCGGGACGCCTGTTCGAGTTCTCGATGAAGAGAACGGCTGGATCAAGATCGACTTCTTCGACGACGTCTACGGCAATCGCATCGGATGGATCGATCGCCGATCCGTTCGGATCATGCCGGCCGAGCCGCCGCCCGCGCCCCAGAGAGTTGCCGCTCTGCCGCCTGTGCCTGCGCCAAGCACGCCTGCGGCGGCATCGCCGATGCGGCCCGCCGAATCCCAACTTGTCAAGACGCCGGTAGCCACCGCGGAGGCGACTCCACCGGCGGCGCAGCCGCAACCGCCGCGCGGCACACCAGCGCCGGCTGCGGCGCCGGGCGGCAAGCCGGCGCCGGTGAAACTTCGCAACGTCAGGATTCGCGGCTACGTGACGTCCGTCGCCTCGCCGGTTGCATTCGAGATTGAGGACTACCGGATTCAGAGGCCCGAGACATTCGCCCTGGATTTCGAGAATGCCGCGCCCGACATCCAGTTCGGCCTCCAGGACATCCGTGTCGGCGTCGAGCTCGAAATCCGCGGCCTGCTGGACGAATCAACCGGCGATCTCAAGGCGCAGTCCATCAAGGTCGATCTGGAACAGTTCCGCACCCAGAAAGTGACCGCAATCGTCAGCGCTCCACCGGTGGGCCTCGTGCGCGAGAGCGCGGGCTGGTCCGGACAGTTCTACGGCGACGGCCAGACGATCGAGGTGACGCCGGCGACGCAGGTCGTGTTCAAGCCGACCAGCCGTGAAAAGCGCGATCTCGGCAAGAGCGGACCCGACGTGACGTTCGAGCCGTTGTCTTCGCTCGAGCAGATCGACACAGGGATGCTGCTGACGTACGAGGGCACTCGCGATCGAACGTCCGGACACATTCTGGCGAAGCGGATCGAATTCTCCCGCAACGATCTCGAGGATGGCGAGGCCAGGCTTCGGCAATCACTCAAGACATCGGTGAAGCCCGCCCAGGGATTCACGCCAGGCGAGCTGAAAATCGATCGCGTCGGCAAGTTCAAGCTTCTGAACAGCGCCGCTGTGCAGGACTACGTCCGCGGGATTGCGATGCGGCTGGTTCCCGCGTATCAGGCTGCGCTGCCTGAAGGCGATCCCCGGAAGATCCCATTCCAGGTTCACGTCGTCGAAAACGAGGCGTTCAACGCCCATGCGACTGCCAACGGCATCATCATCGTCAACACGGGCCTCATTGCCCTCCTCGAGAATGAGGCACAGCTCGCCGCGGTGCTGGGACACGAGGTTGTCCACGCCACGCACGAGCACACGTGGCGAGGAATGCAAGCGGACAAGAAGAAGCGAGTCGGGCTGCAGATCGCGTCCGTGGTCGCCGCGGGCTTCGGCCAGTACGACCTCTCCGACGTGCTGTCGATGATCGAGGGGGCGATTCGAAACGGGTACGGGCGTGGACTGGAAAACCAGGCGGACCGCGTGGGCCTGCAAGCGATGGTCACGGCGGGCTACGACCCACGGCAGGCACCAACGGTATGGAAGCTCGTATCCAGCAAGTACGGCGACGGACCGACGAACGTCTTCTGGAGCACGCACGAGAACAACGCGACGCGACGCAGCTATCTTATGAATGAGCTGAAGAACAACTACCGCGACCTCGACTATGGCTCGCTGAAGACCAACGCCGGTGAATACACTGCAATGAAGGCCGCGATGTTCGAGGCGCACTCGAGCAGGAAGAAACTGAAGATCAAATAGCCGCCAGGATCAGCCTGTTCTTCGGCGTTATCCCTGCCGGAATGACCTGCGTGCGCACGCGATAGCCGCGCTCGCGCAGACGCATCACCCGCACCGCATCAATCGCGAGCGCGGCATCCATCCAGCCGGTGAGATCTCCGGCGTCGCACGTGTCCACGTCGTGACAGCACGGCAGAATGGCCATCCTCACGCGCGCGGCCGCCGCGGCATCGATGATGCGATCCGTCAGCGCGCCGCATGCATGACACGAAACGACCACATCGTCCTTCCGAAACGCAAAGCTGCCGACGTCGCCCGTGTCATACGAGACGCGGCCCTTCAATCGAGGCCACGCCTGGACGAGCGTGTCGTGAATCGCTTCGGCTGAGGATGGGCGAGCGGGATCGACAACGACCGCGGAGCCGGAAGTGTCATCGAGCAAGAGCATCACGTGCGCCAGCAGACCGTGGCCGCCGGCCACATCCACGACGCGCCCGCCTCGAAAGAGTCTTCGCGCACGCCGCGCCACTTCCCAGGACTCGTAGAGCTCCTTCCGCGGCAGGCAACCCGCGTCGCAAAGCGCCCGGCCGATCCTGTCGAACAACGTGGAGCGACTGAAGCGGCCCAGATCATGGGTCGTCAGGCGGGCTCGGGATGAGGGCGAGAAGCGACCGCTGCTCATGGCCGCCTAAGAGTATCGGGTTGCAAGAAACAACCGCCTGGCCGTTCAACGGACAGTTGCCTGTAAGGAGGCTTACATGTCTGTTCGTGGCTGGTCGATTCCGCTGGTATTCGCTCTCGGCACCGTGTTCGTCAATTCGGGTTCAGCCCCCGGGGCGCGAGCCGCAACCGCACAGGCCTCGCGAGCCGGTACGACCACGCTGGATGATCAGATAGACCTCGCGGTGACCGTCTACAACTCGGAACTGGCGCTCGTGCGCGACGTCCGGCAGATCGACCTCGGCCGCGGCACGGCCGACCTGCGGTTCATGGACATCGCGGCCACCGTCAATCCGGCAACCGTGCACTTCCGATCCGTGACCGAACCGACGCGCGTGAGCGTGCTCGAGCAGAACTACGAGTACGACCTGCTCGAGCCCGACAAGCTGCTCCGGAAGTACATCGGCCGAACGGTCACGCTGGTACGCCGGCAGAACGGGATCGACGAGGAAGTGAAAGCCGAGCTCATCAGCTACAACAACGCCCCTGTCTGGAGAATCAACGGCGAGATCGTGACCGGCATGTCCGCGGATCACATCCGCTTCCCCGAGCTGCCCGGCAACCTGTTCTCGCGTCCGACGCTCATCTGGACGCTCGACAATGAAGGCGGCGCGCGCCATCGCGTGGAGGCCTCGTACCTCGCGGGCCAGCTCGCATGGAACGCCGACTATGTCCTGACCGTCGCGCGCGACGACAAGGCCGGCGATCTCGATGGCTGGGTCACGGTGCGCAACGGGAGCGGGACGTCATTCAGGAATGCTTCGATCCAGCTCGTCGCGGGCGATCTCAACCGCGTCAAGCAGATTCTGGACCGCGCGCTCGCGATGGAGAGCCGGAGGGACGCCGCCCCGGCCGCCGCGCCGATGTCGCAGGAATCGTTCTCCGACTACCACCTGTATTCGCTCGGCCGGAAGACGACGATCAACAACAACCAGACGAAGCAGGTCAGCATGCTGAACGCCACTGGGTTCCCGGTGCTGAAGAGGTACGTCGTTGACGGGCAGCAGATCTACTACCGGAACGCGCAGCATCCGGGCTCACCGATCAAGGACGTCGTGCAGGTCTTCTACCAGCTGAAGAACGAGCAGAAGGCCGGCCTCGGCCAGCCCCTGCCGGCAGGCGTCGTCCGCGTCTACCAGGCCGACTCACGCGGCGGCCTCCAGTTCGTCGGCGAGGATCGCATCGATCACACGCCCAAGGACGAGACGCTGAACCTGAAGATCGGCAACGCATTTGACGTCACGTGCGAGCGCAAGCAGACCGACTTTTTGCGCGTCAGCTCGAACGTCTACGAGGTCCAGTACGAAGTAACGCTGCGCAACCACAAGACGACGCCGATCTCGGTGGAGGTGAACGAGCCGATCGGCGGCAGCTGGCGAATGCTGAACGCGTCGCACACCTGGACGAAGACCGACGCGTGGGCCGCGCAGTTCGTCGCGCCGGTCGCGGCTGACGGGACGGTGACGGTCAAGTACCGCGTGCGCGTGACGTACTAAATCAGCCGGGGTCAGACGCCAGGCTCGGGTCTGACCCCCTCTAACATGCAAATTGATAATGTTCTTGTAATTATCATTGCTTTGACTTTTACGTAAACCTATCGATAGTGTCAGGGGCCGTGAGACATCACAGTCGGCGCCTTCTGGACGGAATCGACCGAGCTCCCGCGCGGGCCATGCTCAGGGCGACGGGGCTCACGGACGCCGATCTATCCCGGCCGCTCATTGGCATCGCCAACACGTGGACCGAGATTGGCCCCTGCAACTTTCACCTGCGGCGGCTTTCGGAGCAGATCAAAGCCGGCGTTCGCGAGGCCGGCGGCACGCCCCTCGAGTTCAACACCATCGTCGTCTCTGACGGCATTTCGATGGGTACCGAGGGCATGCGCGCTTCGCTTGTCAGCCGTGAGGTCATCGCGGATTCCATCGAGTTGGTCGTGCGCGGCCATGAGCTGGACGGATTGGTCGCGATCTGCGGATGCGACAAGACGATCCCCGCCGCAGCCATGGCGGTCGCGCGTCTCGATCTTCCCGGCCTTGTGTTCTACGGCGGCTCGATCGCGCCGGGACGCCTCGCCGGCCGGGATCTGACGATTCAGGACGTCTTCGAGGCGGTCGGTGCGCACGCGGCAGGCCGTATGTCGCGGGCGGATCTCTTTGCCGTCGAGGAGGCCGCGTGCCCGGGCGCCGGCGCATGCGGGGGGCAATTCACCGCAAACACGATGGCAATGGCGTGTGAGCTCCTGGGTATCGCCCCGATCGGATCGACGAGCAGCCCAGCGATGTCCGCTGAGAAGGACGCCGCGGCGCTGGCCGCCGGGGCGCTCGCGGTCGATCTGCTGCGCGCCGATCGCCGGCCGCGGGCCATCCTGACGCGCGCGGCATTCGACAACGCCATTGCGGGGGTCGCCGCTTCCGGCGGTTCTACGAATGCGGTGCTGCACCTCATCGCGATCGCGCGTGAAGCCGGCATTTCCCTTCCACTGGACGCCTTCGATCAGATCTCGGCTCGCACTCCCCTGCTCGCCGATCTCAAACCAGGAGGCCGCTTCGTCGCGACCGATTTGCATGAGGCCGGCGGCGTGCGATTGCTGGCGCGCCGTCTTCTGGACGCGGGTCTTCTCCACGGCGACACGTTGACGGTGACGGGCCAACGGCTCGCGGACGCATGCGCCGGTGCCGCCGGGACTCCCGGACAGCAGGTCGTCCGTTCCGTAGACGCGGCTATCAAGCCATCAGGTGGCCTGGCCATTCTTCGCGGCAATCTCGCACCCGAGGGCGCGGTCGTGAAGGCCTCCGCCAGTCCGCGCGCGCGGCACCAGGGCCCCGCGCGCGTTTTCGACAGCGAGGAAGCTGCGTTCAGAGCAGTGCAGGGCCGCGACATAGGCAAGGGCGACGTCGTCGTCATCCGGTACGAAGGACCCCGCGGCGGGCCGGGCATGCGGGAAATGCTCGCGGTCACCGCGGCGATCGCGGGCGCGGGATTGCAGGACGACGTGGCATTGCTGACGGATGGACGGTTTTCAGGCGCCACTCGCGGGCTGATGGTGGGTCACGTGTCGCCCGAGGCCGCGGCAGGCGGACCGCTTGCGGCCGTGCGCGACGGCGATGCGATCACGATCGATCTCGACGCACGCCGGCTCGACGTGGCCGCAAGTGACGACGACCTGGCGTCGCGGATGAGGGGATGGACGGCGCCCACACCGCGCTACAGCAGCGGCGCGCTGGCGAAGTACGCGCGACTCGTCTCATCGGCCAGCCTCGGCGCGGTGACGGAGTAGGAACGATGCAGAAGACCGGAGCACAGATCTTGTGGGAATCCCTCGTCCGAGAGGGCGTCGACGTCGTGTTCGGCTATCCAGGCGGCGCGATTCTTCCAGCGTATGACGCGATGCTCGACTATCCCATCCGTCACGTGCTCGTGCGGCACGAGCAGGGCGCCACGCACATGGCTGACGGCTACGCACGCGCAACTGGACGCGTCGGCGTCGCCATCGCGACGTCCGGACCCGGCGCGACGAACATGGTCACGGGCATCGCGACGGCGATGATGGACTCCTCGCCTCTCGTCTGCATCACCGGCCAGGTGGGGAGCCGGTTGATCGGCTCCGATGCGTTTCAGGAAACGGACATCACCGGGATCACGCTGCCGATCACGAAGCACAACTATCTGGTGACGCGCGCCAGCGACGTCGCCCCGACTATCGCAGCGGCGTTCGACCTGGCCCGGTCGGGACGGCCGGGTCCTGTGCTGATCGACATCACCAAGGACGCGCAGCAGGGCTCGTCCGAAAGCGGCGTGCCGGCGGACCTCAGACGCCGCGGGCGCCAGCCGGATCAGCTCCCCGGCCATGACCTGATCGACGCAGCGCTCAAGTTGATCGGCGGCGCCGAGCGCCCGCTGATTCTTGCGGGCCACGGCATCCTGCTCTCCGGTGCGTCGGATCTGGTCCGTCGCTTCGCGGAACGCGCCGACGTCCCTGTCGCCATGACCCTGCTGGGCATCGGTGGCATCCCTGCATCGCATCCGCTCAACCTCGGCATGATGGGCATGCACGGCGAGCCCTGGGTGAATCAGGCGATTCAGGAGGCCGACCTGCTCATCGCGATCGGCATGCGATTCGACGATCGGGTCACGGGCAATCTGAAGACGTACGCGCCTCGCGCGAAGAAGATTCATCTCGAGATCGATCCCGCGGAGATCAACAAGAACGTGCCTGTCGACGTGGGCCTCGTCGGCGACGTGTCCGAACTGGTCGCGCGGCTCCTGCCGCACGTGCCCGAGGGCGATCGGTCGGCGTGGCGGTCGCACATCGACGCCCTCAAGGGCACCGCGGCGGTACGCGACATTCAGACGCTCCCGGACAACGGCCACTTGTACGCCGCGCATGTGCTGCACGACCTCTGGCGCGAGACCGGTGGCAACGCCGTGGTCGTCACCGACGTCGGCCAGCACCAGATGTGGGAGGCGCAGTACTACCACCACGATGCGCCGCGCTCGCTCATCACGTCGGGCGGGCTCGGCACGATGGGCTTCGCGCTGCCGGCCGCCATCGGCGCGAAGGTCGCCCGGCCGGACGCTGAAGTATGGGTGGTGGTCGGCGACGGCGGTTTTCAGATGACGCTGTGCGAGCTCGCGACGATCGCGCAGGAGAACCTCGACATCAACGTCGCGGTCATCAACAACGGCTACCTCGGCATGGTGCGCCAGTGGCAGGAGTTCTTCTACGAGCGCCGATACGCCGCCACGCCGCTCGCGAGCCCGGACTTCGTGACCCTCGCCGAAGCGTACGGTCTGCGGGGCATGCGCGTGACCGAACGCGCCGGCGTCCGGCCCGCGGTCGCGGCCGCGCGCGCCCATCGCGGTACGGTCGTGATCGATTTCCGCGTGGAGCAGGAAGACACGGTCTACCCGATGGTGCCGGCCGGCGGCGACCTCCATCGCATGATTCGGCGGCCGCCCGTGCTCGCCGAGACAGGAGCAGACGCATGACGATCTTCACGGTCGATGTCGAGGACACGCCCGGCGTTCTGACGCGCGTCGCGTCGCTCTTCAGGCGTCGCGCGTTCAACATCGACTCCCTCACGGTTGGACGAACAGCCTCTCCGGGCCTCTCGCGCATGACGATCGTTGTCGACGCGGAGGGCGATGCCGCACGGCGGGTCGAAGCGCACCTCTACAAGCTCGTCAACGTGGTCCGCGTCGAGAACGTCACGACGCGGCCTGCGGTCCTTCGCGACCTCGCGATGATCAAAGTGGCGACCACCGCCGAGACGCGCGCCCAAATCATGCAGCTCGCCGATGTCTTCCGCGCGCGGGTTCTCGACGTGTCACCCGACTCGCTCGTCATCGAGATCACGGGCACGGAGGACAAGGTGGACGGACTCGTGGATGTCCTCCGTCCGTACGGCCTGCTGGAGATGGCGAGGACCGGGCAGCTCGCGATGTGCCGGGGGACGGGCGCGGCGGCCACGACCGCGCGTCCGTCTCGCAGAACCGAAGTTGAAGCAGAACCTGCGGCATTCGCTGCGTCGGTATAGGAGGCCGGGTCTTCAGACCCGGCATTGGAGGAACTTGTGGCAACGATCTATTACGACCGCGATGCGGATCTCGAATTGATCCGGCACCGCAAGGTGGCGATTCTGGGATACGGATCGCAGGGGCACGCGCACGCGCTGAATCTCCGCGACAGCGGCGTCGACGTCCGCATCGGGCTCCGCCAGGGCGGCCGCACGTGGGCGGCGGCCCGGAGTGAGGGACTGACGGTCTGCGCGATTCCCGACGCCGTCGCCTGGGCGGACGTCGTCATGGTGCTGCTCCCCGATCCGGTGCAGGGCGACGTGTACGCCCGCGAGATCGCACCGGCGCTCGCGCCGGGAACGCTCCTGCTCTTCGCGCATGGCTTCGCGATTCGATTCGGCGCGATCCGGCCGCCGGCGAGCGTCGACGTCGCGATGGTCGCGCCGAAGTCACCGGGACATCGCGTCCGCGAGCTCTACGCCGAGGGCGCCGGCACTCCCGCACTCGTCGCAATCCATCAGGACGCGACCGGGACCGCCCTCGCGCTGACGCTGTCTTATGCGAAGGCGCTCGGGGTCACGCGCGCGGGCGTGCTCGAGACCACCTTCGCGGAGGAGGCCGAAACGGATCTCTTCGGCGAGCAGGCCGTCCTCTGCGGCGGCGTGAGCGCCCTGGTCAAAGCCGGATTCGAGACGCTGGTGTCGGCCGGCTACCAGCCGGAAGTCGCCTATTTCGAATGCCTCCACGAACTGAAGCTCATCGTCGATCTGATGTACCGAGGCGGCCTGAACTTCATGCGGTACTCCGTCAGCGATACGGCCGAGTACGGTGACTACACCGCCGGCCCGCGCGTCGTCACCGACGCGACGCGGCAGGAGATGCGGCGGATTCTTGCGGAAGTACGCGACGGAACCTTCGCGCGAGCATGGATGGACGAGCACGCCGCCGGCCGGCCGAACTTCCAGACCATGCGGCGGGCGGACGAGCACCATGAGATCGAGCGCGTGGGTCTGAGGCTGCGTGCGCTGATGCCGTTTCTCGATGCCGTCGAGATCACTCCGGACGGGCGCACCGCGGCCGAGCCGGTTCTTGACTAAGCGCGGTACCGCCGCAGTTGCGGCGTAACGGCGGCAATCGCTGCTACGGCCAGGAGGCAGCCAATGCCGCCGGTAATCACCGACCAGGGCGCGCCGATCCAGCTCGCGACCATTCCGGCCTCCAGCTCGCCGAGCTGGGGGCCGCCCATGAAGAAGATCATGTTGATGCCGACCATGCGGCCGCGCATCGCATCGGGCGTCTCGAGCTGGCGGATGAGGTTGCGGATGATCATGCTCACGGCATCCGCGGCACCCGACAATGCCAGGCACAGCAGCGTCAGCCAGAACGACCGCGAGAATCCGAAGACGACCGTCGCGAGCCCGTAGATGGCGACCGCCCAGATCAACGTCGCACCACGGCGATCGATCTTCGATGTGAAGGGCACCATCGCCGCGCTCGCCGTAACCGCGCCGACCGCGGGCGCGGCATAGAGCCAGCCGTATCCGGCCGGCCCCACCTTCAGAATGTCCTGCGCGAAGATCGGCAGCAGCGCGGTCGCGGAGGAAAAGAACGTCGCGAAGAAATCCAGCAGCATCGAGGATCGAATCATCGGCTGGCTGAACACGAAACGCAGGCCGTCGCGGATAGCGCCAAAGGTAATGCGATCGCTCGCGGTTGCGTGCGTGCGATCCGTCGCAGGCACGTCGCGCATCATCAGCAGGGACACGACGACCACGAGAAACGACGCGGAGTTGAACGCGTAGGCCCAGCCGACGTTGGCCACCGCGAGTACGACTCCGCCAATGGCGGGGCCCGCCACTGACGCCGCCTGGACCACCACCGTGTTGAGGCTGATCGCGTTCGGCAGATGCTCTCGTGGCACGAGCATCGGCACCAGTGCGTGCCTGGCAGGCGGATCGAACGTGCCGACGGCGGCGCCAACCGCCGCGAGCAGATACACGGGCCACGCCGCTGTCACCCCGGCAAACGCCAGCGCCGCGAGCACGGCGGCCACGGTGGCGCCGCCGATCTGCGTGATGAACATGAGCTTGCGTCGATCGAACGCGTCCGCCGCGGCGCCCGCGACGAGCGAGAACAGGACGATCGGCAGCACGCGCACGAGACCGACGAGCCCGAGCGCCAGGCCCTTGTTCTCCGGCACGAGCAGCGACACATGCCAGAGAAGCGCGGCCTGTTGCATGAACGTGCCGGCAAACGAAATGCCGATGCCGATCCAGAGAAGGCGGAAGTTGCGATAGCGAAGGGCCGCGAACACGAGTCAACGAGCAGTCTATCCGGTCGCCCTGCTAGAATCAGTGGTTCATGATCTCCGTGCAAGGCGTCTCAATGCGATTCGGCACCAAGGTTCTCTTCGAGGACGTCACGACGACGTTCTCGAAGGGCCGCCGTTACGGCCTGACCGGGCCGAACGGGTCCGGCAAATCGACGTTCATGAAGCTGCTCACCGGCGAATCGCTGCCCCAGAAGGGCACCGTGGTCCGGCCCGACAAGCTCGGCGTCCTGCGCCAGGACCAGTTCGCCTTCGACGATGTCCGCGTCGTCGATACCGTCATCATGGGGAATCAGCGTCTCTGGCAGGCGCTCCAGGCGCGCGAAGTGCTGTACGCAAAGGCGACGCTGACCGACCAGGACGGCATGCGCCTCGGCGAGCTCGAGGGCATCGTCGGCGAGGAAGACGGCTATTCAGCCGAGAGCGACGCCGCGATCCTGCTGCAGGGCCTCGACATCGATCATTCGCTGCACGAAAAGAAGATGGCGGAGCTGCAGGGCGGCCAGAAAGTGCGCGTCCTGCTGGCGCAGGCGCTCTTCGGGCATCCGGAAGCGCTGCTGCTCGACGAGCCCACGAACCACCTGGACCTGGACTCGATCCACTGGCTGCGCGAGTTCCTGATCCGCTACGACGGCACGCTCATCGTGATCTCGCACGACCGCCACTTCCTCAACGAGATCACCACGCACATCGCCGACATCGACTACCAGACGATCATCACCTACACCGGCGGCTACGACGACATGGTCCTGGCGAAGACGCAGATCCGATCGCGGATCGAGAAGGACTACGAGCAGCGCGAGAAGAAGATCGCGCAGCTGAACGACTTCATCCAGCGTTTCTCGGCCGGCACGCGATCGAGCCAGGTGCAGTCGCGCCGCAAGGAAGTGGAGCGGCTCGAAACGACGGCGCTCGCCCGGTCCAACATCCAGCGCCCGTTCATCAAGTTCTCCATGGCGCGGCCGTCCGGCAAGACCGTTCTGGAGTTCAAGGGCGTGTCGAAGGCCTACGGCGCGCACAAGATCGTCTCGAACTTCAGCGGCATCGTGAACCGCGGCGAGAAGATCGTGCTCGTCGGCCGCAACGGCGTCGGCAAGACGACGCTGCTGAAGGCGCTGCTGTCGGATGCGCCCGGCTTCACGGCGTCTCCCGGAGACATCGACGCGGGCACGACGCGCTGGGGCCACGAAGTGTCGATCGGCTACTTCTCGCAGGATCACACCGGCGCCATCAGGAAGGGCATGACGGCGGTCGAGTGGCTCCATCAGTTCGATCCCGACGCGGCGCGCCAGGACATCCACGGCCTGCTCGGCCAGATGCTGTTCAGCGGCGAAGAAGGGCTGAAGCCGACCGAAGCGCTGTCGGGCGGAGAAACCGCGCGGCTGCTCTTCTGCCGCATCATGCTGCAGAAGCCGAACGTCCTCGTCTTCGACGAGCCGACGAACCACCTCGACCTGGAATCGATCAACGCCCTCAACGTCGCGCTGCAGAAGTTCGAGGGCACCGTCTTCCTCGTCACCCACGACCAGGACCTGATGGAAGAAGTCGGCACGCACGTCTGGCGGCTCGAGCCGGGCACGATCCTCGACTTCAAGGGCCCGTGGGAAGAGTACGCGGCCGAGCACGAAGAAGTGCGGTAGTCAGTACCTGAACCGGAACCCCAGCTGAATCGTGCGTGGGATGTACAGGCCGTTGTTTCCTGTGATCGCACCGAACGTCGCCGGCGTCGAAATGCTGAGTGCCGGGAACGCGTACTGGACGGCGTTGAACAGGTTGAACACTTCGATGCGGACGCTGAAGGACTTGGTCCCTGCCAGTGCGAAGTTCTTGAACAGACCGAAGTCCATCGTCTTCAAACCGTCGCCGAAGAACGTGTTCCGGCCCACGACGGAGTCGAGCGAGTCGCCGACGGCGTAGGGCCGGAACGCACTGAGCGGCAGAAGGTCTTTTGACGTCGCTGGGTCGTTGATAGTCCGGCCGAGAATCGAGCGATCCAGAATCACCGGCCGCCCTTCCGCGAAGCCGTCGAAGTCGAGGTCCAGTCCGGTCTGGCTGACGGTGAACGGCGTGCCGGAGGTGAGTCGAACGACTCCCGACACCTGCCAGCCGCCGAGCACGTAACCGGCGAGGTCGCGGCGGTTCTTCAGGAACGGCAGCAGATAGGTCCCGTTGAACGAAAAGCGGTGCGGCGTGTGGAAGCGCGAGTAACCCCGCGCGAACTTCACGTTCGGCCCCTGCTGATTCGAGTCGCCGGCGCCCACGAACGTGGCCTCAGAGGTCGTGTCCTCGGATCGGCTGCGGGTATAGCTCGTCGTGAACTGAAGGCCGGCACCCAGACGTTTCTCCCACTCGATCTGGACGCCGTCGTACCACGACTTCGCGTCGTTGCTCACGATCAGGTTCGACGTGTACCGGGGATCCGGGCGACGCTCATTGGTGCGGGGCACGCGAAGGCTGATTTCGTTGTCCGCAATCGGCACGACGACCGGGCACGTCGCGGTGACCCCGAGTCCCGGCAGGCCGGTGCCTGCGCACAGCACATCTGCCGCGATCTTTGTGATCGTCTTGCCTCTCAAGTCCGGAAACCCGGCGGCGGGCGCGTTGTTCGGATGATCGACGACGGTGACCGGACCGTTGAGCGGCGACAGCGGCAGGTTGCCGAGCGCGTACTTCAGGTTGTTGGGAATGTGGTTGCCGTTGTAGTTGATGCGCAGGCTCGAATCGAAGGGCATCTTCCGTTCGTACGTGAGGCTCCACTGCCGCGTCTCGGGCATCTCGAGGTCCGGCGACGCGAGCGTGAGGGTATGCCGGGTCGTCTGCGGGCCCGGCACGAACACGAATCCAAGCGTCGGGTCGCTGACGCTGAGGAGTCCAGGCAGAGTCGTGAACGAGCGTGAGATCGCGTTCGGCGGATTCGTGCGGAGACTCGCTCCCGTCTGCGAGAACACAGACTGGAAGACGCGCCCGTGCGCGATGCCGAAGCCGCCGCGCACGGCCGCATCGCCAGAACTGCTGCCGGTCAGCCAGCGCAGCCATCCCGACGCGGACGGCAGCACCCACGCGGCGGAGAGACGCGGTGCATAGTTGTCCCTGTCCGCGCCGAAGCCGTAGTCCATGCGGCCCTCCTTCTCCTTCGGCGCAGACACGTATTCGTACCGAATGCCCAGGTTGACGGTCAGCGCGGGATGCACGCGCCAGCTGTCTTCCGCGTACATGTTCGCTTCGTTGATGCGATTCTCGAGGAACAACGGCCCCCAGGACTTCGCAAACGTCGTAATGCAGCCGTCAAGGAACGCGTCGATCGAGGTCGTGTACGTCACGCCGCCGCAGACGCGATCGAATGTCCACGTGCCGCGCGAGTTGTTGTCCGCCAGGTCGTCGAGCTGGACACGGCGGATGTCCGTGCCGGTCTTGAACGAGTGATTGGCGCCAAAGAGCCACGACAGGTTGTAGACGAACTGGTTGTCGTACTGGTCCCGGAGGATCGGGAAGTTGCCGGCGTTGCCAATCGTATGTTGCGCCACCGGCATCCCGTTGAACCGGACGATCGGCGTGTCGTTGCCGCTCTTGATGTTGACGTTCGTATCGCGGACGCCCAGGCCATACCGCGCTTCGCCCACCAGGCTGGTGTTGAATACCTTGGTCCAGGTCAAGCCGAGATTCTGCTGCCGGTGATCCTGCTTCGCCACCTCGCCATCGATCACATCGTCACTGTCGAAGATCTGATGCGTGTATTGATAGCGGCTCGTGATGCTGTCAGGCCCCCGCTGCCAGTCGAGGCGGCCGGAGTAGTCCCCGGCGGGCTGATTGATCCCTCGCGTCGTGGCGAATGTCCTGTTGCTGCGCGGGTCGTTCGGCGTCACCTTCGGGAAGCGGTCGATGATGGACTGGATCCATGCGCGGTTCTCCGGCGTGTCGTTGCCACGGGTCAGGCGCGGCGTCATTTCGTTTGAAAGCAGAATATCCCGCGTATATCCAGCGGTCCCCTTGACGCGGGTACGATCGAAGCTGCCAAACCCGAACAAACGGTCCAGGATGATCGGAAACCCGACGGTCCCGCCGTACTGGTGCCGCTGATTGTCCGGTTTGACGAGCGAGAAATTCGCAAGCGCGGTCAGGTCGTTGCTGTCCTGCAGGAACTCGTAGGTATCGCCGGCCCACTTGTTGGTGCCCGACTTCGTCTGCACGAGCACGACGCCGCCGAACCCGCGGCCGAATTCAGCGCTGTACGTGTTCGTCAGAATCTGAAACGCCTTGATCGTCGACAGCGCAGCGCCCTGCCGGTGCTGGTTTTCCGACGAATCGTCGTTGTTGACGCCGTTGATCTGGAACGTCGCACCGCGCGTGCCGGTGCCGTTGAAATTGATCGACGAGCCTGACGAAGCCGTCGGGTTGTTCTGGCCGCTGGTCGGATTCTCCTGGAAGCCCGCGAAGATCTCGGCGAGTGACAGGAAGCTGCCGGGATTGAGCGTCGGCTTGTCCGCAATCTGCTGCGCGGTCAATGCGCCCTTGACCTCGGCGTTGATCGTGTTGATCGGCGGCGCGGCGCCGACGACCGTCACGGTCTCCTCCCGGCTGCTGGGCTTCATCTGAAAGTCGGCGACCCGGGTCTGGTTCAGGCCGACGTCCACGCCCTCGCGAACGGTCGTCGCAAACCCGGCCAGCTTCGCCGTCACGGTGTACTTGCCAACCGGCAGGAACGGCGCCGTGTAGAACCCCTGCTCGTTGGTGGTCAGATCACGCCGGGCGCCGGTGTCGAGATTCCTGACTTGGACGGACACGCCTGGCAACACACCGCCCGTGGCGTCGGTCACGACGCCCTGAATCGTGCCGGTCACGGTCTGAGCTTCCGCTCGTACCGCACAAAGCATCGCCGCTGCAACGAACCCCACGAACATGAGACGCGAACGCATGAGACCTCCCGTGGTCAACAGCGGAAGCCTACCCGAGTTTCCCTTTTGGGTCGAAAACGACTCCCGAGGTCCTCAACGGATCCGCCAGCCGTTGACGGGGCCGCCGTTGAAGAAGACGCCTGGCGTCATGACGCCGTCGCGCTTGAAGACCTGGCCGTCTTTCATGACGAACGCCACCTGCTTCAGCGCGTAGACGTCTTCGAGCGGATTGCCTGCGAGCGCGATGAGGTCCGCGAAGAATCCCGGCTTGATCGGGCCGCGGGTTTGATCAGTCACGCTCACCTTGTAGCCATTCGTCGTCATGGCGCGGATGATGTCGGCGTTCGGGATGCCCGCATCCTTCCAGGTCTTCAGAAACTCCAGGCAGACTTCGCCGCGCGTCTTGCCCTCGACCCAGTAGTCGGCGTCCGTGGAGAACGTGAGCGGCACTTTGTTGTCGTACGCGTTCTTGAGCCCCTCGACCGTCCGCCGGTACGCCCCATCCGCGACCGGATGTCCCGCCAGCCCTTGCGGCGTCTCGGTACCTGCGCGCCAGATGCCCTTCTGCGCCATGAGCTTGTGCATCTCGTCGTTCAACGCCGTCGAGTGCGCAATCGACCAGATGCCGGCGTCGATGGCGTTGCGCGCGCCGCTGAGCGTCTGCACGTGTCCTTCGACCTTCATGCCGGCCTTCGCGGACTCGCGAATGATCAGGCGGATCTCGTCCGCCGTGTAGCCGTACGGCTTGCAGTCCACGCAGATCTTGATCACGCGCGCGCCGAACAGCACGTTCTGCCGGATCGCCTTCACGATCTCGTCCGGCGTGTCGGCATCGAGGTACTCGGGATAGACGATGTTGTGGTCCTTCGCCATCTCGGGCGTCGGAAAGAACTGCCCGCCCATGCCGCCGATGATGATCCCGGAGTTGATGATCGTCGGACCGGGAATCCAGCCCTGCTCAACTGCCTGCCGCAGCGCCGTGTCGGCATAGTTCCCGTTGTTGCCCATGTCGCGGACGATGGTGAAACCGGACGCGAGCATCTGGATGCCGTTCGACGCGGCCTGAATCGCACGCAACGCCGTCGATTCCTGGACGTACGTGAAGTAATACACGTTGTTTTCAGGAATCGGCTTGTACGTGAGCGCCAGATGGTTGTGCGCATCCACGAGCCCGGGCATCACCGTCATCTTCGAAAGGTCGATGACGGTGGCGCCCGCGGGAATCGCGACGTTCGGTCCCACATCGCGAATGCGCGTGCCCTCGATCAGGATGATCTGATTCGCACGGACCACACCCGCGTCGGGATCGAGCAGGCGGCCCGCGCGAATGGCGGTGATCGCGGCGGGCGCCTGTTGCGCCGGCGTCTGGGCGGCCGGCGCAATCGTGAGCAGCAGCGATGCGAGCAGGGTCAGGCGCTTCATGTGTCGCGGTTCTCTACTTCAGCAGTTTCATGTAGGCGATGATGTCCGCCATGTCGCGGGCATCGAGATGGATGAATCCGCCGGTCACGATGTCGAAGAAGAGCTGGTAGTGCAGCAGCACGTCCTCGAGCGACTTGGCGGAGTTGTCGTGGAAGTACGGCGCGGTCCGGGCGACTCCTCGCAGTGAAGGAATCTTGAACGCGTTGGTGTGATCGAACGTCGTGAGCTGGTCATCCGCCCGCCCGGTGATGAGCGCCCGCCCCGGATCCGGACTCGACACGACGGTGATCGACCCGTCCGGGTTCGTGAAGTTGAAATCGAGCACGGGGTTCCCCGCGACGTTGAGCTCGGACACCAGGATCGTCTGAAACCGGCTTCCGACCGGAATCGGCACGGGAAGGAACTGATTCGTCTGGTTGAGCAGCGGACCGCTGTGGCAATTCGCGCAGAGTCCGTCCTTGAACGTCGCGTCGTCCGGCGGCAAGTCCTCGAAGAAACGGCGGCCGCGGCGCTCCGAGGCGGTGGTGCCCGGAGGCAGCTTGGGTGCTGCGGCGCCGTTCGCGTAGTTCTTCAGCTGAGTCGAACTGAAGAACCGGTCAGTCAATTGAAACCGCGCGATGAGATCGAGCTGCCCCGTCGTGGGCGCCACGGTGTTCTGCCCGTGGTCGTGAATCGCGCCGGCGGCCTGCGCATGCAGATCCGGTTGACGGCCATCGAGCATCAGCACGGGATCGAGGCCCGGCGTGTTGATCGTTGTCGGAATACCGCGCCGCAGAGTCACGAACTGGGCGCTCGGGTCGCTGGCCAGCTCGACATTGGCGTGCATCCTGATTGGAATCAGCACCGTGGCGTCCGCCAGCATTCTCGAGACGCCGTTCCCGAGCCCGTCGTCGCTTCCGTCGTGCCGGAAGAGCGGGTCGTTCGGGTTGGCGGCGAAACGGGCCTGCGCGTCCTCGGGCGAGACCGTGCCGGTTTCCTTGCTGTGACATGTGACGCACGTCCGGCCATTGCCGCCGAACGTTTCTTCTTCGAACAACCGGCGGCCTTCGTTCCCGACGCCCCGCCCCTGGCTCTGCACGGCCGATGCCGCAGCTCGAGCGCGCGCCACGACTCTCGGATCGAGCCGTGACGGCAGAGTCCACGGCACCTTACGAATCGAGCGATCGGCCGTCGAGTCATGTGCCGAGACGCCGCCGACGAGACAACCTGCCCAAACAAGAACGGAAGAAACCAGACCGAACGATGTGAGCCTTCGCATGGCCATACCTCGCTTCGCTGCCGGAACGTGGAGCTTGACCGGATTAGGAGGCGGAATACTACACCCGAACGGGCTGTCTGCCGCATCAATGACAGGTGTATCCTTCCCGACACTCCAGGAGTTCGCCATGAGATCCACGCGGTTTGTCCATCGCTTCGTCCTCGCCGTGACATTCGTCGTCGCGTTCACCCCCCTGCTGCTGGGCCAGCAGTACCCCTCCGGGGAAGTGAAAGGAAAAGTCGAGGCTGCGAGCGCGAGTGGCGCGAAGCCGATCACCATCGAGGACTACGCGCGATTCAAGCGCCTCGGCGGCGCGGCGATCTCGGCGGACGGCAAGTGGATGCTCTACACCGTGACGCCGAACGACGGCGACGGCACGATGTTCGTCCAGTCGCTCGACTCCGCGACCACGCACGAAATCCCGCGGGGTACCGGCGCGTCGTTCTCGGACACGAGCCGCTGGGTCGCATACTTCGTCGCCCCGCCGGCGGGTCGCGGTGGTCGCGGCAACGCCGGACGCGGCGGTGGCGCGCAGGCGCCGGCAACTGGCGGACAGGGCGCGGCCGCGCAGGCGCCCCAGCGCACGTTTGAGATCCTCGACCTCACGACCGGAACGAAGACGTCCTTCCCCGCCGTCGCGAGTTTCAGTTTTTCGCCGAATGGCGAGTGGGTGCTGCTGCGGCCGCAGGCGGCCAATGCCCCTGCCGCGGCCGATCCGAATGCCGGACGCGGCGGCGGCCGGGCGGGCGGTGCGCCGGTGGACAACGCGTCACAGCCGGGCACCGATCTCCTGATGCGCAATCTTGCGACCGGGGATCAGCGCTACGTCGGCAACGTCGGCGCCTTCACGTTCGATGACGCCGGCGCGTTGATGGCGTACACGGTGCGCGGCCAGTCACGCCTCGGGAACGGCGTGTACGTGATGACGCTGGGCTCGGGCGAAACGAAGATGCTCGACACCGCCGCCGCGGACTACGACCAGCTCGCCTGGAGCGACAAGGGCACGAACCTGGCGGTGCTGCGTGGCGACAAGGCGCGCGACCGCCTGCAGAAGGACAACGTGCTGCTCGCGTGGACGAACGCCGGATCACCAAACGCGCGCATGACGACTGTCGATCCCGCGAAGTCATCGTCCTTTCCGGCGGGCATGGTGATCAGTGAATTCACGGCGCCACGGTGGTCCAGCGACGGCGCACGGATCCTCGTCGGCGTGAAGGCGCAGGAACCGGATCGGCCCGCATCAACAGCAACCGAGCCCGCGGCCAACGTGGACGTGTGGCACTGGAAGGACGAGCGGCCGCAATCTCAACAGATGATCACGGTGAATCAGGACCGACGTTCGACGTTCGCGGCCGTCGTCGATCTTGCGTCGGGCGCCGTGCGGCAGATTGCCAACGACGACATGCGGACGATCACGCCGACCGACGATCTCAAGTGGGCGGTCGGCCGAATCGATACGCCGTACCGCGGACAGATTGCGTGGGGCGGCAGCAAGGCGGACGTGTACCGCGTGAATCTCCTGACGGGAGAGAAGACGATCATCGAGCCCGCGCTCTCGCGCACGATGGGATCGTCACCTGACGGCAAGTGGTTCCTCTACCTGCAGAAGAGCCGTGTCTACTCGTACGACATGGCGACGGGAAAGAAGACGGCGATCGATGGCGGCCGAAGTTTCCTGGACGCCGAGGACGACCACGACTACGAGAAGCCCGTGTACGGCGTCGCAGGCTTCAGCGCCGACGGCAAGTCCGCCCTCTTGTACGACCGGTATGACCTCTGGTCGCTGCCGCTCGCCGGCGGTACACCGGTCAATGTGACGAAGGGCGCGGGCGCGAAGCAGGAAGTACGCCTCCGAGTGGCGCCGATGAGGCCCACGGGAGCGGGCGGCGGAGGAGGACGAGGAGGTGGAGCCGGAGCCGGTGGAAATGAAGGTATCGACCTCACGAAACCGATCACCTTCTCCGCGTACGGCGAATTCACAAAGAAGACCGGGTACTTCGGCATGGCCCCCGGTCAGGCGCCGCAGCCGCTGATCTGGGCCGACAAGGCAATCGGTGCGCCGATCGTGGCGAAAAACGCGGACCGCGTGATCTTCACGCAGCAGACGTTCAACGAGTACCCGAACTACTGGGTCAGCACGAAGGAGTTCGGCGCGCCACGGCAGGTCACGGACGCTGACCCGGATCTCCTGAAACAGTTCGCGTGGGGCTCGAAGAAACTCATCGACTACACGAACAGCAAAGGCCAGAAGCTGCAGGCGACGCTCACGCTGCCCGCGGGCTACGAGCCGGGCAAGCGCTATCCGATGCTCGTGTACTTCTACGAGATCATGTCGAACACGCACCACAACTTCCAGATTCCGCCGTACGACGATCGCCCCCACATGGCGACGTACGCGAGCAATGGCTACCTGGTGCTGCAGCCGGACGTCGTGTACGAAATCGGCAAGCCCGGATCGTCCGCGCTCGACTGCGTCGGCAGCGCGGTGAAGAAAGTCATCGAGCTCGGCTACGCGGATCCGAAGAAGGTCGGACTGCAGGGGCACAGCTGGGGCGGCTATCAGTCGTCGTTCCTCGTCACCGCCACCGACATGTTCGCGGCCGTCGTCACCGGCGCTCCGCCGACAGATCTCACCAGCTTCTACGGCACGCTCTATCGCTCGACGGGCACGATCCAGCAGGGCATCACGGAGGTCGGCCAGGTGCGCATGGGCGAGAACGTGACACCGTGGTCGCATCACGCGCTCTATGAGAGCCAGTCGCCGATCCACAACGCGCCGAACATCAAGACGCCGTTCCTGATCCTGCACGGCACCGCCGACGGCGCCGTCGACTGGGGACAGGGCCTCGAGTTCTACGCCGCGGCGCGCCGGCTCGGCAAGCAGGTCATCCTGCTCTCCTATCCGGAAGAGGCGCATCACCTTGGCCGCAAGGAGAATCAGATCGACTTCCAGATCCGGATGCGGCAATTCTTCGATCACTACCTCAAGGGCGCGCCGGCGCCGGAGTGGATGACGAAGGGAGTGCCACAGGTAATGAAGGGCACTCGCTAACGACGAGAACGACGCCAACGACGAGAACGACGCGAGCTCCTGTGGCTGACGATTCCCTGTTCCGCTGGATCGTTGTCGCGGGTTTCGTCGCCACAGTGGCGATTGCGCTGCCCCATAGGATCAGAGCCGGTACGCGCGAACGGCTCGATCGCCGCAAGGAGGGAATGTTCATTCTTGCGACCCTGCGGCCGGCGGGCGCGGCACTATGGATGGGCGTAATCGCCTACATGCTGAACCCGTCATCGATGGCCTGGTCGGCGGTCGCGCTGCCGCCGGCTCTTCGATGGTCCGGAGCGCTGCTCACCGCGCTCGGCATTCTTCTCACCGCCTGGACGATGCCGACGCTGGGACGGAATCTGACGGACACGGTCGTCACACGCGAGGAGCACACGCTGGTGACTCGCGGGCCCTACCGCTGGATCAGACATCCTTTCTATGTCTCGATGGCCTTCGTGAGTTTCGGCGCGGCGTTGCTGGCGGCCAACTGGTTCATTTTCGCGTTCGCTGTTGCCGTCTTCGGCCTTCTTGCGGTTCGATCGCGCGTGGAGGAGGAACAGCTCGCTCTCAAGTTCGGGCAGGCGTATCGCGACTACCAAGAACGGACCGGACGGTTTCTGCCAAAGATGTGAACGCGGCGCGTCTGGTTCTGCGCGGACTAGGACGTCTGCCGCGGTCCGCTCACGCGTTCGCTCAAGCTACGATGTGGGCCGCATGAAGCCGCAACAAGTGCGGCCCCTCAACATGCTAAAGTACGCGCCATGTCGGCGGCCGATTTCATCCGGGTGCCGTATGACGACCCGCACATCTCCCGCGCACGACGGATGCTCGCGGCGCACCCCGAGCTTCGCGATCTCGCCGGCCCCTACCCTCCGAGCGCCGTCTGGATTGCGGTGCTCGTCACCGTCCAACTCTCGCTCGCGTTCGTACTCCTGGGCCAACCGTGGTACGTGTGGCTGCCGATCGCCTACATCGTGGGCGCCACGATAGATCATGCCCTTTGGGTTCTGATCCACGAATGCGCGCATAACCTCGTTTTTCGCGCACCGGCAGGGAACAAAATCGCGGCGATCGTGGCGAATCTCCCGCTCGTGCTGCCGTCCGCCATGTCGTTCTGCAAGTACCACTTGCTCCACCACAAACATCTCGGCAATCAGGATCTGGACGCCGATCTGCCCGGTGAGACCGAAGCACGAATGATCGGCGCGTCGGCGGCGCGCAAAGCCGGATGGCTTGCGTTGTTCGCCGTCATCATCGGCGCCGTTCGGCCGATAAGGCTCGCGCGTGTGCCGGTAGTGGATCGGTGGACGGTGATCAACGCGTTCGCGCAGTTCTCCGCGATGGCTGTGCTGTGGGTGCTCGCCGGCCCCGAGCCGTTCAAGTACCTCTTCGCGTCGGCCGTGCTCGCGATCGGCCTCCATCCGATCGGCGCGCGATGGATCCAGGAACACTACGTGATCACCGAGGGCCAGGAGACGTATTCGTACTACGGCCTGCTCAACACTGTTGCCTTCAACGTCGGGTACCACAACGAGCATCACGATTTGATGAGCGTGCCGTGGCGGCGGCTGCCGCGCATTCCCGCAATCGCGCCCGAGTTCTACCGCGATCTGACGGCCCATCGCTCGTGCACGACCGTGCTGGTCTCGTTTCTCACCGATCGCCGCCTCACACTCTTCAGGCGCATCGTCAGAGGATCGAACTCGAGCAGAGCGAGCCGCGCGAGCGGAGTGGGGACCAGGGGCCCCCGCGAGTGAAGCGGGTCGCGGTCACGGGCGCGACCGGATTCATCGGCCACGAATAGAAGACGCCGATCGTCACCGGTTCGATCACACACACGGCCTTGTTCACGCGGCCGCGGGCTCGAAACGGCCCGGTCACCCTCACGACGACGATGTAGACGGGCGTGCCGACAACGAATCCACCGCATCGAGTCAACTGAGAGCGTTCCGACGCGCCATGCTCACCCCAGACACGTTCATGACGAACGCCGCCGAATGTGGATTCAGTTTGTATATGGGCGTCCCGTGCTCGTACCTGTCGCCGCTGATCGACTGCGCGATCGGGCGCGCGGACGTTCGGCACATCGGCGCGGCGAACGAGGGGGATGCCGTCGCGATCGCGTCCGGCGCGGAGGCGCGCGCCAGTCGCAAGCGGCATCGGCGGGAAGTCTATCGCGCCTTGATCCTCAGCCCTTCTATGCCTAGAATGTCTAACCCTTGAAGCCATCCGAATTGGCCGCGCGTCTCAGGGCCCGGCTTCGCGGGGTTCTTCGCCGCGATGCCGTGGCCGGTGAGATCCGCGAGGAGCTCGAGTTCCACGTCCGGATGCGCGCCGAGGATTACGAGCGCGCCGGCGCGCCGGCGCCGGTGGCGATCGAGCAGGCAAAACGTAGATTCGGCAATGTCGCGCTGTGGCAGGACCATGGCTACGACGTGCGCGGAGGCGGATTCATGGAGACGATCGTTCAGGACCTGAAGTACGCCGTGCGGCTGCTCGTCAGGCAGCCCGGCTTCTCGCTCGTGGCAATCCTCACGCTGGCAATCGGCATCGGATTGACCACAGCCATCACCAGTGTGATCGATGCCGCGTTGCTACACCCGTTGCCGTACGCCCGGCCCGAGGAGCTCGTCCAACTCACGATGGCGGTGCCGCGGCCGGATCGGACGGCACCTTCCCGCTACGGAATATCGGCGCTCGACGTGCAGACCATCCGCGCGACCCCGAATGCGCCCGTTGACGTCGCGCAGTGGGATACCAGCGACCCGATGATCGCGGACGGCGCGGAACCGCAACGACTCCGCGGTAACGAAATCGATGGCCACTACCTTGGTCTCTTCGGCGTCGTGCCGCTCCGCGGACGTGGGATTCAGGATGCCGACACCCGCCCGGACGCGCCGCGGGTCGTGGTCATTGGCTACGGCCTCTGGCAGAGCCGCTTCGGCGCACGCGATGACGCCATTGGCCAGCAGATGCGGCTCGACAACGAGAGCTACGAAATCGTGGGCGTGCTGCCGCGGGGGTACTACCGCACGACCGCGCTCTGGTTGCCGCTCAAGGTCTCGCCCGCGATGTTCACGAGACGCGGCGCCGGCACGGTCACGTACGCGCGCCTTCGCACGGGCGTGACGATCGACCAGGCGTCGCGTGAGTTGACGAGCCTGCTCGCCGGAGTTCAGGACGACAGGGAGCCCCGAGTACCGGGCACGTACGCGTACGTCGAGACGCTGCTCGCGCGGGAGACACGGGGCTACTGGACAACGGGCAACATCCTGCTTGGATCGGCGGGGCTCATTCTTCTCATTGCGTGCGTGAACGTTGCGGGCCTGCTGCTGGCCCGTGGCGCGACGCGGCTGCACGAAGTGGCCATTCGCGCCTCGATCGGCGCCGGTCGCTGGCGGCTGACGCGCCAGTTGCTGACGGAGAGTCTCGTGCTAGCGGCGGCAGGCGCCGCGCTTGGTCTGCTTCTCGCCTGGTGGACGTTGGATTCGCTGGTCGCCAACATCCCGTTGCCGGTCTCGACGAACGCGCCGGCCACCCTCAACGCGCGGGTCCTGGGGTTCAGCGTCGCACTCACGCTCGTCACCGGCTTGCTCTTCGGACTCGTACCCGCGCTGCGGCTCTCGCGCGTCCGGGTCTCGGGCGCGCTCGCGCGCGGCAGCCGTCGCACGGGCGGTGCGCTGTCCCGGCGAGGCGGCAACTGGCTGATTGGCGTTGAAGTCGCGCTCGCGCTGGTGCTCGTCACCGGGGCGGCGCTCATGATCAAGAGCTTCGACCGCATGACATCGGTCGATCTTGGTTTCCAGCCGGAATCGTTCACTACGTTGCAGGCATCCCCTGCTGACTTCAACCCCGCTGTATTTGGCGAGTACTACAACGGTCTGGTGAACACGATCCGCGAGTGGCCGGACGTTGAAGCCGTCGGCGCCGCCAATCACATCCCTCTGATGGGAAGTTTCAGTTACGGCCGAATCACGCTCGACAGCGGACAGACGACGAACGTAACGATACGGAAGGTGCTGCCCGGTTACTTCGAAGCGCTTGGCCTGTCGCCGGTGTCAGGCCGTTTCCCCACGCCGGCGGATGCCACGAGCGGGCGTCGAGTGGCGGTAATCAATCAACGGGCGGCCAAGCAGCTGTTTCCGATCGGCGGATCGACAGGACGGGTGATCACGCTGGGCAAGGAGGCCGTCGAGGTGATTGGCGTCGTCGCCGACCTCAGGAATCTGGGAGGCAACGACCTGACGATGCCGAGCTCGATGCGAGAGACCCTGGAAGTGTTTGCGCCGTACCAGCCCGCCGCGACGGAGCGGCCGGAGCCGATGGTCGTGGTGGTGAGGCCGCGGACGAACGCGGCGGGCTTGACCGAGCGGCTCACCGAGGCCGCACGGAACGCCGGCGCGCGCGCGATCGTCGAGCGTGTGCGCACGGGCGCAGACTGGCTCGACGCGACAGTGGTCACGCCGCGACGCCGGACCGTGTTGCTCTCGCTGCTCGGTGGGCTTGGACTGCTGCTCACGTTGATCGGAGTTTTCGGAATGACTGCCTACGCGGTCGCCCGACGCACACAGGAGATCGGCGTGCGGATGGCGTTCGGCGCGAGTGCCTCGCATGTCGTCCGGCAAATGGTCCGCGAGGCGGCGCGACCATTGGCGCTTGGAATCGCGGTTGGACTCGCTGGAGCCTGGGCAGCGACCCGAATCATTTCCACGTTTCTGTTCGAGACGACGCCGACGGATCCGTCGGCGTTCGCGGCAGCGGCCAGCGTGCTGGCATTCGCCGCGCTCGTGGCGGTGTGGATTCCCGCACGACGCGCCGCGCGCGTCGATCCCGTGACGTCTTTGCGAACGGAGTAGCGATCGGGGACGAAGTCCCCTGGTGACGGCAATGCGCACAAAGAAAAAAACGAACAGCGATCAATTGCACGGCGCGCTGGACATGCTCGTCCTCAAGGTGCTGGCCGACGGCGCGCTCCATGGCTATGCCATCGCGCTCCGCCTGGAGCGGCTGTCAAAGGAAGCGCTCGCGGTCGAAGAGGGATCGCTCTATCCAGCGTTGTACCGGATGGAGTCGCGCGGATGGCTCTCGTCCGAATGGGCGCTCACGGACACAGGCCGCCGCGCGCGGTTCTATAAACTCACCCGTGCGGGCCGCGGGCAACTCGCCGCCGAGACCGAGAGCTGGCAGCGGCTCTCAGCCGCTGTCGCGTCCGTCCTCGGGTCGTAACTTGAACACGACCGCGCTGAGCGGCGGTAATGTGAGGTTCAACGACTGCGCTCGTCCGTGCGCCTGGACATCGTCCGTGTACATTCCGCCCGCGTTGCCCGCATTGCTTCCGCCGTACAGCGAGGCGTCGCTGTTCAGCACTTCAGCGTAGTAGCCTGGCCGCGGCACGCCGACGCGGTAGCCGTGCCGCACGATCGGCGTCCAGTTGAGCACGGCGACGATGAAGTCGTCGGCGTCGCCGGCCCGGCGGATGAGTGAGATGACGCTCGACTCGTGGTCGTTGCAGTCGATCCACTCGAAGCCGGCGCCGTCGAAATCGCGCTCGTATAGCGACGGCTCCCCGCGATAGAGCCGGTTCAGGTCCTCGACGAACCGCTGGAGGCCGCCGTGGAGCGGCTGCTCCAGAAGCGACCAGTCAAGCGAGTCATCGTGGTTCCACTCGCGCCATTGACCGAGCTCGCTGCCCATGAACAGCAGCTTCTTGCCTGGATGGACGTACATGTAGGCGTAGAGCGCGCGCAGCGTCGCGGCTTTCTGCCACGCGTCCCCCGGCGCCCGCTGCATCAGCGATCCCTTGCCATGGACGACCTCGTCGTGCGAGAACGGCAGCACGAAGTTCTCGTTGAACGCGTACAGCATCGAGAACGTGAGGTGCTGGTGCTCCCACCGCCGGAAGACCGGGTCCTTGCCGACGTAGGTGAGGATGTCGTTCATCCAGCCCATGTTCCACTTGTAGGTGAAACCCAGGCCGCCGACCCACGTCGGCCGGCTCACCGCCGGGAACGCCGTGGATTCCTCCGCGATCATCACGGTGCCGGGAAAGTGCTGATGCGTGATGTTGTTCAGCTCCCGCAGGAAGTCGATCGCCTCGAGATTCTCGCGGCCGCCGTACTGGTTCGGCACCCAATCGCCCGCGTCGCGCGAGTAGTCGAGGTACAGCATCGACGCGACGGCGTCCACGCGGAGACCGTCGACGTGGAACGAGTCGAACCAGAAGAGCGCATTCGTCAGCAGGAAGTTGCGTACTTCGTGGCGGCCGTAGTTGAAGATCAGCGTGCCCCAGTCACGGTGCTCGCCCTGCCTCGGGTCCTCGTGCTCGTACAGCGCGGTGCCGTCGAACCGCGCGAGCGCGAAGTCGTCCTTCGGAAAGTGACCGGGAACCCAGTCGAGGATCACGCCGATCCCGGCCTGGTGGCAGGCATCCACGAACGCGCGGAAGTCATCGGGCGATCCAAACCTGCTGGTCGGCGCGAAGAATCCGGTGACCTGGTAACCCCAGGAGCCCTCGAATGGGTGCTCCATCACGGGCAGCAGCTCCACGTGGGTAAACCCCATGCGCACGACGTACGGCACGAGCTCCGCCGCGAGCTCGCGCCAGGTGAGCGATCGGAAGCCGTCGATGGGATTGCGCCGCCACGATCCGGCGTGAACTTCGTAGACCGACATCGGCGCGTCGAGCACCGTGCCGCGCTCCTGGCGCGCGGTCATCCATGCGGCGTCACCCCATTCGTGCGCGCCCGTTGACGCGGTCACGGACGCCGTATGCGGCGGGCGTTCTGTCACGAGCGCGAACGGATCGGCTTTGACGATCGCGTAGCCGCTCTTCGTATGCAGATGAAACTTGTACCGCGATCCGGCGGGCACACCGGGAACGAACGTTTCCCACAATCCGCTCGCGCCAAGACTCGCGAGCGGGTTCGCGCGTGGATCCCACTGATTGAAGTCACCCGTCACGGAGACTTCGCGCGCGTTCGGCGCCCACACCGCGAAGCTGTAGCCGGCGCGGCCGTCGTACTCCGCCGGACGCGCGCCCATTTTTTCCCACGCGCGTAGCCAGTGGCCTTCGCCGAACAAGTACGCTTCGTAGTCAGTGATGATTCTTGGCATTTGTCATGTGGACATGTGGACATCTGGACATGGAGACATTTTGCAAATGTCCAAATGTCTCAATGTCCAGATGATGGTAACCCCTGTGTTAGCATTCGGGTTTCGTAAGTTCCAGAGGAGTCACAGTGTCTGAGTTCGAAGCGCAGGAGTTCTCCGGCGGCGATCCCGTCAAGCCCGAACGCGAAGGATTGCCTCCGGGTTACCGCATGCGCGCGGATCCGCACTATGTGGAGCTCCTGTCCTCGGGCGCGCGCGGCGGTGGAGATCGGTCTGCGCGTGGCGAGGCCCGCGGCGACACCCGCACGGGCCCGCGCGAGGCCGACATCACTTCCCCTGCGCGTGTGACGCGCGAGCGCCGGATCTTCGCGCACCTGGTCGAAGAAATCGCCGCGATCGAGTCAGCCGCGACGATGCTCGGCGGAGATGCGTCCGCGCTCACGCGACGCGTGAGTCTGGACCTCATCAAGGCCCAGTCGGCGCGCGTCTCATGGTTGCTGCGCGCGCAGTCGATCGTCGCCGGGGTCGCGCCCGAGCTCGAGCCACGCTCGCGCCAGGTCGCCACGCTCGTCGCGCAGCTGCGCGATCGGCTCGCGGCCGAGTGCCGCCTCGCCGGCGTCAGCCTCCAAACGGCAACCGAATCGAACGCCACTGTGACTGTCGATGACGGCGCGATCGCGCTGGGCGTGACGGGCGCGTTCATGGCGCTGTTGCCCCTCATGGCCGGCGTCGAGGGGGCCTCCATTCGCATCGAGGCCATCGTCGAGCAGGACGGCGACGAGGATGACCTCCAGGCCATCGAGGTTTCACAGGATGTCGTGCCTCTCTCAGCGACGGCTCGGCAGCGGTTCTTCGACGCCGACTGGCACGAGCGGCCCGGTGGATGGCTCGCGGCCACCGGCGCTGCGGTTGCTGCGGCGACCGCAGAGCGGATGGGCGGCCGGGCCGCGCTCAATGCCGGCGCCCGGCGAGGCTGCACGATTCGAATCGGCTTCGCCTAGAAGCGGAGGGCTGTTTTGCAGGGGTTTTCGGCTCCTATCACCCCGCCGTAACGCCTGTAAAACGTTGCGGCCCCCTATCGGGGCCGCTATACTGCTCACCGACTTGACGAGGCGTTTCCGCGCTTCTGATTCGTCGTTACCAAGCGTTCAACCACACTCGTGCACTACAACCCGGCGGGCTCATGCCCGCTGCCTTCGTTCGACCTGGAGTGAGTCAATGATCCGTTTTTCGAAGATTTCGCACTGGCTGAAACGGGCCGTGCCGGCGATCGTCATGCTCGGCGCGTTCCTGCTTCCGGTATCTGCCGCCTTCGCGCAGGGCGTCACCACCGGCACCATCACCGGCCTCGTCCTCGACGCGCAGAAGCGCCCGGTCGCGGGCGCCGAGGTCACTGCCATCCACACACCGTCGGGCACGACCTACGAGTCGGTCACCCGAGCCGACGGCCGTTTCGTCATTCCGAACATGCGCGTCGGCGGGCCGTACACCGTTGTGGTGTCACCGGCGGTCGCTGGGGGCGCTGCGGCAGGATTTCAGCCGTCGACGCAGGAGAACATCACGGTCAACCTCGGCGCCGGCACGGACCTCGCGTTCAACGTGAAGCCGGTCGTGAGCGAGCAAGTGACGGTCGTGGGCACGATTGATCCCGTGTTCAGCTCCAAGCGCACGGGCGCCGCGACGACGATTACGCGCGATCAACTCGCGACGCTGCCGACGATCGGCGGCCGCCTGAACGACATGACACGCCTCACGCCGCAGTCCTCAGGCCTGTCGTTCGCGGGCATGGATTCGCGCCTGAACAACATTACGGTGGACGGCTCCTACTTCAACAACTCGTTCGGCCTGCGCAATGCGCCGGGCGATTCGTCGGGTGTCGCGCCGATCTCGCTGGCGGCGATTGAGCAGGTCCAGGTCAGTCTGGCGCCGTACGACGTGCGTCAGGGCAACTTCGTCGGCGCCGCGGTGAACACCGTCACGCGCAGCGGCGGCAACACGGTGCACGCGTCGTTCTACCAGACGTGGCGCGATAACGGCGTCGTCGGCACCTCGGCCAAGTCGCTCGCGTTCAATCCTGGCACGTTCAAGTTCCGGAACACCGGCGTCTGGGGATCGGGCCCGATTCAGAAGAACAAGGCGTTCATCTTCGGCAGCTACGAGAATGAATCGTTCACGCAGCCGGGCACGACGTTCCGCGCGAACAAGGGCGGTGAGACGGTGGGCGGCAGCGTCACCCGCGTCCTGGCGTCGGATCTGGACCAGCTGAGCGCGTTCCTCAAGACCAACTTCAATTACGACACGGGCGGCTACCAGGACTACGACTTCAGCACGCCGGCGAAGCGCTACATCTTCAAGGGCGACTACAACCTCAACGACAAGAACAAGCTCGTCGTTCGCTACAACCAGCTCGACTCGTACTCGGACATCCTGCTGAGCAACTCGACCTCGCTCGGCGCGGGCAACCGGCGCACGTCGACCACCGGCCTGAACTTCAAGAATTCCAACTACGCGATGCTCGAGAACATCCGCTCGATCGTCGGCGAGTGGAACTCGGTCATCGGCAAGGACATGTCGAATAGCCTGATCCTCGGCTACACGAAGCAGGATGAGAGCCGTAAGAATGCCGCGGGGCCGTTCTTCCCGTTCGTCGACATCCTGAACGGGAGTTCGGTCTACACGTCGTTCGGATTCGAGCCGTTCACGCCGAACAACGAGCTCCGTTACAACACGTTCCAGCTGCAGGATTCCTTCACCAAGTACGGCAACAAGCATCAGTTGACGTTCGGCTACAGCGCCGAGAAGTACCACTCCGAGAACGTGTTCAACTCCGGTACGCAGAGTGTGTACGTCTTCAACTCGCTCCAGGACTTCTACACCGACGCGCTGGATTACAAGGCCAATCCGAACCGCACGATATCGCCGGTCAACCTGACCCGCTTCGACCTCCGCTGGAGCAACATCCCCGGTCAGGTCAAGCCGATCCAGCCTCTCGATGTGTTCTACACGGGCGCGTACGTGCAGGATGAGATGCGGCTGCGGCCCAACCTGACGGTGACGGCAGGCCTGCGCTTCGACGTGCCGTACTTCGGCGACACGGGTTACACGAACGTGAACGCGGATGCGCTGACCTGGCGCGATGAAGACGGTCAGGCGGTGCAGTACAAGACGGGCGTCCTCCCGCCGGCCAACGTCCAGTGGTCGCCGCGCGTCGGCTTCAACTGGGATGTCGCCGGCGATCAGAAGACGCAGGTCCGCGGCGGCACGGGCGTGTTCTCGGGCCGGCCGGCCTACGTGTGGATCTCCAACCAGGTCGGCAACACAGGCATGCTGACGGGCACGGAGCGTCGGGACAACCTGGTGGCGAACACCACCAACATCCGGCCGTTCCATCCGGACCCGGATCACTACAAGCCGACGAACGTGACGGGCGCGCCGGCGATCAGCTACAACCTCGAGCTCATTGACGAGGACTTCAAGTTCCCGCAGGTCTGGCGCACGAACGTCGCGGTCGACCGCAAGCTGCCGGGCGGCTGGACGGGCACCGGCGAGTTCATCTACAACCGCGACGTCAACGGGCTGTACTACATCAACGCGAACCTGCCGGCATCGCAGGGCAACTTTGCAGGCCCCGATCCGCGCATGCGCTGGTTTGGAACCTCATGCTCGAATCCAACCGTTGGTCCATGCGCCAACCGCATCAACAATGCCGCCGGCAACGTCGTCAGCACGAACGTGGTGCTGAAGAACCAGAACATCGGCCGGGCGTGGAACTTCGCCATGACCGGCGAAAAGCGGTTCCAGGCCGGCCTCTGGTTCAAGACGGCGTACAGCTACGGCGAAGCGAAGAACACGGTGGATCCGGGCTCAGTCGGCACCGGCTCATGGACGGCCAATCAGATGGTGGGCGATCCAAACAACCCGCCGCTCGCGTTCTCTGCGAACTCGCCGGGGCACCGCTTCTACATGGTGGGGTCGTACAGCAAGGACTTCTTCCACTTCGGCGCGACGACGATTTCGCTGTTCTGGGAGACACGTACGATCGGCAACACCAGCTACACGTTCGCAAACGACGCCAACGGCGACGGCGGCACGACCAACGACCTGCTGTACATCCCGCGCGACCAGAGCGAGATGAACTTCGTTCAGTTCACCGTGACCGGTGGCCCCACGTTCACCGCCGCCGATCAGGCGGCGGCCTGGGATGCCTACATCGCGCAGGATCCGTACCTCAGCACGCGGCGCGGCCAGTACGCCGAGCGCGGTGCGTTCTTCCTGCCGAGGGTGACGCGCGCGGACTTCAGCCTCTCGCAGAACTTCGAGTTCAGCGCGGGCGGCCGGAAGCACACGCTGCAGTTCCGCTGGGACGTGGACAACTTCACGAACCTGCTGAACAAGAACTGGGGCGTCAGCCAGCGCCTGGTCTCGGCCGGCAGGCCGCTCACCAACGCCGGCGTTGACGCGCAGAGCCGCATCAACTACCGACTGTTTGTCGTCGGCAGTGGAGCCACCGCTCAGTTGTTGTCGAAGACGTTCGAGCAGACGTCAGGGATCACCGACGTCTACAGGATGATGTTCTCGATCAAGTACATCTTCTAAGCAGGGCAAAGGGCAGAGGTCAAAGGGCAAGGGTAAGTCGGAGGCCCGAAGGTCAAAGGGTCGTGGGGCGTTCAGCTCCACGGCCCTTTTCTTTCGTACCTCTGACCTCCCTTTGCCCTCTGCCCTCTGCCCTGATCAGAGATCAATCCCAATGCTCTGCATGAGACGGAGCGCATTGCTGGTCTGAACCACGCCGGAGCGCAGGGTGTAGTCGAACTCGAGCTGCCCGTTCTCGAACTGATCCTCGAAGTGTACGTTGGCAGCACGGCCCGGCAGGCGCTGGACGATCTCGCCCAGGGCCAGGTCGTGCGTAGTGACGAATCCGATGGCGCCCGTGCCCACGAGATTCGTCAGCACAGCTTCCGCGCCGACGAGGCGATCGTGCGAATTGGTCCCGCTCAGGATCTCGTCCAGCAGGAATAGCACGCTGCCGTTCCCGGCCTTCGCTCTGTCGACGATCTCCTTCAGGCGCACGATCTCCGCCATGAATCTCGACCGGCCGTCGGCGAGCGAATCGACCACGCGTATCGACGCGCCGATTGCGACCGGTGTCATGCGGAAGGACGCCGCCCGCACGGGCGCTCCCATTCCCGCCAGCACGACGTTCGCGCCAATCGTCCGGAGCAGCGTGCTCTTGCCGGACATGTTCGATCCACTCACGACCAGCAGGGCCGGCCCCTGGGCAGCGGAGAGCCGGATATCGTTCGGAACGGCCGACGGGCCCATGGCGGGATGCGCAACCTGCACGGCCTCCAGCGCGGCCGGGCCGCCATCGGTCACCTCGGGGAAAACGTAGCCAACCTGTTCGGCGGTGAAGCCCGACACCGCGAGCAACGCCTCGAACTCACCGACGACATCGAGCCACTCGGGAATGCGGGCACCGGCACGCTCGCGCCAGGCCTCGATCGCAAACGCCCACTGCGTCGCCCACATCAGGATCCCGGCTGGAATCGCGAACATGACGTTGTTGCGCGCCGACAACATGGCCACCAGCCGCGAAAGCGCACGGATCTCGGCTGAGGCCTGGCGGCCTGTCGAGGCGATGCGACGCTGCAGGTCCTTTAGGCCGGGAGAAGTGCACGGGTGCTGTTCGATCGTCGCGAGCAGCTCAGCGAGCAACTCGAGATCGTGCGCGGGCTCGTCGACGGCCTTGATGACGTCGGTCACCCGCGACTTGTAGAACGCCACAAAGCCAAGCTGCACCGCCGTGAACGCCGCCAGGATCAGCACACCTCGTCCCGTGTAGGTCCACCAGACGAGCGACGAAGCGGTCCCCGCTGCGAGCAGCGCAGCCGCAACGCGGATGCCCGTGCCGCGAAGTCCGATTCGAGCCGCCGACCACCGCCGGAGGAGATCGGCGTGAACCGCCACGCGAAGCTCGTCACCCAGCACCGCCACTCGTTCCCGCAAATCGAGGTTGCCGGCGAGCTCCCGCACGGCAACCTGACGCGCGCGGATCGTTTCCGGCTCCGCCGGCGCGAGCAGCCATCGCGCGATCGTTTCCTCTCCCGCATGGGTCCGCACGGTTGCGAGCTGCTCGAACAGGCTGGCGCGGCCGAAAAGATCGATGTCCACGGCGAACAAATGCGACTCGCCTGCCCGCTGCACGCGGCTGAACACGTCGGCGCCATCACGGCCCTTGCCGATCCAATCGTGCGTCACGCGTTGGAGCCCACGCGCGTAGAAGCCTACGGCGGAACGCGCGCGATCCCGGGCGTTGAGCAGCTTGAGGTGCGCGACGACGAGCACGACAAAGGCGCCGCCCGGCACGACCAGCCAGTTCGCGCGGGAGGGACCGCCGATGACGAGGATGGCAACGCCGGCAAGAAAGACCGCGATCCGCGTCCACGCGAAAGCGGCGTGGGTTCGCTCCTTCGCCTCGAGCGCGGTCTGGCGCTCGGCAAGTCGCTGTCGATAGAGGCCCTCGATGCTCGTCACGCCGTCAGTGTAGCGTCTCTTCCCAGATCCGGTGGTGGTGGGTTTCCTTCAGGAAGATCGATCCAACCACAAACGTCAGCGCGGCGACGATGACGGGATAGTAGAGCCCTGCGTAGATGTTGCCCGTGTTGGCGATGACCGTGAGGCCGATGAGGGGCAACAGGCCGCCGAAGACACCGTTGCCGATGTGGTACGGCAACGACATCGCCGTGTACCGGATGCGCGCGGGAAATGCCTCGACCAGATACGCCGCAATCGGCCCGTACACCATGGTGACGAGGACGACCTGCAGGAACACGAGCGCGATGAGCTTCCACGCGGCGCCGCTGCCGAGCAGATGGAAAAGGCTCGCCACCGCGAGCACGGTCTTTGCCGGCTGGAGTTGCACAATCACTTCTCCGGATCCAGGAGGCAGTTCAGCCGGCGCGGCCAGCGGCGTCAGCGAAATCGCGCCGGTCACGGGATTCTTCTGCGGAAGAGCGGTTACGACATTCGAACCCGCCGCCTGCTGCATCGCGTGGTAGATCGGAAAGTACGAAACGGCCGCCAGGAGGCAGCCCGCCATCATGAGGCGCTTCCTCCCGAATCGATCGGAAAGCGCGCCCATCACCACGAACAGCGGCATGCCCAGAACGAGCGCGACCGCCACGATGAAGCTGGCGGATGCCGGATCCACCTTGAGGATCGTCTGCAGATAGAAGAGCGCGTAGAACTGTCCCGTGTACCAGACGACGCCCTGCCCCGCTGTCGCACCGAAGAGCGAGATCAGCACGTGCTTCAGATTGCTCCAGCGCGCAAACGCCTCTTTCAGCGGCTGGGTGGACGTCTTCCCGCTCGTCTTGATCCGCTCGAAGATCGGCGACTCCTTCATTCGCAGCCGGATGTACAGCGACAGTCCGACCAGGCCGATCGAGATCAGGAACGGGACGCGCCATCCCCACGCCCGGAAGGCCTCCGGGGACAACGACTTCTGGACGAGGAGGATGACGACAAGCGAGAGGAACAGGCCGAGCGTGGCCGTAATCTGGATGAAGCTCGTGTAGAACCCCCGCCGTTCGTCGGGCACGTGTTCCGCGACGTAGACGGCGGCGCCGCCATACTCACCACCCAGCGCCAGTCCCTGGACGATGCGAATGGCCAGCAGTGCGATGGGCGCGGCGATCCCGATCGTCGCGTAGACGGGCAGAATGCCGACAAGGGCGGTTGCGCCTCCCATCAGAACGAGCGTTACGAGGAACGCGTACTTGCGGCCGACGAGGTCGCCGATTCGGCCGAAGAACAGGGCGCCGAACGGGCGCACGACAAATCCGACGGCGAACGTTGACAGATAGGCAATCAGCGCCAGCGAGTCGTTGCCGGCCGGATAGAACAACGGCGAGATGATGGCCGCGAGCGAGCCGAAGATGTAGAAGTCGTACCACTCGATCATCGTGCCGACGGACGCGGCGATGATGACCTTCCAGATCGAGTACGACTGAAGTTGTCGCTGTACCATTGGCGCCATGAGTGTAGTCCGAACGGCATTGATGGCCGTCGCGACCCTGCTCGCTCAGGGCCAGTGGCCGACCACCGCGTGGCCGACCGCGACACCGGAGTCGCTCGGCGCAAACGCCGGCGCCCTCGCAGCGCTCGATCGCGACATCAGAGCCGACGCCTACGGCCTCGTCGATCGCCTCTTCGTCGTCTACAAAGGCCGCGCGATTACCAACCACCGGTACGCGCGTGACTACCGCGCGATCAGCCAAGGGCGGATCGGCCCCATCGGGTGCGGCTTCGGGTGCGCGGATCCGTCGTGGAATCACCAGTTCAATTACTTCCATCCAGACTGGCATCCGTACTTTCAGGGCCGGGACGTGCATTCGCTGCAGTCGGTGACCAAGTCGGTTGCGGCCACCGCGATCGGCATCGCGCTCGGCCGGGGAGAGATCAAGTCGCTCGATCAGCCATTCCTCACCTACTTCAGGGACCGCGATCTTTCGAAGGTCGATCCGCGCCTGCGGCGCGCGACGCTCGAGGATGTACTGACGATGCGGTCCGGCATCGAGTGGCACGAGCAGGATCGGCCACTCGATCAGACGAACACGACCATCCAGATGGAGAACAGCAAGGATTGGATCGCATTCACGCTTTCACAGCCGATCGACGCCGACCCCGGAACGAAGTGGGCTTACAACAGCGGCGGCAGCATGCTCCTCTCAGGCATCATCCGGTCGGCGACGGGCAAGTTCATCGACGACTACGCGAACGAGCACCTCTTCCGCCCGCTTGGCATCCGCGAGTACCACTGGAAGCGCACGCCCACCGGCCATCCGGACACGGAAGGCGGTTTGTACCTCGGCGCCGAAGACCTCGCGAAGATCGGATATCTGTACCTCCATCGCGGCATGTGGGATGGCCGCCGGATTCTTCCCGAGGGATTCGTCGAACGGGCGACCACCAGGCACGCCCATCCGAATCCGACCACGGATTACGGCTACCAGTGGTGGCTGTCGAAAAGAGGTGACGTCGACGTCTGGAGCGGCCGCGGTTTTGGCGGCCAGTTGCTGATCGTCATTCCCTCAAAGGACATCGTTGCCGTCGTGAACGCCTGGAACGTGTTCGGAACGCCGGCGCGCGGGATCATGAATCCACTGCTGGACGCGCTCATCGACCTCGAACCTTAGGGACCTTCCGGACCCTTGGACCTTTGGACGACGCGTTTCAACACGAGAGGCCTGGTGATGTCACGAATCGCGTCTTTGCCGATCCAGCGTGCGGCCGACGAATCAGAGGCCGCCAGCCGGCGTGCGAGCGCAAGCGATTTCGCGTGAAGACCGGGGCTGCGCATGCCGATGCCGCGCAGCGCCCAGCTGACCCCTTTCTTCACGAAGTTCCGGTCATCGGTCGCCGCGCGTTCGATTAGCGGAAGGATTGGCTCGAACTTCGCGTCCGGCGCCGCCTTGTCGTGACCAGCCAGACTGGCTGCAAGCGCAAACGAAGCGCGCTTCACGAACTCCTCTTTGCTCTTCGCCCACTGCGCGACTTTCTTGTACGCGTGCGGCGTCCTGTCGTAGAGATGGAAGCAAAGCGCATCGCAGATGGCCCAGTTGTCGAAGTCGCGGCACCAGCGATCCATCTGCGCGGGTGTGAGCTTCTCCGGATCGCCGACAAACGCGACCAGCATGCGGGCCTCGTAGCAATCCGTGTCCCACAGCGCCAGCGCGAGCTCGTGATTCCGCCCGAGGTCCTTCCCTATCTTGCGCAGGTCACCAACGGACACGCCGGCGACGTTTCTTGCCACGATGCCGTATCGCGCCATGCCGTCGCGGTTCTTCTTCGATCCGCGACGATCGAGCCACGCCAGGACCTCTTTCACTTGCGTCGAGACCTCGGTCTTGCTCAGAGTCTTCATGGGCGCGGCGCTCATTATATGTAGTGAGAAAGGTGGCTCTGCGGCTTCGGGATCGTAATTGGCGCGGTCCACCAGATTGTGATCGCGAGGATTCGGCGTGGGATCTGGCCGGTTTTCGATGCTCGCCGTCCGGCCTTCCGCGGCTTGGTAATTGCACTTCCGTCCGGCCGTGACAAAGGTCGTTCTCATTGCCGCCGGGGCCGTCGCGCTGACCGGTGCGGCGTGGAGCATGTCTCCGGGATGGTCGGAGAAGAGTCAGTCCAAGAAACAGGCGGCGTCCACAACGTCCGCGGATGAGCGCCAGCGCCAACTGCTCAAGGAAGCCATCGACACACCGCCGGAGCCGGCGCTCATGGCCCGCTTCGCCTCCATCAACGGGAAGCATTTTGCGAACGCACTCACCGCGATTCCGGTGACGTGGGAGCCACGGCTCGCGGACGTCGGCGCGGCCGCGGGCCGCTCCTTCAAACTGCTCGGCATGTTCGGCCAGGCCGGCGACAAATCCATCATCCTGCTCCATCCCAGTCTCAAGGACGATGCCGCGGCGCTCGATCGGGCGCTCTGCCATGAGATGGTGCACGCGTATCTCTTCTCAATCGGCGACACGGGCACGGATCACGGCGAGGCATTCAAGAAAGTACTGCACCGGCTCTCGAACGAAGGCGCGTTCGTCAGTATCGAGGCTACGCCGGAGGAACGCGCGCAGTTGCGCGAATGGCTGGCGACGGAGGAAACGCGTCTCGCAGAGGAACGCGCATCGCTCGATCATCTGCAGGCTGAACTCGATCCCGAGCGGATCGCGCTTCAGCAGGCGGTCGATGAGTTGAACGCACGCACGGCCGCCGCCAACGCTACCGGACGCGGCTTCCCGTCCTCTGAAGAAGCGGCCGCCACCAACGCGCGCCGCAATGCCTACAACGACCGCGCCGCCACGATGAACAGGCGCGGGCTCGAGTTCCGCATCGCCCAGGAGGAATACAACCGGCAGGTCGCCCGGTACAACCTCATGGCGACGTACCCAGACGGGCTTGACGATCCGGCGCCTGTAAGAAAGAGAGACTAGTCAGTTCGAGAACGCGGGAATCCCGGTCTGTGCGCGGCCGAGGATCAAGGCATGGACGTCGTGCGTGCCTTCGTAGGTGTTCACGACTTCCAGGTTGACCATGTGGCGGATGACGCCGAACTCGTCGACGACGCCGTTGCCGCCCATCATGTCGCGGGCCATGCGCGCGATGTCGAGCGCCTTGCCGCACGAGTTGCGCTTCATGATCGACGTGATCTCCGGCGCGGCACTCCCCTCGTCCTTCATGCGTCCGAGCCGCAGCACGCCCTGCAGCCCGAGCGTGATCTCCGTCTGCATGTCGGCGAGCTTCTTCTGAATCAGCTGATTGGCTGCGAGCGGCCGGCCGAACTGTTTGCGATCGAGCACGTACTGGCGCGCGCGGTGCCAGCAATCCTCGGCGGCGCCGAGCGCGCCCCATGAAATCCCGTACCGCGCGCTGTTGAGGCACGTGAACGGGCCCTTGAGGCCGCGCACGTCCGGAAAGGCGTTTTCATCCGGACAGAACACGCCGTCCATCACGACCTCGCCCGTGATGCTGGTCCGGAGCCCCACCTTGCCATGCACCGGCGGCGCCGTCAGGCCCTTCCAACCCTTTTCCAGGATGAATCCGCGAATCTCGTCGCTATCGTCCTTCGCCCAGATGACGAACACGTCCGCGATCGGGCTGCTCGTGATCCAGGCTTTGGTGCCGGTCACGAGGTAGCCGCCATCGACCTTCTTCGCCCGGGTGATCATGCCGCCGGGATCCGATCCGAAGTTGGGTTCCGTGAGGCCGAAGCAGCCAATCCACTCGCCGGTCGCAAGCTTCGGCAGGTATTTCTGCTTCTGCGCCTCGGTTCCGAATTCATTGATCGGCACCATGACCAGGGAGCCCTGGACGCTCATCATCGAGCGGAAGCCAGAGTCGATGCGCTCGACCTCGCGCGCCACGAGGCCGTACGAGACGTAGTTCAGCCCCGCGCCGCCGTACTGTTCGGGAATCACGATCCCCAGCATGTCGAGCGCGCCGAACTCCCTGAAAATCGCGGTGTCCGTGGTCTCCTTGCGGAACATCTCGAGCACGCGCGGCGCCAGCTTGTCGCGGCAATACGCGCGAGCGGTATCGCGCACCATCCGCTCGTCTTCGGTCAACTGTTGCTCGAGAAGGAGCGGGTCGCTCCAGTCAAAACGCGCGGAAGACTTCCCCATCAACGGGATTCTGTCATCCGTGCAGCCGGCGGGCCAAATGCCGGCTCCGGAAAGAACTGACGCTCGCGCCGCCGGATGGCCTTGTAGCGGCGGAACGCATCCCGCTCAGTCTCGAGGCCGATCCACGACTTCCAGGAGGTTCCGCGGAATGTATGGCGCAGCATCGCGGGCCAGTGTCTCGCCACGAACGACGGATACCGCCGGATCACGGACGGCAGGTGGCGCACTTTCATCCACCGTTCGGCCCGCCACCGCATGAACTCGATCTCCTCGGCCGGAAGTGACGCACTTCTCACCACCGCCGTCGTGCCGTCGTACTCATCGACGTTCTCGTTGACGATCAGATCTCTCGCCCGGAAGTCCGCGGTCATCGGCGTGCCTGGGTAGGGCGTCGGGTGCTGGATGTACGGCCAGTCCACGTACCGGCTGGCGAAGCGCAGATTCACCGCGATCGACTCGCGCGTGTCGTCGGGATTCCCCACGATCAGGCCGCCAACGACCGCCATGCCGTACCGGTGCAGCACGTCGATGGCCGTCGTGGTCGCGTTGCCCACGGTGCGTCCGTTCTTGCGATCCGCGTTCTTCGCCGCGGCGCGCAGGAACGCGAGGTCCTTGTCGACGACGTTCTCGATGCCGAGGAACACGTATCGGAATCCCGCCCGGCGCATGAGCCGCGCGAGATCGTCGCCGGCGGCCGCGATCGCCGACGTCATGCCCTGGATGATGTAGTCGATGTCCGTGAGGCCGGCGGCAATGATCGCTTCGCACAGCGCCTTGAACCGCGTGACGTTCAAGGTGATGTTGTCGTCGACCATGAAGATGGCGCGGGCGCCGCGGCCGTGCGCATCGCGTATATCGCCAATCACCCGCTCGATGGGCCATGTGTGGAAGTTCCGGCCGCGCATCTCGATGATCGAACAGAAGCTGCAGTCGTAGGTACAGCCGCGCGAGGTCTCTATCACGTCGATCTGGCGACCGAGGAAGGTGTACCCGCTGAGGACGCGCGCAGAACGGTTCGGCGGCCTGACCTCGTCGCCAAGATGGCTCACGTGACGATCCGGCGTGCGCACGAAGGCGGCGCCATGTCTGAACGAGATTCCCTGGACACCATCCAGCGCCCTCCCCGACTCCAGCGCTCGCACCAGCTCCCTCATCGTCAAATCGCCTTCGCCGCGAACGATGATGTCGACGCCGAACGCAGGGTTTTCGTAGACGTCTGGCGCCAGGCTCGGGTCGTAGCCGCCAACGACAACGGTGGCCCGTGGATTCAGCGCGCGGACGAGCGCAATTACCCTCCGCGCCGTATTGCGCTGAAACGTCATCACGGAGAGGCCCACGACGTCGGGCTGGTGCTCGCGCACAAGGCGACCAACTGTTTCCGGGACGGACTGCTGCGCCAGGACGAGGTCGGCGACGGCGACATTGTGGTGACGATCGAGATTGCCGGCGATCGATGCGAGCGCCCCGTTCGGCATCCGCATCGTGAGCGTGGGGGTGTGCTCGAACGAATCCGGCATCGAGAACAGGAGAATGTTCATTGCTTGCTCTGGGCGCTTGGCCCCCAGACCCCCGACACTGTGACTATACGCCCGCGGGGTTTCTGGGGTGATAATCGCGCCATGCAGCGCAGAGACTTCCTCAAGAGTACTGTTCTTGGCGCCATCGGCATGGGCGTCGGCGGCTGGTCGACATCAAATTCAGTGGGCCGCGCCGCGGCGACGCGAAAGATCCTCATCGCCGGCGGCAACTACGGCACGACGTTCATCAAGTACATGGCGGAGCTCACCGGCAAGACACGGCCGAAGCTGCTCTATCTGCCCACGGCCTCGGCGGACTCCCAGGCCAGCATCCTGGGCTGGTACCGCAACTGCGCGCCGCTCAACGTCGAGCCGCTCGTGCAGGAGATGTTCATCGCCAGCACGAGACAGACCCGCGGCTGGGACGAAGTGTTGTTGAACGTCGATGGCATCGTGGCCTCGGGCGGCAACACGCTCAACCAGCAGGCGATCTGGAAGGCGCAGGGCGTCGATCAGATTCTCCGGCAGGCGTGGGATCGCGGCATTGTGCTCGGCGGCGCGAGCGCGGGCTCGCTGTGCTGGTTCGAGGAGGGCACGACCGACTCGCGGCCGAAGGAGCTCTCAATCGTGCAGTGCCTCGGCTTCCTCAAGGGCAGCCACTCGCCCCACTACGACGCCGAACCCGGCCGGCGGCCGCTGTATCAGAAGCTGATTCTGTCCGGCCAGATGAAGCCCGGGTACGCGTGCGACAACGACGCCGGGATCTACTTCGAGGAAGCGGGCGTGAAGCGCGTCGTCGCCACGCGCGCCACCGCCAGGGCCTATTACGTCAGCGTCATCGGCGGGAAGATCGACGAGAAGGTCCTCACGCCCGAGATCATTTCCTAATCGTGATCGCAACCCCGGGAATCGTGCCTTCACCGAAGGCGCGATACCGGAGAAGGCGCTCTGACGCGCAAAAACCGGCGGTCCAATCACGGTACTGCTCTTGCTAATCCCGATGTGCTCGTCCCCGGCACGTCCGCGTCATTCGCGGGAGCACTGCGTCCGCCCCTCGCCGTTTCCCTACGGCGGCACGCGAAAGCTACTCGCGTCTGCCGCTGAGGAGGAACGAACATGTCACGGCCCGTCAACGTCCTGATGGTCGAAGACTCGGAAGACGATGCCCGCCTGCTGAAAATCGAGCTGCAACGAAAGGGCTTCGCGCCGGAAGTCACCCGCGTGGATACAGGACCGGCGCTGCGCAACGCGCTCGCCACGGGCGAATGGGACGTGGTCATCTCCGACCACAACATGCCCGGCTTCAGCGGAGACGAAGCGCTGTCGCTCGTGAAGTGCTTCGATCCGGAACTGCCCTTCATCGTCGTGTCCGGCACGCGCGGTGAGGAACACGCGGTGGCCGCCATGCGCGCCGGGGCCAGCGACTTCATCGTGAAGAACACGCTGCACAGACTCGCGCCGGTCGTCGAGCGCGAACTCGTCGCATCGGGGCTCAGGGCGGAACAGCGGCGGATCGCGGCGGCGCTGGAGGAATCGCAGCGGCAGCTCGCCGAATCGCAGCAGATGGAGGCGATCGGCCGCCTGGCAGGCGGCGTGGCGCACGATTTCAATAACCTCCTGGCAGCCATTCTCAGCTACGCCGATCTCGTGCTGCAGAGCCTGGCGCCTGGCGACAAACATCGCGATGACGTCGAGGAGATCAAGCGCGCCGGCCGGCACGCCGCCGAGCTCACGCGTCAGCTGCTCGCGTTCAGCCGCCAGCAGGTCATGCAGAAGGCGGTGCTCAATCTGAACGAGGTTATCCACGACGAACTGGGACTGCTCCAGCGGCTGGTCGGTCCCCTCGTGACCATTGAAACGCAGTTCGAGCGGGAGCCGTGGTCGATCAAGGGAGACCGCCTGCAGGTCGAGCAGGTGCTCCTCAACCTGGCAACCAATGCCCGAGACGCCATGCCGAAGGGCGGCACGTTCAGGATCGCGACCAGTCACGTGACGGTCAAGCCCGGAGAGATCACCGCGCGTCCTTCGCAGGCGGGAGACTGGGTCGTGCTCGAAGTGAGCGACACGGGCAGCGGCATCGCGCCGGACATCAAGGCGAAGATCTTCGATCCTTTCTTTACGACGAAGGAGGTCGGCAAGGGCACCGGCTTGGGCCTCGCGACGGTCTACGGCATCGTGCGGCAGACGGGGGGGTCGGTCTTCGTGGACAGCGAGCCGGGACACGGCGCGGTGTTCACCATCTACTTGCCCCGGACGCCCGAGGCGCCGGAACACTGGTCAGGCCGCAAGGTCCGGCGGTAACGGCGCGTCATGCCGAAGTTCCTCAGATGGTCAGCCTACGGACTGCGGACCAAAGGGCTGATTGTCGTCGCCCTGCCGCTGGTGCCAATCGCGGTGTTCTGGCTGGCAGTGGTATTCGCGATCATTCAGCGCGGGCGGCCGGTCAACACGGAAACACGCACGCTGTACGTGCAGGCCGGCCTCGCTCGAGTCTTCAGCGACCTGCTCGATGCCGACGGAGGGGCGCGCAACTACCTGCTGACTGAAAGCAATGCGTCGCTGCGGCGTTACCTTGCCGCCGTGGAGCGGCTGCCCGCGAACATCGCGACGCTGGACAATGCCGTCATCGACCCTGAGCTGCGAGAATCACTCGCTACGCTCAAGCGCATGGTGGACGACGAGCTGACCGTGCTGCATCGGCTGTCGGGCGGCGCGGCGCCGACGCTGGCGTCACTTGGCGAAGGCGCGGTGCTCAACCGGAGCACCGCCAACCTCGAGCAGATCCGCACGCTCTCACTGACGATGGAGCGGCGCCAGCTTGCCGTCGCTTCAGCCCAGAGCAACGAGCGGCAACGGACGCGTACGGTCTACTTTTTTGGCTTTCTTGCGGCGTCCGTCCTGTGTGCGGGCGGCGGCGTCGTCGCCGCGGTTGTGCTCGCGCGCGGCGTCAGCCGCCGTGCCGCAGCGCTGGCCTCGAACGCCGACCGCCTCGCACGCGGACTGCCACCCGAGCCGCTGCCGGTCGGCGAGGACGAGATCGGCCTCGTCGATGCGAGATTGCGCGCGGCCGCCCGGCTGTTGAGGCGGCGCGACGTCGAGCTCCGCGAGCGAACCGCCCAGCTCGAGACAGCCAATCGCGAACTCGAAGCCTTCAGCTACTCGGTGTCGCATGATCTACGCGCGCCGCTGCGTGCGATTGACGGATTCAGCGAAGCCCTGGAACTCGACTGTGCGGGCGATCTCAGCGAGCCGGCGCGTGACTCACTTCGCCGCGTCCGCGCGGCGGCCGGAAGAATGAGCAAGCTGATCGACGAGTTGCTCAACCTCTCGAGGCTGAGCCGAATCGAGCTCAAGCGGACGCCCGTGGATCTCGCGGCGTCGGCGGCCGCCATTGCCGCGGATCTAGCGCGGCGGACTCCCGAGCGAAGGGTCGACGTCCAGGTCGCGCCGGGCCTCACCGCGGAGGCCGATCCCGAGCTCGTGCAGATCGCCCTGCAGAACCTCATCGACAACGCGTGGAAGTACACGGGCAAGACCGAATGTCCGCGGATCGAGATCGGCGTCTCCCCCAATGGCGCGGGACGCGTCTTCCACGTTCGGGACAACGGCGCGGGCTTCGACATGACGCAGTCCGCGCGGCTCTTTGGCGCCTTTCAGCGGCTCCACCACCCGCGCGATTTCGAGGGTACCGGCATCGGCCTCGCGATCGTGCAGCGCATCATCGCCCGGCATGGCGGGCGCATCTGGGCGGAGGGTGCCGTCAACGCCGGCGCTACGTTCTATTTCACGCTCGAGCCGGACGGGGCGTCGTGATGAGTTCGCGACAGATCCTGCTCGTGGAGGACAACGCTGACGATGCGGAGCTGGCGATCCGGGCGTTCCGCTCGGCCAACGCCACCGACGGCATCACGGTCGCGCGCGACGGCACGGAAGCCGTGGACGTGCTCCTTGGATCGCCTGCCACGGCTTCGCCGCAGCAGCTGCCGTCGCTCGTGTTACTCGATCTCAAACTGCCGGGTGTCGATGGCTTCCAGGTGCTCAGGCGCATTCGCGCGCACCCGCGCACACGGTTTCTCCCGGTCGTGGTTCTGACGTCATCGAACGAACTGTCAGACCTCGCGGCCGCGTACCGGCTGGGCGCGAACTCCTACGTCCGCAAGCCCATCTCGTTCAGGGACTTCCTGGTGACGGCCAAGCTCATCGGAGACTACTGGTTATCGCTGAACGAAATACCGCCGGCGGGATTGACGGAACGCGAAGCGGGAGTGTCGTCGTGACACTCGCGAAGATGGCCTGACCCCGCCCGCGGACTAGCCGCCCTTCTCATTCAGTCTTCGGGTGTCTTGCCGCGAGCACCCGGCGCGCGAAGCCACACGTCGCGGTGACACGACGGTTCTCGCCTTTGGCCCACTCCACCGCTGCGTCAACAAGGCGCTCACCCAGTTGCCGTCCGCGCATCGCCGGCGTCACTTCGACGTAGTCGATATTGAATGTACGTTCGTCAGGCAGGCCGTAGTCGAGGAACGCGACGCCGGTTCCGTTGATCTGCATCTCGAAGACGCCCGAGCGGCCGTTGCTTCCTGGACGATGGATGACGGCCGGCTCGGGCATCAGGTGTTCGAGATTACCACTCCTGCTGTTCGCGTTCGGCGGCGGTCTTCTTCAGCGCAGCTGCGGTCTCGACAAGCTCAGCGAGGAGCTCTCGTTCCGCAGGAGTTCCCGCGCCCGCAGCGCCCTTGAGCCTGGTGGACAACGCTCTCCAGCGATCGGCCATTGGCCGGTCCTCTCGCAACAGCAAACCGAACTCGGCGACTGCCGACGCAAACGATAGGTACCGTGCCGGTTCGGACTCACGCACCTGCCGCGTCATCAGCTCGCTTCGGCTTCCGTGTGGCGCCTTGTAGCGCACCTTCACCATCATCAACTCGTCGGCGACGGCCGGCGGCACCGATTGGCGAGTGACTTGATAGCGCAGGGGATCGATCTCTGGACGGCTCCCAGATCCGGACGCCATTTCCTTCGGGAGCCGGCTGCCCGCCGGAACAATCTCATACAGCACGGTCACCGAATGGCCCGCGCCGAGTTCGCCCGCGTCTTTCGTGTCGTCGTTGAAGTCGCGATCCGCGAGGAGCCTGTTCTCGTAGCCAATCAGCCGGTAGGCCGCCACCTGCTGCGGATTGAACTCGATCTGGAACTTCACATCCTTGGCGACTGTCTCGAGCGTCGCACCACCCTCGCGCACCAGGACGCGGCGCGCCTCCTGCAGCGAATCGAGGTAGGCGTAGTGGCCGTTCCCCTTGTCAGCCAGCATCTCCATCGTCGCGTCCTTGAGATTGCCGCTGCCGACGCCCAGGACCGACAGGAACACGCCGGATTGCCGTTCGCGCTCGATCAACGCGACGAGATCCGCATGGGAAGTGGTCCCGACGTTGAAGTCGCCGTCAGTCGCAAGAATCACGCGGTTGGTGCCGCCGCGAATGAAGTTGCGCGTGGCGACCTGATAAGCCAGCCGGATCCCGTCCGCGCCGTTCGTCGAGCCTCCGGCGTCGAGGCTCTCGATCGCGTCATGGATCCGCTGACGCTGAGATCCCGGCGTCGCCGGCAGAACGAGCCCGCTTGCGCTCGCGTACACGACGATCGCGATTCGATCCTCGTCACGCAGGGTGTCGACAAACATCCGCAGCGCCGTCTTGATGAGCGGCAGTCTCTCAGGCGGCGCCATGGAGCCGGACACGTCGAGCAGCAGCGTGATGTTTCGACCGGGCGCTTCCCGATCGTCGATGGCCTTCGCGCGCAGGCCGATCAACGCCAGCTTGTGGCCTCTGGCCCACGGACAGTCGCTGACTTCCGTCGTGATAGACACGGGCCGCCCGTCCGTGGGCTCCGCGTATGGAAAACGGAAATAGTTGATCAGCTCCTCGACACGCACCGCGTCGATCGGCGGCAACTGCCCTTTCGACAAGAATCGCCGGACGTTGGTGTACGACGCGGTATCGACATCCGCCGCGAACGTCGAGAGCGGATGTTCGGACGTCAACTGGAACTGATTGGGGGTGATCTGCCCATACCGTTCGTCGGTTGTCGCGGCAGTGAGATCGCGCCCTCGCGTCTGCCTCGCGCTGGCGGTGCCCGAGCGCGTCGTGAACGTCGTCGTCTGGCTGCTGATCGCGGAAGTGGCCGCCATGACCGTGACTTCCTCCGACATCGAGCCGACTTCGAGGACGAGTTTCAGGCCCGTGTGCTTCGCGCCTCCCGCGACCTGTAAGTCCCTCGTCAGTGTCTTGAATCCCTGCAGGGACGCGCGCAGGCGGTACGCACCGGCGGCGACGTTGTCGAACGTGAATTGGCCCTTTGAGTCGGTGACTTTCGTTGCGAGGGTCTTTGCGTCGTGTTCGAGCGCGACTGTTGCGCCTGGAATGACACCACCACTGCTATCGATGACCGTTCCTGCGATGACAGCGCTTGTTTCCGATTGTTGCCGCGCCAGGCCCCACTGAACCGACGCGAGGAGGCACACGACGAACCACAGGAGCTTTCCACCCCGTATAGACATCGCCTCTCTCCCTTTTTCACCGCGCGTCACTTGACATGCCGTGGTGGCACCCCTGCCCGATACCACGGCACGTCAAGCGACGCGGCGGATACACCAGCCTCCGGGCCAGTGTTGAGCAGGCGCAACGCAATTGAAGTGCCACGCCGCGCCAGAGCGAATGCCGCCCTGCGATGAGGCGGTGACCATTTGGATGGAGTGATCGAGCCGGGTACTACGAATTCTTGGAGGAGCCCCGGTCGAGCGCGCCTCTGAGCTTATCGGCGAGCGATCCGAATCCGGACGACTCGCCCGCGTCGGTCTCGCGAGCGGCGTAGTCGCGTACTTCCGCGGCTTCCTCAGCCCTCTGAATTCCCGTGATGCTGAGCCGAATCCGGCGGCCGGCCGGATCGCACTCGAGCACCATCAGGTCGAGATTCGTGCCGATCGGGAACGCTTTCTTCAAGTCTGCATCGCTGGCAATCCCAGTTTCGCTGCGAGGAACGAGGCCCACAACACCGGGCTCGAGCTCGGCGAAGACGCCGAACTCGGCGATGCGACTCACGCGGCCTTTCGTCACCTGCCCCGTTGGGTACGTCGTCGCAGCCGATGACCACGGATCGTCCGCAAGCTGCTTCAGCCCCAGCGCGATCTTGTCGCCGTCGATCCTGAGAATCTTCACCGTGATCTCTTCGCCCGGCTTCGCGATGAGCGACGGATCCTGCACGCGCGACCAGCCCATCTCTGAGATGTGCAGCAGACCCTGCACGCCGCCGCCGAGATCCACGAACGCACCGAAGTCACGCACCGAGACAACGCGCCCGGAGACGACCGCGCCGACGATCAGCGACCGGCGAACCTCCTCGGCGCGCAGGGCCTGTTCGGCCTCCATCAGCGCTCGCCGGGACACGACGAACTTCCGGCCGTTCTCGCCGTACTCGACGATGCGGAAGGTCAACACGCGACCGAGATGCGACGCCGGATCCGTGTCGCGGACCGTGTCGATCTGCGACGCGGGACAGAAGGCCCGCTGCTGCGCGATCGTGACGCTGTACCCGCCCTTGACCTGGCTCTCGACCTTGCCCTCGACGGGAAGGCCCGCGCGAAACGCGTCCTCGATCTGCCGGCGCGTCGCGGCGCCACGCTGCAAGCGGCGCGACAATGTGATCTCGCCCTGCATCGACACGATCGTCGCCTGGATGCGATCGCCGGCCTTGAACTCGAGCTCACCGTCACCGTTCTTCAACTCGGCGGTCGCGATGGCGGCTTCACCCTTCGAGCCGACGTCGACAAGCGCGACCTCAGGCCCAATCGTGACGATCCTGCCGTCGACGGTCTGACCGGTCGTAAGCTTCCGGGTCTGAACGGACGCCGCAAACAGCGTCGCGAAGTCTTCTTCTGGTGTGTCTTGATCGTTCGGATTACTCACGCTTCAGATCGTATCAGTCCTCAGTCCCGCACCACGCTTCAAGAGCCTTGAACAGGTCGCTCGTGTCCACCGGCGGCGCGGTGTCCACGTGCGGCCAATCGGTGCCCCACAGCCAACCCTGAGGGTTTGCAGCGATAAGCGCCCGCGCGAGTGGCGTGACGTCGTGCCACGGTGGGGCCTGATTCGAAAGCCGATACGGCGCGCTGAGCTTCACGCGGCAGGCGCCGGCGCGAACAAGATCGATCAGTTGTCGCAGGGCCGGTGACACGGGGCTGAGACTGGTACGGCCCGGCGTGGGTCGCCCCATGTGATCGATGACAACCGGTACGCCGAATTGCGCGACGAAACCCGCGAGATCCGGGATCTCCTCTGTCGCGATGTGAAGCTCGACGCGCCAGCCAAGGTCGCGCATCACGGATTGCCAGCCTGCGACGACGTCCGGCCGCAGGCCGCCGGGGTTGATCAGATTGGAACGCACACCACGCACGCCGCGCTTGTGCATCTCCTCGAAATCGCGAGACGACGCATCCGGCGATGGCACGACGATGCCGGAGAGGCGGCCGGAGGCGCGATCGAGCGCATCGAGCAGGCACCGGTTGTCGTAGCCGTACACACTGGGCTGCACGAGCACGCCCTGCGCGACGCCGTACCGATCGAGCATCGCCAGGTACGCCTCGAGCGAGGCAGGCGACGGCGTATAGCCCCGGCCGTCGCGGAACGGAAAGACGGCGGGGTCGCCAATCACGTGCGCGTGGCTGTCACACGCTCGCACGGACATTGGGGTCAGGACGAACCAATCCTCGGGGACACGAGGAAGTCGAAATCGCAGCCGCGATCGGCCTGAAGCACGTGCATGGCGTGGAGCCTCGCGTATCCACGGTCGGGTACGGGCGGCGGCTGGAAGTTCGCGCGCCGGCGCGAGAGTTCTGAGTCGCTGACCAGCAGATCGAGCCGGCGGGCCGCTGTGTCGAGGCGGATCCGATCGCCGTTCTGCACGAGCGCGATCGGTCCGCCGGCGGCAGCCTCCGGCGCGACGTGCAGAATCACCGTACCGTACGCGGTGCCGCTCATGCGCGCATCCGAGATGCGCACCATGTCCTTCACGCCCGCGCGCGCGAGCTTCGCGGGAATGGGAATCGAGCCCGCTTCCGGCATGCCTGCGCCGATCGGTCCGGCACCGCGAAGCACCAGCACGTGATCCGGTGTCACTTCGAGGGCAGGATCGTCGATCCGCGCGGCCAGGTCGTCGAGGCCTTCGAACACAAGCGCAGGCGCTTCGTGCTGCAGCAGCGGCCCGCTCGCGGCCGCGCGCTTGAGTACGGCGCCGTCCGGTGCGAGCGATCCGCGAAGAATAGCCAGCGCTTCACCCGGCGCCACGGGATTGTCGAGACGACGGATGACGCGATCGTCGATCCAGTCCGGCCATGCCGAGAGCACATCACCGAGGGGGAGTCCCGTGGCGGTGATGACAGATGAATCCAGTGCGGCGCCGAGGACGCGCATGAGCGCAGGGAGCGCGCCCGCGCGATGGAAGTCCTCCATGAAGCCCGTGCCGATCGGCTTGAGATCGACGAGCACGGGCGTCTCCCGGCCGATGCGATCGAGTTCGTCGAGATCGAGCGCGATGCCCGCCCGGCCGGCCATCGCGGCCAGATGAACAACCGCGTTGGTTGATCCCCCGAGGGACTGAAGTACGGTCACCGCGTTTCGCAGACTGGCGCGCGTGACGAGCTCGGAGGCCGGCGGCGCCCCTGGCTCCGCCATCTCGACCGCACGCCGGCCGGTGGCTTCCGCGAAGCGCAGGCGCTCGGCATGGACCGCGGGAATCGTGCTGCCGCCAGGGAGCACGAAACCCAGCGTTTCAGCCAGGCACGCCATCGTGCTGGCCGTACCCATCACCATGCAGGTGCCGTGCGTCGGAATCAGTTGACCGCGCGCTTCATCGAGCGCCGCGGCGTCGATCGTTCCCGCGCGGTGCGCCGCCCACAGCCTGCGGCAATCCGTGCACGCACCCAGTCGCTCACCCCGGTTCCAGCCCGCAAGCATGGGACCTACAGGCGCAACGAGCGCGGGTACGCCGGCGCTCACGGCGCCCATGATTTGCGCCGGAATCGTCTTGTCGCAGCCACCCACCATCACAACCGCATCGAGCGGCAGCGCGCGGAGCATCTCCTCGGTGTCCATCGCCAGGAGATTGCGGAGCAGAAGGCTGCTCGGATACGCGAATGATTCGTGGATCGAGATCGTCGGGAAGGTGAACGGCAGGCCGCCGGCCATCGTGACGCCGCGGCGAATGGCGTCGACGAGCTGCGGCGCGGTGGCATGGCAGGGATTGAAGTCGCTGGCCGTTGACGCGATCCCCACGACCGGCCGATCGAACGACGAGCGCGTCAGGCCCGTGGATTCGAGAAACGCTTCGCGAAGAAAGCGGGCGAACTTGTCGTCGCCGTAACGCGTGAGGCGCCGCGACAAACCACGGCCGTCGTCTCGTGATGACTGCTCAATGCCCTTACGACTCATTTCTGGGGGGAAAGCATGGCACACTCGCCGCATGAGCGGCACGATGACCCGCGTCGGCCTCGCAGGCGCGGGCTGGGTATCGCAGCATCACCTGGACGCGTGGAGCCATCTCCGGCATCGGCCTCACGGGCGCGCAACCGTCGTCGCCATCGCTGACCCGGACGTGAGCGCGGCTCGATCACGCGCGGCGGCCTACGAAATTCCCTCAGTCTACGCGTCGGTCGAGGCGATGCTGGCCGGCGAGGAGCTGGATGCGATCGACATCGCCGCGCCTCGCGAGGCCCACGCGCCGATCTGCAGGATGGCGGCGCACCATGGGCTCGCCATCCTTTGTCAGAAGCCGCTAGCGCCCACGCTCGCCGAAGCCGAGGCCCTCGTCGCCGACGTTGAAGGGCTTGTCCGGCTGATGGTGCATGAAAACTGGAGATTTCGGCCGCATTACAGGCGCATTCACGAGTGGCTGCGGCGCGGCCACCTGGGCGACGTTCGCGCGGTCACGATGTCGATCCTCACGTCAGGCCTTCTGCCCGACGAGCGCAAACAACTCCCCGCGATCGTGCGCCAGCCCATGTTTCGGACTCTCGAGCGCTTCCTCTTGATGGAGGTCCTCATTCACCACGTGGACACGCTGCGGTTTTTGCTCGGGCCCTTCAAGCTCCGAGACGCCGTGCTCAAGAAGCGTTGCCCGGCCACCCGGGGCGAGGATCGTGTGGATCTGTCGCTGACAACGGATGCCGGCGCGCCCGTCTCCGTCGTCGGCGACTTCATGGCGCCTGGATATCCGCCGGACCAGTTCGATCGACTCGAGATCACCGGTACGCGAGGGATGATCACGCTGGAACTGAACCGCCTGTCGCTGCGCGGGGACATCGAAGAGGAGCTCGTTCTGGATCTCCCGGCCAACTACAAGGCTTCGTACGCGGGCGCCATCTCGCACTTTGTCGATCGCCTGTCCGACGGAGGCGCATTCGAAACCTCGCCCGAGGACAATCTCGAAACACTGCGCATTGTCGAGGAGGCGTACGAGAGGAGCCGATCGTGGCTATGATTCGTCACATGCGACATCGCAGCAGGGTCTTGATAGCACTCGCGACGCTCGCCGCGGCGCCGCTCGTCGCCCCGGCACTCGTGCAGTCCACGTTGACGGCCGGACAGGCTCAGGACTCGAGCGGTCGCACAGCCGCGGGACCCGCCGCCAACTGGCCGAGGTTTCGGGGACCGGGCTCGAATCCGATCGCCGAGAACCCGAACCTTCCGGTGAGCTGGTCGAAGATCGAAAACGTCGAGTGGGTCACGGACGTTCCGGGAGTGGGCTGGTCCTCGCCTGTGGTGTGGGGGAATCGCATCTTCTTCACCGCAGCCACGAGCGACAAGCCGATGAAGCAGCCTTCGCTCGGCGTCGACTTCAGCAACGAATACCTCGCCGAACTCCGGAAGCAGGGGCTCTCGGCGGCGGAGGCTAATACGAAGCTCTACGAGCGCGATCGGGAAATGCCCAACGAGCTCGTCATCAGCCTGATGCTGTTCTGCTACGACCTCGAGACCGGAAAAAAACTGTGGGAACGCGAGATGTACAAGGGCCATCCCGCGGGCGGACGCCACAGCAAGAACAGCTTCGCGTCCGAAACGCCGACGACCGACGGCGAGCGCGTGTACGTGTATCTGACCGACTACGGGCTGTTCGCGTACGACTTCGCGGGGAAGCAGGCGTGGACGACGCCGCTGAAGCCTCATGCCACCACTCGTGACTGGGGCACGGGCGCCTCCGCCGCGCTGTACAGAGATCGCCTGTTCGTTCTCAACGACAACCAGGAGGAGAGCTTCGTCGCGGCCTTCGATACGCGCACGGGCAAAGAGCTCTGGCGCACGCCCCGAACCGTGCAACCCGAAAGGAAGACTGGATGGTCGACGCCGTACGTCTGGGAGAACCGCGTGCGCACGGAACTCGTCACGCACGGCCCCGGCGTCGCGATCAGCTACAGCCTGGACGGCAAAGAACTATGGCGGATGAATCGTATGGGCGGCTATGCGATTCAGAGTCCCTTCGCATGGAACGACGTCCTCTTTGTCACCTCGGGCGCCGGCGGCGACGACAACAGGCCGATTGTGGCGATCCGAGCCGGCGGTTCCGGCGACATGACGCTGCCGGCTGCAGAAACCAAGAGTGATCACGTCGCGTGGTACGACCGGACTGCCGGCGGCACGTACCTGCCCACGCCGGTCATCTACAAGAATGCGTTGTATGTGCTGAACGACAAGGGCATCTTCTCGCGTCGCAACCCTGAAACCGGTGAGCGCATCTATCAAGCGCGCGTGGCGTCAGTGCCGGCGACGTTCACGGCCTCGCCGTGGGCCTACAACGGTCACGTCTTCGTGATGAGCGAGGAGGGCGACACCTACGTCATCGAGGCGGCGGCCAACGAGTACCGGCTCGTGCGTACGAACTCCCTCGACGACTTCTCCATGGCAACACCAGCGATCGTCGGCGACCGGCTCGTGATCCGGACGCAGCACCGGCTCTATTCGATTCGCAATCGAAAATAAAAGGACCTCGCGAGTCGTCTTACTTGCTTTTGGCCGTCGCGAGTGCCACGAGTGCGTTGGCGGCGACCGCACCGGCATCCACCGGACAGCTATCGCAGTTACGCAGCACGATCACGCCCAAATGGGTGGGGCGATTCACGTACACCGCGGAATGGTAGCCGTCGGTTGAGCCACCGTGGCCAATCATCAGCACGGGACCGAGCCATCGGACTTGAAAACCCACGCCATAGCCGGCGTACATCTCGGGTATGTAGAACACCGCGCGCGAGTAATTCGCCTCCTGGGTGTCCCTGTTCAAGATGCCCGACGGGCCATCGCCCAGCTCCCATGAGGCGAACTTCGCGAGATCGTTGACCGTGCTGAACAACCCGCCATTGGGCACGCGATACCCGCGGCCGTCGAGTCCGCGATCGGGGTCCTCACGGCTCACCTTTCCGCTCTTCTCGTCGAGTTGATAGCCGTGCGCCAGATTCACGCGCACGGCCGGCGAGGCATCCCCCATCGCCGAGCGCGACATGCCGAGCGGCACAAGGATGCGGTCCCGCACTTGATCAATGTAGGGCTGCCGGCCCGCGCGCTCGATGGCGAGCCCCAACGTCGCGTATCCGATGTTTGAATACCGGTACGTCGTACCTGCTGGCTCGGTGACGTATTTCGTCTGCGGCAGGCACCGCAGCACGATTTTCTGCCATTCCGCGCTGCTGCCATCGTTGGGATGGTCGCATTCCGGCTCCCGCGCCAAGCCCGACGTCATCATGGCCACCTGGAGGATCGTGACGGGCGGCGCGCCTGCCGGCGGAGATTTCACCTGCTTCACTTCCGGCACGTACTTCTCCAGCGGATCGCTCAGCCGCATCTGACCTTTTTCGACCAGCTGTAACAGCGCCAGCGCCGTGAATTGCTTGGTGATCGAGCCGACGCGATACGCCGTGTCGTTGTCGGCGACGCGCTTCGTCTCCGCCTCGGCATAGCCGTAATGCTTCGACCAGATCAGCTGCTTCCCCGAAACGACGCCAATGGACAGGCCGCCGATACCGTCCTTCGCGAAGTTCGACGCGATAGTCTTGTCGATGACTGCGATAGCCGCATCTAACCCCAGACCGACCTGCGCAGGCGCCGGCGCCTGCGCCGACACTGCAACGATCGTGCTGGCAAGAATGGCGAGCGACAGCATGGCCTTCAGCCTTTTCGATGACATGAAGCCTTAGAGGGGTCCTGAGCCGAGATTCCTTCTCGAACCAGCCCCGAGGCGGCGCGGGACGCGCCGCGACGCCTACCGAAGCTCGCCGTCACCCTGGCGGCGACTTCCTTCTAGTTAGGGCGACGTAAGCCCACTGAGACGGGCGGCGCTCACGACGTCGTGTTCGATTTGATCGAGGAGGCCGAACGCAGTGGCCATCTCAGACGCCGTCATCCGCGGCGCAAACAGTGACCGTAGCATCACATCGGTGGTTTCGGCGCCGATCGTGTCGCGATGCCGCTGCAGCAACCGCGGCCGCCACTTGCTATAGGTGTTGGTTTCTCCGATCGTACATAGCAGCGCGCCAACCAGACAGACGGACGCACCTCGAAACTGCTGTTGTGCGGAGCCAGGATGGCCATACCGGCCTTCGGCCAGAGCCTTCGACCGCAGGGTGCGGAATCCGTGAAGCCAGTGCTGACGGAGATAGAGAGGCAGGCGGTGAGACTGACATCGCCCTCGCCAGCCGGCCGCCGCATCGGCGCCCGCGACGACAACGCCGTTGCGAATCCGCGACAGCAGGCAGAGCCGATCGTCGTCGAGGGACTGGTCAGGCTCGAATCGTCCGGTGTCATCGAACGAGTCAAGCGCGGCCGTCATCCGCGCCACGAGTCGATCGATGACGTCAGGGTGCCAGCACTCGACGTGGACCTCGTGTCCCTTCATCACCGTAGTGGCGTACTCGCAATTGACGTCCACCACCGCGTCACGGCGCTCGAGGCTGCCTGAACCCAGCAGGAGGAGATCGATGTCCGACAACTCGTTGGCGAGTCCGTCGGCGATCGAGCCGACGAGCAGCAGCGTCTCGCCATCGTGAATCGGCCGCACGAAGGCCCGGAGTTCGTCGAAGTCGATCCGCCAGTCGGCCAGGAACGCGGTCGCGTCTGGAGCGGTCATGTTCATTCAGTGCGCCTCGCCGGTGTTCCAGGCTTGGAGCACATAAGCAGCCAACTGATTGATCGTCGGACCGGATACAAAGGCCACCGCCGGGAACGTCACGTCCAGCTCGCGCTCGAACTGGCGTTTCAACTCGATGGCAATGAGCGAGTCGATCGACCAGTGCGTCAAGGCCTGGTCGGGCGCAATCGCGTCGACGCCGAGTGCCTTCGCGATCTCTGTCTGCATGAACTGCGTGATCATCGGCAGACGCGCGGCGTCCGCGGAGACAAGCGCCGCGGCCTTGAGGGTCGAACGCACCGGGACGCCGGCTGATGCCGCCGCTCGGTGCCGATCTGCTTCCAATCGGAGCTCAGCGAAGAATGGAATCTTCCAGACCCGCGGATCGAGGTCTCGCGTCCAGTCGATCCGGGCGACGCTGACCTGCGGTAGACCGGCGGTCAGAATCGCGCGGAGAGCGTCGAGCGCTTCCGTTGGCGACAGCGTCTCGAGCGCCGGCAGCATCGGATGCGACCGGGCGCCCGCCTCGCCCCAGAGACCCCAGTTGATCGTCGATCCGGGAAGCCCGCGGGCGCGCCGATAGTGGACGAGCGCATCGAGGAACGCATTCGCCGCGGCATAGTGCGTGACGAATGGCAGCGTCAGCACGGAGGAAAACGACGAGAACAGGACGAAATGGTCGAGCTCCGTCCCGGCAAGGAGCCGGTGCAGCAGCCATGCGCCCTCGACCTTCGCCCGGAGAATCTCCTCCATCCGGTCCGTCGTCAACTCATCGATGGTGCGCAGCTCGAAGATTCCGGCAGCGTGAAAGACGCCCCGTATCGGCGGAAACCGATCCCGAACGCGGTCCAGCACGGCGGCTATCTCGAGCTCGTCACCGACGTCCACGGCCGGCGTCTCGACGACCGCACCTCGCGCCTCCAGATCGCGGACGACGCCTATGCGGCGGCCGATCGGCGTGTTCTCTTCGACGTCGGGCCAGAGGTGCCTGGGCGGCAGCCGCGTGCGGCCGGCCAGCACGATGCGACGTGCGCCCTGCGCCACCAGCCAGCGGGCAATCGACGGTCCGATCCGTCCGAACGCCCCGGTCAGCAGATACGTACCGTCGGGACGCCAGATCGGCGGGTCGCCGGATCGATCTGGCAGGTGCAGGTGCGCCAGACGGGGCACATGGCGTTGGCCATTGGCATACGCGACCTGATTCTCGGGATCTCCTGAAAGTACTTCCGCGCAGACAGCACGCGCGGCATCCTCGGACCGGTCGAGGGAGTCAATATCGATCAAGCCGCCCCAGTTTTCAGGCCATTCGATCGACAGGCTTCGGCCGAAACCCCACAACGGCGCCTGCAGCGGATTGGCCGTCGCTCCCGGTTGGATCGGTTGGGCGCCGCGCGTCACAAGCCAGAGACGAATCGGCGGATCGAACCCCGTCGCCGCAAGCTCCTTGATCAGCGCCAGCGCACTAACGCAGCCTCGCTGCTGAACCTCTTTGACCCGGGAGAGTGAGCAGTCCTCTTCGATGCCGCTGTCAGCGGTCCACAGGTGCAGCACGGCGGTGCATGGCGGCCGGCCGTCGCGGACGACCGCGCGAAACAGCTCGCGCCAATCGGCCGCGCCGCCTGGCCGCACCTCAAAGCGCCCAGGCCCCAGCGCCTGAAAGAGTTCGCCTGGAAAAACGGACGTGCACTCGACGCCGGCAGCGGCGGCCAACCGGCAGAGGGCGTCGGCGGTGGCACTTCCGTCATGGAGCACGATCCACTGAGCGGAGACTTGCGCCCGCGGACCGTCGCCGGGTGGCGGAACGCTTTCCTGTCGCCGCCACTCGATTCCGTAGAGCCAGGATCGGGGATCCTGTGGCAACGAGAGCGCAGGTCCGGAGTGCCGCCGATACTCGTAGCCCTCGAACTTCACCACGACCCGGCCCTCCTGGTCGGTGACACGGAGATCAGCCGACAAACGTTCGCGGGACGCCTTTGATGCGGTGACCCTCGCCTCGACGCGAAGCGAACGGGACGTTGCCGGAAAACAGAGGACCGACGAAACGGCCGAAGGCAAATCGAAGACACCAGCGTAAGTGGACTGACCCGGCGCGGCGGCAAATGAACCGAGGACGTGAAGGGTGGCCGCGAGTACCGATCCACCCTTTGTTGCAATCACTGCTGACGCCGAGTCACCGTCGACGGACGCGCGCATCAACTCGCGGGCGGTCTCGTCGTAGGACATGCCGTGCGAATCGAGACGGCGGTACATCGCGGCACCGTCGAGAACGTCGGCGGGCGGCGTGATCTGCTCTCCATCGCCGTGCTCTGGTCCGGTCTCGATACGCTCGATTTCGCCGTCGGCATGCGATCGCCACTCGTCGCGAGAGTCACTGCCATCGACGAACCGGCTCGCGATCTGGAAACGGAAGCGGCTCGGCGAAACGGGCGCGAGCAGCGTCTGCAACAAGACTCGCTCGGACCCGTGGAAGATCAGCGGCCACGGAACCTGAATGTTCGACAGCCGCCACCCTTGACCACTGCCAGGGACCACCGCCGTCGCCGCTTCGACCGCAGCCTCCAGAAACGACGCAGCCGCGACCACGACGGCATTACCGCTGACAAACGTGTGCAGGCCGTGGAGATGATCGCGATCGATTCTGGATTCCCAAAAGCGCTCCCCCGACGGTGTCGCCGCATCGAGCCGGTCGCCCAGAATCGATCGGCCGTGAGACGCCGGAATGCGTCTCGCCACTCGACCGTCGTCGCTCGGCCAGAAGCGCTGGTGCTGCCAGGGATAGCGCGGAAGGGCCGCATGGTCCGCGGTGCCGCCGTGGACCGAACCCCAATCCACCTCGTGGCCGTCCGCGTAAAGCGCCGCCAAGGCTCGCAGCAACAGCGTGGGGGCCTTCTCGCCGAGGCGGATGACCGGCAGTACTAGCGGCGGCGTAGACACCGACTCAAACCTTTCCACGAGTGACGGCGAAAGAATTGGATGCGAGTTGAGCTCGATGAACGAATGGTGTTCGGCGCCGGCAATCGCACCGACAGCGTCGATGAACAACACGGGCTCGCGAAGGTTGCGTCCCCAGTAGCCAGCGTCGAGCGCCTTGCCATCGAGACGGCCGCCCGTGACCGTGGAATACAGCGGCACCCGGCCAGATCGAGGCGCGAGTCCGTGCAGGTTTTCGATCAGCGCTTCGGCCGCCTCGCTGACATACGGACTGTGACCCGCGCCAGGTGCGCGGAGCAGATTGCTCTCGACGCCGTCGGCGGCCAGCGCGCGCGAGAGTTCGGTCAGAGCCTCGAGCGCGCCCGTCATAACGACCGTTCGCGGACCGTTGTGGCTCGCGACCCACACGGGCGCATCGGCGGCCGCGCGACTCGTGAGCCGATCACGCATCTCAGCCGGTGAGATCGATACCGATAACATGCCGGTTTGACCGGTGGCCGCCGGACGATCGATGAGCTGACCAAGCAGTCTTGCCCGGACGGCACAGATTCGAGCGGCGTCCTCCAGGCCCAACGCTCCCGCGGCATAGGCCGCAGCCACTTCTCCGGCGCTGTGGCCGACGACTCCAGCCGGCGTGATTCCCCACGACTGCCAGAGCGCGGTCAGCCCGATCTGAACACTGAACAGCGCGCGCTGAGCGGTCTCCAGAGTCTCTCCCTCTGAACCCGACTCGGCTGAAGTGTTTTCGATGAACGGCAGCACGGACGGGCGATGGTGCGCGCACATGAGCGCGTCGCTTTCACGCACGGCGCGGTCGAACACCGCGTAGCGGCGCATCAGCATCCTGCCCATGCCACGCCATTGACCGCCGTAACCTGAGAACACGAAGATGACAGGACGCCCTGGCCGTGGCACAGCAGGACCAGGGTAAAGACCCGGGCTGGCCTCTCCGCTGAGCAGCGCCTCGAGACGCTGCACCATACCCTGTGCCGAGGGCGCGGTAACGGCAACGCGGTAATCGTGATGTGCCCGACGCTGGGCCGCTGCCGCGCAGATACGGCCGAGCGCCGCGTGATCGTCGGCGTTGAGTTCGCCGATCTGGGCACGGAAGGCGTCGGCTAGGGACCGGAGCGCTCCGGCACTGCGGGCCGAGATTGGCAGGACGAATGGCGGCGCGATGTCGGTTCCCGGATCGCGCGCCGGGCCGCTACGAAGGACGACGTGCGCGTTGGTGCCGCCGAAGCCGAAGCCGCTCACCCCTGCCACCCGAGTCCCATCGCCTGGCCACGGTGACAGTGCGTCCTGAACACGGATCGGCCACTCGTGAAACGGAATCAGCGGGTTGGGTCGATCGAAGTGAATCGTCGGCGGGAGCTCGCCGTGCGCGACAGCGAGCGCCGTCTTGATCAGCCCGGCGATGCCGGCCGCGGCCTCGAGATGACCGATGTTGGATTTGACAGAGCCAATCAAGCACGGTTGGCCGGCGCTTCGGCCGCTCGCGAGAACAGCGTTGAGCGCGGACGCTTCGACCGGATCACCCAACGGGGTGCCGGTACCATGGGCCTCGACGAACTGCACCTCGCTCGGCAAGATCCCCGCGGACGAGTACGCGTCGCGGAGCAACTGCTGCTGTGCTGCGGCGCTTGGAGCGACGATCCCATTGGTGGCGCCGTCCTGGTTGACGGCCGATCCCACGATGCACGCGTAGACGTAGTCGCGATCTTGGACCGCCCTCGAGAGTGGCTTCAGCACGATCACGCCGGCGCCCTCGCTGCGGCCGATGCCGTTGGCGGCGGCGGCAAACGGCCGGCACCGGCCATCCGGACTGAGCGCACCCGCGAGCTTGAACGAGGTGCTTACATCTGAAAGCAGAATGAGGTTGGCGCCACCCACGAGCGCAAGCTCACACTCGCCGCGAAGGATACTCGCGCACGCGAGATGCGTCGCCAGAAGCGACGATGAACACGCCGTATCGACTGCCACGCTCGGACCGCGAAGATCCAACGCGTACGAAATGCGGTTGGCCGCGATGCTCAAGCTGTTGCCGGTCACGCTGTACGGATCGACATCCAGGCCACGCCCACGAAGCAGGGCGCCGTAGTCGTTGTTCGAAATCCCGACGAACACACCTACACGGCGTCCGGCGAGCCCGGTGGGGGCGATGCCAGCGTCCTCCAGGGATTCCCATGCGAGCTCGAGGAGAATCCGCTGCTGAGGGTCGATCGACATGGCTTCCCGGCTCGAGATCCCGAAGAACGAGGCGTCGAAACCGGCGACGTCGTCCAGATATCCGCCAGGTGGGTATGTCCGGTCGAATCGCGCGCCCTGCGCGTCCGTAATTGCGTCCCTGCCGGATCTCAGCAGCCGCCAGAACTCCACGGGATTGCCAGCCTGCGGAAACCGGCAACTCATCCCGATGATCGCTATTGGCTCGTGACTCGCCGGCGCGCTGACGGCGCGATCGGCATTCCGCACACCGGTGGCGAGAAACCGCGCGCAGGCATCGATTGTCGGGTGCTCGTAGGCGACGAGCGGTGAAACCTCCCGGCCGAGGTATGCCCCGAGCGACGAGCTCAGTGAAACCGCTGCGACGGAATCGAGACCGTAGCTCGCCATGGGCCGGCGGGTGTCAACGGTTCGTGGATCAAGACCTCCCTGCCGCGCGATGTTCTCGATGAGCCACTTTCGAATGTCGTCCAGCGTCGGCTGCTCCGTCGCGGGGTCGATAGGAGGCGGCGGGCTTCCCGCCTGCCCACCGATCCGTTGAACATCGATGACGTCCAGGTTGCCCGAAAGGAACAATTCCCGGCACGCACGGCGCCGAGGTTTTCCACTCGTCGTCCGGGGCAACCCACCGGGCCGAAGGAACACGACGAGCGACAGTGTCAGACCGTGGCGCGCACTGACGCCCGCGCGAACGGCGGACGCGATCTCCGCGGTCGAGGCTTCTGCTGTCCCTCGCTCGAGCTCGATGGCCACGGCTCCGGTCTCGGCCTCACCGTCCTCGACGGCGAATGCTATCGACCGGCCGAAGCCCACCGCTGGGTGACAACTCTCGACGGTTCGTTCGATGTCCTCCGGATGATGGTTGCGGCCGCGCGCCACAAGCAGATCCTTCAGCCGGCCCGTGACGAACAGCTCGCCGCGATGGACGAAGCCTAGATCGCCCGTCCGCAGGTAGGTTCCGGACGAGCGTTCTTCCGCGCCGCGCAACGGAACGTCAAAGATCAGGGACGTTAGTTCGGTGTTCTTCCAATATCCATCGCTCACCGACGGGCCCGCGACCCAGATCTCCCCCACTTGGTCCGCCCCGCACGGAACACCTGTCTCGGGATCGACGATAGCCATCGACTGCGGAGCGACGACCGTGCCGCAACCGACCAGGGTTCTCGAGCCCGGGGCGTCCGCCGCCGTCTCGACGATGCGGCGCTCGCCGAGCGCCGTCGAATCGGCCGAGATCACCAGAGGCCCCCCACCAGCCGAGAGGCTGACGAGCAGTGTCGCCTCGGCGAGACCGTAGCCGGGCCTGAACGCGTCGGCTCGAAACCCGCAAGGTGCGAACGCGTCGACGAAGCGCTGCAGCACGTCTGCGCGCACGGTCTCCGCGCCATTGAACGCAATGCTCCAACTGGTGAGGTCGAGCCCCACGCGGGCTTCCGGCGGAACGGCCCGGACGCACATGTCGTACGCAAAGTTCGGCGCCCCGCTCGCGGTCGCCCGGTGCTCAGTAATCGCCTCGAGCCAGCGACGCGGGCGCCGTACGAATGATCGCGGCGTCATCAGCACGCATCGATGGCCCTGGAAGACGGGCATGAAGATGCTGACGACCAGGCCGAGGTCGTGGTACGGCGGCAACCATGACACCTGCGTGTGATCGGTCCTCGCGCCAGTGGCGGTATGGATGTAGCGCAGGTTCTCGATGAGGTTGGCGTGACTGACCCTCACGCCATTGGGAGTGCCAGTCGAGCCGGAGGTGTACTGGAGGTAGGCCAGGCCGGACGGTTCAGCCGATGGCTTCAGGTCCAATCGAACGTCGCCGGGCGCCATCGCATCCAGGGCGCAGCACGCGACGTTGCGGCCTGCTGACGAAAGCACGGAACTCAGCCGGCCTGCGGATGCTGCCGAGGGACAGATGACGGCGGCGGCGCCGGCGTCCGCGACGATGCTCTGGAATACGTCGGTCGCGTCTCGGGTCGGCGGATAGGCAGGCACCGCGATCGCGCCGGCATAGAAACATCCGAAAAGAGCTTCGATGTAGTCGAGCCCGGGTGGGAGGGCGAGAGCCACGCGTTCACCGGTCAACCGGCGTTCAACCAGCCACGCCATCAGTCGGCGGGCTCCAACGTCAAGCGAGCGGTAGGTCGAGGTCCGCGAGACTCCGTCGTCGGACCTGAAGACGAAGACGGGTTCATCGGGCGTCGTCAAGGCCCGCGCGTACAGCGCGTCGGCGATGGTCCGTGCGCGCGTGCCGTCGAAATCTCCCCGCATCGTCCCACTCAGGCCGCGTTCACGCGAAAGAGGGGAAAGTAGGAGCGCACGCGGCCGTCACGGAAGTCGTCGGCCAGTTGCGGAACGTCGTGCCAGTCGTACACTTCGTCGCTGACGGGCGGCATCCATTGGTGCTCCAGTGCCCAACGGAAGCTCGCCAGGCCCTCCTCGTAGCTGGCACCGTGGGTGAAAACATGGACGTGGCGGCGCTGGCACTCCACCGCGCGTACAACATTCATATCCGCGCCACACTTCCAGCCGACGGTCGTCAGTACGCCTTGCCGCGCCAGCGCCTTCAGGCTGGCGCGCAGGACGGGTTTGCCGATGTTGTCGATCACGATCGAGGCCATTTCGTTGGCCGTCGCCTCGCGCACGAATCCGAGAAACGCGCTCTCGGCGGCCTGATACCGCTTCCGGAATTCGCGGTCGGTGGTGCACCGGACCTCGTCGTAGTCGAGGCCGCCGAACGCACGGCGATCGAGGGCGGCGATGCCCAGGGACTCAATCAGCCGCCGCCGCTCGTCGCTTGACGCGACCATGATGGCCTTGCAGCCGAACGCCTGAGCGAGCGTCAGTTCAGCCAAGGCGACCCCACCTCCCCACGCAAGCACCGTGGCGTGCGGGGCCACGGCTTCGGGCATCTGTAAGCGCCACGCGCCGAATGCCACCCTCCAATTGGCCCACGCCGTCGGATACCGCAGGGAAAACGCAGCCCACTGCCGGAGTTCGGCGTCAGAGTTCGCGGGGACGGGCTCGAGCTGGCGCTCATCCAGCTTCAATTGCTTCGCGAGCACACCCATCGTGCCGGGCGCGTCATAAGCCAGCACCCGCGTAAGGTAGCCATAAGGGTCTGTCGCGCCGATCGGGACCAGAGCGCAGACGTCTCCCTCATTCAAGCGGTGAACTGAGCGGCCGCGGCGCAAGACCCGGACGATGCCCGAGTTGCCGAGGACGATCCTCGATTCGCGCCGGAGCCTGCAGATGTCTACGGGGTCTCTCTGGATCGCATGGGTGAGGTTGCCTTCCCAGCAACCATACAAGGGCTCGGCGAGTACCTCTGTGTCGGTAATGTCCGGAAACGTGAACTCTTCGAGCCGCAACGATCCCGAAGTGCCGGGCGGATCATCGCTCGCGCCTCGGTGAAGAACCCATGCCTCGGTCGTAATCATGACCCTGCTCGCAGTTCCCGCGGAATCCGGCGCGACGCCGCATCGTCGACGATCACGGTCGCGTCGTTGTGGAGATGCAGGAAAGAAGCTGGAAGGCGGGTGGTGACGTGGCCCTCCGCCAGCCTCGATATCGCGCGCGCCTTGCTCTGGCCAGTGGCGATCAGCAGGATTCGCTTCGCACTCAGAATCGTCGCGATTCCAACCGTCAACGCCTCGCCCGGCACCCGCGCCAGATCCCCATCGAACAAGAACGCGTTCCCCGCGCGCGACGACGGTGCGAGGGTGACGAGGTGCGTACGCGGCCGGACTACTGGCCCCGGCTCATTGAACCCGATGTGGCCATTCGTGCCGATACCGAGCACGACCAGATCGAGCCCGGCGGCAGCGATCGCGGACTCGTACCGGCTAGCTTCAGTCGCGATCGATGGCGCACGCCCATCCGGCGAATCCACCAGCTGCTGCGAGACGTTCACGTGCCGGTACAGATGCTCGTACATGAAGCGGGCGTACGGCTGGCGGTCTGTCCCGCTCGTGCCCGCGAACTCATCGAGCGTGAAGACACGGACGCGGGACCAATCGAGGTGTTGCCCGCTGGTCAGCTCGACCAGCCGGCGGTAGAACGGCACGGGCGTGCGACCGGCGGGCAGGCCAAGGACGCTGTCTGGTCTCGACGCGATCTGGGCGGCCACGATCTCGGCCAGGCGGTTCGCCGCGGTGCAGTCGGAATCGAAGCGCTCAATCCTCACGTCCTGCGCTCCTCTACGCCGGCGAATCGCAGACACCTTGCGGCAATGAACGCGCGGACCCGACGAGAGGTCTCACAAGCTCGCGGATGTCCGCGGCAATACTCGACGCGCTCCTCGATGCGTCGATGGTGACGATGTCGGTACGCCCGCGACTGAGCTTCCGATAGACGTTGCGCACACGAGTGAGCAATTCGACATTCTCGTCGCGCCGGATCGGTTGTGTCTGGCGCGCGATCAGCCGCTGGAGGGCGACCGCAGGACTGAGGTCGAGCAGGACGGTGACGCTGGGCGCCGGAATGGTCGCGTAGAGACGGTCGCCCCATTGCGGATCAGCGCCGTAGGCTCGCGCATAGGCGCGATAGCAGAGCGGGCTCCGATCCCACAACACCACCGTCCCGCGCTCGAGGACGGGCTCGATCGCGCGGCGATAGTAGCCAACGACGTCGCACGCAATCACGAATTCGCGCAGTGTCGCGGGAATCGTCGATTCGTACGACTCCCAGTCACCCGTCTCGTGTTTGGCGAGTTCGAACATGCTGGAGGTGGCAGGCCATTCGACCTTCGCGCGGTGAATCGGAGAGCCTTCGGCGCGCAGCCACGCTTCGAGCAGCCGCAGCTGCGTCGTCTTCCCACTGCCATCGATGCCGCAGAACGACACGAGCACCCCCGTGCGCACGGTGGCAGTCACGATGCCCTCGAGATGCCCGTGGTCCGATCGACGGACCTGAGCAGCGCCGCGCCGATCGCACCGGCCGAATCGCCGAACGCCGGAGGAAGAAGGAGCGTGGCGGGCCGATTGGCGAGAACGTAGTCTTCCCACGCCAGCGGTACGGCTTGATAGAGGACGGCGAGATTGCTGAGCCCCCCGCCGAGCACGATCGCGTCGGGATCGATGACATTGATTACGCCCGCGAGGGAGCGAGCCAGTCGATCGACGAAACGGTCGAGGACATGAATGGCGTGCGGGTCTCCAGCGGCAGCGGCATCAGCGATCGCACACGCTGCGATGATCTGACCGGACAGGCGCGCGTATTCCCGCTCGAGCGCAGGCGCGCCGAGCCACGTCTCGATGCAGCCGACGCGCCCGCACCCACACGCCGGGCTCGACTCTTCAGCCTCGCGATCGCGGCGGCCGGCGACCTGGCCGGCCGGCGGGAGCGGGTTATGTCCCCACTCACCCACCATCCCGTGCCGGCCGCGCACCGGCTCTCCGTCAATCAGCAACGCGCCGCCGACGCCGGTGCCGAGAATGGCGGCGAACACCGTGTGGACGTCGCGATGCCGCAGCGCCAGGCTTTGGGCCATCGCGAAGCAGACCGCGTCGTTGTCCATGATCACCGGCCGGTCCAACGCGATCTCCAGGTCGTGGCGCAGCGGCACGCCGACGAGCCAACCGCAATTGGCGGAACACACGATCTGGCCCCGCCCGGCATCCAGCAGACCGGGAACACACATGCCCAGAGGCGACATCACGCTGCGGCGCTGGATCTCCAGCTCCATGGCGGTGGTCAACTCGGCAATCTGCCGTACGAACGCATCCGCGGTGCGCGCGGTGAGCGCCCGGCGCCGGTCGACGACCGTACGGGACGCCGGATCGAACGCGACGATCTCGATCTTGGTGGCGCCGACATCCACACCGAGGCGCACACCGGTGACGTCGGGGCTCATCGTCCGCACGGGCCTGGCGCTTTCGCGCGGAAGTCTCTGAGAAATTCCGAAAGGCGTCCGACCGCAGCCTGGAACCAGACGCGCCCCTTGTCCGCGGTGGCCAAGGACGGCGAGCCGATCACACCAGTCGTCGAGAGGTTGCCGAACGGCTCAGGCATGAACATCGGAGATTTTTCGAGCAGATCGTGGTGCAGGTGGCGGATGCCGGAGGGTTTGATCTCATCGACGATCGCATGCATCCGCACGCTGCCCGGCCTGAGGTGCATCATCAGCGACGTCTCGAATTCGCAGCCGTGCGCCATACCACCGGGGGTGGGTGACTCGCGCAGGGCGCGGATTTCCGGGTGGCAAAGTGTCCAGTAGGAGCAGCACGCGACGGTGAACCCGTCGATCTCGTTCAGGACATGCGTCGCGGCTCGCACAAGGTCGTTGTTCCAGCCGTGGCCGTTGACGACGACCATCCGCCGCCAGCCTGACCGCGCGAGCGACCGGCCAATCCCTACGACGCCTTCGAAGAACGGAATGGCTGGTACCGAGACGGTCCCGGCGAATGCAAGCTCCTTCTCGTTGTAGCCAATCGCGACCGCCGGCAAGAGTACGTCGCCGGTCTGGCGGCAGGTCTCGTAGGCCACGCTCTCCGCTAGAAACGTGTCGGTGTCGAGCGGCAGGTGTGGCCCGTGTTGCTCGCACGATCCAGTGGGTAACACCGCAATCGGTTCCTCGGTTCGCAGGCGCTCGTCCAGTTCGTTGGTGGTGTGATCCCCCAGCCTCACCGTCGTTCGCCTTGCTATGGGCTCACTGACGCTCAACATGCCTCCGACAGGTTCGCCAGGGTGATGCCGGTCATCGATGTCATTCGATCTCTCACCTCGGCCGGACAGCCCAGCAGCTCGTGAGCGAGCGCCACGCGAACGGCCGCGGCGGCCTTGTAGTGCCGCTGCACGAGCTCGTGGAATGCGGCTTCGCCCCATCCCTGGCGTCCCAATTCCAGGGCTCGGGTGAACAGGTCGAATCCGGCCTGGTTGAGCGTGCCGAGATGCTCGTCGGCGATCGCCTGTACGCGCTCGGCGTGGCCGGCATCGAGCTGGCCGGCGTGGCTCGCGCGCCAGATTGTCGGTACGTCGACGACGGCGAATCGCTGGAAGTGTTTGTCGAGCTCGATGAGCTGCGAACCGTACGCCCGCATGAACGCCCGGCCGAGCTGGCCGATCGCCGGATCCTCCCACTGGTACTCGTCGTACGGAGAGTCGTAGCTGAAGCTCTTGGACAACATCCCCTTCTCGATCAACGTCAACGAGATGTCCGTGCCTGGAAACACGTCGAGCGTCTGGCAGTAGTTGGAATACAGGTACATCTGCCCGACCGAACGGAGGAACTCCGCGTCGATGGCCAGATCGTCCCACGTCGTGAACGGATCGAACATGATGAAGCCGATCTGGAGCCCCACGCGCGTGGCTTTCAACTGATCCAGCACCGCGCGGTATTCCTCCGGTGTCTCGTGCTTCTTCAGGTACACCAAACGCCGCGGCGAGCCCGACTCGATCCCGATGTATACACAGCGGAGGCCGCTGCGAATCAGCTTCCGCACGAGTTCCGTTTCGCCGTTGATGGCGTCTGCCCGGAGAAGCGCGCGATAGCCGATGTCGAGGCCGGCCTCGACGAGAAGATCCGCGATCTTCGTCGCCCGGTCTCGGCCCTGCTTCGTCGGCAGAATGAAGTTGTCCTCGCTGAACCAGAAGAACTTGATGCCGTACTTCTCCACCAGCTCCTTCATCTCCGCCACGACAAGCTCCGCGCTGCGCGCGCGCCACTTCACGCGATAACCGAGCGACGGATCGACGCAGAAGGTGCACTTGAACGGGCAGCCGCGACTCGTGGTGATGCGCGCGTCGGTGATGTTCATGCCGCGCGCGATCATCATCTCGAGCGTGTCGCGAGCCGGCCGCGGTAGCTCGTCCAGCTCCGGTTCCGGTGGCGGTCCCGTGTAGAGCATCCTGCCGCGCCCGTCGCGGACGTAAAGTCCCGGAATCTCCTTGATGCTGCCGCCGAGCGACAGGCAGTCGACGAGACGACCCATCGTGATTTCGCCATCGCTGGCGACGACCGCGTCTACGCTGAGCTCCCGTTCGATCAGATCCTTCGCGCTGTAGAACGCCTGATGGCCGCCCCACGCGATGAAGATCTCCGGCTTCAGTTCCTTGAGGCGATTCGCGATGCCGAGCGCTTCGCGAATCGTGATTCCCGTGATCGACATGCCGACGATGTCGGCGCCGGACTCAATGATCTGGCGCGCGCACGTGTCGACCGACACAGGCGGCGCCTTCTCGGCCATTTCCCAGTACGACACGTAGGTGTCGACCTGGAAGTTGAACACGGTCACCTCGACCGCCCGCGCCCGGAGGTACGCGGCGATGTAGCCAAGGCCGAGGTGTTCCGCGCCCGCCTGCGAAATAGCCGAGGAACGCTTTTCGTCACTCGACGGCAGCACGAGCGCGACGGTGCGGCGAAGACCCCCCGGGCGAGCGAAGACATCGGCTGCCTGGGTGGCTGATGTGAAATGGGCGTCGTTAAGCATGGACCGACTCCAGCGGTGATGGCCTACGTGAGCCTGGGACAATGAACCGGACGAATGTGCTTGGCCAGGCACTGATTGCAACCGTCGCAGAACGCCCGTGGCTGGCCGGCAAGCAGGCGCTTTGGAAGATCGGGCTCCGCGATGAACGCACGCGAGAGCGAGACAAAGTCGAGACCGTGAGCCGAGATCGCGCGCGACATGCCGACGGCGCTCCGGAAGCCGCCGCACGTGCCCATCGGCAGATGCGGTACGAGGCGTTTGACCCGTGCGGCGAACGGCACAAAGAAGCCCTCGTCACCCGGGTTGACTTCCCCGAGACGCGACGGCGTGTCAGCCGGATCGGCCGCAGGTGTCCAGCCGCTCCATTCCACCGCGTCCACCGGCATCGTCCCGAGAGCCTCGGCGGCAACTTCGGCATCGGAGACGTCGTACCCGCCGGCCACGAAGTCCGAGACGTTGACCTTCACCAGCAGCGCGAGCTGCGGCCGGATCGCCGCCGCGACCGACTCGACGATGCGGCGGAACAAGGACAGGCCGTCGTGCGCCGCCGCCCCGCCGCGAAGTGCGGGGCGCGATGACAGCAGCTGTCCGAGGAAGTAGCCGTGGGCCGCGTGCAACTGCACGGCATCGAAGCCCGCCGCTTCGGCCGCGAGGGCGGCATCGCGGAAATGGCGCTCGATTCCGCTCGGCTCGTAGGTGGACAGGGCGAGCGCGCCACCGTGGCCGAGTTGCGCGCAGAGTTTCGTCGCAGACACGGCCTTGCATCGTTCGACAATGGCCGTCCATGCCGCCGTCGCCGGCGGGCCGGTCAGAATCGGATGGCTCAAGCTTGCGCGGCCGGCCGGCTCAACCGCGAGGTAGCCTGTGATGAGCATCGCGGTGCCGCCCTGAACCAATCGATGGTACGCGTCCCCCATCGCGGCTTCCGGAATGCCGTCCCGATCGGCAGCGCGTTCGGTCGTTCCGGATCGAACGATGCGATTGGCCAGCTCGAGCCGGCCGATCCGGAACGGGGCCGCGAGCGTGCGCGCGGCATCGCCATCATTCGGGGTGAGGTCGCTGCACGACACCTGCGTGCGAGGGCTGAACGCGGTCGCAAGCGCGGACGTCAGGCCGTGATCGCGGAGGACACGATCGACTTCGATGAGATCGCGCCTGCCAAGCGGAGGGACATCGCGTGATGCCGCCAGATTGGCGGACAGCTGTTCGACATCGCGACAGCCGGGAATGACCACCGAGACGAAGGACGGAAGCAGCGACACCTGGATCGCCAGTTGAGGCAAGGAACGCGGCGCTGCCGCGCATAGCGATCCGAGGGCATCGGCGGCCGCCCGCTTCTGCGCCTCCTCTTCGCGCCCCCAGGCACGACGTCGATAGTCGCCGTCTGACAGTGCGGGCGGTTGCGGCAAACGGCCGCTGAGCAGACCGAACTCGAGCGGCGTTCTCACCACCACTGCGCCGCCCCACGACTCGAGCGCGTCTCGTGCCGACAGCAGGAGATCCTGCCTCAGCACATTGAAAGGAATCTGCACCGCGTCGAAGATTCCGAGCTCGTCGAGCCGATGAAGATCCGAAGCCTCGGTCGTTGACAAGCCGATCGCGCGGATCTTTCCCGCGCGCTTGAGATCGGCCAGCTTCTCGAGCAGCGGACCGGCCTCGAGCACGCCGGCCGGAGGATTGTGCAGCTGCAGCAGGCCGATCGCGGGCTGGCGAAGACGCTGCCGGCACGACTCGACCGCCGCCGCCACATAGTCAACATCGAAGTTCTTGCGCGACGGTCCGCCGGCAACGGCCTCATTGCCGACCTTCGTGGCGACGAACACGCCGGCGCGTTCGGGCAGACTCTCGCCCAGGAGCGATTCGACGCGGCCGTGCCCGTAGATGTCCGCCGTATCGAAAAACGTCACGCCGAGCGCGACGGCCGCACGAACCACCTCGCGGGAGTCGTCTGCGGTAATCGGGCCGAAGGGTCCGTCCGACAGCGTCCACGTGCCGAGTCCGATCTCCGGAAACGTCAAGCCGGTCCTGCCGAACCGGCGCAGCAAGGGCCGGCTGGCAGTCTGGACGTCGGCGGCAGCCATTACTCGATGCACGGCATCCGGCTCCAGCAGGGAACGCGTTCGACGAGCGGCGCCATCACGCTCGCGTTGTGCGCCGGTCCGCCATCGGCATGCACGCTCTCGAGCACCGGCAGCGCGACGTCGCGGTCGAGTGCGAAGCCGACGGCACCCGCAATCACCGCGTTCAGCAGCATCAGCGTGAGAATGGACGACACCGATCCGTATGGGTGCAGAGGCGAGCTCATCGTGCAGTCGTCAGCAGGTGCGCCTGTTTCGAGTACGAGCGTGGCCCTGGACGCCAACGGATTGCGCCCCGAGGCCGTCACGGCCATGACGGCGGCGCCCGCCGCCGCCGCGCAGTCAGCGACCGCCAACACGAGAGGGCTGCGGCCCGAGTGCGAAATCACGATGACGATGTCCTCGGGACGCACACCCGCCTGCTTCACGAGCCCGGCCGCCGGCGACGGATCGTTTTCGATCTCGATCGCGGCATTCCAACCTGTTCGGCCCGGAAGGAGCCCAATGAAGTTGACCGCCGCAAGGCCACCGGCGCGATACGTGGGTTCGGCGGCCACCAGGCTGGAGTGGCCTGTTCCGAAGGTGTGAAGAATGCCGCCCCGGTTCAACCGCTCCACCAGGAGGTTGACGGCATCCCGGATCGCGGTGTCTTCGGCTGCGTACATCTGCTCGAGGTAATCACCGAGCCTCTGCAGATACGAACCGTGGAACGACTGTCCCCTCATATCAATTGGCCGACAATCGTGGAGGGCCGGCAGTCCCGCAAGGTCTGGACGGCAGCATCGAGGGAGGGCGCGAGCGCTTCGTACGTCGAGAACGGTGGCGACCACGGACCCGCCGGCTTGTCCGGAGCCAGGTAGAAGGCCCGGTAGCCGTCAAGAACCGCCGCGACGGAGGGCAGATCGTAGCCCCACTCGGCGAGCAACGGCACGCCATATACCCGCAGCGCTTCGAGCAGATCGTCGCGGCGTGTCGAGTTCAGCAACGCGCCAAAGATCGCGACGCCGGCGTCGAGCTCGTTCAATCGATGGCGCGGCGATCGCGGCGTCCACTCCACGTCGAAATCGATGAAGTGCAGATGGCCGGCCGGATCGACGATCTCGTTCGCGCCCCATCGATCTCCGAACACGATTCCGGCGCGGTGCGCGGACGCGAGTTGGAACAGCAGACGCAGAACGATTTCCGGTCCCCCGGCGTCCTGGAGCTCTTCTGCCAGCGTCCGTCCCTCCTCAAAAGCGGTGACAATCCAGTCCTCGCCCGTCGCGGCGACGGCCGGAGTGCGCACGCCGGCCGCGCGGGCCTTCGCGATGAAGTCCGCCTGCTCTGTCACGGAACGGAGGCGAAACCTGCCACCGCGGCCCTCGAGGTCGGCGTCGCCGTACAACCGGGCCAGGTACGCCGAGATTTCGTCGGTCGAGTCGTGGCGGCGGGTCCTGAAGACGAACCGTCGCTCGGGTCCTTCGAGGAGCACAATCCAATTGAGGTTGCCGCCCCCGAGCAGCCGGGTGACGAACGGGCCCTGCCCCTCGAGCGATCGTTGCGCTTCCAGCAGCCGGGCCTGGACCGCAGGCGGCAGTTCCGGGTGATCGCTCGAGACCGTTCCGCTCGGGCCGACTCGTCGGCGCGCGGAACGGTCTTCCGGCAGGCAGCTCAGCACTTCTCGATAGAGGTCCGCGAGCTCGCGCTCGCCCTCTCGTTGCACCTTGAAGGCTGCGTCCCGGAATGCGTCGAACTGCCGGCCCGGCTCGCCGCGCCGGGCCTCGTCGAGCGCGCTCATGAAGAACGTCATGTTCGCGTCGTTCAGGCGTTGGATCACCGCCTCCTCCCGGGCCCTCCACTCCGTCCGCTTCGCGTGGTGCCGCAGCCGGCGGTGCGCGCGCGGCAACAGATTGGTCCGGTACCGGTAGAGCCACTTGTCTCGCGTGACGGTGTCGTAATCGTGCGACTTCTCTATCAGCCGGGCGAACGTGCCGAGGTGTCGATCGGAAAAGTCGTAGGCGTCGTATGGCGAGGTCGCGGTGAAGTTGGGATAGAGCAGGCCGTCGCGCCGCAGATCCTCGGCGATCTCCGTTCCCGGAAAAACGTCGAGGCTGTGCGTGAAGTTGCTCTCCAGATACATCTCCTTGATGTCATGGAGGAACGTCGCCGACGCCGCGAGGTCGTCGAAGGACGCGTAGGGTTCGAACATGATGAAGCCGCACTGCAGCGCGATGCCCAGCGCGCGCATCTGCTCGACCATCACGTAGTGCTGGTTCACGGTCGTCCGCTTCTTGAACCTCTCGAGCTGCTCTTCACTGCCCGCTTCAAGGCCCACGAACGCGGAGACGAGCCCGCTCTCGGCCAGGCGCTCCAACAAGGGCAGGTCATCGACGAAGGTGTCCGAGCGGAACCGGACCCGGTATGTCACGTCGAGACCGCGGGCCTGCAGCTGATCGGCGATCTCGCGCGCCCGGCGGCGAGAGCTCGGGGCGCCCGTGACGAAGTTGTCGTCTGACATCCAGAAGTGCGAGATGCCGAGGCACCGGTTGAGCGCTTCCATTTCATCCACGGTCTGGGACGCGCTGCGCGAGAGCCACCGCCGGTCGTACCGCATGGCGTCGATGCAGAACGTGCAGTCGTAGTTGCAGCCGCGACTGGTGGTAATCCGTGCTTCCGTAATCGGAGCGCGCAGCAACATCCACAACAGGTCATCCCGCGCGGGCATCGGCAGATCGTCGACGCCGCGAGGCATCGCCTTGTAGGACGACATGACGCCGGCGTCGATGCGCTCGGGAGCGCGCGTGATCATTTCGGGAATGGCGCAGGGAAACACGCCGTCGACGATGGCGTCCGCCAGGAGCGCCATGGCGCGCTCGCCGTCGTTCATGCCGATGAAATCGAGCACCGGGAAGCGCGACATGAGCTCGTTGGCGCACAAGATCGCGTGCGGACCTCCGAGGCCCAGCAGCGTGCGCGGGCTCCGGGCGCGGATGATCTCGCACATCTTGAGCGTCTCGAGCAGCGTCATCGACGTCACGCAGAAGCCGACGACGTCCGGGCGCGTGGAAAGAATCTCCGCCGCGAGCGCCTCCGCGGAGTACGAGCCGCGATAATCGACCAGGCCGTCCCACGCGTTGAAGAACGTCGAGAGCTGATAGTTGATCTGCGTCGCCGTGAAACCGCGGGAGCGCAGATGCGAAGCGATCGATCCCAGGCCGAGGTGTTCGGCGCCCGCCATCGAGACGGCACTCGAGCGCATCGACTCGGTGCGCGGCAGCACCAGCGTGAAGCGCGGCCGCTTCGTCGCCACCGTGGCCCCGGTGTCAGCTTCGGCGGTTAGCAGATTGCCCATGACACGCCCTCTCTCTCCATCGCGCCGGAGGCCGGCCGATTGTTGGCGGCCGCATGGAGACGCGCGGCCATGCGATCGATCACTCCGGCCAGCGACTCGAGCTGCTGGAGGTGGGGCCGGCGGCGGGCGTTGGCGGCCTGCAGGAGCGTGTCGAGCTGGGCCTCGCTGAAACTCCCTTCGGCGAGGTCGATCGCGGACCGCACCCATTCGTAGTTGATCCGTCCGATCTCGCCGAACCGGACCTCCGCCTCGGTGGCGGCGTCGCGGTAGGTCCGGCGATCGGCGCGTGGGACGAGCGACTGCTCGTCAAGCCAGCGCAGCCGCGGCAGATTGAACGCCCGGAGCCGCATCAGGGCGCGGTCGATCGCCATGAGCGGCGGTGAATACAGGCTGGCCATGGCCGCCGCCAGCGGCGCAATCCTGGCGTCGGCGTACTCATAGTCGCGGAATCCCCCGCGGTACGTGTGAGTGAAGTGTCCCAGCCCCTTGTTCTGGATCATGCGGCGGTAAGGCGTGCCCGGGTACACGTCCATGCTCTGGACGAAGTTGAAGAGGTTGTAGGCCTCGCCGACTTCGAGCAGGAAGTCGGCGTCTTCCCGCATATCGGGGAAGGACGTCATCGGATCGAAGAAGATGTACCCGATCTGCAGGCCCATGCCGACGCCGCGGATCGCCGCGATCGTCGAGCGCATCTGGTCCGTCGTGCAGTGCTTTCCGAAGTACTGAAGGCGTCGGGGCGTCGCCGACTCCACACCGATCAGGCCCATCGTCACGCCCCCCCGAAACAGGAGCGGCATGAGATCGGGCCGGCCCGTGAACGCGTCGGCGCGGAAGTACGCCCGCATGGTCACGCGAATCGGACTCTTGATCAGCGCCCGGCAGATGTCCGCGGCGCGCTCCTGCGAGGCCTCGGACCGGCTCACGAAGTTGTCGTCCACCAGCCAGAAGTGGTCGATGCCGTGCTTCTGGTGCAGTTCTTCGATCTCCGCGACGACGTCCTCGGGCGGACGTAGCGTGTGTTTGCGAAAGCCGGCGCTGTCGGAAGTCGCGCAGAAGGTGCAGAAGTCCATGCACCCGCGGCTGGTGCTCAGACGTGCTTCGTTCGCTCCGGTCTCGCGGCGGATGACGGTGAGATCGTCGCGGGAAGGATGCGGCAGATCCCAGAGCGCGTACCGTTCGGCCAGGGTCGGCTGGGCCTGGGCCCGCGGCGCGGACGTCGTGAGCCGGATCAGATCGCCTTTCTTCGCCTGCGGCTTCCAGCCGCCCGCTACCCGGCCGTCGGCCGCGCGATAGAAGAAGCCGTAGAACTCGCCGAGATCGTCGCCCGCGTGCAGGCGCTTGATGAACGCAGGCAGCGTGAAGTCGCAGTCCCCGAGCCCGATCGAATCCACCGTCGGCTCTTCGACCATCAAGGCCTCGGCCGCGGCCGTGGCCTGATGACCTCCGAAGCACACATGGAGATCGGGACGCCGCTCCTTCAGGGCGCCGGCCAGTCGCAGCGACGTCTGGAGCGTGGGACCCGTGACGGTAACACCCACGAATGTGGGCTCACGCTTGAGGATGTGATCCGCCATCTCATCGGGGGTGGCTTCGCGTTCGGCGAAGCCGTCGTGCTTCATCACGCGAATGTAGGTATCCAGGTCATAGTTCAGGACGTCCGTCGCGATCCCCTCGCGCCGCAGGGATGCGGTGAGATACGCGACGCCAATGTGCTCGGGGCCGGCTACAGACGTAAATGCCACGCCAGCGTGAATCAATGGCGGTACTACGAGGACTACTTTTGTATCTGACACGGCTACATCACGCATAAGTCGCTCCTGCGACGTCCAGGTTCCCCTCGGGACTCGCATAGCCGAATGAGCAATCGACGGGGGATGAAGGCCCCCGAACCGTTCCAGCAGGTTGACCGAATTCAGCGACAAGTATACGTACCGGCATGAGTCAAGGAAAGCTCATATCGTAGTCAACCTGTGCAATAGGGATATGTAGACTACGCGAAGCTATTTCTCCGACATAAGCATGTATGTGTCAGCTACGGACGGCGATACGCGACGGCTGGCGCGTCAGTTGACGAAGCCGATCGATCCCCGCAAAGGCCGATCGGAACGGGCGTCCGCCCGGTGCGCCGCCCAGATTCGCGTCGACTGGGCGGGAAGCTGTAAAATAACGGCTGTTTTTGTGGGGAACTTTCAATAAATGTGCGGCATTGTCGGTCTTCTTTCGCCAGGTCCATCCCCCGTCGGCAGCTCCGTCGATCTGGGGTCCTATGCATCGGTCGCCCACACGCTCGAGAAGGCGGCGGGCGCGAGTGACTTTCCTGGAATCGAACAATCCGTCTCGTGGATTGAATCGCGGTTCGACGACGTCATGTCGTTTGACGTTTTCAACGCAATCGCCACGGAGCCCGGGGCGCAGACGGTGTTTGCCCGCCTGGTCGCGGCGTTGCGCGCCGCGCAGGCCGCAGTCGAGCGAACCCTGCGTGAGGAAGGCCCCTCGGAATCGCTGGAACGGCTGAACGAGTGGCTGCGCGACTACACCTGGCAGCTCGACGCTGAAGTCATCGGCATGGTCACGCAGGCCGGGCGGCTCCTACCGGACCCCTCAAGGGCCTCGCGCGAGCAGCGGTTCGTCGCCTGGTCGGCCGAGCGCGTGTTGAGCGCGCTCGATCGACTCGAGGTACGGGGCCGCGATTCGGCCGGGATCTCCCTACTCGTCTGCGCGGGGCGCGGGTGGTCGGACCCCGGGACGGACGCGCCGCTGGACGAAACCGCCGGCCAGACCCACACCGTCAGTCAATGGACGGACGGCAGACTCACACTGCGGTCGGTGCACAAGGTCGCCAATCTCGTCGGCCGGCTGGGAGACAACGGCGCGATCCTGCGGGCGCAATTGAAGGCGGATGCGCGACTGTGGAGTGCCGCCGCGCACGTCGAATGCCTCAACATCATCGCCCACACCCGATGGGCATCGACCGGCGCGATCACCCTGGCCAACTGCCATCCAATCAGCGGAGCCGTCAATGGTATCGGTCATGGCGAGAAGGTGATGGTCGTCGCCAATGGCGATGTCGACAACCACGTCACGTTGATCGAGGAGATTCTGGGACACCGCGGCTTGTCCAGCCATCCCGCGGTAACCACCGATACGAAGGCCCTGGCCGTCGCGGTGGCGGTCGCGGCTGATGCTCCGGTCGGCGACCGGCTCGCCGCGGTCTTGAGTGGTTGCGAGGGCTCGCTGGCCGTTGCCTACCAGTCCGCGGATTCACCGGAACACTTGGCGATCGCGCAGCAGGGCAGCGGCCAGGCACTGTACTTCGGCGAGACGGCCGACGGGTGGCTGGTCGCGTCCGAGATCTATGGCCTCGCGTCGATGTGCCGGCGCGCGCGCGCGCTCAACACCGGCGGCGGCGCGGGGGTCACCATCCATTTGCGGCTAGAGGGACGCGAGCGCGAGTTCGCCGGGCGCAGCGCCAACGGGGACGAATGTCGTCCGGCCGAACAGCCGATCAGCATCTTTTCGCGCGACATATTCCGCGGGCAATACGACTACTTCATCGAGAAGGAGCTGGCGGAGGCTCCCGAAAGCGTTCGCAAGACCATTACGGGCAAGTACCGCTACACGCCGGGCGGATTGACGATGGTCACCTCCGCGATCGGCAACGGCACCGGACTCGCGGCGCGGCTCGCGGCAGACGAGCAACCACCCATCCGGCGGATTCTCGTGATCGGTCACGGCACGGCGTCGATCGCGGCTTTCGGTATCGCTCACCTGCTGCGCAGGGCGCTCGGGGAGCGGGTCGCCGTGGACTGGTCCAAGGCGTCGGAGGTCATCGGCTTCGCGGGCGACGGCCGTCTCGACGACACGCTGATTATCGCGGTCTCGCAGAGCGGCACGACGACCGACACCAACCGCATCGTGGACCTCGTCCGGCAGCGGGGCGCCTGGGTGCACGCCATCGTCAACCGCCGCAGTTCGGCCTTGATCCAGAAGTCGCAGTCGCATCTCTACACGAGCGACGGTCGTGACGTGGAGATGTCGGTGGCGTCCACCAAGGCGTACTACTCGCAGATTGCGGCTGGCAAGGTACTGAGTCTCTTCCTGGCATCACATCTGGGCACGCGGACGCCGGCGCAGTTGGCGACGGAAGCGGCCGAGCTCGACCGGCTCCCGGCCAAGCTCGTCGAGGTCGGGCGCCTCCGCGCACGGATCGCGGAGCTGACTCGCCGCTGGGCTCTGCGCAGCCGGAACTGGGCCGTGGTCGGAAACGGCCCGAATCGCATCGCCGCGGAGGAAATCCGGATCAAGTCGAGCGAGCTTTGTTACAAGGCGATCCCGTGCGACGTGACCGAGGACAAGAAGCACATCGATTTGTCGACCGAGCCGATGACCCTGGTCATCGCCAACGACATCCCTGAGGAAGTGGTCCAGGACACGGTCAAGGAAGTGGCCATTTTCAAGGCGCACAACGGCCGTCCCATCGTCTTCGCCGCTGCGACAGAATCACGCTTCAACGACGTCGCCGAGGACGTCGTCCCGATTCCCGAGATAGGCGGCGGCCTCGCGTTCGTGCTTGCGACGGCAGCGGGCCATCTGTTCGCCGTCGCGGCGGCGCGGGAGATGGACGCCGCTGTCGAGCCAATTCGCGCGGCGCGAGCCGAGATCACGCGGCTGTGCGAGGCGGATGGTGGCGATTCGACCCAGGCCGTTCTCGCGCTGGACGCCGTCGGCGACGCGATCCAGAAGGGCGAACTCGACGCGTCGTTGTCCGCCAGTCTCTGCATGACGTTCGCGCGCCACCGTGCCGCCGTCACCGAAGCCGGTCCCGCCGGGCAGCGTGCGGCGCTCGAAGCGATGCTGGATACATTGAGGATCATGGTCGGTGAGCTGACGCGATCGATCGACACGATCCGGCATCAGGCCAAGACCGTGACGGTGGGTGTGTCCCGCCGCCAGCGCGGGCTCGCACCCGCCATCATTGAAGCGCTCCTCCAGCTCGACCTCACGCCGACAGACCTTCGCGACCGCGATCGCGAGGCCCTGGAGTCGATTTCTCCGCTCGTGCGCCATGTTCGGGGCGCCGTGCGCTACTCCGCCAGGCCGGCGACGGATCGCAGCCAGTGGCTGCTGCACGCCGAATCCGCGGCCGGTGCGTCGCAAATACAACGAAGCCGGTATGCGACCGCCCGGATTGCCGAAGGCACGAAGCGAACGGCGCTGCGCACCGAAGCTCTGCAGCTCGGCGGTGGCCGGACTGGGCGTCAGGATCTGGCGACGCTGCCGATCTCGCGCGATGGCCAGACGATCGGCGTGCTGTTACTCGATCTCGTATTGGCCGGTGAGGCGCCTGTCATGCAGGTCGTGACGATCTTGCGTGAACTTGGCTCGGCCCACGAGCTATTCGCGGAGCGGATTGCCGAACACGATCCCGGCCTCACCCTCGAAGATGTCATCGCCCGGTCTTCGCCGGCCGATGTCATCTTTCGCGGCGCGGAATGGTGCCTGCGCACGCTCGGCGCCGAGGAAGTTCAACCCCGGCCGGTTTCGTAGCTCCCCGGCTGGCCTCGACGGGCTATTTGTCGACTAACTGGATCTAGTCACCCGGCGATTCCGGACTTGCCGGCGTCATCTCGCGACGACAGCGCCAACACCTGACGCTCAGCCTCGGCATCGTCCATCGCGGCGATCTGGGCGACGAGCCGATCATCAATCACCGTGCCAAGGGAGGCGATGGTGGGGTGATCGAAGAGGTCCCGGATTTCAACCTGCACGCCGAACGCGGCCTCGACCTCGACGGCGATACGAGCCGCCGCAAGCGAGTGGCCTCCGAGCGAGAAGAAGTTGTCGTGACGGTCGATCGAATCACGTTGCAGGACGCGCGACCACGCTTCCCTCACGACGCGTTCGACGTCCGCGTGCTCCACGCCACTGTCGTCGCCCACAGTCAGGGGCAACGCTGATCGATCGAGGGTGCGGTCGGGACGAAGCGGCAGTCTATTCAGTCGAACGAGCGATCTCGGAACGAGGTGGCTTGGAAGCCGGCCGCGCAACTCTTCGAGCATCGCGCCAGGATCGAACGGCTTCGCCGCCCCGCCGCCGAGCGTCACGTACGCGACGGGATCTGTTTCCCCGCGATCGTGTCGAACCGCGGCATCGGCGACGTCGGGAAGCAATCGAAGCCCATCCTCGATTCGCAGGAAACTCATGAGGTCCGGGCTGCCGATCTCCGACGTGCGTCGGCCAAGGAGTCGGATTCCCCCGTCAGGGCGAAAACAGCCAACGTCTCTGGTCCGTGCCATTCGCGACCCAGGACCCGCATACGGATCGGACACCAGCCATTCGGCCGTGCGGGCCGGCAGGTGCGCATATCCCTGGGCGATTGATGGTCCGGCAATATAGATCGTGCCTCCGACGCCGACAGGCACTGGGCGCAACTGACGGTCGAGCACACGAATAACGACGCCAGCAGCGGCGGTCACGGTGTCCGAGGTCGAAGCCGGTCCGGACAACAGTCCGAATCCGTACGGGCCCGATGCCGGCGCGGACAAGACGCGCCTGCCAGGCATCAGACGTTGAGCGCGAAGGCCGACACAGTCCGGCGTGGGCGCCTCGCCCACCGCGACGAACATGCCGGCGTCGATTCGGCCTGCGAGCGCCGCCGCGGTGGCGCACAGGTCCCGGGCGCTTCCCCAAATCTGAGTCGGTCGTTCACGCTCAACCAACGCGGCTATGGCTTCTGGATAGTCCAGCTCGCCGACCGCAGGCGCGATCAGAGTGGCCCCGGCAATCAGCGGTCTCAGGAATTCGAAGATGAAGGCTGGATCGGATACCGGACTCAGCATCACCACCCGGTCCGACGGGCCGCAGGAGACCGCGCCGTTCAATGCGCAAAGCATCGCGGAAAGGGCGCGGTGGCTGTAGGCGACCAGTTCCGTGGAATCGGTTCCGGCCGGCACGAAGCACGCTGTCGCCTCTGCGTGGATCTCGGCCGGTAGTCTCATGGCTAGGCGCGATAGATCCCGGCCAGCGGATCCGATCAACTCGGCGCCGGCGACACACCACAGGTCCCGATCGCCAGGGACCATCGGCCGGAACCTCTCGCTGGTCAGGACCAGCTTGACGTGACCCGAGTCGAGTGCGGCCGAGATGTTCTCTCCGGCTTGTTCCAGATCGAGCGGGAGGGCGATGGCGCCAGTTCGCAGTACTCCCAACAGCGTGACCAGGCAGTCAGGACCGGGCGGCAGCAGAATTGCGACCGGTTCCGAGGGACGGATGCCGCGAGCGCACAGTGCACCGGCGAGTTGGTCCGCGCGCCGATTGAGGTCGCCGTACGTCAGGTCCGTGCCGTCGAACCGAATCGCCGGGTCTGTTGGCAGCCGACGGGCCGTCGCTTCGATCGTCGCCACCACAGGCGGCGCAAGTGCGCCGGAAGCCGGCGCGGTTACCTGTACGGTCGGCGGAGTCAGCGCCGCCATGACTTCGTCGATTGACCGGTCGTTCGACGCACACATGTGGCGGAGACACGACACCGCGTCCCGGGTCAGTTGATCGATCCACTCTCGATCGAACAAATCTCGATTGAAGATGCACGACAGGCCTATCCGGCCATCGTGCTGCCAGGCCGTGAATTCCATGTCGAAGCGCGCGTGAGTCATGCGGCCGCCGCCGGCAGGCGCGGCCGGTACGCCTGGCCGATCAGCGTCCCTTGGCACGTCCAGGTGTGCGGCCGTCGTGAACATCACCTGGAAGAGCGGAGTGAGATCGAGCCGGCGCGGCGGTGCCAGATCAGCGACGAGTCGATCGAACGGCACATGCCTGTTCGAATAGGCACCGAGCGCCGTTTGCCTCAGTTCCCGCATGAACTCGGCAATCGTCAGCCGGGCTTCCGGCTTCAGGCGCAGCACCAGCGTATTCACGAAGAACCCGATCAGCGGCTCGAACGAGGAATCGGGCCGGCTGGACACAGGCGACCCAATGGCCATGTCCTCCTGGCCTGAGTAGCGGGCCAGCACGATCGCGACGGCGCCGAGCGCCGTCATGAAGAACGTGAGGTGATGTTCCTTACTGAATCCGCGCACGACATCCGACTGCTCCGTCGTGAGCTCCGCGGTGCAGATGTCTCCCGCATGCGTCGCGATTGGCGGCCTCGGCCGCGCCGTGGGCAAGCTCAGCGTGAAAGGCATGCCTTCCAACTGCCGGCGCCAATAGGCCAGCCCCTCCGACAAATCGCCGAGGTGCTCACGCTGCCACAGGGCGTAGTCGGCGTATTGCGCGGGTAGCGGGTCCGGCTGGAAGTCCCGCCCGCCCCGGTACGCATCATAGAAACCAAGGAGTTCCCGGCGGAAAATCCTCTCGGACCATCCATCCGAGACAAGGTGATGCGCCGTCCGGATCACGTGGTGTTGCGCGGGACGCGTCGTGACGACCCGCATTCGAAGAAGCGCGTCGTTCTCCAGGTCAAATGGACGCTCGTCAGCCGCGCGCGCTTTTTTTAGTGCGTCAAGGGCTTCGCGTTCCGGCTTGTCCGTCAGGTCGACTGCTGCGATCGGGACAGATAGGCGTGGCTCGATCTCCTGTACGAGATCGGTCCCGCGCCTGGCGACACGCGTCCTGAGGATTTCGTGCCGCTCGATCACCTTGTCGAGCGCCCGCTGCAGCGCGGCAAGATCCAGCACGCCGTCGAGCCGGATGCTCAACCCCATGTGATAGTGGCGGCTGTCCCCATACAGTTGGTGCAAGAACCACAACCGTTCCTGCTCGTACGACAGAGGAATCGCCGCCGGACGCCGCGCCGGCTCGACGGGCGCGAACGGCCGCACAGGCACGGCCAGCCGCGCGGCCAGCCATTCCGCCAGATCGCGCATTTTCGGATACTGAAAGACCTCCACCACCGGCAGCGCTACGCCGAAGACGCGTTGCGCGCGCGACACCAGCCGCATGGCGGCGAGGGAATGACCGCCGATCTCGAAAAAGTCGTCGTCGGGCGACACCGCCGGCACCGACAGAACCTCCCGCACGATCGCGCAGAGCAAATCGACGTGCGGGCTTTCCGAGTCACTCTCGATGACGCCTTCGTGCGCCGGCGCAGGCAGTTTGGCGCGATCGAGCTTGCCATTGGGTGTCCGCGGCCACGCCGCCAGACGGACGACAGAAGACGGGACCATGTACGCTGGTAGCCGCGCGGACAGGGCGGATCTCAACTGGCGCGGATCGACATCGGGTGGCGCCAACACGTACGCGACGATTCTCGCGGCGGCGCCTTCTCCAAACACCACCGCCGCTGCGTCCGCGACTTCGGGCTGATCGCGTAACGCGTGCTCCACCTCACCGAGCTCGATGCGAAAGCCGCGAAGCTTCACCTGCTGGTCGAGACGGCCGAGGAAGACGAGCTCGCCGCACTCGAGCCGGACTCGGTCGCCCGTGCGGTACATCCGCGTCCCCGGTGGGCCGAACGGATCCGCGACGAACCGTTCGCTCGTGAGCGCGGGCCTGTTGAAGTATCCACGCGCGAGTCCGGCACCCGCCAGATACAGCTCTCCGGACTCTCCTTCGGGAACGGCGCCGAGACGATCGTCGAGAACATACGCGTGCGTTCCCTCGATCGGCCGTCCGATCCGAACGGATCGCGAGGGGTGGAGGCAAGCGACCGTGGAGTACGTCGTGGATTCGGTGGGGCCGTACAAATTGTTGAGGCGCTCGAGGACCGGCTGCTCGAAGGCGCGTTTGACGAGCGACTCCGGGACGGCCTCGCCGGCGACGTTGACGGTGGCCGTCAACACCGGGGACGAGCTGTCGAGGATCTCGCCCAGGGCCGATGGCACCGTATTGATAAGGGTCAATTCGGCAGCGGCCGGCAATGCAGCGAGATCCAGCGCGTGCTGGGCGACGACGACGGCGCCGCCGCACGTCAACGGCGCCCAGATCTCGAAAACGGACAGATCGAAACAAATCGACGTCACGAACGCGACCCGCGACAGCTCGGCCGCCGAGAAATGCGATGTCGCCCAGCGCACGAATGCCGACGCCGCCCGATGCTCGATAGCGACCCCCTTGGGCCGACCGGTCGACCCGGAGGTGAACAGCACGTAGGCGAGGTCGCGCGGATCCGGCACCCGTCTTGGAGCGGCCGGCGCAGCCCAATCGCGGGCGAGGTCCACCCGGACCGATCGAGCCTGGTGACCTGGCGGCTCCGAACCGTCTCGGCCCGTCAGCACGATCCGTGCGCGGGATTCCTCAAGGATGTAGGCAATCCGCTCGGCCGGATAGAGCGGATCGAGCGGGACGTACGCCGAACCTGTCTTGAGCACGGCCAGCACCGCGACGATGAGGTCTGCCGATCGCGGCAGACAGACGGCCACCGGTACGCCCGGGCCGACCTCACCGGCGGCATGAAGGTGACCAGCGAGTCGCTCCGCGCGCAGGTCGAGCTCGGCGTATGACAGCCGCTCCACGCCGTCGATGACCGCGACCGCGTCAGGAGTCCTCCGCACCTGCTCCGAAAGAAGCTGTACGAGCGTCATGAGATCTTCCGAGTCGACAGTACGTCCGCCGCGATGTCCGACATCAACCGGTCCCGTGAGGTCTCAAGGAAGAAGTGATCGCCCGGATAGACACGAACGGTCGCGCCGACCGTGGCCTCGGCTGACCATGCGTGCAGATCATCGACCGGCACCTCCGGATCGGCGCTGCCCCCGTAGACGAACAATGGAAGGGCAAGCTGATCCCGTCCCTGCCGGACGTAGGTTTCAGCGGCCTCGAAGTCGGCGCGCAGCACCGGCAGAAACAGCCGCTGGAACTCGGGGTGATCGAGGATCGCCGAGTCGGTCCCGTTCAGCGCCCTGACTGCCGCGACAAACGCGGCATCGGGAGCCTGGTACACGGGCGCGGTGAGCAGCGGGAGGCCCGGCGCGCGACACGCCGCCACAAGCAGCGCCGCCGGGCGAACGTCACCGAAACGCTGGAACTGCCTCGCCAGTTCAAAGGCGATCAGCGCTCCCATGCTGTGACCGAACAGCGCAAATGGCTTCTCGGCCAGCGCGTCCCGCAGGCCGCTGAACGCAGCGGCCACGAGCGCGCGCACGCGCACGAACGGCCGCTCGGCCCGCCGGGCACCCCGGCCGGGGTACTCAACGCTGGCGACTTCGATATCGTGCGGCACCTTGCGATTCCATTCGGCGAACGCCGCCGCCGAGCTTCCGGCATGTGGAAAGCAAACCAGCCGCAGCCGCGCTCGCGGCCGCGGCTCATAGATCGTGAGCCATTCGGTCTGGGGCTCGAATGGTTCAGTCCTCGCGGCCATCGGTCGCGCGAGGCTGATCCCCGTTGAGTGCGGCGATGAGACTCTTGGGCCGCATGTCGGTCCAGGTCGCCTCGATCCAGTCGAGGCACTCGCTCCGTTTCGCCTTTGGGCCGACGGCCGTCCATCCGGCCGGTACGTCGATGAAGGTCGGCCAGAGCGAGTGCTGCCCCTCGTCGTTGACCAGAACGAGATAGTCGGCGCTATCGTCTTCGAACGGGTTCGTCATGACTGCTCCAGGGGGATTGGGCCCCCTCCTCGGATGCCGGAATACAGGCGACTACCAGTGTCTAGTCGTGACGCGACAGGCTACCAGACAGCCTGATAATGTCGCAAGGTTTGTCTAGCCTGATCTCCACAACTCAACTATCCATTGATAGTTAGGCATTACTGAGTCTCCGACTGGGCGTCTCGATCGCCCGACGCGCGCTGCCTCACATCAGATACCGCTCGCCCCAGCGATTCAATGGTCGCGCCCGGCCGGCGGGCGGCCGCATGCATGAGCTGCTGCAGGTCGTCGAAGAGGGCGCGAACCCGGGCGTCCTCGAACCAGTCAATCGAGTACTGCGCGACGATCTTGAAACGGGTGCGCCCCTGCAGGCACATGAGGGCCAACGCGGGCCCCTCGCGTTCCCTGAACTCCATGGCGGGCCGCGACGCGGCATCATCGATCACGTCATCACGCATCTCGCGAACGTCGATGTGCACGTGCGCCATGTTCTCGATCGCGTTTGCCGACAGGTTGAGATCGTTCTGGAGCGCCAGGAGCTCGATGGGGATCGGGTGCGCCATGGCGCCGAGCACGGCGTCGCGCGAGCACGCCAGCAGGCGCTCGAACGTGAGCCCTCGGACCACGTCGAATCGCAGCGGAAGGATGACGTACATCCATCCGATGAGCTGATGCGTCTGCGGAAGCTGGCGATTGGCGAAGAGGCCCCAGAGCGTGATGGCCTCCTCTTTCTCGTTGGAGGTCAGCCGGAAGAGGGCGGCGACGGACGCCAACAGGAACATGTACACCGTGGCGTGTCTGTCCGCAGCCGCCTGGCGGATCGCCGCGTACGTCTCCACATCGAGATCGACGACGAGAAAACGCACGCGATAGGTGCGCGGCCGCGCCGGCCGCGCGTACGTCAGCGCGCTCACGTTGAACGGCGTACTGAACGGCGAGAACCCCGGCACGAACTTCCGCCAGAACGCCATGGCCCTCTCGAGCGATGGCCCCGTGAACCGGCGGCGTTCCCACAGGGCCACGTCGGCAAACTGCAGGACGGGCGCGGGCAAGGGCGACGGACGGCCCTGCGCGAAGGCCGTGTAGATGGCAAGGAATTCGTCCCGGAAGACCCCGGCCGACCACCAATCGCACACGACGTGGCTGATCGCCAACGCAAGTACGCCGGGACGCCCCTGGGCAGTCGCGAGCACCGCGCGGACGTGCGGCGGGCGCTGCACGTCGAAGGGCGCCGTGAGCTCGCGCTGACGGGCAATCGTCGCCACACGCCTGGCGCCGTCGAGACCGGTGACGTCGATCGAGCGAATCCTGACTCCTGGAATGTGCCGCAATTCGCCGCGGAAGAACCCCGGCGCCTGTCGGCGCGACAACGCCGATCGAACGAGCCGCTGCACGAACCGGCGCCGCAGCAGGCGCATCGCGATGGCGGCAAATGGCTTCGCCGCGGAGATGCCCGGCCGGGGCAGGAACGCCGTCCGCAAGACCTCATGGCGATTGAGCAGCTCAATCATCACGCGCTCGACCAACACCGGATCGCCCGCATCGGGGAGCGGAACTTCAAAGTTGATCTGGAACGGAGCGGGTCTGGCCTTTCCCAGCCTCCAAAGCTCGAGGAGATACCGCTGCTGATTGAACGACAACGGCACGTCCGCGCCTCGCGCGACCGGTTCCAGCGGGACGTCGCCGGCGTCGGGTGCCGGTGCCGCGAGCTGTTCGGCAAGCCGCTCCGGCGTGGGCCGGTCGAGAAACGCGGCGATCGGCACGGCTACACCGAAGAGCTCGTGAATCCGCGCGATCACCCGCATGGCGATCAGCGAATGGCCTCCGAGCTCGAAGAAGTCGTCGTCGGCCGCCACATGATCCACGCGCAGCAGCTCGGCAAACACGGCGCACAACAGGCGTTCCTGCTCATTGCGCGCGGCGCGACCGCGCCGGAGGGAACGGGCGACGGATACGGCCGGCAGCGCGCGTCGATCGACTTTGCCCGCGGGCGTGAGAGGCCATGCATCGAGGCGCATCACTCGCGCCGGCACCATGTAGTCGGGCAAGCGCAACGACAACTCCTCACGAATCCTGCGACTGAACGCCTCGTCATCCAGATCGGGAGCGGTGACGAAGCGGCTGAGCGGCGCATCGAGTGCCGCGGACGACTCGGCAGGTACGCGGCGCGGATTGATCACGACGTCGGAGCATCCGTCGACGTCGGCGCCGAGCCACTCGACGGACGAGCCAAGCGCATCGACGAGTCGCAGGTCCTCCCCGGCCGTCTCGACGGGCCATGCCTGCTCGCCGCGCCACAACCTGCGCGCCGCCGCCGCGGCACCGGCAGCGCGGCGATCGGGCACGCGCTCGACCAGGATCGACAGCGACGGCTCTGCCGCCAGCAGCGACGTCACGGTCCCCCGCCATCGTCCATCCGCGTCCCACGTGACGCGGCGATCGGCGGGCGACAAGGACGTCCGATCGCCCACGGACAACGCCACGTCGTACCGGAACCGATGCATCTCCGAATCCAGGCGGCCGCGCTTCGGCAGCACATGCGCAGACGCAAGCCTGGGGCAGGCTGCCGCCAGCTCGCGGAAGAATGCCGGCGCGACGAGCAGTTCTCCGTCGTTACGAACCGCGCGGTCCGCGCGCGCCGCCAGCTCGGACGCGGGCAGGGCCGCCCCGCCCCGCTCCAGCTCGACGCTGACATGGAACGCACGGCTCAGATTGGCATTGCGCACGTCACCGACGAAGATGCGACCGCCCGTGCGCGTGACGCGCAGGGTCTCGGAAAGTACCTTCAGAAGATAGTCCGCGCCCGGAAAATACTGGATCACGGAATTGATGATCACCGTGTCGACTGACTCATCCTCGACAAACGACAGTTCGTGCGCTGCGGCCACCCGGACGTCGACATGCGACAGATCCGGACGGTCACTGCACACCTGCTTCAGCCGCTGAATGGCCGTGGCGGAAAAGTCGATTCCGACGTAGCGGGAACATGACGGCGCCAGTCGCGTCAGCAACAGTCCGGTCCCGCAACCGATCTCGAGGACGGCCTGCATTCCGGACTGCCTGCGGATTTCAGCGAGCGTAGCGTCCAGCCAATCACGCATCTCCTCGGCTGGGATCGGCGCGCTCGTGTAGCTGCTGATCCAGTCGCGCGTATCGAACGCCGGATCCTCCGCGCGGCCGCGCTGATATGCGGTGTCGTACACCGCTTGCCACGCCGCCAACCGTTCCCCGTCGACGCCGGAATCGGCTGCTTGACTGATCCTGTCCCGCAGCACGTAGAGAACCAATTGAGGGTCGTCGTTGCCAACGACGGCGGCGAGGGCGTCGCCAACGCCTCGACACGCGCGCGCTGCCGCGGCGATTTCCCCGAGCTCGATCCGAAAGCCCCGGAGCTTGACCTGATCGTCCGCGCGACCCAAGAAATGGATGCGGCCGTCGGCCGCGAGTCTCGCGAGATCGCCGGTGCGGTACATTCGCGCGCCGGACGAGCCACGGGGATCCGCGACGAACCGCTCCGCAGTCAGTCGGGATTGCCCGAGATACCCGATCGCCAGAGCCGGGCCGGAAATGTACAGCTCCCCGCGAGCCCCAGCCCGAACCGGCGCGAGCAACCCATCGAGCACATGCAACTGATAACCCTCGAGAGCCTGGCCGATCGTGACGACGGACTCAGCCGAGGGACCGACGTCCGCCGCCGAGATGAGATGTGAGGAAGCCCAGATCGTGGCTTCCGTCGGTCCATACAGATTCACCGCGCACGACGCAGCTTCCAGGAGCGCCGAGGCCACGACGTTCGGCAGTGGTTCGCCTCCAACGAGCGCGCGCAGACTACCCCACGCGCCGGGATCGTGCTGAACGAGCACACGCCACAGACTCGGTGTGGCCTGGAGCACCGTGGCGCCGTGCCGCTGCACAAGCGCAGCCAGCGCTCCCGGATCTCGCATCTCGTCCTCCGCGGCGATCACGACGGCGGCTCCGTGTGTGAGCGGTACCAGCAGCTCCAGAATCGAGATGTCGAAGGTCGTGGTGGTCACGGCGAGGTGCCGATCGGCCGGCTGGAAGGGCACGACTCGATGGATCCCCTCTGCAAAGGTTGAGAGCGCACGGTGCGGAATAACCACACCCTTCGGCGTGCCCGTCGACCCGGAGGTATACAGCACGTACGCCGGCTGGTCTGGACGAATCGATCGCTGAACGAAAGGCGCCGCATCGATCTCGTCGCCGACACCTTCATCGAGCATCACGGTCTTCTGCGCCGCCAGACGCTGGCGCGAGTCGGGATTGACGATGACTACCGCAGGCCTGGCGCTCTCGAGCAGCGCAGCCAGACGCAGCTCGGGACACGCGGGATCGATCGGCACGAACGCGGCGCCAACTTTCATGGCGGCCAACGCGGCGACTACGACGTCACCCGATCGCGGAAGGCAAATCCCGACGATGGACGTCTCATGCACGCCTGCAGCGATCAAACGTCGCGCAAGGCGATCGATCGCTGCCTGCGTTTCCGCGTAGGTCCGGCGCTCATTGCGGCACATCAACGCGGTCGCATCGGGGGTCCGCCGCGCCTGCGTCTCGAAGCGCTCAACGATGTTCGTCACGGCCCCGTCAGCAGCGGTCGGCGGCCTGACGCCATCGTCCACGGCACCGACGGTCCCGACGCGGCGTTGGGGATCGGAGCAGGCTGCCTCGGTGAGGTCAACGAAGAGACGCATCAATTCGGCAATGGTGTCGGCCTCGAAGAGATCGGGACGGTAGAGCCACGACAGGGCGATGCGGTCGTCACGGGTTTCGGCGTACAGCTCCAGATCGAACCGAATCGGGTGAGCGCCGGCGATCGCTACGCTGGTGACGCCGCCGAGCTCCTTGCGGGCCTCCTCCCGCACGGCCGTCGTCGCGACATCGTCGAGCATGCCGAACAGCACTTGAAACAGCGGTGTCTCGTTCGACCGACGCTGCCGCCTCACGGCGTTGACGATCTGGTCGAACGGCGCGTCGGCGTGTTCGTGCGCGGTGAGAATCGTGTCGCGGGCCTGCTGAAACACCCGCGTGAAGCTGTCCCACGCATGGATCCGGAGCCGGAGCGGCAAAGTGTTGACGAAGAAACCGATGGTGGACTCAATCGCGGGATCGGACCGGTTCGCCATCGGCGAACCGATCACCAGGTCCGTACCGCCCGACTGGCGCATGAGCAGCACGCCGAACACGCCGAAGAGCAGACCGAACGGCGTCATTTGCTGCTCACGCGCCAGCCGCCGGACACCGTCGCTCAGCGCCGACGACAACACCATGAGGCGCAGGTCACCGGTACCGGCCATTCGTTTCGGTCGCGCGCGATCGGCCGGCAGCGCCGGATCTTCCGGACACGATTCGAGCGCGCGGCGCCAGTAGTCGAGCGACCGGTCGAGGGCGTCGGCGGACAACGTCCGGCGTTGCCGGACCGCGTAGTCGGCCGCTTGCAGGCCGATCGGCGGCAGTTCGGGCGTCCGTCCCTTCACCGCCGCGTCGTAGCACGCGTGAAACTCGCGCGCGAAGATCCGGTTCGACGTGGCGTCACATGCGATGTGATGGATGGTCCGGACAAGCACGTGCTGGTCCGGCGCGAGCGTCATCAGCGTGGCTCTGATGATCGGACCGTTCGCAAGGTCGAACGGCATCGTGCGCTCGCGATCGAGCAATTGACCGACCTGCTCGCGGCGATCGTGCGGACTGCACCCGCGCAGATCGATGTATGGGATCTCGATGCGGAGTTCAGGGCGAATCAGCTGAAACGGTGATCCATCGGCTTCAGGAAATGACGTCCTGAGGATCTCGTGGCGGGCGAGAATCTGCTGCACGGCTGCGTTCACGGCCGCGACGTCGAGCGCGCCGGCAATGTTCAGCCTCGCCGTCACGTTGTAACCGGCGGCTGCGCCGGCGAGCCGATCGACGAACCACAACTGTTGCTGCTCGAACGACAGCGGAATCCTCGCTGGCCTCGCTTCGGCCGCAGGAGCATGATTCGCGGCCCGTCCGAGGCGGCGTTGCCGAAGCAATTGTTGCTTGGCGTCCGTGAGAGGAAGAGACATCGCCGTTAGTAGCCGGGCTATGGCCCGGCTCATAGAGTGTAGCTATATGTTTAGACTAGTTTTGGCATTCACCATGCTCTTGCTCCAGGCGGCAGGCACGGCCGCGTACTCGGCCCCGCACCGAGCGCGACTCGTCCGAGCCTGCCTTGAACACGCGGCGGTGCGGGAGTGGAGCGGTAGAGCGATCGAGGCACCGGCCAACGCCGACGGTTTTGAGGGCGCCTCCGTCAGGGCGCGCAGATGGAAGCGCGCGCAACCGGGCCGCGGCGTCAGTCCGGCAGTACCGGCCGGACTATACTCTGAGCCGTGGCAAAGGTTGCGCTTGTCACTGGGGCTTCGTCAGGCATCGGCGAGGCCACCGCCAAACGGCTTCTCGCGAGCAATTTCATCGTGTACGCCGGCGCCAGGCGGGTCGACCGGATGGCTGCCCTCGCCGACGAGGGCGCCAGGATCGTGCCGCTCGATCTGACCGTCGACGATTCAATCGCGCGGGCGATCGGACGCATTCACGACGAGCACGGCCGCATCGATCTTCTCGTCAACAATGCCGGCTATGCAAGCTATGGCGCCGTCGAGGACGTGCCTATGTCCGAGGCGCGGCGCCAGTTCGAGGTCAACGTGTTCGGCCTGGCGCGGCTGATCCAGTTGGTGATTCCCGCGATGCGCGCACAAGGACAGGGGCGCATCATCAACGTCTCGTCGATGGGCGGTCGCGGTTGGGACCCGCTCGGCGCGTGGTACCACGCGACGAAGTTCGCCGTCGAAGGGTTCAGCGACAGCCTGCGGATGGAGCTCGCCCCGTTCGGCATCAAGGTCGTTGTCATTCAACCGGGCGCGACAAGAACGGGATGGACGGCCATTGCGCTGGAGACGCTCGCCGCGGCATCGGGCGGTACGGCGTACGCGTCGATGGCGACGGCCAAACGCCGGCTCTTCCTGGCGGCGGTGCCGTTCAGCTCGCATCCCGATGTGATCGCCCGCGTTGTGACCAGGGCGGCGACCGTCGCGCGGCCACGGACCCGCTATGCCGTCGGGGCGTTCGCCAAGCCGTGGATACTGGCGTCTACGTTCCTGCCGGCCAGACTCAACGACTCGATCACGAATGTCGTGACCGCGCTTGCGGCCCGGCTGACCAAGGATGCCGGCGGGCGCACCCGCGGAGATGCCGGATGACCGACGCTCGGCTCGCGCAACGGGGGCTCGCTCCAGCGGCCCTGCTCGACGCCCTTGGTTCGGCTGCCGGCGATGCCCACGCCGTCCTGGTTGTCGGATCGGTCGCGGAGGACTTTCCGGATCCCGATGCGGACCTGGATCTTCTGATCGTCGACGACGAGGGATCGCTCGGCATGAAGGCGAGCGCGCTGGCTGTCCGCTCGAGCGTTGGAGTGAGCCGGTCCCTCGATCTGCATCACGCAAACCTGTCGCGCGCCCGGGCGTGCCTCGAGATGGTCGAAGGAATGGACGCGTTGTTTCGCGATCCCTCCAGGCTCGCGGAGGCCCAGACGATCATCAAGGTCTTTACGACTGAAGATCTCTGGCTGATGCACACGATCAAGACCGGCATCCCGATCCACGGCGCGCCACGCGTCGACGGTTGGCGGAAGCAGATGCATGGCCTGGCCAACCTGTTGACCGTGTATTGTCTTGGCCTGCACCTGAACTATCGGGAAGATGCTTTGGCTCAAGCCCGTTTCGGGGATCCGCTGTCAGCGATGTGGATGCTGGCGCCGGCGGCCGACTGGCTGGCCGCGTCGCTGCTCGCTACGCAGGGCGAAACCAATCCCAGTGCCCACCGTCGCCCCGCCCTGCTCGATCGTCATCGCGAGACGTTCGGCGCGGATCGGATGGAACGCCTGCAATCGCTGCTGGCGCCCGAGCCACTCTCGAATGTCAAGGTCGCCGTCAGGCGCGCCCTGCTGCTGTTCGATGTCCTGATCCTCGATATCTTCGAGCGCTGCCCGGCGATCGCCGGACCGATCGAGGAGCTACGCCGGCGCTCGGCCTTCGTTACGCACTTCGACTAGGCGTGGCCTCGCAGTCGCTCGCACCCAGGAGGTCCACGTCGAACCACCGTGTTATCACGGGGAAGTCGGTCCCCTTCCGTCTCAGGGCAATCGCAAGCATGTATTCGCCGCCGATCGCCTCCTGACGCAACTGCCATGTCGTCTCGTCGTCCGGCAGAAGATCCGAGAAGTGGATCTCAGGATGACGGGCTGCAAACCGTATTGAGAACCCGTCCAGCGGCATTGACAGACCGGCGCCTCGAGCCTTGATATACGCCTCCTTCGCCGTCCAGTAGGCGATGAACCTCGACGGGTAGACGATGTCGTCGACCGTCTGGAGCGCCCGAACCTCATCCGGAGCGAAGAACCTGTCAGCGACGTCGCGCTCGACCTCCCGTGCGACGGGCTCTACGTCGATGCCGATCTCAGGCTCCAGGCACAGCGCGCACACGACGATCCCGCGCGTGTGCGACAGGTTGAAGTGAATCGGCCTGTCGCCGGGACCATTGGCGAGGACGGGCTTGCCATGGTCGGTCGCGGTGAATCTCCACCCGGCAGGATCGCCGCCGAGGTACCACGTGAGCAGGGTCCGAATCAGTCCTCGCGTCAGGGTGAATTCCAGGCGATCGATCGCGAAGTAGAAGCGAGCGCGCCGCTCCCGCTCCTCCGGGGACAGGAGATGCTCGCACCGCCGGGCGGCCTCACTCGACGGGACAACGGACGTCATCATGGACCATACGTGAACTTCGCGGGGGGCGAGAGACAGCATGTGCTACGACAGCACCCAGACGGGCGTGTTCATGCCACCAAATGAAGCGCTATGGAGGTCGGAGTCCGATAGCCGGATCGCGCAGCCGTCCATTCCCGTGACGTTCAGAAGGTAGGGACAGTAGTCTCCGTGAAGATCAATCGTCCGGGCCTCGCCAGCCACCCATACTGGATACGGTGAGGACTCCGGCCGGACGCGCTCCTGCACGACACACCGATTGATGCCGCGAGCGAGGTGACGGCTCCACGTCACAGCGTCGGTCCGCCAGCCGGGCACCACGCCTGCCCCGCCACGTCCACCACCGGGTTTGATGAGGAATCGCTCGCGGTGGCGCTCGACGAACTCGCAGAGCGCCACGGTCTCCCCGTCGTAGGTCGTCCGGCAATCGCGGACGACCCGTGTCCAAGGCACATGCGCGGCCAGCGTCTCGCCGACCTCCACCGGAAAGAGGCCGGCATGGGCCGGGTCGGATAACAGCTCGAACACGTGCTTGTAGCTGCAGAGGATGCCCTTCGACAGTCCTCCTGCGACACGCACATGTCCGGCGCGTATCGCCGCCAGCAAGGGCGCGCATGTGTCCGGGCTGGCGATCACGTCCATCCACGCCTGCAGAAGGATCACGTCCACGGGCCGATCGCGGAACTCGAGGCGCTCGCGACGATAGTCGAGCTCGCCGGCCGATGCTGATTCGACGTGCTCGAATGCGAGCGGCCCGAACATCTGGGCAGCCGGTTTCGGCGCGGCCGCCCCTTCCGAACCAACGTTTCTCACGATAACGACCCGTGGCCGCGCCGGCCCTCCCCTGCTGACCGAGTCCTCGCGAAGCGCCTCGCTCAGCAGGCGGGCCGGAGCGATGGATTGGCAGGGATGGCGCTCGCGGAAGGCGCGCGTGACCGGCAGCGATTCGAACGCGGCGGTGAGCCTGGTGATGTGGTGAATCGCGCCGGGTTCGGCGTTGTACTCGATCACGCGCAGCGCGCCGCCGCTGACGATTCCATCGAGCCGCGCGAACGCCGAGCCAGGGGCACCGGCCGGTTCGAGGTCAATCAGTGCGTCGAGGTAATCCGGCAGGCCGATTCGCCGCCTCAGTGCCGGTTGCGCGATCAAGATGCGCACGGCGATCTCGAGGCCTCGCGCCACCGCGCGAGCGACGCCAGCGTGCCGGCGCAGGTCGGCCTCCGTGATCAGAACAGGCCTGAGGGCCGTGCGGCGAGTCAATCCGCCGCTCTGCCCGCCGAGTCCGTCAATCGTGCTCGTCAGATGCTCCGACCACAGCAAGTCGTCGTACTCGCGCGCGGCCCGACGGACACGATCACCAGCCACACCCTGAGATTCCGCGCCGGGTTCCATGACCGTACCTGAACTATATGTCTATCGTCGCGCTTGATTACGAACAAGCTATCAGTTCATCTATGTTTGTAACTACGCGTTTCTTGACTTCATTCGTTCCGCCTCTGTAGACTCGGTCACTTACAACGAGGTACATAGTTGCTTTCCGGCAAGCGCCTAGACGAAGTCTTCCAGGCGAGGGCCCTGGAGACTCCAGGTGCAATCGCGATCGTCGACTCTCACGCTACGACAACGTACCGGGAACTAGACTCTCTGACCGATCGGGCTGCCGCGTGCCTCCAGCGGCTGGGCGTGAGACCTGGCGACCTGGTCGGCCTGTTCATCGACCGCAGCGCCGAAATGATCGCGGGTCTGCTGGCGATCCTGAAAGCCGGTGGCGCCTATGTTCCGATCGATCCCGCCTATCCGCGGCAGCGCATTCAGTTCCTGCTCGACGACAGTGGCGTTTCGGTCGTGGTCACCGTCTCGCGCCTGATGGACACGCTCGGCTCGTGGCCGGGACAGAGGCTGTGCATCGACGGCCTGCCCGATGCGGTCGTCAACGACGCGCTCCCGTCTCATACCGACGCGCGAGCGCGCACGGACGAGGACGTCGCCTACGTGATCTACACGTCCGGATCGACAGGCACGCCCAAAGGCGTTGCCGTCGAACATCGAAGCGTGCTGCAGCTCTTCGAGCGGACGAATCCACGCTTCGGATTCGACCATCGCGACGTCTGGACTGTCTTCCATTCGCTGAGCTTCGACTTCTCCGTCTGGGAGATCTGGGGCGCCTTGTTGTACGGAGGCCGGCTGGTGATCGTGCCGGCGGCCCTGGTCGGCTCACCGGACCTGTTCTGTGGCTTGCTGGCGAAGGAAGGCGTCACGGTGTTGAACCAGACGCCAAGCGCGTTTCGGCCCCTCGCGCACGCGATCGCGAGGCAGCCCGAGGTCCCCACCCTTCAGCTGCGGTACATCATCTTCGGCGGGGAAGCACTCGCGTCCGACCCGATACGCCTGTGGTTCGCGAAGTTCGGTGACGAGCGGCCCGCGCTGATCAACATGTACGGCATCACCGAAACCACGGTACATGCCAGCTACAAACGGCTGAGGATTGCCGACGCGGCGACCCACGCCGTATCGATTGGCGAGCCCATTCCCGGCGCGACCTTCTACCTGCTGGATGCGGCTGGCACTCCCGTGGCGGACGGCACGCCCGGGGAAATCTACGTTTCCGGCCCGGGTGTGGCCAGGGGCTACGTCAATCGCCCCGCCCTCACCGCTGAGCGCTTCATCACATTGCCGGCCATCGCCGGAGACGGACGCCTCTATCGTTCGGGCGATCTCGCAATGAAGACGTCGAGTGGTGAGTACGTCTATCTGGGCCGCGCCGACGATCAGGTGAAGCTGCGCGGCTTCCGAATCGAGCCCGCGGAGATTGAAGCCTGTCTGCTCCAGCACCCCGGCCTCTCGGCGGCGGTCGTGCTCCCGCAGGATTACGGCGATGGGGACGTCCGCCTCCATGCCTACTGCGTCACCGAGAGCTCCGTCACATCGGATGAAGACTTCGAGGATCTGGCGGCCGAGCTGTCTGCTCTCGCGAACACGCTTCCGAAGCACATGGTGCCGTTCGCCTATTTCAAGGTGCCCTCGATTCCGTTGACACCTCACGGCAAGGTCGATCGTTCCGCCTTGAACAATGTCGCAAGTTCTCTCTCGGCTGACGACGCCGGCACCGGTGGGTCCATAGAAGCGGCGGTAGTCAGCATCTGGGAGGACATCCTCAAGCGCCGAGTTCAGCCACAGGACGATCTGTTCGTCCTGGGTGGGAGCTCGCTCACGCTGCTGCGTATCCTCTGCCGCGTCAATCAGCGGTTCAACATCGTCCTGGGCGAATGCAAAGTGGGCGGCGAGGCGACTCCGGCCAGGATGGCGGAGCGCATTCTCGCCTACGGACACCAGCAGCTGTGAAGGCGTTCTTCAGCACGTAGCTCTCACAGGAGATCAAAGCATGGCCTCACAATGGATCATCAGTCGCAGGCAGGATCTGACCTGGCTCGTCGGCCCGGCCGCGGCCAGCTTCGCCATTCTGGCGGGATTCTTCATCTTGACCGCCCAAATGCATGTCGAAGCGGCCATCGTGATCCCCGTTCTGTACATCCTGTGGTCGTTGTTCTTCGACGGTACCCACGTCTTCGCGACGTACTCACGCACTTTCTTCGATCGCGAGTTCGTGCGCCATTCGCGAAGCGTGCTCTGGTACAGCATCGTGTTCCTCGTGGGCGGGCCTGTCTTGATCCTGCTCTACTATTGGGCGGCCGGAATCGAAGAAACGCGCGGTTTCTTCGTCCTGTTCAATCGTTTCGGACTCTGCTGGGCCTACTACCACCTGGTGCGACAGCACTGGGGTTTCGTGTCGCTCTATCGCAGGAAGAATGGCGAGACGGAGGTCCTCGGACGACGGCTCGATGCGGCATTGCTCGCGTTCGGCACCCTGTTTCCGTTCGCGTACTATCAGGCTCATCACCCGCAGCCGGCTCATATCGCCGAGCTGGTCACGATCGGCCCGGACACCTGGCGGGCGGTCGTGATCAACCTGTGGATCGTCGCGGGAGTGAGTGGGGCGTTGAGCCTGCTGTTGTTCAAGCTCGGCGACGCCGCAACCGAGGGCGGACGGATCCTGCGGATGACGGCCATTATCGTCACCGCGACGGCGATTGGCGGCGCCGTCGCGACCGTTCGCGGTTTCGACACGACCCTCGAGCTCCTGTCACAGCTCTTATTGACGGGATTCCTGCTGACAGTCGTCGCGCAGGTCGTGTATCTGGCGAGGGCTGGCAAAGCCGGCGCACCGTTCAACGGGCCCAAGTGGCTATGCCTGGGGATCGTCCTCGCCACGCACAACGTGGTCTTGCTGCTGCCCGTGCCCTTTCTCGTGGCGGTTGTGTGCGTGACGATCCTGCACAACGTGCAGTATCACCGCATCGTCCAGTTCCACAACAGCAACCAATATGGTGGACACGAGGCATCGGTGCGGTTCGGATTCGCCGCGGCGCTGGCGCAACGTCTGGTCTTGTTCGCCGGCCTCGCGCTCGCATACAGCCTGTTCACGACCGTTCCCCGGGCAGCGGCCGCCACGTTCATCGAGAGCCCACTGTTGAACTTCACGCTGACCGCGTTCTTCTGGGGCATCGCGTTCAACCACTACTATCTGGACGCGATCATCTGGCGGCCGCGCGGAAGCGCACAATTGAGGCAGTCGCTGAAGATGTCCGAGGCAGGCGTCACCGCGTAGCGTCCTCGGCGAGGACGCCGGTCCAGTCGAGGTTCACGCCTGCCATCCAGAGCTGGCCGAGGCACGCGAGAAAGGTCGCGAGCTCCGACTGCGCGTAGTGCCGAGATGGCATCACCGACACCGTCGTGGCTGCTTGCTCGCGCGTGCATCCGCGGTGCTGCTTCACGAAGCTCGCCAACGACTGGCCGGGACCGACTTCCAGAATGACGTGATGCCCGAGGCGGAACAGGGTTTCGGCTCCCCCGGCGAATTGAACCGTACTGCACATGTGCCGAACCCAATAGTCGGGGGCCTGGGCTTCCGCGTCCGTGATCCACGAACCCGTCACGTTGGACACGAACGGCACAGCGGGTCTCGACAGTGGAACCGACGCCACCAGTTCCCGGACGCTCGGCGCGATCGATGCCATCGCGAGCGAATGAAACCCCTGTGCCGTCTCGACGTATCGGCAGGCGATGCCAGCGCCCATCAGCGATCGGGCGACAGCGGCGATCGCCGGCTCGGGCCCCACGAGAACGCTCGATGAATCACTGTTCACGGCCGCCAGCGTCACGCCAGCCTCGGAATACATGCGCAAGTCGTTCGCTCCGGATTGGACGGCGAGCATTGCGCCGGGCGGTACGTCTCGCATGAGTCGGGCCCGTGTCGCGACAACGCGAAGGGCATCCCTCAAGGTCATCACGCCGGAGACACAGGCGGCCACGTATTCACCCAGGCTGTGCCCCAGCAACGCCCGGGGCCGGACGCCGAGCCCACGCAGCAACTGAACCAGGCTGAATTCGAGAACGAATGTCGACGGGTGCGCCAACTCCGTTGGCAGCGACCGTCTTGACGGCGCCGGTTCGCGACCGACCATACGCGCGAACACGCGACGGCTGTCACCCGAACCGGCGTCGGCCGCCGGATCCTCTGTTATCAGCGAGAGGACGGACAGTCCTGAATCGGTCTCGAGATGCTCGCAGCAACGATCTACCCAGTGGCGGAACTCAGCGAATGTCCTGTACAGCTCGCGACCCATTCCGGGGTAGTGCTCGCCGAAACCAGGAAACAGGAAGGACGGAGCGCCGGTGGGCCGATCGCAGACTCCCAGCGTGATGCCAGGCCGGCCGCTGTCAGGGAATACTTTGGCCGCATCGTCTCGATCTCTCCACACGGCGAATGCCCGGTGCGGAAGAGGGAGGGCGGCGGCGCGGTTGGATTGTGCCAGGCTGGCCAGGTCGCGCGAGGTGTCGTTGAGATAGGCGTCGCGGGCAACGGTAACGCGCTGCCGGAGCGTCGGTGCATCAGGCGCCGAGAAGAGCAACAGTTGGGGCACACCTGGAGATGGCATCGGATCAGATCACTCGCGCCACGGCCGGGGCCTGACGAAGGACCTGGACGAGCAGCCAACTCGCCATCACGCTGACGACGAAGACACACACGCCCTTGGCGACCGCCGGGACAGGCGAGGTGAGCATGGCGTATTGCAGCCAGGTCACAATCCCATAGTGAACGAGGTACATGCCATAGCTGTTCTCTGACAAGCGATCGATCAGAAATGACTGTCGTCTGGCGAAGCGCACGAACGCCGAGACCCACAAAAAGCTCCACGCGGCGCATGACACCACGAAAGGCAGCGCACCGATGGCATTCCACATCCGTGAGGTGGCCGGTGGCACGGGCAGCCGAACCAAGACGGCAATCAGCGCCGCATACGCGGCCAGGGCGACGCCCGCCCATACGAGCCATTGCCGTGCGAGCGATCCTTGTGGCGCAAGCAGGCTGTCCTCGAGACGTTGTGTGCCGACCGCGATCCCCGCGGCGAAATACAGGCAATACAGCAGAATCCGGCTCGTCTGTACACTGAAAGGACCGACGGTCACCCAATCGTACGGACCGAGGACTGTGACCAACGGAACGTAGACAAGAAGAGAAAGGCCCACGAGAGCGCCAAAGAGCTTCGCTGGAGACTCGCCCATCGCCGCCAGACGCCGGCCTGCGCCGTCCGCCCATGATGGTGAGACCTTGAACGACAGCGCCGCCAGGCAATTGAATGCGAGCAAGACCCAGACGAACCAGGCGGGACCGGCAACCCAGTCGTCGAAGGAGAGCCACAACCGAGCGTAGGACTCGGGGGTGTGATCGCCTGGCGTCATCAGATAGGCCGGATAGTATGCAACTGGGGCAATCAGCGCCGCGAGCAGGAACGGCACTCCCAGCCGGAGTAGACGCGCGCGAACGAATCGAGCCGTCCCCTTCGACCTGAGCGATCTCCACACGAATAGCCCCGAGACGAAGAAGGTCAGGGACATGAAGAAGGTGTCGTTGAAGATGCCGATCAGAGTGAATCCGAGCCAGCCCGGCTGATCGACGACCGGCATCGCCCGCCACCATCGCGGCTCGGTCGTCATAGAGGGCAGCGCCGGCAATGCGTAGGGGTTGTAGGCAACGATCGAGTGGTGCAACAGCACGAGCAGCACCAGAAACGTCCGCAGGTAGTCGACGGACACTTGGTGTTCGGCTCGCTGCGGACTTTCCATGTTCGATGAACCGCCCACGCGGTCAGGAAGGCACTCCGAAGGCCAGACTCGAAACGGATTCCGTTGAAATGAAACGAGACGCCAGGCGCGCCAGAGCCGGTGGCGCGCCGAACAGCGAAAGGTGATCGCCATGCGGTTCGACGTGAAGCAGCGCATTCTGCAGCCGCTGCGACACAACGGCCGAGCCGGCGGGATGCGTCGTGTTGTCGTCCAGGCTGGTCACGACGAGGCTCGGTTGCGTCACCTTCGCGAGATACGGCCCGATATTCGTTGTCATGATGTCGCCGTTCAGCTTCGCGTACCTATAGAAGAGCTCAGGCGTCGCATATGGATACAGCACCATGTGCGCGACGTCGGCCGGCAGTGTACGGAACATCGATTCGACGAACAGCCGCTGCAGTGACGCGGCTTGCTCTCGTCCGGACGCCGCTGTCGACAGGAGGGCCTGAAGGTCCTGCTGGTGCGTTGTCTTCGGCGAATCGCCGCCCAGCTCGTAGTCACCGTGCCAGACGCTCACCGACGAGACGCGTGAAGGCCGCTCGGCCGCGGCTTTCAGAGCGATGACGGCGCCCCCACACAGTCCCGCAAGATGCGCGACCTCCACGCCGCAGTGATCGAGCACTGCGAACAGATCATCCACGTGCGCGGACGCACGACACTCAAGCGTGTCGAAATCGCCAGCCGGTCCGAACAGACCCCGGCTCTCCCAGGTCATCACGAAGAAATCCGCCGCCAGCAGCTCCATCCAGCGCTCGCACAATTTGGCCGGCATGCCGCAGGGCGGGCACAGGACGACCGCCTTGCCTCCCCGTCTGGGGCCGGCATATACGTTCAAGGGCGCTCCGTCGGCGGAGACAATTCTCGCGAACCTGTACTTACCGTCGAACTCTTCGGCGATCACTCGAGTGACGAGCTGATCGATCGAGTCACGCCAGTCGGGCAGCGGCGCTGTGACGAAGGACTCGATGGCGATTCGCCGCGAAATCACTTCCTCGAACACCGTGGGTTCTTCCGTACCGCCGCTCGGGGCCAGCCGCAGATGCTGTGCTCCCGTCAGCGCGGTCACCGTGCTGAACAGCTCGGCCAGCTCTGCAGGACAGGCGGCGCCATCGGACGGCCGTATTGTCGTCGCGCCCGGCAATACGTCCACGAGTGGCCGCACGGAGAGCACGCGCTGCGCAAGGCGCGCGATCGCGCTGGTGGTATCGAAGGTACTCATGCGTCGAGTCCCTGAGTCTCGAGGGAGGCAGTGTCCTGTAGACCGATGCTTCAGAAGTGGTAGAGCGCCAGGCCGACCTGCACTCCTGAGCCAACCGCGATGAACAGCCCGACGTCGCCGGGCGACACCAATTCGCGTTGAAAGGCCTCGTGCAGCGCGATGGGAATCGACGACGAATGCAGATCCCCGGCGGCATCATCGACGATGACGAAGCGCTCGAGTGGAATGCCCAGCACAGTCGCTAGCTTGCGAGAAAACTCGGGGGAGATCTGGGGAGGAATGACCCGGGAGATCTCCGCGATCGCGATCTGTTCCCTCTCGAGAAACCTCTGGAGCGCCCCGGCGATGGCGGCGGCATAGACATCATCAAGCGCGGGATCCTTGAAGAACCGGATGAAGTGTCGCGGCCCGTCGCACGTCCAGTGCGACCGGAAGGACCCGAGATGCGCGGCGTCCTGTTCGAAGTAGAAGCCTGCGAACCCCGTTTGGCCCTCGGACCGGCGCGCGAGGATGGCCGCCGATCCAGCTTCGGCAATCCCCAGCAACGGCTCTCCTATCGTGCGGTTGTTCTCGACCTCGGCTGTCACGATCATCGCGACGGAAGCGATACCCGCCTGCATCATGCCCGTCGTGACGTAGCAGGCCTTTAGAAAACCGACGGCCCCGTCCAGGACGTCGAACGCAAACGTGCGGTTGCCGGTCGATCCTCCCAGACTCGAATTGATCCCCAGCTCGCCGGCGAGCATGGCGGCGATTGCGGGCTCGACGATGAAGTCCGTTCGGTACACGCCGGTATGGATCAACAGGTCGAGGGCCGATTCATCCACGGCGGCCGCCCTCAGGCAGTCGCGCGACGCCGACGCGAGGAGATCGAGCGTCTCCGAGCAGGACGGCGCCGCCATCGCCTTGCTCGCATGCAGGATCCGAACACCGCTCGGCGCGGTGCGGCCGGTGGGAATCCGCTCCATGAGCGGCGCCGCAGCGCCTGCTGCAGATCCGCGGCGCGCCCGGATCCGATCGGGCAGGTCGTTCATCCTGTACAGCGCGGTACCGAACGTCATACCGGAGCCGCTGATACTGAACATCACATTCGATCCCGAACGGATATTGCCGTTCGCGATGTGATCCATCAGCGCGACGAAATGGCTGGTGGTGGCAGTGTTCCCGCGATCGGCGAGGTTGTTGATGAGATTGCGGTCGTGACAGACTTCGCGCCCGAACAGCTTGTTGATTTCCTTCCGCGTCGCGTCAATCGTAATGGACGCGGTCTGATGCACGATCAGGTGATCGACCGACTCGGGCTTCCATCGAGCCCGCTTCATGCTCTCCAGCGTGTGACGGGCTCCCGGTTCGAAGCCTTTTTCGGCCATGGCCACCGCATCGGTGTACATGATCGCGCCGCCATGGTCTTCGCCGGAATTCCTGGCGATGCAGAGCTTGCTGTACGCCCCGAGCGTGAACATGTCGAAGAACTGGAAGCCGTCGCTGCCGTCACGGCCTGGCTCCAGCACCATCGCCACTCCGGAATCGCCCAGGGTCAAGCAGGCGATCCGCGGATCGAGATAGTCCTTCACTTCCTTCTGCGCCGTCGTCGTCAGGTGCGTGATGTATTCACCGCTCACGACCATGGCGGTCCGCACGATTCCCGTCTTGAGAAACGCGTTGGCCACATACAGGCCCGTGAACACGCCCGCGCAGCCATTCGATACATCCAGGGTGATGGCGCGCGTCAGCCCCATTTCTGCGGCAAGCCTCGACGAGGTCGACGGCTCGAACGTCGCTTCCAGAGGGCCATCAAATCGCGAGATGTTGCAGCAGATGAGCAGGTCGATGTCGCCGGCCCGATACTTCGAGCGGCTCAACGCGTCGGCGACCGCCTTCCTGGCAATATCGATGGAAAACTCCTCGCCAAGCGTCATTCGCCTCGACTTGATACCCGTCACCCGTTGAAGCGGAAACCGCAGAGGCGTCCGGCAATTCTTGACGACATCGGCGGACGATACGGCGTTCGCAGGCAGGTACATGCCCAGGCTTTCGATCACCACGCTCCTGGCGGCGGTGCGGGGCAGGGCGGCATCCTCGTCGGCGAAGTACGCGTCGACATCGACGCCGGCGAGCGGTTCGACGTCATCGACTGCCGCACCGGCGTGGGCGGGGTCCTCGGCGGCGCACGACGCGGCGACCGCCGCGATCGTCTGAAGCTCGAAGATGTTCTCCGGCGAGATACGCAAACCGACCTTGCGTGCGCGATTGACGATGCGAACGCACTGAAGCGAGGCCCCCCCGAGCGACAGGAACGTCTCGTGCACGCCGACTCGCTCCAGACCGAGCACCTCCATCCAGATGCCGGCGAGCGTGTGTTCCAATTGATTCCGTGGCGGAGTGAATTCCCCCGATCGCCGCTGCCGTGAGGACGGCCTCGGCAGCGCCTTGCGATTGACCTTACCGTTGGGCGTCAGCGGAAGGGCGTCGAGAAACTCGAACGCCGCCGGAATCATGTAGTCCGGCAGCCGTTGGCCGAGAAGGACCCGCAAACTTTCGGCCGCCGTCGGCGCGCCGAACGGCACGAGGTAGGCCGCGAGCAACGGCTCGCCCGTCGTGTCGTGCTCGAACATCACGACCGCCTCACGGACTCCGGGCAGATCGCGCAAGTGCGCCTCGATATCTCCAAGATCGATGCGATGGCCCCTGAACTTGATCTGCGTGTCGCTGCGTCCCAGGAACTCGAGCGCCCCGTCGGCGGCAAAACGGACGCGGTCGCCCGTGCCGTACATGCGAGCGCCGGACTCAAACGGATTCGCCACGAACGCGGACGCCGTTCTTGCCGGATCGTTCCGATACCCGCGCGCGAGGCCGGTGCCCGATAGGTACAGCTCTCCCGGAACTCCGACAGGAACCTGCTGGAGATCTCGATCCAGCACGTAAGCTCGCGTGTTCGCTATCGGCCGCCCGATCTTCACGCGTGGATCCTGGCTGGACATGCGGTGCACCAGGGACCAGATCGTCGTCTCGGTCGGCCCATACATGTTCCAAAGAGCGCCGGCCCGGGCCGTCAGCCACTGCGAGAGATCCTCGGGCAGCGATTCACCGCCGCAGAGCGCGGTGAATCGATCGCCGCCTTCCCAGCCTGCCTCCCGCAGCAGCTGCCAGGTCGAGGGGGTCGCCTGCATCCAGTTCGCGTCGGAGCGCCGAATCGCCGCCGCGAGGCGTTCGCCATTGACCGCAACGGTGCGCGGCACAATCGAGAGCCGGCCGCCGGTAATCAGCGGCAGGAACAGCTCCAATATGGAGATGTCGAAGGACAGCGGCGTCACCGCGAGAAGGCCGTCGCTTTCGCCGAAGTGCAGGGTCTCGGCCATCGACAACAGCAGATTCACGACGGACCGATGCTCTACCGCGACAGCCTTTGGCACGCCCGTCGATCCGGACGTGTACATGAGATAGGCCAGACTGGATTCCGACAGCGGACACAGGACCAGGTCCGGCCCACGGCTGCCAGCCGCCTCCAGATCATCGGCCCAATCCAGTACGGTTCCAGCGAATGGCGGGAGCACGCGCGACGATCTCGAGTCGCAGACCAGCGCGGTGATCGCCGCGTCCTTCACCATGCGCTCCAGGCGCGGTGCGGGAAGGTTCGGATCCAGCGGCACGTAGGCGGCGCCGGCCATCAGCACGCCCAGGACGCTTATGAGCATTTCTGCCGACGGCTCCAACTGGATGCCGACCGTCGTCGCCGCGCCAGCGCCGGCTCCTTGCAGCGTGCGCGCGAAACGCGCCGCGCGTTCCGTCAGGTGGCGGTACGAGATCGTCTGGCCGTCAACCTCTATCGCCGTGGCATCGGGTCGTCGCGCCGCCTGCGCCAACACCAGGTCCGGAAGGCGCAGACCTGGCGGGTAGGGTCGAGGCGTGGAATTCCACAGCCGGAACTGTTCGCGCTCGTCCGTAGTGACCATCGGCAGCCTGCGCGCCACCGAATCTGGATCGGCGGCGATGCTGCGCAACAACTGACGGAAGTGATCCACCAATCGCTCGACGGTGGAGCGGTCGAACAAATCCGTCTTGAACTCGATCTCGCCCTGAAGCGCACCGGAGCTCTCGGCAAGAATCATCGTCAGATCGAACTTCGACGGCCGGTTCCCGACGCGGATCCGTTTGAGGGACATGTCCGCGAATTCGATGCAGCCGAGATCCTCGGTGTCGTAGGCGAACATGACTTGAAACAGCGGATTATGGCTGGGGCTGCTTTCCACGCCGAGCCCTTCAACGAGCTTCTCGAACGGGATTTCCTGCTCCGCCTGGACGGTCAGCACGCTTTTTCGAACACGGCCGAGCATCTCGCGAAAACTGGGATCGCCGGTGAGGTCCATCCGCAAGACGAGCGTGTTCACAAAAAACCCGATCAGCGGCTCCAACTCGGGCGCCTCCCGGCCGCGCGACGGACAGCCGACGAGCAGATCCGTCTCGCCCGTGTATCGGCTCAGCAGCAGTGAGAAGGCGGAGAGCAGCACCATGAACGTCGTCGCTCTCCCCTCCTGCGCGAGCTTGCGTAGCGGACCGACGACCTCAGGCTCGAGCCGGAAGGACACCACGTCGCCGTGAAAGCTCTGGAGCGCCGGTCGAGGGCGATCGGTCGGAAGCGGAAGGAATCCCTGCGCGCCTGCCAGGTAATGTTTCCAGAATCGAAGGCGCGCTGACAGCGAGTGGTCGTCGAGCTGAGTGCGCTGCCAGACGGCGAAGTCGGCGAACTGAATGGACAGAGGCGGCAGCTCGACCGGCCGTCCCTCCGAAATCGCGGCGTATGCTTCGGCAAGCTCCTTGAGGAAGACGCGCATGGACCAGCCGTCGGAGACGATGTGGTGCATGGCGAGCGAGATGACGGAAGAGGTGTCGTCGAAAACAATCAACCGCACGCGGACCAGCGGACCGTTCTCCAGATCGAAGCGCACACTGGACAATGCGGTCAGTTCCTCCGCGACGGCGGCGCGTCGCGCCTCGTCGTCGCATCCGATCAGGCTGGTCCAGCGCAATGGACCGGGAATCGCCTTCGAGACGACCTGAACGGCAGTGGCCCCGGACGTTTCAAACGTCGTGCGCAGAGACTCATGGCGCTCGATTACGAACCGCAGGCTCTGATCGAGAACGTCCGGATCGATCGAGCCGGTGATTTCGTAGGCGACCGAGACCGTGTACGCCTCGCTGCCCCCTCCAAAGTGCGACAGAATCCACAGCCGCTCCTGTGCAAGAGACAGCGGGAATGCGTACAGCTCTTTCATTCCTGGTTCACCGACCGCATGGGACTGGGATCTATCGCTCACTTCCGGTAGCTGATTCGTGCAAGCCTCGGAATGGCGGAAGGTTCCGGGGACGGCGTTCCTCCGGCGATCCGTGCGGCGAGGTCTTCGACGGTGGCCGAATCGAAGAGCACGGCCATAGGCACGCTCACGCCCAGCTCCTTCTCGACGAGAAACCGGATGCGCACGGCGAGCAGTGACGTACCCCCGAGCGCGAAGAAGTCGTCGGTGGGCCGAAGTCCCGAACGGCCCAGCACGGACTCCAGGATACGCAGCAGGCGCCGCTCGATGTCCTCGTTCTGAGTGACCCGTTCGCGTCTTGACGAAGCCGCGGACGCGAGCAGCGCGTCGAGCTTGCGGCGATCCACCTTGCCATGGCGGTTCCTCGGAATCCCGGCCACGAATACGATCTGGTCGGCCTTGAAGGAGCGTGGTTGCATGAACGGGAGCGCACGCTGTCTCAGGCGTTCGGCGAGTTCGGCGCTCGCGGACGCGGGATCGACGAGCTTCACGAATGCCACGACACGGCGCGGGCCGTTCCCCGGATCGTCCATGAATGCGACATGACAGCTTGCAACACCCGGGTCATCCTCCAGTACCGCCGCAAGGGTGCTCGGTACTCCACCGACCAATTCGATGTTGCCGTCCGGAAGCCACCGGCCGAGATCACCGGAGCGATAGCGGCGAGCGCCCGGCATCGGAGAAGGTGGGCACTCACGGCAGACGCCAGGACCGTCGATCAAGATCTCGCCAATGGCCCCGATCGGTACAGAGCGCAAGTCCTCATCGACAATCTGCACGCGGTACCCTTCGAGCGGCGTGCCGATGGGAGCGGCGAAGATCGGTTCGCGGGCGCTGTCGAGGCTGTAAGCGGTCGCCATGAATGTCGTCTCGGCGGCTGCATAACCGAAACGGATGCTTGCCTCCGGGGCAATCTCCCGCCATCGCCGTAACCAGTGCGGCGAGAGGGCTTCACCTCCAAGCAGGATCCGGCGCAAGGGCACGGACCCCGGAGTTCCACGGAAAGCCTCCGGCAGGTCCTTCGCCATTGCAGACGGGATGAAGGCGTCCGTGATTCCCGATCTCTTGACGAACGCGGCGAGCGCGCGAGGGTCGGATTGCGCCTGGCCCGGAATGTGGAGGACGCCGCCGACGCAGAGCATCCCGAACACTTCCCACAATGACGAGGCGGACGTCAGAGGCGACAGCGCCATGCCTGAGCGGTGGCCTGCTGCCGGCGCGCCCTTCTCCAGCGCGCTCAACATCGCCATGGCCGAGCCGTGCTCGACCGGCACGGCCTTGGGACTTCCAGTAGTCCCCGACGTGAAGACGACGCATGCGAGCCCCGCCGCGTCGAAATCGAGTCGGTCGCCGCCACCAGCCACGTACGCGCAGCCGGCCTTGAGGATGCCCAGGATCCGGATGATGGCGTCAGCGCTGGCTTCCGCCGGTACGCCGACGAGCGTGTTCTTCTTCTCGAACGCGGCGGCCACCTCGACGGCACGCCGGTCGAGATCGGCATATGTGTGGCTCACCTCGCCATCAACAAGCGCGGTCGCGTTCGGCGATGCGGCGCACTGCCGTTCAAAAAGATCGATCAAAGATCGCGCCGAGGCTGCAACGACGCCCTCGGACGGCGCACGTCCGGACCAAACCGCAATCTGCCGTTCTTCCTCGACACTCGCCCCGGCACACTGCCGGAGATCTTCGTCAGGCCGTTGCGACACGTATCCGAGAAGTCGAACGTAGTTTCGTGCGAGACGAGCGGCGGTATCGCGGCGGAACAGCGCGGCATCGTATTTCAGATGACCGTCGAACGAATCGGCTCGATCCGTGAGCTCGAGAACGAGATCGAACTGCCCCGTGCCCTGGAGAGTTTCGTGGGCCGTAGCCGCCAGGCTGCCCTCCTGAAGACCGTCCTCCGCGACGCGTGCGGGGACCCTTTTCAGCAGGTTGAAGGCCGCCTGAAACACCGGACTGGCAAGCGAGTCCGAGGGGTGGTCCAGATCTTTCACCAGATGCGAAAACGGATAGTCAGCATGCGCCATGCCCGCGTCCACCGTCCCTTTCACGCGGGCGAGGAGGCCCGCGAACGTGAGGGCTCCCGACACGTCAATGCGCAACCCAATCATGTTCACGAGGTAACCGACTACCGAGACAAACGCCGGATTGTTCCGCAGCGCCACCGGGCAGCCGATGACAACGTCCGTCTGCCCTCCATAGCGCGCCAGAAGCAGCGCGTACGCCGCGAGCAGAACGACGAATGGCGTGACGGCTGCACGGCGGGCTAGCTCGTACACGTCCGCCGCAACCCGAGGGGGAAGCGCCAGCGCATACGCGTCTCCCAACCGGGGCCGGCGTGTCCGGGGAAAATCGAGGGGCTCGTTCAGCACCGGCGGTTGAGGTCCCAGTTGTTTCGTCCAATAGTCCCGAAGCCGCCCGCCCCGAGCCCCCGAGAGTACCGTCTGTTCGTACCGGACGAAATCGCGGAAGGCCATGCGGAGGGGGGCGCCTTGCAGCCTCCCCTTGAGAGCGTCAGCGTAGGCCTGCATCAGCTCGGCGCCGACGATGTCCAGCGACCACGCGTCCATGACGATGTGATGAAACAGCAGGACGACCATGACGGAGTCTGCGGCGGGAGTGATGACGTACAGCCGCGACACAGGTCCGGCCTCGAGATCGATCGGCGTGCGGGCGATTGCGGCGACGTGCTTGCGGACGTCGTCTTCGGATCCCGAACAGTTCACGATCTGCGCTTCCACGCGGCGTGGAGTGCTCCGATAGTACGGAACACCCGCGACTTCGGTAAACGTCGCGCGCAGCAGCTCGTGACGATCGATGACGTGTTGAAAGGCCTCCTGCAGCAACGCCACGTCGGCAACGCCGTGCACGATTTGGGTCGAGATGACGTTGTACGCGGCATCTCCTGGCGCCTGCCTGTACAGCAGCCAGAGAGCGTGTTGGCCGCTGGACAGCGGATGCAGGTCGGACTCCGGTCCGTGCCGCCGCTCGAGCAACGCCTTGAGCAGCGCTGTCTTGTCGTCCAGTGACAATCCGGACACGGGAGTGTTGAACTCCATCGACGGAAGAACCTTTACGATGCCGATCGAGAGCCATGGCTCTCGATCGGCTCAGGTCTCACGCTTCGCGGGAACCTCAGGGAATCAGCTCGCAGCCAGGGCGCTCACAGATTCCTGGTCCTGCCGGGCGGCCTCGGCCTCGAGCGCCTCGTAGTGCTCGAGGACTTCGCGAGTGGTCCTCGCTACGTACTGGGCTTGCTCATGGAAGTGCTCGAAGCACGCCGAGAAGCCCACGGCCAGGTCAATCGCCCCGAAGTTCTTGATTGCCACGGTGGCAAGCAGCCGCCAGTAATGGCGGCGCGTCAGCTTCTTGAGGCCGGCACGCCGGCAGACCTGAGCGAAGATCCTCGCCATGAGCAAGTACTCTTTGGCGCGGAAGACCCGCTTCGCGGAGCGCCGGAAGTTGAGACAGCAGGTCAGGGCTCTTCCGTAATAGGCATCGACGGAGTACAGGGTCTCGACAATCTTGATGTAGTCCCGGAGAATCGCGGTCTTCGGCCGGAGCGTCCGGAAGTTCAGGCCGATCGCGGTCGGCTCGAGCTTTCCCGTCTCGTACTCCCTCAGATCCTCGAGCCGGCCCTCGCTCTGCAGCCGCGCGTGCAGTGGCGTGCCGGGTATGGCGAACAGCCGCGACAGCATCACGTTCACGATGTGGGAGCGGGTGATGAGGTGGATCGCAGAGTCGACGGAATCGTCCGTGTCCTGGTCGAAACCCACGATGAAGCCGGCAGTGACGATCATGCCGTGCGCGAGTATCTTTTCGTTCGCTTTGACGTACGGAACATGGACATTCTGGTTCTTCCGAATGGCTCGCAGCGTGTCCTTGTCGCCGGACTCGATGCCCTGGAACAGTTGCCCGAAGTTGGCCTCCTTCAGTCCGCGCATCAACTCGTCATCGGCGGCGACATTGCACGAGGCCTGGCAGGAGAACACGAACGGGTATCTGTTGCGCTTCTGCCACTCGGGCAGCGTGGCCAGGAGCTGCTTGGTCTGTCTCTTGTCGCCGATGAAATTGTCGTCGACGAATTCGACGCGCCCGACAAAGCCGCTCTTGAGGATGGCGTCCAGCTCCCGATGAACCTGCTCAGGTGTCTTGCAACGCATCTTCTGCCCCATCAGCGACGGGATCTCGCAGAAGTCGCAGAAGTACGGGCAGCCACGGCTGTATTGCGCGAGATAGAAGAGATAGTGCGACGGGTCGACGAGGTCGTACCGCGGCACGACGGCGTGCGTCGTCATGTCCGGACGGTCCGTGTGCTCGAAGCGGCCGCCGGTCTCGCCGCGCGCGAGCGCCTCGAGGAACGGCTTGATCGTCACTTCCGCCTCGCCCAGGACCAAGTAATCGGCCCATGGATACGCGTTATGACGCACGGTCGGATCGGGGCCGCCGACAACGACGCGCTTCCCTCGCTCATGAGCGCGGCGTGCGACCTCCTTGGCTCCGTCGTACTGGCCCATCATGCCGCCGGTGCCGATGATGTCGGCCCAGTCGATGTCCTTGTCCTCGAGCTTCGTCGCGTTCTGATCCAGAACGCGGATCTCCCAATCCGAAGGCAGCAGCGCGGCGACCGTCAGCAGCCCCAGCGGCGGGGCCGTATATCGCGCACCCCAGATCTCGCAGAGCACGTGATGGTTACTGAAGCTGTACGGCGGAAACTGCGGATTGACCAAAAGGCATTTCATTGTGGCTCCTACCGTGTTAACTAGCGTGAAACTATGCTCTGGATGGTCGACATTATAGTCTTCATGGCCTCTGAATAGATTCAACTTCTCACTCAGGCACCATGGAGGCGGGGAACGCGGCTCGTTCCGGCATCGGCTCGAATTGGCGTGATCGGCGAAGAGGCGTCCTTCCACCCGGGAGGACGCCGGAAACACTCGCGGTCTCAGGACGTCAGATCGTTCAGCAGTCTGTCGATTTCCTTGTCGGAGAGCTGGTCGACGGGCACCCGGTGCCCTCCGGTCCCGAGCTCACGAGCGCCCGCGAATTGCCCGGCGAGGCTGCCGGCAAGACTGCCCAGGGTCGAGTCGCCGGCCATCCATTCCGGATCGGGATGAACGCCGAGGTCCATCGCGAAGCGCATCCGCAATTGCATGACGACGAGAGAATCGATGCCGTAGCTGCTCACGGCGTCGTCCGCGGCGTATCGATCGGCGTCTCCGCCGAGAACGGTGGCGAACGTCTTCAGCAGGTAGTCCATCATCAGCGGCTCGCGCTCCTCGGCGGGCGCGGCGTCGATACGGTCACGCCACGACGCAGGCGAGCCGGCCTCGCCGGTTCGGGCGCTGATCAGCTCGGAGAGCAGCCACTGAACGTGCAGCGCGAGACCGGCAAGGGACGAGGGTCGCTCCGAGGCCCGGAACACGGAGACCTGGCCGTTGGTCCCGCCAAGCACGGTGGAAAGCGCGCCAAGGCCATCCTGCGCGGACAACGAGAGCATGCCCCGGCGTTCGAACTGCCGCTCGACGTCTTCGGCGCGCATGCGGGCCGCCATACCCACGTCGCTCCACGGGCCCCAGTTGATCGACAGCATCGGAAGGGCCTCGGCGCTTCGCGCATGCGCCAGCGCATCCATGAACGCGTTTGCCGCGGCATAGTTACTTTGTCCGGGGGCGCCCAGAAGAGACGCCAGCGATGAAAAACAGACAAAGAAGTCGAGCGGCATGCCGCGCGTCAGATCGTGCAGCAGCCAGGTTCCGACGGTTTTCGGCCGCAGAACCGCGCGGAACTTCTCCGCGGTCATGCGCGCCATCACAGCGTCTTCAATCGCTCCCGCCGCATGGACAATCCCACGCAGCGGCCGCTCTGCGGCAAGCGCGGCGAAGACGGATCGCAATTGCTCGCGATCCGAGACGTCGGCCTGTGCGACCGTCACGCGAGCGCCGCTGCCGCGCATCAGCTCGATCGCGCGCCGCGCGGCGTCGAAGCGTTGGTCCTCGGTGATTCCGTTCCGTCCCATCAGGACGATGTGTCCGGCGCCGTTGGCCGCCATCCACTGCCCGACCGTCAGGCCAAGGCCGCCAAGACCGCCCGTGATGAGATACGTCGAGTCGGCCCGGAGGTGGAACGGCGAGGCCGCTACGTCCATCCCTTTTCTCACCAGGCGAGCGGCCCAACGCTGGGTTCCGCGCAGGCAGATCTCAGGTTCCAGCGCGTCGCCCAGGCCTTCGGTCACGACGGCCTCTTCCCATCCTTCTTCCAGGAACGCAGGCACGTCGATGAGCCTGCAGCTCCACTGGGGATGCTCGGAAGCCATCACCCTGCCCACCGCCGCCGCCGTCGCCTGTACCGGCGAAACCAACCGATCGACACCGGTCACCGCGTGAGCGCCGCGCGTGACGATGACAATCCGCGCCGACCGATCGGGCGGCAGTGCCTCCTCGAGGGCCGAGGTCAGCCGGACCAGAGGCCAGCACACTGCCTCAATCGACGGTTCAATCGTGTCGTCCGTGACCCCGTCCGCAACGTCGAGATTCCACAGAAAGAGAATGTGCCCGATGGTCAGGCCTCTACGGGCGATCGTCTCGAGCAGTTCGAGATAGTCGCCGGCAGACTGCGGATCGATCTCGAAACGATCGCCGGCATCGCGAAATGTCTGGCCCGGCTCCACGATGATTCGACGAGCGCCGACCTGCGCCACGACATCCTGAGTCACTCCCGTCGGGTGGGCGAACACAAGCGTCACGCCGTCATCGTCGATGCGGGCGGCTGGCGGAGGGACACGCGGCTGCAGGCGCCAGGCGATTTCGAAGACGCCGGCGGCATCCTGGGACTGCCCTGCTGGAAGGTCGGCGGATACGTTCGTTTCCCTTCCGCGAAACCAGCAACGGCGGCTCTCGAACGGATAGGTTGGAAGCGCGATCTTGCGACCACCCGGCACGACGCGAAAAGCCTTCCAGTCGATGTCGACTCCGGAGACATACAGCTCTCGAACGGTATCGAGCATCGGTCTCGCGCCGGCACCGAGGTCGACAGTGAGCCGGTTGTCGCAGTCCGTTGTGGGCTGAAATGAATCCGACTGCGCCGGCGTTGCTCCGTACTCTCGCCAGAAGCGCGCCGACGCGATACGGTCCGAGATCGAGAAGCCCGTCGAGCCCGACACTACCTCGACAATAGGGTGCCTGTATTCGAGGTCCTTCAATTGATCGCTCAGTTCGTGAGCAATCGCCGTTTCCAGTGCCGTGCCTGAACCGGACGTCTCGGACGCCACACGGTAGGCCACAGCCTTGGCGGCGTCCTCCAACGACAGGGTGCCTGCGATGAATGCTGCGGCATAGACGCCATCACCACGGACCACGATTTGCGACGGCGCCACGCCCCAGGATCGCCACAATGCCGCCATCGCACACTGGGCGGAGAACACGATGGCCAGCCCGCTGGCGGGCCGGAACCCAAGCGAGGCCGTGATCAAATCCAGGCACTCGTTGAACGCGGCCGCGGCAAGCGGATACGGGTGCAGGTCATTGGCCGGTACTGCACGGTCGTCCAGGAGAAAGGTGATTTCAGACAGGGCGCCGGCCGGCCGGCGTCTCCGGCCGCCGAGTACGCCCTGTCTCAGGGCGCTCTCGAGATCCAGGCGGAGGTCTTCGGTCGATGCGCAGACCACCGCCAGTCTCTCTGCCAGATGCCGGCGGCCAACAGCGGCCGTGTGCGCGAGATCGGCCAAGGAACAATCCGGATTGGCCGTGAGATACCTGACGTAGTTCCTCACGACAGCCTGGAGCGCGCGTGGCGACCGCGCCGACAGGGTCACAATCTCGAACGGCGTTACCGGTGCACCCCGCGTTTCCGTGTGGCCATTCGAGCCGGGCGCTTCCAATACCACGTGGGCCAGCGTGCCTGTCACACCGAATGCGCTGACGCCCCCGTAGCGGCTCCGATCGGCTGATGGCCAAGGCTCGAGTTCAGTGACAACGCGGAGTGGCGCCGATGCCCAATCGATCCGGGGATTCGGAGTCTCCAGGGAGAGATGCGGCGGGAGCTCACCGTGGTTGAGCGAGAGGACCGTCTTGATGAGTCCGCATACTCCGGCAGCGGACTCGAGGTGTCCCATGTTCGTCTTGACGCTGGAGATAAGAAGTGGTCGATCCAACGGCCGGTCCGGACCGAAGACCTCGTTCAAAGCATTGAGCTCGATCGGATCGCCCAGCGGTGTCGCGGTGCCGTGGGCCTCGACGAAGTCAACGGCTCCTGGCGTCACGCCGGCATCGGCGAGCGCTTCACGTATCACCTTCTGCTGCGCCGCGCCATTGGGCGCGGTCAACCCGGCACTGCGGCCGTCTTGACCGACCGCGGACCCGGCAATGACCGCAATCACGCGATCGCCGTCGGCGCGTGCGTCCGAAAGGCGCTTGAGGGCGAGGACGCCGCAACCCTCGCTGCGGAGATAGCCGTTGGCGTGAGCGTCGAAGGTGCGGCAGAACTCGTCGGTCGACAGCAGACGCGCAAGGGAGGCGATGATCGTCCCCTCCGGCGAAAGAATCGCGTTGACGCCACCCGCCAGCGCCAGATCGCAATCCCGGTTGCGGAGACTGCGGCAGGCCGTGTGGACTGCGACCAGGGAGGAGGAGCAGGCGGTATCAATCGCCATGCACGGTCCCTGAAAACCAAACGCGTATGACAGCCGCCCCGCGGCGGCATTGAGGGTATTGCCCGTGATGACGAGCGTGTTTATCTCTTCAACCGGCGTGCCTTCTCTCAGAAGCTGCGCATAGTCCACGGCTGTGACGCCGATGAACACTCCGGTTCGTGTTGCCAGCTCCTTCGAAGGCACGCAGGCCGCGTCTTCCATCGCTTCCCAGGCGACGTGCAGAAGCAATCTCTGCTGTGGGTCCATCGTGTCGGCTTCGAGCTTCGTAATTCCAAAATGGGCAGGATCGAACTGATCGATGTCGTCGATGAATCCGCCGTGGCGCGTGTACGTCTTCCCCGGAGTACCCGGCCTGGGATCGAAGTACAGATTGTTGTTCCATCTGCTCGGCGGCACTTCCGTAATACCCGACCCGCCGCTGGCCAGCAATTCCCAGAACTCCGCCGGGCTCGAAGCCTTCGGAAACCTGCAACCGAGCCCGATGATCGCGATGGCGCCGGCATTCGCACCTGACTCAACAGACGGCGCCCGCAGGGTCTTATTTTCAGCGCCGACTCCGGCGGCTGACGCGCCCTCGAATTGCCGTTCGAGGTAATCCGCGAGCCGGTCCACCGACGGATGATCGAAGACGACGGTCGAAGACAGCGGCAGTTGAAACTCCTGCGACAGTGCCTTCTCGAGCTCCATCGTCGTCAGCGAGTCCATGCCCAGATCAAAGAACCCGGCCTCTGGTGGAAGAGGCTGATCGTCTTTCAGCCTCAGGACGCTGCGAACGGTTCGGGTAATCGCCTCGAGAATGATCGGCCGGCGGCCGGGCAACGACAGATCGACGATCGTCGGTCTCACCGAAGTCACTCCGGCCGTCTGCGCCGGGGCCTCGGTCGGAATCGAGGCATCGCCGTGAATATCACGGAGCAACGTCCTGCTGAAGGTTTCGTACAGCGGCTTGAATATCCGCCAATCGACATCGGCCACGACGGCCTGAGGACACTCCGATTGAAGAAGACCGTCCAACGCCCGCAGCGCCTTGGCTGGATTCAACGGGCGGATTCCCATGCGCAGGAGCAGTTCTCGCGCGTTGCCGTCCACCATGCCCTCGCCGTCCCACGGACCCCAGTTCACCGCCAAGGCAGGCTGCCCGCGCTCGCGCCGATAGCAAGCCAATGCGTCGAGGAACGCATTCGCGGCGGAATAGTGGAATTGCAGCTTCGATCCCCAGGCGGAAGCGATGGAGGAAAACAACACGAAGAAATCCAGGTTCCGCCCTTCGGTGGCCTGATGCACGAGCCACGCGCCCACCGTCTTGGGACCCAGGACGTCGTGCAGACCGGCCGAATCAATTTCGGCAAACGGCGTCAGTCCCGGTCGTCCGGCCGCATGCACCACTCCTTTCAACTGTGGCGAGAACGCTTCGATCTCTGCGAACAGCGCACGAACTGATTCTTCGTTGCAGACGTCGCAGGGAATCACACGCACGCTGACGCCCCGTCTGGTGAGATCCTCAATCCCGCTTTGGCACGCCAACGTCCGGCAACCACCCCGCGACGCGAGGACCAGGTGGCGGGCGCCGCGGCTGCCGAGCCATCGCGCGACTTCCATCCCCAATCCACCGGTACCGCCGGTGATGAGATACGAAGCGTCGTCGCTCACGCGGAATTCGGTCGGAGGGAGGGACGGCGCGGGCCTCAGCCTCAGGACCGATCGCGCCTGCGCCGAATACGACACGAGCCGCGAGTCGCCGGGCAACAGGACCTCGCTCAAGAACGCATACGCGTCGAACCCTTTCGGAAAATCGACGATGCCGCCAGCGAGCTCCGGGTACTCGAGATCGAGCGCCTTCATGGCTCCTTGAAGCGAGGCATTCGCCAGACCGCTCGCGGCAACCCACAAACGGCTCTTACCGCCGTGCGTCAGCAACGCCTGACCCAACAGCATGACGCTCTCGACACCAGTCTTCTCGGCGGCAGCCAGTGAAGACGCGGTCATCGACGACGCAGGCGGATCGTCCAGACTCCACAAGTGCAGTACCCGCGTTGAGAGACCACTAATCGGCACGCACTGCTGCACGAGCGTTACGTAGTCGTGCGGATTCGCCGGGTTCAGTACAAACTCGCCGTCACGAGTTCGGCCGAATTGATTGCCGGGTCTGACCACGAATACAGTGCGTGGCCCATATTCCCTAAGCAACGCGATCAAAGGATCCGCGGCTGTGCTGGCAGGCGCGAGAACCACCCACACGCCCTGCGTTGCAAGCTTGTCCCGCAGGGATGCCACCGTTGTTTCTTCAGCGCGCGGCGATGACACCCACTCGGGCGCGTATATCAATTCACCCAGCGTCAATGCCGGAGTGCGGCCGCTGCTGGTTTCTGGAAGCCGCGGACGTTCGAACTTCCGGCGTTGGAAGGGGTAATTGGGGAGGGGGCGGGGGACGGGACGAGCGGCATGGCCGCGGTGGTATTCGCGCCAGTTGAGGTCGAGCCCGTGGGCGTAGAGGTCGGCGACACTGTGCGCCAACGTCTCCCACGCGGGCCGGCC
>DATNEY010000042.1:0-36593 GCA_035606665.1 Vicinamibacterales bacterium | reverse complement strand
CATCCTCAACGAGCCGCAGACCGATCCGGCGGCCTACCGCCGCAGCTCGCCGATCTACTTCGCCGAGGGGCTGAAGGGCGCGCTCCTGATCTGCCACGGCCTCGTCGACGTCAACGTCCACGCCCAGGATTCGATCCGCCTGGCGCAGCGCCTGATCGAGCTGCGCAAGGATCACTGGGAGCTGGCCCTCTACCCGGCCGAGGATCACGCCTTCGAGCGCGAGACGAGCTGGGCCGACGAGTACAAGCGCATCCTCAAGCTCTTTGAGGACAACCTTCGGAAATAACCAACAACCAACAACCAACAACCTGCAACCTGCAAGAAGACATCAGTGAAGCAAGAGCAAGTACTCAAACTGTTCAGGGATTCGGGCGCGCTGCTCGAGGGGCACTTCCGTCTGTCGTCGGGCCTCCACAGCGGCGGCTACCTCCAGTGCGCGCTCGTGTTGCAGCACCCGTCGAGCGCCGAGGCGCTCGGCGCCGCACTCGGCGCGTTGCTCAAGCCGCTCGGCGCCAATGCCGTGCTCTCGCCGGCGCTCGGCGGCCTGATCATCGGCCACGAAGTCGGGCGCGCGCTCGGCGTGCGCGCGATTTTCGCGGAGCGGCAGGACAACGTCCTCATGCTGCGGCGGGGGTTCTCGCTTGGGCCGACCGATCACGTCGTCATCATCGAAGACGTGGTGACGACGGGCGGGTCGACGAAGGAGACGATGACAGTCGCGCGCGCCGCCGGCGCGACGGTCGTCGGCGCGGGTTCGGTGATCGACCGCAGCGGCGGCAACGCCGACCTTGGCGCGCCGTTCTCGTCGCTCGTGTCACTGAGACTGCCGACGTTCCAGCCCGACGATTGCCCCATGTGCAAGGCAGGGCAGCCGGTGGTGAAGCCTGGATCGAGGCAGTGACCTGCATTTAGTGATTTGGTGATTTGTGATTTGGTGATTTGGTGATCGGGAGCGCACGGAGTAGGCCCAGTCGCTAAATCACCAGATCACCAAATCTCCCAATCACCAAGTCTCAAAATGCGCACTCTGAAACTCACCCTCGCCTACGACGGCACCAACTACGCGGGCTGGCAGCGGCAGGCGAACGCGCTCTCGGTGCAGCAGGTGGTCGAGGACGCGTTTGCGCCGCTCGTGAACGGCGTGCCGCCGACAGTGGCGGGCGCGAGCCGGACGGACGCCGGGACGCACGCCCTGGGGCAGGTCGCCAGCGTCAATGCCGAGATCGACCTCACGCCGGTCGCCGTGCAGCGTGCGCTCAACGTGCGGCTGCCCTTCGACATCCGGGTTCTCGGTGTCGTCGACGCCACACCCGGCTTTCACGCGCGCTTCCAGGCCGCCGGAAAATCCTATCGGTACCGCATGATCACGACGCCGGTCATGTCGCCGTTCGATAGGTTCTACGCCTGGCACGCTCCGGAGCCCAAGCGAATCGAGCTCATGCAGGAGGCCGCGGCGCTGCTCGTGGGGACGCACGACTTCGCGTCATTCCAGGCCCGCGGCGCGTTCGTGCGCGAGACCGTGCGCACGATCGAGCGGCTCGATCTCAGGGAGTCAGGAGGCGAGATCGTGCTGGAGTGCGAGGGCGACGGATTCCTCCGTCACATGGTCCGCGCGATCGCCGGCACGCTGGCGGAGATCGGAACCGGCTTGCGCGAGCCTGCCGCCATGCGCGAAATCCTCGAAGCCCGCGATCGAAAGGCCGCGGGAGCCACGGCGCCTGCACACGGACTGACGCTCGTGGCTGTCAAATACTGAGACAGGTCAGAAGGCTGCCCTATGCCCTTTGCCCTTCCAATGGTCTAAGATTCGCCCAGCACCATGGCTCTTGCCGAAGTACTGGCAGCCCTGCCGCCGGATTCCCCCGAACAGTCGCTCGCGAAACGCCTCGACTTCGATCGCCTTCCTCGCCACGTCGCGATCATCATGGACGGCAACGGACGATGGGCGGCGGCGCGGCGGATGCCGCGGGTCGAGGGCCATCGCGCCGGGATCGATGCGGTGCGGGATTCGGTCGAAACATCCGCGCGCCTCGGGATCTCGGTGCTCACGCTGTACGCGTTTTCGGTGGAGAACTGGAAGCGCCCGGACAGCGAAGTGAGCGCGCTCATGGGCCTGCTCAAGCACTACCTGCGCGCCGAGCTGAAGTCGCTCCTCCGCAACAACATCCGCTTCCGCGTGATCGGCGAAGCGGAGCGGCTGAGCGATGACGTGCGTGAAGAACTCGGCAGTGCCGAAGCGCGGACGGCGGGCAACACCGGCATGCAGTTCAACATCGCGTTGAGCTACGGCGGCCGTGCCGAAATCGTCGAGGCGGCACGGCGCGCCATTCGCGCGCGGGTGAACCCGGACGAGCTCGACGAAACGCAGTTCGCCTCATTTCTATACACGGCGGGGCAGCCGGATCCCGATCTGATGATTCGCACGAGCGGCGAGATGCGCGTGAGCAACTTCCTGCTGTGGCAGATCGCGTACGCCGAAATCTGGGTGACGGACGCGCTCTGGCCGGACTTCCGCGCGCGCCATCTCTTCGAAGCCATTCTCGACTATCAGAAACGCGACCGCCGCTTCGGCGCCGTGCACTCGGCGGCGGTGGCCGCCAAGGGCTAGATCCCGCGTGTCAATCACGCGCATCGTCAGCGGAGCCGCGCTTGTCGTGATTCTCGTCGGCACCGTGGTGTTCTTGCCGCCCTGGGCGACGGTCGCACTCGCGGCGCTTGCGGCAGTGGCGGCAGCGATCGAGCTGGCTGCGCTTGCCCGAAAGATCGGAGCGGTGGTGCCGGGTTTGTTGGTAGCCGTGTCGAGCGCAACGATGACTCTGATCATCGGACTCAGCCCGACCGGAACTGACGACATGTGGCGCGGTATCGACGTGCCCCTCGATCTCGTGATCCTCTCTGTCACGATTGCCGCCGGACTCGTGGCGCTTGCGCTCAATCCACCGGGGCCTCCGGTGTTTGGCGCTGCCGGTGTGATGGTTCTTGCGCCGTTCTATATCGGGCTGCCGCTCGGAACGATGTCGTGGCTGGTGGCATCGCATGCGCCGGAACTGCTCGGCTGGCTCATCGCCGTGATTGCGGTCAGCGACTCGTTTCAGTACTTCGTCGGTTCAGCGTTCGGCCGCCGCAAACTCTCACCGGTGGTGAGTCCCGGGAAAACGATTGAGGGACTCGTTGGCGGATTGGTTGCGGCCATGGCAGCCGGCTGGCTCGTCGGACGCTGGGCGATGCCGGGAAGTCCCGGCTGGACGCTGGCACTATTGGCGCTCGTGCTTTCGCTGTTTGGTGTCGCGGGCGACTTGTTTGAGTCGTTGTTGAAGCGCAGCGTCGGTGCAAAGGACAGCGGTGCCATCATTCCCGGGCACGGCGGCGTACTCGACAGGGTCGATGCCTACCTGTTTGCCGCGCCGGCTTTTTACGTCGCCGTCAGGTACTTGCAGTTGTGATGGTCAGGGGCGGTGCGAGCGAGGTGTGCGAGCGAGCCGCGCGAACGGAGCGGGGCGTGCCGGGCGCCGCGAGTGAGCGCGTAGGGGGGGCCGCGGGGGCGACGCCCTCCGGATGTCCCAAGTGAAGAGGATCGCGATTCTCGGCGCCACTGGCTCCATCGGACGAAGTGCTCTCTCCGTCGTCGACGCGAATGCCGATCGACTTCAGGTGGTGGGCCTCGCGGCGGGGGAGAACGCCTCGCTTCTTGCCGAGCAGATCGCGCGGTACCGGCCGAAGGTCGCGGCCGTCGCGACGGCTCAGGCCCTCGGAGAGCTCCTCGATCGTCTTGGGCCCGGCGGCATGCCCGCCAAAGTCGATTGCGGCGCCGACGGGCTGTTCGCGGTCGCGACTCATCCCGACGTCGACATCCTGCTCTGCGCGTCGTCCGGCACGGCCGGCCTCGAGGCGGTGCTGGCGGCGATCGATGCCGGCAAGACCATCGCGCTGGCCAACAAGGAAGTGCTCGTCATGGCCGGGTCCGTGATGATGGACGCGGCGCACAAGCGCGGAGTCGCGATCCTGCCTGTGGACAGCGAGCACAACGCCATCCATCAGTGTCTCCATGGCCGCCGCCGCAACGAGATCAGGCGGCTGGTGCTCACGGCCTCTGGCGGTCCGTTCAGGACGATGGGCGCGGAGGAGTTGTCGAGGGTGACGCCCGAGGATGCGCTGCGGCACCCGACGTGGCAGATGGGAAAGAAGATCACCGTCGATTCCGCCACGCTCATGAACAAGGGCCTCGAGGTCATCGAAGCGCGATGGCTTTTCGGCATGACGGCCCGGGAGATCGATGTCGTCATCCATCCGCAGTCGGTGGTGCACTCGATGGTCGAGCTGCGGGACGGGTCCGTCATCGCCCAGCTCAGCGTCACCGACATGCGCCTGCCGATTCAGTACGCCTTCGCGTACCCGGATCGCTGGGATGGTGCACTGCCGCCGCTCGATCTCGCCCGGCTCGGCACACTCGAATTCTCCCCGCCAGATCTCGAGCGTTTTCCGTGCCTGCGGCTGGCCTACGACGCGTTGCGGCAGGGCGGCGCGTGGCCGATCGTGCTCAACGCCGCGAACGAGGTCGCCGTGGACGCGTTCCTTTCGAGCCGGATTCCGTTTCAGGCGATCCCGCGTGTGATCGAAGCGGCGCTCAACGCGAGCGATCGCGACAGTCTGGCGCCATCGACGATATCCGACGTCCGCGCCATGGACGCCTGGGCGCGGGCTTTTTCGCACGAAACCATCCGTCTGCTACCATCTTCATAGTGCAGACCATCCTGTCGTTCCTGTTCGTTCTCGGTGTGCTTATCTTCGTGCACGAGCTCGGCCATTTTCTGGTCGCGCGCTGGTACCGCGTGCGCGTGCTGACGTTCTCGCTTGGTTTCGGGCCGAAGATCCTCAAACTCACGCGCGGCGGCACGGAGTACTGCGTCAGCATCGTCCCGCTCGGCGGCTTCGTGAAGATGGCCGGCGAAACGACGGCCGACGAACGCCAGGGCGCACCCGACGAGTTCCTCTCGAAGAGCAAGTGGATTCGTTTCCAGGTCTATCTCGCCGGTCCGGCGATGAACGTCATTCTGGCGGTCCTGGCGCTCACGGTCGTGCTGAGCAACGGCGCCGACGTGCCGAAGTATCTGTCCGAGCCGCCGGTACTGGGATTGCTCGACGCGGATGGTGTCGCAGCCAAGGCCGGCCTGCAGGCCGGCGATCGCATCCTGTCAGTCAACGGTGAAGCCACGCGCACGTGGGACGAACTCGTGATGGCCGTCTTGCCGAAAGCGAATCGCGAGCTCAGGGTGGAGATCGATCGCGGTGGTTCCCGCAGCACGGTTAGCGTCGTGCCCGCGTCGGTCGGCAAGTACGAGGCGGGTTCGCTCGGGATCGGGCCGATCATCCGGCCGCAGATTCAGGAAGTGCACGCCGGCCGGCCCGCGCAGAAGGCGGGGTTCAAGCGCGGCGACGTGATTCTTGCGATGGACGGACAGCGCGGCCTCGATCGCGCCGGTCTCATCAGCTACATTCAGAAGCAAGGCGAGAAGCCGATCGCGGTCGACATCGAACGCGACGGCGCGATACAGACTCTTTCAGTGACGCCCGAGGGCGCCGCCGGCGCAAGCAAAGTCGGCCTGACCATTTCCGCCGCCGAGTTCACGCGCATCGATCCGTCGTGGCCGCAGGCGTTCACGATGAGCGTCTCGCAGAACTGGGACAACACGAAGCTGATTGGCAAGACGCTCAAGGGCCTCTTCACGCGCGAGACACCGGTCAGCCAACTCATGGGTCCGGTCGGCATCGCCGAACTCTCAGGCAGCGCCGCGGAGATGGGCTGGATCAAGCTGCTCGAGCTCATGTCTCTCATCAGCCTTCAGCTCGCGCTGCTCAACCTGATGCCGATCCCCATTCTCGACGGCGGCCAGATCGCGATCATCGGACTCGAAAGCGTCGCCCGCCGCGATCTCAGCCTTCGCTTCAAGGAATACTTCGCCATGGCCGGCGCGGCAGTCATCGTCGCTCTGATGGTGACGGTGCTGTACAACGATATTGCCCGGCTCATCAGATAGAAGCGAGCGGTTCAGGGTTCTAGGCCCAGGGTTCCGGGTTCGCTGGTCCGGTTCCGCGTGCTGGGTTCGTCGGCAAGCCCGCGGGCTACGGCAGTGTCTGCGGGAGCCGATTCCGGAGATTCGTGATGCGGCGCGGTATCTTGATGCCGCGGTATCGGCGCACCTAACTGGCCGCTTCACGCTCGCGGAGGAGTTAATCGCGGCGGCAGACCTCGCTGCAGTTAGGGAATGGACTGAATCGCTTTGGGGTAGGAACAGCCCATACGTCAAGGTCCGACAGGTGGAGGCTCCCCAAGTTGTCGAGGTGGCTGCTTCCCGGAAGCGTCACCCCAACGCATCAATGCGCGTCTTGTTACACCTGCGCGATGGCTACCATTGCCGCTTCTGCGGGATTCCGGTGATCCGTGGCGACGTTCGAAAATACCTGAATGCTCGATATCCCAAGAGTGCTGTTTGGGGAAAGCGAAACGCCGACTGTCACGCGGCATTTCAAGCGATGTGGGCTCAATACGATCACGTTGTCCCGTTTACCCTCGGTGGCGACACGCAACTCGACAACTTGATCGTGACCTGCGCGCCCTGCAATTTTGGCCGGATGGAGCGATCGTTGGAGGCCGTTGGACTTGTGGACCCGCGGGCCCGTGAACCAGTTAGAACGTCCTGGGATGGTCTGGAACGTGTTCGAGGCGCGAAGGCTGGCTAACAAGGCGCCGCAGCCGACGAGCGGCGGCCCCGCGCGACGAACGACTGCCGCTCGTCGACTGATGGCTGCGTCTGCCGAACCTGGAACCCTGAACCCGGAACCAGACGAGCGAACCGGAACCCTGAACCCTGCGCCCTGAACCGATCCCTACTTCTTGCGCAGAATCGGATACGTCTTCACCCCATCCCCAAGCAGGTCGTCCAGAAAATTCCACGTCGTGAGTCCGTCATCTGACGTCGGCGCCAGCAGATAGAACGCCAGCCGCCCGAGCGGCTGGTTGAGGGAGACCGCGAACGATCCCGCTGGAACCGTGACTCCGGCCGCGGATTCCCAGGAACCGGTGAGCGTGCGCAGGCCGTGCGCGCCGGTGTCGATGCCGCCGTTGGGCTGGCGCGCGGTGTTGCTCGCGATCGCGAACTGCTCGACGCCGCCGACCGGCTGCTTCACCTCGGTGAGTTGCACACCGTGCGCGCGCAGGAGTTCGATCGCTTTGGCCGCCGCTGCCGGCACGTAATACGTCGCGGGCGCGACTTCCGTCGCGGTCGCCGCGAACCACAGGCCGTTGTTCATGACTTCGGCCTTGAGAACGTCCTTGCGGCGGTTCATGCACGAGCCGTTGACGGGATTGACCTCGTCCTCGACCTCGCCCATGAGAATCGTCGTCGTGCCTTCGACCTTGATCCCCTGACGCGTTGCAAGCTCCTTGCCGACGATCGATTCCTTGTCCGCGTCCGCCGCGATCTTCTTGAGCTTGTCCGCGTTGCGCATCGCGAAGTTCAGCGACTCTTCCATGAAGTAGTTCGTGACCTTGATGCGATCCTCGAAGGTCGCATACGCGTAGGCCTCGCTCAGCAGCGCAAAGCGATTGCGCATACCCACGTACGTGTTGTGGTAGCGGGGAAGCGCTTCAAAGGAATTCCACGTCCGCAGTGGATTCGGCGTCTCGGGCGCACCGGCCACCGCGCTATGCGCACCACCCGGCGTCAGCGTATCTGGCGGCGTGCACGGCCTCGGGGTACCGCCTCGGCCACCGCCCGGCGCCCCACCGCCGCCTGCGCGACCACCGCCGGCACCCGCTCCTGCGGCTCCGGCACCCGCGGCACCCGCGCCTGCCGCACCCGCAGCACCTGCCGCACCCGGAGCGGGTGCAGCTCCTCTGCCGATCCCCGGTCCGCCGCCGCCGACGTTGCCGTAGTAGAACGTGTCCCAGCCGTGCTTGGCCTTGATTTCCTTCGTCACGAAGGGGAAAAGTTCGTCGCGCATCAAGCCCATGACCGAAGGGCTTGTTATCGGACTGAGTCCCGGTGCGTATGTCAGGTAGTACCCGTGCGCCGATCCGTCCGACGTGTGCAGGTCGTAGCCGACCTGCGGGTCGTAGTCGTTCCAGAGCTTCACGAACGCGCGCCCTTCGGGCGTATCGAGCTTCATGAAGTCGCGGTTGATGTTGAGGTTCTGGCCCTGTTGCCGCGTGCCCATGCCGTTGATGGGGCCGTTCTGGCGCTGGCGGTTGGTCAGCGCGAATTTCTCATTGCCGTCGGCGTTGAAGATCGGGGTGATGAGAAAGACCATCGAGCGCAGCCAGTCGGCGTGCTTGCCCTGCGCCAGCTCCCGGAGGAGCACCTGCGCGGCTTCCTTGCCCTCGACTTCGCCCGCATGGATGTTGCCCTGGATGTGGACCCGAAGTCGCCCGGTCGCCCGCACAGAGGCCGCGCTGCCGTCCTTGAGGCCGGCGCCCACTACGGCCATGGGCATCTCCCGGCCCTCGTAGGTCTTGCCGTACGCCACGTAGAAGACGTTCGGGGACGCGGCGTCCACGGCCCTCATGAACTTGACCACCTCGTCGTAGGTCGACGTGTTCTTGTAACCCGTCGCCTCCGGCGTGGTTTTCAAATCTGCAAGCGGCGTCCCCTGCTGGGCGGCCGGGAAGGCGGCAAGGATGGAAAAAAGAGCGAAGCAGAGCGAAATGCGGCGGAACATGAGGACTCCTATGGCGTCGAATGCTATCGCATTTGTCCGGAGGACCTTCGATGCGGGGTAACGTACAGGTCTATAATCCGCCCACTGTGCAGGGTAGGGCGACGGTTCGGTTCAAGATTGCCGACAACCCCTCTGAATTCGACCAGATCGCCGGTCTCCTCTACCGGACGTTCGTTGAGGAGATCCCTCAGCATTCGCCCAACTCCAGCCGGCGGCATGTCGACCGGTTCCACAAACAGAACATCTACCTCGTCGCCAAGGCCGGGGACGACGTCGTAGGCACGATTGCCGTGCGGGGCGTGCGGCCGTTCTCTCTGGACCAGAAGCTGGGCTCCGTCGATACATTCCTCCCCAAGGGCCGCCGTGTCTGCGAGTTGCGCCTGCTGGCCGTCGAGCCGGCGTTCCGGTCAGGCCAGGTCTTCCGTGGGCTCGTCGGAGAGGTGGTTCGCGAAGGCCGGTCGCGAGGCTACGATCTGGCGATAATCTCGGGGACGACGCGCCAGACGAAGCTGTACCGGCATCTGGGGTTCGAGCCGTTCGGACCGTTGGTCGGGGGCGATGACGCGCGATTTCAACCCATGTACCTGACGTTCGAGAAGTTTCTATCTGCCGCGCCCAAAGTGGTGAGCGAAGGCGAGCCCATGAGCTTCCTGCCCGGGCCGGTGCCACTCGCGCAGTCCGTCCGCGATGCGTTCGCCAAGCCGCCCGTGTACCACCGCGACGCCGAGTTTCAGCTCGCCTTCGGGCGAACGAAGGCCCGGCTGTGCCGGCTGTCGGGCACCGGCCGTGTCGAGATTCTCGTCGGGACCGGCACGCTGGCGAACGACGCCGTCGCCGCGCAGCTGTCCCTCCTCGAATCGCCTGGCGTCATCCTGAGCAACGGCGAGTTCGGGCAGAGATTGATCGATCACGCGCGGCGCCACCGGCTTCCGCACGTCGCCATCGAATCGCCATGGGGCCATGCCTTCGATCTGGCGGCCGCGTCCGAAGCGGTCGAGCGTACGCGCGCCACCTGGATGTGGGCGGTAGTGAGCGAGACGTCCACCGGCATGCTGAACGATCTGGCGGCGTTGAAGGCGGTCGCCGCCCGGCGCCGCGTCAAGCTCTGCCTCGACTGCGTCAGCGCGATTGGCGCCGTCCCGCTCAATCTCTCAGGCGTCTACCTGGCGTCGGGTGCGAGCGGCAAGGCGCTGGCGTCGTATCCAGGCCTGTCATTCGTCTTCTACGACCACGAGATCGCGCCGCAACCGGAGCGCCTCCCGCGCTACATCGACATCGGTTACTACGCGTCGAAGGACGGCGTTCCGTTCACGCATTCCTCGAATCTCCTCGGCGCGCTGGACGCTGCGCTGGAGCGGTTCGACACGGACGAACCATTCGCGAAACTCAACGAATTCGCGAGTCTCGTGCGCCCGGGACTTCGCCGCCTGGGCTGGGAGCCGCTCGTCGAGGAGCCGCTCGCGACTCCGGCCGTCATCACCGTCGCGCTCACGAACGGCTACCGCGCCAAGGACATCGGCGCCAGCCTCGAGAAGCAGGGTCTCGTCGTCGCCCACCACAGCGAGTACCTCGCGTCGCGCAACTGGTTCCAGGTGAGCCTGATGGGCCACCGCTCGGCGGCGCCGTTTGAGTGCTTGCTCGCCGCGCTTGGCCGGCTCGTCCATCACTAAGCTTCGCGGTTCAGGGTTCATGGTTCCAGGTGTCGGGTTCGTTGTTGCGGTTTCGGGTTCACCGGTGACGAAGGCGTAACCCGGAACCGAAGCAACGCACCCGGAACCCTGCGCCCTGAACCGAAAGAGAACACATCATGAGAATTCGAATCGCCACCGTCATCGCGTGCGTGGTCGTCCTTCTTTCCGTCGGGCGTGTCGGCGCCGACAAGCGCCTGTTCACCGACGCGTTCACTCCCGCTGAGTTTTCGGCCCGGCGCGCGAAGCTGATGGCGGCGATCGGCGACGGCGTGGCCATCGTCTCTGGCGCCTACGACACGGCGACCTATACGAAGTTTCGGCAGAACGCGCAGTTCTTCTACCTGACCGGCGTCGAAGTGCCCCGCGCGCTTCTCATCATCGACGGCCGGACGAAGACGTCGACGCTGTTCCTGCCGCCGCACGGCGGTCTCGAGCGGTCGGAGGGACCGCTGCTCGGGCCGGACGAGGAAGCGCGGAAGATCACGGGCATCGATCAGGTGGCGGATCGCGCCACGTTCGAGGCGGCCCTGAAGGCGCTGAACGGATCGGGCCGCACGTTGTTCATGCCGTTCCGGGCCGAGTCGCTCGGCGCGGGCACGCCGGATCGCGTCAGTTCGAGAGCGAGGTCCACCGCGGCGGATCCGTGGGACCAGATGCCGAGCAAGGAAGAGGCCTTCAATCAGAAGGTGAAGGCCGCGACCGGGCTCGAGCCCAAGGACCTGGATCCGATCGTCGACATGTTGCGGACGATCAAGAGCCCGGCGGAGATCGCCGTCATCAAGGAAGCGACGCGCATTGCGTCCGTGGGCATCCTCGAAGCGATGAAGTCGGCGAAGCCGGGGATGAAGGAGTACGAGCTCGAGGCCGTCGCGGACTACTTCTTCAAGCGCTACAACTCGCAGGGCATCGCGTACTTCGCGCTCGTCGCCACCGGCACGAACTCGGCGTGGGCGCACTACCACCAGGCACAGGAGACGCTGAAGGATGGCGACCTCGTGCTGATGGACTACGCGCCCGACTACCAGTACTACACAAGCGACGTCACGCGGATGTTTCCGGCGAACGGCAGGTTCACGCCGCGGCAGCGCGAGATGTACGGCATCTACGTCAAGCTGTATCAGGCGATTCTGGCCGGCATCGGACCCGGACCCGTCGCGCCCCGGCGGGCCGAGGTGTACAAGAGGATGCAGGCCATCATGGCGTCGTTCCCGTTCACGGACGAGAAGATCAAGGCGGCCGCGACGCGTTTCATCGCCGGCTATGAACGGCCCGGCACCAGCTGGGGCCACGCGGTCGGCATGGAAGTGCACGACGTCGCCGGCGATCGCGACGGCTCGATGCGCGCCGGCAACGTCTTCACGATCGAGCCCGCGTTCACGATCCCCGAAGAGCGAATCTACATCCGCCTCGAAGATCCCATCGTCATCACGGCGACGGGGATGGAGCACCTCACGTCCGGCCTCCCGATGGAGATCGACGACATCGAGCGCGTCATGAAAGAACCCGGGCTGGCGGATCTGTGGAAGGGCACGATCCCCGCGCTCGAGCGAATCAAGAAGTGAGAATCGCCGTCGTCGCTGGCGCGCTTGCGCTCGCAGGCTGCGCAGGCCCATCGTCGACGGCGCTTCAGCCCAAACCATCGATCCTCCTCGTCACGCTCGACACGACCCGCGCGGATTCGATCGGCCCGGGCGCCGCCGGGGTCGAGACACCTGCGTTCAATGCGCTTGCCGCGCGCGGCCGCCGTTTCACGCGCGCCTACAGCGCCGTGCCCGAGACGCTGCCATCCCACACGTCGATGCTCACGGGGCTGTATCCCGCGGCGCACACGGTGCACGAGAACGGGCGCACGCTCCCGCCGACGTTTCCGCTCGCGGCGGAGCGCCTGAAGGCCGCGGGATTCCACACCGAAGCGCTCGTCTCGAGTTTCTCGCTCGCACGCAGGTTCGGACTCGCGCGGGGCTTCGATGCCTACGACGACGGGGACGGGCGCCCGGAGCGGAGCGCGCGCGAGACCACGGACGCGGCGCTGGCGCGGTTGTCACAGGCGCCGGCACAGCCGCTGTTCATGTGGGTGCACTACTTCGAGCCGCATTTTCCGTACTCACCGCCGGAGCCGTACGAGACGAAATACGCCGCGAAGCCGTATCTCGGTGAGGTAGCGGCGATGGACGAGCAGCTCGGGCGGCTGATCGCGGCGTTCGAACAGCGCGGCGGCGCCCAGGCGGCGATCGTGATTGCCGGCGATCACGGAGAAGGCTTGGGCGATCACGGCGAAGCCTTTCACGGGAACCTGCTGTACGAAGCAACCGTCCACGTGCCGCTCGTGATTGCCGGCCCTCGTGTGAGGCCTGGTGCGACCGATGTGCCGGTCAGCACACGGCGCATCTTTCACACGCTGCTGGACTTCGCGGGCCTCGAGCCCGATCACAGTCTCAGAGCCATGCCCGACCAGGCCGACATTGTCCTCGGCGAGGCGATGAAACCGTTCCTCGAATACGGCTGGCAACCGCAGGTCATGGCGGTGCAGGCGAAGAACAAGTCGGTTCTGTCCGGCCGCGTCGAGAACTACGACGTGGCCGCGGATCCGGGCGAGACACGCGATCTCGGCTCGGCGATCACACCGCCCACCGAGCTTCGCGAATATCCGCTGCCGTCGCTGTCTGCGGCGCGCCCGCCCGAGACGCTGTCTGCCGCCGACCGCCAGAAGCTGGCGAGTCTCGGGTACGTCAGCAGCAGCGCCTCGCCGGTGGCTCGCCGTGACGCGCCGAGGGCCGCGGACATGACGTCCGTATTCCCACTGATCGATCGCGCCTCGACCCTGTTTGTGAACGCGAAGTACGCGGAGGTCGTGCCGCTCTTGAAGGAGATCCTGACGAAGGATCCGCGGAACCTCGACGCGGTCCTGCGGCTTGCGACCGCGCAGTCGTCCCTTGGTCACGGCGCCGAAGCCGAAGCGGCTTTCGATCGCGCCACCGCGCTCGCGCCGAACTCGGATGACGTGCGGCTGTACCGGGCGCTGCATCTGGCCCGTGGCAAGGACTGGCCACGCGCCGTACCGCTTCTCGAACAGGTTCTTGCGGCGATTCCGGATCGACTTCCTGCCCTGGAGGCGCTGGCAACGCTACGCGAGCGCGAGAACCGGCCTCAGGACGCCATGGCGCTGCTCGTCAGGATCGACGCCCTTCGTCCGCTCAGCGGTCCGGAGTTCGTCCGTCTCGGGCTGACGGCAATGGCAGTCCAGGACACGACGACGGCGATCAAGGCGTTCGAGTCCGCGCGATCGGTTCAGGGAGATGCCTTCCGGCAGGACCTGGAGCTGGGCGTCGCGTATCTGGCTGCGAGGCGCTTCGCGGACGCGCGCGCGGCCCTCGACCGCGTGCCCTCGTCCCATCCGGGCTACCCGATGGCGCTGTTCAAGCGGGCGCAGGTGAGCGTGTTGCTGAAGGAACCGGACAGCGACGCCCGCATCGCCCGCGCTCGCGCGGGGGCCGATGCCACGACGCGCGAACTCATCGCGCGCGAGAAACTCTTCGTGAGGTAAGCCTGTTGTCCAAGGGTCCAAGAGTCCCTAGGATTCAGGACCCTTGCGGACCCTTGGACTCTTGGACCGGCGGGACTCTCGTCAGAACAACAGACGCATCGCGATCTGGAAGCGCCGCGGATCGAAGTAGTTGCGCGGCGTGCCGAATGACGCCAGGTGCACACTCGGCTGGAAGTTGTAGCCGGTCTGCTTGTTGGCGACGTTGAACAGATCGAGCGCGATCTGCGCCCGGTAGTTGTTCTTCAGCTTGAAGTTCTGCGTGTAGTTGATGTCCACCTGCGCGTGCGCCGGCGCGTGTCTCGAGCCCGCCGGTTCGGCGAACCGCGACGTGTCGGAGGTTGACGTCGTCAGCGCCTTGTACGGCTCGTAGCTCCACGCTTCCCACGGCTGACCGGACTGCGCGATGAGGTAAGCGCCGATGGTCGCGTCCCAGCGGTACTTGCCGGCCATGAAGTCCAGCGTGTAGAAGCCATAGAGCTTGAACATGTGCCGGCGATCGCCGCGCAGGTCGCCGTCGCGGAAGTCCCACAGCTGGCGCCCCGCCGCATCAGCGATGAACGACGATCCAATGAAGATGTTGGCGTCGTTGGCGGTCGTCGTGCTGTCCTGGTCGAAGTTGCCGTAGTAGTGGCTCCAGGTGTACGAGCCGCGCACGAACGCCTTGCTCGTCCGGTACTCGGCCTCGGCCGTCGTCTCGTAGAACTTCGTGTAGGCGCCGTCGAGCTCGGCGATGACATAGGTCGAGCCGCTGCCGATCTGCGCCAGCCTCGCGGTGAGGTCCGGGATGTAGAGCGTCTTCGGAACGGTCACGCCATGCAGCGTGTCGGGTGGGGCGAACGCAGTACGGGCGGTGTTGTTCGTGTCCTCCCAGAAGTGGCTGCCCTCGCGGTACCGGCCGTAGAGCCGGCCCGTCAGCCGCTTCGTGAACTCACGAGCGGTCCCGTAGACGTACTCCTCGACGGTGCGGGGCGTCATGTCGGGCACGAAAAGCTTGCCGGACGACGACGCCACGTTCTGACTGCCGAAGAGGGCTCCGTTCTGGTCGAAGTAGGCTTCGATCGTCGTCGCGAGATTGCGATCCCAGGATGCCGCGCGCGGGAGCGAGCTGGCGGCCGGGTTGTACTTCGCCCAGCTGAAGTACACCGTGTTGCTGCCGTCATACGCCCAAGTCGCGCCGAGGCGCGGCTGCACCATCTTGCTGAACGGCAGCTCGTACATCTTGTACTTCCGCGCGGCGCTCGACGTCGCACTTGCCGGCGGGAGCTTGTACCCGGAGAGCGTCGTCGAGTCCTCGATGAGTCCCTGGCCGAAGAGCGTGTCGTTGCTCATGAGCACGCCCGCGTTGAACGACCAGTTGCGCCACCGGATCGTGTCGTTGAGCTCGATGCTCTGGGACTGGTACTCGGAATGGATCGTCGGGATCCGCTGATCGAGCGACTGCTGCTGGAACGTCGCCAGGTAGTAGATCGGCGTGCCCTGGAAGTTCGTGCGGCCGCCCGGGACGCTGATCACGCCCCAGCCGTTCGAGCGGCGGGTCAGATCCTCGGAATCCGTGTAGCGCTGGTAGCCCGCGTGCAGCTCGTGTTGCACCGTCGTGCCGATCGTGTAGTTGTAGCCAATCTGGCCGCCGTTACGGAAGAAGTCGTCCTTGTCGAAGGTCGAGCCGAATCCAACGTTGCCCCCGCCGATGCGGGTCCCGGTGGAGTCGAGGTATCCGTACTTGTCGATCAGCGGCTGGATGAAGGCGTTGTACGCCGTCTGGCCGGCGATGATGGACGGCACGACGAAGAGGCCCTGCGTGTCCAGGCTGTTGACCGGCAGCTGCGAGCCAATCGCCGTCGACAGCGTCGCGTTGGCGACGTTGTCCGGCCGTCCCTGTGTCCGATTGTTGAAGTCGGTGTACTTGAAGGTGAGGTAGCTCTTCGAATCGATGATCCAGGAGCCTTCGGCCGTGCCGATCTTGAGCCACGCCTCGCCGCCTGTCCCGGTCGTATTTTTTGACGCCGACCCAAAGAGGTCGCTCTTTTCGAACCGGTGCGAGTCGCGGATGCTCACGTTGAGAAGGACCGCGTTGGCCGGCCGAAGCGTCACCTTGCCGAAGCCCTCGTTGCGCGTGCTCGAGTAGTCGGGCAGATCACCGTAAAGATTGGCGCGGTTGTCGCGTGTGAAGCCCGGACGGTAGTACGAGGCGTAGAAGAACACCTTGTCCTTCATCACCGGGCCGCCCGCGTTCAGATCCCACCAATTCTTGTCCTGCTCGTACTTCGATAGGCTGCCTGAGTTCAGCTTCGCCCACATGTTGTGGTTGAGCAGCTGGTAGCTGATCTGGCCCGTCAACTTGTTCGTGCCGGACTTGCTGACCGAGTCGATCGCGAAGCCGCCCGAGCGCTCGAAGTTGATCGCCTTGGCGCCGCCTTTGATCGTCGTCACCTGCGCGATGTCGTGGGACGCCGGTTCGGCCGAGAGCGTGCCGAACAGCGGCAGCGTGACGTTCACGCCATCGAACATGTAGACGTTGTCCTGGCCGCTGCCGCCCGAGCTCGGGCCGCGCGTGCCGTCCTGGGTGTACTGCACGCCTGGGATGAACTTGATGAGGTCGCGGTAGTCCTGGCCGACCGGCAGCGCGCGCATCACATCGGCTGACAGCGTGCTCTTGATCGCCGCCGAGTCCCGGTCGACGAGCGACGCATCGGCTCGGACGACGACGTCTTCCTTCACCGTCTGGACGCCGAGCGAGACGCTGAGTCCCACTTCCTGCGCAAGGTTGACGGTCGCCGTGCGCGAGATGGTCTGCATCCCAGCCAGCGTGAACTTGACGGTGTAGTTGCCCGGGGGAAGCGCGGGCATCCGGTATTCACCGGTGGCGCCGGTCACAACCACTCGGGGACCGGGCAGCACATCGGATCGGGCCTCGACGGTCACTCCTGGCAGGAGCGATCCATCTTGGGCGGTGACTTTGCCGGCGATTGAACCGGTCTGCTGTGCGAACGCCGGCAGGGCGACCGCGAGGATCATCAGTACTAGCAGGCTTATTGACTTAGAACGCATCAACCCCTCCAGGTAACGCTTTCGTAGCACGCGATGCTATCGCAAGAAGGGTTCAGGGAGCAGGGTTCAGGGTTCGTCTGTCTGGTTCCAGGTTCAGACGGTCTGGAGACTGACAGCCCGGACGGCCGCGCCGAGGAGGCCAGCCGCCGGGTTCAGGATGACCGTGACGGGTAACGTGCGGAGCAGGTCGGTCATGGGTTCCTTGTCGCGGAAGGCGTCCATGAATGCGCCGCTTTCGAGCGCTGGAAGGATCTTGGGAGCGATCCCGCCGCCGATGTACACGCCGGCCGTCGCGACCGAACGCAGCGCGAGGTTGCCTGTCTCGGCGCCGTAGGCCTCGACGAAGATTTCCAGCGCCTCCGCACACCTCTCGCACCGTCCTCCAATGGCGGATGCGGTGATGGCGGCGGGCAATTCGTAGGGGTCGAGGTCGCGGCCGATCGCCGTGCAGGCGCCGTCGACATGCTGAGTGCCGTGCGTGAAGCGGAAGAGGTTGACCAGGCCGGGTCCGGAAATGATGCGCTCGACATCCACGCGTCCGTGGATCCGCGCAAGCTCGGCAACAAGCGCGAGCTCCCGCGGCGTCCGCGCGGCGAAGTCGGCGTGGCCGGCCTCCGAGGGGGAGGGCATGAACCGGCCGCCGACGTTGTGAAGCAACGCCTCGCCAAGGCCCGTGCCGGCAGCGATGAGCGCCGCGTTGCCCGAAGGAACCGGAATGCCATCCTGAAGGACGGCGAGCTCCTCCGGTTCGAGGACGGGGACGGCGTACGCCATCGCTTCCAGATCGTTCAGGAGCTGGACCGGGCAATCGCCAAGGCGGTCCGCGACTACCCCCGCGTCAGCGATCCACGGCACATTGGTCATGCGCGCGACGAGACCAGAGACGGGGCCGGCAACGCCGATGCACACGGCATCGACGCTGCGCGTGCCGGTTTCGTCGAGAAATGCCGCGACGATTTCGTCGAGATTGTCGAAGTCGAGCGTGGCGTACTCGCGGATGACCTGAGACTCGGGCCTCTCGCGTCCCTGGCGGAAAAGCCCGACCAGGGTCTTGGTGCCCCCGACGTCCGCCGCAAGCAGCATGACCTGTGGATCATATGCGGAAACTACAGCGGCGACTTGACTTATCGTCACGGCCGATTCAATGTGACTCCGCTCGTGACGAACACGCGCCAACCATTTGCCGGAGACCACGTCGCGACCACCGGCAAGCTCACGCTGTTTTCCAGGCGTGACATCCGGACGCTCGTGGAGCGGCTTGGCGGCGTCTTCACTCCCGACATCACGCCGCGGACGACGGTGCTGGTGTCTGCGACGCCGATTCTCGATCCGCCGCCCGCCGTCCGGCGCGTCTTGAATGAGGACGCCTTCTGCATCGAGGCCGGCCTGCCGAATCTCGAAACCCTGAAGTCGCGCTACTACGCCGCGAGGGACCTGCGCACGATGTACCCGTCGCTGCGCGAGGAGCACCTCCGGTATCTCGAGAAGTGGGGCCTCATCGGGTCCGTGGCCGGACGCTATTCGTTCGCCGACCTGCACGTTATTCGGGATGCCGTTGCGGAAATCGATCGAGGCGCGGCGCTTCCGGCCGTGCTGCGCGCGCTCGACGCCGAGCGGCAGGGCCAGCTCGCGCTGGATTTTCAGCCCACGCGCGCGGCGGAACGCGCTCCGGCGAAGGTCCTGTCGCTTCGCGCCAGCGGACCCTCCCGCGCCGATGCGCCCGCCGCCACCTCGACCCGCGCCGAGGAGCTCGCTGCGGCCAACCAGGCGCTCGCCGCCAAGTACTTCCTCGAGGGCGCGGAGCTGGACGATGGGGAGAACAGGGATCTGGAGGCGGCAGCGGGCGCCTATCGCCGGGCAGCGCTGTTCGATCCGCATCTCGTGCCCGCGGTCGTGAATCTCGCCAACATCTACTACGAGCGCGACGAGCTCGTCGAAGCCGAAGCGCTCTACGAGAAGGCGATCCGCCTCGACGCGGAATGCTTCGAGGCGTACTTCAACCTCGGGAACATTCATCACGATCTCGGCCGGTACGCCGAGGCGCTCGCAGCCTACCGCGACGCGCTCGCGATCAATCCCGCGTACCCCGAGGCGCACTTCTATTTGGCGGTGACGCTGGAGAAACTCGGCCGCTCGAACGAAGCCCGTCCGCACTGGCGGCAGTACCGCGACCTGGCGCCCGACGGTGAGTTCGTCGCGCTGGCGACGGAGTTCAGCGAAACGCGGGAGTGAACCTTCAGACCTTCATTCTTCATGTGATTCTTCCTTCAATCTTCATGTGTCCGTCTGTCGCGCGACCGTTTCGCGATTTCAATAGCAGGAATCGGGTGCGGTTGTCGGGGCGATCCTGGATGTCATCGACGATGGCAACGGCGCCGTAAATCCTGGCCGCGCGGGCGCTTGCGATCGCTGCGGCTGTCGGTAGCCCGTCAGCCACGATCTCGGCCACCGCTCCCGCTGTGTCGAACGCCGCGACGGGCGTCATCGACGGATGTGCCTGAAGGAATCGCTCGCACTGTGCCAGCGCCATCGGATGGGAGCGTACCTTTCGAATCGATTCGATCGTCGAACCGGGCGCGCCAATCAATGCGTGGCGGATCGGCCTCACGCATTCGGCGGCGATGTGGACGGCGTACCGGGCCATCAGTTTCGCGCAACCTGGGACTTCGCCTGCCAGTGAGTTCTCAATCGGCACGACGGCCGATCGTGCCTGCCCCGACGCGACCGCTTCGAACACGTGCGCCAGTGTCGGACAGGGGAGCAGGCGGGCTGCCGGGCCCACCAGTTCGAGTGCGGCGTCCTCGCTGAACGCTCCGGGCGCTCCTTGATAGGCCGCGTCGGCCGTCAACAGGTCGGCTATCTCGTAGGTCACACGCACGCGCTCGGCGACGAGCGCGGTGATCGTGCGGTCGATTCGATCGATGTTGCGCCGGCGGTACTCGAGTTCTTGGTCACTCATCTCCTGCTCCAGAGAAACAAAAAGGCCCGCTCCCTTGTGGGGTAGCGGGCCTTGAAATCTGCCGGTTTATCGCGCCGTTAGATCAGACCGCTACCCACCTCACCTCAAAAGGAAAGCAGGGGCTAAAGCGGAATGCGGCGAGCGCGGACGTCACGAGTCCAGTCACTTTATCACGGTATTAACCCCGTACCCGGGCGTTGGGGGTAGATTGGCGGGCATGCGCCAGCGCTCCCTTGTCGCCGTCATCCTGTTCGCCATCGTCGCCGCGGTCGTCGCTCCTGCCGCCCAGCGGCCCGAACCCGTCGTGTACACGATCTCGTTTCCGGATCCGGCATCGAAGACCTTCAACGTTGACGTTGCCGTTCCGACGGGGAAGCAGCAGTCCGTGGACGTCCTGATGCCGACCTGGTCTCCGGGCTTCTACGGCCTGCAGAACTACGCGGACCGCGTGACGAAGATCAGCGTCACCGCAGACGGCGTTGCGCTCGACGTCTCGAAGCCGACGCCGAACCGGTGGACGATCAAGACGGGCGGGAAGCCGTCGGTCACCGTGTCCTACACGCTGAGCGCGCCACGGGGCAGCAATCTGTCCAACGGAGTGACCGAAACGACGGCCGTGATCATCGGACCGTCAACGTACATCACGCTCGCCGAACCATCCCGGCGGCCGGCCGAAGTCCGCCTCGAGCTGCCGGCGGGCTGGAGCGGTTCCATGACGTCGCTCGACGCGGCGCCGGACCGGCAGCCGAACCACTACGTCGCGCCGAACTACGACGTGCTCGCGGACTCGCCGATTCTCGCCGGCGTCGATCTCGTCACGACCGAATTTGCCGTCGGCGGTATCAAGCATTACTGGACGTATCTCGGGAAGGCGGAGTGGGAAGGCTCGAAGGTCGCGGCTGCGTTGACGCCGCTCATCGACGAGCACATCCGTTTCTGGGGCGGACTGCCATTCAAGAAGTACGCATTCCTCAACATCGTCACCGGTGGAGGCGGCGGATCGGGCGTCGAGCATCTGAACTCCGTCGCAATCACGACTGGCGGCCGCGAGCCGGCGACGCCGGAAGCGAAGTTCAGGAACGCCGCGTTTCTGAGCCACGAGTATTTCCATGCCATGAACGTGAAGCGGTTACGGCCCGTCGAGCTCGGGCCGTTCGACTACGAGAAGGCGCCGGTGACCACTGGACTCTGGGTGGCCGAAGGCCTGACGTCCTACTTCGGCGATTTGCTGGCCGCGCGTGCAGGCCTGGGCTCGGCCGCCGACTACCTCAATCTCGAATCGCGTCACATCTCCGATCTGCAGACGAGGCAGCCCGGCCGCCTGGTGCAAACGCTGGAGCAGGCCTCAGCGCAGATGTTCGAGCGCATCCCCGCGGACAAGAAAGTCGACTACTACGTGAAGGGCCCCGTCGTCGGGCTCGTGCTCGACGCGCACATCCGCAAGCGGACGAACGACAAGCGCAGCATGGACGATGTGATGCGGCTGGAATTCCAGCGTTGGTCAGGCGAGCGCGGCTACACCGCGGCCCAGTTCAATCAGACTGTGTCGGATGCCGCCGGCATCGACGTCAGCGCGCTCCTCCACAAACTTATCGCGACCACCGAGGAAGTCGATTACACCGAGATGCTCGATTGGTTCGGGCTGCGTTTCATGATCGAGTCAGCCGACGCGGCGCCGGCGGTGACTCCAGCGCCTCAGGGCGCGCCGGCCCGGGCCTGGACACTGGAGATCAGACCGGATGCGACGGCTGCGCAGAAGGCGCATTTGGCGTCGTTGTTGGCGAAGTCGAAGGGGAAGTGAACCAGCGCTTGAGTAACGTAGGGCGGCCCTTCAGGGCGCGCCGAGCGCGCCGGGCCTGAAGGCCCGGCCTACGAGACGCCGATCTCCATCAGATCCTCGCCCCAGCTCACGCGGCCGTCGAACCGGCTCGCGATCTGATCGAGGATGTCCGCGCGCAATTCAGGCGTGTCGATGGCCGACGTGATGTGCGTGAGCACGAGTGTCTTGACGCCGGCCCGTTTGGCGAGGCGGGCGTTGTCCTCGTGATTGCCGCAGGCCGCGCGGAATGCCGGCGAGGGTTCCCGGCCGCTGTAGTGGTGATTCATCTGAACCAGCACGTCGCAGCCGCGCGCCAGTTCAACCAGCTCGTCGCACAGTCCGCTGTCGCCTGAGTAGCAGAGCGAGCCCTCGTCGCTATCGATCCTGAACGCGAGGCATTCGAGGTACGGCTGCACGCGCTGGGCGTGGCCGGCGGTGAGTCTCCAGCCCTTTCCGCGGATGACGTCGCCCGCGTGGATTTGGTGAACGCGCGGCGCGGGACGCTCGCGCTTGCCGGTGCCGCCGCGTTCGGCGAACACGTCGAGGCTGCTCTTGTGCCCGATCCTGGCGCGAATGTCGACACCGAAGACGGTGATGCGCGCCGGGCCCGTGGTCGAGCACGAGCACGTCGCCCGCGACGTCGATCAGGTACCCCGAACTCTGCCGGGTGAGCGACGGCGCGGGCGTGCCCGTGCCAAGCAGCGTTAGCTTCACCAGTTGAATCTGAACACGAGCTGCATCAACCGCCCACCCGGGTCGAACGTGACGTTCGGATCCTGGTACGACTGGTTGACTTGATTGATCGTGGCGCCAGAGCCCGTCTGCGCGACCGAGTTGAAGTTGATCGCGTTGAACAGGTTCAGGAAGTCCACCGCGAGGTCGAAGCTCCGCGGGCCGCCCATCTTGAACCGCTTGCGCGCCTGCAGGTCGAAGCGCGTGAAGATTGGACCCTCGACGAACACATCGTGCGGCGCACAGTCACCGCGAACCACCTGAATGCAGTCCGGGCCGTTGGCCGGCGCCAGGTAGCGGCCGGTCGGCGGACCGAGCGCTCCATAGCCCGTGGCGGAGGTCGCGCTAACGCTGAACGCCTTGATCGTGTTGTCGATGATCTCCTGCGGCAGCGAGTACACGATCTTCGTGGCGGGATCCACGCGGATGCTGAACGCCTTGCGCAGCTCGTCCTGCGTCATGCCGACGACGCGCACGTTGCCGAAGTTGAGGACCGTGCCGGTCTGGACGCGCGCGGAGAGGTTGAGCGACCAGCCTCCGATGACGCCGTCGAGCCAGCGATTCACGTCCGATGCATACCGGTGGCCCTGTCCGAACGGCAGTTCGTAGAGCACGGTCGCCTTGAGCGCTTGCGGCACGCCCTGGGTGGACCGATAGAGCCCCCGTTCCCGCTTCAGCGTGTCGAGCGTCGCCGCGAGCCGGCGCGCGAAGACGTAGTTCGCGTCGAGCGTCAGTCCGCCGGAGAGCGCCCGCCGCATGTTGATTTGCAGCGAGTCATACTGCGTCTTGTCGCCGTTCGTTCGCACGGAGGCGTTCTGCACCGCTGGATTCAGAACCCAGAAGTTGCTGGCGTAGCCGGCGGCCAGCATGTTGGCCCGAAACTGCGCATTGCAGTAGAGAGTACTGGCAGCCCCGTTGTTGTTACAGGGACTTCCGCCCGGGCTTGGGTTCCGCGCCGCGAGTTCGGCGAGACGCGCGGTATTCGTCCAGTTCGTGCCGGTGTACAGCGCGGCGTTGCCGGCGGCGCCCGCCGACTGCGCGTTGAAGTTTGCGAGGTAGATGGGCAGCGGCGCCGTCCCGGTGCCCGGGCCGAAGTACGCAAACGAACCGGCTCGGGTCCCACCGGCAGCCGTGTTGGCGATCAGGTTGGCCTGCGCCAGCTTGAACTCCTCGAGGAAGCCGTTGCCGGCCCAGTTGATCTCGTTCCAGTCCTCCGTCGCCGGACCATCCACGAGCCGCGTGCCCACGTATCGCACTTCGACGGCCATTTTGCTGCTGATCTGGCGCTGGAGTCCGAACGAGAACGAGCGCGAGAACGGTGTCTTGAAGTTCGGATCGTACAGGCTGACCCCGCTGTTGAAGTCGATCGCCATCGGGTAAACGGGGCTGGCCGGGATGCCTGGAGATGGTCCAAGCCGACTCGTCTGCCGGAGCAGAATCGGCCACGACTCACCAGCCGGCACCAGCGGGAACGTCGCGCTCGTCGTCGTCCGGTTCGTCGTGATGGAGTTGCCGGGGTTGCCGCCATACACGCCCGTAAACGTCGACAGGCCGTCGCTGGTGAACGCCACGCCATAGCTCGCACGGACGGTCGCCTGCGCGGGATCGCCGAGGAGCTTGCGCAGCCAGCCGTTCTGGACGTTCGGCTGCCACGCGATCCCGACGTTCGGCGCGAAATTGCCGTACTGGGTGTTGTACCCGGGGTTGCCCGCTTGGTAGAGCTCGTAAATGGGGGTGCGGCCGCCGGCGTTGAAGCTGCCAGGATTGAAGAGGTTGCATCCTCGACCTCCGGGTCCGTTGCCGAGACCAGAAACGCCGCAGAGGTCCGCGAACGTGTTCATCGAATACACGCTGTCGTCGGCCTGGAACGGCATCGCCACCTGCCATCGCAGGCCGGCGTTGAACGTCAACGTCGGCTTGATGCGCCAGGCGTCCTGGATGAACAGGCCGAACTCGTCCTGGTGCTCCCGGGTGTTGCCCTCACCCAGGTACACATACTTCCCTGTGGCGCCGTCGAGACGGGCGTTGCTGCCGATCTGGGTGATCCGGCCGGTCAGCAGCGCGTAGAGCGCGCGTGCCGCCGTGAGGTCGGTCGCCGCTGAACCGGGGAAGTTGGTGTTGTTGAACATCGCGTTCGCCGGGTCGTTCGTCGTGTCGACGCCAAGCGTTAGCGTTGGCACCACCTGCTGAGCTTTGGTCCAGCCGCTGATTCTGGAAAACGAACCGCCGAACTGAAGCGCGTGCGCGCCGCGGGTCCAGTTCACGTTGTTGTCGATGTTGTAGGCCTTGCCGTTTCGGCTCGTCGGGCCGGTATTGGTCGTTGCGCTGGTCAGCGCCGTGCCGACGGTTGGGAAGTTGATGCTGAAGCCCGCCTGATCCTCGAACTGAGTGGCGTCGACGAGATCGGCAAACCACACCGGCGCGTTGCTGATGCCGACGCGGAACTCGTTGACGAGCGCCGTGCCGAGAGTTGAGCGCAGGGATCCCGATATCCGGCTGACCGCGCTGTACAAGTGCGCCTGATTGACCAGGCCCGGGAAATTCGGTTCGTCGCCGCCGAAGAGATTTGGCGTCAGGCGCTGGCCCTGGTAGTTCCCGCTGAACGTCAGACGGTGACGCGCCGAGAGGTTGAAGTCCACGCGTCCGCCGGGCGAGTTGTCGAGGCGCAGTGACTCGGGCTGCCAGACATAGTCCTGCGTGTTCGGATCGTTGCGATTGCTGATGATGCCCGTTGTGCCCGCACCTGTCCGAATCTTGGTCAGCAGCGCCGCGATCGTCGCGTCAGGCGTCGAGGTCTGGCCGTTGGCGGCCGCGAGCGTATAGAGATTGACGCTTTGTGAACCGCCCGTGCCATAGCGGAAGAGGCCCGATTGCGCCTCTGGCGACAGCAGAACTCGGTTGCGCGTGTTGCTCAGCGGGAATCGCAGCTGTTCAAAGTTGAAGAAGAAGAACGCTTTGCCCCGGCCATCGTACAGTCCGGGGATCACGATTGGACCACCTTCGCGTCCGCCCCACTGATCGAGTGTCAGGACGTTCTTCCCAAGCCCGGCCTGTTCATTGAAGTAGTAGTTCGTGTTCAGGCCGCGGTCCCTGTGGTACTCGTACGCGCTGCCCACGAAGGAGTTGGTGCCGGAGCGCGTCGCGAACTTGATCTGCACCGCGCCGTTGCCCGAGGCGTCTGCGCCCGACGTCGCCGTCGACACCGTCACTTCCTCGATGAGGTCGAGTTTGGGGTGGATGTTGACGAAGAAGCCGTCCGTGGACCGGGTGTACTTGTCCTGGATGTTCGCGCCGTCGACCGTGATCGACAACGAGCTCTGCGGGAGACCGCTGATCGTCGACGAGCGCTGCGAGTGATTCGACGCTCCGGTGTCGACGCCGGGCATGAACACCACGGTGTTCAGCGTGTTGCGCGAAATCATCGGAAGATTGGAGATCTGGTCCACCCGGAGCGTCGACGTAATGGCGGTCGACTGCGTCTGGATCAACTGGCGGCCGCCGACAACTTCGACGGACTGCGAGAGCGCGCCGACTTCGAGGGTCACCTTGACCGCACGTGCCACGCCGCTGAGCAGCTCGACTTCAGTGAGGACGGCAGTCTTGAAGCCGTTCAACACCACCGTGACGCTGTATATCCCCGGATTCAGCGCGGGCGCGTCAAACGCTCCAGCACTGCTCGTGACGACCGTCGTCACGACGCCGGTCCCCGTGTTCTTGATCGTGACGGTGGCGCCTGGAATGACGCCGCCGCTTGTATCGGTAACCACTCCGGAGAGCGTTGTCTTCGTGCTCCCCTGGGCGAATGCGATCGACGCCGAACACGACACGATCGCAAGACAGACCAGCAACCACTGCAACACCGGTCGGCGCATACACTGCCTCCTGCGGTGCGCACGTCGTGCGCGCCCGCATTACAAACACCTCTGCTTAGACGGGCCGGAGCATAGCAAGTTGTTGCTGGCACAGACCTTATAGGGCCAGAAGCACCGGCTATGACGACGGCGTGACGTACGCCTACGCTTTGGCGCTGCGCTCGTGGGAGTCGATGTGCGCGAGGTTGCGCCAGTTGAACGCGCGAACGATGCCGATGAGCTCGCGCGCGGCCTCGGACATGTAGCCCTGATCGCGGTAAATCATCAGCGTCCTGCGCGGCATGGCCAGCTCGCGAACGGGCAGCCGCACCAGCGTGCCGCTGCGCAGCTCCTCCCGCACGGTGACGCCCGGCACGATGGCCAGACCCACTTCCTGGCGGACGAACTCCTTGATGTTCTCGAAGCTCCAGAGCTCGGCCACCACCCGGCACTTCGTCGAGTTCTGCTCGAACATGCGCAGGATCCGGTCCGCGGTCGCGCTGCAGAGGTGGTGCAGCACGAACTGCTCAGCACCCATGTCTTTCAGGTTGAGCTTCGTCCGCGAGGCGAGGGGATGCTTGGGCGAGGCGATGCAGACCATCTCGTCGCTGTGCACTTCGACGCACTGCAACTCGTGGAACGTCGGCGCTTCCTTCACGAAGCCGACATCGACCTGCCGGTCCATGACCTGGCGCGGGATCTCCTCGAGGCGCGACCGGTAGATGCCGACCTTGATATCAGGGAACTTCTTCACGTACGTGCGGAGCGCCGCGGGAAGGAGATAGACGGCCGCCGCTTCGTGCGCGGCGACGGTGAGCGAGCCGGCGGTCATCGACCCCAGCCGCGCCATATCCCGCGTCACATCGTCGCGCATCTGCAGCATGCGCCTGGCGTAATCGGCGAGGACGCGGCCGGCTTGCGTCAGCGAAAGGTCGTGGACGTCCCTGGCGAAGAGCGGCCCGCCGATCTCCTCCTCGAGCTTCTTGATGCTGAGCGAGACGGCCGGCTGCGTCAGCGAGACCCGTTCCGCGGCGCGCGTGAACGATCGTTCTTCGACGACCGCCAGGAAATGTTCGAGCTGTCTCAGTTCCATTCTTTCCTCCGAAGGACTTCCCTCACAACACACACAGAGTTCACCAAGGTGCGACGAGACCACCAAGGAATGTGCGTCTGAGGCACCCGTTCACCTTCCTGTGGCGTCGTAGAACCGCCACGACGTTTTTCGCACCTCGCCCTCGGCGTTCGCTCGTTCGTGTCCGACCCGGTCTACGAGGAAGTCTACAGCCTGCCGGGGCGTCCACCGGCCGACGTGGTAGTTGAGCGAAAAGACGGTGCGCGGGAAGCTGCGATCCCACAGCTGCAGCTCCCGGTAGAGGGACCAGCCCTCGCGCCAGAACGGCGTGCGCTGGAGAGCCATGCGGTGCGGGTTGACGTGCCGGCTTATGGAGCGATACGAAAGCATCTGCCTGCTGCTCACTTGCATCCGTGTTGAACGCGACACAGTATGTCGCAAATGCGGAATCTCCTTGTCGTCTGTGTCGCGCTCGCGCTGCAGACCGCGCCGCCCCAGGCGCAGGCGCCGGTCTTCAAAGACGGGCTCGCACGGCGTACACGATGACGTTCGAGCTGCAGCCGCACGACTACATCTTTGCGCCGGGGTCCGGTCTTGGACTGGTGCTGATGTCGAGTGACCGCCTCTTCACGCTGCGGCCACCGCCCGGCACGCGACTGACGATTCACACTGGCGACAGCCTGCTGAAGCTGCCCGTCGTCGGTGGCGAAGCGGCGTTTCGATCGGCGGCTGTGCGCTGAATGGAGGCCGGGTCTCTAGACCCGGCGGTTATCCAAGCATGACCGTCCACACCGCGGGCGTCCTCGGCCTCGTCATCATCTTCATCATCGGCACGCTGCGGCCCGTGAGCCTCGGCGTGCTGGCGCTCGTCGCGACGTTTCTCATCGGCACGTTCATGGTCGGGGAAGCGCCACGTGAGCGGTGGGCCAGGGCATCGCCGCGCTGGGATCGCCGCTCATGGTCGCGTTCCTGCTGTGCGCGGTAGGCGCCGTGACGTCCGCGTTTGCCTCGAGCACCGGTATTCTCGGCGCGATGATCCCGCTCGCGGCGCCGTTGATGATGCAACGATCGATCGGAACCACGGGCCTCGTTACCGCACTGTCCCTTTCGGCGACCCTTGTCGATACCGCGCCGTTCTCAACCGTCGGGGCGCTTGCCGTAGCCAACGCCAGCGAGAGCGAACGGACGCACGTTTATCGCGGTCTGCTAGCCTGGGGTGGAATGATGGTCGTTCTGTCGCCGATCGTGACGTGGTTGGTGTTTGTGCTGCCGAGCCGGTGAGAAGGCAATGATCCGACACGCAATGGGAATTTCACTCATGGCCGTAGTTGCGATCCTGCCAGTGCGATTGCCTCTGGCTGATCAGGCAGCCGGAGAGACGCCGGGAGTGACCGGCAAAGTTGTTGAGACGCGATTTCAATCGAAGATCCTGGGGCAGGAGCGCGAACTGATTGTGCATCTGCCACCCGCCCACGATCCCCGGAAGCGATATCCAGTTCTTTATGTTCTGGACGGGAGTTCCCAGGACCAGCCTCTCGCCGACAAGCTGGAGAGCCTGTCCGCTCAGGGACTTGTACCTGCGACGATCGTCGTCGAGATTCCAAATATGACCGGCGCGAACCGGACTTTTCAACTGGTGCCGCCGTTCATGCGGACCGATCCGGCGATTCCCGACAGCCCCAAGGGCACCGGCGATCAGTTCCTGGAGTTCATGGAAAAAGAGCTGATACCGTTCATCGCAAAGCAGTACGGCGCGTCCGACACGCGCATGTTCGCCGGCAATTCACGCGGCGGGCTGCTGGTGATGTATTCCCTCGTCGCGAAGCCGGACCTGTTTGCCGGCCGCTTCTGCTTCAGCACTCCGCTCTGGCGCGAGGACAATCTGCTCGTAGAGCGGGTCTCTACGTTCCTGGCAGGCAGAACTCCGATGAAGTCCTTTCTCTACGTGAGCGCGGGAGAGAACGAGACAGACGACATCAAGCGCGGCGTCAGGGCAATGGGGGAGGTGCTCAAGGCCCGGGCGCCGGCCGGGTTCGTGTGGTACGTCGAACAGACACCCGGTGTCGATCACACCCTCAACGCGCAGGAATCAGGCTGGAGCGCGCTGAAGAAATGGGGCGCCTTTGCTGGCCTCAGATCTCCGTCTTCCGTTGCGCCAGGATCCTGAGGAATCCGTTGATCGCGAGGTGCAGCAGCAGGTAGGCAACCAGCGCAACGCCGTACGAGAACATGAACCGTGAATTGCCGGACGCCGGGTCGGTCAGGATGTTCCGAAACGGCGCGGTCAGCGGGCCGGCCAGAGTGTTGACGAACCGTGTGAATCCGGCTCCCTCGCGCGCCCCGACCGCCGCAAGCGCGATCGCGACGCCGATGATTCCGTACACGATATAGAAGAGGTAGTCGATCACCTGCGAACCGCGGGCGACGACCCTGCTGCGCGACAGCTCTCGTTCGGTGCCGGCGACTTCCTCCATCGCCTGTCGTTTCATGGACTCGGCCGCGGCTTTTTCACGGGCGCGGTCGGCATCGGTCGCGCGGACCTCCTGCGCGATCTCGGAGTGCACCTGACGCCGCACGTCAGCCTTTACTGACTCGTGCTCGCGGATCCGTTCGCGTTCATCGATATCGAGATTCTGCCGGTCCGCCATGACGCAACCTCCACCTGCAAGAGGCTGCAAGAGCGGTGCCCGCGCCACCGGAGAGAACCGTCGACCAGATGTGCAGTGGCTGACTTAATGTTGGAATCGAGCCGGCCAACGACGAACCCTGAACCAAACGGGCGAACCCGGCACCCTGAACCCTGAACCCTGAACCGCGAAGCTATTGTCGTAACGCGCGGACGGGATCGATGCGGGAGGCGCGAAGGGCAGGGAGCGTCGCGGCGGCGACACCGACGGCCACAACGGCGAGGCCCGCCCCGGCGTAGGTTGCGGGATCGAACGCCGACACGCCGAAGAGCAGGCTCTCGAGTGAGCGTCCGAGCGCCGCGGCGGCGGAGAGGCCGATGACGACACCCGCGACGACCAGCTTCAGGGCCGAGGCGACCACGAGTGAGAAGGCCTGCCGTGGCTGCGCGCCGAGCGCCGCGCGCACGCCAATCTCGACCGTTCGGCGTGTGACCGCATGCGTCACGAGTCCGTAAACTCCGACGGCCGCGAGAACGGCAGCCGACAGCGCCAGGCCGATGATGAGCAACATGTTGAATCGCGGCTGGGCGATCGACGAGGAGACCAGATCTTCCATCCTCGAGATCCTTCCGAAGGGCAACGCCGGATCGACGCCGGCGAGTGCTGACTTGGCAGCCAAAGACGCGTCGGCCAGCGGCAGATCCGTCACGACGACCACCTGCATCTGCGACAGCGCCAGGCGCTCGTACGGCACGAAGACTTCCGGGATCGCGGCCGACTGAAGTCCGTCGTGCTTGACGTCGCCGGCCACGCCGACAATGGTGAGGTCGCCGGCCATCGGCATCTTGACCTGGCGGTTGAGCGGGCTTCCCGATCCGAAGTACCGCTTCGCGAGCGTCTCGTTGACGATTGCGACACGCTGACCCTCTTCACGGCCGTCGAACGCGTCGAACGCGCGGCCCTCCCGGATCGGAATCGCCATCGCCTCGAAGTAGCCTGGCATCACTCCGCGGTACGCGGCCCGCGGCCGTTCTGACGGCGACGCAGATTCGAGCCCGTCAATCGTGAAGTTCAGCTCGAACTGAACGCCGAGCGGACTCATCGGGAGCACGGACACAGCTGTCACCTGCTTGAACGCAGGCAGCGCGCGCATGCGTGACAGGAAATCCGCGAAGAACTGGCGTTTCGGCGGTCCGCCCTTGTAGCGCGCATCGGGCAGCACCACGTGGAAGGCAATGACGTTCGACGTCCTGAACCCCGGATCCACCGACGACAGCCGCACGAAGCTACGCAGGAGCAAACCGGCGCCGATGACGAGGACCAGCGCCACCGCCACTTCAGACACGACCATCGCATCCGACAGCCAGCGTGATTTGCGGCCGACGGTATTGCCGCGGCCGCTTTCCTGAAGCGTCGCGAGCAGATCGGGCTTCATCGCGCGCCACGCCGGAACCGCGCCGAAAACGACGCCGGCGCCGATGGCCATCGCCACCGTGAACAGGAGCACCACGCCGTCGAGGCCGATGGCGTCGGCACGCGGGACCGTCGGCGGAATCAGCGGTCGCAGCGCATGGATGCCGATCCAGGCCAGCGCGAGCCCGGCCCCGCCGCCCGCCAGGGCGAGCACACCGCTCTCGGCCATCGATCGGCGCACGAGCGCCCATCGGCCGGCGCCAAACGCCGCCCGGACCGCAAAGTCCCGCGATGCCATCGCCGAGCGCGCCAGCAGAAGGTTGGCGATGTTCGCGCAGGCGATGAGCAGCACGAGCACCACGGCGCTGAACAGGATCCAGAGCGTGGGCCCGATGTCACCGACAACCTGCTTGTGGGCCGGGACGAGCGAGACGCCCCAGCCTGCGTTCGAGTCCGGGTGCTCAGTCGCGATGTCGCCAGCGATTCGAGACATCTCCGCGCGCGCCTGATCGAGCGTGGCGCCCGGCGCGAGCCGGCCGATCGTCTTGTACATGCGATGCGGGCGCGAGGCGAGCGAGGTCAAATCGAGCGTCAGCGGCGACCAGACTTCGACCTCCGCGTCCCCCGCAGGCAGCTGGAAGTCCCGCGGCATGACGCCAACGATTTCGTGCAACGCACCGTCCAGTCGCAGCGACTGACCGACCACATTCGCGGCGCCGCCGAAGCGCCGGAGCCAGGCGCCGTGACTGATGACGGCGAGTCGTTCGTGTCCGGGCCGTTCCTCTTCGGCCGTGAATGTGCGGCCCTTGAGTGCGGGAACGCCAAGCACGGCGAACAGGGCGGGCGAGACGTCCACGCTGGCGATCCGCTCCGCGACGCCTGACTCGGCACCCGTTCCCGTCAGCGTGAATCCACGGTACCTGTACGCGCCGATACCCGAGAACGTCTTCGATCGCTCGCGCCAGTCGAGATACGTGGCGCCGGCGACGTCCTCCTGTTCCTGGCCCAACTGCGGGTTGGATTCCCACAGCACGACGAGTTCGCCGGGGTTCGCGTACTGCAGCGGACGCAAGAGCACACCGTGCAGCACGCTGAAGATTGTCGAGTTGACGCCGATGCCGAGCGCCAGCGTCAGGATGATGACGGCCGCGAAGCCAGGGTTGGCCGCAAGAAGCCGGAACGCCTCGCGGACGTCTCGAAGCATCGGCTACTCGATCAGCTTCAGACCGAATGCCTTCTCGACGAGCTCGAGCTCGCGCCGTTCGGCGGGATCCGCGAGCGTGAGCGCGTGGCCGGTCGATTCGTTGCGGCCGGTGCGGCCGACGCGATGGACGTAGGAGTCCAGTCCGTGCGGAACTTCGTAGTTGACGATGAGCGAGACGTCCTCGATGTCGAGGCCGCGCGCGGCGACATCGGTCGCCACGAGCACCTTGACGCGACCGATGCGGAAGTCCTCGAGCGTTCTCGTCCGATCTTCCTGCGACCGATCCGCGTGGACCGCGGCGGCGCGCAGGCCGCCCGAGGCCAGCTGGCGCGCGAGCCGGTCGCATCCGATCTTCGTGTTCACGAACACGATCGCGGGCTCGGAGTGCTTGCGGAGGTACTTCGCGAGGAACGTGGCCTTCTCGCGCGACGGCAGGATGCGTGCTTCGTGCGTGATGGTCTTCGCCGGTCCGCGGCGCGATCCCACCTGCACGAACACCGCGGTCGGCGCCAGCGCGTGGGCGAATCGCATCACTTCCTCGGGCATCGTCGCCGAGAACAGCATCGTCTGGCGCGCCGTGCTCGGCGGCAGCGCTTCGGCGATCTTGCGGACGTCGGGCCAGAAGCCCATGTCCATCATGCGGTCGGCTTCGTCGAGCACGAAGATCTCGAGCGCGGAGTAGTCACCGACGTTGCTCCGCATGTGATCGAGCAGGCGGCCCGGCGTAGCGACGACGATGTCGACGCCGGCTTTGAGGGCGCGCTCCTGCGGCTCGGCGGGCACGCCGCCGTAGACCGCGGCGCTGGCGACCGGCGCGTGGTACGCGAAGCCCTGAATCTCGTCATCGATTTGTGTCGCGAGCTCGCGCGTGGGCGCCAGGATGAGCGCGCGCGTCGAGTGATGCGATCGCTTCGGCCCCGCCTCACGGTCTTCGCGGATGAGCCGTGACAGTACTGGCAGTACGTACGCTGCGGTCTTGCCCGTGCCCGTTTCCGCACATCCGATGACGTCGCGTCCGGCGAGCGCGTACGGCAGCACCGCGCTCTGCACCGGCGTCGTCTGTTCGAATCCGCGTTGTTCGAGCGCGTCGAGCAGCGCGGGCTCGGTGATGAGCTCGCGGAACTTGAGCGGCGCAGGGTCGAACGGCGCGGACTCGCGCTCGGGAATCGCCGGCGACGCAGGCTGCGCATGTTGTGGCGGCGCATGCCCGTGGCTGTGTCCGCCGCCGCCCGGTCTTCGGCCGCGTCCGCCGCGCCCGCGGCGTCGTGGCGGCCCGCCGCCCGCGGGACGACCTGGTTGGGATGGAGAGTGTGAGTCGGTCAAAAACTGGGGCCTAGCGAGCGCGGAAGGTGATGATGCCGCGGACCGGATCGTAGGGCGAGACGCCCACGGTCACTCGATCGCCGGGAACCACCTTGATCCGGAAGCGGCGCATCCTGCCGCTGAGCTGCGCCAGCACTTCGTGGCCGGCATCTACCTGCACGCGATACAGCCCGCCGCTGTGTACGGCGACCACGGTGCCCTGGACATCAATCAAGTCGTCCTTGCTCAAATTCGCTGTCCTTTCAACCTTCCAAGCATAGCAAGGTTCAGGGCGCAGGGTTCAGGGTTCGCGGGTTTGGTTCCGCGTTCACAGCGTTCGAACAGCGTCCGCTACTCTTGCTGCCAGCGCGGGGTAATCGTCGCCCGTGAGCGTGATCGGTGCGCCGAAAGCCACCCGTACCGGGCCTTTTTTCGGCCACTTCATCTTCGGATGCAGCACCTTGTCGAGGCCCTCGATGCGCACCGGCACCACCGGGACGCCGAGGCGCGAGCCCATCATCCCGATGCCCGGCATGAAGGGCGCAATCTCGCCCTCGCGATGACGGGCGCCCTCGGGGAAGATGACGATGGAGTAGTCATCCGCGAGGACTTCTCCCATGTATCGCAGTGTCTGGCGCGTCCCGGCTTCCCGTTGCGGAATCGGAAACGCGTTGAAGAACTGACAGGCCATGTAGTACCAGAGCCGGATCCAGAGCACCCTCTTGGTGGGGAAGTCCGCAGGGAAGAAGTGCGCCTTGAAGAATTCTTTCATCATCGCGGGCGCTGTGCTGTACCGCCAGCGCGCGGGCATCGCAATCATCACGGCCGGCACGTCCATGTGGCTCTGATGATTCGCGGCGAAGATCACCGGACCCTGCAGGTCGCGCAGATGTTCGAGACCCTCGACCTGCAGATACATGAAGTGACGCGCGAGAGGCAGGATCCACGTCGGCAGACTGATGCGACGGAAGAACCACGATAGGCTCGACCGGTTCCAGGACGGAAAAGCGATGTCGGTCGAGCGGTTCCGCGGTGCAGGGCGCAGGGGTCCTCGTTCGCCTGTTTGGTTCGCCTCGGGTAACCCGGAACCAGATGCGTGAACCCGGAACCCGGCTCCCTGAACCAACTCCCTGAGATCTCCAACTGTCTTTGTCAGCGTTAGCGCCGTCTCCTCGAGCGTGACTTGAAACGCTTCTTCCAGTGCCATCGTGAGCTCGACACGATCCAGCGAGCTCAATCCGAGCTCGTCCATCGTCGTGTCTGTCGTGATGTCGCGGCCACCCGCGTATCGCGCGACGATGGACTCGACGGTGGTACCGGATGCCGTCGCGGGCCGGCCGGCGGATTCACCCGCGGCCCAGCGCTGAATCTCCCGGCGCTTCAGCTTCTGTGTGCCGTCCGTGCGCGGCAGCGCGTCGCCCGGCCAGACGGATGTGCTCCAGACGCGCTGATGATCCTCGAGCGTCGCATTCGCGTTCCTGACAATCGCGCGCTCGTCCGTACCGGAAGCGAGCACGAGCACCGCGTGCACACGCTCTTCACCCTCCACGCGGAGGCCGACGACTGCCGCGTCCTTCACGCCCGCCTGCGCGAGAAGCGCGCGCTCGACGTCCTCAGGAAAGACGTTCAGTCCCTGGGGCGTGACGATCATTTCCTTCTTCCGGCCCTTGATCAGCAGCCGCCCTTCCGCATCGAGCTCGCCTATGTCACCGGTGTGGAACCATCCGCCTTCGTCCAGGGCCGAGGTAGCCTCCGTGCCCTCCATTCGCGTCGTTCCCGTCGTTCGCGTCGTTGAGGTGTAGTACCCCCCCGTCACGTTCTCGCCCTTGACGAGGATTTCGCCGTCGTCCGCGATCTTCACGTCCACGCCGTGAATGGGTTTTCCAACCGTGCCCTTTGAGGCGCGCAGGGGGTGATTGAGCGTGACGATGGGAGCGGTTTCGGTGAGGCCGTAGCCCTGGACGACGAGGAAGCCGAGCTTGCGCCAGAACGCTTCAAGATCTGGATCGAGCGGCGCTGCGCCGCACACGACGCACCAGAACTTCCAGCCGAAGAGCCGATGGACCTTGCGGTACTTCCACCATCGCCAGGCCCAGTGTTTCCCCGCCAGCGTGTCCGGCTCCGCCGTCATCGGCTCGGCGCGCTGGATGTACTCGCGCAGTACGTCGAGCACTTTCGGTACGCACACGAGCACCGAGACACGACGCGACTTGATTTGCCGGAGGATTTCCGTCGGGCTGTAGCCGTGCGAGAACACGACCGTGCCGCCCATCATCGGCGGCACGAACGTCGCCATCGACTGGCCAAACATGTGACTGAGGGGGAGGAGATTCAGAAACCGCAGCGGATGAAACGGCCGCATGTATTTGCGGTACTTCACCAGCTCGTGCTCGATGGGAATGATGTTCGCGAGCACGTTCCGATGCGTGATCGTCACGCCCTTCGGATCTGCGGTCGCACCCGACGTGAAGATGATCTCGGCGAGGGTGGAACCAGAGACGGCGGGTCCCTGGCCGCTGGCCTCAGGCTGCGGTGTGCCCGTGATCGTGCCGTGGCCTGTGGCCTGCGGCGCGTGGCCGAGTTGCAGGTCCGCCAGGTTCCAGACGCTGCCCGTGA
>DATNEY010000040.1:0-6778 GCA_035606665.1 Vicinamibacterales bacterium | reverse complement strand
GCGGCTAACGTCCGCGGCTGATGACGCGTCTTCCGGCATTCGCCAATCGCAAGCCGGAGCCGGTGCTCTTCGTCGTCGCGGCACTCCTCGCGGCGGCGATCCTCGTGGTCTACCTGCAGCACCGCGCGATCACGTCGCTGCGGCACGAGGCCGAGATGGTGGTCCGCGGCGCCTCGGAGAGCGCCGCCTCACAGCTGGCGACGACGATCGCGCGCACGCTCAGCGGACCGGTCGAGGCGCTCAGCACGGTCAATCAGCCCGAGCTCAGCGCCGGCCGGATCGATCTGGTAGCGGACGCGTTTCACCACGGGTTCACCGAGTATCCCCAGGTCGCGCGATTCTTCCTCTGGCATCGCCTGAGCGACGCGATTGCGCCGGATGAAGTGATCTTCCTCGATCGAGACGCCGATGCCCGGCGGGCGGCTGCGACCGAGGGCGGCGAGCCATCCGCGTTGACAGCCTTCTATCGAGATGCGGCGATCGGGCCCGTGCTCTATCGCGAAGCGCTCGCGCACATGGCGCAGCGGAACTACGCCGCCATCGAGCACGACGCGGCCAACGGCCATTACCTCAGCGTGATTCGCGTGTTCTGGGCCAGCCCGCGCCGCGAGACGCCGTTCACCGTCCTCGGGTTCATGGTCAACGTCGACGATGTTCGCGAGCGCCTGTTCGCCGACCTGCACCGGCAGCGGCTCGCATCGCTGCTGGCCGGCGTCTACGACTTGCAGCTGCGCATCCTGGACGAGGGCGGACGCGAGATGTTCGCGTCCGGTCGGCCGTTGCCGGAATTGTCGGCGACGGCGAAGTTCCGCCTCCAGTTCTTTCCGGAAGGGATACGGGGGCGCATGGCGCCCGCACCGCCGTCGCCGCTTTGGAGCGTCGTCGTCGGGCCGTCCGGCGATCCCCGGTTGGCCTTCTTCTCGGTGACGCAGGCCTACTGGCTGGCCGGTGTGTCGATCGTGCTGATCGTCGTGGCGTTGGGATTTGCCGTGCAGGGACACCGGCGGTCGAAGGAACTGGCGCGCATGCAGTCCGATTTCATCGCCCACATGTCGCACCAGCTGAAAACGCCGTTATCGCTGCTCAGCGCCGTGCTCGAGACGATCAGGCTCGAGCGGGTGAAGTCGCCGCAGAAGCTCGCCCGCTACCACGAAATCCTGTGGGAGCAGACCGACCGGCTGTCGTCGCTGGTCGAGCGTATCCTCGAGTTCTCGCGCGTCAAGCGGCGAGGCACGTCGTACGAGTTCGAGCGGCTCGATCTCGCCGAGCTGGTGCGTGAAACCGTGGAGGCATTCCAGCGCAGCCTCGAGCCCGATGGATTCGACATCGAGGTCGTCGGCAGCGGCAAACCAGTCGTCTGGGCTGATCCGGCCGCACTCGAACAGGCCCTGGTCAACCTGCTCGACAACGCGGTGAAGTACTCGGGAGAGAGCCGGTCGATTCGCGTCGACGTGAGCGCCGGCGCTTCAGCGGTGACGATCGCCATCACCGACCGGGGGATCGGTATTTCCGCCGACGAGCGCGCGCACATCTTCGATCGGTTTTATCGAGGGTCGGGGGCGAGCCTGAACCGGCGCGGCTTCGGATTGGGGCTCGCCATCTGTGCCGAGCTGGTCGCCGCACATGGCGGTCGAGTACTGGTCGAGAGCGAACCAGGTCGCGGCAGCACGTTCACGATCAAGCTTCCAAGGCAGGTCCTCGAGAGCGGTGGCGCAAGCGAGCCGATCTCCAAAGCGTCATGATCGGCAAGACTGTCGCGGGATCGTCGGCGCCGCCGCGCGTGCTCGTCGTCGAGGACGAACCCGAGATGCGCGACCTGCTCGCCGACAACCTGGAGCTCGAAGGGTACCGGGTTGCCGCCGTCGGATCCGCCGAGGAGGCGCTCCAGCGGATTGACCGGCATGCGTTCGCGCTGATCCTGCTCGACGTGATGCTGCCGCAGGCGAGCGGATTCGAGTTGTGCCGCACCGTCCGGGCGCGCGACACCCGGATTCCGATCATCATGCTCACGGCCAGGACCGCCGAGTCGGACCGGGTGCTGGGTCTCGATCTCGGTGCCGACGACTACGTCAGCAAGCCGTTCAGCGTCCGCGAGCTGCTGGCGCGCGTGCGGGCCCAGCTTCGCCGCGAGGGCGTGATCGGCGAGCCCGACGACAGCGAGTTCGTCATCGGCGACATTCGCGTCAACCTCCGCACCGGATCGGTCACGCGAAAGAACCGCCACCTCGAGCTGTCACCGCATGAGTACGAGCTGTTGCGCTATCTCATTGCTCACCGCGGCGAGGTCGTCAGCCGCGAGCAGCTGCTGCGGGATGTGTGGGGCTACTCGCAGCTGTCGGTGACGCGCACGGTCGACAACTACATCTTCCGGCTGCGCAACCACGTCGAGCCCAGGCCGCACGATCCGCGATTCATCGTCACGGTGCACGGCAGCGGATACCGTCTCGTGATCTGAGCCGGCGCGGCCGCGCCGGCCGCAGAAACAATTCAGAGACAACTCGAAAACACTAATTAACACGGGCGTTGACAGCCCGCTGATAACATCCGCGCCGTCTACCGCCACTCCTTCGATCCGATCCGCCGCAGCCGCGGACCCACAGTCCAAAGGAAGGACATTCATGCTGACGCGATTCCTCATAGCGGGCTCGATTGCCATCGCTCTCCCGCTCCTCGCCGTGGCGCAGCAGGCGTACCCGCCGAACGGAGGCGCCATACCCGTCATACGGCTGACGGGTGGAGGCGACGATGCCTCCGGTCAGCCGCCACGACCGAAGAAAGCCGATGAACCCACCACGTGGAACATGGAGGTGGTCGGACACGACGACCTGCAGGGGCGATCGGCTTACCAGCCGATCATCATCAATCAGAACGGGAAACAGATCGCGTATGTCGGCCATCACGACAACCAGAAGCCGATCGTGAACCCGATGAACGGCAAGGCGGAAATCAACGGCACGTCGGTCGTCGATGTGACCGATCCCGCGCGCCCGAAGTACCTGGCGCACATTGCCTCGGGGCGCGGCGGCGCACAGATGGTGCGCGTCTGCAGCGGCGACACGCTGCCGAAGGGCGTCAAGGGGAAGTGGTACCTGCTGCGTCCGTACGGCAACTCGGCGCATGAAATCTACGACGTCACCGACCCCGCCAGGCCGAGCAAGCTGGTCACCGTCGTCGACGGCCTTCGCGGGACGCACAAGAGCTGGTGGGAGTGCGACACCGGCATCGCCTACCTGGTCGCGAACAAGCGCGAAGAGGGATGGCACGGCGGCAACCACCTGAAGATCTATGACCTCAGCGACCCGGCCAAGCCGGTCTACATCCGCGATTTCGGCATGGTCGGCACGCAGCCGGGCGCGAGCGCCTCGGATGAAGGCGAGGGCATCCACGGCGCCATCTCGGCGGGTCCCGCGAAGAATCGCGTCTACATCGCCTACGGCACCGGCAACGACGGCGTCATCTCGATCGTCGATCGCAAGAAGCTGCTGACCGAATTCAAGAACCCGGTCAGTCCGACCCCGGAGGAGCTGCTGGCGCCGCAGGTGGGCTTCCTGACGATGTCTCCCGACCAGGGCGCGCACACGACCTTCCCGATCTACGGCGTGCCGATCCCCGGCTTCCAGGGACATCAGGCGCTGCGGAAGCGCGACCTGCTCCTCGTCGTGTCGGAGGCCGCGCGCGCGGACAACTGCGGCCAGAACTACCCGTCCGCAGAGCTGCTGCAGGGCCGTGCGGCGCCGCACCTCGCCTTCCTGCTCGATATCACGAACGAGCCGACGCCGTGGCCGCTGTCGACATTCCGCGTCCAGGAGACCCAGGGGGGGATCGACTTCTGTGGACGGGGCGGCCGGTTCGGCGCACACTCCTCGGCGGAATCGTTCTATCCGCCGTACTACGGCAAGATCGCGGTCCTCGCCTGGTTCAACGCCGGCATTCGCATCTGGGACATCCGCGATCCGTTCGCGGTGCGCGAAGTCGCCTACTTCGTGCCGCCGTTCAACCAGAACACGGTCCCGACCTGTGCCAACGCCGAGACCCGCGAGGGCGGCGAGTTCGGCACCGAAACGGCGACCAGCAAGTGCAAGAAGGCTGGCGTCACGAACAACGTCGAGATCGACGACCGAGGCCTCATCTACGGCGCGGACCGCGCCGGCGGAGGCTTGCACATCCTGCGGCTGACGGGCGCCGCGAAACAAATCGTGTCGAGCCCGGGATCGAACTAATCGAATGGTTGCGGCGAGCGTGCGAGTTGAGGAGGCGAGATGACGACCAGAAAGGCAGTGCTGTTGTTGGCGTGGCTATTCAGCGTCGCGCTGTCCGCGAACGCCGCGGCGCAGAGCGGCGACGGCAGTCTTCGAGGCATCGTGAACGACGAACAGGGCGCGGCGATCCCTGGCGTCACCGTGACCGCCACCAGCCCCCAGGCGATTGCGCCGACGGTGGCCGTCACGGACGCGTCCGGTGAATACCATCTCACCAACCTCGCGCCGGGCACCTACACCTTGACGATGGAGCTGACGGGCTTCTCGACGGTGAAGCGTGAAGGGGTGGTGTTGCGTGCGTCGGCGAACTTCCAGGTCGAACGCGTCGTGATGCGCGTCGGCGGCCTCGAAGAGTCGATCACGGTATCGGGTCGCTCGCCGATGGTCGAAGTGTCGAATCCCTCGACCGTGATGAACGTCGACGCGGAATTCCAGAAGGCCGTGCCGCTCACCGAAGGCGGATTCTGGACCGACTTCCTGCAGATGACGCCGGGCGTCCTGTCGCGGCCGCACAACGACGGCAGCGGCCGCCAGAACTATTACGCGTCGGGCGTCGAGCATCGCGAGCACGTCACCCAGATGGACGGCTTCATGGCCGCCAACTACTGGGACATGAACGTGAACCGCACCGGCCTCAGCGGCGAGGCGATTTCCGACACCAACGTGAAGCTCGCCGGCGTCGACGCGTCGGCGCCGATGGGCTACGGGCTGGTCATCAACATGATCTCGAAGAGCGGCGGCAATGCCCTCTCGGGCTCGTTCGGCTACACCCTGATGCCCTACTCCTGGAATGACAACAACGCCGCCCAGAACCGGCAGGCAGGCGTCGTCGGCACGCCGGGGACCCGGAAAGTGGATCAGCAGGATGTGTCGCTCGGCGGGCCGATCAAGAAAGACAAGATCTGGGCGTTCGGCGCCTATCGCCGGGCGTTCATCGATTCGACGGTGGATCGCTCGCCGGCCGACATCCGGGCGTTCGAGGCCTTCAGGCCCGAGATGCTCGACGCCCTGCCGGCGAACACGCTGCACTCACACCAGCCCTTCGTCAAGGTGACGACGCGCCTCAGCGCCAGGCACGAACTGGTCGGGTTGTATCAGTACGACCGCATGCGGCAGCAGTCGGTTCGCTCGAACGAGGCCGAGCGCAGGACGCGGACCGACGTCGGCGGCGGCATGTACGGTCTGTCGCTCCAGTCCACCTACGGCCAGAGCGTCACCACCAAGCTTGCCTTCGATTACAACGACAAGTCCGGCAACGACCGGTCCAGCTACGAGCAGGAGTTGATCGATCTCGGCGTGCCGGTCGCCATCTACCAGAGCATCACGTTGAATCAGGGCATTCCGACCGGCGTCGGCAACATCTTCAACGAAGGCGGCTACGGCACCATGGCGATCGAGCAGTCCCGCTACTCGATGATGCGGGGCGACATCACCTGGTACAAGCCGATCGCGGGCACCGGGTCTCACGAGTTCCAGACCGGCTTCCTGCTCCTGCCGCGGAGCTACTACAAGGGCACCAACGTCGTGCTGGATCCGAGCGGGCTGACCGCGCAATCGGTCAGGCTGAGCAACCCGGCCGACATCAATTCACGGCTCGTCCCGCTGGATCGTACGTTTCAGACCGGCGCCCTCGATCTGGTCAACACCGAGGGGCGCGACCGCGACCTCGGACTCTACGTGCAGGACACGTGGCGGCCGGTCCAGCGCCTGACGATGACGCTCGGCGTCCGGAGCGACATCGTCCGCCGCTACGACCTGCTGCGCAGCTTCCAGATCGAGAAGTCGGTCCATCTCGCGCCGCGGCTCGGCGGCGCGCTGCTGCTGGACGACAACGCCAGGAACGTCGTGCGGGCCAGCTTCGCGCGCGTGCATCGCCAGCTGATGGGAGGCCGCGACGCGGTTGCGGCGTTCTCGGGCAACCCGACGTCGTCCTCGAAGACGCAATACGACGCGAACGGCGACGGGATTTTCGAGTCGGAAGTGGTGACCCCCGCCGTGTCGGCGGCCGTGGACAGCCAGCGGTTCGACCCGGACTTCCATCAGCCGTTCGTCGACGAGTTCACGACCGGCTATCAGCGTCAGCTGCCGCTCGACATGAGCGTCGACGTGGCGTGGACGCACAAGACGTTTCGCGACTCGTATGCCCAGACCGAGATCAACGGGTTCTGGCCGGCTGGCCCCGGGCAGCCGTTCGGCGGGTTCGGCAAGGTGGACCCGAGGTCCGGCCAGATCTTCAGGCTGACCAACCGGACCTGGGCGCGCCAGCAGTTCAACGAAGTGATGTTCACGCTGGCGAAGAACATGTCGCACAACTTCCAGGCGATGATGAGCATCCAGCACCAGTGGCAGCGGGAAGACGGCGACTGGAACCCGACCGATCCGGCGCGCTTCCTCCAGCCGGACGCGTTCGCGAACGACAAGACGATCTGGCGGAACCAGGATCCGGTCGACAACAACAGCCTCGCGACCGGCAACTCGCTGCGCAACACCCCGACCTGGACGCCGGGATCGTTCCGCGT
>DATNEY010000035.1:0-18482 GCA_035606665.1 Vicinamibacterales bacterium | reverse complement strand
TGCAGTTTCAGCGGATTGCGCAGATGCAAGCCGCGCTCGACCGGCTGCTCAAGAACCACGCCTAGCCATCCGGCCGCTTGCGGCCAATCTCCCAGATAAAGGACTGCCGATGCCGCCGAGCGCGACGCCCGGAATTCGCGTTCTGGTCGTGGACGACCACCCCGACGTTCGCGACATGTTGGCCGCGTTCCTGACCCTCCGCGGGTTCATCGTCGATTCAGCCGCCGACGGCTCGCAAGCGGTTGAACTCGTCCGCACGGTCCACCCGGACATCGTGTTGATGGACTTGAGCCTGCCGGGCGTCAATGGCTGGGAGGTGACGCGCATCCTCAAGAACGATGCGAAGACCCGAACGGTGCGGATCATCGCCGTCACCGCGCACGCCCTGGAGCGCGAGGTGGCAGCAGCGCGCGCTGCGGGATGCGACGGTGTGCTCAGTAAACCGTTCGACCTGGACGCGCTCGCGGACGCGTTGCCCAACGTGCTGACGCATGGCGCCGCCGCGTTGCAGGTGCCGGGACTTGCCCGGCAACGACCGGCCGGACGGACGCTTCCCTTTCAGCCGCGCGCACCCGAACCCCCAGCCGAATAGCGCCCGCTCCGAAGGTCGGTAGTACCAGCGGTCGCCGCTAGTCATTCCCCTCTCCACAGCCGATACTGATTAAGCCACGTGACCCGGCACGTAGATGAAAAGCTGTGCACTTTTGACGAGATGGCTGCACCCAGCGAGCTGAGTCCTTCGTCTGACGCCGCGTCTCTGCGCCGGCTGCTCGAGCGGCGGCCAGCGAGCCTGGTACGGGTGCGTCTCGATGGCGTTCTGCTCGCGTGCAACCAGGCGGCGCTCGCCCTCCTCGGAACAGAGGGGCGAGCCGTCCTGAACAGCAGCCTGGCCGATCGCCTGCTCCCGCCCGGCAACACGCAATGGCAGGAATTCGTCGCGCGATGCTCGGCCGAAGGCGCGGCGTCCTTCAACGGTCATCTCGTCATCGGCGATCAGAACGCTCGCCCCGTGATTGTTCAGGGAGTCCCGCTCACAGACCATCCGGACGGTGTCGAGTCGCTGCTGCTCCATCTCCGCGAGCAACCGCAGACGCAGCGGCTGGACCACGAGAGCGCCGCGATGGTGCGTCAGCCGGTCGGCGATCAGAACGAACGGGTCAGCGCTGAACCGCTGCAGCTTGGCGTGCTGGCCGACGATGATCAGGCCGAACGCGCGCGGCTCACCGAGATGCTCGACGCGCAATCGGCAGATCGCCAGCGCAGAGAGGCGCGCATCGCCCAGCTCGAAAAAAAGCTCGAGCAAAGCCGGTTGATCCTGGGCCAGAAAGAGCGTGAGTTTGGCCGCGACGTCGCGATGCTGAAGAGCACGCTCGCGGCGGCCCATGCGGCAAGAGCCACCGCGGCCGGCGACGTGAAACGGGATCTCGAGGCCCTCGAGCTGCGCCTTCAGGCAGCGACTGCCGAGCAGCAGCGACTCCAGGGTCTGGTTGCCCAACACGAGAGCGAGCGCGAGCGGCTCGCCGCCGACCGTCAGGCGGCCGTCGACACGCTTCAGCAGTCGCTCGCGGAACTGCGCGCGCAGGCCGCGCAGGCGTCGGCGGAACACGCACGCCTGGCCGGGCAGGTCGAGACGGCCGAGCGCGAGCTGCACTCGCAGCGCGCCGAGCACGAGCGTGCCCGGCATGGATTGGTCGCCGAGCATCACCGGGCGCTCGCCGAACTGGAGACCGCCAAGCGTGAGGAAGTGGACGCGCTCAATCAGCGCGTTCACGCCGCGACCGCCGAACACGCGCGCCTCCAGGCTCTCGTTGAAGCGGCTGCGGTCGACCGCGATCGCGTCGCTGCCGACCATCGGGCGGCCGTCGACACGCTCCAGCAGTCGCTGGCCCGTGTGCGCGAGGCAGCCGCCCTCCAGTCCGAGCAGTTCCGCGAGGCGTTAGCCGAAGCGCAATCCGGCCTGGCGCGCAGCCTCGATGAGCAAAGCCGCGTCGCCTCGCGCGTCGAGGCGGCCGAGCGCGCGCTGGAACTGCAGCGCGCCGAGCACGAACGTGCGCGCGATCGCCTGGTCGCCGAGCATCGCCAGGCGCTCGCCGACGTGGAAACGAGCAAACGCGAGACAATCGACGACCTGCGTTCGGAGCACTCGCAGACACTCGCCGACCAACGTCGTCTTGCCGCGCTGCTCGAGGAGCACGAGCGCCAGCGCGACACCCTGATCGCCGAGCATCACCGCGTGCTCGCCGGCATGGAAAGCGGCACGCGCGACGCGCTGGCCGAGCTGCGAACGCAGCTGTCGCAGGCGCTCACCGAGCAGCGCCGCCTGGCCTCGCACGCCGGCGATCAGGAACTGGAACTGAAGCGCCTGCGAGCCGCGCACCAGGCGACCCTCACGGACCTGGAGACCAGACACCGAGGCGCGCTGACCGCGTTGCGCGCCGAGTTGATCGAGGCCGCGCAGCGCGCGGAGCACCACGAGCGCGAGCGGAACCGCATGAGCGGCGAGCACAATCGCGCCCTCGCGGACCTCCTGTCCGCCAACGACGCGGCGGCGGCAGAGTTGCGCTCGAAGCTGTCCGAGGCGCTGGCCGAACAACAGCGTCTGACCACGCTGCTCGAGCAGCACGACGTCGAACGGGAACGGCTGGCGGCGGAGCACCGCCGGACGATCGCCGACCTGCAGACCAGCAAGCAGAACGCCGTGGCCGAGTGCGAGCGCGTATTGACCGAGGTCCAGCAGGCGTTGCTGGTCAGGGATGCGTCGCGCCGACTCGAGGTTGAACGCCGTCTCGTCGACGGAATCGACGAGGCTCCGCAAATCAAGATCGACGGACAGCGCCTCGCCACCCTGCAGCGCGGGTTGACGACGGCGTTTTCCCAGGTGCAGGCCGTGCTCAAGGGCGAACCGGCGCCGACGCAGCCGTTCGCCGCCGAACAACCCGCACCCGAGCGCCCGGCGATCCAGACGATCGACAAGGCGATGCCGGCGACAACCGACGATCCGCTTCTCGCGGATGCCGACCTCTCCTCTGAGCCGTTCGACGATCTTGATGATGCGTTCGTCCAGCAGCTGCTCGAAGGAGTCCGCGCGACTCGAGCTCCCGGGACATCGACCGATGCCGAGAGCGTCCTCGCGACTCGAGCCGCATCCGGGATGTCGACGGCGACAACCGACGATCAGACCGCGGACGATCTCTTCGATACGCACGACGACACATTCGTGCGCCGCCTGATGGAAACGCCCGAACCGCTGCCGCCATCTTCCGCGAAGGATTCATAGGCGCGCGGCCGATGGCCGCGCTACGCGCGCCAGACCCGCTTCGTGAAGCGCCGGGCCATCAGGCCGAGCATTCCCCCACCGAGCAGCAACAGAGAGCCTGGCTCCGGCGTGGGCGAGCCCGAGGCTGATTCGCCAAAGATCTGCACCGCCAACCCGGTGCCCGGGAACTGTGCTTCTCCCGGCTGCCACGGCCAGCACGCCCGATCGTTGAAGTTACATTCGGACTGCAGCACCGCAAATGCCGCTCGACCTGAGCGCTCGGCAGGAATGCCTGGCATCATGAACGATGCCCGTGTCAACGCCTCAAACGACAGCCAATAGGTTCCCGGGGCGACATGCCAACTCAGACCTGACTGTCCATACCACGTGCTCTGGCCGATGCCCGGCACGTTGGTGAAGGCACTGAAGAGCGGCGCACCGGGGAGGTCGCTCGCGTTGCTCATGAGGTTGATGCGCAGCGGACCGCTGAGAAAGTCGACGCCCCTCGGAACGATCCATCCCTGGACGTTCGTGATCCGCACCGGGCTCGTCGTCGAGAACTGAGCCGCCGCCCACGCCGTGTTGTAGTCGACGAGCCATGAGGGGTCGGACGCGAACGCCGGGCCGGGACCAGTGTCGACGATCGTGATCGGGTCGGCGGAAGCTGTCGCAGGAAAGCCGACGGCACCGATGAATGCGAGAAGCAATATGAACCTGGCCACCGCAACCTCGCTTTTCTACCGGCCAGCTGGACCGCGCGAAGGAGAGCGCGCGCCTCCAGCCAGGAGGCGATTCGGCTGGATGCAAGCCATCAGCCGCGGCCGCGCGCGTTCAGAGCCTGAAGCGGTCGCGCCCGTAACCGTCGCGTGAGGAATTCTTTGCGGTTTGTTGATGGTGGCTGATGGCCGCGGTTGCCGATCGCCGCATCGCCCGGCTCGTTGATTTTCCGGAAATTCCGTTCCGTTCCTCGGGCGCGGGGCGGCGGGCTATGGTGGGTGGTTATTGCGAGGCGTGCGGTCGGCCGCAGTGCCCGCGGCTGTCACCAGCAATTGACATCGAGTGTGGCGGGAACAGGGCGCCAATCACGAAATCGTCGTCCCTGAACTGCATTTACGCGCCAATTCTCACGCTCCTTCGTGTGACTCGTGGCACGCCTCCTGCCACCTCGACAGGCGAGGTGCCGCATGCTTCGAACCTGTCTCGCCCTGATCTTCCTTTTGGCTTTGCAGGTCACGACTACGGCCGCCGCTGAGCCGCCAGTCGTTTGCGATGCGGCGGCGCTCGCCGATGCGGCAGACGCTGCGCGTTCCAACATCATCGGGGCAATCGACGGCGTCGCGGCGATCGATGCGTGGAACAGGGTGCTCGACTCCGGCGGCGCGATCGCCTGGACGGTCACCGAATACAACGTCGACCCGCGCAGCGCATTCATCTTCGCGTTCGATCGCGACGCGTTGCGCATCTACCGGGCCGACGTACTGGGTGCACACGCCGATCGAGCGACGCGCGGCTGCGTCGATGCGTCGATTCCCGCCGAGGCGTTGATTCCCTGGAGTCAGGTGCGGGAGATCGAAGCGGGCAACTGGGTGTTGTGGTTCAGGCTGCGCGAACCGGTGACGATTCGCTCCGATCGTGGAGAACGCAAGCGGGTCGATGAGCTGAAGGCTTATTTCCAGGGAGCTGGCGGCGGCGATCTGACCTTCTACTACAACCTCACGCGCCAGGGACGAATTCCGTTCTGGAACGTCGACGTATACAAGGTCGACAATCTTCGCGGGATCGCCGTCGGACCGACCGACTTTCAGCGCCGCCTGCAGTTCGTGATCGCGCAAGCGGTCGATCCCGGCCGACGCATCAGCATGAAACGGAAGGGACGCGGCGCCGGCTGGTAGGCATCACCTGGGCATCACCTCGGCGCCGGGTCCTTCCCCGCCGATCAAGGCTCTCGGCGCAGCGCGAACGCGAACACCGCGTCGCCGGCGACGATCGTCACGTATTGACGGCCGTCGACCGCGAAGCTGATCGCGGCGGTCTGAATCGACGCGCCGAGCGGGATGTGCCAGAGGTCCTTGCCGGTTTCCGCGTCGAGCGCGATGAAGTTGCCCTGCCCGTCGCCCGAAAAGACCAGGCCGCCGGCGGTCGACGCGACGCCGGCCCACGCGTCGGCGTACTGCTTGAACACCCACTTCACCGTCGCCGTCTTCGGATCGACCGCCCGCACCGCCGTCTCGATGCGTTCTTCGGGCTGGGCGAAGAAGGCGCTGCCGATGAACGGCCGTCCGGGACGATACGGCGGCTCGAGATGCTCGTCCGACATGAACGTGTCGCACTGCTCGTTGCTGAAGAAGTAGACGAGATGCGTCCTGGGACTGTAGGACGGCGAGTGCCAGTTGGTGCCGCCGGTGCCGCTCGGGCAGACGCGGTTGCCTTCGGCCGTCGGATCGGTGCCCGGGAGCACGATGGGGCGTCCGTTGGCGTCCACTTCCTTCGCCCACGTCACCTGGGTGTACGGCCGGCCGAGCAGGTACGCGCCGGTGATGCGATCGAGGACGTAGAAGAATCCGTTGCGGTTGGCGACGGCGACAAGTTTGCGCGGCTGCCCGGCAATCGTGTCGTCGAAGAGAATCGGCGTGTGCGTGGAATCCCAGTCGTGGACGTCGTGCGGCGTGAACTGGAAATGCCATTTCAACGTGCCGGTGTCCGCGTCGAGCGCGACGATCGAATCCGAGTACAAGTTGTCGCCGAGGCGATTCGCCCCGTACATCTGCGGCCCGGGGTTGCCGGTGCCCCAATAGAGCAGGTTCAGGTCCGGATCGTAGGCGCCGGTGACCCACGTCGGCGCGCCGCCGCGCTTCCACGAGTCGCCCGACCAGGTCTCCACGCCCTTCTCGCCCTCGCCCGGGATCGTGTAGAAGCGCCAGACGCGCTGGCCGCTGTCCGCGTCGTAGGCGTCGATGAAGCCGCGGACGCCGTACTCGCCTCCGGCCACGCCGACGATCACCTTGTTCTTCACGACCAGCGGCGCACCGGTGAAGCTGTAGCCCTTATCGGCGTCCGCCGAGGCGACGTCCCAGCGCACCCGGCCGGTCTTCGCGTCGAGGGCGACGACGTGCGCGTCGAGCGTGCCCATGAACAGCCGATCGCCGAGCGCGCCGAACCCGCGGTTCTGCGGGCCACAGCAGAGCGACATCTCCTTCGGCAGCGCCCGCTCGTAGTGCCACAGCGGACGGCCGGTCCGCACGTCGATCGCATAGGCGTGGTTCTGCGGCGCGGTCAGGTACATCACCCCGTCAATCACCAGCGGCGTGGTTTCGTGCGAGCCGCGCACGCGCGTCTGAAAGACCCATTGCAGCGCGAGGCGGTTGACGTTGGTGCGGTTGATCTGATCGAGCGGGCTGAAGCGGCTGCCGTCGTAGGCGCCGGAGTAGGTCATCCACTGCTGAGGGTCGCGCGCGGCATTGGTCAGCCGCTCCGTCGTGACCTGCGCGCGCGTCGACACCGCCGCGAGACAGAATCCGAGGGCGAGGGCTGTCGTGGCCTTCATTGTGACCCGTCCTTCTTCGGCGACGGCGTCGCCGAGCGCAGCGACTGCAGGTAGGCCAGCAGATCGTCCAGGTCGGCGTTGTTCAAACGGCGTTCATCGTACGCCGGCATCAGCGATCGATCGTCGTGGGTGAGCGACTTCAGCGTCTTCTTCTCGAGGCTGTGGACATGCTCGCTCGAATCCATCAACTGCACCGTGAACGTGTCCTCGTTCATCGGCACGCCGACGATCGTGCGGCCATCCGCGGTCACCGCGGTGACCGTATCGTATTTGAGGGTGGCGCCGGCGAAGCTCTGGTTCTGCGTCAGCCGCCGATTGGGCTCGCGGATCGACTCCACGAGGTAGGCGCGCGATCGGGCCGAGCCGACGCGCGACAGTTCCGGCCCGAGCCTGCCGCCGCGGCCGTTGACGATGTGGCAGGACGAGCATCGGCTCGCGCCGGCAAACAGCGTCTCGCCGCGCGCCCGATCGCCGGGTATCGCGGCGGCCGGCTGCTGCACGGAGCGCAGATAGGTGATGATCCGCCAGATCTCCTGCTGCGGCAGCCCGTTCGGCGGCATCGCGGTGCCCGGTACTCCGTCATTGATCGTGCGGAACAGCTCGGCGTCCGATCCGCCATGGCTCCACGACCCCGTCGTCAGGTCGGGCCCGCGCATGCCGCCCTTTGCGGCGACGCCGTGGCAGAAGACGCATTCCTGCCGGAACAGCACCGCGCCCTGCGTGGCGGCGGCGCTGTCTCCGTTGAACGGGTTGGTCGACGGCGGTTGAGTCGCCTGCGCCGACAATCGCGGCACGAATGCAGCGAACGCAATCAGGAGAACGGCCGGTGCTCCACGCATGCTGTTGCACATGTCACACCACGCTGAACGAGAAGGCGGTTTAGGTCCCTCGGTGCGACAGCAGGAAGCTGCGAACGTGGCGCACCGCCAGTGGAATCTTCTCCGGCGTGTCTTTCCACGGATACATGCTCAGCTGCCCCTTTGGCGCGAGCATCGCGCTCTCGATCGCGACGGTCAACGAATGCCCCGCGGTGTCGTCCGGCAGCACCAGCACCGGCGTCTGACAGCTCTTGACGAAGTCGCGCGTCACGGTGAACACGAAGTCTGGATTGGTGCGGAACATCCTGGTGAGGAACTGGTCGGCCATGGCGCTCGTGATTTCGGGACGCCGCTTCACCAGGGGCTGTGCCCAGCCGGTCGATTGACTCTCGTAGAGCGCGTTCGGCAGCTCCGGGCGGAAGCCGACCGGCTGCGCCGGCACGGCCGCGGCGACGCGGTTCGGCGCCCGCTTGATCAGGTTCCAGATGAACGGACCCGCGATGCAGAAGCCGAGCACCATGAACTTGTCGATGCCGAGGTGATCCATCAGGCCGAGGTGATCGTCGGTATAGGAATCCCACGGCCGGTCGACTTCGAGCGGACCGGTGGACTCGCCAGCGGCGTTGCGCAGGTCGGCGTAGATGCACCGGAACTCGCCCTTCAGGGCGTCGATCGTGTTGAACGGGTTGCCGCCGCGAATGCCCGCGATCGTCGATCCGTTCAAACCCCCGCCGGCGATCAGCAGGAGCGGGAAGCCCGCGCCGGTCTCCTCGTAGCGGATGCGGACGTTCCCTCGCTGGTAGACCTTTCCGCTGGATGGCGTCCCGCCCTGCTGCGCGAGCAGGGCAGGCGTCGCGGCCATTGCCGCCGTCGCAGCGCCAGTCTTGAGAAGCTTGCGTCTGATCGGATCCACCATCGGGTGCTCCTTTCGGCCGGTGTGATCGCACCCGGACTATAACGCAAGCCAGCGCTCCGCGATCTGGTCGTCATTCGGATACAGCCCACTAGCCTAGTGCCACGCGAACAACGGCCGGCACACCACCATCTCCATCGTCGAAGTCGTGCCGTCGGCCCACTGAAACGGCACCGACTTGGTGTGGCACAGCCGCGTGGCGCATCCGAACTGGCAGAGGACGGCTAGAAGCAACAGAATCATTCTCACGGCGTTGGTCCTTGGAAAAGCAGCGTCTGCGGCGAAGAGTCCACTCGCCGGCGACGCCCGCGAAGATCGCGTCGGCTGGTTGCTCGAATGGGACGGTCGGCCAGCGCGTGGTGCCTCGCCACGCGCACGCGCCTGGCGCATCCGCAATCGCGAAACCAACCCGACAAATGTGAAATTGGCGACAATTTCGTTACTGCGTGTGACGGCGCGAGGGGAAGTCGCCGCGGGGGCTGACTTCGGTCACGCGGCTGGCAGCCTTCGCGACCTCGAGCGCCGAGCAGGCAGACTTTCGGGCCAGCGAACGCGACAACCTCGTAAGCGGGGCTCGCCGGGCGGCCCGTTGTCTGTTTCAATTCTGTGAACCGGCTGCCGCGCTCACGCTGACGATGCCGACGCCGTCGCGGGGCTCGATCTTCGTCCCGAACGGCGCCGAGAACTTGACCAGGTCGTCGATGATCTTCTTCGCCAGCTCCGGCGACGCCAGCATCGGCCATCCGCGCTGCGTCCGCGGCTTCTTGAATCCGAGCGAGATCGGATACAGCTTCAGCTCGACCAGCTTCTCGCCGGTGAACCGCGCCACGGCGACGACCGACTCCCAGACGTAGGGATCGGCCGGAAAGCCGATGGCGTCGTTCTTCGAGCGCGTGTCGTTGAAGTCGCCGACGCCGGCGTTCTGCGTCAGCCCCAGCGGCTCGTAGTTCTCCGGGGGTTGACGCAACAGCGTTTCGTTCTCGAAGACGAAGTTGGCGAGTCCGTACAAGATCGCCTTGCCCTTGTAGATCTCGATGCCGCGGAGCACATGCGGCCCGCTGGCGGTGACGACGTCCGCGCCCGCATCGATCATCGCGTGCGCGAAGGTGACGAAGAACTGCGGCGGGGTATAGCGGTCGGCGCCGCCTTCGTGCGTGTGCGAGTTGACGATCGTGAAGTCGGCCTGCCGGCTCGCGTTCCGGACCACGATCGCCATCCCGTCGAGATCTTCTTTGAGCGGCTCGGTGCGGATCTCTGCCTTGTCGCCGACGATGATCCGCCGGTTGAACACGGTCATCTCGTTCACCGGCTCCGCGCTGTCCCGGCCACCCTGCCCGCCCAGGTTCGCCGCGCGCAGCGCGTTGCGGAGCGCATCGAACTGATCGCGCGTCAGCACCTGGGTGGTCGTGAACCGCAGCGGGTTGAGGCCCGGGCGTGCCCGCGTGTCGCCCCACGACACGCCGGCGCGGCTCTGATCCGAGAAGGTCGACGAAGTCGAGATCAGCGCCACCCGTCCCTTCTCGGTCTCGAAGTATTTCGCCTCGCGCGCCTCGCGCAGGCTCTCGCCCCAGCCCGCCTGCACCAGGCCGGCGTCGGCGACGTGCCTGGTCGTCAAGCGCGCTCCGTCGACGCCGTAGTCGCCGGCGTGATTGTTGGCGCGCGCGACCATATCGAATCCGGCCCAGACCAGCTCCTTCAGGATCGACGGGTCGGCGCGCAGGTAGGTGCCGCCGCTCTCCGTTGCCGGGTACGCCTCGTAGTCGTGAAACAGCATCTCCAGGTTGGTGAAGGCGACGTCGGCGCCGCGGGTCAAATCGATCATCTTCAGGAACTGCGGCTCCTTGTGGACCGACAGCTTCATCGTGATCAACGCGTCGCCGGTGAGCGCCATCGTGAATCCGCGCTCGGCAGGCACCAGGGCCGGCACGGCGGCACCGCGCGTGGGGGCCTGATCAGGAACCGCCGACAGCCCGACATCTCGAGCGGCGGTGAGCAGGGCGCCGGCGATGGCGCAGGCAGCGACCCATCCTGACGTGCGAGTCACGGCGACCTCCTCGTGGGCAGGACCGGAACTCTAACACACGCGCGCGGTGTCCCGCGGCGGAGTTGTCGTTCAAGGGCTTCAAGTGCAGTTCGCGTGGTGCGGCTTCATGCACGCCGGCCGCGGAGGCCAGCACTTGCCCTCATCTGAGGTATCGCACAACGAGCGCGGTCATGTCGTCGCGTCGTCGGTTGCCTTGCATGAAGGTGTGCACGTTGTTCATGAGATGTGCGACGAGCGTCGACGGACTTCGGTGGCGGTTAGTCATGACGACGTCGAGGATCCGCTGCTCTCCGAACTCCAACGGTTGTCGCTTTTCTCCCGGCGGCTGCACGTACGTCTCCGCCTCCGGAATGCCGTCGCTGAACACAACGAGGACATCGCCTTGTTCCATCCTCACTGACTCTTCCTCGTAGCTTGTGTCGCAGAAGAGACCCGCCGGCACTCCTCCGACGCTGAGACGGCGTACGGACGACTGCTTTAGCAGCATCGGCCAGCAGTGTCCGGCATTGCAGTAACTAAACCGACGGTCGCTGCGCATGACTCCATAGAACAGGGTTACGAATCTCTGCGCCATCCGCCGGCGGCAGAGCATTTCATTCAGGTGCGCAACAACTCGCGCAGGTCCAGATGCTGCCTGCACGTCAACCGCCAGGATTCCCTGCGCAAGGGCGGCCTGCAACGCGGCCGACGTACCTTTCCCGCAGGCATCGCCGAGGAGCAAATGGAATTCACGGCCTGTATCGAGGTAGTCGTAGAAATCGCCTCCAACAGCGTGGCACGGGTGCGTCATCGCAGCTGCGCTTACGAACGTGCCCGAGTGCACAGGCGGTGGCATCATCGCGCGGTGGCTGGCGGTGGCCTGGCGCGCCCGGGTCTGGAGGACCGGCCATGCGGCCGCGACCTGTTGAAAATGCAAGGGATCGTCCAACTGCATCGCATCACCCCCGCTCGCTGATCGGTCGCCGTTGACTCTCGTCTATCTAGTAATTGCCTCCTCGGTTGCATCCATTTCCAACGTTGCCTAGGGAGCGCGGGAGGGCTACACTCCCGGCACCCCACCGACCATTGCCCGAGCGGACAGCCTGAAATGGATTGTCCGAAGTCGTCATTGCTCCACGTGAGGCCATATTGACCTCACGACGGTGATCGTGGAGACCTTCCCCGGGTCGTAAACCGGCGTTTTGAAACATCCGAGAAGGAGGGATCAGATGGCGAGTCTTTCCCGGCGCAGGTTCATGGTCGGAGCGGGCGCGGCGAGTTTCGGTGTCGCCGCTGGCGCGATGCACTTAGGACAGACGGCAGCGGTCGCCGAATCGGGGCAGTCGTCAGGCGGTTCGGCCATCAAGCAGCCCTGGCTGGTCATGCTTTATATGGCCGGCGACAATAACCTCACCGAAGACATGGTCCTCGCGCTGCAGGAATTGGTGGCCGCTGGACCACATGGTGAGCATACTTTTGTTGCGCAACTCGACCCCGGTGCGGCAGGCCTCGCGAGTCAGCGGTACGATTTCACGCAAAAGCCGGGTGACACTCCAAAGCGGTACATCCACGATTACCTCTTGGCTGATCTTGCGGAGACCAGCACCGGCAACACCAACACTCTCATTGGATTCATCAAGTGGGCCTTCAGCCGCGTCAAGGAGTCACAACGGAACACGGTGCGGACTCTGTTAATTCTGTCAGGTCATGGAAGCGGAATCACAGACGATTTCTTAATGTCCGACAGCAACTCGCTGGACGCGCTGACTATCACCGAACTCAGCACAGCACTGCGTGAATTGCGCACATTCAGGAAGGAGAAGAAGATCGACATCCTCGGGATGGACGCTTGCCACATGGCGATGGGCGAAATCGCCTACGAGATTCGGAAGGATGTCGATATTTTAATCGGAGCCGAAGGATTAGAACCGGAGTTCGGCTGGCCCTATCATCGCATCTTCAAGACAGCACATGAGAGGACTCAGGGAACGAAGGATGTTCCACCGCAGGACCTCACACCCGCGGATCTTGCGGCCATCATCGTCGATGAGTACATCGATCATTACGCGGAGTACGACCGAGCTGCCGGACGATCGGCCGATTTGGCAGCCATCTGGCTCGGCGTATCTCGTAAAACGACCACGACCGGTACCTCAACCACGACGGTCATGGACGACCTCTTTGCTCGATGGCGAACGTTAGCGGGGCATCTGCGCGGGCTGAGTAAAGCTGACCACAAGAAGGTTCTTCTGGCCCATTGGTATGCTCAGACCTACAAGTCGGATCAATTCGTCGATTTGCGCGACTTGTGCGAACAGCTTCAGAATGAGTTCGCCGATCACCCAAGCGACATTTCGCAAGCCTGCACCGACGTCATATCGGCAGTGGACAACTGTATTATCCGATGGGGGTGCAGCGGGTTTGCGTGCCAGTACTCGAGAGGTTTTTCGATCTATTTCCCCTGGGCGTTTGTTTGCCCTGAATACAAGAACGTGACCTTCGCGAAAGAAACTGGTTGGCATGAGTTTCTCGAAACTCACATCCTCGAAACGCGACGTCCTTCCAGCTTTACGGGAATTCAGGTTCTACCACCGTGGACGAATGATTTCAAGATCAACGAGATCAAGTCGCAGCGACGCCAGGTGCGGCAGGCGATTCCGCCCCCGAGTGCTGTGTCGATTCCCTCGACAGAGGCAACTGCCCAAGCGCTCGAACCAGATCAGGCAAGACGACGCGCGGCAGATCTATCCCTTCGTTGGAAAACGGCCAATGCATCTGACCCCAAGCTTCGCCTGTTCACTGCCGCCGAGCTGGATGCACGCTTCAACCAAGCCGTGGAGGCAGTCGTCGTCGACAGTGACGTGCCGATAGAAGACGCGCACGCAGAGATCGCGCGCCGCGTCCTGTTCGGAACCGGTGGAAGTACGAAAAGCCGTCTCGGTGAGCACACACGTCTTGGTGAGCACACCCGCCTTGGGGAACACACTCGTTTTGTCGGAGATCGCCAGACCTGGGTCAAGAATCTCCCGCCGGTCATCGGCAAGAAACTCGAGGATGGCAGGCAGCGTTAAGCAAGGCGCTCCTTGCCACTAGAAGGCGATGTCGTGGAGATGTCCTGCATCCGCTTCACCACTCTCTCTCTGACGGTGATCGCCGGCTGCGCCGGCTGTCGGTCAGCGCCTCCAGAACGACTGTTCGCGAACGCCGAGCAACTGCAGCAGCGATACGAAAAGGAAGCCAGCCGGCAGGCGCTTTCCCGATACCAGGAAGCGCTTGACGGCTGGGCGCGGCGCGGCGACGCGCGACAGGCCGCGGTCGCGGGTCAGCGAATCGGCGAGGTTCAGGAGCAATTAGGCTTACCGCAGGAGTCGCTGCGCGCCTATCGCGAAGCGTTAATCCTCGCGCAGAAGTCAGGCGATGCCGCGCTGGAGAGCCAGATTCGCAGCGACATCGGCACCGCACAATGTCTGGTCGCGGGCGGCGCGGAACTCATCGAGGCACAACGACACTGTGAGACCGCACGCACGATGGCACGCCAGTCAGGCGCCGCCATCGCGGAAGCCAAGGCACTGAACTGTCTTGGTGAGGTCGAATATCACCGCGGCGATCTCGGGCGATCGCTCGAGTTCTACGGCGCGGCCGCCACGCTGTGGAGTCGCGTTGGCGACGCGCGCGGACGCGCGAAAACACACCTGTTTCAAGGGTGGGCATACTCCGACCTCAGCAGATTCGACGAGGCGGAGCACTCGTTCGACAGCGCTGAATCGCTGTGGCGGGCGATCGGCGACCGACGCTGGCAGGCGATCACGCTTGTGGCCGACGCGCGACTGCGCCAACGGCGCGCGGACTATCAGGAGGCTCTGAACCGGTTCAACGCGGCGTTGGAACTGCTGCAGCCCATGGGAGACCTGATTTGGGAAGGCGCAACCCTGACCGGTCTCGGTGCGGTTTATCGACAGATGGCCGACAACAGCGCCGCCCTCAAGCTGTGGGAACGTGCCTTGGCGCTCTACGAAACGGCCGGCGAAAAAGACGGCTCGGCCGACGTTCTCCTGTCACTCGGCGCCACCTACCTGGCCTCGGGAGACACCACCGCAGCTTTGAATCGATTTGAGCGCGCCCTGACGCTCGCGCAGGAGCGCGGAAATGATCGGCTCAGAGCGTTTGCACTCAATCAAGTCGGGGTCGTGCATTTATCGCGCAATCGGCCTCTCGAAGCACAGCGGCAGCTGCTGCGTTCGCTCGAAGTTCAGCGCGGTATGGGAGGGGCCGGCGACCCGCGCCTGGAGGCTGCAACACGCTCGGCAATCGGGGAGGTTTACAGCTCGCTCGGCAGGCACGACGACGCCATCAGAGCTTTTAGCGATGCGCTGTCACTCAGTCGAAGCGGCGTAGATCGAGTCCGAGAAGCCAGCGCCCTCTTCGGTCTCGCCCGAAGTTCGGATGCTGCCAATGATTCGGCGCGGGCACGGCGCTACATCGAATCGAGTTTGGCGGTTGTGGAGGCGCTTCGCACTGAAGTAGAAAGCCGCGACCTGCGCGCGTCGTTTTTCGCATCGGTGCAGCAGTATCACCAGCTGCACATGGACGTGCTGATGCAACTGCACCGGCGCGATCCCCGAAACGGCCTGGCGGCTGAGGCGTTTCACGCCAGCGAACGGGCCCGCGCACGTTCTCTCCTCGACAGCCTGATCACCGCAGGCGTGGACCTTCGCGCCGGCGCCGATCCTGCACTGCTCGGGCGCGAGCAAGCGCTCAAGAACAGCTTCGATGACTGGGCGACACGTCAAAGGCAGGCGACCGCTGCGCTGCCGAATCCGGCAGGTCAGGCGCTGGTCGAGGAGTATCGAGAGCTGGAACTTCGATACAGCCAGGTTCAATCAGAGCTTCGCAGCCGCAATCCACGTTATGCAGCGCTCGTGCGCCCTCGCCCGCTGACACTTCAACAGGTTCAGCAACAGATTCTGGATGCCGACACACTGCTGCTCGAGTATGCACTCGGTGAAAAGCGGAGCTTCTTGTGGGCGGTATCTCATACCAAGTACGACACTTTCGAACTGCCGCCGCGCGCAGTCATTGAGCGAGCAGCCGGGCGCGTCTACGACTTGTTGACGATGCGGCTCCGGCTCACCACAGATACTCGCGATCGTCGTCAGCAAATTGAGCTGGCCGATGCAGAGTACGGGCGGGAAGCCTCGAACCTCAGCGAGATGCTGCTGGGGCCCGTCGTCCGCGCCATTACCGGAAAGCGCATTCTCGTCGTGGCCGACGCGGCCCTACAGTCCCTGCCGTTCGCCGCGCTACCGGTCCCTCGTCGCGCGGAGCAAACCCCTCTAATCGCCGAACATGAAGTGGTCAACCTGCCGTCGGCATCGGTTCTGGCACTGCTTCGCCGGAGCGGGGCAGGCAAAAGACCAGTCAGAACGGTCGCTGTCCTGGCCGATCCAGTATTCGAGTCTGACGATCCGCGCCTGCGAGACGCCGCGGCCGCGGATCGACGCGACCGGTCAAAGGCGGCAGCGGGATCCACCGCGAATGCTGGCGGGGCAGCAACGCTAACGGCCAGTCGGTCCTCGAGAAACGGCGGCGGGACTTTTCCACGATTGGCGGCCACCCGGCAGGAAGCTGAAGCCATCGTCGCCGCGGCCGGCGACAAGGTGACGCTGAAGGCTCTGGATTTCGACGCGAATCGGATCACGGCACTCGGTCCGGCCATGGCGAAATATGACATCGTGCACTTTGCAACGCATGGTGTATTCGACAACGAAGACCCTGGCCGCTCGGGCATCGTCTTGTCGCTGTTCGACAGTCGCGGCCAACCACAAGATGGCTTCCTCCGCCTTCACGACATCTACGGCATGCAGCTCGCTTCGCAACTAGTGGTTCTCAGCGCTTGCGACACCGCGCTTGGCAAGCCTGTAAAAGGCGAAGGACTAATCGGGATCGTCAGAGGGTTCATGTACGCCGGTGCGCAGCGCATCGTCGCCAGTCATTGGAAGGTCGATGACGAGGCAACCGGAGAACTGATGCGTTTGTTTTACGGCGAAATGCTCGGCAGGAACCGGTCTGCTGCCGCGGCGCTTCGGGACGCACAGCTCGCGCTGTCAAAGCAACAGCGATGGCGAGCTCCGTTCTATTGGGCCGCCTTCGTGCTGCAGGGAGAGTGGCAATGACGACCGTCGGACCACGTCGATCGCTGACCGAGGCGTCGTGGGAGGCACTCTTCGACTTCCTCGATCCTCGCCGTGGCGAAAAGAATGATCGCGACCGCGACAAGGAGGCGGAAGCCAAGTTCGAGGAGATCCGCCGTAAACTCGTCTGGTTTTTCGCCGGCCGCGCCTGCCAGGAAGCGGATGATCTGGCGATTGAAACGACGCTCAGAGTAGCTGCGAAGAGCGCCGAGCTATGCGAGATGCCGCACGCGGAACGGACCAAATACTTCTATGGCGTTGCGCGGAACGTTCTCCATGAGTGGCACCGCGAGTCCCGGCGTGAGTGGACCTCGCATGACGCGCTGAGCAGAGAGTTGGCTGGCCTTTCAACGGTAGATGCGGACACAACGCCAGATGAACTCAATGACCGCGACCTCGAACAATGCCTATCCAGACTCACCACACGAGCACGCCAGCTGATTCTCAAATACTACAGCACGGATAAAGATGAAAAGGCCGAAGGTCATCGAGTATTGGCACACGAATCTGGGAAAACGGTCAATGCGATGAGGATCGAAGTCTGTCGAATCAGGAGAGCTCTGCGACAATGCATGGACGAGCGGGTCCGCTCGTGCGCTGGGCGAGTGCCTGGGTCCATGCTTTCGCGGTAGTGCGCGCAACCACAGAGGTCCGGTAAATGAGCGTGGACATTGCAGACACAACCTTGCGGCGGTACCTCCTCGCCACCATTGATCCTGAAAACAGGGACTACATTGAAAGACGCCTCGCCTCCGATGACAGGATCCTCTACGAGCTTCTCACACTGGCGGAGGACGAGCTCATCGATGCCTACGTCACCAATGCCCTTGTCGGACCGGACCTGGTACATTTCACGAGCCGCTTCCTCTGCACAAACGAACGTCGAGAGAGAGTGGCTCTCGCCCGAGAGTTGACGGCATACGCTCAGCGACAGGATTCCGCGCACAAGCCGGTTCGAGATCTGTTGTGGCGGCAGATCTCCCTGCCTGCCTGGGGCGTTGCAGTTGCGGGGCTGCTGATGTTGCTGCGCCCTGGTATCACGTGGCAGTTCGCCGGAGCCGGAGCCGGTCGAGCGCAGGATGAAGTCAGCGTTCGGCTCACTGCGGGACTACTCCGAGGAGGAGGCGAACTGGCACGGGTCCGCGTTCCCGCTGCAAGCAAATTGATTCGTCTGCAACTCGAGGCAGAAGGCAGTCCCTCCCAAGCCTTCCGCGCAACTTTGTATCAAGCGAGTGGAAACGAGATTGCGTCTCAGACCGATCTGAGACTGCTTTCGGCCGCCGGAAGATCAGAGCTGACCTTGCTGCTTCCTGCGGATTTGCTTGCGCCCGGCGACTACTACATCAGGTTGCATGAAATCCTCGCCGGTCAGGATCCGCTCGTCGCTGGCAGATTCGATTTTCGCGTATTGAAGGAGTGACGGATGCACGTGATCCCGCGTGTCGCCGCGCGCCATCGGCGTGAGCGGCCCGTTGCACACGAGGCAGCTGGTGCACGGCGCGATCAGGCAGCGGTCGTGCTTGCCTAACGCCGCCACCACCACGCCCACCCCGCCGCGTGCACTGCCACGATCATCCAGAAGACGATCTGATAGCCGCGTTTGATCGACTTGTGGTGGAGCACGCGCTGCGCAAGCCAGGCGCCGGGCCATCCGCCGGCGAGTTCGACCGCGTGCAGCGTCACTTCGGGAATTCGCCGCCGGCCGCGCAGCGCCCGGCGTTTGTCGCTCCAGTACAT
>DATNEY010000018.1:0-2270 GCA_035606665.1 Vicinamibacterales bacterium | reverse complement strand
TGGGCGGTAAACAGCTACGGCGACGTGAGAACCGTCCTCGACCATCTCCAGGAGATGAAGCTGGAGGCGTCCGTGATCGAGCGCGTCGCGTACGGCAACTACGCGCGCGTTCTCAAAGCCGTGCTGAAGGCCTGACTGTGGTCATGGAAGCAAGCGGCTACGATCGCGCGTCGTTCATCCCGGAGTTCTACGACCACGTCATCCCTTATGCGACCCGGCCGGATGTGGGCTTCTATGTGGAGGCCGCTGCCGAGTTCGGAGGACCCGTGCTCGAGCTCGGCTGCGGCACCGGACGCGTAGCCATTCCCACGGCGCGCTCGGGGATCGAGGTCGCCGGGCTCGATGCTTCGGCCGGCATGCTCGACACGCTCCGGCGCAGGCTGCAAGCCGAGCCACCCGACGTTCGGAGCCGCGTGAGCCTGCATCACGGGGATATGCGCCGCTTCGATCTCGGGGTCGTCTTCCGTCTGGTGACGATTCCGTTCCGCCCGTTCCAGCATCTCGTCACGCTGGAGGATCAGCTCGCCTGCCTTGCCGCGATACGCCGCCACCTCGAACCCGACGGCCATCTGGTATTCGATGTCTTCAACCCGTCGATCCACAATCTCGCCAAGACTGCCGACGGCGCTGAGACGGACGAGGAGCCGCCTTTCACGCTGCCCGATGGCCGCACCGTCGTGCGCCGCCATCGGATGCTCGAGCGCGACCTGATCCGGCAGGTCAATACCGGCGAGCTGGTTTATTACGTGAAGCATCCCGACGGACGCGAGGAGCGCCTGGTGCACGCCTTCCGCATGCGCTGCATCTTCCGCTTCGAGGCCGAGCACCTGCTGGAGCGTGCCGGCTTCACGGTAGAGCACGTCTACTCGGACTTCGACCGCTCACCCTATGGAGCGCGCTATCCGGGCGATCTGATCTTCGTGGCGCGGCGGACGAGCTGAGCATGGATGCGCAGGTCGCGAAGTGGCTGAGGTAGCTGTCTGCTCAAGGATGACCGTCGAGGTCCGCCTCGCAGAGCCGGCCGATGCGGAAGCGATCTGCGCGGTGCTGCGCGCATCCATTACCGAGCTGCTCGCTCACGAGCATCGCAACGATCCAGCGACGCTCGGCCCGTGGCTCGAAAACAAGACGGTCGAGAACGCCCTGCGCTGGATCAGCGCCGATGATCGCTACACCGTCGTAGCGACTGAGGACGGCGCGGTCTGCGGGTTCGGCATGCTGAAAGCGAACGGCGAGATCGGTCTCCTTTACGTCGCGCCGAGCGCGCGGTTTCGCGGCGTGAGCAAGGCGCTGCTGGCTGCGCTGGAGGAACGCGCGGCTTCGGTCGGTCTGACGCGCGTGACGGCAACCAGCAGCTTCACTGCCCTGCCCTTCTACCGGGCGCGCGGCTATGAACCCTGCGGCGAACCGGTCACCGGATTCGGCGTGACGCGCGGCTGTCCGGTAGCGAAGACGCTTCCGCCGCGACGCATCGTGGTCGTCGGTACGAGCGGCTGCGGAAAAACGGTTTTCGCACGGCGGCTGGCGCAGTCCCTCGGCTATTCGTACGCGGAGCTCGACGAGCTGTTTTGGGGGCCGCAGTGGACGCCGAAGCCCGACGAAGAATTCCGGCGGCTGGTCGCGGCGGCCGTCTCCGCGCCACGATGGGTGGTCGACGGCAACTACGGTCGGATGCGCGACATTCTCTGGCCGCGCGCGACGACCATCGTCTGGCTGAACTACAGCTTCCCGCGCGTGCTGCTGCGTGCGTTTCGGCGCACGCTCAATCGGCTGCTCACGGGGAAGCCGCTCTGGCACGGCAACTCCGAATCGCTCCGGCGTGCGTTCTTTTCCCGCGAGTCGATCCTGCTGTGGGTGATCAGCACCTTCCATCGCCGGCGCAGGGAGCTTGCGAGTCTGCGGGCAAGCGGCAAGTATCCGCACTTGTCATGGATCGAGCTGCGCCGGCCCGTGGACGCCGAACCGTATCTCAGGTCCCTCGAGCCGGCGTCTGTCCGTGTTTGATCCGAAGGCGCCGAAGACGATCGCCCTGATTCTCCTGGGCGTGGTTTCCCTGGTCGGCCCGTTCATCGAAATGCTGACGACGGGCAAGGTTGAAGACTTCAGCAACTTCGACGTCGCGGCGACACTGGTCGCGCTGCCGCTCGTCTTCTGGTGGTACCACGTCGACAAGCGCGAGCGCGACTACCAGGCCGGGCCGCTGATGAACGCGGGGATCCTCGTGCTCGCCGTCGTGGCGTTCCCGATCTATTTCGTGCGCACGAGAGGCT
>DATNEY010000012.1:0-6477 GCA_035606665.1 Vicinamibacterales bacterium | reverse complement strand
CGCCTCGCACGCGCTCTGCAACCAGCCGGCGCTCGGCGGGCCGGTCTACTGGATCCGCAACATCGCGTATCACCTGCCGGGCGGCTCGACGCGGCTGACCAACGGCTCGGCCGGCGCGATCTTCTACAACAACACCATCCTGTCCGAGACGCAGTCGGCCGGCGCGTCGAACATCCACTGGCGCAACAACCTGATGCTCGGCGAGAACTCCGCGCCGGCGATCCTGTCGGTGAACACATTCACCAGCTATACGTCGTCCGATTACAACGGCTTCCGCCCGAACCCCAACGCGGAAGCGTCGTTCGTGTGGACCACGCCGCGCGGCGCGGCGGCGGACTACCCGGGCCCGAATCACAACCCGGCGATGGAGACGCGGCAGTTCAAGACGCTGGCGGAGTTCAGCCAGGCGACGGGGCAGGACAAGAACAGCGTGCTGGTGGACTACGACATCTTCGTCAATGTGCCGCGGCTCGATGCGCAGAAAACCGAGGACGTGCAGAAGCTGTATCGCGCGGAAGATTTCGATTTCCGGCTGAAGCCCGGATCCGCCGCCGTTGATAAAGGTGTGGCGTTACCCAACGTGACCGACGGCTACGCCGGCCGCGCGCCCGATCTCGGCGCGTTGGAAGTGGGGCAGCGTCCATTCCACTACGGCCCGCGCACCGAACCGACGACGCGTAGCAGCGCCGGACGGTGAACTCATTCGCGGCGCCTGTGTAACCGCAGAGATCGCAGAGATCGCAGAGTCTAAAAAGGAAAAACCAAACTCTGCGTGCTCCGCGTTCTCCGCGGTTAAACAGTCAACGCGATCCAGCACTGAATCAGAGAGCAGCCTGTTCGCCGTAGAGTTCAAGCAAGAGAAAAATAAACTCTGCGCGCTCCGCGGTCTCTGCGGTTAGGCTGTCGCCGCTATCGGTTACTGCAGCAGATCGAACATCCGGCTGAACTTCACGATCAGGCTGCGGTCGGTCCGCTCGGGACGATCGACGAGATCGTAGAGCCCGCGCGTGTCGGTGTAGACGATGAAGAGCCCGGTGTTGGCGGCCTGCTGCCACCCGAACCGCAGGTTCATGGACCACAGGTCGGCGCGGTCGTTGTACTGCACCAGCCCTTGAACGAACGTCCGCGGGTTGAACGAGTAGGAGATCCGCGACCGCAGCAGGTTGGTGACGAAGCTTCCCCACGGCAGGTCGATGTCGTTCCGCTGATACGCCACCTCGGTGGTGAGCGTTTCCCCAAGCCGCATGTTCAGCGTCGGGCTGAGCGCGACGCGGTCGCCGCCGAAAAACCCGCCAATCGTCGTCATCATCCGCACGCTGACCGGCAGCCCCTGGTTCGACATGAAGACCAGCTGCGCCTCCTGGTGATCGTAGGTGCCGGGCGGCACGACAATCCCGGGGAAAATCTCGAACGGCCGGCGCACGCCCTCGAGCGTCAGGTTCATCCCGGTGTGCACCTCGGTGCTGTCCTTGAACTGCCAGTGATTGTCGATGTGCGCGTAGCCGGTCTCCTGAAAGCCGTCGAATCCGAAGAAGGCGCGCGAGTTGACGTGCGGCCGCAGTTCCTGGAGCTTCAGGAAGTCGTTGGGCCGGAATCGCGTCTGCAGCCGGAAATCGACCTTGCGGTAGCCGTCGCGGCTGAGAAACCCGACTTCTGGATTGAAGACGTCGCCGACTTCCTGATACCCCATCTCGAGGTCGAAGCGCGGCACGTTGGTTCGCGATCGCAGGTTGTAGGCATGGTCGCGGCCGTCCACGCCCGGCGTGCGCGTCCGTGCGACGAAGCTCGAGAGCATCGTCGCCTGCCCGATGCCCCATTTCCCGTCGAGCGCATAGGTCTGGTTGGTGTTGCCATCCGGCGAGAGGCTGCCGGTTCCGGAGCGGTTCACGAACAGGCCGCCGACCGACGATCGGTTCGGGAGGTCGCGCGTCACGCGCATGACGCTGAAGTTGTTGGCCGCGACGCGATCCTGGAACTCGTCGGTCTGCATATTCAGCAGGCCGAGGTTGAACCGGCCCGCTTTTCCCGAGACGCGGCCGCCGGCGAGAATCGGAATCGCCTCGCCGTTTTCGCCGATGCCGATGCGGCGGCTGAAGAAGAGGTCGACTTCGCCCGGGTTGCCGACGGTGAAGAAGCCGGCGTTCTCGAGGAAGAACGGCCGCTTCTCCGGGAAGAACAGGTTGAACCGATCCAGGTTGACCTGCTGATCGTCGACCTCGACCTGCGCGAAGTCGGTGTTCACGGTCGCGTCCAGCGTCAGGCTCGGCGTCAGGTTGTATTTCAGGTCGGCGCCGACGTCGCCGATCACCGTCGACGCCACCGGCTTCTCGCCCGATTCGAGCGCGTTCGCGAGCGCGTACGGGGTCACCTTGAAGTTGCGGACGACAGGCGTGCGGATGCCGGCGACCGATCCGGCGAGCGACAGGCGGTAGAGGCTGAATTGCCTCGGGATAGGCGCCCAGTACGCGCGCTCGTTCCGCCGCCGGATGTTGCGCTGGAAGTTCATCCCCCAGACCTGGTCCGACCCGGACGGAAACCGCAGCGTGCGAAACGGAATCGCAAATTCCGCGGTCCAGCCGCGCTCGTCGATCTTCGCCTCGACTTCCCACGCGCCGTCCCAATTCAGGTTGAAACCGGCGCCCGACCCTGACTGCTGGTTGCCGCCGCCGCCTCCGCCCGTGCCGCCGCCGCCCTGCCCCTCGTTGGTCACCTGCCCGTCGTATTCAATCGCCGCGGGATTGGTGCCGAAGACGAAGCCATTCTGGCGATCGCGGTAGGTGTCGAAGATCATCTGAAAGCTGTCGCTGTCGTCGAGCGGCGCGTCGCGGCGCGAGTCGGACACGACAATCGACGCCGGATCGCGGTCGTAGCAGACGACGCCGACATACAGCGTGTCGTTGGTGTAGAGCATCCGGACCTCGGTCGTTTCCGACGCCGGCTGCCCTTCGTCGGGCTGCTCCTGCCAGAACCCGCTGATCACCGGCGCCTGAGCCCAGACCGGATCGTCCAGCACGGCGCCGTCGATCACCGGGCCTTCGGCCACCGCGACGGCCGTCGCCGTCAACCGGGCCGGTGCCGTGGCGCGCGAGGAATCAACGATCGATTGATCGGGCCCCGCCGCGGTCGTCGCATCGGTGAGAACGTGTACGCAGAGCGCACTGATACATATGAAGGACAGGCTGGCTCGATTCATGATTGATTCGCGACACTCGATCAGAATAGTAGCCCGGTTCACCGTCGGTGAAGCATTTGTGGCGCCGTCGAACCATTCGTGGCGCCTGCTTAACCGCAGAGACCGCAGAGATCGCAGAGTTAGAAAAGGAAAAATCAGACGCTGCGTGGTTCGGTGAATGATGCGCAGCGCGTGTGAAACCGCACAGAGAACGCAGAGGCCAAAAAGAAAGCTCAAATTGCGGCAGCCCTGAAGGGCTGCGCTACGAGTACTTTGAACCCACTCTTGAGGCTCTGCGTGCTCTGCGTTCTCCGCGGTTAGGCAGCCGCCGCTATCGAGCGCAAGTCGCCGCTATTGAGCGCTCGACCAGAACAGCAGCCGGTTGGCCGTGCCGGTCGGCAGGCCGCTCAGATGATTCAGTGTCGCCGCGTTGACGATCGCGTTCCTCACCGTCGCCGGCGACGCCGTCCGGTTGTTCTGCAGATATCTCGCCGCCACGCCGGCCACGTGCGGGGTCGCCATCGACGTGCCGCTGATCGTGTTCGTCGCGGTGTCGCTCGTTCTCCACGCCGACAGGATGCCGACGCCGGGCGCGAAGATGTCGACGACGCTGCCGAAGTTCGAGAACGACGCGCGCGCGTCGCTGCTGGTCGACGCGCCGACCGTGATCGCTTCGCTCACCCGCGCCGGCGACGCGTTCGCGGCGTTGATGTTCGAGTTGCCGGCCGCGATCGCGTAGGTGACGCCGGAGGCGATCGAGTTGCGCACCGCCGTGTCGAGCGCCGTCGACACGCCTCCGCCGAGGCTCATGTTCGCCACCGCGGGACTGACATGATTTGCCGTCACCCAGTCCACGCCCGCGATGACGCCCGAGTTGCTGCCCGATCCCGAGCAGCTCAGCACCCGCACCGCGAACAGCCGCACCGCCTTCGCGACGCCGTAGGTCGAGCCGCCGACCGTGCCGGACACGTGCGTGCCGTGGCCGTTGCAGTCGTTGCCGTTCTGCCCGTCGCCGATCGAATCGAACACTTTCGAGGCGCGTCCGCCGAACTGCGTATGGGTCGTCCGGATGCCGGTGTCGATGATGTAGACGTTCACGCCGCTGCCGGTGCTGGTGTACGAGTAGGTCTGGTTCAGCGGCAGATCGCGCTGGCCGATCCGATCGAGCCCCCACGGCGGGTTGGTCTGCGTCGCCGTCGCAAACATCATCGAGTCCTCCTCGACGAACCTCACGCGCGGGTCTTCGCTCAAGGCGACCGCCTGCGTGTCCGACATCCGCGCCGAGAAGCCGTTGATCGCGTGCGCATAGACGTTGGTGATCTCGCCGCCGGCGCGGAACGCCATCTCGTTGGCGGTCGACGCCGTCCGCGACATGTTCCCCTGCTGTCCGGCCGCGTCCTCGTCGAGGACGACGATGTAGTGTTGCGCGATGGCCTGGGGGCCCTTGCGAAGCATTTTCGGACGGTCGACGCGTTGTCCCAGCGGATCGGTTTGACGCTGCGCGGAAGCGGGCACGAGGCCGAGCGTGACGGCGGCGAGCGCCGCGGCGGCGGCGAGAACGGGTCGAAGGTGCATAGGGTCCATCCTCTCTGGTGAGCCGAAAACCGATCGACTATACGTGCATCGAGAAAGCGCCGGAAGCCCCGTCGTTCGAGTCACTTGGAGCGCTTTCGGAACGGTTGAGCCGCGCTGATGACGGCTTCGGCCTTGCACGTCGTTTAAGTGATGCGAAGGATCGGGAACGTCAGAAAGCGAACCAAGGTCATCGTCGCCGTCCTGGCGATCGTCGGCCTGTTTCTGTTGTTTGCGCAGGATCCGTCGACGGTGCGGCTCGAGAGCGCGATCTCGATCGAGGATGCGCGCTTCCACGACTACGTCGGCGCCGTCACCGCCAGCCCGTCGAGCCGCGGCGATCGCTACGAGATGCTGCTCAACGGCGACGAGGTGTACCCGGCGATGCTCGACGCGATCCGCTCCGCGCGGCGTCGCGTCAACTTCCTCACCTACATCTACAGCCCCGGCGAAGCCGCCGACAAGTTCACCAGCGCGCTGGCTGATACGGCGCGCCGCGGCGTCGAGGTCAACGTCGTGGTTGACGCGTTTGGCGCCAGCGACATTCCAAAAGAGCATATCCAGCAGCTCGAGGGCGCCGGCGCGAAGGTCGGCCACTACCGTCCGGTGCGGTGGTACTCGATCCAGGAATCGAACTACCGCAATCACCGCAAGATCCTCGTCGTCGACGGCGAGGTCGGGTTTACCGGCGGCATCGGCATCTCCGATCACTGGCTCGGCCACGCGCAGGATCGCGACCACTGGCGCGACACGCAGTTCCGCATGCGCGGGCCGGTGGTGAGCTATCTCGAGGCGGTGTTCTATGAAAGCCTCGCCGAGACGATGCCGAGCGTGAAGCCGGCCATCGGCCCGAACGGCGACGGCCGTCCGCCGGAGCCGGCGGGCGATGCATCGTCGATCGTCGTGTCGAGCGCGCCAAGCGGCGGCAGCGGCGGCGTCAAGCGCCTCTATCTCATGAGCCTCGGCGCCGCGCTGAAGACGCTCGACATCACCACGCCGTACTTCGTGCTCGACGATTCAACCCAATGGGCGCTCGAGCAGGCGCGCAAACGCGGCGTCCGCATCCGGCTGCTGGTCGAAGGCGATCGCACCGACGCGAAAACGGTGAAGTGGGCGAGTCGCAGCGTCTACGATCGGCTGCTGCAGGAGGGGATCGAGATCTACGAATATCAGCCGACGATGATCCACGCGAAGACGATGGTGGTGGACGGCGCGTGGAGCGTGATCGGCTCGGCCAACCTCGACAACCGATCGCTCGACATGAACGACGAGGTCAACGTCGGCATCGCCGATCGGACGCTGGCGCAGGCGCTGACGCGGACATTCGACGAGGATCTCCGGCGCGCCAAGCAGCTCACTCTCGAAGAGTGGCGGCGGCGCGGACTCCACGAGAAGGCGAACGAGAAGTTCTGGAGCCTGCTCGGCGAGTTCTTCTGACGAACCCCACGTCAGACTTCAGAAAATACACGGAAAACCCGGCTCGAGGAGGCTATCCATCCGCGTGGATCCCCGTCACGAAAATTCGAGCGGACCTCTTACCAAACTCCTTACGTTTCGAACAGCAGTCGATATACTGGCGCCGCGTTTCCGCTGTTCAATCCGTCTCACGAGGGGGTCATCATGAATCGGCGCCTCTCCATCCCCGTTCTCACCGCGCTCCTTCTGGCGATCTTCGCGGCGCTCGCGTCTGCCCAGGGCGGGCGGGCCGAGCTCGCCGGCGTCGTCCTGGATCA
>DATNEY010000003.1:0-133494 GCA_035606665.1 Vicinamibacterales bacterium | reverse complement strand
CTCGTCGAAGCTGCGAATCTTGATGGCGCGGCCCGCCCGGCCGCTCGTCGCCAGGAATCTGTGTCCGTAGGTGACCGCGCCGGAGACGATGTCCTGCACCCGCGGGCTCGACGCGCTGGTGACGCGCGCGATTGAAAACGGCACGACGCGGCCGCCGTACAGGAACAGCAGCCACCGAATCGGACGGCCGAATGTGAACTCGCCCTTCTCGTCCTCCAACTGTGCGTCCCAGTTCATCGACTTCGGAAACGCGAGGTCGCGCAGCACACGGCCGAGAATCACGGGCAGGACGTCGACCGTGGCCTTGCCGCGAATGTGCTTGAGGTACGAGAGGTACTTTCCCTTGGGCGTATCGGTGCGCTGCAGCGCGTCGAAGTCGACGCCGAGCTTTCGCGCGAAGCCCAGGCCGGCGTTCGTCGGATGGCCCTCGGCGTCGAACGACGCGGACTCCGGCGGTCCCATGACCGTCTCCTCACGGTCTTCCTGGCGGTCCACCAGCTCGGGCTGGCAGGCGGTCAACCGCCGCGGCGTCCCGTGCGCTTCGACGGTGGTCTTCGATCCGAGGCCCTCTTCATTGAGCCGCGCCGTCAGTCGAGCGGCGAGCTGCGTTGTCAGTCCAGGCAGCCATGACGCGGGCAGCTCCTCGACACCGATTTCGAGCAGAAGCTCACGATCCATGGACCACTCCTAACCATTCGTTCGCAATCGCAACGGCGAGCTGACGGACGCGCAGGATGAACGCCGTGCGTTCAGTCACGCCGATGCTGCCGCTCGCGTCCAATATGTTGAAAACGTGCGAGCACTTCAGGCAATAGTCGAGCGCCGGCAGCACGAGGCCGGACTCGAGCAGCGTCTTGCCGAATGCGTGGTACTTCTCGAACAGGTCCCGGTGAAACTCGGCGAACTTGCCGTCCGGCATCTTCACGTGGCCGAACGCGTATTTCGACTGCTCCACTTCATCCCGCAACCGGACGTCGCGGTATGGGACGCCCGCGGCCCACTGCAGGTCGTAGACGTTATCCACGCCCTGTAACGACATCGCGAAGCGCTCGAGCCCGTAGGTGAGCTCGACCGATACCGGCGACAGATTCACGCCACCTGCCTGCTGGAAGTACGTGAACTGCGTAATCTCCAGGCCGTCGTACATCACCTGCCAGCCGATACCCCACGCCCCGAGCGTGGGCGATTCCCAGTTGTCCTCCTCGAATCGCACGTCGTGCGCGCGCAGGTCGATCCCGCACGCTTCGAGACTCTGCAGATAGAGGTCCTGCACGTCATCGGGCGCGGGCTTGAGGATGACCTGGAACTGATGGTGCTTGAAGAGCCGGTTCGGATTCTCGCCGAACCGCCCGTCCGCCGGCCGGCGCGACGGTTGGACGTAGGCGACATTCCAGGGCTGCGTGCCGAGCACGCGCAGGAACGTCTCCGGGTGCATCGTCCCGGCGCCCATCTCGAGATCGAGCGGCTGCTGAATCAGGCAGCCCTGCGCCGCCCAATAGTCGGAAAGCTTGAGTATCAGATCCTGCAATGTCACTGTCCGGGCCTCAATTCCTTCATCACCCGCGCCGACCGAAGTTCCTTGTCGAGATGCATCGCGATCAGCCGTTCATGCGCGCGCTCGAGCTCACGCAGCACTCCGGCCTCGACCTGCGCGGCCCCTGCGTCCGCCGGCGTTCGCCGGCCGGCGGCCTTGAGAAACGACAACGACGGACTCGACAACGCCACCCCGCCGTGCGAACACGCCGCGCAGAGATACGCGCGTTCGAGCTGCGACAGCACCGCGCCAGCCGCGAGCGACTTCGCGCATCGTGGACAGGCGTCGATCGCCGGATACACGCCCTCGAGCCGCAGCAGCCAGTACTCGAAGTAGCGGCCCAGCGGCTCCGCCGCCCCGCCCTCGCACAGCGCCAGCGCCACCGACGCCCCAAGCCTGAACAGCCGCTCGTTCGCGGCGTTCTCGGGAGACCACTCGTCGAGCAGCTCGGCGAAATAGGCGGCGTGCCCGAGGACGCGTGCGGCCGCCTCTGACTCCAGCGCCGCCGAGGCCGCCAGCGGCGAGACCCTTGGCTCGATCCGATCGAGCCGCACCAGCTCGCGCGTCTCGTGTTCGACGTATGCCGCCCGTCCCCGTGTGAGCGGCTCGAGCGCCGCGCCAAACCGGCGGCGCGACTTGGTCGCGTTCTTCGCGACGCCCCGCTTCTTTCCCCTGTCTTCCGTCAGGAACACCACGATCCGGTCGGCTTCACCATACCGATAGGTCCTGAGAACCAGGGCGTCACCTGAATACGATCGCATTGCCGAGCAGCAGATTACGGCCTTTCGCAGCTGGCGCGTATCTTGCGAATGATATCGGAAAATGAGCCCGGGCGTCGTTTTTGCCCAGAAATCGCTCACGAAAAAACGACGCCCGGGCTCTTTATCCGGGGTGCAGGAACCTGATGAAGGCGGTGCCGAGCCCGAGGAACGTCAGGAATCCTAGGACGTCGGTGAAGGTCGTGATGAAGATCGAAGACGCGATGGCCGGATCCACCTTAAGCGCCCGCAATCCCAGCGGAATCAGCGTTCCGGCGGTCGCGGCGACGAACATGTTGACGATCATGGCCAGCATCAGGATGAGCCCGAGCGCCCAGTCGCCGCGGCTGAACCCCCAGGCAATGAGCCCGGCGACCAGCCCGTTGGCGACGCCGTTCCCCAGTCCAACGAGGCCCTCCTTGATCAAGGCCTGGCGTGCGTTCGTCCAGGTCAGCTCCCCGAGCGCGATACCGCGCACGATGACCGCCAGGGTCTGGGTCGCCGCGTTGCCACCCATGCCGGCGACGATGGGCATGTAGGCCGCAAGAATGGGCACGATCTTGATGGTGTTCTGGAACTTGGAGACAACGTAGGCCGCGAGGAACGCCGTGACCAGGTTCACCAGCAGCCACGGCACGCGGCGCTTGAGTGAGTCGGCCGGCGCCATCCGGACGCTGTCCTCGGCCGACACACCGGCCAGTCGCAGAACGTCTTCCGTCGCCTCATCCTTGATGACGTCGATGACGTCGTCGACCGTGATGATGCCCGCAAGTTTGTTCTCGGCATCGACGACCGGAATCGCAAGCAGGTTATACGACGCGACCTGCCTCGCCACTTCTTCCTGGTCGGTGTCGACGCGAGCGCTGTAGACCTCGGTGGTCATGATGCGCTTGAGCGGCGTGTCCGGCGGCACGAGCAGCAGCCGCCGCAACGACACGACGCCAACCAGATGGCGGCGATCATCGACGACGTACAGGTAGAACACCATCTCGACGTCGCGGGACGTCTGGAGCGCCGTAATCGCCTCGCCTGCGGTGAGTTCTTCCGCGAGCGCGAAGACGTTCGGATTCATCAAGCGGCCGGCGGTCTGCTGCTCGTACTCGAGCAGTTCGCTCACACCACCGCCCGGCTTGGGCCGGATCAGGTCAAGGACTACCGCCGAGAGCTCTTCGGGCAGCTTGTCGATCAGGACGGCCGCGTCATCCGATGGAATCTCCTGAACCAGCCGTGCGATGTCCTCGGCAGACCGGAGAGCCAGCAGCTCGGCGCCCTTGTCCGGACCGATCTCGGACAGCGTCTCCATCGCCAGCTTGCCGTTCCGCTCGACCAGCGTGTTGAACGCGGCGTGGCGATCCCGCTCCGGCAGTTCGGAAAACACCTGTGCCAGGTCGGCCGGATGCTGTTTCTGAAGGAGATTGAGGAGGTTGGGCGTGGCGCCCATCCTGATCAGGCGCCGCACGGACTCCATGACGACATCGATTTTTCGCTGTGCAGCCATGGCGTCCTCGACGAACGGCTATTTGTAACACGTAGCGCAACGAGGTTTACACGCGGGCGATGACTTTTCGGCGACTATCGTCCTCGCAATCCCATCTCGTCGAGCAGCCGCTCGTCATCCCGCCAGTCCGTACGCACCTTCACATGCAGCTCGAGGTACACGCGCCCGCCGAGCATCTCCTCGATGTCTTTGCGCGCCTCGGTACCGATGCGCTTGATCATGTCGCCGCCCTTCCCGACCACGATCGGTTTCTGTGAATCGTGGTCCACGAGGATGGAGGCGAAGATGCGCGTGAGCCCGCCGGCCTGGGCCGGTTCTTCGAAAAGGTCAATGAGCACCGCCGTCGTGTACGGCAGCTCATCGCGCGTGTGTGCGAGCACCTTTTCCCGGACGATCTCGGCCGTAAGACCGCGCTCGGTCTGGTCGGTCAGGTAGTCGGACGGGTACAACGGCTCCCCTTCGGGAAGAGCGGCGGCGATCTCCCTCAGGAGCTCGGCCTCCCCATCGCCGGTCAGGGCGGACACGGGCACGATGGACTTGAACGGAAAAGCCTTCGTGTAGTGCTGGATCAGCGGAAGAAGGCGCGGCTTGTGGATGCGATCGACCTTGTTCAGGGCAAGCACGACGGCCGCCTGCGTGCGCTTCAACAGGTCCACAACGAAGTCGTCGCCAACGCCCGGCCTCGTGCTGGCATCGACGACAAGTACGATGACATCGACCTCGCGAAGGGTGTCGGTCGCCGTATCGACCATTCGCTTGTTCATCCGGTGCATGGGCTTGTGGATGCCCGGCGTGTCTATGAACACGATCTGGTGGCCGGGTCCGTTGTTGACCCCGATGATCCGGTGACGAGTCGTCTGCGGCTTGTCCGACACGATGGCGACCTTCTGGCCGACGAAGCGATTCAGCAGCGTGGACTTACCGGCGTTTGGCCGGCCGATGAGGGACGCGAACCCCGACTTCATTCGCCGGGAACCCCGGCCGGTGACGGCGCGCGGTGGATCCTGACTTTGTGAATCCTCCGGCGCTCGGCCTCGAGGATCTCCACGTCGAGGCCATCGAATGCGAATGTTTCGCCGGCGCCCGGCACCCTGCCGACGCGCGCGAGGACATAGCCGCCGACCGTCTCGAAGGCGCCGTCCTCGATGTCGATCCGCAGCCGCTCGACCATGTCGCTCGTCGCAACCTTGGCGCTGAAGACGAAGGTGTCTTCGTCCTCCTGCACGATGGGCTCGGCCTCGCTGTCGTATTCGTCTCGAATCTCGCCGACGAGCTCTTCCACAACATCCTCAACGGTGACGAGCCCCGCCGTTCCGCCGTACTCATCGACGACGACCGCGATCTGGACCCGCTTCTGCTGGAACTCGCGGAGAAGATCCATCACGCGCTTGGTCTCGGGCACGAACGTCGCCGGTCTCATGATCTCCGTGACGCTGCCCCCGCCGGGCAGCTCTTCGGCCCGTTGGATCAGGTCCTTCACGACGACGAGGCCGACGATGTTGTCGAGGTTCTCGGCGTAAACCGGCAACCGGGAATACTCCTGCTCCCGCACAAGCTGCCGAAGATCGTCGATCGTGGATGCTGATCGGATGGCGACGATGTCGGGCCGCGGCGTCATCACCTCGCGAACGAGGGTGTCGCCGAAGTCGACAACGGATCGCAAAAGGCGGCTCTCTTCCGCCGCCTCCGCCGCAGCCCTGCCGGCCTCCACGGACGCCGCTACGGGCGCCGAGCCGTTGGAATCGCGGCCGGATCCTCCCTCGACAGCACCGAGGAAACTGACGATGAGCGCCGTGAGCGGGCTGATGACGTTCGCGACCAGCGTAAAGAGCGGCAGCAGCAGCGCGAGAATCCGCTCGGCTCCCACGGCCCGGATCACGATCGCCGGCACGAACTGCCCGACGCCGATCGCCAGCGTCAGACCCGTGCCAAACAGCGCCGCCCAACTCCAGACGCCAGGTTCGACGTGCTGCGCCAGCAGCGCCATCGCCAAAATGAGCAGGGAGCCGCGGATTACGCGAGCCGGGACGAAGAACCGGGTCGGATCATCGAGGTACGCCGGCAGAACGCCATCCTCACTCTCCCGCTCGGCCTCGAGCCGTTCGGGCAGGCGCATCAGGCGTGTGAAGGCCATCTCGACGAGGGCGAAGAACAGCAGCCCCAGGGCCGAGACGAGAATGAGGAATGCGTTGAGGCCAGTCGTCACAAGGTTCGCTAGCGCCGGGTAATGAGACCCGCTACCGGCAGGCGGGCACGCCGCCGGAGGCGGTCTTCGAGACGTCCCATCTCTCCCCGGTCTGTGTCGTGATCGTACCCCAACAGGTGGAGAAGGCCGTGAAGGGCCAGAATACGAAATTCGATCTGAACTGGATGCCCAAGCGCCCGGGCCTGACGGGCCGCCACGCCCTTCGCTATCGCCAGGTCGCCAAGGAATCGTCTGGAACTTGACCCGCTCCGGGCGCCCGTCTCAGGCACGAAGGACAGGACGTCGGTCGTTTTGTCCTTGCCGCGGTACCGCCGGTTGAGCCGCCGCATCGTCACGTCCGGGATGATGGCAATCGTCACACTTCCGCGAGCGCCCGGCGGCGCGGCCCTGGTGAGCCACCGGCCCAGGCCGGCGGCGCCGGACGTCGAACTCCGGCGGCCTCGCGCGTCAGTGACCGAGACGTGGAGACGTGTCGGGGCCCGGCGCGCGCGCCGCTTCATTTAGAGGGGGATGGTGCGGATGCGGCCGGCTTGCCGCGAAGTGCATACGACTCGTAGGCCTTGACGATCTGCTGCACGAGCTGATGCCGCACGACGTCGCGTTCATCGAAATGAACTGTGGCAATGCCCTGCACGTCGGCAACGACCTTCAACGCCTCGACCAGGCCGGATATCCGGCCGGCGGGCAGGTCGATCTGCGTCACGTCGCCAGTCACGACCGCCTTCGACCCAAAACCAAGCCGCGTCAGGAACATTTTCATCTGCTCGGAGGTTGTGTTCTGCGCCTCGTCCAGAATCACAAACGCATCGTTCAGCGTGCGGCCGCGCATGAACGCGATAGGCGCGACTTCGATGACGCCGCGCTCGAGCAGACGATCCGCGCGCTCCGGCTCGAGCATGTCGTACAGCGCGTCGTAGAGCGGACGCAGGTATGGATTGACCTTCTCCTGCAGGTCGCCCGGCAGGAATCCCAGTTTCTCGCCCGCCTCCACCGCCGGACGCGCGAGGATGATGCGCGTCACACGCTTCGCCAACAGGTAGGCCACGGCCTGCGCCATCGCCAGGTACGTCTTGCCCGTTCCAGCCGGCCCTACGCCGAAGACGATGTCGAACTGATCGATCGCTTCGAGGTACCGGCGCTGCGTAACGGACTTCGGCGCAATCTGGCGGCGGCCGGCGGCCCGGCTCGCGCCCTTGATGAAGTACTCCTGCAACTCGACGTCGGGCTGCTGCGCGATGAGCTGCACGGCGGTCTTCACGTCGCCCTTGGCAAACCGGTATCCGGCGCGAAGCAACTCCGCGAGCTGCGACAGCGTCCGCTCCGCCATCGCGACGTCGTCGCCCTCGCCCTCGACCATCAGGTCGTGGCCGCTCGTTTTGATCGTGACGTGAAGGGCCGATTCGAGGCTGCGAAGGTTTTCGTCGCGGGATCCGAACAGGGACTCGATGCCTTCGTCAGGCATGGCCACGCGGCGGACAACAGAAGAAGGCATTAACTACAGCGAGAGTAGCATAACGAAAGTTCGAAATTCGAAGTTCAAAGTTCGAAGCCGCTCGAACTTCACACTTCGAACTTCGAACTTGCCGCAGGCCAGAGCCATGCGGCGCCTCGCACTCCGCTGGCATCACCGTACTTCGCGGGGACCAGCCGGGTCGTCACGGCGTCCGAGAAAATCCACTGATTCCACCTCGCTGGCACGTCTTTGTAGATGTGCTGGAGCCGCGACAACCCTCCGCCTACGACGATCACGTTCGGGTCAAGAATGTTGATGACGCCGGCCAGCGCGCGAGCGAGGCGGACCGTCCATCGATCGAGCACCGCGCGCGCGGCGGCGTCACCCGATACGGCCAGGGCCGCGACTTCTTCGCCGCGTGCCTCACGGCCGCTCTGGCCGCGAAACGAATGCGAGAGCCCGGGTCCAGACAGGAATGTCTCGATGCACCCGCGGCGCCCGCAGTAACACTCCGGCCCGGGCCGCTCATCGTCTTCCGGTGCAGGCAGCGGGTTGTGGCCCCACTCACCCGAAATCGCGTTGGCGCCTGTCAAAACCCGGCCGCGAACGGCGACGCCGCCACCGCAGCCGGTGCCGAGAATGACGGCAAAGACGACTTCGGCGCCCGCGGCCGCGCCATCGGTGGCCTCGGAGACCGCGAGGCAATTCGCGTCGTTCTGCAGGCGCACTTCGCGCGCGAGCCGCCGCTCCAAATCGTGTTTGAGGGGCTGGCCGTTCAGCCAGGTCGAGTTCGCGTTCTTGACTCGGCCGGTTGCCGGTGAAATCGCGCCGGGCATGCCGATCCCGACGGTGCATGCGGTGCCGCCGGCCCGTTCGCCTTCGGCAACGAGTTCGGCGATCGCCTCGATAGTGCCGCTGTAGTCGTCGCGTGGCGTTGGCCGTCTCGATTCCCACACCGTGCGACCATCGTCGGCAAGCACAATCGCGGCTGTTTTGGTCCCGCCGAGATCGATACCCAAGCGCATGATCTACGTAGGGCGGCCCTTCAGGGCCGCCGAGCAGCCGGGCTGAAGCCCCGGCCTACACTTGGTCTACCGCCGCACATCGATCTTCAGCTCACGTAACTGCTTGGCGTCCACGTCTGATGGTGCGCCCGACATGAGGTCGACGGCCTGCGCGGTCTTCGGGAACGCGATGACCTCGCGGATTGACGCCTCCCCAGCCATCAGCGCGACGATGCGATCGAGACCGAACGCGATGCCACCGTGCGGCGGTGTCCCGAACTCGAGCGCGTCGAGGAAGAAACCGAAACGCGCGCGCGCGTCCTCGTCCGTAATACCGAGCAGGTTGAAGACTCGCCGTTGAACCTCCGCCCGATGGATGCGGATGCTGCCGCCGGCGATCTCGGACCCGTTCAGGGCCAGGTCGTAAGCGCGTGCGCGCGCACGGCCTGGCTCAGCGTCGAGCAACTCCACGTCCTGCGGCCGCGGCGACGTGAACGGATGGTGCATCGAGTCCCAGCGCTTCTCGTCAGGATTCCAGTCCAGAAGCGGGAACTCGGTGACCCAGCAGAACCGGAAGTCCGTTGCGCGGAGCACTCCCGCCGCCTTCGCGACGTGCAGCCGCAGCCTTCCCAGCACGTCGGCGACCGGCTTGACTTGGCCGGCCATGAAGAGCAGCAGGTCCCCTGCTGCGCCGCCTGCGAGCGAGATCGCCTGCTGCAGCCGTTCGGCGCCGAAGATCTTCAGGCCCGAGCTCGTCACGCCCGCATCGCCGATGCGCGCCCAGGCGATGCGGCCGCCGAGCTGCGTTCCAGTCGCGACGAGGTCGTCGAGTTGCTTCCGCGAATACGCGCCCGCGCCCTTCACCACGAACCCCCGGATCGCGCGCTCGGCTTCCGGGATCTCCTTGACGAAGTCCGGCAAATCGCCTGCAAAGAGCGGCAGCAGATCGGCGATCTCCATGCCTGGACGCAGATCCGGCTTGTCCGATCCAAACCGTAGCATCGCGTCGTCGTACGACATCCGCGGGAACGGCGCGGACACGTCGTGGCCCGCTGCCGCGAACATGGCCTTGATCGCCCCCTCGACGACTCCGTAGACGAGTTCTTCTGTCGCGAACGACATCTCGACGTCGATCTGCGTGAACTCGGGCTGGCGATCCGCGCGCAAATCCTCGTCGCGAAAGCACTTGCAGATCTGGAAGTAGCGGTCCATCCCCGCGATCATCAGGATCTGCTTGAAGATCTGAGGCGACTGCGGGAGCGCGAAGAACTCACCGGGATGCACGCGACTCGGCACGAGATAGTCACGCGCGCCTTCAGGCGTCGATCGCGTGAGGATCGGCGTCTCGATCTCCAGGAAGCCCTGACTGTCGAAATAGGCGCGCGCGGCAATGGCCACTTTGTGGCGCAGCACCAGGTTCTGCTGCAACGAGGGCCGGCGCAGGTCCAGGTAGCGGTACCGGAGCCGGGTCTCTTCAGAGACGGTCGCGTCCTCATTGATGGCAAAGGGCGGCGTCTTCGCCTCGTTCAGGATGTCGAATTCGCTGACAACCACTTCCACCTCACCGGTCGCGAGGTTGGGATTGACTGCCCCGGCGTCGCGGCGGGCGACCCTGCCGACAACCCTGACCACGAACTCCGGACGCAACTTCTCCCAGGTGAACTTCGGATTGTTCCGCTCGGGGATGACGGCCTGCGTCAGGCCGTAACGATCGCGCACGTCAAAAAACAGCACTCCGCCGAGGTCCCGAACGCGATGCACCCAGCCCAGCAGAACGACCTCGGCGCCGGCATGGGACGGCCGCAGCTCGCCGCACGTATGTGTTCGATATGAAGACTCCGACATTACTCCCTCATTCGGCGGGCTAAAGCCCGCCGACGACACCTGTCCGCCGTAGCCGGCCAATCTGCCGTAGTCGGCGGGCTTTAGCCCGCCGAGCGCGTCAAGAGCTCGCGCACCGCGTCGACGACCGACGCGCGCGAAACGGCACGCTGTTCGCTCGCGCGCATGTCACGCAGCGTGATTTCGCCGCGGGCCAGCTCGTCGCCACCAACGATGATCGTGACGCGCGCGGCCAGCCGGTCAGCGCGCTTCATCTGGGCTTTGATGCTGCGCGCTTCGAGCTCCATTTGCGTCGAGACGCCGGCACGCCGCAGCTCGCGCAGGATCTTCAACGCTTCCGCCCTCCCATCGTCTCCAATCGCCGCGACGAATGCGCGCGGCGGTGGCTCGGCCCCCGCGCCCTCCGGCAGCGCGAGGACGAGACGCTCCAGGCCGGCGGCGAAGCCAATCCCCGTCCGGTCCGGTCCGCCGAGCGACTTCACGAGGCCGTCGTAGCGGCCACCGCCGAGCAGCGCGTTCTGCGCTCCAAGCGTCTGCCCCAGAATCTCGAATGTCGTCCGCGTGTAGTAATCGAGGCCGCGCACGAGACGATGGGAGACGCGCCACGGAATCTGCCAGCCGTCGAGGTGCCCCTTTACCGCGGCGAAGTGCGTCGCGCATGCCTCACACAGGTAGTCCACGGAGTGCGGCAGCCGATCGATGATGGGCTGGTCCGCCGGCACCTTACAGTCGTAGATGCGCAGCGGATTCGTCTTCGCCCTGCGCTGGCAATCGCCGCAGAGCTTCGGCAGATCGTCGCCGAGCGCCGCAAGCAGGGCTTCCTGAAACTTCGGCCGGCACTCTGCGCATCCCACTGAATTGATGACGAGCTCCGCCTGTAGAATCTGCAGCGCCTCGATCAGGCTCCAGGCCAGATCGATCACCTCGGCGTCCACCGCCGGGTCGTTCAAGCCGAACACCTCGACATCGAGCTGATGAAACTGCCGGTAGCGTCCCTTCTGTGGCCGCTCGTACCGGAACATCGGGCCCATCGAGTAGAGCTTCGTCGACGGCAACGCGTGCTCGAGACTGTGCTCGACATATGCGCGCACCATGCTCGGCGTCGCTTCCGGCCGGAGCGTGATGCGATCGCCGCCCTTGTCCGTGAAGCTGTACATCTCCTTCTGCACGATGTCCGTGGTTTCGCCCGTGCCCTTGGAGAACAATTCCTCGCGCTCGATGACCGGCGTGCGGACTTCGACGTAGCCGTAGCGCGCGCAGAGCTCGGCCGCTACCCGCTCGACGAGTTGCCATCGCTCCACCTGCCCAGGCAGGATGTCGTGCGTTCCACGAATCGCAGCAATCATTTCCAGGCGGAGGGGCTTCGCCCCTGCCGCACCTCCCCTACGAGCTCTCTCGCGGGGACCCCATAGCCCCGCTCCGTTCGCTCAGGTTCGCTTCGCTCACTACTCCCCATCAGCCACCATGTAGTTCAACCGGTATCTCACGTAGTTCGCCGAGTACTCGAGAATCGACGCCACTTCCTCGTCCGACAGCGGCCGCCGCACCTTCGCGGGACTGCCCATCGCCAGCGATCTCGGCGGGATCACCGCGCCCTCCGGTACGAGCGAGCCGGCCGCCACGATCGAGTCCGAACCGACTCTCGCGCCGTTGAGCACGATGGCGCCCATGCCGATGAGCACGCGATCCTCGATCGTGCAGCCGTGCACGATCGCGCCATGGCCGATAGTGACGTCGTTTCCGATCACCGTCGGGTGGGTGTCGTGCATCACATGCACGACGGTACCGTCTTGCACGTTGCTGCGGCGGCCGATGCGGATGTGGTTCACGTCGCCCCGGCAGACAACGTTCATCCAGACGCTGCTGTCGGGCCCGATCTCGACGTCGCCGATTACCTGCGCCGACGCATCGACATAGGCAGAGGGATCGATGACCGGCAACCGGCCCTTGTACGGACGCAACATCTATTTCTTGATTTCCGGGTACTTGATCCCCAACTGCTCGAGGTACGTCTTGTACTTCGTGGGATCGTAGTACAGCGGCCGCATCTGCTCGCGGTATCTGGCCATGATGTCGCGATTGAGCTCGATCGCCGGCTTGTCCTGCGGACGGATCAGCGGCTCGTACTTCTGCGTCCTCGTCTGGACGTTCTTGAAGTAGTCCCACGCCGCGGTGATGACCTCGGGTTTCGTGAGCAGCTCGACCAGGGTCATGGCCTGGACCTTCGCACCGGCAGTCACGCCCTTGTGTGCGATCGGCGTCGCCATCGACATGGCGTTTGCCCAATTGTGGCCGGGCAGACCAGGGATGTTCGACGGATATCGCAGCGTCACCGTCGGAACGTTCCAGGAAATATCACCAATGTCGTCGGAGCCGCCGCCAGTGTTCGTCGCCTGGTCCGTCGGACCGCCGAGCTGCCCGGTGCGCGCCGTCAGGCCCTGCTCGTTGACGCCGAGTTCCTTCTGCACGGCCTTTGCGAAGGCGAGATCCGCCTCGGACCACGTCGGCATGCCGACCTTCTCGATGTTGGCCTGCGTCACCTGCGCAATCGCCCGGTTGAAGTGCTGGGGCCAGGCCGAGCCCAGGACTCGCGTCGGCAGCAACGTCGTGTCCGTCATCATCGCTGCGCCCGCGGCAACCTTGTCGCCGGTGGCCCACATTTCCTTGATGAGCGGGAACGTGATCTGCCTGAAGTAGTACCAGACCGACGCTGTCGGCGGCACCACGTTCGGCTGATCGCCACCGTCCTTGATGACGTAGTGCGAGCGCTGTGAGAGCGGCAGATGCTCGCGACGATAGTTCCAGCCGACGTTCATCAACTCGACCGCGTCGAGCGCGCTTCGGCCGCGCCATGGGGCGCCGGCGGCGTGCGCACTCTCGCCCTTGAAGCTGTACTGGACGGATACGAGCCCGGTACCGCCCCCGTCGCCCCAGCTCACCCCGAGATTCGTGCTGACGTGCGTGAACAGGGCGACGTCGACGTCCTTGAAGAGGCCGTCGCGGATGTAATACGCCTTGGTGCCGACGAGTTCCTCGGCGACGCCCGGCCAGATGCGGATGGTGCCGGGAATCTTCTCGCGCTCCATGATCTTCTTGAGCACGATCGCGGCGGTGATGTTCACCGCCTGGCCCGAGTTGTGGCCTTCGCCATGGCCGGGCGCGCCTTCAATCATCGGCTTGCGGTACGCGACGCCCGGTGTCTGCGACGACTGCGGAATGCCGTCGATGTCCGATCCCATCGCGATGACCGGCTTACCGTTGCCCCACGTCGCGATGAAGGACGTCGGAATGCCGGCGACGCCCTCTTCGACCTTGAAGCCGTTCTGCCTGAGCACCGTGACGAGGTACTTCGACGTCTCGAACTCCTGGAAGCCCAGCTCGCCGTAGCTGAAGAGCTGATCGACCATCTGCTGCGAGAAGTCCTTGAGCTTCTCGACGTCGGCCGCCGCTTCCGTCTTGAGCGCGGTAATGCGGTCTGTGTCGGGCGGTAGCGTGATGGGCGGCGTCTGCGCGCCCGCGCCACCGCCTCGGCCCTGCGCAAGCAGCGCGGCGCCCGCGAGCATCGTTCCGATAGCGGCAAGTCTCAGAGTTCTCATGGCGTCTCCAGAGTCAAGCGGACATTAGAACAAAGAGCGCTGACATTTGCTATTTGGACGCGCGGACATTGGGACATTTGGGGGATGAGCAGCCCGCCGCAAACCTCCAGATGTCCAAATGTCCAAATGACAAATGAGATAATCCCCGGATGCCTCTTCATGACATGCACGGCAGGCCGATGGGCAGCCTGCGTCTGTCGGTCACTGACCGGTGTAACCTGCGGTGCCACTACTGCATGCCGGAGGAGGAGTACGTCTGGCTTCCGCGGGAAGACGTGCTGACGTTCGAGGAAATCGGACGGCTCGCGGATCTCTTCGGCGAGCTTGGTGTCGATCGCCTGCGACTGACCGGCGGCGAACCCCTCCTCCGCCGGGATCTGGCTTCGCTCATCGCGTCACTGTCTTCACGTCCCTGGTTGCGCGATCTCGCGCTGACGACGAACGGCATGCTCCTGGCCGACGCCGTCGCCGAGCTCAAGGGCGCCGGCCTCCATCGCCTCACGGTCAGCCTCGACACGCTCAACGGCGATCGTTTCCGGAAGATGACGCGCATCGACGGACTCGCATCCGTCCTTGCCGGCATCGATGCCGCCCGCACTGCCGGCTTCACCGGCCTCAAGCTCGACACCGTCGTCACCCGCGGGATGAATGACGATGAACTCGTGGCGCTCGTGGAATTCGCACGATCGGTCGGGGCGGAGGTGCGGTTCATCGAGTACATGGACGTGGGCGGTGCCACCTCGTGGAAGCCTGAGCTGGTGGTCTCGCGACGCGAGATGCTGACGCGGCTTGCGGATCACTACGGGCCCATCACTGCAATCGAGGAGTCCTCGACGGCGCCGGCCGTGAGATTCCGCCTCGCGGACGGCCATACCTTCGGCATCATCTCATCCACGACCGAGCCGTTCTGCCGGACCTGCGACCGCGCGCGGCTGACGGCGGATGGCGTCCTCCTGCTTTGTCTCTACGCGCAGCACGGCACAGACCTGAGGCGTCCGCTTCGCGCCGGCGCCTCGCGTGAGACCCTGCTCAATCTCCTTCGCGCCGTTTGGGCGGGCCGGGCCGATCGCGGCGCCGAGGAGCGGATCGGCGTTCGCGAGCGCGGCGCCTACATTCCGGTGAACGTGCTCAGGCGCGACGCGCACCTCGAGATGCACACACGGGGAGGCTGACGGAAGAATGCCGGACTCGACCACCCGTACGTCCTTCCGCATTCTCATCGCGCTTACCGTTGGCCACCTGCTGAACGATCTCCTGCAGGCGTTGCTCCCTGCGCTCTATCCGTTACTCAAGGACGAATTCAGCCTGAGCTTCGCTCAGATTGGTTTGATCACGTTCACAAACCAGTTGATCGCATCGTTCCTGCAGCCGGTCGTCGGGCATTACACGGATCGACGGCCACAACCGTACTCACTCGCCGTCGGCATGACCTTGACGCTGGTCGGCCTGCTCGTGCTGGCGGGTGCAAGGCGCTACGGTCTCATCCTTGCGGCCGCCGCCTGCGTCGGGATGGGCTCCTCGATCTTTCACCCGGAGTCCTCGAGGCTCGCGCGGCTGGCTTCAGGCGGCCGTCATGGGTTCGCGCAGTCGCTGTTCCAGACCGGCGGCAATTTCGGATCCTCGCTCGGGCCGATTCTGACGTTGCTCGTCGTTCTTCCCCGCGGTCAGTACGCGGTTGCGTGGTTCGCACCGGTGGCCCTGGCGGCGCTCGTGCTGCTCGCGTGGGTTGGGCGATGGCATGCGACGCATCATCTGGAGGACCAGCTGCGCGCGAAGTCTGTGGCTCGACCCGCGCCGATCACCGGCGAGGTCAAACGCACCGTCGCGGTCCTTCTGACGCTGGTGTTTTCCAAGAACGTGTATCTCGTCAGTCTGACGAGTTATTTCATGTTCTTTTTGATGGACAGGTTCAAGATTCCAGTCGAGAGCGCGCAGGTGTATCTGTTCCTGTTCACCGGCGCCGTGGCCGCTGGCACCTTTGCCGGCGGGCCGATCGGCGATCGCATCGGCCGGAAGCGGGTGATCTGGGTCTCGATTCTGGGCGTGCTGCCCTTCACGCTCTTGTTGCCGTACGCCTCGCTCTTCTGGACAGCCGTGCTCGCCGTGGTGATCGGACTCGTTCTCGCATCCGCCTTCTCGGCGATCGTGGTCTACGCGCAGGAGTTGATGCCGGGACGAGTCGGATTCGTGGCCGGCCTGTTCTTCGGCTTCGCGTTCGGCATCGCCGGAGTCGGCGCGGCGCTACTGGGCAAGCTCGCGGACTGGTACGGCATCGTGACCGTCTACCGCGTCTGCGCGTTCCTGCCCGCGATTGGATTGCTAGCGGTACTGTTGCCCGATCGACCTTCTCCTCAGACACACACCAACATCACCAAGGCAGATTGAGATCACTGAGACTGGGTCTTCAAACCCAACCCCGGTGATCTTCGCGTCCCTTGGTGATCTTCGTGTGTGTCTGAGGCCTTACTTCTTGATCGCCGAGATGATCGTCTCGAAGAAGTCCGTCGAACGGCCGATCCAGCGGACCACCACGACCAGATCGTTTTCCCAGTCGATGTAGATCAGATTCGATCCGTTGCCCTGAAACTGCACGGCCGTCGGCGGCGCGCCTGGAACCGACTTGCGGCCCTGCGGGTTGGGCACGTTCAGGAACCAGTTCATGTAGCCGTAGGTCTTGCTGCCGTCGTTGAGTCCGGTTCCGGGCGTCCGGGCCATGCCGATCCATTTTTCGGAAATGAGTTGCTTGCCATTCCACTTGCCGTTGTGCAGGAAGAGATAGCCGAATCGAGCCATGTCCCAGGCGTTGATGAACATGCCGCCGCCGTGGTGCCCGCCGCCCGGCACCGATGGCATCTTCTCGCCGTTGATCGTGACATAAGCGTTCTTGTACGGCTCCCAGTGCCAGGTGTTCGATGCGCCGATGGGATCCATGATCGATTCCTTCAGAATCACCGGCAGCGGCTTCTTCATCACGTAGAGCGTGGCAAGCGAGAGCACGTTCACCCGCACGTCGTTGTACTTGTAGTGCGTTCCCGGCGCGCGCATCGGCCGCTTCGGCCAATCGGCCGGCGTGGCGCCGTTCTCGCCCGGACGATCGGCCCAATCCGGCTGGCCCCAGAGCTCGCCATACCAGTCACTCGTCTGGCGCAGCAGGTGATCCCAGGTGATCGGTGCGTTGTGCTCGGACGTGAACAGATCGACGCCTTTCGGCATGTAGCCAGCGACCTTGTCGTTGACGTCCTTGATGAGGCCGCGGTCGTACGCGAGGCCGACCACCGTCGAGAGGAAGGACTTAGTCACGCTGAACGTCATGTCCGAGCGGGCCGTGTCTCCCCATTCGGCGATCGCGTAACCCTTGTGGATGATGACGCCGTTCATTCCGGCGCGGTCCTGAACCGGACCATCGACGGTGTTGTACGGCTTCTCGTTCCCGAACGTCGCCGGAATGTCGTCGGCCAGCACCTTCGTCCGCTGGTTCTGGTTCTTGACGGACAATGCGATCGCTTCGTCTATCTTCGCCTTGTCGAGGCCGACCGCTGCCGGCTCGCGTTTCTCCCACGTGCCCGCCGGCGGATAGTAGACCGCGAGGCGAGCCTGCGTAGCCGAAACAACCCAGGCGGCAACCGCAACGAGAAGAAGTGTGAGCGCTGGCGTCGCACGGCGTCTTGTCATGGTGAGCAAATGTTATACGATGCCGCTCTCGCCGTTCCTCGCACATGGATTTCGACCTCATCGTCATCGGTAGCGGTTTCGGTGGCGCGATGGCGGCGGCACCCGCGGTCTTTGCCGGCAAACGCGTGCTGATGATCGAAGCCGGCGACTGGGTCGAGCGCGGGCCGCACAACTGGAGCTATGAGGAGTTCTTCGAGAACGCCCCGGCATTCGAGCGCAGGAACAGCCTCAGCGTAACGGCCGAGGGCAAGAGCGGCCCGCTGCCCACGTTCAACTGCGTTGGAGGAGCGTCGGTGTACTTCGGCGGCGTCTCGATGCGCCTGCGCGAAGCGGATTTCCAGCCTGCGCCCGAGATCGATCAGGACAGTGGTGCCGAGTGGCCGTATACGTACGCCGATCTGGAGCCGTTCTACTCGGAGGCGGAAACGCTTCTCCACGTGGCCGGAAGCGCGGGGGTGGATCCAACGGAGCCGCCCAGATCCCGGAACTACCCTCGTCCGCCCGCCCCGCTCGCCCGAATCTCCGCGCGCCTGTCAGATGCGGCGCGCGCCTTGGGACTGCATCCGTTTCCCTTGCCGCTGTCGATCAACTACTCGACAGAAAACGACCGGACGCCCTGTCAGACCTGCGGGACCTGTGACGGCTACGCGTGTGCCGTTCACTCCAAGAACGACGTGGCCACGGTGCTGATACCTCGCCTGCAACGCGCCGGCATGGAACTGCTCACGGACACGCGCGTCGTCGCCATCGATCACCGCGACGGGAGAGCCTTCGGTGTCGCTGCGCTCCCGGCGTCCGGGCAGGTGGCAAGGAGATTCGGCGCGCGGGCGATCGTCGTGGCGGCCGGCACGCTCGAAACACCCCGCCTGCTCATCGGCTCAGGCCTCGACAAGATCAACACAGCGGGCGACGCCATCGGCCGCTATTTGATGCGTCACTGCAATGCCGTCGTTCTCGGCGTCTTCCCTACGAGACCGGCGCCCGATCAGGAGTTCCACAAACAGATTGCCATTCACGACTACTACTTCGGACACCCAACGGTGACGGCGCCATCCGGCCGGCTGGGATCCATTCAGCAATTCGCAACGCCTAAGGGATGGATCCTGCGAAAACGTTTCCACGGTCTCGGCCGGCTGGCCGGACTCGGCGCGCCGTGGACGACCGGGTTCATCGTCATGGCTGAGGATCGTCCCAGCCACGACAACAGATTGGAGCCGCAGGCGCCATCCGATCCCATGACCGGCTGGTCAGTCACTCACGACTATGACGCCCGAGACCGTGCGGCTCGCGATGCGCTCGTCGGCGCCGCCAAGCGGATTCTCCGAAGGGCCGGCGCTCTGCCCTGGTGCCCTGTCATCAACATACCGTCCTTTTCGCACGCCGTTGGGACGGTTCGACTCGGCAAGAACCCGCGAACGTCCCCCCTCGACGAATTCGGGACATTCCGCGGCGTCGGCAACCTGTTTGTCACCGATGGCAGCGCGTTGCCCCGCTCCGGCGGCGTGAACCCTTCGCTTACGATCTCCGCCAACGCACTCCGAACAGGGCACCATATCGTGAAGCGTCTCGAGAGTTCACTGTGAAGCTCGCCTTCCTCGGCACCGGACTCGCCACGACGCTGCACTCGAAGACGATGAAGGCCGTCGCGCCTGATGTGGAACGGTGGTATGCCAGCCGGGATCAATCGCGCGCCGAACAGGCGCGCATGACGTTTTCCGGCGCCGGCGCAATCGCGGGCTACGACGCCGCACTTGATCGTCCCGATATCGACACCATTCTCATCGCACTGCCGCCGTCGCTCCATCTTGAATGGACGACGCGCGCGCTTGAAGCGGGCAAGCATGTCATTTTGGAAAAGCCGCCGCTCCTTCGATCTGACGACTTTGCTCCTGTAGTCGCCGCAGCCCGACGCGCGAACCGCCAGGTGCTCGTTGCGGAGAACTACTTCTACAAGCCGCTCGCCGTATTGCTCCGGCAGACGTTCAACCGCGGCGACCTCGGCGACCTGCGATTCATCACGCTGAACGCGATGAAGAAACAGTCCACCGGCGACTGGCGCGACGAGGCCGCGCTGTCCGGCCAGGGAGCGCTCTTCGAAGGCGGCATTCACTGGATCAGCTTCCTGGCAAATCTCGGTCTCACCCCAGGGCGAATCCGGGCCGCGCGATCGGGCGCCCGAACCGGACTCGACCGCAGTACATCGGTCATCATGGAATTCACGGAAGGCCCGGTCGCAACACTCAATTACTCGTGGGAGATTCCGGGGCTCGTGAACGGCGTGCGGTGGTCATCGGTGTACGGCACCGAGGGTGTCCTGCGTTTTGAAACGAACGGGATTCTGGCGTTCCAAATGGGCCGGCGAAAGCGCATCACCTTCCCGGGAATCAGCGACCTGGTCGGCTATCGCGCGATGCTGGCTGACTTTTTCGGGGCGATCCGTCACAATCGTGCTCCGGCCTATACGCTGGCGCTCGCCGAACGGGATCTGCGCCTCGTCGAAGAGGCTTACTCGTCCATCGACCAGCACTGAGGATCATGAACGCATCCGTACTTCTGACCGCCGCGGGAATTGGCATGCTTGCCGGCCTGCACACCGCCACGTGGGGCATGTACAAGGACTCGATCCACGAGGGCTTCTTCTGGCCGCGCTACTTCCGCAGCCCGCTGGTGGGCATCGTGATGGGCATCATCGCGAGTGTGATCGCAAAGCCGGCGCTCGATTCCGCCGCCTCCATCGTCTCGTTCTTCGGTGTCGTCTACGTCCTCGAGCGCGGCGCCGTCGAGCTCTGGAAGACGTTCCTCAGGAACGAAGATCAGAGCAAGTACTTCATTCCGATGCAGTTCGCGGTGTTCGGCAACGTCGTCCAGAGCCAGGCGCGGCGGCTGCTGATCGGCGCGATCATCACCAGCGCGGTGTGCGGTACGTTTCTCGTGGTGCACTACGGCGCGCCGCGCCTGAACCTTCAGGATCAGAAGTGGACAGTCTTCGCCATCGCGACGATCAGCGGATGGATCTCCGCGTTCCTGGGCGCATGGAAGGACGCGCCCGTCGAGGGCTTTCAGCCCTTGAAGTTCGTGCGCAGCCCGCTCTGGTCCGGTTTCTGGGGTCTGCTGCTCGCCCACTTCAACTTCAGCATTCTCGTCGTGATGATGGCCGGCCTGGGCTTCACGATCTTCACGCTCGAGACCTACAAGACGTTCTTCTTCCCGTCCAAGCCGCGCGGCAAATTCGCGGGCAAGCCGATTCTCTATCCCGACATGTTGCGCCGGCGGCAACCATTCATCGCGCTGTACGCGGCCATCTGGGTTTTCGTGCTCACCGGATTCTACTTGGCCCTGACGAATCCGCACGCCGGATTGGTTTCGATCCTCTAGAGCGCCCGTGACGGATTCAATCGCAGCGATTGACGGATCGGCCCGCCGCTACCGCAACTTCGCGATCCTGACCACGACGGTCGCCCTGGCCGGTGCGGCCATTTTCGCCTTCGGCTGGCCGGATTTTCGTCCGGCGGTTGGGTACTTTCTCTACGCGATACCGGCTCACCTGCTGATTTCAGTGCTGGCCAACGAGCCGGCGCTCTTCGCGGCGGCCAAGGTCACGCCGCCCGTCTGGGTCGCCATCGCGGGTACGAGCGGCTGCATCGTCGCCGCGATTCTGGACTATGCGCTCATCGGCTGGTTCGTGAATCACCGGCTCATCAAGACAGAGCTCGACGACTCACGGGGCTACCACACGGCACAACGCTTCTTCGCGCGTGCACCGTTCATCCTGATTCTGATGTCCGCGCTTCTGCCGGTCCCGTTCTACCCGGTCAAGATCCTCGCCATCGCGCGTGACTATCCGCTCGTGCGCTTCGTTGCAGCGGTCGTCATCGGCCGTTTCCCGAGGTTCTACCTGCTGGCGCTGGGCGGCCAGAAGGTCCAGGCCCACGGGGGGGCCCTTGTCTCCGCAGGCGTCGCCCTCGCCCTCATCGGCGGATGGGGCGTATGGCGGACGATTAGAAGAAACAGACAGAAAACGACGAGAACGACGGGAACAAATGGGAACGATCGGGAACGAAAGCCTTAGATCCCACCTGTTCGCGTCGTTCTCAATTGTTCGCGTCGTTGCGATACGGGGGGTTATGCCGCCGCGGCCCGCATCTTCGCGAGAGCCTTCGCCTCGATCTGCCGGACGCGCTCCCGAGTGAGCGAGAGGTGACGGCCGATTTCTTCGAGGGTGTGCTCGCGGTCCGTGCCGACGCCGTAACGCAGACGCAGTACCTCGCGCTCGCGGTCCGTGAGGCCGGCCATGGCTCGCTCGATCTGCTGGACGGTTTCTCCTGCCATCACCGCCTGCTCCGGCGATGCGGAATCAGGGTGAGCCAGAAGATCTCCGAGCTCGGTGTCCTCGTTCTCGCCCACCGGCGCGTCGAGTGACTGGGGCTGACGCGCGGCCTCCAGGAACAGCAGCACTCGCGAGACCGGCCACTGGAGCTTCGCGGCCAATTCGTCTGGACGTGGCGTACGGCCAGTCTCGTGAGCCAGCGCGCGGCGCTCGCGGTTCAACCGGTTCAGTGACTCCGTGACGTGAACGGGCAGACGAATCGTCCGGGCGGTATCCGCCACGGCGCGCGTGATCGACTGCCGAATCCACCAGGTCGCGTACGTCGAGAACTTGAAACCGCGACGGTACTGGAAGCGGTCGACGCCCTTCATGAGCCCGAGGTTGCCTTCCTGCACGAGATCGAGGAGCGAGAGCCCGCGACCGACGTACTTCTTGGCCACCGACACCACCAGCCGCAGGTTAGCCTCGAGCAGATCCTGCTTGGCCACCAGCAACTGATGTTCCGCCGCCTGCACCTTGCGGAAGCGGCGCTCGAAGTCGCGCCGGTTGAGCGTGCCCTGCACGGCCTCGCCAATGAGGCGCTCGACGACGGCCGGACGAATGGGCAACGGCGCGAGGCGCGCGGCGAGCTGCCGCGAGACAGGCGCGTTCTTCCGACGACGCTCCGCTCGATTCAGGGCGTCGATCACATCCAAGGCGCCCTTCGTGACCTTGCCGGTCAGGGCGGTACCGTCCGGCTGGAGCAGGAACTCGCCGGCAGGCGTTGCGCCCTCCCGCACCGCAGCCGCCATTCGAAGCAACGACGCCCGCGGCACTGGCAGGTCCGCCAACGCCACAAGCAGATCCGCGCGCGCCTTCTCGATGCGAGCGCCAATGACTCGCTCATCGGCGGCTGTCAGGAGCTTACGCCGTCCCATCTGGCGCAGGTACAGCCGTACGAGGTCCTCATCGGCCGCTACCGACTCCGGGGCCTCTTCAGCCTCAGGCTCGGCGTCGTCCTCGGCTCCGGCCTCGGTCCCCTTGGCGCGATTCTCGAAACCGTCCGCCTCGGCTTCCTCGTCCCACTCACGTACCACATCGTTCCGCGTCATTCCCGCCTCACTTCAATCTGGCCCTGCATCGCTCTGCTACCGCTCTAAGTGGCAAGACGCCTGCCACGCGAATCTGGCCGTTTGTCTTTGGTTTCTCACTGGCTTGGACGAGAAACGTCCACTGAAGGTGTCCTTCTTACGGAAGTCTTACATTCCAAAGGGCTTGGGGCTGCTATCGTCATTCTTGACATGAGTCTCGCGAGGACCCAGCCTTCCACCAATTCCATCAAAACCCGGCGCTCAGGCGGCACGGCCACCATGGACGGAGCCAGAGAGGGCCGGTACGACAAGTGGTCGTACGTGACCTGTTTCTTCATGGTGCTCTTCCACATTCTGGCTGTGGTGGCGTTGTTCAACTTCACCTGGTCGGGCCTGGCGGTCTTCGCGGCCACCTACTACGTGTCGCTGGCCTGGGGCATCGGCATGAGCTATCACCGGCTGCTCACGCACCGGTCCTACAAGACATGGAAGCCCATTGAGTATTTTCTGGCGGTTTGCGCCACGCTGGCGCTCGAAGGCGGACCGCTCTTCTGGGTGGCAACGCACCGGAAGCACCACCAGCACTCCGACGCGGATAACGATCCGCACACACCGCGACACGGCGGTTTCTGGGCCCACATGGGCTGGATTCTGTTCGGCAACCTCGAGCACAATGACGTGACCCGAACGGCGAAGTACGCCCCCGACCTGGCCAAGGACGGCTTCTACCGCCGGCTGAGCGTGTATCACTGGGTGCCGCTGACCGTTCTGGGCCTCCTTCTCCTGGCCGTCGGCGGCTGGAACTGGGTGCTGTGGGGTGTGTTCCTGCGGACGACGGTTGGCCTGCACGTGACCTGGTTCGTCAACTCGGCGACCCACATGTGGGGCGGCCGCCGATTCGAGACGCGAGACGACTCTCGGAACCTGTGGTGGGTCGCGCTCCTCAGCTTCGGCGAGGGCTGGCACAACAACCATCACGCGCATCCCACGTCGGCCGCGCACGGCCTGGCGTGGTACGAGATCGATCTCACCTACTGGCACATTCGGGCTCTCGAGATGTTGGGCCTGGCTACGCAGGTGAAGATGGCCAGGATCAACCAGGCCGTCGAAGAAGCCGCGTAAGATCGGGCCGTGAGGCCCGCCCGTCGTCGCGAGTCGCTGCTCGCGATCTTCGTTGTCTTTTCCATCGCGTCCCTCGCCCTCTACAGCACGCTGATCACGCAGCCCACTGGTCTGCTGTGGGACGATGAAGGACACCTGACCCGGGCGGACCTGACACCGCTCGGCGGACTCTGGCGAATCTGGTTCACGGTCGGGGCAACCCAGCAGTACTACCCTCTCCTCCATTCCGCGTTCTGGCTGCAGTCACACCTCTGGGGTTCGTCTCTCCCGGGCTATCACGCCGTAAACGCTTTGCTTCATGCGGCCTCCGCCGTGATCCTTGTTGGTATCCTCCGCCGTCTGGCGGTGCCGGGCGCACTGCTTGCCGGTGCCCTGTTCCTCGTGCATCCAGTGGAGGTGGAGTCAGTCGCCTGGATCTCGGAGCTCAAGAACACGTTGTCGGGTGTGTTCTTCTTCGGCGCGGCGGCGGTCTACCTGCGGTTCGACGAAACGCGTGGGCGCACCGCCTACGTAGCTGCGACGGCGCTGTTCATTTGCGGCGTCCTCACGAAGAGCGTGACAGCGACGCTTCCGGCCGTCCTCGCGATTGTGTTGTGGTACCGGCGCGGGCGGATCGATCTCAGGCGGGACGTTACGCCGCTCACGCCCTGGCTGATCGGTGCGGTCGCGGCAGGCACCTTCACGGCGTGGTTCGAGCACTCGGTGATCGGGGCAAATGCCGAGGACTTCGCGTTCACGCCGATCGAACGCGGGCTGATTGCAGGCCGCGCGCTCTGGTTCTACGCAGTGTCGATCGTGTGGCCGGCGAGTCTGTCCTTCAATTACCCCAGGTGGACGATCGACGCCGGTCAGTGGTGGCAGTACCTCTTCCCGGCTGCCATCGCCGCTCTCTTCGGCGTGCTCGCCTGGCGGCGCGCGTGGGCTGCCTTGACGTTTGCGACGGTCTTTGCCGTGATCCTCGCGCCGGCACTCGGTTTCGTGAACGTGTATCCGTTCCGGTTCTCCTTCGTGGCCGATCACTTCCAGTACCACGCGAGCGCGGCCCTGCTCGCGGCCATCGCCGCTGCGCTGGCGGCGGTCGCGGCGAGGCTGCGCCTCGGTGGAGGCACAGCCATCGCTTCCGCGGCCCTGCTCCTGGTGACCCTTGGAGCGGTCACGTATCAGCAGACGCAGCACTACGTCGATGCGATGACGCTCTATCAGGCGACTATCGCCGCCAATCCGCGCAGCTGGCTCGCGCACAACAACCTCGCATCCCTTTTTCTTACGCAGGGAACGATCGACCCGCGGCGCGCGGCTGAGCACGCGCGTCAGGCGCTCGACATTGAGCCCGACCGGATCGAAGCCCGGTTCAATCTCGGGATCGCCCTGGAAGAGTCGGGCGATTTCACCGGGGCTACGGACGCCTTTCGAAGAGTCGTCGCCAGCGGGACCGCCGACGGCGGATTTCCCCGTCGCCGTCTCGCCGCCGCACACCGTCATCTGGGCACGAGTCTCGCGCGAGCTGGACGAATTGATGAGGGAGTCACCGCGCTGCGGACGGCCGCGTCGATAGAGCCATCGGATGCCGCCATCCGTGCGGACCTTGGAAGCGTGTTGGCTGCCGCGGGCCGACCACAGGATGCCCTCGCGGAGTTTCAAGCGGCGCGGGCCATCGAACCCTCGTCGCCGCTGCATCACACCAACATCGGCTCCGCGCTGCTGCAACTCGGACGGCCCGAGGAGGCCATCGGCAGCCTTACGTCAGCGATTCGCCTCGACCCGATGCTGACTGACGCGTACCACAACCTCGGGATCGCCTACGCTCTGACGGGTCGTAACGCAGAGGCAGCCGCTGCCTTTCGCGAGGTCCTGGTTCGCAATCCCGGCGACGAACGCGCCAGACGGGCTCTGACAGCGATCCTCGCCCGCGGTAAGTGACGCCGGGTACACTCTGCCTGTGTCCGTCGCTCCAGGCCGCCGCGGCGCCATCGCATTCTTCGTCACGTTCGGCGTCTCGCTCGTCGCGCTCGCCGTCGCCCTGAACGTCGGCTGGATCGTCATGACGTGGCGCGACGTCGCCACGCTGCTCCTCGGCGTCTTCGTCTTCGCCGCCATCATCGCCGGCCTCATCCTCAATACGACCTTCCTGGTGCGTGAGATCCGGCGAAACGAACAGCACGATGCGTTCGTGAACTCCGTGACGCACGAGCTGAAGAGCCCCGTGACGTCGATCCGGCTGCACCTGGAGACGCTGCTGGCGCGCGAGGGCTCGATCCCCGAGGACAAGCGGCGTGACTTCTACCGGGTGATGCTCGAGGACACCGAGCGGTTGCTCTCGACGGTCGAGCAGGTGTTGCGGACCGGCCAGGCCGGCCGCACGCCGCTCACGCTGGAACGGCACAACCTCAACGACCTCGCCGCCGAGTGCGTCGAGTTCACGCGCTCCCGCCGACATCTCTCGGACCAGGCGGTACGTCTGTCGCCACGATCGGTGGCGGTTGAAATACTTGGCGACCGCGAGGAACTCCGCGGCGCGATCGTGAACCTGCTCGACAACGCGGTGAAGTTCTCGGGCGATCACGTGGACGTCGAAGTGGATGTCCAGCGCCAGGGCAATCGCGCCCTGCTGCAGGTGCGCGATCGGGGGCCCGGCCTTCCCCTCCTCGAAGTGAAGCGGATCTTCCGGCGCTTCTATCGCATACCGGGACCGCTGACCCAGCGCATCAAGGGCACGGGCCTTGGCCTCTTCATCGTGCAGAGCGCCGCCCGCCGCCACGGCGGTCGCGCGTACGCCGAAAGCGGCGGTCCCGGTGGCGGCGCCACCTTCTCCATCGAGTTGCCCGTTGCGCCGTCCGAGGCGGCCTGAAGCCCATGGCGTCGCTTCTTGTCGTCGAAGACGAGCCGCACATTGCCTCCGGCCTTCGCTTCAACCTCGAGGCTGATGGCCACGATGTCCGTGTCGTCGACTCCGGGGAAGACGCGCTCCGCGCGCTCGCCCACACGGAGGCCCCAATCGACTGCATGATTCTCGATGTGATGCTGCCCGGGCTCGACGGCTTTTCCGTGGCAGCGGCCGCGCGGGCCCGTGGTTGGTTCCATCCGATTCTGATGCTCACCGCGCGGGCACGCGCCGAGGACGTGCTCAAGGGGTTTGAAGCCGGCGCCGACGACTATCTGCCAAAGCCCTTCGAGCTCTCGATTCTGGTCGCGCGCGTCAACGCACTGCTCCGCCGGCGCGCCTGGCAGTCGCCAGTACCGGAGTCGGCCATCTCGCCGGACGTCTTCGAGTTCGCCGGCCGCGTCGTCGATTTCAACGCGCAGGAACTGCGCAACGGCACTCAGGTGCACCACCTGACCCTGATGGAGACCAATCTCCTTCGGTATCTGGTCCAGCGCGAGGGCCAGGCCGTCTCCCGCAAGAACATGCTCGAGGATGTCTGGAACCTGCGCGAGGACACGGACACGCGCGCGATCGACCACTTCATCGCGAGGCTGCGCAAGTACATCGAGAAGGAGCCCGCGAAACCGAAGCACGTGCTGACGGTGCGCGGCGTCGGCTACAAGTTCGTCGTGACGCCGCGCTAGACGTTGCCCCAGATAATCGATCGCTCGTCCGAAAGCGCGAACCGGCTGAGCGACAACGCCGGCGCAAGCGGTGAAGGCACGTACCACACCGGGCAGTGCGCGTCGTCAAGCACCGCTCTTGCGGTGTCGTGATTGAGCCACCGCTTGACCGGCACGCGCGTGTGCTCACCCATGACGATGCACGACGCGGAAAGCGCCCGAGCCATCTCGACAATCGCCGGCACGGGTTCCCCTGTTTCCACATGGATCGCGGCGCGACTGCGGAGGTCGGCGGGGATGAGAGCGTCGAGCTGCGGTCGCGCCGCCAGGGTTCCGGCATTGCGCTGCTCGCGATCGATGGGCGGCTCCATGACGTGGAGCACGTGGAGCCGCACCGGGAACATCCGCGCGAGCTCGGCTGCGAAGGCCAGCTGAGCATGCGCGTCGGCGCTCAGGCTCACGGGCACCAGCACTGTCTGCATGGTGTCGCCGCCGTCATCGGCCGGTGTGAACCTCGGCACCCGATCGTCCTCGCCGGGGTCGTGCAACGCGAGCACGGCGTGGCTGGAACGCGCGAGCAGGTACTCGATGACCGAAGCGTGATCCTCAGTCTTGCCGGCATGCGCGCTGAGGACGACGAGGTCGGCTTCGGCAGCGTCGCTGACTCGCAGGACGGCCTCGGTAGCCGCGCCCCGCGTGATGCAGGTTTCAACTGGGATTCCGGGAGGGACCAGCGCGATCAGGCGCCGCAGGCCCTCATCCGCCGACTCGGTCGCCGGCTGTGCCCCTGGCTCCCTGGCATGCCACATCCAGCCGACGCCGGCGCCGACGGAAACATCGGTGACGTTGTGGTGAAGAACGAGCCTGCCTCCGAACGAACGGCAGGCGTCGATCGCCAGCCTCAACTGGCGGCCGGTCGCTGGCGAAAAGTCCACGGGACAAACGACAGTGCGGATCGCAATCATGGCCAGCCTCCGACCAGAGAGAAACCGCTCGCGAGTGGGCGTGTAGTCCTATTGTGCACCCAAAACCGCAGATCAGCCGCCAACGCGCAGGTTCAGAGTCTTCTTCTCGCCCTCACCGAGTGTCACCTTGGCCGCGGCGCTGACAACGGCATCAAGGAAACCTGGAACATCCCAATCCCCGGGATCGATGTCGGTCATCGCAGCCACAAGGTAATTGCCCGGCGGCAGATTGCTGAAGACATAGCGGCCGCCGCTGTCAGGCCGCACGGCTTGAATGCGTCGCGACCGCGGCACACGAAGCGTCGCCTCGGCAGGGAACGCCAGGACGAACAGACCGGGGACGCCGGCACCTGAGGCGGCCGTGATCGAGCCCGACAGCTCAGGCCGAGCACTCGACAGCACGAGAGTAACGCCGGCGAGGTCAATGCCGGGCTCGATGCGGAACGGACTGTCCAGGAGATCGCGGTTGTTCCACATGGCAGAGCGAAGCCACCATCGCCCTGACTCCACGGCGGGCCCGGTCACAGCGACTTGATACTCCTCCGGGATCAAGTCACCGACTCGGAATGCCCCTTCGGCACCCACGGGCGCCGGCAAGAGATAGCGCATGCCGGGAATGGATCCTCCTCTGCCCGAGGTGGGCTGCTGCCCGAGCGAGGCCGACTGCACCTGCACTTTGAGTCCGGTCGTGTCGGACGCTCCCACGACGCCATCGAAGACGACACGGCCGGTCACTGTCATCCCGGGTCGCAGCGACAAGGCTCCCAGATCGACGTCGCCTCCAGCCAGCGACACAGGCGCCTCCGTCCACCAGAATGGTCCGCTTGACTCATTGGCTCCAGGCGCGATGCCGCGCACGAGCAGCGCGTACCGGCCCGGCGACAAGGACATCATCGAGAACGTCCCGTCGTTCGCCGAAGTCGCTGTAATCGGAGCCGGCACCGCACCGGCCACGTCGTTGGCGCCGCTCACCGGGGCGAGCCTGACGAACGCGCGCGGGCTCGGTGCACCGCCCGCGCCAATGATGGTGCCTCGCAGACCGGAAGCCGCAACTCGCCGGTATGCGAAGTCCAGGCCTGCGCGCTCTTCGCCGGCCTTCAACGTGATAGCGACAGCTTCCGCGATGGCTGACGTTCCCGGGTAGAACACCGGAACCAGTTGGACAAGCTGCGATGGCGCCGCGGCGGCGCTCGCTGGACTCACCGACGTCGGTGCGGTCCGGGAGCCTCGCGCGGCGAGCGCGGCTAACTTGGCGTCGACGTCGGCCTCTGACACCGCGACCTCGGCGCGGCCGGCAAGCGCGCTCGTGGCTCGGATCAGGTAGGTGCCGGGTTCGAGACCGAATATGCGGAACTCTCCGGCGTCATTCGTGGCGACCTGTGTGTTGTTGCTGAGCGTAAGGGTTGCCGGCGTAACTTCGCGGATCGGTATGGCGGTGACGGACGCACTCGGCAGCGGGTCGCCGAACTCGTCGCGGACCATGCCCGCGATCGCAGCGCCTCGCCACAAGCGCACGCGGAGGTCGACAACGCGCTGGCCGTCTTTCACGATGATCTCCGTACCCGCCCGACCCGGACGCTTCGCGCCGTAGATCGATGTCACGTACGCGCCCCGCTCCGCCGTCAACGTAAACCGGCCTTCGGGCAGCCCTGAAATCGTGAACCGGCCCTCGTCGTCCGTGATCGCTCCCCGATTCGGACGAAGCCCCGCTCCGGTGAGCGTGACCACCGCGCGACGAACCGGCTGAGAGCGCTCCTGGTCGTCCACGACCACACCCGAGACCGAGGCCGTGCCAATGCTCGGCTGCGATCCCGCGTCGCGCACTTGGCCTGCCTGACCGGCGCCGAGCAAGGGAACTCCAAGCGCAATCGCGAGCGGCAGCACGCGCGCCCAGCCAATCACTTGAGGACCACCTCAGCGACCTGGAGGCGCAGCGACGCGCTGACACCCATCTTGAGAGACACCCTGGCGCCCTGCGTCGCTGCGGCAGCGAGGAATCTCGGGTCCATCCACCTGTCGGCCTGACGGACCGGAACGGCGATGCAGACGTACTCGCCGTCGGCCATGAGCGTGAACTTGAACGATCCGTCCGAGCTCGCCAGCGTCGAGCGCACCCGATCGGGTGTGAAGCCGTAGTCGCTCCACCGCTTCGCATCCGTCGGGAAAAGGACGACGCCAGCGGTCGCCGCCCCGCCGGTCTGATCGACGACCATGCCGGACAGCTCGGCGCCACTCCTGGTAATCGTGACGACAACGTCATTGAATAGCTGTCCAGTCGATCCATCGATGCCGGCGTCGGTGACGTCGACTCCGCCGGCGGTCGCGGACTTGAGCCGCCATCCACCAAACGGCGGCGGCCTGAACAGATAACGTCCACCGAGGACGCCGTTCATCACAAATCCCCGGTCGGGATCGCCCGCGTCGGTCCACCCATTCGGCACGCCGAGCGTAGGATCAGCGTTCGCGGGTTCGAGGCTCACCATCAGGCGCATGCTCGGATCGGGTGGCGCCGGGTCGTCGATTACGACACGTCCGCTGACCGTCGCGGCAGCCCGCATCGGCACGTCCAGGTTATCGAGACTCGCGTCACCAACATCGACAGCGACTCGCCCCCACGAGCCACCGCCGGCATCAGCCAGCCACCACATCACGTTCATGCCAACCGCTGAGTAGCCGGCCGACAATCCTCGGACGACACCCATCCCCGCGCTTCTCGACAGCGCACCCTGCGGCGTGCCGGGCCCCTGGACTTCAGCGATCGACGGCGATGCGACCAGCGTGTAGCCTCCAGCCGGTACGTTGAGGAACGTGAACCGCCCGTCGGCTTCAACAAGCGTCGTCGCCACTTCGCTGCCAAAGCCGAGGTGTTCACCACCCCGAAGCATCAAGCGGAGCAGCATGTTCGTCGTGCGGTCCGTCGCGCCACTCAACTTCCCTGAAATGCGGACAGCTGGGACAGGCTCGAGCCGAAAGTCGATGTCGGTTCGGCTGGTTCCGCCGGCCAGCTCGATCGGCTGCGCCCCGTCAATCAATCGGGTTGATGGGTAGAACGTCGGCGCGTACGCGCGGGGCCGGCCCGAGGCCGGCGGTGGCGGCGTCGCGAAATTCGACAGCACCAACCGGTGCGATCCATCGACGTCCACGCTCACGCCACTGGATTCAGGGCGCGGCACTGCCGGCGCCCCGCTGCCGCGGCCGAAGACGCCGCCCAGCGGCAGTCGTCGCTGGCCATCCGGTATGTTGGCGGGCACGGTCGACTGCACGGACAACACCGCAACGTAGTACGAGTCGGGGGGAAGAAAGGGAATCCGGTATATGCCCCGATCGTCCGTGGTGACGACAGCGCCCGGCAGAAACTGACTTCGGCCGCCAAGCAGGCGCCGCCGATAGAGGCGAACGGCCGTACCGACGATGGGCTCACCGCGCTCATCAACGACGCGGCCGCCGATCGAACCCATGCGCCACATGAAGACATTGACGTCCCTGCGCCACTCGCCGTCCGTCAACTTGATACGAATGCCATCGGCCCACGGGTCGCTGCTCGCGGCGCGCGGTCCCTCATACCGGCCGACCTGATAACCCGAACGAGACGTCACGACCTCGAATCCGTCGCCGGCCGGAAGATTGTCGAGCACGAAGCGGCCGCGCGCATCTGTCAGGACGGCCGGCCGCGGCGTGATCGTCCGGATCCCATTGGGAACGATCACGGTGACGCTCACGCCCGGTAGTGGCCGTCCGGTCACGGCATCCGTAACGACGCCGCTGATTGCCGCAGTTCCCGCCGGTGGATTCTGCTGCTGTTCGTTGGCGGAATCGCCCCGAACCGGCCCTGTTGCCAGCAGTGCGACAGCGATGGCGAGCAGCAGACCCCCGCTCACACCACCACTCTCAGCGTTGACTTCAGCGCAAGCGCGAAACCCATCGTCAATACGAAGAACACCAAAAGCCAATGGAAGTTCCATCCGAGCACGTCGATGCTCCGCGATGGGTAGATGACGCTGACCGACTCGACCGCGCTCTCTCTTGGCACGGGGCTCTCTGCCGGGTGCCACAGCTGATCGAGGATGCGCGCACACGGCCGCACCGGCGAGCGCCTGACGATGCCGGCTGTCGTTGTAAGTCGCTTCGTGACCACGGCGTCACCAGTCGCGATCGATAATTCGTAGTCGCCCGGTGCTGTCGTTGAGATCCGCCACGCCGCCTCGCGCAGGGACGGAATCCACACCGCAGGCGTTTCAACGGATACACCGTTCGGCACGACAAGCCGCGGCGGCCCCGTTGAATCCTTCATCCGCACCTTTACGAGCGTCGCACGGCCCGGCGGCAGATCGGCGACACCGTAGTACGCATCCAAATGCGCCAGCAGCAGGCCGAACGGCAGCACCATCACGAACAGCGGCACGAGCGACAGCCGGAGGTATGTCAGTTGGTGCCTCAACAGCTCACCCATCGCTCTAAACACCGCGGGCGCATCGCTGCTGAAGAGGCGCACTTCATAAATGCAGGCGTGAATCGAGCGTTTGACCACGGCAAGGCGTGCCTGATTGGACGTGGCCTTGATGATGAGAAGCATCACTACCGCGGCGACAGCCGACAGCAGCGCGAGCCCAACAAGCGGCATCCCGCTCAGACGGGACAGCGCGGCACCGAGGATCGCGCCGATGATGGAATTCGCTGCTGACATCGTTGGCTACATCACTTGATGCCGAATTCGGCCAGGACGGCCCGTCCTACTTCACCCAGTCTGGACACCTTCTGACGTAGCGGTCGATTTGCGAGCAGGACACCGGGCACGAAGTCCGGATCCATGCAATGGTCGCCGCTCCACTCCCCCGTGTTGTCGACGATGACGTCCCGCGGCAGGCCCCCGAGCGCAGACTCGTTGGATCCGCGAGTGCCTTGTGCGTACAGGACGATCAGATCCGGCGCGCGATCCGCGTTAGGCGCACCGCCCGCCGGCAGACCGGGAACGTACACGCGGGAGATCGCAGGCCGGCCTGTCGCCGGGTCGATCGTGGCGAGCAGGCCGCGGCGGATTTCGTCGATGAGCCGTTCGCGGTCACCCGGCGCCACGACACCCTTGTGCTCGCGTCCCTGAAGGTTCAGATACAGACCATTCAGGCCGAGCCCGTAGGCGCGCGTCCCGGACCAGTCGATGTTGGCGAAATCCGACTGCGCTTCGAGGGACGGATCGATGGCGCGAAGGTACCCGTGATCGCGGAGCCAGCTGTTCAGGTGGAATGAACGGCGCCACGACGTGAAACCATGGTCAGACATCACGACGATCGTCACGTCCCTGCCGGCGGTCCGGCGCACCGTCTCACCCACGAGTCGATCGAACTCAATGTAGAGATCGTCAACCACGTTCCGGTACGGGGCGTCGGCGGCCGGATCGTACGCCGGATGCGATGGATCCCGCGGACGCCACATCATGTGCGAAACCTGATCGAGATTTCCGAAGTAATAGAACAGCAGTCCGCTTTCGAAGCGATCGAGGGCGTGCCAGTACTGCCGCGTGACTTCGTCGCCGACAGTCCTGGCCTGTGCGAGGAACTCGTCGCGGCTGATCACATGCTCGCTGAGCGCTTTGGTCTCCTCCGCTATGCCCTGCGTGTGAAATGGACCCGTAGCCCGCGCCAGTTCGGACGCGAACGACGTTGGCGTCGAAATCGGCATGGCCGGCGCTGCGGGGTTGATGTTGAGCGGACTCACGTACAACTCGAAGGCAGGCGCGACCTGCTTCAGGTGGAAGCGCGCCATCGCCGGAAGGCCCGCAAACCAGGCCAGCGGGAATTCGAGTGGCACCCAGTCGCTCCACTCGCCGACCTTGAGAACCCGCTCCTCGTCGCCGACGACAATCTTCGCGGCACCCGCGCGCTCATCGACGTACACCGTAAACGGCAGCGTGACGGGCCGTGCCGGCGTTCGATACGGATTGTCTGGCCCCGTAAGCTGTCCGCGAACGACGCCGTCGAAGATGTTCGCTGTCTCCAAGCGGCCACCTGAAAGCGCCGTGTTGGCGAAGCGACTCGAGGAAGACGCGAAAAACGAAAAGGTTCCGTAGGTACCGAGCAGGTCTGGAGTTCCCATGCCGCTGAGCTCGCGCGTCGCGAGTCCCGACGGTGGAAAGTTCGCCGGCATCCGCATGATCGTGGTGCGCACGCCGTTCTGCTCGAGAACGTCCCAGAACGGCCGACCCTTCCGGAGAAGTTCGACACGGCCGCTTGACAGCGGCAACTGCCAGCTTCCGATTGCGAGCGTCCTCGACGGCGCTTCCGTTCGAGTGGTCGACAGGTACGGTACCAGCGTCGCCGGATCGCGGTGGATGAAGTCGAAAATGCCGTGATCCTTCGGTTCGAGTCCGGTGATGACACTGGACCAAGCAACGGGACTCTGTGGTGGCACAGTCGACGCAAGCGGCGAGAACCCGCCCGACGCCGCCAACCCACTGAAATTCGGCATGCGGCCCTGCGCCATGAGATCCCGGGTCACGCCGTAGTCCATTCCGTCGAAACCGAGAACGATCACCTGCCGGCCGGGCACCGCCGGCCGGCCGCATGACGCCGCCACGAGGCCGCCGACGATCAACGCGGCAAGCGCACGGGCTACGCTCACGTCGCCACACCCCTTGCGCGTCCGGCCGTGCTCGCAGCGAAGTCGAACAGCGATGCTCCGCCCATCTGCGGCAACGGAGTCACCCCGAACGTCCGGAGCACCGTCGGCGCGATGTCGACGAGCCCTGGATCGGCGCTGTCAATCTTTCTGTTAGAGAAGAGGATTCCCGGGGATTCCGCCGTGATCCCGGTCGCGGAGTTCGCTGCGAAGCCGTGGCCCGACAGGACCAGAAAGAGATCGTCCGGACGGAGGGTCGCCATGATCCGGCCGACCAGCGCGTCATTGTGCCGGTACAGCTTCTCAATTTCGGCGGTGTCCGGCCCGCACACGTGCTGGACACGATCCGTGCAGTCGAAGACGCAAACCAGTGCCCCTGATCGCAGGCGATCGAGCCCGGCGAAAAAGATCGCCTCGCGCTCCCGATCTACGTCGTAGGCCTGCCGGACGAAATCGCCGACGCCGATGACGCCCTCGTTCAACGCCCTCGTGTCCTCTGCGAACCCGAGCGTGGCGAACCTCCCAACTCTCTTTGCGAGATATGTCGCGTAGTAACGCGGGTAAGCGATCGGTCTCGCCGGTTTGTCTGGATCGATGTTGATGGGGGTGACGTACAGGGACACGTGGTCGTCCATCTCGAGGAGCAGCAAACGGCAGATCCCGGAGATCTTCACACCGGGCAGCGCACCGAAATTCATCGGAATCCAGTCGCTCATCCGGCCTGGCTGCAAAACAACCGAGGCGCCGTCGGCCTCCACACGGACCGCGCGCGTCGGGCGGATGAGGTTTATGGCCAGACGCACCCGCAGCGCCGGCGCCGACTTCATGAATGAGTTCTCAGGCCCCGGCAGTTCGCACAACGCGCGGTCGTTCTTGAACTCGAGCGGTATCCGCAAGCCAGTCTGGCGCTGACCCTCTGTGGGCCGGGTGGTCAGCAGCGTGAACGTTCCGTTCGTACCGCGAAGGTCCGGTACGGACATCGCCGAGAGCTGTGCACCGTGGAACTTGTCAGGCGGATCGGTGATGGGGACTCGAAGGATCGTGCTCCAGATACCGTGCTCCCCAAGGACGCACCAGAACGGCTTCGACGCGTTGTCCTTGCCAGGATCCGCTCCGGTGCTGAACCACGACCAGACTGAGGGCGACTCGGACGAAGACGTGGCGCGCAGCCGGCGATAGCCCCCAATCTCGGCGAGCGTCTTGAGGACGGGCAGCTTGCCCTGCGTCATGAGCCGTTCCGTCAAACCCGCATCCTGTCCATCTAGGCCGACCACGATGAGCCGCCGAGCAAAGGCCGGGCCGCGCCGTACAGGCCGGAAGATCCGCCATGCTTTGCGGAACGGCCACAGGACCAGAGCCAACAGCGCCAGGAAGATCGTCGCGACGAACGTGAGAATCGACGACAGCAGTACGAAGCCGGCGCCTGGGCCGATGTAGGCCTCCGCCGGTGCCGGCGTCAGCAGGACGAGGGCCGCGGCGGCAGCGAACCAGAGCGCACCGGCGCCGCACCGGCGTCTGCTTGATGGCACGCCGGTATTATATGGACCGTGTTTGCCGTGACTCGTTGGTCCAGCGGCGGCCGGTGGCTGGCGCTCGGCCTCGCGCTGGCGGCAGGCGTCGCGTACTTCTGGTGGACACGTCCATCCGGCCCAGCCACGCCGGATTCCGATCAGAACGTTCTGCTCATCACGATCGACACGCTGCGGGCTGACGCACTCGGCTCCTACGGCGGGCGCGCTTCGACACCGAACCTGGATCGCCTGGCCGCGCAGGGCGTCCGATTCACATTCGCGCATGCGCACAGCGTTGTCACGCTGCCATCGCACACGACGATCCTCACCGGCCGGTTGCCATTCGAGCACGGTGTCCGGGACAACAGCGGCTACCGCGTCAAGGACGGCACGGCGACCCTGGCCACGCGACTCAAGACGGCTGGATTCGCCACCGGCGCATTCGTCGCCGGCTTCCCACTCACGAAACAGTTCGGCCTCACGCCGGGCTTCGACGTGTATGACGATGAGATACCGGAGACCCGGCCGGTGGGCGAGATCGCGGTGCCGGAGCGACAAGCCAATGCAGTCGTGTCGCGCGCGAAGACCTGGATCGATTCGCAGCAGGGCCGGTTTTTCGCCTGGGTACACGTCTTCGATCCGCACTCGCCGTACAAAGCGCCAGACGAGTACCTCTCGCGTTATCCGGATCGACCGTACGACGCCGAAGTCAGCTGGACCGATGCAGCACTTGCGCCGCTCCTCGATCGCGTCGCGGCACTCCGGCGCCCGACGCTCGTGATCGTGACCGCTGACCACGGCGAAAGCCTCGGCGAGCATGGCGAGCTCACGCACGGGATGTTCGCTTATGAGCCGACGCTGCGGGTGCCGCTGATCATGACGACGCTCGGTGGCACGTCGAAGGGCCGGCCGGCGTCGGGCACCATCGATACTCCGGCTCGCCATATCGACATCGCGCCGACTGTGATCGAAGCCGCGGGTCTGCCGGTCGATCCAGTTCTTCCGGGAGCATCGCTCCGGCTGCTCGTGACAGGCGCCACGAGCGACCGGCCATCCTATTTCGAAGCGCTCACCTACAACATCGTCCGCGGCTGGGCGCCACTCACCGGTGTCGTGTCGGCGCGCGAGAAGTACATCAATCTGCCGATTCCTGAGTTGTACGACCTCGCCGGCGATCCTAAAGAGGAACGCAACCTGGCGCCGGCTTCGGCAGCTCGTGTGAGCACTCTGGCCGGGCTCCTTGACGGATTCCACGCGTCGGCGCCGGCGCGGCCCGGCCGCGAGTCAGCTGGAACTACCGCCGCTCTGCGCTCTCTGAGTTACATCACAGGCAGCGCACCGGCAAAGGCGAAGTACACCGAAGCCGACGATCCGAAGCGGCTCGTCGCGATCGATCGGGATCTCCAGCGCGCGAACGACCTCTACGGCGCGGGAAAGATAGACGAAACCACGGCACTGTTGCGCCAGGTGATCGCCACACGAAAGGACACTACGGATGCGTACGTCGCCCTCGCCCACCTGTTCTGGGAGTCCGGACGGCCGAAGGAAGCGGTAGCCACGCTCGAGCAGGCGCTCACGGCGGGTGCGCCGGGGCATGAGGTGCGGTTGAGGCTCGGGATCTACCTCGCAGAGAGCGGCATCGACCCGCGGCGCGCTCTAACCGTCCTCGAGACATTGCCGCGGACGGACGCGGAGGTACTCAACGCAGTTGGTGTCGCCAACCTCGCCGCCGGCCGTCTCGAGGACGCGTCGCGCGCGTTTCGAGACGTCCTGGCGCTCGACCCCACCAATGGGATGGCATACCAGAATCTAGCGGTCGTCCGGCTCCATGAGTCCAATGCAGCGCCCAACACCGGCGAACGGCGGCGCCTGCTGGACGAGGCCGGTACTCTCGCCCGTCAGGCGATCCAGGCGGATCCAGCGCTGTCCAAGGCCTACACCACGCTCGGTGTCGCGCAGTCGGACGCCGGCCAGAAGCTCGAGGCCATCGACAGCTGGAAGCGTGCGGTGTCCATCGACGCTACTGAATTTGATGCTCTGTACAACCTGACAGTTACGTTGATCGACACGGGCCGGCTGGATGAGGCGCGTACGTACGCCAGGCAGTTCGTGACGACCGCGCCGCAGGGAGGCTACGGCCCGAACATCCAGCAGCTCCGCGGCTTCCTCGGGAAGTAAACCGAAGGGCCCGGCTCAAATGCCCGCCCTCCGGCTATGATCGGCTCCGGGCCTCATGTCTACGCTGCGTCTCGTCGGCCGTGCGGTGCTTGCAAGCGCGCTCATCGCCCTGCCGGCTGGATCGCCGTCTGCCCAGGCGCAGCAATCTGGACAGCAGGCCAAACCGCCGATGTTCCGCTCGAGCACCACCGTCATCGAGGTGGACGTGGTGGTGCAGGACAAGGGCGGCAAGTTCGTCTACGGCCTCGACTCAGACGATCTGCAAATCTACGAGAATGGCCAGCCGCAGGCGATCCAACAGTTCTATCTCGTATCGCACGACGCTACAGCCAGCCCGATGCCTGAAAGCGGCATCGCTCCCCAAAGTGCCGAGCGCGCACGCCGGGTGTTCGTGCTCTTCTTCGATGAAGGCAGCCTGTCGCCGGATTCGCTGATGCGCGTGCAGAAGGGCGCGGAGGCGTTTCTCAGCGAGCGGATGGGCCCCGGGGACCTCGGCGGCGTGTTCGCCGGAGGCATGCTCCACCAGAACCGCGTCACAGCGGACCGCGGTGCGCTCCTCGTCGCCGCGCGCTCCGCGAAACCGGTGATCGACAACCGGCAGAACCTGCTCGCGCCGTTCCGCGAATTCCCACGGATCCCCGGAGAGCTGGATGCCGTGCGGATCGCGGCGGGCACGGCCCCGGAAGCGGCGCTCCGGCTGGCACAGCAGAACTGCCGTGAAGATCCAGTCGCCTGCCAGTACGCGGGCGGCGTCAATGCCGTGGACAACCTGATCGAGAAGAAGTCCCGGCTCTACGTGAGCCAGGCGCGCATCCAGACGGACCGGACCCTGAACCAGCTGCGTTTCGTCATCGATGGGCTCAGCGCGATTCCGGGCCGGAAGACGCTGGTGTTATTTTCCGATGGATTCTTCGTCGAAGAAATGACGAACGAAGTACGGATGCTCGCCGCGCGCGCGGCGAGGGGCGGAACCGCGATTTATTCGATCGACGGGCGCGGCCTCAATCACGGTATGGGCGCCGTCCCCGACGTCACATCACGGTCACTTCCCCGCTCAACTGAGTTCGACACCGGTGACACCGGTCCCGTGCTCTTCACGCAGGGTACCGGCGGGTTCTCGCTGCGCAACATGGACGACATCTCGCGAGCCTTGAACCTCGTGGCGTACGACACCAGCACCTACTACGTGATCGGATACTCACCGGCCAACATGGTGTGGGACGGAAAGTTCCGCAAGATCGAAGTCAAGACGCAAGCGAAAGGCATCACGATCCGCGCCCGCAAGGGATACGCGGCGGTGCAGCTATCGCGGTAACGCCCCTCTAAGATCAGCGGTTGGGTCGCAGGTAGAATGACGGCTCTTCTGTGACTGCAAGAACCGGCCGTCGAACCAAAACCCAACTGCGCCAAGACCGGTCGCCGGACGCGCCGCCGCCCGACGCATGGCGCGCCGATCTCCTATGGATTGGGCTTCTGCTGGCCACGCTTCTCGCGTACTCACCAGCCTGGCACGGCGGACTTCTCTGGGATGACGATGCGCACCTTACGAAGGAGGCGCTGCGCTCCTGGAACGGCCTGTGGCGCATCTGGTTCGATATCGGCGCGACGCAGCAGTACTACCCCGTCGTTCACAGCGCTTTCTGGATCTTTCAGCGTCTCTGGGGCGCAGAGACATTCGGGTACCACATCGTCAACATCGTCCTTCACGCCACGTCCGCGCTGGTCGTCGCGCTCATCATGCGGCGGCTCGCGATTCCAGGCGCGGTACTGGCGGCCTTTCTGTTCGCGCTGCACCCCGTGCATGTCGAGTCCGTGGCATGGATGACCGAGTTGAAGAACACATTGTCAGGCGTGTTCTACCTGACGGCCATGTTCTCCTTGATCCGATTCGATCGCACCAGAAATTGGGGCGACTACGCGGCCGGATTCGCGTTGTACCTGCTGGCGCTGCTTTCGAAGTCCGTGACGGCAACGTTGCCGGCCGCCCTGCTCGTGATCTTCTGGTGGCAGCGCGGCAGGCTGCGGTGGCGGGAGGACGTCGCTACGATGCTGCCATTGTTCGCAGTCGGCATCGCGAGCGGCCTCGTCACCGCATGGGTGGAGCGCGTTCAGATCGGCGCTGAAGGTGCCGCCTTCGATCTCTCGCTCGTCGAACGGACGCTAATCGCCGGGCGCGCGGCCTGCTTCTATCTTGCGAAACTCGTCTGGCCGGCGAATCTCCTGTTCGTGTATCCGCGGTGGCTGGTGAATCCGGCGGAATGGTGGGAGTACCTCTTCCCGGTCTCGGTCGTTCTACTGCTCGGAGTGCTGTGGACACGCCGCCACAATTCGCGCGCTCCGTTGGCGGCGGCGCTGTTCTTCGGTGGAACGTTGTTCCCGGCGCTTGGCTACTTCAACGTGTATCCCTTCGTGTTCTCATTCGTCGCCGATCATTTTCAGTATCTAGCGAGCCTGGGACCAATCGCGCTTGCGAGCGCCGCGCTGACCGTCGCGGCGCGCCGCAGGGCGGCGCTGCGCTATCTTGCTGCGGTCGTCGTGGTCGTTTCCGCGGTACTGACGTGGCGCCAGGCGCATGCCTACGTCGATGCGCCGACCTTGTACCGCGTCACGCTGGAGCGCAATCCGGACGCATGGATGGCGCACGTGAACCTCGGGTACCTCAACCTGCAGGCGATTCCGGCCCCGACCGGCGGCGTCGACCCACCTGAACACCGGGCGGCACTCGAGCGGGCCGCCGACGACTTCCGTGCCGCCGTGCGGTTGCACCCCAATCTGCCTCAGGCGCACAACAATCTCGGAACGGCGTTGATGCGCCTGGGACGGTTGGATGAATCGCATGCGGCGTATTTGCAGGCCTTGCGTTTCAAGCCGGACGATCCTGACGTGCGCGCGAACCTGGCACTGCTCCTGGATCGAATGGGCCGGTATGAGGAGGCGCTGCCGCACGCGCGGGAAGCTGTCCGACTCAATGCGCGCCACCCGGGCGCGCAGACGACGCTTGGAAATCTACTTCAGAGTCTTGGCCGCTTCGACGAAGCCGTCACGGCTTACCGCGCCGCAGTCGCGATCGATCCGGCCAACGGCGAGCTCCGAATGAATCTCGGTACGGCGCTGGGACGGCTCGGACGCGCGGATGAGGCCACGACGGAGCTTACGGAGGCCCTGAGACTGGCCCCGGGATCAGTCGAGGCGCGAAGGAATCTCGGGATTGCGCTTCTTCGAGGCGGCCGGGTGACCGACGGGTTGGCGTTGTTTCGCGAGGCAGTAACGCTCGCGCCGGCCGCATCGACCTATCTCGACCTGGGCCTCGCGCTCGAGTCAGCCGGCCGGTACGACGAGGCTCTGACCGCGCTGAAGGAAGCCCTGCGGCTCGACCCACAGCGCGACGACATTCGCGCCAGTCTCGCCCGCGTGCAACGAATCAAACGCTGACTGCAGGGCAAAGGCACAGGCTGCCCTCCGACCTCTGCCCTATGCACGCCGCACAAACAAAAAAGGCCCGGAGGCATTGCCCCCGGGCCTGTGTGTAGTCGCGAAGCTGGCCTTAGAAGGTAAACGACGCGCCGACGCGGAAGACGCGCGGCGGGACGATACCGGAGACCTGCAGGTACTGCGGAATGCCGAAGCTGTTCAACGAGGCGCTGGTGTTCGACGTACGGTAGCTAGTGACGGTGGCGATATTGGTCATGTTGAAGCCATCAAGGGTCAGCTTCAACCGATTCTTGCCGCCGCGCAACTGGAACGTCTTCGACACACCGATGTCGAGCAGGTTGATCGCGTCCGCCCGGTCCGTGCCGCGCATGTTGAACTGGAGCGTGTCATACGTGACGTTCGAGGCCAGCGCGCCGGCCGCCGTGCGGCCGTTCGCGATTGAGCCCGGGCCCGCGATGGTGAGCGTGCGCGATCCGGATTCTGACCAGTTCCAGTTGGCGGAGGCGAGGATCTCGAACGGGAACATGTAGCTTCCGCTCACCTTCACCAGGTACTTGTCCAGCGTGCTCGTGTTGTTCAGCCATTCCTCGCTCGTCGGATTCGTGGATGTGCCGGTCGGGCGGAACTCCGGACGCTTCTGCAGGGTGACCGCGACGTTCATCTGCCACTTGTCGCTGAGACGCTTGGTGGCCGTGAAGTTCACGCCATGGTAGTCCTCCCAGCTGAGGCGAGTCATCGTGACGTTCGCGAGGCCGGACGGACGGGTGCAACCGCCTGCCGCATTCTGGAAGTCCGCGATCGGGCAGGTTCCAGTCGTCGGGATCACGTAGTAGTTCGCGCTCTTGCCCGTGACGGGGTCGTTGTACGTCAGCGGCGAGCCGTAGATCTGCTGGAACGGGAAGTACTGCCCGCCCGGCTGGAAGCCCTGGCTGAAGTTCTGCGAGCCGCGGTCGTACTTCCGATAGACGTATTCGACGCCCACCGCGAGATTCGGCATCAGCTCGTGCTGTAAGCCCGTAATGAACTCGCGCGTCCGGCCAATCTTCGTGCTCGGGTCAACTGTGTTGCCTGCGACGGTCAACTGGCCCGTGTTGATGTCGAAGCGCGTGGTACTGGCCGTCGGTGTGCCGATCAGTTCGCCAATCTGGATCAGGCCGTCGCGGTTGGCGTCCGTCCAGCACGAGGCGCCCGCAGTCGTGCTGCACGCGCCGCTCGACGTGTTGTTGCCCCAAGTAAGGGTGATTTCTTCGAGCGTGCTCAATGCGTCAGCAATGCCAAACCGCGTCGCGTAGTAGTACGAGCCGCTCGCGCGCAGTGAGGTCTTGCCGTTCCCGAACAAATCGTAGATCGCCGACACCCGCGGGCTGAGATTGGCAAACGACTGCAGCGGCTTGTTGGTCAGCGGATCGGTGTCGATCGGATCCTGACAGACGCCCGGTAGGAGATCCGGGCGCAGGGGATTGCCCGGAATGCAGCCACCCAGCCACGTTTCCCGCTGCCAGTCGTAGCGGAGTCCGCCGTTGATGCGCCACCGGCCGCGGCTGTACGAGTCCTGTAAGTATCCGGCCACGGTATTCCAGTTCGTGTGGTTGAGGCCGGGCCGATACAGCACGGCCGTGCGCGGAACGTAACCCGTCGCCGAGCCCACCGCGACGTAGCTTCCATCGCCGCAGTTGGCGAGACTGTTGCCGACACACTGCACGGTCGCACGCGCGCCGCCGCTGCGGTGCGAGTAGCTCATGATCGGGGCATGCGTCCAGCCCACGCCGAACTTCAGGCTGTGGTCGCCGCCCAGGAACTTCGACAGGAAGTACGTGCCGTCTGTCTTCACCTCGGCGTGCGGGCGCTCCGTCTGATAGGAGCTCGAGAGCGACCGGCTGCTGATGCCGGTCGTCTGGTTCCCCAACGACTGGATGTTGAACAGACACGTCGAACTCGAGGCCTCCGGATAGTCAGAGTAATTCTTCGAGGTCTCGAGCCACCGCGTTTGCGCGCAGCTGCCCTGCGGCGGCACGTCCTGGTAATCCAGGAAGAACCCGCCGTGCGTGTATGTCGCCTGGTTGGTGAACACGATCTTGTCCGTGAGCACCCACGTATGCGTGATCGAGTGAATCGGCAGTGGGAAACCCCACGGCTTGTCGCTCGTCTGCTGCGTCGTCGCTTCCTTGAGCGTCGTCGCGCTCGCGCCGCGCGCGTTTCGGTACTTGTTATCGCTCGTGAACAGGTACTGGAGGCGGTGCGCGGTACTGGCCTGGAAGTTCGCCTTCGCTGACAGATTCTTGATGACCGTCTTGTCGTTGTTGAGACAGGCCTGGACCGCATCCAGGTTGTCGTACGTGACGATCGTGTTCAGCGCGGTGCCCGAACGCTGAGCGCCGACGAGCTGCGCGCACAGAGTCCCGGAATTGGCGTCGAAGAAGTTGATGACGCCGGCGTTGATGTCGTTGTTGTTGCCAGACACCCACCACCAGAGCTTGTTCTTCTTGATCGGACCGCCGTACTCGAACGCCATGTCCGTGATCCGCGTGATCGGAGCGCCGGAGAGGAATCCGCTCGTGCCCTTGTTGAAGAGGTCTTTCGACACGTTGTTGTTCTGCATCCGGGAGTTCTCGAACGTGCCGAGTGCGGAGCCCTTGAACACATTGCTGCCGCTCTTCGTAACCAGGTTGATGAACAGACCGGCCGACTGCACGGTGACGTCGCCGCCGCCCGTCTGCACCTGGATCTGTTCGAACGAGTCGAAGTTGTAGTACGCGGGCGAGGAGTTCGATGACACGTCGGTGATCGACCCGCCCTCGAGGTTCCACTGCACGCTGCCGGAGGTGCCGAACACCGAGAGACCGACCTGCTGACCTGAGGCCGAGCCGCCGACGTTGAGACCGGCCTTCACGCCGGCCGTCATGCCGATGATCTGCCACGGGTCGCGCGCCGTCGGGATGTTCTCGAGAATGGCCTTGTCGAAGGTCGCGCCCGTCGTCGTCTTCTTCGTGTCGACAACCGGAGACGCCGCGGTGACGGTCAACTCTTCCGACATATTGCCGACTTCAAGCTTCTGATTGATCTCAGCGTTGAAGTTCGTGACGATCTGGATGTCCTTTCGAACTGCCTTCTTGAAGCTGGCGAGCTCGAACGTGACGGTGTACGTGCCGATCGGCACGCTTGGGAACTGGTACGCTCCCGATGCCTGCGAGACCTGAACGAGCGGCTGCTGTAAGCCGGTGCCTGCGACCGTGACCGTGACACCAGGCAGAACGGCGCCAGATGCGTCAGTGACTTTCCCGAAGATGGATCCAGTCGCTTGCGCGTAGGCCGACCCGGCGGTCAACGCCAGGAGCCCCAACGCAAGTAGTGCAACTTGCAAAGTTCGCCTCATCTGTTCCTCCACAGAGGTTACGAACACCCCGACGACCAGGTGCCCCAATCCGAAAATGCGAAGGCCTAAGAGAACGGCTCGGCCCGCGCAAGTTAACCTTGGACCCCGGTTTGGGCGGATTCTAGCACCTATGGGCCTTGCGAGAGCAATCACCAAGCCGTCCGGCCTCCAAAACCGTAAGCGAATGGACCTGCAGTAGGCTTCGGGCGTGAGGTCCGGATCCTCCCCACGTTCCTGGCCTGTTTTGGCCTTGTTGGTCGCGGTTTTCCTGTTGAAAGTCGTGGTCGTCGTCCAGCTCAAGGATCACCCGATGACCCAGCCGGACGCCGGCCTGGATACCACCGCGTACGCCACGCTGGCCCAGCAGGTGCTCGCCGGTGACGTCTGGCTCAACGGTCAGGCCTACTTCGTCTCTCCGCTCTATATATACGTTCTGGCGGCGGGCCTCGGGCTCACCCATTCCTACACCGCCGTTCGGCTGCTCCAGATCGCTCTCGGCACAATCGCCGTCTGGTTCGTGATCCTGACCGCCCGGGAATGGTTCGGCCGCCGGGCCGGATGGATCGCCGGAATACTCGCCGGCCTGACGGGCCTGCTGACCTTCTATGAAAGCTTGATTCTGCAGGCGTCGCTCGACGCCTTTCTTACGGCGGCTGCCCTGCTGGCACTCACTCTCGGCCTCCGGTCGAACGCTCTCCCGAGGGGCTTCGCCCCTGCGGGCCCCCCGACGGCGTCGCTCGCGGGGCCCCCGAAGCCCCGCTCCGCTCCGCCGACTCGCTCGCTGCCGCTCGCTCGTTTCGCGACTCAGCGTCCGACGATGTGGTTTCTTGTCTCAGGAATCGTCTTGGGTCTCGCGACGCTGAACCGTCCGAACATACTGGCCGCGGCAATGGGCGTCGCCCTGATGGCGCTTGCCACTCGCCGCCTCAAGCCGGCGGCGCTGCTCGTCGCCGGTCTCGCGATCGGCATGGCGCCGGTCACCCTCCGCAACATGCTCGTGTTGCACGATGGCTCGCTCGTGTCGTCGCACGGCGGCCTGAACTTCTACATCGGCAACGGCGATGGCGCGACAGGTTTCTACCGGCAGGTGGAGGGAATCAGCCCGACGATCGCGGGCCAGGAGAAGGACACGCGCGAGCAGGCTTCGAAAGCACTCGGGCGAACAGTAACGACTGCGGAAGCCTCGGACTACTTCTACGGTCTTGCCTGGCAGCACATACGCGAGCGGCCCGGCGCGACGATTGCGCTCTTCGTGAAGAAGTTCGGTTACGTCTTCCACGCGCAACACATCGCGCTTCCATACAGTTTTCCGTTTTACGCCTACGACGAGAACACGGCGCTGCGGTATTACGCGGCAGGCCCATGGCTTCTGATCCCGCTGGGACTTCTTGGGCTGTGCTGGCCCTTGGTCACGACCCCGGGAGTCGTTTCCACTTCTCTCCCGGGGAAACGACTCCCGGGGTCTTCAGTCGCCACGCTGGCTCCGGACCGCTCCGCATATCTCGTGTGGCTGGCCTTCGTCCCCGCCTACGCCGCCGGTGTGGCGGTGTTCTTTGTCGCCGAACGTTACCGGCTGCCGATCCTCATTCCGATGCTCATCGGCGCCGGCGCGGCCGTTGACGCACTCTGGCAAGCGATCGTGGATCGGCGCGCGCGCGAGATCATCGTCTCTTGCGCGCTGCTCGCCGTGACGTTCACTGTCGTGAACTGGAAACACGGCCTTCACGATGGGCGCTGGGAGGAAGGTCTCGGCATGGCCGAGCGGCTGGTGACCCTCGGCCGCTACGACGAGGCGGATGCGCGTCTGAAAAGAATCGAACCGGGCGAGCCGCAGCCCGGCATGGCCCGATATGCGGTGGCCGCGCAGCTCCTGAACGTCGGACAGCCCGCCCGCGCCGCCGAAGTCGTCAGGCACCTCGTTCCTGCCGGAAATGCCGGCCCGGAGTTCCTGCTGCGCGTCGGCCGGCTTGCGGCGCAAGCGCATGCCCCGGACGTCGCTGATCCTTTCTTCAAGCGGGGCGCCGAACTCGCCCCCACTGATGCCGCCGCGCGCCAGCAGTACGGCCTCAACCTCGTGTTGCTGGGACGGCTCGAGGAGGCCGCGATCGAACTTACTGAGGCACTCCGACTCGCCCCTCGCGATCCTGATTCGCTCGCACACCTGTCCTACTGCGAGGCCAAGCTCGGACGGCTCGACGATGCACGGCGTCACGCAGACGACGCGCTGGCGGTCCAGCCCGACAACGCGCTCGCTCGACAAGTGCGTGCCGCGATACGTTAGACCTGATCGTGCGCATAACACTCTTAGCCGGCGTCTCCTGCGCTTTCACGGCAGTCGCGGCCGCAACTACCGGATGCGGCGGCTCGAAACCACAGGCAACCGCTGTCACGTTCACGCGTGACGTTGCGCCTATCGTGTTTGCCAACTGCGCGCCATGCCATCGGCCTGGCGGCGTCGCTCCTTTCACGCTGCTGACGTATGGCGACGCCGTGCGGCATGCAACGGAGATCGCGGACGAGACGTTGGCACGGGCGATGCCGCCGTGGATGCCCGAGCCTGGGGAGTTTCCGATCCTTGGGGAACGACGCCTCACCGCCTCGCAGATCGAGACGATCCAGGCCTGGGTGAAACAGGGGACACCCGAAGGAAGTACGGCGGACTTGCCGAAGCCGCCCGCATTCACCGACGGCTGGCAGATGGGCAAACCCGACGTCACGCTGACGCCGCCCGTGGCCTACACGCTCAGGCCCGCCGGCGAGGACGTCTATCGCAATCTCGTGATTCGAACGTCCCTGCCGGCGGACGCCTTCGTTCGCGCCGTCGAATTTCGAACCAACGGTGCGCCGGTCCATCACGCCGTCATCCGCGCGGATCGATCCGGCGCGTCACATCGCCGCGACGGTGAAGGCGGCCAGCCTGGTTTCGACGGCATGGGCTGGCAAAACGCCCAGGATCCGGACGGGCAGTTCATTGGCTGGTCGCCGGGACGCGGCCCGATCATTTCGCCCGACGGGATGCCGTGGCGCCTCGACAAGGACGCGGATCTGGTCATCGAACTGCACCTGATTCCCGGCGCGCAGCCCGCCGCCGTTCAGCCGATGATCGGATTGTTTCTCACAGAGACTCCGCCGGCACGGACGCCTCTGACGGTGAAGATGGGCTCGCGCCTCATCGACATCCCTGCCGGCGCGGCGCAGCACATTGTCGAGGACAACTATGAACTCCCCGTCGATGTCGCCCTCTTGAGCGTGTATCCGCACGCGCACTACCTCGGGAAGGACATGCTGGTCATGGCAACGTTGCCGGGCGGCACGGCAAAGACGCTGCTGCACATCAAGGAGTGGGAGTTCCACTGGCAGCAGGACTACCGGTTCATCACCCCCATCCAACTCCCGCGTGGAACGCGACTCGCGATGCGCTACACGTATGACAACTCGGCGGAGAATCCCGATAATCCCCGCCGGCCGCCGGTGCGGGTCCGCGTGGGCCCGAAGTCGACCGACGAAATGGCCGAGCTCGGCCTGCAGTTTCTCCCCAGATCGGCCGCCGACGGCGCGTTCATCGCGCAGTCGTTCGTCGAACGCCACATGCGCGAGAACATCGCGCTGGGTGAGATGCGGGTGCGCGAGGAGCCGCGGAACGCCGAGTACCAAGCCTTCCTTGGCGCGGCGTACATCGAAGTCGGCCGCTTCGCGGACGCGATCGCGCCGCTCGAGGCGGCGCTGCGGATCAATCCAAAGTCTCACGACGCCCACAACGATCTCGCCACGGTGCTGTTGTCGATGAACCGGTTGCCCGACGCCCTCGCGCACGTCCGTCAGGCCGCGGCGCTTGCGCCGCGCAATGAGAGCATCCAGTTCAATCTGGGCAACGCCCTCAACAAATCGGGACGGCCGGCCGAGGCCGCGGCGGCCTACGAACGCGCGCTCGCGATCAACCCGGGGTTCCCTGACGCGCACGCCAATCTGGGCTCGCTGCTCTTCTCGCAGGGCCGGGTAAAGGACGCGCTCCCGCATTTCGAGCGCGCGGTCGCCCTGATGCCGACGTCCGCCATCCTCCGCAGCAATCTCGCCAGCGCGCTCGGCGCGGCCGGCCGCTATCAGGAGGCGCTCCAGCAGGTCCGCCTCGCCCTTTCCATCAGCCCGGACTACGCCCCGGCGCTGGAGACGCTCCGACGGCTGAACCAGCTGGGGATTCGGTAGACCCACCGGGCCAAACCGCCTGCGCCAAGGCTACCGGTGGTCCGCCGAAGCCTCGCGCGAAGGCGGAGCCCGCCGGCCACGCGTGCCTCCCTAGTCGGCGGCCATTAGGCCGCCGCGCGCGACTGCTGCGTGCTATCGTCTGCGGAAACAGACCATGACAGCCCGGCTGAAGACGTTCGGTCTTATCGCCGCGATCGCCGCGATCGCCGCGACGGTCACCGTGGTATCGACGGCCCAGGAACCCAGGCCCGCGGACGTCCGGCTTCGTGAAGCCGAGGCGCTCCTGTCGGGTCTCCACTACGAGGAAGCCCTCGCCGCTTACCGGCAGGCCCGCGTCACTGAAGACGCGCGCGTGCGCGTCCGTGCCGGTGCCGGCATCACGCGGACTCTCTTGCGGCTTGGCCAGTTCGAGGACGCCGAACGTGAAGCCAACACCGCGGTTACTGCCGACCCGACCGCGGCGACGGCGCTCGCACTGCACGGCGACGCCCTCTGGGCCATCGGGCTCTTCGAGGATGCCGAGTCTCGGTACGACGCCGCGCTCCGGATCGATCCGAACGATCCCGCGGCGATCCACGGCCGTGCGCGATCGCTCGCGGCCCAGTTTCGGCTGGACGACGCGCTCACGCTCACCACGCGCGTCGTTGCGGCTGTACCAAGCGAGCCGGAGTACCTGTACACCCTTGCACTGATTCACGAACGCCGTGGCGAATTCCAGGCGGCCGCCGAGGCACTCGATCGCTATGCCTGGCAGCTGCCTCCGGGCGATCAGACGCATCTCGTCAAATGGGCGCGGGCACAGCAGAAGTTCTTCGAGGGCTTCGGGCGCCGAACGCCGCTGGAGGTCCAGAGCAAGGCAGACTCGTACGTCCTGCCGATCCGCATCGTCGGCAGCCGAGTGCTGGTCGACGGCAGCGTCAACGGGCGGACCGCCGTGGAGTTCGCGTTGGATACGGGCACCGACCAGACGATTCTCACGCCAGCGATCGCAAGCAAAGCGAACGTGAAGACCACAACCGCGCTGCAGAGCGCCGGTGTGGGCAGCATGGGCCTTGGCTTCCGCGACCTGCAACTCGCGCGCGTCGAGCAACTGCAGATCGGCGGCCTGCGTGTCCGCAATGTTCCCGCCGTCGTGAAGGATCCCGCGCTGGTCGGCATGCCGCGACCCGAAGGCGCGGGCTTTTCGCCGATCGCGTTCGGCTTCTCGATGGTGCTCGACTACGAGACGCGGCAGCTGACGATTGCGCGGCGGTTGCCGAAGACAGAACACGCCTTCACGCTGCCCTTGCGCGTCCACCGCCTCCCGATCATTCGTGTGATGGTGAACGGCACCATACCGGCAGGGTTTGCGATTGATACGGCCGGTGACGCCAACGCGCTGAGCCGCCGGCTCGCGCGCAGGCTCGAGTTCAACAAGGATGTTCCGATCGTGGCCGCCCGCGTCTACGGCAGCGCGGGGCCGGATCCGACCGCGTTTCTTCTGCCCTTCGTTCGTCTCGATCTCGCGCCCGGCGTACGCACGCTCGGCGAGTCGATTGCCGTGCTCAACCTCGATGCGCCGAGCGGTTTGCTCGGCGTCAATCTCGGCGGCATCCTCGGCCACGACTTCCTCCGGCGCTATCGGCTGACGATCGATCTCGTTCGCAGCGAAGTCGGTCTCGATCCCCTGCCGATCCGATGAACCGCGCGCGTGCCGCGAACTCGGGCCACCCTACTTCGCCATCTTGTATTCCTTGTACTTCGGCGCTGCGGCGAGTTTGTGCGCCTTCAGGAAGGCCCACGCCTCTTTGTTGATGTCATTCGCGCGGCTGTAGTAGTCGTGCGTGTGCCCTTTCATCTCGGTGAGCTTGACGTCAAAGCCCTTGCCCACGAGATAGTCGCGCACCTCGCGCACCGCGGGCAGCCGAACGGTCTGATCGTCGGTGCCGTTCCACATCGCGATCGGAATCTTGCGATCGGCATGGCCCGTCATGACGTCGTGGTCATGCGTCAGTGCGCCGGCGTGCACCGCGACGGCCGCAAAGTACTCGGATTCGAGCAGGCCCATGTCGATTGAATGGTGGCCGCCAGCCGAGTGGCCGAACAGGTACACGCGGCTCTCATCGATGCGCCCACTCACCAGCATCGCGTCCACAATCGCCTTGAGAAACGCGGGGCCGTCCCGCCCGATGTTCCAGTACTGCTTCACGGATGCGTCGGGCGCGACGAGCGCGATGCCTTCTTTCTTTGCGAGGGATTCCCAGGGGTTGATGAGCGTCGTGCCATCGCGACCCGAGCCGTGCAGCAGCACGACCAGTGGCACGGCCGCCGTGCCTGCGGGCAGGTAGGTGTAGTAGGTACGCGGCTGTTCGTCGAACGTGACGGTACTCTTCGTGATCTTCTGCGCGCCTGAGACGCTGGCAGCGAGCACGACGACGGCGATCGAGACTGCACCTGAGGCATGCCGCATGGGATCTCCCGCGCGCGTTATAGCACAGCGGATGCGCGGTAAATTGAGGCCTATGAAGGCACTCCGCTCTATTGCCACTGTTGGTTTGCTCGTCGCGTCGGCGGCCGGCGCCACTCGGGCACAGGCTCCGCCCCCGGCACCGCAGTCGCGCGAGGCGATCTTCAAGGCCGCACGCGACGTCATGGACAAGGCGGGCGTCGCAACGCTGGTCACCCTCGACGCCAAAGGCGCGCCGGACTCGCGCATCGTAGAACCGTTTCCAGTGGAGCCCGACTGGGTCGTCTGGATGGCAACTACCAGCGCGTCAAGGAAGGTCACCGAGATCGCGCGGGATCCCCGTGTCGCCATGACGTACTTCGATCCGGCAACACCCGGCTACGTGACGCTTGTCGGACGAGCGGCGATCGTGCGCGACCCGGCCGAGAAGGCGAAGCGGTGGAAGGACGCCTGGACAGTTTTCTACAAGGATCGGAATCGTGGTGCGGACTATACGCTCATCCGTGTCACCGCGACGCGGCTCGAGATCTCCAGCCCCGCTCGCGGCATGAACAACGACCCGCTGACATGGGCGCCGGTGACCGTGCCCCTGCGATAGCCAAACGGGCTACGAACGGCTTCGCGTGCGCCGGTGTCGCTCACCGAAGGGTCTGTCGGCGTGAGGACAGGGGTAGGGAGAACCCGATCATTCGCTGAACATCTCGCCCCAACGAGCGAACGCCTCGGCCATCAGCCGCTGTCCTTCCGCCATTCCGGGCATGTCTCGCGGACGATAGAGCGTGTCCAATACGGGAATATCGTCTGGCCATTCGATAACCAGCCGCTGAAGGCCAACCCGCGTCGCCTCGTCCAGGCTGCCCGAGGCCGTGGCCCGCAGTGTGGACGGCGTGTGCTCGATCTCCAGGAATCCGAACAAGCGGCGGATGAGGTCATCTCCGATTGGGTGCTGTCCGAGCTCTGGCGCCTGCAAGCCCCTCCAGATACGCTCGATGTTATCGAGCATGTCCGGTCCAGGATTTCGTGGATCTACAACCGTCGGAATGTTCACCACGAAGCGAATCTTCTTCAACATGTCATCATCGACGTCGCCGAACATTCCGAGATACTTCCAGACCTGAGACGTATCGAGCCTCGGGCCGCCTTTCGCCTCGAGCAGACGGCCGGCCTTCGGATGAGTGGCGGCAGGAAACAGCCGTCCCGGCTTCGTGAGCAGATCGAGCAGCCGATGCGATGGCAGAGCGCCGGCATCCGTTGCCCATTTGACTATCGCGCCATCCACATTCAGGAGCGACGCCGCCGCGTCGACTCTGAGCTCGGCCCCCGCGAGTTCGTTCCATCCGATGACGTTGGCCAGCTTGGCTTGGTAATAACCGCCGCGTGCGGAGTTGATACCGGTGACCCTGCCGAACATGACTGCCACGCCCTCTCGAACCTGCGGCGGTAGATTGGCGTTTCTCGCGTTCTGGGCGAATTGCAGGAATTCACGAATTGCGTCGGGATCACGAAATGCCCTTAGCAGGCCTTCCATCGACGAAGCGCCTTGCCGAAGGATGCCGCCTTCCTCGAGAAGCCTCAGATATGCACGGCCCAGTCCGGCCATCCCCTGCCCACGATCGGCCCAGATGACATGCAGCCACGAGGAATACCCGCCGATCGAGCCTGTTATTCCGTCTCGCGTCATCGCCCCATGCACAGAGACCGCCATCAACTCCGCGAGCTCGCGATAAGCGTCCGGATCGGGCTCACCTTCGAAGCCCCTGGCAAACGCGTCCAGCACCTGCTGGTAGTTCGGCCGGCAACGGCTAGCCACTGACCCGTCCAAACGTTGACGTCAGGGTGCAAGAGAGCGCGGCGGGCTTTCCCTCGGGCAGCAATCGCTCGCCCCTGCGATCGAGGCCCGCCAGGAGATCCGCTTGAGCACGCAGCGTATCTCGCACCCGATCCAGCGATAGCCCGTCCGTACGTGTGGCAAATGACTTCACCCAATCGACAAACCCGTCGAGGCGCTCACCGGCCTCGTCGATGAGGTGAACGAAGAACCTGATCAGCCTGCCGACGAAGTCCCGGGCGGCGCCCACAATCTGTTCAGGTATCAGGTCGAGAATCACACCGACGACACGCTGTGGCGCGCTTCCAAGCACGCGAAAAATCGACAGCAGTGCTCGCGCAGCTCCGGCCTTCGCGAGCTCCAGGCCGGCGTGCACGTTTCGAAAGATCTCAACTATCCCTGCCGCAAGGCGCGCGACTCGCGCCAGTCGCGCCGTTTTGGCCAGCGCCGACACGACGTTGCCGATTCCAGCCGTCAGGTATCCGACCGCGATTTCGATGCCGAGCGCCGTCACGATGAACGCTAAGATGTCGGCAGCAATGAACGCCGCCATGAACCTGTTGTACGGCGTAGAGCCGCGCGCAAAGCCGAGATAGTCCGTGGGAATCACTCCCACCAGGTCCTCGAATCCCTGATACAACGTGGCTCCAATTGCCTGAAACGCGACGCCAGGGGCCTTCCAGATCGCCGCCATCACACTTCGAAAGACCTTGACGGCCTCGTCAATCCTGCCGGTGAACTTCTTGATGTAATCATCGACCTTGGTCTTGAAACCGCTGTCGAGTTTGTAAAGGACTATCCCGCTCCCCGGGACGGCCTGCGACAGCACGACCTTAGCGGCAAATCCCGGGTCGCCTGCGACGAACTGGTAGAACATTGCCACAAGGGTGATCGGCATGCCGGCGAGGTTGGCCCAATCCGACACCGTGTCGCGAACGCCGACGTACGAACCTCGCGCTTCACCAAACACGACACCAAGTCTGATGGCCTTCATCTCATCGGCCGTCAATGTGACGAGTTCGATGCGCTCGACGCCGTCGTCTCCTGTCACAGGGAACGGGAAACTCGACGGAACCGGCATCGTCAGGGCGAGGTGCATGTCGAGCATGTCGAGGCCCAGGCCGATGACACGCTCCTTGGTTCTATTCACCCCGACGACGCTGACAAAGCGATCTTGGAGCCACCGCATCGCGTCACCCACGGCCGGCATCCCATCATCGACCAGGATGTCCACGAGACCGGTCAGCCAGTCCTGTGGAATCGTCCCCATCGCCGGCGGCGCCGCGGCAATCGCCATTGTCGGCGCGAACGTTGGAGACGCCGGCGCCGAGGCGCGGGACGGCCGCGTTCGGAACTCGGCGACCAGCGGAATCAGCTCTGCGTCGCGCGTTGGAAGCATTCCGCGGGCCCACAGATCCAACTCCAGGTACACGAATGCCTTGCCGTCCGCGCCGGTCAGAACATCGTCGAACGAGTCGCCACGAAGCGCCTCCGCCGGCGTCGCGCCAACACCCAGGATCCGTCCGTCTCCGATGCCGTCATCGGCCAACGCAAAACCCACAAGCTCTCCGGCAGCGGGTTGATCCGGATAGTTGAGGACCTGCGCACTGATCACAAACCGGTGCCGACGGAGTTCGGGAAGATCCTCGAGCACCGGCCAGTTCTGCTCGACGAGCCACTGCGTGAAGACCTCAGCCGGTGGCGGCTCGCCGCGTTGAAGCACCGGCGGCATCGCCGGGCCAGGCGGCGGAGGTTGCACAGTCACGCCTGGACGGGCCGGCGCATGACCAGTTGTCTCTCCGCAGTCGTGATGACCGCAGCAACAACAGCAACACGGACGGCAACAACCTCCCGATCCATGCGAAGCCGTCGTCGTTGCCGCAGGATGCGAGGACGGCGCAGAAGCCGGGGAGGTGCTGGCACCTGGCCCGGCCACCGGTGCAGCCGGGGCCGCGCTCGCAGGAGGAGCGCTTGGCAATGCCAACGAGAACGCGCCGGGGCTGAAGCTGATGCCGTGCGGCGGTGCAACCGCGACAGGCGGAAGGCCGGGATTGGCAGGAGCCGCCGGCTGGGCGCGGAGCGTGACGGGCGCGATCGTGCTCCCAAGGTTCAGGCCGTCACTGACAACGAGCCAGTAGGCACCCTCACTCGGACGGCCTTGTGCCGGATCTCCTAGTTGCGGCAGCGTGACCTGCACCTCAGTGCGGGTCGCACCACTCGTCGCCGCGACGTAGCCGAACGTTGTGATGCCCCAAGTGCCACCGGTGTTCGGTTGAAGCCACGCTTGGCGCACGCGGCTCAGATCCATCTGACCGCTTGGGCATCGCACCGTCAGACGATCTCCCGGTCCGCCGGAATCCGGGTCTGCCGTCAGGACTCCCGGTAACCTCGCCATTGACGCACCTCGAATGGAAGGCGCCATTCTTCATGCGTTTCGAGGCAATGGCAATGAAGAATTACGTTGAGACACAAAGGGCCGGATGAGTCTCCTCACCCGGCCCTTTGAACCCGGAACCCTGCGCCCTGAACCGCGCAGCCTAGTGCGTGACCGTCTCTGACGAGTCCTTCTTCTTCAGGCCCTGAATCTGGAGGCCCGTCGCGATCTCCGGCTTCGGTTCCTTGAGGACTTCCTGCCGATACAGCGCGGCCATGCGGGCGTGTTCCTGCTGCGCCTTGCGCGCGCGCAGCTTCTCTTCACGCGCGTTCTTGGCGATGCCCTGTGAATCGAGGTCGTGCTGGATGCCCTTGTTCACGTCCTCAGCCACCAGATTGAGGCTGTGCTGGGTCGTGTCCATCTCGACCTTCTTGCCGCCGGCGAAGATCTCATGGCGTCCATGCTCCTCGTACCACTTCGTGAGCGTGGCCGTCATGTGCATCTTCTCGATGATGTTCCGCCAGCCCACGCCCGTGTTGTAGGCGCAGAAGCTGATCTCGCCCTCCTGCGTCGCATACGGAATGATGCAGCGCTCGGTGCGGCGGAAGTCGTAATTGAACAGGTCCTGGAACCACATGCCCGCGACGAACATGAAGTTGAACCGATCGCTGCGGCGCTTCTCGATGTCCGCGACCGTCCGATCCGCCGTGACCTTGCCGTAGTCCTTACCCGTCGCGCCGAACGCCTTGTCGAAGCGGCGCATGAGGTCGAACAGGCTGAAGTGCTTCGGCGTCTTGAACGGGTCGTAGTTGCGCATGAGCGCGAGCGCCATGCCCGCCACCGACAGGAACCGGCCGCGCGCCGCATCGTTCACGCTCGTGATGTCCTTCGCAAGCTGCGGACCGTTCATGAACGCGGTGATCGGCACTGCCTCGTGCGTTTCCTTGTCGACGATGACGGCCATGCCGACGCCGCAGTTCGGGTGACAGCCGCAGGAAAGCGCGCCCCAGTCGGCCGCCGGACCGTGCACGAGGTCCGCCCAGTCGCTGAACGTGCCCATGAACGAGATCGGGAACCAGTCGCGTTCCGGCTCGCCGATGCCCGTCTGGTTCTTCACGTCGTGCGCCAGATGCGAGAGCGTGTAGCGCTGCGCCGCACGCCGCTCCGGCGTCACTTCCTCGTCACGGCCGGTGAATGACACCGGCTGGAACGAGAGGAACGAGATCTTCTTCGGGTTGTCGAGCGCGAACTTGATGATACGGCCGACCTGCTCGTTGTTCACGCCATTGACGATGGTCGTGACGGGCACGATGTCGACGCCGTTGCGCCACAGGTTCTCAATCGCGCGGAGCTTGACGTCGAACAGATTGCCGACGAGGCGGTGCGAGTTCGCCGCGTTACCGATGCCGTCGAACTGCAGGTACGCGTAGCGCAGGCCGGCTTCCGCCGCCGCGCGCGCGAACTCAGGGCTCTTGGCGAACTCGATGCCGTTCGTGGCCGCCTGCACGCTGTTGTAGCCGACCTTCTTGGCGTAGCGGCACGCGTCGAGGAAGTACGGGGAGAGCGTCGGCTCGCCACCGGAGAACTGCACCGACATCTGCCGCTTCGGCTTCAGGGTGATGGCGTTGTCGAGCAGCGTTTTGATCTCTTCCCAGCTGAGCTCGTGCACGAAGCCGACCTGGTTCGCGTCCATGAAGCACGGGTCGCACATCATGTTGCAGCGGTTCGTCAGGTCGATCGTGAGCACCGAGCCGCGGCCGTACTTGATCGTCGAGGAGCCATGGTTGTGCAGCTTCTCGTCGGCGTGCGACCGGATGTCGGAGCCCGGGAACGTGTCCTCGAGGTGCTTGAAGAACGCGGTGTCGATCGCCATCACGTCCTCGAAGTGGCCGTGAATCGGGCAATCCTTTACCATCATGATCTTGCCGTCGCGCTCGATGATGGTCGCCTTGATCTCGCCGATCTTCTCGGTCAGAAGTTCCTTGTAGTCACGCTTGCCGTCGAGAATCTCCTGCCGCGCCTCGCGCACGCAGGTCGGGCACAGCGAATCCGTCTCGCGCGGCCAGCCGAGCGGCGGCTTCACCTTCTGCCACGACTTCAGGAGCGGCTTTTCCGACCACGCCGGGATGAAGCTGTCGTTTCGCTTGACGCTGTTGATCGCATCAAACACGCTCCACGCGCCCTTGGCGACGTAGGTCAGGCCCTTCTCGAAATACTTGACTGGCTTGTGCACAAAAACCTCCAACATTGATCCGAGGGGCTTCGCCCCTGCGGACTCCCCGACGGCGTCGCTCGCGGGGACCCATCGCCCCGCTCGCTCCGCCGGCTCGCTCGCATACTCGCTCGCGACCGAGATAACAGCGCCTAGACTATCGGCCCCTCCCCGATCCGCTAACAAAATTGTCGCGAACTGGCTCCATGCGGGGTTGAACTGGCAAAAAAGGGAGGAAACGGAGGAGGCAGAGCCGCGGAGCCACCGGAGCCGAGGGGGCGGAGGGGGCCCGGGAGGCAGAGCGGCCCAGAGCGACCAAAGGAGCCGGCTACCTATCTCTGGTAGCTGGTGTCATTTCAACCGACCTCGCCCAACACGAACCGAGCCGTTCCCAGTGGTATCCGAGTTGCACAACGACTGCGCATGTTGAAACTACTTGGTTCAATCGCGATCGGGCGACTGCTCGGCTTCGGAGTCGTCGGCATCATCGTGATCTACGTCATTCTGAGCATGCTGAGCTGAGCGCCTCGCGCGCTCTCAACAGCTTGCTACGCGACGGCGCGACGGCGATTCGCGCGCATCCAGAAGAAGATCCGGATGCCGATAAGCGCCGTCAGCCAGACGGCCCAGTTGAGCGGCTCTTCGATGTCGGCCTTCTGGATCCAGATGAAATGGATCACGCCGGCGATGGCCGCGACGAAGACCAGCATGTGCAGACGGTTCCAGTTCTTCCGCAGGCGGCGCTGCCACCCCTTGGTCGATGTCAGGGCCAGCAGGAGCATGGAAATGAACGCCACCTGCCCGACGAAGATGAACGGGCGCTTGATGAAGTCCTGCCAGACCGCTTCGAACTGACACGTGCCAGGCGAATAGCAGAGCTGGTCGAAGACCAGGTAGATGCTGAGATGAATCGCAGCGTAGGTGAACGCCCACAGGCCGAGCATGCGGCGGAGGTCGTGGAGCTTGTTCGCGCCGAAGATCCGCCGCGCGGGCGTGACCGTCAGCGTGAGCAGCAGGATCGCGAGCGCGTCCTCACCCGTCAGGTGCAGCATCGCCTTCGTTGGTTCCGCACCGAGCAGATTCGGATTGCGGCCGGTGTACACCAGCCAGAACGAGACGACGAGATCGACGAGCGGAATCGCGCAGCCGATAAAAACGGCGGGCTTGAAGTAGCGCCAGTTGACGATCGCAAGAACGAGTCGTTTCAGCTGGTGCCAGGCCCTCTGCATCAGTTCTCGGATCCGGGGGGCTGCGCCCCCGCGGTCCCCCCTACGCGCTCACTCGCGGGGCCCCTGACTCCCCACTCCGTTCGCGCGGCTCGCTCGCATGGCTCGCTCGCAGGCATTATTTAGTAGAACTTCCTGAGATCCATGCCGGCGTAAAGGCTGGCCACTTGGTCGCCGTAGCCGTTGAACATCAGGGTCGGACGGTTTTTGAAGAACCCGGGCAGCCGCACTTCCCTCGCCTGGGACCAGCGCGGATGATCGACGGTCGGATTCACGTTTGCGTAGAACCCGTACTCCTCCGCCCGCTGCATGACCCACGAAGTCATCGGCATCTTGTCGGTGAACCGGATGCGAACGATGGACTTGCCGCTCTTGAAACCGTACTTCCAGGGCACGTGCACGCGCAGCGGCGCGCCGTTCTGATTCGGCAACAGCTTGCCGTAGACGCCGACCACCATCAGCGTCAGCGGATGCATCGCTTCATCCATGCGCAGGCCTTCGCGATACGGCCACTCGAGCGAGCCGCGGCTGAGCCCCGGCATTTCGCTCGGCCGCTCCAGCGTCGTGAACTCCACGAACATCGCCATCGATTTCGGTTGCACCTTCTTGATCAGGCCCAAGAGCGGCACGCCAATCCACGGCACGACGATGGACCATGCCTCGACGCAGCGGTGGCGGTAAACGCGCTCTTCGAGATTCTTGAAGTCGATGAGGTCCTCGAGGCCGTAGTCGCCTGGCTTGTCGACGAGCCCGTCCACCTTCACCGTCCAGGGTTTCGTCGTCAGCCGCCCGGAGTTCCGCGCCGGATCGTCCTTGCCCGTGCCGAACTCGTAGTAATTGTTGTAGGTCGTGATCGTCTCCCAGGTGCTCAGTGGATCGACGGCCGGGTCGGTGACAAAGGCCGTCTTCCTGGCCGTGAGCGTCCCCTGCGGCACCGCCGCTTCCGCGCATGCCTCCGATCCGATTCCTCCGGCAATCGCTCCGACGGCGCCCACCGCGGTGGCGGCAAGGAACTCACGCCGAGATCGATAGATAGGCTCCGGCGTGACTTCCGAATACGGCAGGTCTGCTGAGGTCCTGGATTTGATCAACATAGTGGTCCCCTGGTGCACCCAATAATACGGCGGCTCGCGCGCGACGGTTACTTCGCCGGCCGAAGCACCACGAACTCTGCCGGGCTGGGCACGGTTTCGGTGGCGGCGCCGCCGGCGAGCGCGCTGACGAGTGCCTGCCCTTTCTCGGTTCCCTGCAGCGCCGGGCTGGTGACGATGTAGTCGCAATCGCCGATGGGCCCTGCTCGCCGTGCAGGCTCGACATCGCGCCCAGCGTAGTAGCTCCGGCTCGAAAGGGCCGGCGGTTGGAACTCCAGGGGCTGGTCGTACCTGACCAGAAAGTAGAAGCGCCTGGCCGCACAGGAACGGCCGCGGGCCTTCTCATCGCTCCGTACGGCGAGGAATGCCGCCCGACCCGGCTGAGGATCCGGCTGAGGCCGAGGAGTGCCGGCGGCATAGGCCAACTCTTCGGCCTCGAATTTCGCCTCGGTGTCGCGATGAGCAGCGACGTTCGCTTCCGAGATCTGATAGCCCTGGATCACCGCCATGGTCGCGACCACTGCCGCTCCGCGCAGGCCTTTCATGGGCTTTGCGCGGGTCCTGAGCATGAGCAGGACGATCGCGCCGGCCACCACCAGCCACACCAGGTCGAACGCCGGCAGGATGGACTGCGGTGGTGCGGCCATCGAGCTCTTCCAGAACCACCAGAGACTCGTGAACATCAGACTGCCGGACGCGACAGCCGCCGCGACCCGGTTTCGAGTCCAGGAAACGCTCAGGGGAAACAGGGCCGCGTAGCCCAGTAGCGGCCCGAGCGCCGCCAGCGGCAGCGCGTATCGCAGCGTCAGTCCATTGCTGCGCAGGAGCGCGGTCCACGGCGCACCGATCAGCATCCAGATCAGGACGCCGCCGGAGAACACAGTAAGAAGCAGCGCTCCCATGCGCGCCCACCACCGCGGATCCGTGGTCCTGCGCCCGAGCGTCAGCACGAGATCGCCAGCAGTGAATGCGATGAGCGCGATCGTAGGAAGGAACGCCGGACCGAGCCACTGTCGGATGTACCGCGTCGCCACCGCGATGAGGTCGAAACCCGGGCGCTCCATCTCACCCAGCACGGAGTAGTACGTCGTTCGCTGGTGCGTCTCGCCGCGAAACAGCGAGAGGCTGAACACATCGAGTCCGGCGGGCGCCAGCGGCGATCCGAAGAGAATCCAGTTGCGCACGAGCCAGACACCACCCGCTCCAAGCGCAAGGATGAGAGCGCCGAGAACGGGCGTGATGCCCAACGAGGGCCGCTCCATGGGCCTGGCGCCGGCGACCCTCCGTAACACCCACACACCCACCGCGCCTGCACCGAGCAGCCCAAGCGACGCTATCCCCGTCGTCTTGGATCCCAGCAGGAGACCGGCTGCGCCGCCGAGCAGGATCGCGTCGATCGCCCGCCACGATCGGCGCGCCCACGCAGACGTCACGAGCGCGACCACCGCCACGAACGCGGCCGCAAACCAGAGGTCGGCCGCCCCGGCGCTCGCGCTGCGAAACAGCGGCGTCGAGAACAGCGCGAGCGAGAGCCACGTGCTCCATCGAAGTCCGGACTCCCCCGTCATCGCACGGAATTGGAGGTTGATGGCGGCCACCATCAGTCCGAACGGCAGGAGCATCGCGAGATCGACGAGAAGCGTGTTGCCGAACGGAATGATGAACCACGCGGCGACGAGGCTGCCGGCCATCGGATAGAGGTGCGGCGTGGCCGGCAGCGCGAACAGTCCGTCGCCGTGCGCGAGGTTCACGGCGTAGGGCACGTGATAGTGCGCGGCATCCGGACCGTGCAGATCGAGCGACGTGGCCGATGCACCCATCCAGGCGAGCACCACACTCGAAAGAATCGCGAGTACCAATAACTCGAAGAAATCCGGACGCTGTTGCACGGTCTCGCGTGCCGACACACGGCGCACGACGGCCCAGACAAACGTGTTCCACACGGCCAGGCCGGCAAGGCCAAAGCCGAGACTGAGTCCGGCCGATAGTGCGGTGGCGTGAAGAACGAACGACAGGCCGGCCACCCCACCGACCACGGCCACGAAAATCAATTCATCGAGCGTGTCATCCGGCGACAAGCGGCGGGCCGCCGCGGCGGCGACAGCGAAATGCACGACCGTCGCAGCCAGCCAGAGCACGAACGTAAGCGTCACGGCGGTGACATAATAGGCGGACTTCGATGACGACAGAGACCCGTCCTGAGAACAAGATCGCAACAGAACTCGAAAAGAAGCTGAAGGCGCGCACCGCGCACGTCGGCGTGATCGGCCTCGGCTACGTCGGACTGCCGCTGCTCGTCGAACTGGCCCGCGCCGGCTTCAAGGCGACCGGCGTCGACCTCGACGAGCGCAAGGTCGCGGCGATCGGCCGCGGCGAATCGTACATTCCCGACGTGCCGACGTCCGACGTCGCCCAGTTCCACAAGGCGGGCAAGCTCAGCGCGACGACGGATGCGAAGGCGATCGCTGATTTCGACACGATCAACATCTGCGTGCCGACGCCGCTCAGAAAGACCAAGGACCCCGATCTCTCGTACGTGGTCTCCGCCGTCGAGATGATCGCGAAACACATCCGGCCGGGACAGCTCGTCATGCTCGAGTCGACGACCTACCCCGGCACGACGGACGAGGTCGTTCGCCCGATCCTCGAACGCGGCGGCCTCGTTGCAGGCAAGGATTTCTTCCTCGGGTTCTCGCCCGAGCGCGTCGATCCGGGCAACGAGAAGTGGACGACTCGTAACGTGCCCAAGGTCGTCGGCGGCACGACGCCGGATTGCTCACGGCTGGCGCACGCGCTGTACTCCGCCTCGATCGAGACCGTCATCGCGGTCAGCTCACCGCGCGTCGCCGAGATGGTGAAGCTGCTCGAGAACACGTTCCGTGCCGTCAACATCGGCCTCGTCAACGAACTCGCGCAGATGTGCGACCGGCTCGGCATCAGCGTCTGGGAAGTCGTCGATGCGGCCGCGACGAAACCGTTCGGCTTCATGCCGTTCTATCCGGGCCCGGGCCTCGGTGGGCACTGCATTCCCATCGACCCGTTCTACCTGTCCTGGAAGGTCAAGGAAGTCGGATTCGAAGCGCGCTTCATCGAGCTGGCCGGCCACGTCAACGGCGCAATGCCCCACTACGTGGTGGACAAGGTCAACGACGCGCTCAACAGCCACTCCAAGTCGGTGCGCGGCGCGAAGATTCTCATTCTGGGCATCGCGTACAAGCGGGACATCGACGACATCCGTGAATCGCCCGCACTCGACGTAATGGCGGTGCTTCGCCAGAAGGGCGCCGACGTCAGCTATCACGACCCCTACGCACCACATTTGTCCGGCCGCGAGTGGCCAGGCGCCGTCGACCTCACCTCCGCGCCGCTGACACCCGCGACGCTCGCTGCCGCCGACTGCGTGGTCATCATCACGAACCACAAGGTCTTCGACTACCCGGACATCGTGAAGCACTCGAAGCTGGTCGTGGACACCCGCAACGCAGTGAAAACGTCCGCGCCGCACGTCTTCAAGCTCGGCGCGCCGGCTTAGGGAATTGACCGATTGACGGATTGACCGATTGAGGGATTGACGGATTGACCGATTGAGGGATTGACCGATTGATTGAAGAATTGATTCACGGACATCAGTCAATCTCCAATCATTCAATCCGTCAATCAGTCAATCATTCAATCGGTCAATCATTCAATCGGTCAATTCAAAGAATCTCCTCGACTCGTTCCAGATCAAGTCCACCGACGCCGTCAGTTGGTGGTCATCGTCCAGCAGGCGAAGGTCCGTGTTGGTGCGGGCGCTCGCCCATCTCTCCACCATCACCGGATCGACCGACGCGTCCTGCCGTCCCTGGAAGACCAATGACGGCTGCCGGAGCTCCACCGTGAGCGCGTCGTACATCGCCGCGTCGGTGTAAAGCGCGAATCCAACGTCGCGGTAAGTCCCCGTCGCGTAATGAAATATGCGCAGCTGTCCCGTGCGGCGCCACTCGTCGATGCCTTGCTCGCCGATCTGCCGCAGGCGGTTGCCGCCGAAATCGAAAGCCGGCGCCATCAGCACCAGTCGATCGATCTTTCCAGTGCGGTCGGCGGCCGCGGCATGCACGGCAACGAACGCGCCGAGGCTCGAGCCGGCGAGCGCCACGGGCCCCGCCGCGGCGGCGACGGCCGCCCGCGTCTGTTCCAGCATGCGCGTCACCGTCAGCGTCTCGAACGACGGTTCGTTCAGGTCGGGGCACGAATAACCGACACCTCGCCCTGCCAGTTCCCGCTGGAATCGCGTCGCTTTCGACGAGGCGGGTGACGACGCGAAGCCGTGAAGATAGACGACGTGGCGGACCGCGGACATGCGTGTGACTGAGTGTATCGATCCATTGCTGCATCGATCCATCCGTCCATCTATACTCACGGCTATGCCCTCTCAGATTCTTGCCGTCGGGTCGGGCGTCGCGCTGGCAGGCCTGGCCGCGCTGGCGTTCTCGTCGACTGCTCCCCAGAACACCGGCCCGAGCGATTCGATCACGCTGCGTGCCGCGCGCCTCCTCGACGGTCGCGGCGGCGCGCGGACGAACGCCGTGATCGAAATCAAGGGTTCGAAGATCGTCGCGATCGATCAGAGGCGCGGCGCCGTCACGCGCGATCTCGGTGACGTGACGCTCATGCCCGGCATGATCGACGTGCACGTCCACGTCGACTGGCACTTCCAGCCGAACGGGCTGTATGGACGTCGCGATGGACAGCCGCAGGAAACACCCGAACAGATCGAAACGGCGGTGCAGGCCAACCTGGATGCGATGCTCGATGCCGGATTCACGACTGTGCAGTCGCTCGGCGCGGCGTCAGACAAGGGGCGGCGGGACGCAATCAACGCGGGCACCAAGCGCGGGCCTCGCGTTCTGACTTCACTCGGCCAGATCAACCCGCGGCCGACGGACACACCTGACCAGCTGCGACAGCGGGTGAAGACTCTGAAGGAGAACGGGGCTGACGTCATCAAGCTGTTCGCCTCGGGCAGCATCCGTGACGGCGGCAAGATGAGCGCGACGCAGGAGCAGATCGATGCCGTGTGCGGCGAAGCGAAAGTCCAGGGCCTCCGCGCCGTCGTGCACGCCCATGATCCGGCGTCGGTCATCGCGAGCGTCAAGGGCGGCTGCAGCCAGATCGAGCACGGCGCCTACGCGGACGATGCGGCGCTCAAGGCGATGAAGGACGCGAACGTGTTCTTCGACCCCAACATCGGCCTCGTGTTGCAGAACTATGTCGAGAACAAGACCAAGTACATGGGTAGCGGCAACTACAACGAAGAGGGCTTTGCCTTCATGGAGAAGGCCGTCCCGACACTCGCGGTGGGGTTCAAACGCGCGCTCTCGTTCGGCCTTCGCATGCCCATGGGCACCGACGCCGTCGCGGGCGCGCACGGGCAGAACGCGCGCGAGTCCATCGCCCGCGTCAACGCCGGCCAGGCGCCGGCAGACGCCATCGTCGGCGCCACTTCCCTGGCCGCCGAATCGCTCGGTCTCGGCACCACGATCGGATCGATCGCCGCGGGGTACGAAGCCGACATCATCGCGGTCGGCGGCGACCCCCTCAAGGACATCTCGAAACTCCGGGACGTCCGCCTCGTCATGAAGGGCGGCCGCATCGTCAAATGAGCATGCGCGCCTCGTCGACCGGAGTCGCCGCGATCGCCGCCTTTGCGGTCGCGCTATCGGCGCAGCAGGCCGGGCAGAACCCGCCTGTCTTCCGGTCGTCGGTCGACGTAATCCAGGTCGACGTCTCCGCCCTAGACTCGGCCGGCCATCCCGTCAAGGGCCTTACCGCCGCCGACTTCACGCTGCTCGAGAACAACAAGCCGCAGGAAATCGTGGCGTTCGCCGAAATCAGCGCGCCCGATCAACCGCCGCTCTCGGCCGCCTGGGTCCGCGACGTGCCTCCGGACATCCGGACGAACAGTCTCGGCGACGGACGGCTGTTCGCGATCATCCTCGACGATGCGACGATTCCACCGGACTTGCGGATGTCAGCCAATGCACGCGAGATCGGCCGCGGCGTGATCCAGCGCATGGGCCCGGACGACCTCGCGGCGGTCATCTACGTCAGTGACAGCCGCCGATCGGTGGATTTCACCAACGATCGCGGGCGACTGCTCGCCGCGATCGAGGCCTTCACGCCAGGCTTCGCGTACAGCGATCAGGTGGCCGCCACGGACAATCAACTGTTCTTCTCTTCGATTCGGACTCTCGGACTCGTCGCCGGCCATCTGGCGAACGTGCCGCAGCGGCGCAAGGCCATCATCTATGTGAGTACCGGCGCGCCTGTCGAGGCATCTGCCATCGCGAACATCGACAAGATTGGATCCCGTGGGGCGCCGGCATTGGACACGCTGAGTTCGGGCGGCACCCTCGAAGCGAGCACCGACCGCGAGATTGCGGAGGCGCTGACGGAGCTCGTCGAATCCCGGCCGCAGGAGGCCTACGGCGCGGCGGTGAAGCAGGCCTTCGTGCGCGCGCAGCACGGCAACGTCAACATCTACAGCATCGACCCGGCCGGTGTCGGCGGCCTCGAGGCGTTCCTCCAGCAGCGTGTCCGGACTGCACGGATCGGAGGGTCGTTCATGTCGCCGTCGGAGGCGATGCTGCAGGCGCGCATGCATCGTGATTTTCTGCAGACGATCGCCGAGAACAGCGGCGGACGCGCGATCTTCGGCACGAACGATCTCGCGAAAGGGCTGGCCCGCATTTTCGAGGAGAACGGCGCGTACTACCTGATCGGCTACCAGTCGACCCGCAATGCTGCGGACCGCACCGTCCGTCGCGTTGGCGTCAGGGTCAGACGGCCGGGCGTCACGGCCAAGACGAGAAACGCGTACTTCGGCGCGCGTCCAGCGCCGCCCGCAGCGTCAAGCCCGACGCTGACACCCGCGCTCGCGAGCACGCTCTCGGGGATTCTTCCGAGCCCGGACGTCACGCTTCGCGCAGCCGCGTCCGCGTTTCGGATGCCGGGCGGACGCGCAGGCATCGTGCTGGCAACCGGCGTCGAGCAGCGCGTCATCGGCGACGCCGGCGCCCGCGTCCTCGATCAACTGGAGGTCCTCGCCGCGGCGTTTTCAGCGGACGGCCGCGCGCAAGGTACGGCACGCCAGACCGCACGGCTCGCGCTTCGCGCCGGCCTGCCTGACGCGGCCGCATACGAAGTCCTCTCGCGCATCGATCTCGCGCCAGGCCGGTACCAGATTCGTCTCGCCGCGCACAGCGCGATGTCCGCGAAGACGGGAAGCGTCTACTTCGACCTCGTGGTGCCGGATTTCAACCGGGAGGCGCTGCAGGTAGCCGACCTCGTCCTGAGCGTGACGCCGGTGGTCGCCGCCGCGCCGACCGACGCCGCCGAAGCCATCATTCCGGTGATCCCGACGAGCCGCCGCACATTCGCATCGACCGAAGCCGTGCTCGGGTTCACGCGGATCTATCAGGGCGCCGGACGTGCTCCATCAGCGGCGACACTCACGATCAGCATCACGGATACCGCCAACAAGATCGTCACGCGATCCTCGCAACAGGTCAGCGCCGACACCTTCGTCGCGCGCCAGGCCGACTGTAAGTTCACGCTGCCCGTCTCGACACTCGACACCGGCGAGTACCTGCTCACCGTCGAAGTGTCGCAGGGTGATAAGCCGGTCACGCGATATCTGAGATTCACGGTCAAGAACTAGCCCCGGCGGGCTGAAGCCCGCCGGTCACGAGAGCCCCGCGGGACGTTCGCTCGCGACGCCGAACGCCCGCTCGAGCGCGACACCGACCTGGCCCACGAGCCCGTCTTCGAACAGCCTGCCGACGAGCGTGATTCCGTGCGGCACACGGCGAGGCGGGTTGAAGTTCGGGAGCGGGTTCGCGGGATCCGGCGCCCAGTCGCTGCGTGCTTCCGACACCTGCACGAATCCAGCGCGTACGGTGAGGGACGGATGCCCCGTGAAGTTCGTGATGGTCAGCTGTTCGTCGCGGAGCGACGGCACGAGCAGAACATCGACGTCCGTGAAGAGGCGCGCCATCTCGAGCGCGACCTTGCGGCGAAGCCTGTCCGCCTGCACGAAGTCGACGGCAGAGAGAAAGCGCGACTGCCGGAAGAGATTCGGCCAGGCGTCCCTCACCTGCACCTTGAGCGAACCCAGCTGATTCGTCAGCGCGAGTTCCTCGAAGGACGCGGCGCCTTCGGCGAATAGGATGGGCATCAGCGACGAGAACGGCCAGTCGGGCAGCGCCACTTCCTTCGCGGCCATCCCGAGCTTCTTCACGGTCTCGAGCGCGGCGCGATCGACATCCGTCGCGGGTGACTCGCCCATCCATTTCGGAAAGTAGCCGACGCGCACGCCGGCTATGCTCGCCGTCGCATCGAAATCCAGTTGCGATGGCACGCTCGAGACATCCCCGGCGTCCGCTCCGTCGATCGCTTTGAGCACCAGCATCGCGTCCTCGACGGATCGAGTCATCGGACCGAGCTTGTCGAGCGACCAGCACAGCGTCATCGCGCCGGTGCGCGCGACACGCCCGAACGTGGGCCTGAGGCCCGTCACGCCGCAGCGCATCGCCGGCGCCACGATCGAGCCGCCCGTCTCCGAGCCAATCGAAAACGCGACGAGCGCCGCCGCCGTCGCCGAACCCGGTCCCGCACTCGAACCCGATGCGCCTTCCTCGATCAGCCACGGATTCATCGTCTGACCACCGAACCAGATGTCGTTCAGCGCCAGCGCGCCAAGTGAGAGCTTCGCCACGAGCACGGCGCCGGCATCATCCAGTCTGCGAACTACCGCCGAGTCCGCTGTGGGGACGCGATTCCTGAACGGCTCGGCGCCGTACGTGGTGGGAATGCCTTTCGTGTCGAGCAGGTCCTTGACGCCGTACGGAATGCCATGCAGCGCCCCCCGGTACTTCCCTGCCGCGATTTCCACGTCGGCCTGCTTCGCGCGCGCAAGGGCGTGATCGCGAGTCACGGTAATGACGGCGCGCAGGCGCGAGTCGAGCGACGCGATCCTCGCGAGATAAATGCTCGTGAGGCGCTCCGACGTCAGTGTGCGCGTCTCGATCCAGCGTGAGAGCTGCACCACGGGCGCAAACGCGATGTCTTCGTCCTTCGCCGGCAAGGGGGCGCCATCGGCCTTCGACCGCACGAAGCGATCGCGCTGCGGTGAACGGGCCAGGCCGGGCAGCATTGGATTCCATACGGACGCCGGTGCCTCCGTCTCGCCAAGTGCGACCGCACGGGGACCGGTCCGCCGCTCCAGGTACGGCGCAAGCGAACGGCGCCAGGTGTCGGCCGCCTGCTGGCGCTCGGCCGGCGTGAGCGTCACCTGCATCAGCTTCTCCGCCTCAGCGAACGTCGCTGTGGTCACTTCTGGACCGGCGCCCGTGCCTGTGCCGAAAGTCGGTGGCGCGCCCGGCGTCGCCGGAGTTCCGGCGGGCGCAGCCTCAGAGGCTTTCCGTTCACCCGCGCACGCGGCCGCCGAGACAAGGATGCCGAGCGGCGCGCTGATCAGGAACTGGCGTCTGGTATTCATGCGCGAATGGTACGACTATAGTCGCGCGATGCGCACCCTCCTGCTGGCGACGCTCACCCTGCTCTATCTGCCACCAGCGCAGGCGCCTGGGATTCCACTCACGCCCGGCATCGTGATCGACCGGAGCACGCGCATCCGACCCGGCGTCTATCGACTCCCGTCGGCAGCAATCGACCGGCCCGCGGTCGTCATTCGCGGCAACGACATCCGCGTCGACATGGCGGGCGTCACCATCGAGGGCGGTGCGCCGTTCGCGGATCCGGACTCGTATCGCGGCACAGGCATTCAGATCGCCGGCACTGGTGTCAGTCTCTCGGCCGCGTCGGTGCGCGGATTCAAGATCGCGGTAATTGCCCGCGACTCACCGCGCCTGCGGCTCTCGGGCCTCGACGTCAGCTACAACTGGAAACCACGCCTGTTGAGCGGCCTCGAACAGGAGCATCAGGCCGACTGGCTCTCCTTCCACAACAACGAGAAAGACGAATGGCTCCGGTACGGCGCGGCAATCTATCTGGCCGGCGTCGACGACGCGGAAATCAGCGGTGTCCGCGCCGTCCAGGGCATGAACGGCCTGATGGTGACGCGGTCGTCCCGGCTCAGTGTCTGGAACAACACGTTCTCATTCCTCTCGGGCGTCGGTATCGGCTTCTACCGCACGACGGACAGCAAGGTCATGCACAACCGTGTCGACTGGTGCGTGCGCGGCTATAGCCACGGCTTCTACAACCGCGGCCAGGATTCGACCGGCATCCTCATGTACGAACAGTCGAGCAGGAACGTCGTCGCATACAACTCGTTCACGCACGGCGGCGACGGTGTGTTTCTCTGGGCGGGACAGTCGACGATGGACACCGGCCAGGGCGGCGCGAACGACAACTTCTTCTACGACAACGACGTCAGCCACGCCGTCGCGAACGGCATCGAGGCGACGTTCAGCCGTAACGTGTTCATGCGGAACAGGATCGAAGACTGCTGGCACGGCATCTGGGGCGGTTACAGCTTCGATTCGCAGATCCTGATGAATACCTTCGCCCGGAACACCGAAGGCATCGCCATCGAGCACGGCCAGAACATCACGATAGCCGGGAATACTTTCACTGCAGACGAACTCGGGATCCGGCTTTGGGCCAACGCGACGCAAGATCCGAACTGGGGCTATCCGAAGTTCCGGGACACGTCGAGCCGCGGCTACGACATCGCGTCGAATGTCTTCGACGGCGTCAAACGCGAGACGGACATCGCACGGACAGAGGGCGTCAAGCGCTTCGACGGTCCGATGGCGCCGTCAGCGCGACCGGTTCCCGCGCCGCCGTCACCGATCCCGGGCGCGATTGATGCGAAGCTTCCAGTGGGCGCCCGCCGCGGCCGCGACACAATCATCGTCGACGACTGGGGACCGTACGACTCCCTGTCGCCGAAGCTCTGGCCCGGAGGGTCGCTCAGCGACCGGCCGATCCGTTTGCGAGTACTCGGTCCGGCCGGCTCGTGGAAGATCGCGTCGATCCGCGGAGCAACGGCCGCAGCATCGACCGGCACCGCGCCAGGCGAGCTGACTCTGGCACCACAACAGCCCGCGGTCGACTTCCGAATCGAGCTCGAATACATCGGAGAACGCGTCATCACGCCGCGCGGTGAGGTCATCGCCGCCGGCAAGCCGTATCGCTTCTCCTACTCCGTCTTCGAGCCCGAGATCGACTGGACGGTGAACTTCTGGACGTTCGATGCGGCCACCGATCCGCTCACACAACCGGCAGCCTTCGCCGCCCGGCTCAAGACGCCGCCTGCGCGCACGCACAAGACCACGCGACTTGCCTACGCCAACGCCAGGTCCTTCGGTCAGGGTTACTCGACGCGGATCGGCGTCACAGCCGCCGGCAGTCTCAGGCTGCCCGGCGGCAGCTACGAGCTCGTTGTCACGAGCGACGATGGGATCCGGCTGTGGGTGGACGACAAGCTCGTACTCGAGGACTGGTCCATTCACGGACCAAAGGACGATCGCATTGCCATCGGCGCGGGCACGCACCGCCTGCGCCTCGAGTATTTCCAGAACACCGGTGCGGCAGCATTGCAAGTGCGCGTGATTCGCCGGGGCTGAAGCCCCGGCCTACGCATCAAGAAGACGGCCGTAGGCCGGGTCTTCTGGCCCGGCGTCGCCGTCACGATCGCAACGCAGCATGTGGATATCTCTGAAGCCCAGCGGCGGATCTTTGCAGCAAGGCCTCCGGCATCAATTTCAGCGCAGTGTCTCTCAGCGCCAGAATCACTCGACTTCGCGTCGTCGTCATTCGCGCGATTCGTGGACCCAGCCGGACGAAGGCGCGGGTGCGTTGGGAGCGAACCTGCTCGTAGCGCCGTAGCGAGGCCTCGATGCCGGTCTCGCCGCGGAGAACCAGTCCCAACGCGACGCCGTCCTCCAGCGCCTGCGCGGCCCCCTGGCCGGTGTGCGGCATCACCGGATGCGCGGCATCGCCGAGCAGGGTGACGCGACCGCTTCCCCACGACACGAGCGGATCGCGCCTGAAGAGCTCGTCGAACCGCATGTCTTCCGGCTTCGTGGTTGTGAGCAGCGTGGCGAGCAGGGGATCGCAGCCCGGCACCACGCGCGCGAGGACCGCGGCAGGCGTGCGGCGGGCTGCGTCGAACTCGTCTGCAATCAACGACATGTACCAGTAGACCGCGTCGCTCGTGCCGCGCGCCGTGCCGATCTCGATGCCGTCATCCAGATAGCCGATACCAGCGAGATCACCAAGTACGGCGCTTACTCCGAAAGCGACGCCTCGCACCGCGCAGTAGCCGCTCGATTCAGCATGCGGCTCCGAAGGGTGAAGCTGCCGCCTGATTGCCGAGCCGACGCCATCGGCAGCGACGAGAACATCGGCCCTATGCGTCGCGCCTCCAGCGACACGCAGAGTGACTCCGTTCGAATCCAGATCGAACGCCTCGGCCAGGCTGTTCAAGTGGATGCAGTTTTCGCCCACTGCCGCAAGCAGTGCGCCGTGCAGCTCCGACCGAAGCGCCACAACAGACGGACCGCCGAGCGGGGATCGGAATCGTCGAACCCGCCGGCCATCGAGCCGCCTGATCTCAACGCTGGTCGCGGGCGCCGCCGACCGTACCACGGCGTCGGCGACCCCCAGTTCCTTCAGTGCAGCAAGCGCATTCGGCGCGAGCAACAAGCCGAAGCCGAGTTCACGGGGGCTCGCCGCTCGTTCGTGGATTTCGACTTCCCATCCAGCGCGTTGCAGCGCCACACCCGCGGCCAGGCCACCGATGCCGGCGCCAACGACGATGGCACGGCGCGAGGGCGCCATTACCTCTTCAGGTGCGCGGCGTGTGCGTCCGGCCGCTCGGATATCGGATTGCGGTTGTACGTCTCCGACTGTCCCAGGGGAATACTCAGGGACTTCCACTGGTCCCCCTTGAACACCTTGCCGAGGTAGACGATCTGTCCGGTGTGGTACGCGAGGTGCGCGAGCGCGCGATGCAGCGCCTCAGAGACGAGCATCGGCTGCTGGCGTACGGTCACCGTACGCGCGAGGTCGGCGTCCGTAAGCGAATCAAGCGTCGCGAGCAACGCCGCCCAACCGCCATTCCATTTCTCGTCCAGCTCTACACGGCTCACCGCACGCTTCTCGAACTCCTCGTCCCGGTGGCGCCAGGGTTTCTCGCCGTCGCTCGTCAGGAAGTCCGTGAACCGCGATCGGAGGTTTCCCGAGACGTGCCACGCGATCACCGCCATTGAGTTCCCACCGTTCGGGCCGTCGACAGACAGATCGGTTTCAGCGACCTGCGCAAACGCCGCTTCGGCGAGGGACTTGTAACGCATGCACTCGCCCCGAATGGACTGGACGATGCCCGTCATCGGATCACTCCTTCTGATTCCACTTCAGTGCTTTCGCAAATGCCGCACGCCGCCGGCGTGACACCGCGATGATAACGCCCGACTCGAGCGTAGCGGCAGTCTCGCCGTTGGCGGAGGTCGTGAGAGCGCGCACGCCACTGATGCGAACCAGCCCTCGGCGGTGAGCGCGGACGAAGCCGTGCCTGCCGATGCGCGCCTCGAGCTCGTCGAGGGACTCACGCAGAAGGTACGACCGCCCGCCCGTCCAGACGCGAACGTAGTTGTCCGCGGCTTCGATCCAGTCGATCTCCCGAACGGGCACGACGATGGCGCCGCGCACGGCCGGGACGACCAGGCGCGGCTCCATCGGAGTGCCGGACGACAGCCGGCGGGTAAGACGCCGGATCGCAGTATCGAAGCGCGACTGGCTCACTGGCTTCACCAGGTAGTCGAGGGCTTCGGCTTCAAACGCTTTCAATGCGTGTTGATCGAATGCCGTCAGGAACACGACCAGCGGCATTCGTTCCGGAGTCCTCCGTTTGATGACGTCGAAACCGCCGAGGCCCGGCATCTGGATGTCGAGAAACAGAACGTCGGGGTTCAGCGCATCCAGCGCGTGCAGCACTTCGGCGCCATTGCGGCACTCGCCCGCCACCTGAAACGCCTTGTGCGGCTCGAGCATCTGACGCACTCCCCGGCGAGCCGCGGGCTCATCATCGGCGACGAGAACGCGCCAGACGTTACTCACGCCTCACGATCGCCTTCTGGACCGAGATCCCGATATGGCACGCGGAGCGTGGCCACGGCCCCCACGCCAGCCGCCGCGCTCAACTCAAGTGACGCCTCCGTGCCATAGAGCGCGGTCAGGCGCTCCCGGGTATTCGAGAGGCCATGACCGGCGGGCGCCGGCACACTGGCGCTGACACCGGGTCCATCGTCTCGTACCGTCACAACCAGCGAGTTCTCGTCACGAACGGCGGCGATCTCGATCACGCCTGCGTCCTCACGTCTCGCGATGCCATGGCGCACCGCATTCTCCACCAGGTGCTGCACGGCAAACCCCGGCACCGCGGCGTTCCTGGCGTCGTCGGCGATCCGCCAGTTCAGTCGAAGACGATCCGAGAACCGCGCCTGCTCGATGGCCAGGTACTGACGCACGAGCGTGAGTTCGTCCTCGAGTCTGACCTCAGTACCACGGTGCCGCCCCAATGTCGCCCTCAGAACCTCGCTCAGTTGCTCGACGATGGCAACGGCACGCGCGCGGTCGTTGTCGCGAACGAGCACCGCGATCGTGTTGAGCGTGTTGAAGAGGAAGTGCGGATTCACCTGCGCCTGGAGCGCGGCGAAACGCGCGCCGGCGAGCTGCTCCGACATGCGGGCCATCTGGACGTCGCGCTCACGGGCTTCCACGAAGTACCGAATCGCATGCGCGATGCCGGCAATCGAGAAATAGACGACACAGCCGAACGGCAGCGTCACGAGGACCCAGCGCATCCAGTCGATGCCGGCGTTGCGCCAGGTACCGGCGCCATGCATGGCTGTCACGATTGCGGACTGGCGTGGATCGAACGCGAACGCCAGCAGCATTTCGAGGAGCTTGCCGCTCGTGGCCCAACCCACGCAGAACAGCAGCGCGAACCCGATGTGCAGGACCGCGCGGCGGGTGATGGCGGGCCGGGCGATTGGCCAGCGCCGCGAGACCCAGAACACCGGCGGAGTCAGGATCGCGTAGACCGCCCAGTCGCCTCCCGACCACAGCATGTCGCGAAGGGACGCCGGTGCCTCGCCTGAAAGGCGCCGCTGTCCGATCGTGTTGATGACGTTGAAGATCGCCGGCGCCAGCCACACAGCCGAGACCAGCATCCATGGCCTGACGCGGGACGCGCGGGTCACGACCCGACCGTATCCGAGTTGCCCGGCGCTCGCAATCTCGAACCACGCCGTTCGCGGCAGCTTCACCACCGCTCACGGCATCGCCGAGGTCTCGGCGCCATCTGGCGTCGTACCGTGACGCATGTCCTCGCCGACCCCGAGATCGAACCGGATTCAAGGCATCGACGTGATCCGTGGCGTGGTGATGATTCTGATGGCGATCGATCACGTCCGGCTCTACGGAGGCATCCCCGCCGGCGGTCCCACCACCGGGGTGTTCTTCACGCGCTGGATCACCCACTTCTGCGCCCCGGCGTTCGTTTTCCTCGCCGGCACGAGTGCATTTCTCTACGGCCAATCGATCGGCCGCTCGAAGCTCGCGAGGTTTCTCGTGACACGCGGACTGCTGCTCGTCGTGCTCGAGCTCACCGTTGTGAAATTCACGTGGGGATTCAACCTGGACTATGCGTCGTTCACGCTGGCGGGCGTGATCTGGATGATCGGCTGGTGCATGGTGCTGATGGGAGCGTTTGTCGCGATGGGACTCGGCCCGCGCACGCTCGGATACGGCGGCATCGCCGTCATCGTGCTGCAGCCAGTCTTCGCACGCCTGCCCGGGCTGCTGCCTCCGTCGGTGCACGGCGCCATCGTGCCGTTCTGGGAATTCATCTATCCCAGTGGGGCCGAGGCCGCCGGCAACATCCAGGTGCTGTACGTCATCGTGCCGTGGATTGGCGTGATGGCAGCGGGATTTGGATTTGGCGCGACGCCAACCAGGTGGTGGCCACGCATCGGACTCGGAGCGACGGCCCTGTTCATCGCCATTGCGATTCCGACCGCGCTTGCCCAGCAGGTAACGGCGGAGTCGCCGCCGCTGCTGTTCCGCGTGCTCGGCCAGAACAAATACCCGGCGTCGCTCCCGTTCCTGCTGATGACACTGGGACCCGTCATCGCGCTGTTGCCTCTCGCCAATCGCGCCACAGGCTGGTTCGCTCGCGTCTGCGCGGTGTTCGGCCGGGCGCCGATGTTCTACTACCTGCTGCACATTCCGGCCATTCACCTCGCGGCGCTGGCGACGGCCTGGATCCGCGGCGACGGCATTCATCACGAGTGGTACCGCACCGCGCCCTTCGCCAGTGTGCCGCCATCGGCCCGCTGGGATCTCTGGCAGCTGTACGTCGTGTTCGTCATTGTCGTGTTCGCGCTCTACTTTCCGGTCGCGCGGTACGTCCGCCGGAAGGCACAACCGTCACGCCCGCAGTGGATGACCTACTTGTAGTTGCCGCATAATGAGCGCATGGCCCAATCGACCGCAGTACTTCCGCCCGGCGGAGCTGTCGTCGAACTCGACTGCCCTGGCGGCGATCTGGACGACCTCCGAGCGATGGTTACTTTCGACCGCAGGAGTCCTGTGGACTGCGGCCAGCGCCAGATTTTCGTCAAGCTCGACGACGATCACCGCGAAGTCCTGCTTTTCGGCGAGGCCGTGACGATCGACGTGCCACCGGGACGACACACGCTGCGAGTGCACAACACGCTGTTCTGGAAGAAGATCCCGTTCGCGATCGAGCCTGGGGAACATCTGGAGTTCCAGGTGATCAATCGGGCGCGCTGGTGGACCTACGGCATGGCCGGCCTGCTCGGCGCGGCTCCGATCTTTCTGATTGTCAGGAAGTACTCGCTGCTCTAGTTCATTCACCTTGCAGCCCCATGTAAATCCATGTAGACCGCCGGCGCTGGAAGTTAAGAATCTGTCTCACCCCGGCGGCCGCGAAGCACGAAGCAACCAGAATGCGAATGCGTCACCGTCGGAAAACCCAGGTACTGAAGATCCTGCGGCGCCAGGATCCGGAACGCGCCGCAGCACGAGCGTGTTCATTCCCGGATGAACCGCTGATCTCGGCAGCGTGACTTCATACGCGCCGAAGCGCTCGGGATTCCATTTCAGCGGAATGGCCCCCAGCCGCGTGCCATTGAGCGAGTACTCAATGACCGGAAGCCTGGCTGGCGTCGCGCTGAGCGGTCGCGGAAACGGATCCAGACGAAGCGTCAGACGGTAGTCGTCCTGCAGCGGAAGCCGCACCCGAATCCCGCTCTCACCCGTCGCGATCCGCATCTGCACGTTGCCCAGATCGAGTGCCCGCGACCATCCCGCACCGAGGAATCCAATGTCGTCGCCCACCGTAACGGTCGCGTCATCACGGTAACGAAGGGCGTCCGCGAACACGAGTTGTGGCGACCACGACATCACGTACCAGAGGAGCGCTGCCGAACCCGCGACGACCGCGGCACCGGTAGCCAGGTTGCGCCCGGCGAGTATCTCGCCGTCGCGGCGCCAGGGCGCTGGTTCGGCGACGATGCCGGCTGCCAGGAGACGGCCCACGGCCCGCACCGCGAGACTGCCGGCGATGCTCGCCGCTATGAGGAAGAACGGATACAGGTGCAGCGTGAACCTCGGATTCGGATCGACCCGCCATGTCAGCGAGAACGGCAGCAGCGAGGTGAACGCGACCAACAGTACCACCCGGCCGGCGGGCACAAACGCGAGCGCGGCGAGACCCACGACCGACGCGAACGCCACGAGCGCTCCGAGCCCGTCGCGCCACGCGTCCAGCCCGGTCCACTTGTTCTCGAATGGATAGAGCGTCACGCCGCGGAGAATCGTATCCACCGCGGCATACGGGCGCCCACTCAGTTTGTCCCGGATGTACGAATACGTCGTGTCCTGCTTCGGCGTCGCCTGGCCTTCCGCAATACGGTAGATATCCCCGTGAACATTGAACGTGTAGAAGAAGTCGCCCTGCACGCGCCAGCAGTTGATGAAGTACGGAATCGCCACGAGCGTCGTGACCACGATCCCGATACCTGCCATCGTGAAGCGCCGCCGCCAGTTCGTCCGCACCGCGGCGGCGAGAAGCACTCCGGCAGGCAGGAGGAATGACAGGGACATGATCCGCACGAGGATGATCAGCCCCGCGGCGATGCCGAGCAGGATTGCGTTGACGTAGAGCCGATCGACGCCGAACCTGCCGAGTTGGATGCGGCTCTCGGGTTGTCGCGCACTTCGCCAGCATCGAAGGATGAAATACGCGCCGAACACGACCGCGGCGACGTACGCATCATCGCGCCAGCCCTGGCTCGCGAACCACGCCGCGTCTCGATCGATGGCCAGGACCAGCGCCGCCGCCAGCCCCACGGGCCGGGACCACAATGCCGCACCGAGTACATACGTCAGCCAGATCGCCAGTACGGCGAACGCGGTCGAGGTCAGGCTCACGGCAACGTCCTGCGGTCCGACGACCGCCATCACCGTCCTCACGGAAAACGGAAACAGCGGTTCGCGCCACGTCGGCTCGTAGAACGACGTCATCGTCCGTGCGACCTTCAGGTACGAGTACGGGTCGCTGCTGTATTGCGTCGGCGGTCCGTCGTAGTGCACGTGGAACGCCGCCGGGACCCACGGAAACCAGGCCGGGCGAATCGTCTGGGGCGGCAACACCGTCCGCGTTTGTACGGCGGCGAGCCAGCCCGGTGACTGCACGGGCCCGTAGCGCGCAGTGATCGCGTCAAGACGAAGGAGCGCCGCGTACCCGAGGATGAGCGCGAGCACGAACCACGCAAGCGGCCTCGCGGCGTTCGCGCGAATTCCAGTCACCCAACCTTGTTGACCGGCCGTGCTGCTCCACCGGCGGGCGACGACAGGCGACGTCGTCCGGACCGCGACGATGACGAGGACTAGGACCAGCCAGCCCGTGTATTTGCGCGCGGTGGCCGTCCATTCCCGCACGACCGGATTCCGGGGAAGCGCCGGCTTCAAGTCACGCAACGGGAGCGGCTCGAGTGAGTTGCCGGCCCGTGCGGCTGCGACCTGGATGCGCGGCCCGGACGGGTCGGGGCGATACCGGATTTCGATCTTGTGGAAGCCGGGCGTCAGCCACACGAGCCGTGTTCCGGGCGTGTCGCTCACGCCGGCTTCGATCGCCAGATGGCCGTCGATTGTGAGTGTCGAGGCGCCGCGGCTCTCCACTCGCAGTTCGTAGAGATCCGGAGTGTGGAGTTCCCAGAACGTTCGCCACAGGAGCGAAGTGCCCGCCCGGTCGATGATCGAAGGTGCAACGCCGTCGAGGCCGACGGCCGTCACTCCCGTCGCCGCGAACTCCCGGCCAGGATTCGCATCGTCAACGGCTGCTCTGATCAGTCCCCGCCGGCGATTCACGCTCCAATCCAGCAGCGCGAACACGCTCGCAGCGATCAGTACGGCGACCCACGCCCGACGCATTGCGTTTGGATTATGCCTGAGCGGCTGAAGATGAAGCGGCACGCCGCCACACAACCACCGACACCGCGACCGCAATCAACCAGATGGCAAATCCGAATACGAGCCCGTGCGGCGCGAAGGTGAAGTCGACCGTACCGGTGAATCCCGCCGGCAACAGCACAGACGGCAGGCCGCTCGACGGATCGCGCTCGACCGGTCCAGCCCCGCTCGACCAGCCTTCGGCGAAGTTCTGATTCAGGACCAATCGAACCGGCTCCGGGCCGGCCGCAGCGCCGACCGTCACTCGATTCATCGAAAACGTCGGGTCCGAAAGCTTGACGTCGCCCACGGCTCGAATCACGGCCGGTCCCGGCGGGACGATTCGCCGCGCAAGCAGGGGTTCGTAGCAATTCAGCACTGATACGCCGGCAGCCATCGATGGCAGCATGACCGAATTCTCGCCGAGCCGGCTCCACTGCACGCTGGGCGGCTCGTGTTCCGCGATAACGGGCGCCGACTTGTCGAGGTGGCGGGCCTCCACCGGGCTCGGCGGCAGAGCGAAGATCCCGTGGAGGTTGCGTCGATTCACAACCATCAGTTGCGCGGTGCCGATGACGCATACGACCGTGACGATGCCCCGGGTCAACCTGGACCACGTCATCTCGGACGACGCCCGCACGACGTACGCGATGCAGGCGGGCCCGAGGATCGACGCAAGCATGATGTGGCGGCTCGGAATCCTGAAACTGGCGAACAGCGGCAGCTCGTGCAGCAGGGTCGCGGGCGCCCACGCGGCGAACTCTCCAGCCGCGATGAGCAGCATGACGAACAGGCCTACCGCGCAGGACATCTCACCCCAACTCGCGGCCCGCCACCTGAACACAAGGATCCAGACCGCTGCCATCAGCGACAGCGCGGCGCCGAACCAGCCCATGTAGTTGCCGTACTCGTGCCACGCATACAACTGGATGCCGGGACTGATCTTGAGCGTCTTCGTCTGACTTGAATCCCACAGCGCGCGTTGGAACATCTCGAAGGACATCGAATCCGGGTGCTTCGTGGGCCGTCGATCGTGGAACGCGTCGCTTCTCGCAAACGACGCTGCCGGCACGAGCTTGGGCGCCGCATATACGCAGCCGGCGGCCACGATGACCACCGCGATCGCCAGGGGCTTGAACGTCCGCGCCACTGCGACGGCGACGAGCGCGAGGGTTCCCAGTACCACGGCGGCGAGGGGGACGAAGTGGGGTGCAGCGTTGAGCACCGAAACGCCGACGATGGCGCCGCCGGCGATGATGCTCCGCACGTGGCCGTCACAGGCCCTGAAGAAACAGTAGACGAGCCCCGGTAACCACAACACCGACAAGTAGTTACTGTGCCCCGCCGCCAGATGCAGCGCCACGCCGCCCGAAAACGCCGAGACCGCGACCAGAGCGACAACCACGGCGGGAGACGTGACGCCGATGACACGCCGCAGCAGCAAGTGCATCCCGACGCACCCGATGACGTAATGGATGACGACGTTGATCTTCATCGCCAGCGCGAGCGGCATCACGAGCGCCATCAGATAGACCGGGCTGATGAGCGAGACCTGCGGGTTCTGCCACAGCACATTGCCGCCGCAGTACCAGGGATTCCAGAACGGCATCTGTCCGTAGGCGAAGCTGCGGAGGAACGTCCCGTAATAGAACGTGTGCTGATCCCAGTCGCCAAGCCCGTTCGCCAGAGGATGCTCGAAGAAGGGCCAGGAGAAGGCGATCGAGAGCGCGACGTACGCGGCGAGGTACGCGAGCCGATCGGATTTGAACTGCCGGGACGTGGGAATCAGCGCCTCGCGCGTCTTACGGTACCATCGCGGGGCTGATGGCGCCTTCGCTGAAGCTTCGGCGCCCCACTGCAGCCCCGGGCGAAGGTGGGAGCGACAGACGACGCGTCCTTGCTCGGCGACTCCTGCCTGCCGGCGTCGCCGCGGCGTTCTTCGCGTTCATGACCGTGCTGTACCTCACCGGCCAGCGATCCCTCTACGAGGACATGCTCCGCAGCTGGGGCGTCGATCCGTTCCGGTTCCCGTTTGTAGACGTCGAAACCGTGCTCTCTGCCGTGCGCTGCATGCACCAGGGTGTGGACGTCCTCACGGCCAATCCCTGCGATCCGGTCCGCCGAGCGTTCGACTACTCCCCGCTCTGGCTACTGCTGGCGAAGTTCCCGGTCACGGAAGCGTGGACGATGCCGACGGGCTTCATCGGGGTGACGTCGTTCATCGCAAGCCTCACGCTGCTGCCGGCGGGACGCACGCGCCTCGCGGTCATGCTGATCGCGCTTGCCGCCGTTTCGCCGGCCGTCGTCTTTGGCGCAGAGCGCGGCAACAACGATCTCGTGCTGTTCGTCCTTGCCGCCATCGCCGCCGCGCTGGTCTGCCGGACACCCGCGCTTCGCATCGTCGCGTACGGCGCCGCGCTCCTCGCCGGCCTGCTCAAGTACTACCCAATGACGCTGCTGGCGCTCGCGACTCGCGAACGTCCTGCGCGATTCTTCGCGGTTGCCGCCGTCTGCGCTGCCGTCCTCGCGGTGTTCCTTCTGACGATGGGCCACGAACTGACGCGCGCACTGAAGCTCATCCCGGGCGGCGGATGGTTCGGTGACATGTTCGGGTCGACGATGATCGCGGGAGGACTTGGCAGGCAATACGGAATCTCGAGCGAAACGGGTGCGGCGGTACGCATCGGGCTCACCGTCACGGCCTTCGGCGCCGGCCTGTTCCTCGCGCTCCGCCAATCAATGACCCGGACGCTCGACCGCCTCGCGGATCTCGAGCGGATGATGCTGCTCGCCGGCGGCCTGCTGATCATCGGCTGCTTCTTCACCGCGCAGAACATCGGCTACCGCGCGATGCACCTGGTATTGACGGTGCCGGCGCTCGCGGCTCTCAGTCACGCGCGCGCCGGCCGCGCGTGGACGCTGACCCTGTGGGCCACGCTCCTGCTCTTGTGGGCGCAGGGGTGGCGCAACTGGTTCTTCAGCACGGACGCGGGACGGCAAATGGTGTTCGCCGGCTGGATTCTGCGAGAGGCGCTCTGGTGGTGGACGATCACGATGCTCATCGCGCTCGTCGCGGGCCTCCTGGTGCGGTCGGAAATGAGCCGACGCGCGTTCCCGCGTTTGCAGGTGCCGGCATGACAACACGCGGCTGCTATGATCCCCGCGGTCACCGATGCTGATGACGAACGCGCAGTCCGTCCGCCGGATAGTTGGTCTTGTCCTTCTCTGGGCAATATTGGCGCTGGGCATCAGCACGCGCGTGTCCGCCTGGGGCGCCGTGGGCCATCACATCGTCGCGAGGATCGCCTGGGCACAGATGACACCGGCGGCGCGCGAGCGGGCGACCGCGCTCCTCGAAGGCGGGATGGACGCGTTCGTCGCGGCGGCCACATGGGCCGACGAGGTCCGCCAGGAGCGGCCTGAGACGTACAACTGGCACTTCGTGAACATCCACGTGAGCGAAGGCAAGTACGACGCGGCGCGTCACTGCCCGGCTTCCGATCGCGGCGATTGCGTGATTGCGGCTATCGCGAGGCTGAGAACCCAGGTCGTGGATGCGTCGAGACCGGCGTCCCTGCGGGCCGAGGATCTCAAATTTCTGATTCATTTCGTCGGCGACCTGCACCAGCCCCTGCACAGCATCGACAACAAGGACCGCGGCGGCAACGACGTGCGCGTTGAAGCCCTGCGTGGCGAGGACGGCCGCGCGACGAACCTGCATGCCGCGTGGGATACCGGCATGATCAACCTGTCGCCGGAGACCGAGGCGGCCCGAGCCGAGCGGCTGCTGATCGATTTGGCGTCGCGCCCAACCTCTGCGGACCTCGACACCGTGAAGTGGGCCGAGGGAAATCACGACATCGCGCTCAAGGTCGTGTATCGCTACCCCGGCTTCGCTCCAACCGGTCCGCCGACAAATCCCGTCGTGCTCGACGAGGCCTACCGCAAGGCCGCGATCGAAGTCATCGACCGCCAACTCCAACTGGGCGGCGTCCGGCTCGCGGCGTTATTGAACAGTCTCCTGAGCAAGTAGGCTCTTCGTCTTCGCGTCGTTCCCGTCGTTCCCACGTGTTCGCGTCGTTGCGGCGTCAGCTCATCGGTTCGTCGTAGCTCGGTCCGTAGATCTGCGGGACCTTCGAGCCCATCGGACGGAGGTACGTCGTGATCTGACCGCGGTGATGCACGATGTCGAACAGGAAGCTCCACGCCATGGGCGCGGACGGCCGCTGTTTACCGAAGAACTCCAACGTTCCGCTCCAGCGGCTGTCCGGAAGGGCCTTGAGGCGGCGCTCAATGTCGGTGCTCTGGGTCGCATACGCCCGAGCGATCTCTGCCATCGACTCGGGCATCGGCCCGGGCGCCCATTCAGCGCCTCCGCTTTCGAGCGCATCGATGAGCATCTTCTCTTCGCAAACGATTTGCCACGCGATCTCCTGCGCGGTGCGCGACGGCGGGTCGGGCTTGTAGGCCGACCCGTCAGGAATTCGTGACAACACCTTCGACGTCGTCTTTGATTCCTGAACCCAGAAACCTGTAAAGAGCGCTTTCTCGTCCACGGCTCTGCCCTCCCTTACGAATCACTCATCCCGCGAACAGATCGCCGGCGAGGTATTTGAGGCCGGTGTCGACTGCCACGGTCGCGACCACTTTGCCTGGTCCCAGCTCCCGGGCCAGATCGAGAGCGGCGGCGATATTCAGCCCGCTCGACGTGCCCACGAGCAGTCCTTCTTCACGTGCAAGCCGCCGCGCCATCGCCCTCGCATCCTCTTCGCGAATCGCGCGAGCCTCATCGTATGGCCGATTGGCCATGTGCGGCGGGACGCGGCCCGTGCCGATGCCCTCGACGCTGTGCGGCCCACCGTGGCCCTGGGTCATCGCCGGCGCCGAGGCCGGCTCGAGCGCGACGATGCTGGCACGGCTTCCGCCGGCGCGCAGCGCACGGATCACGCCGCTCATCATGCCCCCTGTGCCGACGGCGCCACAGAACGCATCGATCGTGCCGGCCTGCTCGAGTAGTTCGCTGCCGATGCCAGCGTAGCCGTCTACCGCGTCCGTGTTGTTGAACTGATCGGTCCAGAACGTGTCCGGCTCTGCCGAAAGGACCGCGATTTCCTCGCGGAACCGCTCGAACAACGCGGGCGTGACCTTGCCGCCGTCGCTCGGCACGATCCTCAGATCCGCCCCGAACGCGCGCATCGTCCGGAGCTTCTCCTCGGCAAAGGCGTCGGAAGAGAGAAGCACGCACCTGTACTTCTTCGCCGCGCACACCATCGCCAACGAGGAGCCGGTACTGCCGCCCGTGAATTCCACGACACGCATACCCGGCTTGAGCACGCCGCGCCGCTCTGCACCCTCGATCATGGCCAGCGCCATGCGGTCTTTGTACGAGCCGGTCGGATTGAAGAACTCGAGCTTGACGAGCACGTCCGCTGCGCCCGCGGGCACGACGGATTTCAGACGTACGACCGGCGTCCGGCCGATCGCGTGAAGGACGGATGCCGCGATTGAAGACACGCGAAGATTCTAGCGCTAGCATGCACACAGTGCAGGCACCTGCGACGGCCCGAACGTACCTTCTGCTCGATCCCGCGCGGCCGGGCCGGATGTCCGCGTGGCGCGAGGACGACTTCACGACGAAGGTCGTGTATCAGTTCAGGGATCGCGACGGCTGCCAGGCCGACATCCGTTCCACCATCGTCGTCGACGTCGTCGGCGCGCCAATCTGGGAGCGGCACACGGGCCGGAGCTGCCCGCCGAGCCGCGAAATCGATGAGAGTTACAACCGCTCGGGCAGCATGGGTATCTGGAAACGTCCCGAGGGTCAGGGCGAAGGCGACGTCATTGGCAAGAAGTTCTACACGAGCGCGGCCGGCGTTCCCGAGGAGCGCGCGCTTCTCGTACGCGCCCTGCTCGCCTCGGGCAACGTATTGCGGCTGCTGCCCGACGGCGAAGCGCGCCTCACGCTGATTCGCGCGATCGACGTGACTGCACGCGGCCGCGCACAGACGGTCACCGGCTATCGGATCGGTTTCGAAGGAGTGCGATACGACCCTGTCATCGTCTGGCTCGACACGCGCGGCGAACTGTTCGCCGTCGATGACAACGTCATCCGGGAGGATTGGGAATCCGTCGTAGCGGAACTTCGACGGGCCGGCCGCCAGTCAGCCACTACCTCAAGCGAAACTCAAGCACCAGGCCGACGCTCACGCTGATCGGCTGCCCATTGAGGCTGCCAGGCTTGAATTTCCACTGCATAGCCGCCTGCTCGGCCGCCATGTTGAGCATCGGCAGCGGCTTCATGACAGCGGTGCGAATGACATCGCCGTAGCGGTCGATGAGCGCCCTGAGCTCCACGTTCCCCATGATCTTCGCCTTCATCGCGCCCGACGTGTATCGGGGCATCTGCTGCTTCACCACTTCCGGCATGTTCAGACCGGTGGTACGGCCGCGGCCGCTTCCCTCAGCGATAACGCCGATGCGGTCGGCGTCGCGACGCGCCAGGTCGCGCGCGTTCGCCAGCGCCCCGGCAACATGGCCCCACAAGCCGCGCTGATAGAAGAAGCGCGCAAGCTCCAGATGGTCGCTGGCCCAGAATGTCGTCGACTGGCCGAACTTCATCGGCAGATACGTCAGGACTTCAACGATCTGACCATTCATGACGGCAGGCGCGAATTGCCACTTCCTGACCGCGTCCTTCGCGGCCTTGTCGAGACTCGGAACAGACTGGACGATTTCCGCGCGCTTCACACGTCCTTCGCGATCGATTTGGGCCTCGACGATCACGATGCCCGTGATTCCCTCCGATGACGCCCGGTCCGGATACACAGGGAGCATCATCTTCGTGCGCACGGGCACTCCGACGTCACGCCCGGCGAGGGCGGGCCGCGACGGCAGTTGCTTCTCGATCGGGTGAATCTCGCTGCGAAAGGCCGCGAGCGCGAGCTCGACCGCAGGAGCGACGTCGTCGAATCTCCATGACAAATCCAGGCAACGGGCAAGCTCGAGCTTCGGCAGGAATGCGGCCGGCGCTGCGCCGGCGGCGTCCAGACGGCCCTGCAGCGCGCTCTGTCCGTCCGTTCCCGGGCCGCAAGAAAGAGGCTGAGATGTCTGATCGACGGCGACGGGAGTTCTGCTGCCCGCGACAAGAAGGGCGAGGAACAGACCCGTGAGAATACGAGCCGCCATGAGTCGTCCCGGATTCTAGCGCCTCCCGTGGCCGTCTCCATCGTGGACACGCCGCCGGTCACTCTATCGCCTGATAGGCGGTCCCTACTTGCGGATGACCGCAAGCGCCTGCTTCAACCCGGCATCTACACCCTGCAGCGTGTCCGCGACAGTTTTCACGACTGTGTAGTCAGGCTGAATGCCGCGGCCGGCGGGCAGCGCCGCCGCCCCGCCGCGCGGATTTTGACCGAACGCGTTCCAATAGCCGTACATCTGCACTTTGAGCTTCATGCCGGAATGCGGCAGCACGATCTGCGCGTTGAGCCCGGACGTGTTTCCTTCCGCGGCCCCGCCGGTCTCCTCTCCAACGAACACCGCATCGGTCCTGGATCGCAACTGTGCACAGACGTCCGCGGATGTCGAGAATGTCCCGCCGTCAATCAGCACCACGAGTTTTCCTGTAAACGGCCGTGACGCGGGTTGGAGCACGCCGACAGCCGGATGCAGCGCATGACCAATCAGGAAACCGCCATCGGGCGCCGGCGTGGTGCCGCTCCGCAGGGCGCTGAACGTGTCGGCATTCCATGTGGCAAAGGAAGGCCGAACGGTCGTGACTATCACCCGATCGAAGTACTGGAACGGCGCCCGCATGAACTGCGACACCAGCGCCACGCCATACATGTCCACCCCTCCGCCGTTGCCACGAAGATCCAGGATGAGCGCGGTGCTCTTCTTGCTCGCCAGCGTGTCGAAAGCCCCGCTGAGGACGGACACGAACGTCGCGCCTTCGAAGGCGCGGATGCGCAGCACGCCCACGGCGTCACCCTGCAGGAACGTGAGCGAAATGGTCTCCCGCGACGAGTCGAGCTTTGCTGCATTCGTCAGATACGTGAGACTGACTGGATTCGTCTGCTTCCCTCTTTCGGCGGTGGTCACACCGTTCAGTGTCGCGAGTACCGTGTGGTTCTCACCCTCCTTCGCCACCACCGTGAAGGTACCTCCCTGCTCCACGACCAGCCAGTAGAGCTGCGGAAAGCTCCTTGCCAGACGCGATGCTTTTCCAGTTTCGATGAACCCATCGGGTGAGATCGTTTTGGAAATCGCAGCCACGATCTCCGGCACAGGCCGCCCGTTGATGGACACGAGTTCCATCCCTGGCTGGACCGACGTGTTCGCCACGGTGTCGTTGCTCGCGACGATGAGCCTTCCCCGCTCGAGGGTTACGCGCAGAGGCAGAAGTTTCGCCGCCCCGAGTTCCGCCGTCGTCGCGTCATCCAATTCCAGACGAGTGTGGCCATCGCGAATTGCGGACAGCGCCTCGGATACGAGCGTGTGGAATTCGAATCGCGTCATCGGCCGATCGAGTTGGCCGCGCGTGGCGTCGAACAGCCGGCTCAATTCGGCTCGGGGCGTGAAGCGATACAAGCCGCCGTGCGCCTCCTCGACAGCGCGGCGCAGCGTGTCGAAGTCCTCTTGAAGCTGGGCGGGCCGTAGCGTGCTCGACTGAGCCGCCGCCACGGACAGAGCCAACGCAAGGGCGATGACGGTCGAGACAACTCGCATGCGCGACATTTCAGACTCCGAAAGTGCTTCGGAGGATAGCATCGGCTAGGATGGTGTCCATGCGGCGCAGCCGTTTTCTGCGGCTCTGGGTCATCGTTTTCGGGATTGCCGTCGCAGGCCTGTTCGCGGTCAAACTGGCCAGCGCACGCGTCGAAGCGGCGAGCGCCACGGCGACCGCCGGCACTCCCGTCACCGGTGGCAGCTTCGATCCAAAGCCGGCACCTGCCCCACAACAGTTACTGGCGCCCAGTCAGGCCATTGGCGGCACGTCTGGCAGCCAGCCTCGCGGATCAGCACTGGATGTTGTCGCTCGGTTTCTGATACCTCAACCGGCTGAGGCCCGAGTCGAAGCGCTCGGTACCGGTCTCCGCGCCGTCCATCGCCACAGTCACACCGTCCCCCTCCGAATCTGATCCACATCCTCGTCGGCTCCACAGTTCCTGGCCGTGGTGTGTCTGTTTTCAGAGGAGACGTGTATGAGTTTCAGATTGCGTTGGAAGGCCGTGCTGGTCGCGGCCGTGATTCTCGCCAGTGCGGTCGTCACGTGGTATCCGCCAGCGGGCGGATTGACCCTCGGCCTTGACCTGCGTGGCGGCGTGCAATTCGTCCTGCGCGCAAACGTTGATGAAGTCCTTCGCGCTGACGGCGGAGGATCGCGCGACGAAATCGTCGAGCAAGCAAGGCAAGCTATCGATCGCCGGACCAACGAGCTCGGGGTGGTCGAACCGTTGATTCTCGTGCAAGGAGACAACCGCGACGAGATCCTCGTTCAGCTTCCCGGCTTCACTGACGTCGCGCGTGCGAGAGAGGTCCTCGGCACGACCGCAAAGCTCGAATGGAAACTGGTCGAGGCGGGAACCGAGCCGGAGCGCGAACGGCTTCTCGATTCCGGCATCAGCGGACGCGACATTCGCAATGCGAGCGTGACTGTGGACGACCAGGGGCTGCCGGCGGTCGGTTTCACGCTGACCCCCGACGGTGGCAGGCGCTTCGCCGAGCTCACCGCCGCGAACCGCGGCCGTCAACTGGCGATCGTCCTCGACGGCCGCATTCGGTCGGCGCCCGTAATCGAGGATGCGATTACCGGCGGCACGGGCGTCATCCGAGGCGGCTTCACGGCGCGCGAAGCCAGCGATCTCGCCATCGTCCTGAGATCAGGCGCGCTGCCGGTCTCACTGACGTACCTCGGTGGCCAGTACGTCGGTCCCACGCTGGGCCTGCAGTCGGTCCACGCCGGCCTCGGAGCGTCGCTCGCCGGTCTCGTGTTCGTCGGGATCTTCATGCTCGTCTACTACAACCGCGCCGGCATCAACGCCGTTCTGTCGATCGTCGCCAATCTCACGATTCTCCTCGGGGCGATGGCCGTGGCCGGTGCTGCCTTGACTCTTCCGGGAATCGCGGGACTCATCCTCACGATCGGTATGGGCGTGGACTCCAACGTGCTGATCTTCGAGCGCATCAAAGAGGAACTCGCTGCCGGCAAGCCGCGACGGGCGGCCATCACGGCGGGATTCGGACGCGTGTTCCTCACCATCCTCGACACGCACGTCGCGTCGCTCATCGCCGCTGCGCTCCTTTTCCAGTTCGGCTCGGGGCCCGTGCGCGGCTTCGCTACAACGCTGACGCTTGGACTGCTGACGAACGTGTTCACGGCGGTCGTGGTCTCGCGCACGCTGTTCGAGGTCACGCTCTCAATGTCACCTCGGGCTCGGCTGACCTTCTCCACGTTCAGCACCGGCGCCCACGCCGTCCGGACACGGCTCGTCGATTTCATGCGATGGCGACGCGTCGCGTTTGTCACATCGGCCGCCCTCGTCGCGATTGGACTCACGACGTTGATCTCGCGCGGCGGGTTGCCACTCGGCCTGGACTTCAGCGGCGGCACGGCGATCGTTGCGAGGTTCGACGCGCCCGTTTCGGAGGACGCCGTTCGACAGGCGCTGTCCGGGGAGGAGACCGTACAGAGGTACGGCCCGGTTGAGAACCAGGAGTTGCTGATCCGGCTCCCGCATGTCACGGCGTCGGCAGGGGGCGTCGATTCAGCACCGGCTGTGCGCGCAGTCTCGACAGCGCTTGCTTCGGCCGGATTGCCACGATTCGAGGTCGGCGGCAGCGAGACCGTCGGCGCCGCGCTGGGAGCCGACTTTCGAAGAAAGGCGGCGACAGCGACCGCCCTTTCGATTGCCGGCATCACCGCCTACATTGCGTTCAGATTCCGGCCCAGTTTCGCCGCCGGTGCCATCGTGGCGACCGTCCACGACATTGCGGTGACGGTCTCGATGCTCAGTCTCTGCGGCTACGACCTGACGCTCAACACGGTGGCCGCGATCCTCACGATCGCCGGCTACTCGGTCAACGACACCATCGTCATCTTCGACCGCGTTCGCGAGAATCTCAAAACGATGGGCAAGATCTCTCTCACCGATGCCGTGAATCTTGCTGTCAATCAGACGCTCGGCCGCACCATCATCACCGCGGGCACGACCTTCCTCTCCGTGCTCGCTCTGTTCATTTGGGGTGGCGACGTCCTGAATGGCTTCGCATTCGCCATGCTGGTCGGTATTGTCGCCGGCACCTACTCGACGATCTTCATCGCCGCGCCGATCGCGGCCATGCTGGGCAGGAGAGGCCGGTGACACTCCGGGGCCTAATTCTAATCACCGTGTCTTCTTCCCTCGTTTCGACTTCGCGGCCCTGTTCGCGACGATCGCCTGATGCACGAGGGCCTTGAAGGCGGCTGCGTCGACCTCCTCACCCTGGCGGATGTCGATGGCGCGGCGGACGTTGCCGTCCAGGCTGGAATTGAAGAGACGGGCCGGATCTCGGAGGGACGCGCCCTTGGCAAACGTCAGCTTGACGTGACTCTTGTATGACTCGCCGGTACAGATGATCCCGTCGTGAGACCAGACCGGCGTGCCCATCCACTTAATCTCCTCGACCACGTCCGGGTCCGCTTCCCTGATGAGGTTGCGCATTCTGATGAGGGCATCCGCGCGCCAGTCCCCGAGTTTGGCGAACTTTGCCGTGATGAGCTCCGCCGCCGATCTTGCCGTCATGACGCCCTCCGGCTGCGCAATCTGCCGGCATACGGGAGCGCGAACAGATACAAGCCGCTGAAGAGCAGCAACGCGAGCGGAAGCAGCGGCGAGTAGGTCACCCAGGCGATCTGCTTCCCCAGACCGATTACGACGAAGTTCGCGATGACCGTCAGGGTAAAGATCATGGAAACCCAGCGGTGTGTCTGTCGAATCCAGCTGTTCACTTTGACCTCTCTTCCTTTCCGAACTGTTCCGCGTACTCCGCGTTCAACCGTTGCCAGCCGCCGAACGTCAACGCATCGGCGCCGACGAGTCGTCCAATGGGATCGCCGGCGAGGAGACGATCCATCACATCGAAGCAGATGTGCCAGCCCGCCGCGCCCATCGAAATGAAATTGCGGTTGATGTTGTGCCAGATCGTGAGCCGGGTGCCGCCTCCTGCCTGGGGTTCAAGTTGCCAGCGGATGTCCTGGCCACCCCAGTTGAACTCGAGCAGCGTCGGGGCGTCCGCCCGTTTCACTGTGGTTTCCGACACCATCGGCGTCGGCGCGCCGACAGTCGTGAGCATCACCGTCCGGCCGGCCGTAGCGAGGCTGCCGTCGGCATCGAACGGCGCCCACTCGCGGAGCTGTGCGGGATCCGTCAGCGCCGTCCAGACTTTCTCCGGCGAGTGACGCAGTTCTCTCACGAGAACGAGCGTCCACTTCTCTCCGTCCTTCTGAACCTCCGCGCCGAATGCGGCGCGCGGCTCGTAGTGCCCCCGGCCCTTCATCGCTTTCTCCTTCCCTTTCTTTCCAGCTTCTCTGCCGTCTCCATCCGGTCCAGGTGCCGCTCGAGCGCGTCGAGATGTTTCGACCAGAAGCGCCGAAAGGGTGCGAGCCAGGCGTCAAGTTCCATGAGCGGCTCCGGCCTGAGGCGATACAGGCGCCGTTGCGCTTCGATACGTGATTCGACGAACCCCGCCTCGCGAAGCACGCGCAAGTGCTTGGAGACAGAGGGTTGCGAGAGCTCGAGCTCACTCTCGATCTCGTTGACGGATCGCTCGGCTGAGAGGAGGAGACTCAGGATGGCTCGTCGATTGGGTTCAGCGACGATGGCGAAGGAAGGTTCCACGAGGCGTATATTGCCAAAGGCTTATATGCCTGTCAAGGCATATATTAGACGGCTGCCACCTCCTGCGCGCCGGCGTCAGCAGAGGCGCGCTCGCGCCGGCGCCCCGTCCGTGGTTCCCTAGGTCGTGACTTTTTCTGTGCCCTGAGTGAAGACGATCTTGCCAGCGGCAACCTCGAGTTGCGCAGTCAGCGAATGCCGATGGCTCGCGGGGACGCGGGCGACGCAACCCCGGGTCAGCTGAACGGTACGGAGTGCCGCAACACGAACGAACGTGAACGCATTGGATGTCTGCTGGCGGTGAATCATCTCGGCGGAACTCCTCGGTCGCGATCGCTATTCGGATCGATCACGCGCCAACAAAGTGGTGGAGCGCACGGTGTCCGGCGGACGAAGCAGCCGGTCGGCGCGCACCTCTATGTTTCGCGGGAGCGCAGGCGGGCGTCAATCTGTGACTGACATCCCAATTATACACGCGGAGGCTCACCGAACCCCGCTCTCCATCTCCCTCTCACTCTCGAGGCTCACCTTGTCGCGGAAGACCGTTGCGACGGCCAGTTTGCGTGCGCCCTGTGTGTAGGTGATCGTCGCGTCATGCGCCTCGAGGCTGCCATCGATGTCCACAGCGTCCCACCGCTCCGCATGGCCGACATAGTTGATGCTGATGTCGTAGTGCTGGCTCCAGAAGAACGGAACGGAGTCGAAGGGTCCGCCGATGCCAAGCATGTTGCACGCGGCCGCCTGTCCCTGCCGCTCGGCCACGACCCAATGCTCGACACGAATGCGCTCGCCCGTATGAGGATCCGGCCACCGGGCGATATCGCCGGCCGCAAAGACACCGGGTGCGCTGGTTTGCAGACGTTCATCGACGGACACGCCTCTGTCGACCGCGAGTCCGGCACCGTCAGCAAGTGCAAGCTCAGGTCGCACGCCGACACCAACGACCACGAGATCGGCCTGTATGCTCACGCGATTGCTCAGGGTCACGGTGTGCCCGTCGATCCCGGAAACGGTCGCACCGAGGTGAAATACGACTCCCCTGGATTCGTGAAGCCCACGGATGAAACGCCCGACCTCGGAACCCATGACTCTTTCGAGGGGCTCGCGCTCTGGTGCGACAACGTGCACTTCGAGGTTGCGGGCGCGAAGCGACGCGGCGACCTCAAGGCCGATGAAACTCGCGCCGATGACGACCGCCCGTCTCGCGGCCGAGGCTGACGCCGTCGCACTGGCGACGATCGCTTTGCTGTCCGCGAACGAGCGCAGGTAGTGCACCGGAACTGTCGGCTTGCCCGCCAGGTCAAGTTTGACCGGCTGCGCGCCGGTCGCGAGCAACAGGGCACCGAAGCCCTGCGTCGCCCCGTCCCTCAAATGAACGCGCTTCCCCGGCACATCGACTGCGTCAACCCGCGCCTTCAGTCGAAGGTCGATCCTGTTCTCCGTGTAGAACTCCGGCCCGCGCAGCGGAATCCAGTCTTCCTTCGCGGTGCCCGCCAAATAGTCCTTTGACAGGTTCGGCCGATCGACCGGCGGCGCATCGTCTGCGCTCAGCATCGTGAGCGTGCCGTCGTATCCGCGCCGCCGCAACATGTCGGCCGCGGCAAGACCCGCCGCCCCACCGCCGACGATCACGATCGATTTCAGAGCCGCGCGCGCCGTTGATGGTCCTGACGTCGGCGCGGATGGTGCGGCCTCGGCGGTCTTCGGCGTGACGAACACCGTGCCGTCGCGCTGCTCCACGTTCCAGCGCGCGACCGGATCCAGGGCAGGCGCATGCACAGCTTCGCCCGTTCGCAAACTGAAGCACGCGTGATGCCACGGACACCTGATGGTGTCGCCGACGATGAGCCCCTCGGCGAGGGGGCCGTGATAGTGCGTGCAGTGGGCGCCGATGGCGAAGAGCTCATCGCCGCGGCGAACGACGACAATCTCATCGCCCTCGTCGCCGCCAACGTGGCCGGCAACCGGCGTACCGTCGGGAATCTGCTGGAGGGAAACGCCTGCGCTGAAGTCGAAGCCCTTCGGATCGGCCATGGCTCCTCCTTGGACCATCATGGCATCTCGATCGCGATCCCGCACGTCCGCGCGAGATCGGGCGAGATGTTGCGGCCGGTCACCAGAGCCACGCCTATGCCCTGCCGCGCCGTGTCTCGAAACCAGGCAGCCAACGCGGCCGCACCGGAGGGCTCCGCAACGAGGCCTTCGTTCTCATGCAAACGCACGATTGCGTCGACCATCTCACCTTCGCCGACGACGACCACGTCGTCGATCAGTTCTCGAATCGCGTCCACATTCGGCGCGAGCGGCCGGCGGACGGCAAGGCCGTCCGCCATCGTCTGCACCGGACCCGTCTCCACTACGGGTCCGGCCTTCCATGAGAGACGGTATGCGGGCGCGGCTTCAGCGACAACGCCAACGATGCGAATTCGGCGCGGTGCGGATCTCAGGGCTGTCGACACACCACGAATCAGCGCCGTGTCGCCCATAGGGATGTACGCCGCGTCAAGACCGGGCAACTGCTCGAGGAGCTCAGCGCCGATTGTTGCGGTACCGATCGGAACGTCCGCGCTGGAAGCATCGTGCAGAAACAGCGCGCCCGCGCGTGTCGCGTGGTCATTGGCCGCATCGATCGCGGCGGAAAGGTCGGCGCCGGCTTCCACTAGCGTCGCGCCGAGCGCGCGGATCCGCGCGACCTTCACGGGATTGGAATCGCGTGGAAGGAAGACCCGCGCCGGCACGCCCAGCTTCTCGCCGGCAAACGCAACCGCCGCCCCGTGATTCCCGGTGCTGGCGGCGACAACTTCGCGTACCGGACCTCGCGCCAGCGCGGCCGACAGCGCGTACAGGGCACCTCGGACCTTGAAGGAGCCAGTGGGTAGGACGGTTTCGTTCTTGAGATAGAGCGCGTGGCCGGGTGCCGACAGCGCCTCGGCTCGCGAGAGCGGCGTCGGCCCGAAATACGACGCTAGAAGCGATCTCGCGGCGGCGACGCGAAGGACATCCACGCGACCGACGATAGCGGCCCGGCTCGATCACATCAAGAGGCTGTGACTTCTCCAACCACGGCTTGGAGCCGCGCCATTGTGAAGGGCTTGTAGAGAACACGATCGGCGTTCGCGACTACCAATGCGTCGTCCTCCGGAGTCATAGGACCGCCGGTGATGATCACCGTACGAGCGGCGACCGCCACATCGGCGTTCTGCCAGTGCCCCAGCCAGTCGTTCGCGCCGCCGCCGGGCATCGTCAGGTCACAGAGAACGACATCGGGACGGTAGCCGCGGTCCATCGCGGCCAGACCATCGGCGACCGATGCAACAGCGATGACGTCGAAGTTCAGGTTGCACATGTCCTGGAGCATGTCGCGGACGTCCACCTCATCCTCGATGATGAGCATCGTCCGGCGAACCGCGGACGCGACCGGCGGTGGAGGCGTCTTCTTGGCGGCAGGTTCGCGATCCGTCCACGGAAGCTGTAGGTACATCTCCGTTCCCAACCCCGATGTCGAAGCAAGTGCGAGGTCGCCGTGCTGGCTGCGCATCAGGCCCTTCGACACAGCGAGGCCAAGACCGCTGCCCTTGCCAATCGCCTTCGTCGTGACAAATGGCTCGAACAGCCGGCCCCTGACGGCCTTCGGTATGCCCGGACCGTTGTCGGTCACGGATATCCGCACATGCGTCTGCAGGTGCTCGACGCGGACTCGAATCCTCGAGTCCCGTCTTCCGTCCAAAGCCTGCGCGGCGTTGACGAGGAGATTCTCGAGTGCCTGCGACAGAAGACCCGCGTCCCCCAGCGCAGTGACGCACTCGTCGGTCTGAATCGAAACCTGCACGCCCTTGAGATGACGTCCCACCATTACGACCGCGGCGCGGACCACCGGAGCAACGAGAAAGGGCTCCGCGTGTACCGTGTCCGCCGAACTCACTCGTCCTGCGTCGAGCAGACGGCGGACGATGCGGACGATGCGATCGGTAGCTGCAAGGCCGCTGTCAATCGAGCGCGGCAGCTCCTCGGGAACGCCCGGCAACGTCAGGCTCGAGCTGCGGATCCGCTCGAGGCTGTGCTGAACAACCGAGATCGGGTTGTTGATCTCGTGCGCCACGCTTGCCGTCAGCCGGCCCAGGCCCGCGAGCCGCTCGCTCGCGGCAAGCGCCGCCTGTGCATCGAGCAGCGCTTGGGCGCGCTCTTCGACTTCGCGCTTGAGTTTCGCCGAAGCACGTTCAAGGCTGTGCACGTTCGCGGCGAACCTGCGCTCGTGCATGACGCCGACGATGGCGATGATCGACACGCTGCCGATGTCGAGCAGCAGCGGCATCCTGATCAGGCCGGCGCTCGTGAGCGTGTCGTTTGCTGCCAGCAGGCCGAGCGTGACGACGCCGAGAATTGGCAAACGGGCCTGCCAGCTTTCACTCCATCGCCGCGCTGCACCAGCACCGATGACAATCAACGCCGCCGCGAGATAGCCGTAACACGCAAGCCCGACGAGGGTCGGCTGCGGAGTTCTGTAGGTGACGCCGAGCCAATCGACGCGCACCACGAAGAGATCGCGCGTCAGGAGAAGGCCGGGGATGAATCCCGCGAGAGCAATTACCACGCCGACAGCGACCATGCGCTGCTCGGCCTTGCGGAGGGGCCGGCCATCTGCGGCGGCCAGATACCGGATCCAGGCCACGCACTGCGCGATTCCGAAGGCGAGCGCCACCTGGACCGCAGCGGCGATCACGCCAGGCGACAGATTCAGCACCAGCGCGACATCGAAGGCGCAATAACCGGCGGCAGTGGCCGCCACCAACGCGAACTGACGGCGCTCCGCCCAGAATGGCGAGCGCGCCATGCCTAAGGAGAAAGCCGCGACCAGCAGGGCGAGAGTGGCGCCGGTAATGCCGACTATTGCAGCGAGATTGAGCATCCGCGCAGAATCCGACCTCCGGTAATCGGCAGATCGGCGCGGAGCTTGAATCACCCTGCCCTACCGTCCCCCGCCTCTCGCTTCGACCAGGCGCAGACTCTCGCCGCTCACAAAGATCTTGCCGGCGAATTGCTCGCCCCAGCCCATCGGCGTCACGTCGCGATACTCACGAAGCGGCCCACCGCCGTGGCCCTCTTCCATGCGGTGCCTGATCGATGCCCGCGTATTGGGATTCGCGCCCTTCTCCAGCAGCAGGCGTGTGAAGCGGGCCTCGTCCGGCTGGCCTTTGCCGTAGTTCACCCAGAAGTTGCGCTGGGACACGACCGTCGAGAAGAGCGCTGTGTAGCCTCCGAAGCCATCGGCGTCGATTGCCGACGGCACGTCCGGATCCATCCCCTGGTCGAGCAACCATCCACCGATCTCGACTTCGTCGAAGTACGCGGCGATGTGCAGCAGTGTGGTGCCGTGCACCGGCGTGCCCTGAGCGGTGTACAGGTCCGCAGTGTGCGGGGCCCGCGAGCACGCGGGCGCGAGCGGATAGATGTCAGCGATGTCGAATGTGCGCGTCAGCAATTGCGGATCTCGCGCGAGGTGCGCCTCCAGCAGATCGATGCGGCCGCGATGCAGCGCCATCACCGGCGTGTCAGGCGGCTCGAACCCGTGTTCGACGTACATCTCCAGGATGCGATGCTTCGCAGGCGGGTTCCGGCTGTCCGTCCCGAGCAAGTGCTCCATGGTGTTGCTGTCGACGCGGCCATCCGGACGAATCAGGCGGGCGCCGAGTGCGAAGAGCACGGCCGTACCCTCCACGCTCAGCGTGTACGCCGGGCCGGCGAGCGTCCACCTGTCGAGCGACGGCTTGCCCGCCAGTTCATAGATCAGGTGCACGGTGTCGGTCTTCCCCTGGAGCGCGGCACGTCCACCCGCCGATTCCAGATCCTTGGCGCCCATGCCGTGCAGCATTCGGATGATTTGGTTACGGCCAAGGTTCGCGGCGTACGTCATCGGCGGCCCCCAGTTGCTGTCGAGGCGGATCAAGACAGGTTCGCGGATGAGCGCCGGATTGCGGGTCACCAGATCACGAACGGCCTCGAAGTCGTCCGCCCAGATCGCGTCTACGAGTTGCACCGCCTGGACGAGCCGCGGCCAGCTCGTGGCCTGGTAACTTCGCGCCAACGCGAGCTGCGCGTCGAAGAGCTTCACGGCGGCAGGATCGGGCGGCTCAGGATGATGGTCGGCAAGCTCGGCGATCGCGGCGGGATCGCCGGCGTGGATCGCCTTCACAAGATCCTTGGCCTGGTGTTTGAGCTGGGCGAGATCGGGACGAACGGGCAGGCTGCGAACGGGCATGACGAGCCTCCTGAATGTGCCCGTGGTCCGCTGGCGCCGGGCAAGGAGGTTCGGCGATTCGTGTCCGAACGTCTGAGACGTACTCAGGTGGACTCAGTCCTGCCCGCGGACGGGAGGCGCCCTGCGCGCCTGCCGTCAAAGTAGCATCGGGCCGTGCCGGCGTCTACAGGCCGCCGGCCTGCCGGAGGTGGTGCCGAAGGTGAACGACGTAGTCGTGCGCCAGGAACCGCAAGGTCACTGGTGCGTCAGCGCCGACCGTGCACTGGACGTTCCCAAGGTCTTCTGGAATGTGCTCGATCACGTGGGCGAGGTGGTGATTGTACGCACTCCACAGACTCATCAGATCGTCCCAGGACCGATCTTGATAGTGCTGCGCCTGAACCCAGTGCTCCTGCCGGTAGCCGGGCAGCATAAGCACCCGATCTTCCTGCGCCCGAACGAAGCGCTGATGATTGTTCGCGGCGGAATCAATGAGGTGGCCGATGATCTGCTTACGCGACCACTTTCCGGCCGCGATCGGCTCAGCGGCCTGACGCTCCGTCGTCCTGCGCAAGTTCGGCAGAGCGGCCTCGATGCTCCGCCGCAGCGCCTGCGCGATTAGCGGGAATGGAGCACGATCCGACGTCTCAGGTTCATCTGCGGACATGTGCAGATTCTAGGGCCAGCGTGATGCGACAGTCGCCTCCCCGATGCATTTCCTAAGTCGGGTCGACTTTGAGATTAGCTGGGTGATCCGCGTAAAGCTCGACGAATCCGCACGACACGCATACCCACGCCGACACCGGGGTCGTGACCTGTCCTTTGAAAAGGAACGCCTGAGGTTTCCGGTAGACCCCAAGAGACAAGTCCGTCTGAGAACTGTGGTGCCCATGATCGATGACTTTGGCGTCCTCGATCAGGTCCTTCGAACCGCATTTCGCACACTGGGATGGGCGCTTCATCGTGGAAGGATACTTCGGAGCCGCTGTGGCACGAGACTTTCGACTCGGCGCGCGCCGAGTTCGGCGCTCAGCGAACCGAAACAATATTTCAGGATCTCGCGTTTGGCCCTTGACAGTACTTCACGACGAACTGGTCTCTCGGGCCGGATCTGATCGTCGTCCCGCTTCTGAAACCCACCGTCCGCTGTAGGCCGTCAATCGATGCGACGAGTCTTTGGAGCGGCCCGGCCACCGCCTCGCATATGCAACGAGCTCCGGGCGGCCGGGCAATCGTTGCAGTCCAGCCGTGCTATGACGAAACATGGCGACGAACATTCATGATCTCTCCGACGATGAACTCGATCGCGAAGTGAGGCGGGTAGCGTCGGTCGAACGGCAGACGACTGCACAGTTGCTTGCACTTCTTATCGAAGTGGAGCGCAGTGACGCTTCTTCTGGATCGCCTCGCGCGAACGAGGATGGGTGCTCGAGTCACGCCTTGATGGCAGGCCCGCCCACGCACAAGCGCGCGCCCTACCGGTTCGATCAGATCGAAGACGCCCGCTCCCGACTCTTCGTTGCCCGTCCTCGAAGTGCAGCCGCCACGGCGAAACAACTGCCGAACGATGCGGCGACTACAAGAATGCCCGGCCCCAGATGTGTGCCGAGCAGCATCGCGGCCACGACCGCAAACACCGTCGATGCCAGGAACACCACCGCGACCGTGCCGATTCGCGCGAGCCTCGTGGCCACGACGGCGCCAACGAGCGACGCCGCCGCGACGACGAGGTAGCGTGAGTCGCTTCCGGTTTGGACGAGGCGAATCAGGCCGAACGCAAACGGGACTGCCGCAGCAAGAACGGCGAGAACAGCCACGTCAGTAGATCCCCGGAATGAATCGGCGGGTGTGGGCCATGTAGTCGCGATACGTCTGCGCGAACGCCGGCTCCATCAGCCGCTCCTCCGCGCGCGCGCACGTCGCTGGCCAGCAACATGATGATTGCGCCAATCCAGCGGCCGTCACGATGTAGAGCGCGAGCTCAGGATTGGCCATGATGCCGGCGCCAATCAGACGTCGGGGGCCCGATTCTAGCGCTTCTTCTTTGACACCTTGCGGCGAGCCGGCTTCCGTTTTCCCTTGCGGCCGCGCTTCGGGCGCACGCGTTCAGGCAGTTTCGCATTGCCCGTTTCGCGGTTCCACCGCTCGTACACTTCCGGCGAGATCTTGCCGGTCACCAGCAGCTCGGCAAACTTCCGCCGTTGAGCTTTGCTCTTCATCGGCATACGCGCACCTACTCCCGCGCCCGGACCGCCCACCTTAGCTTCGCCGACGAGGCCCGGCGATTCGCGCGCGTCTCCTCCATTGTCGACTGGATGACGCGGCGAGCCGCATCCCGGTAGATTCCCTCGCGGACGCCAGCTTGAAACGCTTTCTTGACCCGGCGATCCTCGCCCGAATGAAACGTGAGGAACACGACGCGGCCGCCGGGGGCGAGACATTCCGGCAGCGCGCGGAGAAGCGCATCGAGCGCCTGGAATTCACCGTTGACCGCGATGCGAAGCGCCTGCAGCGTGCGCCGCACCGACATCTTCACGTCCGGCAGTTGCGCGCCCGGGACGTCCGCCATCAGTCGCGTTCTGACGAGGCGCTCGAGCAGGTTCGTCGTGCCGATCGGTTGCGCCTTGAGCGTTCTGGCAATCAACGCCGAATGTGGTTCGTCGGCGTGCTCAGTGAGGATTCGGGCGAGCTCGCCCTCATCAATTCTGGCAAGCAGCGAGGCCGCGGTTTCGCCACGCGCGGGATTCATGCGCATGTCGAGCGGGCCCGGTTCCTTGTATGTGAATCCGCGCGCGGGATTGTCGAGCTGCATCGACGAGACGCCGAGGTCAGCGAGGATCACGTCCGCCGCCTTGACGCCCTCAGCCGTCAGCGCCTGAGCAATGCCGGCGAAGTTTGTGTGGCGCGCCACGAACGTGTCCGGTCCGAATCCCGCCGACCGGAGCGCGGCTTCCGTTCTAGGCAGCTCGATCGGATCGACATCGAGACCGATGAGCCTGCCCCCCGGCTGCAGGCGCTCGAGAATCGCGCGCGCGTGACCGCCGCCGCCGAGCGTGCAGTCCACCGCGATTTCACCAGGCGCGGGCCGCAGCCACTCGAGAACCTCGGCGACCATGATGGGTCGATGCGTGCCCGCCGGCGTCTTTCCAGATGCCAGGACCTTCTGCACGTCCGCCCGGTACTTCTCCGGTTGCAGTTCCTTGTACTTGTCCGCAAAGGCCCGCGGATTGTTTCCTGCGTAGCGCTTACGTCGCGGTGGGCGGGCAGGTGGCAGGGACATCCTACGAACCAAGCGTCAACTTCAGAATCCCGGCAATGATCATCGCGCCGCCCGCAACCCGGGTGGCAATGAGGCCCGCGGGCCCGATCTTCTCCACGACGACGAAGATCGTCAGTACGGCCACCCACGCCAGGTTCATCACACCCACGACGAACAGCACGCACATCAAGGCCCAACAGCAACCGACGCAGTACGCCCCGTGCGCGATTCCCATCCGGAGGGCACCGGCTCTGCCGTTCCGCCAGTGGGACATCAGGAATCCGAGCGGACTCTGACAGTGCGTCAGGCACGCACGCTTCGATGGTGTCAGTTGATAGATCCCGGCAACGATCAGAATGCCGCCACCGAGCCACGCGCTGGACGTCGTCATCATCGGTGACAGCATCGCCGCCTGATGCAGCGCCCACTGAGCGGCCGCCGCGCCCGCACTGAATGCCGTCCAGACAAGCAGGTAGCCACCTGCAAACATGACAACGACGAGCGGCAGGCGTCGTACACTCTGTTTGCGCTGCATGCCGGCGAACAGCATTACGACCGGTGCCGCTGACGGCGTCATCATCGCCACCATCATCACGGCCCACATCACGAACGTGAACGCGGCATCGGTAGCCGTCCAGGGCACATCCATCGTCATGCCCATATCCGCCATCAGTTGATCGCTCCGCATCGAGGCAGACATCTGGCGATCGAGATGGATCAGATACGCCCAGGCGAGCGCCGCCATGAGCAGAAGGCAGACAGAGATGACGGTGCGGTCGGTGCGAGAAAGGACGGTCTACTCGCCTTTCCAGGAGAACGGCGCGTACTGGCCGTTGTTCTTGCCGGTGACGTCACTCCAGGTGAGCCCGAGTGCGTTCACATGGCTCCGGGATGCGTGCGCGAGAGTAAAGGTGTCGGCGGCGGGATGGCCGGTGTTGGCGAACTGCAATTCGGCATCCGGCCTCATGCCCTGCGCGCCGGTCGCCGCCATGTCGACGAACGTCGCGGCCTTCACGGACCAGGACGCGCCCTTTCGATCGAAGGCAATCGAGGCGGACTCCGCGCCAAGGAACTTGCCGATCAGGCCGGACAGCGCGGCCATCGGTCCACCGGCGGCGCCGCTCGCGATTGCCGTGATCGCGTCGCTCTGCTCTTTTGTTGCGCGGGCGTCGGTCACGAGACCCACCGACCAGTTCCCTTTGCCCATCTCCTCGGGCGTCATTCCAAGAACAATGAAGCCGAGCCCATCGAGGGAGACAGCACCGAAGGTTCCATGCTCGATCTGAAACGCCATCGCGAACTGACACGCGCCTTTGCTCGGCCGGACGGCCATTTGACCGGGCAGGCAGGGACAGACGAAGTCGCAATTGCAGGTCTCATAGTACTGACCGCTGACCTTCCACGCAGGCGTTGCCATAGTCTCCTCCGGTAACAACCGTAAGCTCAGAGTCTACATCGCGGCTGGGCGCCGCGCGGCCGGTCACGCCTCGGGTGTTCCTGTGTCCTGGGTGCCTTGTTGCAACTGCGCCCGCGCGGTGGTCGCAAGCGCCTGGTACTTCGACTTGAAGGCGTCGAGATTGTCCTGCTCGAGCTCCTCCAGGTCCAGCAACGCATTGTGCGCGCCATTGGTCGCGCGGATGAGCTCGTCCAGCTTCACCTGGATGGCCTCAGTGTCGCGGTTCTGCGTGTTCTGGATCAGAAAGACCATCAGGAACGTGATGATCGTCGTTCCGGTATTGATCACGAGTTGCCAGGTGTCGCTGAAGCCGAAGATCGGACCGGTCACGAGCCACAGCACGATGACCGCCGCCGCCAGAGTAAAGACGCGCGGCCGGCCGCAGAAGTGCGCTGCTGCCTTGGCGAAGCCGGAGTACCAGGATGCATTTCGCATAATGCCTGCATCATAGGGCCGCCCGGCGGTATTCTCTGCCCATGAATCGGGCCCGGCTCGCGCTGCTCCTGCTGCTCTTCGCCGTTCCAGCCTGCGCGCCCGGGCCTGAACGGCCGCCGGAGACGGGCGCCACCCTCGATAGCGATCTGCTCGACGTCACGGTGCAGCAGCTGCACAGGTTCTACAAGGACAAGAAATACACCGTGACGCAGGTCGTGCGCTGGCATCTGGATCGCATCGACCGCTACAACGGTATCTACGGCGCCATCGAGACGGTTCTGCGAACGAGTGCGCTTGCCGAGGCAAAGCGGCAGGACGACTTTCCTGCAGGGGGCATCGGCAATGCGCCGCGGCCTCTCTGGGGCGTGCCCATCGTCATCAAGGCCAACACGTCCATCAAAGGTGAAGTGACCACGGCCGGATGGGAGGGATTCACGCGCGCGGGCCATGAGCTCATCGCGCCGCAGGATGCGACCATCGTCGCGCGGCTCAGAGAGGCGGGCGCCATCATCGTCGGGATCGCGAACATGCCCGACCTGGCGAACAGCGACACGAATCGAAGCAGCTCGTACGGCCGCACGGGCAACGCGTATGACGTGCGATTCTCGCCAGGCGGATCGTCCGGTGGAATCGTGACGGCCGTAGCAGCCAACATGGCGGTTCTCGGCAACGGCACGGACACCGGCAACTCCATCCGTATGCCCGCAGCCACGAGCGCGCTCGTCGGTGTGTATCCCACCCGCGGACTCGTGAGCATCGCGGGCATCGCGCCGCTCGATTGGCTCCTCGACAACACGGGTCCCATCACCCGCACGACGACCGACGCTGCAATCGCACTCTCAGTGATGGCCGGAGTGATGAATGGCGGACCAGGCGATCCACTCGATCCGAGGAGTATGGCGGTGCCTGGTACTGCGCAGGGCGCGCCCTACGAACCGTATCTGAAGAACGATGCGCTGAAGGGCAAGCGCTTCGGTGTGCCGGCCTTCATCCTCGCCGGCGACGGTATCCCCTTCCACGGCGTCCCGTCGATCGTTCCCGAGCCTGCCTTCGAGAAGCTGCGTACGGCAGCGAACATGCCGCTCCGGCCCGAGACGCGCGCGGCCTTCATGAAGGCCGTCGAGGCGCTTCGCGCCGCCGGCGCCGAGGTCGTCATCGACGACAGCATCCTTCCGTTGAGCTTTGCGAAACTGGCGACACGCGTCTCCACGTACGCCTATATGCAGGACGGAACGAACCAGTTTCTTTCGACGTTCGGGCCGCCGGAGTATCACTCCGCCGCCGAATACCTCAAGGCCACCGGCAAGCCGCTCTTCACGTCATCGATCGGATCCGAGGACTTCTTCCGGAAGCTCGGCGGCGTTGTGATCGATCAGCGCGTCCTCGAGAAGGACCCCGACGCCGAGCGGATGTATCACGCGCCCCGCCGCGCGATGCTCGCCGCCTATCTCGTGACGCTCGATCGCCTGAAGCTCGATGGACTCGTGTATCCGGCCATTCAGATGCCGCCGCCGGACGAGACGATGCCGCAGGATGGCCGCGTGAGCGAGGGGCCTCACTCGGCCACCAGCTGGATCAACATGATTGGCGTTCCTGCGGTCGTCGTCCCCGCCGGGTTTTACGCGAGCGGTCTGCCCTTCGGCCTGGAATTCTCCGCGCGCCCCTGGACCGACGGTGATCTCCTGGCTGTCGCCTACGCCTGGGAGCAGGCGACGCACCTCCGCAAGCCGCCGGTGCTCGTGGAGAAAGGCCTGCTGCCGGTCACGCCGGCGCGCGAGGGAAGAATCGAACGCAAGTGACAGTCCGCCGGCTGGGCTAACATTCGTTCAGCCACCCTCCATGTCATTGCCGACCGGCGCCAGGCTAGGTCCTTACGAGATCGTCGCCCCCATCGGCGCGGGAGGCATGGGCGAAGTCTACAGAGCGCGCGATACACGCCTCGATCGATCCGTCGCGATCAAAGTCTTGCGCGACTGGGCCGGCCGCGACAGCGAGCATCGCGAACGGTTCAAACGAGAGGCGCAGATTGTCGCGTCGCTCGATCACCCACACATATGCGGCTTGCACGACGTCGGCCGTGAGGGCGATGTCGATTACTTCGTCATGCCGTTCCTTGCAGGCGAGACCCTGGCTGCGCGGATCGCTCGCGGTCCGATGCCGATGGCTGAGGTACTCCCGCTGGCCATCCACATCGCGGACGCGCTCGATCGCGCGCACCGCCGCGGCGTCGTCCATCGAGATCTGAAGCCGGGCAATGTGATGCTGACGCCGACCGGACCGCGCCTGCTCGACTTCGGTCTCGCCAAAGTCGCGACGCCGCCGCTCGCGGATCTCTCCAACACCCAGACGCGCGAGGTCCTGACGCAGAACGGACGGGTGATGGGCACGCTTCCCTACATGGCCCCGGAGCAGGTACTCGGCCAGGCCACTGACAGCCGGACTGACGTCTGGGCGTTCGGCTGCCTCCTGTACCAGATGATTTCAGGCAGGCGTCCGTTCGAGGCTTCTACCGATGGGGAACTGATCAAGGCCATCCTGGCAACGCCGCCTGCGCCGCTGTCGTCCACCGGCATCGACGTTCCTCTCGCGGTCCAGTCCGTCGTTGAAGGTGCGTTGTCGAAAGATCCGGACGACCGCTGGCAGTCGATGGCGGATGTGAAACGCGTGCTCGCCATGGCAGGCGCGCCAGCGCGGCTCGCTTCTCCATCGACATCCAGTGCGCGGGTTCCCGTGTGGCTGGTCGCCGCGGCTTCGATCCTCGCGCTGGCGACGATCGGGCTTGGAGCGATGCTTTATGCCTCCCGCTCCACGGCCCCGCCCGGTTCAACGGTGTACTTCACGCTTGACGCCCCGCCCTCCGACGCCATTCCGCGATTCACGGATTCAGACCCGTACTTTGCAGCGTCGCCGGACGGCCGGCACATTGCATTCATCACCCAGTCGCGATCGGGCGTCTGGATCAAGACCCTCGACCAGGCCACGCCCGTGCTGCTGGCTGACACCGCCGGCGCCGTCGCGCCGTTCTGGTCTCCTGACAGCAAGACGGTGGCGTTTGTCGCCGGCGGTGAGATTCGACGCAGAGCGCTTGGAGGCGGCACTACCGAAACGGTGTGCAAGGTGGAAGGGATCGGCGTCAACGGCACGTGGAATGGCGATGGCGTGATTGTCTTCGCGGAATGGACGACGCGACAGCTGAAGCAGGTCAAGGCCTCGGGCGGTACGCCTGCGCTCCTTCGTGAGGGCCAGTGGCCGCTGATCTGGCCCGAGTTCCTTCCCGATGGGCGGCACTTCCTGTTCGGCACGATCCAACTCGACCGCAATGCGCGCCAGTTGTTTGTCGGATCGCTCGACGGAGGCGAACCAACTCTCGTCGCGGGTGTGACGTCGCGGGCCCAGTACGTGGACGGCCGCCTCTTCTTCTGGCACGACGGTAACCTGATGTCGCAGGCGTTCGCGACGACGTCGTTTACGCTCAGCGGCGAGGCTGCGCTGGTCGCCGAGCATGTGCATGGATTCTCGACGACCGGCTTCGGCGCGTTTTCGGTGTCGCCGGATCTGCTCCTCTACCAGGCCGGGGACGCGGCCGGACATCTGGTGTGGGCCGACCGGCGCGGCGCCGAGGTCGAGACCCTGGCGCCCTCGGCCGACTTCATCGGGGTACGCATCTCGCCCGATGGCACCTTGATCGCCTACTCGGCACGCGACCCGAAGCTCGGCAGCGGCGATATCTTCGTCCACGACCTCAAGCGCGGCGTGACTACACAAGTAACGAATGAACCACAGACGGAGAACGTTCCGATGTGGAGCCCGGACGGACTCACACTGGCGTACGCCGCCGACCGTCACGGTCCGCCGAATGTCCACGCCCGTCCGGCATCCGGCGCCGGCCAGGAACGCGAAATCGTGGCGCCTTCCGTCGGTCCGCAAGCCGCCGGTTCGTTTCTGCCGGACGGACAGAGTCTGTTGATTACTGACACGAGGCCCGAGACCGGACGCGACATCTTCCTCGTGCCGTTCAGTGGGACCGGCCAGCCTGAGCCCATCGTTCAGTCGAAGGGCCGCGACGCCGAAGCCCGAATCACTCACGACGGAAAATGGCTCGCGTACTCGTCGGACGAGTCGGGCCGCAACCAGGTGTACGTGCGGGCGTTGCGCGATCCGCGCACGCGCCGCCAGGTCTCGCGCGACGGCGGCATTTCGCCCCGGTGGAAAGCCGACGGCTCGGAGCTCTTCTACGTCGGTGGTCCCAGTCGCAATCAGATCCTGGCAGTTGACATCAAGACGTCGGCGGCCGGCATCGAGCCGGCTGCGCCGCATCTGCTCTTCACAAAGCGCGCGACGATCGGGGAATACGACGTCTCGTCCGACGGACAGCGGTTTCTCTTGAACATCCCGAATGCCCTGGCGGAGCGTGGCACGGTCAGCGCCATCCTGAATTGGAAGTAGATCGCAGCTGCTAGTCGATCGCCGCGACCACAAGCGTTGCGTCGTCGCGCGGCTGGCCACCGCACCAGCCGGCGACCGCTTCGGTGATGCGACCGACGAGCTCGTCGGCCGACACCGGACCGGCCGCACGGACAATCGCGATCAGACGCTCGTCGCCGAACTCTTCGCCCTCCTGCGACTCGGCTTCGGTGATGCCGTCAGTGAAGCAGATGAGGCGATCACCGGGCTCGAGCGGCAACTCCCCCGCTCCGTAGCACCAGTCGCATGCTACGCCCAGCACCAGCCCCTTCGTCGTCAATCGCTCTGCCGATCCGCTGCGCCGCATCAGGATGGGAGGATTGTGCCCGGCGTTGCTGTACACGACGGCCTTCGCTGCGGTGTCGATGACGGCGTAGCAGAAGGTGACGAACCGCCCGGCCTCGATGTTGCGGCAAAGCAACCGGTTGACGTTCGCGCACACGCGATGCGGCTCCGCCTCAGGCGTGGCGAAGGCGCGCACCGCGGCCTGCAGGTTCGACATCAACAGCGCCGCCGGTACGCCTTTCCCGATGACGTCCCCGATCGAAATCGCCACCCGGGACTCGCCGAACTGCAGCAGGTCGTAACAATCGCCGCCGACACCACAGGCCGGCGTCCAACGAGCAGCCAGGGTGCAGCCGCGAATCGACGGAATCACCGACGGCAGGAGAGCGCGCTGAATGAGCCGAGCCTCTTCGTGCTCGTGGGCCAGCTGCGCGTCGCGGCGCCGCCCGGCCCGTCCCAGATCGACCTCGCGCCGGACGACCTCGATCAGCGTGGCGTCGTCCCACGGCTTCTGCACGAAGCTTCTGGCGCCGCGGCGCATCGCGTCAACGGCCATCTCAATGCTGCCCCACCCCGTCATGACGACGATAGGCAGAGCCGCGTCCCGGGCGCGGACCTCGTCGAGCAGTTGCAGGCCCTCACGGCCCGACGTGGTATCGCGCGTGTAGTTGAGATCCATCAACAGCAGGTCGTACGTCGCTCCCGCCACCCGCTGGATCGCGCCATGCACCGATTTGACCAGGTCCGTCGTGAATCCGGCTTCCGAGAGCAACAACCGCAAGGCCTGCAGGATGTCGTTTTGGTCGTCGGCCACGAGAATGCGAGGTGAAGTGCTCATCGGTGTTTCTCGTAGCCTTACAAGCGACATGCCAGTCTGGTACATCTTTTTCTTACTAGCGCTTGCGAGCGGCTTGGCGACCTCGGAACGGGCCATAATTCCCGATTCCGGGACTTAACCGTCGCACATATGACTACCAGCGCCTCTTCTCGCGCCCCGATCGGCCGTGCGCTGATCGCGGATGATCAGCCCAACGTCCTCGAAGCCCTGAAGCTGCTGCTCGGCGCCGAGGGGTTCGACGTAACGACCGCTGCCTCTCCGGCCGACCTCGTGGCCACGCTCGAGCGCACCGACTTCGACGTCGCGATCATCGATCTCAACTACACACGCGACACGACTTCGGGTCAGGAAGGGATCGATCTCCTGGACCGGATCAATCAGATCGATCCGACGCTGCCGGTGCTCGTCATGACGGGCTGGAGCAGCGTCGCCGGGGCCGTCGATGCGATGCGGCATGGCGCACGCGACTACATCGAGAAACCGTGGGACGACGACAAGCTGCTGACCGCCGTGCAGACGCAGTTGGAGTTGCGACGGGCGCTGCGGCGAGGCCGCCGGCTCCAGGAGGAGAACGTCCGCCTCCAGCGCCGCGACCTCCCGACGTTCATTGCCGAGGCGCCCTCGATGAAGACCGTGCACTCGACCATCGAGCGCGTCGCGGCCTCCGACGCGTCGGTGCTCGTCACGGGCGAGCACGGCACGGGCAAGGAGGTCGTGGCAAGCCTGCTGCACCGGCTCTCCGAACGCGCCTCGAAGCCGCTCGTCACGATGAACGCAGGCGGGTTGTCTGAGGGAGTCGCCGAGTCCGAGCTCTTCGGTCACGTGAAGGGCGCGTTCACAGATGCGCGCACGGATCGCATCGGTTGTTTCGAACTGGCGGACGAGGGCACTCTGTTTCTCGACGAGATCGCCAACATGCCGGTCAAGCTGCAGCCGAAGCTGCTGCGCGTGCTTCAGACCGGTGAAGTGCAGAAGGTCGGATCGTCGCGCGTCACGTACGTGAATGTCAGGGTGCTGTCGGCCACCAACGCCGACCTCGCGAGTGAGATTGCCGCCGGCCGTTTCCGCGAAGACCTGTACTACCGCCTCAACACCGTCGTCATCCATCTCCCGCCGCTGCGCGAGCGGCGCGAAGACATCCGCCCGCTCGCCGACCACTATCTCGAGATGTACGCCGCGCGGTACCAACGCCGCTTCGACGGCTTCGATCGGTCGGCCCGCCAGGCGCTCGAGTCGCACCTCTGGCCGGGCAACGTCCGTGAGTTGGCGCATGCCGTCGAGCGCGCGGTCCTGATGGCGGGCGGTGCACAGATTTCGGCTGCGGATCTCGGCGTGCGAGAGGTAGCATCGACCGCGACGGCTGGGGTCGAGTCTGAAATGTCGCTCGAGCACGCGGAAAAACTCTTCATCCAGAAAGCCCTCGCCCGCCACGGCGGCGATGTTCGCAAAGCGGCCGAACAGCTGGGCATGAGCCGATCGGCGCTGTACCGAAGGCTCCAGCATTTCGGGTTGTGACCGCCGGGTCTGAAGACCCAGCCTCCAGAGTGCCTTTGCTGACCCCACCCACCTCGCCCGGTGCGCCGCGCGCTCGCAATCTCGAGCGCACGCTGGCCTGGCTCGTTTGCATCGGCGGCGCGCCCGGCGTGGTTATCGCGCTCATCTATATGTGGCGCGAGGCGCCGCCGCCGGAAGTGCGGTGGACGCTCGTACTGGTGATCGTGGGCACCTGGCTCCTCGCGATTGCCGCGGCGAGCCAGATCGCGACTCGATCGCTGCAGGTCATCGCGAGCCTCCTCGGCGCGCTGCGCGAGGGCGACTACACCATGCGCGGCCTTCGCTCAGGCGACAGCGCGATGGGCATGGTCATGCGCGAGGTCAACGATTTCGGCACGGTCCTGAAGCGCCAGCGCAGCGAGGCCATCGAGTCAACCGCCCTGCTCACGCACGTGATGGAGGAGATCGCTGTCGCGGTGTTCGCGTTCGACCCGGCCGGCCAGTTACTGCTCGTCAACAAGGGCGGGGAGTCGCTGCTCGGCAAGCCGCAGGCGGAGTTGGTCGGTCTGCCCGCCTCGGCGCTGGAGTTTGACGAGTATCTTGCCGGCGAGCCGCGCCGCCTCGTCGAACGCGCCTTCGGCGGCCGGCACGGCCGCTATGAAGTGCGGCGCGCCATCTTCTATCGCGACGGCCACCCCCACCAGCTCGTCGTCGTGACCGATCTGAGTCAGGCTCTGCGTGAAGAGGAGCAAGCAGCCTGGCAGCGCATCGTCCGGGTGCTGTCACACGAAGTCAACAACTCGCTCACGCCGATCAAATCGATCGCGCACTCCCTGAAGAAGATCGTCGACCAGGCGCCGGACCTGCCGCGCCAGGGCGAGATGCAGCACGGGCTGTCGCTGATCGAGGAGCGCTCGGGTGCGCTTGGACGTTTTCTGCGCGCGTACGCACAGCTCGCGCGATTGCCCAAGCCACGGCCTCGGCGGGTCCGTATCGTGGACCTCGTCCAGCGTGTGGTCGAACTCGAGAAGCGCCTGCCCGTGACCGTCGGCTCCACGCCGGACATCAGGCTCGATGCCGACTCCGACCAGATCGAGCAACTGCTCATCAACATCGTTCGCAACGCCGTCGACGCCGCGCTCGAGACCGGCGGCGCAGTCAGCATGTCGTGGAAGACAGCCGGCGGCTGGCTGGAGCTGAACATCGATGACGAGGGCAAAGGGCTCCCGGACACGTCGAACCTGTTCGTGCCGTTTTTCACGACCAAGCCGAGCGGATCGGGCATCGGCCTGGCCCTGAGCCGCCAGATTGCCGAGGCCCACGGCGGGACGATCACGCTGGAGAACCGGACCTCGCCGGCCGGGTGTCGAGCGACCCTGAGGCTGCCGCTGCCGCTGGCCGGTTAGCCGACTGCGTCTGGCCGGGTCTAAAGACCCGGCCTCCGGATAGAGTCCCACCTCCGGGACGCGCGCGTCCCAGATCCCGGAGTGCGGCGGGCAGGTCGAATGGAGGCCGGGTCTTTAGACCCGGCGATCACGCGGCATTCGCGGGACCGAAATCCCGCCCTCCTAATGGCATGCAAGCTGCACGTTTAATAGAACGCATATGAGCTTCATCACCGACTTGAAGTTTGCGGTCCGATCGTTCACCCGCACGAAGGCGCTCACGCTCACCGTCATCCTGACGCTCGCACTGGGCATCGGCGCCAATGCGGCGATGTTCACCGTCGTTCGGGAAGTCCTCTTGCGCCCGCTCGTGAACCGGGATGAGGCACGGCTGATCTACATCCGCCAGAGCGCACCGGGCATCGACGTCGAGAACACGACCTTCTCGATCCCAGAACTCATGGATCTGCGCTCGCGGATGAAGACGGTCACCGCCATCGGCGACTTCTCCACCTTCGGGCCGACGATGATCGGACTCGGCGAGCCTCGCGGCGTCCGCGCGGGCGTCGTCGGCGGCTCCTATTTCGACGTGATGGGTCTCAAAGCCGTACGCGGCCGCCTCATCAATGCCTCTGACGACACGCCGAAGTCTCCGGGCGTGGCCGTGCTGACATACCGCTTCTGGACAGGGGCGCTTGGCAGCGACGAGACCGTGATCGGCAGAGTCATCCGTCTGGGCGCGATACCCGCCACGGTGATCGGCGTCCTCGAACCATCGGTGCCGTACCCGACTGAGACCGAGATCATCGCGAACAACGTCACGAGCCCGCATCATCTGGGCGCCACAATGGTCACCGGCAGGACACACCGGATGACAGAGCTCTTCGCGCGGCTGGCGCCAGGCGCGGACGTCGAATCGGCGCTGACCGAGCTGCGCGCGGTGCACGGCGCCGTCGTGAATCAGTACCCGGCGGACTACCCGGCCAAGTCCAGGTTCGCCATCGAAGCCAGACTGCTCCGGGATCAGATCGCGGCACCGGCGCGGACGGTACTCCTCCTGCTGCTCGCGGCCTCGGCACTGATCTTCCTGATCGCGTGCTCCAACGTCGCGAATCTGATCCTGGCGCGGTCGGTCCGTCGTGAAGGCGAGCTCGCGGTGCGAGCCGCGCTCGGCGCGAGCACCGGCGCGCTGCGTCGCACGCTCCTTGCGGAAAGCCTGCTCCTTTGCAGCGTCGGCGCGCTGCTCGGAGTGATCGTTGCGCTCTGGATGGTGCCCGTGCTCGGCCGGTATGCAGCGCGCTTCTCCGTTCGCGCATTGGACATGACGGTGGATACCAGCGTGCTGTGGGTCGGCGTCGGCCTCGCCATCGCCGCGGCTGTACTGCTTGCATTCGTACCGCGTCTGCCTTCTGCCGAGTCGGCCGGCGGGCTGGGGCTTCCCAGCGGAGGCGTCCGGATTACGTCTGCCACGAATCGCCGCCTGCGGCTGTTCGCCATCACGCAGATCGGCGCGTCGTTCGTCCTGCTCGCCGGCGCGGGCATGCTGCTGACGACACTCATCGCGCGCCAGCGCAGTGCGATCGGCTTCGACACGCGGCAGGTACTCGCGTTGAACGTCCCGACGATGGGTAACATCCGGAAGCCCGAGCAGGTGAAAGCGTTCTTCCAGGACATCATGGGAGGGATTCGGCAGTTGCCCGGCGTCGAACGCGTCACCACCGGAAGCGCGGTGCCGTGGCGTGATGCGGGCGGGTCGGCGAACTTTCAGTTCACGGTCGAAGGCCGCGCCAAGGCGAACGGCGAGGAGGATCCCAAGGCGGACTTGCGTGGTGCGTCTGCGGGATTCTTCACGACCTTGGGCCTGCCGGTGATTGCCGGCCGCGATTTCAATGAGGGCGACGACAACAGCCCCGACAACGTCGTCATCATCAGTCAGAGCATCGCCCAGCGCATGTTCCCGAGTGTTGAGGCCGCCGTCGACCGCCAGATGACCTTCACCGATCCGATTTTTCTTCAGTTCGGCGGACCGAGCGCCGGTGCTCCACGCCGGATCGTCGGCGTCGTCCCGGATGTCGACTTCGACCACATCGTGCCGGATCCCAAGATGACGGTCTATGCCAGCACCCTCAGCGGACGCATGTTCGTTCGCACGAAGTCGGGCGATCCGTACACACTGATTCCCCAGATCAAGCGGATCATCCGGGACAAGGCACCCGAGCAGCCCGTCGAGCGCGCCGCGACGCTCGACGATGTCCGCGCTGAAGTGCTCGCGCCCGATCGCGTGAACGCGCTCGTCTTTGGTGGTTTCTCACTCGTGGCGCTGACGATCGCGGTCGTGGGCGTCGCAGGCGTGCTGGCGTTTTCCGTGAGCGCGCGCACGCGCGAGTTCGGCATCCGCCTGGCGATTGGATCGGCGCCCGGCCATCTCCTGACGCGCGTCCTCGGCGAAGGCGCCGTGATCGCGGGCGCGGGCGTCGTTGCCGGCACCGTCGGCGGCCTTCTGCTCACGCGCGTCGCAATCTCCGTCTTCGGTGGTGTGGAGATGCCGGGCATCTTCACGATCATCGGAGCGGCCGTTGTTCTAGTGACGGCCGCCGTCCTCGCCTCGCTGCTGCCCGCGGCTCGGGCCTCGCGTGTGAACGTCGTGACGGCGCTCAAGTCGGAGTAACTCCTCCGTAGCCGGCGGCCTTCAGGCCGCCGGTCGGCGGGCCAAAGCCCGCCGACTACGGCAAGTCAGGGGACGCCATATACTTCGCGGCCTGTGTCCACTCCAGCACCGCAGGACTTCACAGGACGCGTCGCGATCGTCACAGGTGCTTCACGCGGCCTCGGCCGTGCCGTCGCCGCCCGCCTGCACGAGCGCGGCGCGAGCGTGGCGGTCAACGTGCGCGACTCGGCGCGCGCCGAGCAAATCGCGCGGGACATTGGCGAGCGCGCCTGTGCCGTTCCCGGCGATGTCGCCGCACCCAACGGTCCCGCCGCCATCGTCCGCCAGGCCCTGGAACTGTTCGGCCGCATCGACATCCTCATCAACAACGCCGCACTCCCGCTGACGACGCGGTTCGAACAGATCACCGCAGATGAGTGGCGCCGGGCCCTCGAGGTCAATCTGACGGCGCCGTTCCTGCTGACACAGGAGGTGCTGCCCGGCATGAAGGCACGACATTACGGCCGCATCGTGAACATCTCCTCGACCGCGGGCCGGATGGTCAGCACGCTTGGCGGCGCGCACTATACGGCATCGAAGACAGGGCTGCTCGGCCTCACGCGGGCGGCCGCCAAGGAGCTGGGGAAATACGGCATCACGGTGAACGCCGTGTGTCCGGGCATGATCGATACCGAACTCACGCGCGAAAGCGCGTCCACCGAGCTCCTCGAGCAACTCGCGACTGGATTCCCGGTGCCCCGTCTTGGCACCGCGCTGGAAGTCGCCGACCTGATCTGCTTCGCCGCGTCGGAGAACGCCGGCTACATCACCGGCGCGTCTCTGGATATCAATGGCGGCGACTTGATGATGTAGAGCCCCGCGAAGCCCTGAACGTAGTGAAGGTGCTGAGCGCCGGCAAGCGCGTGGGGGTCGGGCCCCACGCGAACTTAAGAATCGTGGGAGACACATGAGTGAAAGTACCCGAGTTCTCGCCGGCCTTGGTGTGGGCCTTGGCGCCGGACTGGCGATCGCCGCCTCGCACAATCCATCGCTGCTGGGCGCCGCTGATTCGGTCGCGCCGATCGGCACGCTCTGGGTGAACGCAATCCGCATGACCGTCATTCCACTCGTCGTCTCGCTCGTGATCACGGGCGTGGCTTCGGCCTCGAGTGTCGGCACGGTCGGCAAGATCGGGCGTCGCACGATCCTCGTCTTCGTGGCGATGCTGACGGGCGCGATGGTTCTTGCGTTGCCGCTTGGCATCGCGGTGTTCTCGTGGATGTCGCGCGTCATCACCGTCCGGCCCGCACTGCCTCCAGGCGCGGCGGAAGCGGCGAGCTCGGTCGCAACGAGCGCGACCCCGGTGGATTTCGGGAGCTGGCTCACCTCGCTCGTCCCCACCAATCCCATCGCGGCGGCGGCGAACGGTGCCATGCTCCCGCTCGTACTCTTCACGCTCTTACTCGCCCTCGCCATCCCGCACGCGCCTGCCGATGGGCGCGACGCGCTGCTCCGGTTCTTTCGCGGGCTCGGCGACACGATGCAGGTGCTCGTGCGCTGGATCATCTGGTGCGCCCCGGTCGGCATCTTCGCGCTGATGTTGCCGCTCGGCGCCCACGGGGGCGCGGGATTCGTGGGCGCGATAGGTTTCTACATCGCGGCGTATTCGCTGGCGAGCATCCTCTTCGTACTCCTTTTGTATCCAGCGCTTGCGGTATTCGCGCGACTGCCCATGCGCGAGTTCGCCCGCGCGGCGCTCCCCGGCCAGCTCATTGCGTTTTCGTCGAGCTCGTCGATCGCGTCGTTGCCGGCTCTCGTCCGCGGGGCTGACGAGAGCCTCAAGCTGCCCAAGGACGTGACCGGATTTGTCCTTCCCGTGGCCATCTCGATGTTCAAGTTCGCTGCGCCCGTGTCCTGGACCTTCGGCACGCTCTTCGTCGCGTGGTTCTACCACGTCGATCTCGGGCCGTCGGCGTACCTCACGATTGCGTTCGCGGCGATCTTCCTGGCGTTCGCCTCGCCCGGAGTGCCGCGAGGTGCGTTTCTGATGCTGGCGCCGATGTTCCTGCAGATCGGCGTGCCTGTGGAGGGAATTGGGATTCTGATCGCGGTCGATGCGATCCCCGATCTCTTCGCCACCGTCCTCAACGCGACCGGCGACTTGGCCGCGGCAGTCTTCGTCGCGCGCTCGAACGCTCAGGTAGGTAGGCCGGGGCTTTAGCCCCCGGCAGTCACGCCGGCCCTGAAGGGCCGGCCTACGCCGTAACGTCACCAAACCTTGTTCGGGCCCTTGATTGCCCCGGACAGCACGGCGGCTCGAACCTCGGCAAGTGTCTTGAGGCCGCCGGGTGCGGCGGCGCCCCATTCCAAACGCGTTGCCTCGGGCGTCCAGTAGAACAGTCCGACGTGCCAGGTATGGGCGCTGCCGCCGCGTTCGTAGTAGACCAGGCAGTAGTTGACAGAGCACCCCGCCGCAACGAGCCGCCGCATCGGCAGTTGCGTACCGGCCACGCCGGTGGGCTGGAACTTCCCTCCAGCGTCGGCAATGTCGGTCGCGATTTCGAGGGCATGGCTGCTGAACAACGCCTGCAATTCCTGCCGGACACCGAGAGGAAGTCCACGGACGGCCGTCACCACGTCCAGCCGCTCCTCCGCGAGATGAGTTCGGAGCGCCCCAGTCAGCGCACCCGCGGGTGGCGCCTGACTGCCTGCCAACCCGGCTGACCAAACGCTCAGGCTGATCGCGCAATGGAGGATGACGTGTCTAGGGCCCATCGAGAGACTCCCGAGTGAGCCTACAACGTTAACCGTCAGCGTGCCGCAGCGTAGCACGCAGCATGCCCTGGTTGCCTACCCGTATCCTCCTGAAACGCCCCGGCATCTCAGCGCTGGCGGTCACCGCTCTCGACCTCGGCATCGGCCTGACGACGACGATGTTCAGCATCGTCAACGGCGTCGTCTTGCGGGGACTTCCGTTCGAGCAGGCCGATCGCATCAAGATCGTGGGTGCGTACGACAAGAAGCGCCCGGAACCACCCCGGCCCGGTAACATAGCCCCCGCCGTCTACTTTGACCTCCGTGCTGCGCAGCGCTCGTTCGAGGATCTGGCCGCGTCGTACGGGTTTGACGGCGACGTCGTCGTGCTCGGACCCGACGGTATTCCGTTGCGTTACGAAGTCGATCCGCTGGTTGCGCAGCGATCAGAGTAGGGCGGCCCTTCAGGGCCGGCGAACGCGCCGGGCCTGAAGGCGCGGCCTACTTCCAAGCCATGTACGGCGCGATGTTGCTCGCGATCTCGCGGAACTCGGCAGGCGTCAATGGCAGGCGCTGAAATGTCTCCCAGCCTGCCTTGGGGTACATCGAGGGCGTCGTCGCTGCGTCAGAACCGTAGAGCACCCGAGCGACGCCGATCTGCCGGATTCGCGAGGCGATCCGCTCCAGCTCCGCCGCCGGCATCTCGGGCCGCGGGACGGCCGACGCGTCGAACCAGACGTTCTTCATGCGGGGATCCCGTTTCGCGATCGCATCGGTGAACACACCGAGCGCTGCGTCCGTGACGTCGTCATAGCTACCCGCTCCCGCGAGGTGCGCGATCTGCACGGCGACGGCCGGCGCGGCCGGGAGCAACTCGTTGAGGAACACGCGCGCCTGATCGGCGCCGTACTTGCGCTTCATGTCGAGCGACGCGTGCATGTGCACCACGATGGGCATCCGATATCCGTTCGCCGCGGCAAACACCTTCTTCACTTGCGCGACCTTCTCGGGGTTGTCGTAGTCGACATCAGAGTTCCCGAAATGGAGCTTCAGGCCGCTGCGCAGCTGCCGATGCTTGCTGCACCGCTCGAGCTCCGCCAACGCATAGGCCTTGAGGGGATTGAAGCTGCAGAACGCACGCAATCGCTCCGGGAAGCGCGAGACTTGCTCTGCCGTCCAGTCGTTCTCAGCCTTCACGCGCTCGTATTCGTTCTCGTTTTGCGCACGGCTGGCCTTGCCCCACGTGTAGCCCATCGACAACACGACGGCGCGTTGGATACCCGCCGCGTCAAGGAGCGCAATCAGCTCAACCGCGCTGATACCCGTTGATTCGGGCTTCCCCGAGACCAGCGCCCCCGCAGCAGGACTGAAAAGATGCTGGTGGCTGTCGATGACGGGCGGTTGTGCCGACTGGCTTACCGGAGCGATCGAGAGCACCGCGAGAATGGCGCCGAGACTGAATCGCATACAGCCATACTATCGGGCCTGGCGCCGGTAGGTCGTCAATTCGGCGAGCCGAACGAGCTCTGTCGCGGATAGCGCGCGATGGAAGAAAGCCACCTCGTCAATGAGCCCTTTGAACGATTGCGTCAGGCGCGGACCGGCGCCGAGGACTGTCACGCGCCCCTTGAGGTCATTGGGTCTTACCCGTCGCCGGAACTCGCCCAGCTCGGCGGACGCGTCCGGCACTCCGTCTACGAACAATGTCGCGCGAGTCTCCGCGAGCACGATGGCGGCATGATGCCATTGTGCCGCGCCCAGCACGGCGCGAGACACCAGGCCCAGGCCATCACAGCCGAGCGCGGCCGTAGCGCTGTTGACGCAGAACGACAGCCGGCCTTCAGGAGTCAATGAGAGCCGCCATGGCTCCGGACCCCGGCTGTCGACGACAACCATCGGGCTGCCCGTAGGCTCGTATTTGATCCACGCCGCCACCGTGGCCTCCGGCCCGAGCACGTCCACATCGGAGCGCCAGCTGTAGTCAATGCTCGATCTGATGCCGTCAAATGCCGCGGCGCGGCCCAGACGGCCCGGCAGAAACTCCACGGATTCGGAGACCCCGTGCATGCCGCCGACGATGTCGTTCGCCGTGCCGTCCAGGGCCCAGTACGTCCCGATGCCGTCCATCGTGCGTGCGTCGGGCTTTCCATGGAGCGGCAACTCGACGACCGAACGTTCGAGCGGAGACGACAGGAAGAAGCGATTCACGGCGCCGGCAAATATGCCGACAGTCACGCCCGGCATGTCGAAGCGCTCCTCAACGTGCCCCAGCGACGTATTCAGAACGTTGACGCCGTCAAGCACCGCGAGAAGGCGGCTGCCGTCCGGAAAGAACAAGGGGGTCGCCTGATAGTGGGGCGAAGGCACTCGAATCATGAGCAGCGGATCGAGCGACGCTGCGTTCAGCGCCAGCAGCACCGGACCCCGACCAGGCGGACAACCGGATTCATCGTAGATGCGGCCCGAGCACGCATCGGCCGTATCCGCCCAGAGGAACTGCTCGTCCGGGGAGAGCGCCAGCCCGCTGCCGACCATTGGCCAATCGCTGCGAGCGACGAGACTGCTTCGACTTGCGACGTCGATCACTTCAATTGCGTCATGCCCGTCTCGCCCGCCCGGCCCCTTGCACTGGTAGGCCACGAAAATCCGTCCCGATACAGGAGCGGCGGCGAATGCATACGGGCACCCGATGGTGGGGCGTGCTTCGACCGTGCCGGACTCCAGGTCAAGGATCTTGAGCCCGCTGCGGGCCAGCGCGAGCCATGCCTGGCGGCCGTCCCGGCTGAACGCGACAGCGCGAACCTGACCTCCCGGAGGCAGCACCTCGATCGAGTCGTTCTCCAGATGCACCACACTGAGTTCCGTCGGACCGGCAGCGATCAGCCGCCGGCCGTTCGGGCTGAGCGCGATGACCTCCGGGGATTCGTGAAGCCTGATCCGGCGGACGACAGTGAGATCGGCAAGCCGGACGACCGCAATCGAGCGCTCCTCCGTGAGCGCAACGTAGAGGTACTCACCGGACGGCGCCGCCGCGAGTCCGCGAGGCGCCGTGTCGAATTGGATCCGGGTAAACGTCTGGCCTTCGCTGGTTGATGTCGCGAGCGCACGGCCGATCACGGGAGCCTGGCGCAATTCGGTCACGCCCGGCGCGCCGACGGTCAGGACCGCCGCAATGACGACGGCGAAGGCGAGCGCGGCGGCCAGTCCCCACGCGGTCGCCGTGACGCTTGACGCTGGAGGGACGGGCGCAGCGTCCTCCTCTTCCTCCTGAAGGCTGTCGCCGCGTTCCTGCCACCATTCGCCGACCTCCTTGCGCGAGGCGACAACGCCTCGGCCGGGCCCGCCGCGACGTACCGGCAGGCCTTCCATCTTTTCCCAGCGTTGGACGGTCCGGACGGTGCGACCCAGGAAGCTGGCGATTTCCTTCCAGGAATCGAGCCGATCGCCCGGATCTGGCAAATCGGTCATGGGTGACCTGCGGATCCTGAACCCACTCGTGCGCGGTTGCAACTGCGACATGGCGCGACATCCAGCGTCTGTCGTGTCGTGTCACATCCACGGCCCGCCAGTGCTGCGCTATACCAGACGACCCGCGGGACGGGATTTCAGGAGGACAGAGCAATGCGTGAAATGGGTCCGATCTCAGGGAGATTCCTCGTCGGAGTGCTGGCGGCGGCGCTGCTGTTCGGCGCGCGAACGGCGTCGGCAAGCGACTTTGACGTGACGTGTGCGGGCGGGACGGATCCCGGCCATAGCACCTCCGACTTCAACTCGCTTGGTCTCGCCATCGACGCCGCCAAGACCCAGAACGCCAACGGTCCGCACACGATATGGGTCTCGGGCAACTGCGCCGAAGTCATCTTCATCAACGGCATCAACAACCTGACGATCCAGGGAACGCCCGCCGTTCCCGGTGTGCTCGACGACTCGATCACGGGCAACGCCGCCGCGCCCCCCGGCGCGCCATCAGTGGTCACCGTCCAGCAACTGACCGGCTTCAGCTTGAACGACATTCGCATCGTCGGCTTCCCGGGGCGCAGTCATGCAATCAGCCTGTCGAGATCCGAAGGCTCGCTCAGGCGATGCGTGGTCGAGTCGGCACCTCTCATCGGCATCAACATCTCCGACAACGCGTCCATTGGGATGCAGGACATCACCGCGGCGAACAACGGTGGCGCTGCCGGCATCTTTGTGAGCGGCATGTCCTCAGCGAGCCTGGGCGGAACATCCGAGATCTATGGGAATGCGGGCAGCGGCATCAGTGTCAGTAGCGGCAGTCTTCTCGGCGGCAGCGGCAACATCCGCGTCCACAACAATGGGGGCCTCGGGATCACCATCTTCCTCAGTACGATCTTCATTGGCGGCCAATCTCCAGCGGCGCCGATCAGCATCTACGACAACGGAGGCCCGGGGCTGTCACTCGTCAGTTCAAAGGGCGACGTGCGGAATCTTTCCATCAGCCATAACAACCTGACGGGTTCGCGGGCGCCTGCCGAGCCGAGTCCCTTGCCTGGGTTCTTCCAGTGCGGACTTTGCCTCCACATAGGGTCGGACCTGTTCGTTGACACCGTGCAAATCAACGAGTCGCTGGGCCCGGCTCATGGCGTGGTCCTGCGCGCCAAGTCCGGCGTGACGTTGCGCAACTTCACGATCACGGGCAGTGGCTCGGACGGCGTGCACGTCGAAGCGGGCTCGGGCGCGTTGTTCCTCACGGGGACGAACAGCATCAGCGGCAGCGGCGGCGCGAACGCGAACTGCACGGACTCGCTGTCGTGGGTAGGCGGTGACACCACGGGCGTTGGAAAACCAATCAAGTGCACCGTCGTGAAGTGACGCCGTTACCGAACGACCGGCCGGATCTGAGGGATCGCGAGCAGGATGACGACGAACGCGGTGACGTGCAGCATGCCGACAATCGAAAAGACGAACTGATATCCGAAGCCGAGATCCAGCAGGCGGCCGGCGAGCAGGTTCATGAGCAGCCCGCCCATCGCGCCGCCGAAGCCGACCATGCCGGCAACCGACGCCACCACGCGGCGATCGAAGAGATCGGTCGGGACGATCATGACGAGCGTGGACCACGATTGCTGGCCGAAGAACGCGAGGCTGAACAGCACGATGGCCCATTCCACCGGCACGTGCGTGACGAAGATGATGCCGGGCATCACCGCGGCTGACAGGCCGAGCGCAAGTTTGCGCGACAAGTTGACGGAGTGGCCGCGCGAAAGAAGGTGACTCGAGAACCAGCCGCCGAGCAGACTGCCGATGCCCGCGGCGGCGAACGGCACCCACGCGTAGTAGCCCACCTGTTTCACATCGAAATGCCGCGCGTCGTACAAGTACTTCGGAAGCCAGGAGATGTAGAAGAACCATGCGGCGTCTGTCAGGAACTTCGCGAAGACGAGGCCCAACACCGGTCGCATTGTCACGAGCTCCGACCAGGCGACACGTTTCGATGACACCTCCGTGCTCACGGGCGGCGTCGCCGGATACGCGCGATGCCACCATACGGCCCAGAGCAGACCGACCGCGCCGAACGCGACAAACACCAGCCGCCAGTCACCATACAGAATGAGCGCCGCAATGGCCGGCGGCGCGACGACGCCGCCCACGGCGGTACCAGCGTTCACGACGCCCATCGCGGTGGAACGCTCCTGCGCGGGAAACCACTCCGCGATGACCTTCGTCGCGGCAGGGAAACCACCGCCCTCCCCTGCGCCGAGCAGAAAGCGGCTCAGCACCAACATCCAGAATCCAGTCGCCACGCTGTGACTCGCGCACGCAATCGACCAGAAGATCATGATGATGAGGAAGCCGCGCCGCGTGCCGAGCCGGTCAATCAGTGCGCCGCCGCCGGCGTACATCAGCGCGTAGGCCAACAGGAACATCGACGTCAGCGCGCCGAACTGGGTGTTGCTGAGGGGAATGTCCTTCTGAATCGCGGCGACAGCCACCGGCAGCGCCTGGCGATCGAGGTAGCTGATGGCGATGGCCACGAACACGAGCAGCGTGAGTTGCCATTTCGCTGAGGCGGAATTCATTCGGCGCTATGCTACTTCGAATGTTCCGAACACTTCTTGGCGGGCTTCTGATCGCGGCCGCCGTCGCGCTCCCCCAGCGGCAGCCGGGAACCACCGCGCGCGCGCCGTTTGGGACGATGCCCGATGGGACGATGGTGGAAGTGTTCACGCTCACGAACAAGAGCGGGATGGAAGTGCGACTCATCAGCTACGGCGCCATCATTCAGTCGATCCGCGTACCCGACCGCGCCGGCCGCTTTGCTGACGTTGTGATTGGACACGATGCGCTCGAGGGCTACCTGACCCGTTCGCGGTTCTTCGGCGCGGTGGTCGGCCGCTACGGAAACCGAATCGCGAAGGGTAGGTTCACCCTCGACGGGCGTGAATACACCCTCGCGGTCAACAACGGTCCCAATCACCTCCACGGCGGCGTAGTGGGATTCGACAAGGTCGTGTGGCCCGTGACGTCCGCGACCTCGAGTCAAGTTGTTTTCTCGAGGCTCAGCCCCGACGGCGAAGAGGGCTATCCCGGCAACCTGCGTGTCACTGTGACGTATGCCCTGTCCGAAGACAATGCCCTCTCGGTGAGATACTCGGCCACGACAGACACGGCCACGCCGCTGAACCTCACGCAGCACAGCTACTTCAATCTGGCCGGACAAGACGCGGGCGACATCGGTGGACACGTACTGACGTTGAACGCCGGCGCCTTCACTCCCGTCGATGCGACGCAGATCCCGATCGGCACGGTCACGCCCGTGGCCGGCACGCCCTTCGACTTCCGCAAGCCGGCGGTCATCGGCGAACGAATTGATGCCGACCATCCGCAGCTGAAAATCGGCGGCGGCTTCGACCATAACTTCGTTCTCGAACGACGTGGCGCCGGCTTATCTCTCGCCGCGCGGCTCCTGGAACCAAAGAGTGGCCGCACGCTCGAGGTGCAGACCACCGAGCCGGGGATCCAGTTCTACTCGGGCAATAAGCTCGACGGATCGATCACCGGCAAGGGCGGCACCGTCTATGGCCGGCGCAGCGGGCTCTGTCTCGAAACCCAGCACTTCCCGGATTCACCGAATCACGCGAACTTCCCATCGGCGATTCTGAGGCCCGGACAGAAGTACGAGTCGATGACGGTGTTCCGGTTCGGAGTCCAGCGGTGAGCGATCTATAGCAGGTCGCAGGACTCCGTCTTGCATCGGCCACTCGGATTCTAGTCGGGCCGATGGAGAGCTGAATGTGGTTTCTCAGCATGACGCGGCATCCCGACCAGCGCGTAGATTCCAAACGCCCACAGCACACCAACCGTGATCCAGGCTGCAGGCGACGAGCTCAGAGCAAACGCGTTGGTCGCGCCCGGCACTGCCGACGAGACGATTCCCACTGACTGGTTGATCGCCGAATGCATCAGCATCATCAGGAACAGACTTCCGTTCGCGCGGGCGTAGAGCCACGTCATCGCCACGGAAATGGCCACGCCGCCCAGGGCATAGGTTGGGAACGACTGGCCGAACTTATCCGCCTCCGGAAACCAGAAGAACAACGGCAGATGCCACACGGCCCAGACGACGCCGATGATGATGGAGGCCGAGCGCAGGCCGAGTCGCGACACGAGCCTGGGCAGCCCATAGCCGCGCCAGCCGAGTTCCTCGCCGGCCTGACCGCCGACGACGGTCGAGAACACCGTGGCGGCCGCGATCACGTACCAGGCCTCGGAACCGAAGCTCGGCCACTGCCCGTAGATCGCGCGAAACATCGTTGCGGTGATGAGCTTCGCCGCGGCCATGTAGCTGACGGCGAAGACATAACACCACACGGGCACATCGACCTCGACCAGCCGCGCGATGAGTTTCCTCACTCCCCGGCTGCGCTGCTGCCACGCCGTGAAGACCAAGGCGAGGATGCCAGGCGTGAAGACGCCGGCATCGAATACGACCGCGCGCGCAACTGAATCCGGAAGAACGCTGGCAATGTAGAAGAAGGACCAGCTGACGGCGCAGACGAGGACGAAGTACCCGGTCAACCTTCCACGCCTTCGTGCGGGCTCATGGCACGAGCTACTTCGGCAGCTTGTCCCACGCGCCCCGCGTCACCTCCGCGAACTGGCGCTCCATCAGCACACGCCACTTGCCGTTTGTCTTCACCAGGAGCTCCTCGAAGGGATAGAACTTCGAATTGCTCGCGCCGGACTTCTCGATGACCGTGTAGTTGAAGATGCCGCTCTCGAACGCCGTGGTCGCATCGTCCTGGCGCCGCGAAAAACGGAACTCAACGGTCGCCCTGTTGCCCTTGGCTTTCGCGGCGACCATGTCCTTTCCCCATCGCGCCAGGGTCTCTTTGATTGGATGTGTTGCCCGCGGGTCGACCAGCACGGCATTCGGCAAATACACGTTGCCCATACCGACGATGTCGTCCGCGGCCACGGTGGCCACGAAGACGGACCAGACGTCGCGATCGATGTCACGAGTCGACGAGGCTGGCGCCGTCTGCGAGGCACTGAGGCTCACGACAACGACGGACAGCAGGGCGATGGCGGTTGCGCAGAGTCTCGGCATTTGAAGCCTCCGAACAGGCTGAACTCTATCTCACGGGCCGTGAGGCGATCACGAATCTGTTGGTCGTCGGCGGCGCGGTTCGGGTCGTATCCTATGACTATGAAGCTCGCACTCCTGATGGCCATGGCCGTGGTGGTGAGTACCGGCGCGGATACACCGGCGCTGTTCGAAAGCGGCCGCGTCCCGACCCTGGCCGTGAATTCGGATGTGGTCGGCGGCGGCGAGGTCCTGCTCGAAGTCTCACTGGATGCGAAGGGCGGGATCAGCGGGATCAAGCCATTGCGCGAGACTGCTCCATTCACCGGACGAATGGTTGACGCCGTCAGGAGCTGGAAATTCTCGCCCGCGGAGGTGGACATCCCGCCGGCCCGCCGGAAGCCCGGCGGACCCACGACCGAGGGCATCGAGAGCAAAGTGCTGGTCGCCGGTGTGTTCCGCGCGCCGGCCGTCATCGGCGCCACGCTCGGCGAGGTGCCGAAAGACGTCGCGCGCGTCTCCGCCGAGATTCCGTTTCCCACGTCCGTCGTCACGCCCACCTATCCGGCCGGCACCATGGCTCCGGGAGTCGTTCTGGTCGAAGTGAAAGTCGACGCGAGAGGCGATGTGACCGCCGCAAACGTCCGTGTGCCTGCCGCTGGCTTCGACAGCACTGCACTCACTACCGCGCGTCAATGGAAGTTCCGTCCGGCCCGTCCCGCCGGAGGCAACTCGGCGTCCGTCGCCTACATCGTGTTTGGATTTCAGGTACCGAAGGGCTGAGAACTACGCCCGCCTGCGCGAGACCTGTTCCGGCTTCTGATGCCGCTGGTCGATGGGTGACCACTGCTGCCACAAACGCTCGAGGCTCATGAAGTCGTGCAGGAATTGAGCGTGCAGATCGGTGGCCGGCCGGCGGATCGCCTCGACCTCTTCAAGCAGGCGTGTCTTCTCTGAGTCCGACGGCCGGTAGATCGCAGAGAGATCCTCGAGTCGAACCAGAACAGAATGTTCCAGTTCGTGAAACTTGGCGACCAGGTCATGGATACGTGTCTCGTGGCCGTCAAACGCCTCGAGCACTCCGCCAAGAGCAATCAAATTGGCTTCGGCTGACGCCGCAGCGTCCGAAGACGCAACGACTTTGGTTCGCAGCGCCGAGGCCGCAGTCAGTGCGTCGTAGCATTCGTTGCTGATTTCGCCGGCTTTGGCGGCCAGCGCGTCGAGGTCCGGCTTGATCGCATCCGGCAGGCGCCGGCCCAGGAAGGCAATCCTGAGGCGCTCGATCAACCTCACAATGGATATGGTGCCACAGAAACCTCGACCGGAAACCGCCCTCCGCGAATTCGCCGTGGCTCGCAGCCTCTTCACGCCGCGCACGCTCGAGCACGCCTTCGAACGGTTCGGATTCGTGCAGGCGGATCCGATTCGCGCACCTGCCCGGGCACAGGACCTCACGCTTCGCCATCGTGTCGCGGGCTACAAGGCCGGCGATCTGGATCGACTCTATGGGGGGCTCGGCGTCGAGGAAGACGTCTTCATCAACTACGGATTCGTGTCACGTGAGCTACACGCGCTGATGCACCCGAGGGAGCAGCCGCCGGCGATCTCGAAGCCGCGAAGCCGCAGGCAGAAGCTGCTCGCGTTCGTTCGTGACAAGGGGGACGTCCATCCCACTGAGGTCGACGCGCATTTTGCGCATGGGACCGTCACCAACTACTGGGGCGGCTCGTCGAATGCGACGACTCACCTGCTGGAGGACATGCACTATCGCGGCTGGCTGCGCGTGACGGGGCGCGACAAGGGCATCCGGCGCTACGCGATACGCCCGGATACACCTTTGCCGCGCGAACTTTCCAGGCAGGAGCGCATCGACAGTCTGGTTGACGTTGTCGTCAACAAATACGCGCCTCTGCCGGCGCCATCGCTCGCGTACGTCGTAGGCCGGCTTCGTTACGCGGTGCCGCAGTGGCGGGGGTTGATTCCCACGGCCCTCGAACGAGCCCGGCGACGCCTCGTCCGCGAGCGCGTCCACGGCATCGACTGGTACTGGCCGGCCGGTGAGCACCCAGAGAGCGGGAGCGCGCAAGACGATCTGCGTTTTCTGACGCCATTCGATCCCATCGTCTGGGACCGGCGACGGTTCGAACTGCTGTGGGGATGGCCGTATCGCTTCGAGGCGTACACGCCCGCGAAGAAGCGGCGGTTTGGCTACTACGCGATGCCCGTGCTCTGGCGCTCGGAAGTCATCGGATGGGCCAATCTGTCTGTCGTCGGGGGCACCCTGGACGCGACATTCGGGTACGCTGCGCGCCGCCCGCCACGCGACCGCGCGTTCAGCAGGCAACTCGACCGCGAGGTCGAGCGGTTCAAAGAGTTTCTGGCGCTGCCTACGTAAAGGAGACAGATCTCTTCCTGCGGGATGTCTTCAAGGCTTCCGCGCCTGAGCCTCGCGTCGGAATCGCATTCTTTCGTCAGAATTGCGGAGGAATTACGGGACGCTTCGCGGTGGCGGAGCGTAAGTTTCCTGGATCGAAGTTCACAACGCCAGGAGATTGAGTATGAGATTGTCACGCTTACGTCGCGCTCTCACGCTGTTCCTTGCCGCCGGCGGTTTTCTGGCCGTCACCGCCCGGGCGGAAGCTTCACCCATCCAGTTCGGTTCCAATTTCTACGACCTCGTCATCGTCCTGCCGACGGTGTTCTCCGACGGCTCGGCGAATACCTGGTCGGCGGCACAGGCCGCCGCGGCCGCCAGCACCTTCGGCGGCGTGAACGGTCACCTCGTCACGATTACGTCCGCCGCGGAAAACAGCTTTCTGGCGGGACTCGCTACCAGTTACAACCTGACAGGATTTCTGGGCGCCTGGATCGGTGGCAATTACCTCGGGTGGCTGGTCGGGCCGGAGGCTGGACAGCCGCACACCTATACGAACTTCGGAGGTGGTGAACCCAACAACGCCGGAATCGCGTACTTCAATATCGGAACCAGTGGACCCGCGCCGCCTGGTTTCTGGCTCGACGACTCGGGCACGCAAGGGCTGCCCGAGTATCCGCAGGATCCCGTCATTGGCTATTTCGTCGAGTACGAGAGCCCGCGAGCCGTTCCAGAGCCGGCCACTCTGGCACTGCTCGGTTTCGGTCTACTCGCGGTGACGCCGGCGCTTCGCCGGCGAATCATGCGTTCCTGATCGGAGACGGCGAGGCGGGGCTCAGCGCTTCCGCTTCGCCGCTTTCTCGATGTACGCCGCCGCGTCCGGCGTCTTGCAGTTCGTCTCGCCGTGGTCAACCTGGACCTTGCCGATCCGTTTCGCCGCCTCGGTCGCCTTCTTGCGCAGGTTGGACTTGGCGACCCCGATGGCAATCAGCGCGCCGTTCATCGCGTGACGCGACCGGTTTGGCGACCCGTGGATTTCCTTCTCAATCGTGGCCAGGATCTTCGCGGCGTCCGCATCGCTGACTGAGTCCGGGTCGTCCCTCAACCGCATCCCGAGGATTCCGTAGCCGATCTGCCGGAACGACTCGTCCTTCGACTTCATCCACGCGCGCATCGTGTCGTCGGCGATTGGGCTTCGGGCGACAAGCTCAGCGACATAAGGGCCGAAGAACCAGGCGGAGCTCTCCTCCACCACTTTGTCCATCGCCGACCTCGTCAGTTTCGCCGGGTCGGCGATCTGGAGCGCCAGGATTCGGGCCTCGGCGTTGCCGGTCCTCCAGAGATCCTGCGAGAGGGCGTGGTCGACCTTGATCGTCTTGCGCAGCTTCACAAGCTCCGGCGTCAGGACGCCGAAGACGTTGTCACCAGATTCGTGACGTTTGTAGATCGCCGCCGTCTGCGGTTTGCCGAGCTTCTTCAACGTGGCTAGTACTTCGGAGGATTTCATCGTCACTTCCTTCGCTCCACCATCCAGACATCCGCCTCGGTCGTGCCGCCGCCGACGAAGACGGTGCGGTGATCGGGCGCGACCGCGGGCATGACGTTGGTATTGAGGTCGAACGTGAACGGTCCGCCGATAACGCGACGGCGCTTGGCGAGATCGACGACCGCGAGCTGGCCGTTCACCACGTAAACGATTCGCTCATCGTCGAGCCATGCCGGCAGTCCGAGGTCAGGCGATTCCGGCGACACCCACGTTTCGCCCGTCTCGAAGTTGTGCCACCCGACTCCCAGACGGGTTCCGGCCCTGGACAAGGCGAGACCGGCGAACCGTTTGCCGTCGCGGGAGACCGCATGCAGGCGGAGGTATCCACCGTCCACATTGATGATGGGCATGACCGCAGGTATCTGAGGCGTCTTCTGGCCAAGCGCAATCGTGTACGGCAACCCAGCGGCAAACGCCCAGATACGCCGGTTGACCGGATCGGGGACCGCCCAGTTCATAGTTTCCTTTGAAGTGGACAGCTGGGTGAGGCCACTGCCGTCCTTCCGGATCGACCAGATCTCGTACTTGCCCGTGCGATTCGAGTAGAACACCAACTCGTTGTCGTCGAGCCACATCGGGACGCGATCGCGGAACGCGTCGTCGTTGAGCCGGCGCAGACCCGAGCCATCGACCTGGCTCAACCAGACGTCTTCGGTCCGTGAGGATCCAAAAATCGCAAGCATCGTTCCATCGGGCGACACGGAGGTCGGCGCGAAAATCCCGGCGTTTCGAAAGAGGAACCTGGGTTCGCCGACGCGCTCGCCAGCCGTGACCGGCAGCGCCACAGGATTCGTGGAGGTGACCATCGAATCGAATGCGAGTTTCAGCCCATCTCGAGAGAAGCTCGGATGCGCCAGGTTCGTGCCAACACCAATCGTCACCGGCTCCGGCGCGCCTGTAGCGCCACCAGTCTTTTCATCGACGGCAATCCGCCACAAATTGAAGTTTCCGCCGCGGTCACTCGCAAAGTACAGGTGGCGCCCATCGGGCGCCCAGACGACGCTCCAGTCCAGCGCCGGATCGTCGGTGATCTTGATCGCCTCGCCGCCCGTGGCCGCGATCGTGTAGATGTCACGCTGCCCGCTCGTGTTAGCCCAGTACGCCAGACGGGTTCCTGAAGGCGACCAGGCCGGCTGAACGGCGTCGCCCTTGGTCAGTTCCCTGACCGCACCGCTTGCGACGTCGACGATGGAGATCGTGCTGACCAGCACGCGGGAGGCGGGATTGACGATGCGCTCCTGACAGAACGCGATCGACTTGCCATCGGGCGACCATGCCGGATGGAACCCGGCGTTGCTGATGCGGTGTTCCGACTCCCCCGTCGCGCCGACAACAAAGATACCGCCGTCGTTGTCGACTTCATGGAAAGCGATCGACTTGCCGTCTGGGGAGAACGCTGGCGAGCCTTCGTTACGGACGGGATCGGCGGCTACCTTCGTCGCATTGCGTCCACCGGTGCGTCGCACGTAAATGTCCCAGCTCCCAGCGACGTTGCTCTCGTAAGCGATCGAATTGCCGTCAGGAGCGATGGATGGCGACGACTCGCGGCCGGCTTCGTCAGTGATCTGGGTGAACTGGGTCCACGGCGCTTCGGTCTCGGCGGGCCTGGATGTGGCGTACCAGAGGCCGAAGCCGATCGCCATACCAAGCATCATGCCGAGCGCCCACATCGTCCACATGCGGCTCATCGTCGTGCCGGCGACGTGGCGCCCGACAGCAACGGCGCCCAACGCGACCTCGTCGCTGACCTTCGAGGCGATCAGGTCGTCGAGCTCGATGCGGATGTCGCCGGCGTCTTTCAGACGGTTGCGCGGATCGCGATCGAGGCAATGTCTCAGGAGGCGCTGGAATCTCAGAGGCGTGTTCTTCGGCAGGCGATCCCAAGGAACGTCCTGTCGCAGCACGGCGGCGATCGTGTCGGAAACCGTTTCGCCGCCGAACAGTCGCGAGCCCGTGACGAGTTCGAATGCGACGACGCCGAAGGCCCAGATGTCCGCGCGGCGATCGACGGTCCTACCGCGCGCCTGCTCGGGGCTCATGTAGGCGGCCGTGCCGAGGATGATCCCAAGCCCGGTCGCCGGACTGGTGACGGTCGCCATGGATGCCGGATTCGCCATGGAGGCCGGGTCTTTAGAGTGCGTTGCAAAATTAGCTCGCCGCCTTCAATTGGTTCCAACAGATGAGGATGCAGCCGAGGGTGAGGAACGCCTCGTGGACGAAGTCGAGGCGTTCGTAGCGGACGGCGAGGCGGCGGTAGCGGTGCAGCCAC